>CABIYL020000012.1:13635-24393 GCA_902362925.2 Clostridiales bacterium | reverse complement strand
CAGTCGGGGCTCCATCTCCAGCAGGGCGTCGTAGTCCTGAATCTGCCCGGGGAGGGCAAAATCCAGAGTGCCGCTGGAGACATAGAGGTAGTGGATGGGATAGTCCCTAAAAACCTCGGACTGGATGGTCTCCCGGAAGTAGTCGGCGCCGGTGCGGCTGCCGCTGAAGGTGCCGAACCAGGAGAAGTAGTCCAGGCTGCTGCACATGGCGGAGTGATAGGTGGTCACCGCGCCCCGGGACAGGCCGGCAAAGGCCCGGTGGTCCCGGCTCTCAGTAAAGCCCTGGGCATCGCAGGAGGGTGCATAGGTGGCGTAGCGGCTCTCCACAGCGGGCATCAGGTCCTCCCGTAGCTCCTGGGCAAAGGAGTAGGTCAGCGCGTCCAGGTTGTCGGAACAGTCGTCCTCCACATAAAAGCTGGGGGTGACAATGATGAGGGGCTCAATGACCCCCTGGGCGATGAGCTGGTCCACCATGTCCTTGTTCTCGCTGTGCTCCAGCAGCCAGGCCCGCTCGTCATCGCCGGTGCCGTGGAGCAGATAGAGGATGTTGTACTGCTCCTCCGGGTCGTACCCGGCGGGCAGATAGACATAGGCGGTCTTCTCCACCTCCCGCTGGTCGGTGGCGTAGGCCTTGGTCCGGTAGGTGAGCTTCTCCACCGTTCCCCCCTGCTCACAGGGCTGGGAAAACCGGTTGGGCACCGCCCAGATATCCCGTCCCACAGTCTGGGCGCTCCGGCTGGCAGCCGCGCTGCCCTGCCAGAAGGCCAGGCCGCCCACCAGCACCACCGCCAGAGCCGCCGCCGTCCAGATGTTCGGACGGCGGGGCGGGGTCTTCTGGCGGAGCTGAAACACCGTACCGGTCACGGCGGCGATCAGGGCGACGCCGGCCTGGATAAAGAAGCCCAGGTTGAAGAGGGTGGTCTCCAGATAGTTGGTGGTGATGCCCAGCATCAGCGTCGGCACGGCCACCGCCAGCAGCAGAGCGGGCAGGCGGCTCTGCCAGGAGAGCAGGCACAGGAGCAGCAGCAGCACCTCAATTAGGCACAGGTTGGCCAGAGGCAGGACGCTGCCCAGCAGGGCATAGCGCACAATATCCACCGCCGCCACCAGGGCGATAAGAGCCGTGGCCAGCAGGCAGATACTTTCCGCTCCGATGGCTTTCTTTTTTCCTTCATGTATATGCAAGACCGGTGCCCCCTCAGTCTTTGGCAGGCCAGACAGTGGCCAGGGCAGCGGCAATGACGGTGACCACCAGCAGCACGGCGCTGGCAATCCAGGAGGCGCTCAGGCCGTCCATGTTGATTTTGGAGAGGATATCGCCGATTTCATCAAAGGCCAGGTCGATAAATACAGCCAGCCCGGCCAGGGCGCAGACGAAGGGAATGTACTCCAGGAAGGGAGCTTTGCGGACCGCCACGGCCACCAGTTCCAGTACAGCGGCGGCAGCCAGCAGGGCGATAATAAGGGGTGCGTTTTCCCGAGCCTTGGCTCCGGCGTAGACAACGGCGGTCACAGCGGCCAGCACGGCGGCGGCCAGAGGGAGAATACTGCTCTTATTCAACATATTTTTCATGGTATTGTGTTACGCCTCCTTCTTCTTTCCCAGACTGCCCCGGACCAGCACCACTACGGCGGCCAGGTCAATGACGGCCAGCACGGCAATCACAGCGTAGGCCGCGGACTCCCAGTAGGGTGTGGTCTCCACCACGTGCGCCGTGGGGGACAGGCCGTTGACGCCAATGCTGTCGGCCAGATTGTAGAGGATGATATGGCAGGCCTCCCGCAGGTTTGCCAGCAGCTTGGCGTCGGTGGAGGCCTGGTTGATGACGTGGGCATAGAACACAGTGCCCGAAGTGGCCCACATAGTGCTGCCATTCTCCAGGCCGGCAAAGACGCTCTGGAGGGTGGTGTTGATGGCGATATCGGTGTCGATAATGGCGGTGGAGCCCCACTCGGTGCGGACAATGTCCTTCAGCAGACCTGCGCAGGCGCCCGACCAGGTGCAGCCGATGCGGTTGAAGGAGCCCATGGTGCCCTTGACAGCGCCCTCAGTAAAGGCGGCCTCAAAGGCCTTCAGGTAGATCTCCCGGATGGCCTGCTCGTTGGAGAAGGTGCAGATGCCCTGCCGGTTGGTCTCCTGGTCGTTGAGAGCGAAGTGCTTGATGTAGGGGATGATGCCCTTGCTCTGGAGGCCCTCCACCTCCACCAGGGCCATCTGGCCGGAGAGGTAGCCGTCCTCGGAGAAGTACTCAAAGTTGCGGCCCGCGTAGGGGGTACGGTGGATGTTGACGGCGGGGGTGTAGGCGCCCTCGGTGTCGGTGCGCAGCCAGTCCTCACCCATGGCTTCGCCAACCCGGCGGAGCAGCTCAGTGTTGAAGGTGGAGGCACGTACCACCTCGCCGCAATAGCCGGTGGCGGTGCTGCCGTCCTCGGTATAGGTGCGCTGGTTGTTGCCCTGGGGGCCGTCCTTCATGAACATGGCGGGGTAGGCGATGGAGGGAATGGGAGACAGGCCGGAGCCGGTGACAATCTTCACCATCTCATCCACGGTGAGCTGGTTGAGGATCTTGTCCCAGGCCTCCGTGTCATCAAAGGCCACCCCGGTCATCTTGGCCAGGGTCATCTGATTGTCCTGACCGGTGATGATGGAGGATGTATCGCTGCTGCCCGGCTCATAGCTGCCCTCTGCGTCGATGTCCGCGATCATCTCGTCGGTGGCGGTCAGGTCGGTATAGCTCTCGGGGAAGGTGGTCCAGTCGCTGCGGGTCAGATAGCCGGTCTCATAGCCGTAGTACTCCAGGCTGGCGCTGTCCAGACGGTTGGTGATCTCGTTGCCGCTGTAAGACTGGTTGAGCAGCTCCCTGGCGGAGTTGGTCCAGCGGTAGGTCAGGGATGCGTCGCCCTCATAGTCCATGCCGTCGGCCACGGTCTTGCCCTGGGCGGCCAGAATGTTGTTCAGGGCGTCGTGGGCGCCGTTGCCCAGCGCGAAGTAGTAATCGCCGGCATCCAGTACGTAGGTCTTGGCATCCTTATAGTCGTAGGAGGCCATGTCCTGCCGGTCCACAGTCAGCTCCATCTGGCAGGTCTCGCCGGGCTGGAGCACATCGGTCTTGGCAAAGGCGGCCAGCTGTACGGCCGACTTCTCAATGCCGCCGGTGGTGTAGGGCTGCTGGAGGTAGACCTGTACCACGCTCTTTCCGGCGGCAGTGCCGGTGTTGGTGACCTGCACGGTGAGGGTCAGACCGTCATCCCCCATCTGGGCGGAGAGAATCTCCTGGTTGTAGGGCTGGCCGTCCTCAGCGCCGTAGCTCAGACCGTAGCCGAAGGAGTAGCACACCTCATCGGTGTAGTTCCAGGTGTCGCCCACAAATGCACCGGCGGCGGAGGCGGCGTTGGTGCCAACCGGGTCCAGCACGCTGTCGGCGTAGCGGGTCTCGTAGTACCGGTAGCCCACATAGATGCCCTCGGCGTACACCACGTATTTGGTGCCGTTGTTGTCGGCACCGATCTGGGCTTCAATCTCGCTGGCGTTGGTGAAGGTAAAATCCCCGAAGTTCTGCATGGCCGGAGAGGAGAAGGAATCGGCGGCATAGGTGTCCGCCAGATGGCCGGAGGGGTTGATCTCGCCGCACAGGGCCTTGGCCACCGCACGGGCGCCGCTCTGGCCCACGCCGCCAATCCAGATGCAGGCGTCAATGCCGTACTCCTCCTGGTCCACCCAGCCCAGCTCCATGGCGTTGGAGGTGTTGATGAGGGCGATGACCTTGTCAAACTTGCCGCTGTCCTGGATCTCCCGCAGGACGTCCTTCTCCTGCTCCTGGAGGGCCAGGTATTTGGTGCCGTCGCCGAAGTCGCCGGTGGGCATATCCGAGCCCTCGCCGCCTACCCGGGAGAAGACCACAATGGCCGCGTCGCTGTAATCGTCGTAGGAGTCCCGCACCGCGTCGGTGTACTCCGCCACGGGCACCTCGGCCACATAGATGTCCTCCGGCTTGGCGCCCATGTAGGTGCCGTTGCTGCGGGTGTAGCCCTCCTTGCCGCCATAGCTCTTGTAGAAGTCCCAGACGGTGCTGTTAATCTCAAACATACCGTCGGCTTCCATGGCGTCCTTCAGGTTGACGGCAAGGGAGGAATCAATGCCGCCGGCGCCGGTGCCGCCCAGCACCAGGTCCGCCGAGGAGCGGCCGAAGAGGGTCACCTTGGAGCCCTTGGCCAGAGGCAGGGTGCTGTTCTCGTTCTTCAGCAGCACGATGCCCTCCCCGGTGACCTCCTCCACCAGGGCGTCGGTCTCGGCCTTCCAGTCCTCCAGGCTCATGCCGTTGTCCGGATAGCGGTCGGCGACCTGTGCGCCGCTCTCGTCCACAGTCTTGTACATGTCGCCGCCGATGGCGCTGCAAATCAGCGACCGGTAGGAGGCTGCGCCGGACGTGACGCCGATGGCCACAGCCAGCAGGGTGCTCACCGCGGCGATGACGCCGCGGGAGGCGGATGCGCTCTTTTTCTTCACTGTGTATTTCCCCTTTCTCCCTGTTTTTTGGGTAAGCTCAACATACCACAATTCAAAGGAGATGGCGGGCGTTGGCAAATCCGTCAAGTTTTCTGGCAAATCTGTCGCTGCTCAGGGGTTAGCGCCCGGCCGGGGCAGAAGGATGCTCACCACAAACAGCTCCCCCTCCTGGCCGATGTGGAGGGTGCCGCCGTATTTCTCCGTGATGTACCGCACACTGCGCAGGCCGAAGCCGTGGTAGTTCCGGTCAGCCTTGGAGGTGACGGGCAGGCCGTCCCGCATGGGCGGCAGAACCGGGCAGTAGTTCTCCGCCCGGATGCAGACAAAGCCGTTTTTCTCCGCCACCGTCAGCGCAATGCACCGCCGGGATACCGGCTCCACGGTGCGCTCGTACTCGATGGCGTTGTCCAGAATGTTGCCGAACAGGGAGGCGATGTCCGCCTGTTGGAGGAAGAACAGGGCTTCTCCCTGGGCCATGACGGTCATCTCGATACGGTCCTCCCGGCAGCGGAGCTGCTTCTCGGTGAGAATCACGTCCAGGGCCTTGTTTCCCGTGTTGCTGCTGGTCTCATACTGGGCCACCGCCGCCTCAATCTCGGACAGCTCACGGCTGTCACAGCTGCCCAGAGAGCGCATGAGGGAGATCTGGTGCTTCAGGTCGTGGGCCTTCATGTTGATGAGGTCCATGCTGTTGCGGGTGATCTCGTACTGCTTTTGCTCCTTGCGCATGAACCGCTCCAGCAGCTGGTTCTCCTCCCGGGCGTTGCGCAGGGCCAGCAGGCCGTACTGGAGGCACAGCCCGGCGATGCAGCAGAGAATCAGGGGCGGCCGGATGATCCACAGGTTGTCGATGCCGTAGCTCTGGAAGAGGAACTGCATGGTGTACACAAAGAGGGCGGAGGCCAGGGAGATGGCGTACACATACTGTCCCGGCAGACGAATTTCCCCGCAGCGCTCGGTCTGCCGGGCAAAGAACCACCAGCACGCCCCGTAGACCACCGCAGTGACCGCCAGAGAGAGACACAGCCACCCGATCTGGCTGAAGCAGGCGGCGAAGGGCTGGTAAATCAGATTTTCCACGTTGTAGGCCAGGTTCTGGGTCAGCTGAGCACCCACGCAGCAGAAGAGCACCTCCCTGAGCCGGGCCCGGAAGCAGAACAGGCACAGCCCCAGGGACAGCAGAAAGATGGTCAGGGAGAAAAAGCCGGACACATAGCGGGCGATAAAGTTGGGAATCACCACCGCCAGCACGGCATAGACTGCGGCGCCCACCGGCAGACGCAGCCAAAAACGGCTCCGTCTTGGCAGGGGCCGGGTGAAGATAAGCTCCGCCGCCAGAATCTGGAGCAGATAGCCGTGGTAAAGGGTGATCTGAAACAGGCCCTCCCCCATCATTTTAAAATCCCTCCGCTCATGTACACGGTCAGACGGTTCCAGAAGTCGTTTTTATAGGTCCGGGCCACGGAGAAGTGCTCCCCCGCCACCGTCACCTCGCTGCCCGACGCCTGCTCCACATAGGACAGGTTGAGCAGCAGGGAGCCGCTGGCGGCGGCAAAGCCGTTTGAGAGGAATGTGGCGGTGATGTCCCGCATGGACCCCCGCATCCGATAGGTGTCGGCGTCGGTGTGGAAATAGAGGTAGTGCTTGCTGCTCTCCACATAGCGAATCTGGGAGAACCGGACGGTCTTGATGCCGTTGGACACGGGAATATGGAAGCTCTCGTCCACCTTGATGTGGGCGATGGCCTTCTCCAGTTTGATTTTGAACAGGTCGTAGGCCAGGGGCTTGATGACAAAGTCCAGGGCGGACACCTCGTAGCCCCGGATGGCGTACTGGGCCATGCTGGTCAGGAAGATGAGGCATACGTTCTGGTCCACCTCCCGCAGGCGCCGGGCCGCGTCCAGCCCGTCCATATGGGGCATGACGATATCCATAAAGATGATCTGGAAGCTGCCGTCGTACTCGTCCAGGAAGGTGGCGCCGTCGCCGAACACCTGGGCCTGGACCGGCTGGTGGGTCTCGGCAGCAAAGCGGTGCACATACTCCAGCATCTGTTTGGAAAAGATCTCCTCGTCCTCTACAATGGCAATGGAAATCATCCTGTCTCCCTCCGTCTCCCCGGCGCCGGGGCCGCTGTTTGATTTCATTATTTTATCATGCTCTCCCGGCAGATTCCAGCACCAGACCGGGCGTTTTGCCTCCGGCTGCACCCCCATCTCTCCGCTCCGGTTGAATTTTGCACGAAAATTTCTGCAAAACCTCCGCCTACCCCCGTTCTTTGTTGACACTGAGACGGAAATAGGATAAAGTAGTGTCTGCTGAATTTGTGATGTTCTCTATTTCCTTGACAGGGAGGATTTCCCGCCATGTTTGACGGCGTTTTGTTTGACCTGGACGGCACGCTGTGGAACGCTACCGTCCGCATCTGCGAGGGGTGGAACCGGGCCCTGGCCCGGCACCCTGAGATCACTCGTCCGCCGGTGACCGTACCCGAGGTGGAGGCCACCATGGGCCTGCTTCTGCCCGATATCGCCCGCAAAATTCTCCCCGACGAGAGCGAGGAGACCCGGGCCATGATGCTCAAGGAGCAGGAGGACGAGGAGTTTGACCTTCTGCGGACTCAGGGCGGCGTGCTCTACCCCGCCGTGGAGGAGACTCTGGCCGCCCTCTCTGCCCGGGCAAAGCTCTTTGTGGTGAGCAACTGCCAGGACGGATATATCCAGACCTTCTACGCCGCCCACAAGCTGGACCGGTATTTCACCGGCTTTGAGTGCGCCGGCCGTACCGGCCAGCCCAAGAGCTACAACATCGCCCTGGTGGCCAGGGAGTACGGCCTGGAGCGCCCTGTCTACGTGGGCGACACCCTGCTGGACTGCACCTCCGCTCAGGAGGCCGGCGTCCCCTTCCTCCACGCGGCCTACGGCTTCGGCGGTCCCATTGAGGGCGTGCCCGCTGTCCGTGCCTTTGCCGATATCCCCGCCGCGCTGGCGGCCATGTGCCCCCCGTGATGCCGTTTTTCTTCCTTGACACTGTGATAACACAATAAAGAGGTTTGATATATGTCGAAATACGAATCCGAAATTTCCCGCCGCCGCACATTCGCCATCATCTCCCACCCCGACGCCGGTAAGACCACCCTGACCGAGAAGTTCCTCCTGTACGGAGGCGCCATCGCTCAGGCCGGCGTGGTCAAGGGCAAGAAGAACAGCCGCGCCGCCATCTCCGACTGGATGGAGATCGAGAAGCAGCGCGGTATTTCCGTCACCTCCTCGGTGATGCAGTTCCAGTATGAGGGCTTCTGCATCAACATTCTGGACACCCCCGGCCACCAGGACTTCTCCGAGGACACCTACCGCACCCTCATGGCCGCCGACTCCGCCGTGATGGTCATCGACGCCGCCAAGGGCGTGGAGGCCCAGACCCGGAAGCTGTTCAAGGTGTGCGCCATGCGGGACATCCCCATCTTCACCTTTATCAACAAGATGGACCGTGAGGCCCGGGACTCCTTCGAGCTGCTGGAAGAGCTGGAGAAGGAGCTGGGCATTGAGACCTATCCCGTCAACTGGCCCATCGGCTGCGGCAAGGACTTCAAGGGCGTGTATGACCGGGAGAGCCGCAAGATCATCCACTTCACCTCCAACGGCGGCGCCAAGGCTGCCACCGCCACCGAGGTGGAGCTGGGCGACCCCAACCTGGACGACCTCATCACCCCCCGGCTCCACCAGCAGCTCACCGACGAGATCGAGCTGCTGGACGGCGCCGCCGCCGAGTTCGACCTGGACCGTGTGCGCCACGGCAAGCTGTCCCCTGTGTTCTTCGGCTCCGCCCTGACCAACTTCGGCGTTGAGCCCTTCCTGGAGCACTTCCTCCGCATGACCACCGCGCCCCTGCCCCGCACCGCCGGTGACACCCTCATCGACTCCCTGGACGACAATTTCTCCGCCTTTGTGTTCAAGATCCAGGCCAACATGAACAAGGCCCACCGGGACCGGATCGCTTTCATGCGCATCGTGTCCGGCAAGTTCGAGGCGGACAAGGAGGTCTACCACGTCCAGGGCGGCAAGAAGATCCGCCTCTCCCGGCCCCAGCAGCTGATGGCCGCCGAGCGCGAGATCATCGAGGAGGCCTACGCCGGCGATATCATCGGCGTGTTCGACCCGGGCATCTTCTCCATCGGCGACACCCTGTGCGCGCCGGGGAAGAAGTTCAAGTTTGACCCCATCCCCACCTTTGCCCCCGAGCACTTCCGCCGGGTGCGCAGCCTGGACACCATGAAGCGCAAGCAGTTCCTCAAGGGCATGGAGCAGATTGCCCAGGAGGGCGCCATCCAGATCTTCAAGACCCCCTACTCCGGCATGGAGGAGGTCATTGTGGGCGTGGTGGGTACCCTTCAGTTCGACGTGCTGGAGTACCGGCTGAAGAACGAGTACAACGTGGACCTCTACATGGAGGGCCTGCCCTATGAGTACCTCCGCTGGATCGAGACCGAGGACGGCGAGCCGGTGAAGGAGGAGGACCTGATTCTGGGCGACGGCGTCAAGCTGGTGGAGGACTACAAGGGCAACCAGCTGCTCCTCTTCGCCACCCAGTGGGCCATCAACTGGACCGACGAGCGCAACAAGCAGCTCACCCTGCTGGAGTTCGGCGGCGGCTGGCAGCGATAAAAAACAACAAAAACGGGACGGACACAGCTGTGTCCGTCCCGTTTTTTGCTCAGTACAGGCCACTGTACCGGGGCATGGGGTAGTCCATCTCGTAGTTCCGGCACAGGTCCATGAAGGCGCTGGCCAGCGGGGTGATGTACTTGTCCCTGTGGCAGGCGATGCGGAACCGGCGGCTGAAGCTCAGGCCCTCCACCCGCACCGCCGTCACCAGTCCCCGCTCCAGAGGCCCCAACACCATGCGGTAGGGTACCACCGCAATGCCCAGGCCGCAGATAACCGCGTTGACCAGGGCCGTGGTGCTCACCGCCTCCCAGACCGGCTGGACCGAGATACCCGCCGCCTCCATGACCCGCTCGAACTCCTCCCGGGTGCCGCTGCCCCGCTCACGCAGGAGAAATTTCTGGCGGCAGAACTCCTCCAGTGACAGGGTCTGGCCCTGCCGGAAGCCGCTGCTGTTGGAGCAGATGACCGTCAGGTGGTCCTCCATGTACTCCTCCGTCCGGATGGAGGTTCCCTGGGGCACGCCCTCCATCAGGGCCAGGTCCAGGGTGTTGTCCATGAGCCTGCGCTCCAGCTCACCGCAGGTGGCCACAGTCACCTGCACCTCCGCCCCCGGATGCCGGGCGGCAAAGGCCTTGATGTAGTGGGGCAGGAACTGGGAGCCGATGGTGATGCTGGCCCCCACCCGCAGCAGGCCAATCCGGTCCCAGTCCCGCATGGTCTTCTCCATGTCGTCAAACAGGCCGGTGATGTGGCGGCCATACTCCTGAAAGCGGCTGCCCGCCTCGGTCAGTACCAGCCGCCGCCCCATGCGGTCAAAGAGCAGGACGCCGTAATACCGCTCCAGCTCGTGAATGGCCAGGCTCACCGCCGGCTGGGTCATGTGGAGCGTCTCCGCCGCCCGGGTGGTGTTGCAGCCGCAGGCACAGACAGCCAGAAAAATCTTGATGTGCCGGATGGTCATGTCTCTCCGCCCCCGTTATATCGATTTCATTATCATTCTGATTTAATAATATTATTTTTCTTATTTATTTTCAAGTCGTATAATAAGGGCTGCCAAATGGCGGAATATTCCGCCCACGGCATCCCGCCGGTCCGGCCGGATGCCAACTTATTGAAGGAGGGAGAGGCTTGAAAACAGCCCAAAACAAATACCTGACTCTGTTCCTGTCCACCTTTCAGCTGAGCGCCTTTACGTTTGGCGGCGGCTTCGTGATCATCCCCCTGATGCGGAAAAAATTTGTGGAGCAGCTCCACTGGATTGAGGAGCAGGAGATGCTGGACCTGACCGCCATCGCCCAGTCCTCCCCCGGCGCCATCGCGGTCAACGCCTCCATTCTGGTGGGCTACCGGGTGGCCGGTGTGCCCGGCGCCCTGCTCACCGTCCTGGGCACCGTGCTCCCGCCCCTCATCATCATCTCCATCATCTCCTTTTTCTACGCCGCCTTCCGGGACAACATCTTTGTGAGCATGGCCATGAACGGCATGCTTGCCGGTGTGGCCGCCGTCATCTGCGATGTGGTCATCACCATGATCAGCTCCCTGGTCCGCTTCAAGCGGGTGCTGCCCATTCTGGTTCTGGTCCTC
>CABIYL020000012.1:10599-13430 GCA_902362925.2 Clostridiales bacterium | reverse complement strand
CCGCCATGCCCCTCATCCAGCACCAGGTGGTGGACCTCCACCCCTGGCTGACCATGACCCAGTTCGCCGACATCATGACCATCGCGGAGATGACCCCCGGCCCTGTGGCCATCAACTCCGCCACCTTTGTGGGCATCCAGGTGGCGGGCATCCCGGGTGCTCTGGTGGCCACCCTGGGCTGCGTGCTGCCCTCCTGCGTCATTGTCATGATTCTGGCCTACATCTACTACCGCTTCAAGGGCCTGACCATGGTGCAGGGCATCCTCTTCGGCCTCCGTCCGGCGGTAATCGCCATGATCGCCTCCGCCGGCATCTCCCTGATGATTCTCTCCTTCTACGGCCAGCGCACTCTGCCTGCGGATCTGACCGGAATCAACCTGATTTCCGTGTTCATCTTCGCTGTCGGCCTGTTCATCCTGCGGAAGTGGAAGGTCAATCCCATCTGGGTCATGGTGGGCGCGGGCGCTGTGGGACTTCTGCTGTATCAAATCGTGTAACGGAGATGGTTCCATGATTTACTACCTGACGGCCGGCGTGCTCTGCGCCGCCGACGAGGCACAGCCCCTGGCCAACATCCGTGGGTGCCTCTGCGGCGCCGAGAAGCAGGTCTTTGACCGGGATAACACCCTCCTGCTCCGCACGGATATCCGCCTTCTGGGTGCGGACGCCCAGACTGTACCCGCCAAGGAGTATGTGATGTACGGCCCGGACGGCAGCGAGCTGGCGGTGGCCAAACCCCGCTGCTCCACCGGAGACGACCCCGCAGCGGCCAGCTGGCCTGTGTGCCGCATGCCCCGTGCGGACGAGGCCGTCCTGACCATGGAGGGACGGGAATACACACTGGTGATGGAAAATGTGCAGAACTATGTCCTGACGGACGCCCAGAGCCGGTGCGCGGTGCGGATTATCCACAGAGGCATGACCGGCGGGTGGAAACTGGACGTATCCCAGCCCCTCTCCCCTTCTCTTCTGTGCGGCCTGTTCATCTTCTGCCGCTACCTGGAGAAGGAAAATGAATTTGTCGTGGTCTGAGCCCGAATCAGAGGACGCCCGGCGGCAGCTTGCCGTCCGGGCGTCCTGTTTTTGATGCCAGGCGCTTTCCTGCCTTGTCAAAATTTTACCTTTTTGGTAGAATGGCAGAAACGGCACTCTGCCGCTCATTTCTTCCGTCCAAAGGAGGCCATATTATGGTTGGCTTTACCGACAAACCCCTCAGCGGACGCAGTGAGGATATCTTTGCCGTAGGAAAGTATATCAACGGCCTGAGCAGCTTTATCCTGGAGTGTGACACCCCCATGACCGTGGCGGTTCAGGGTGACTGGGGCAGCGGCAAGACCAGCTTTATGATGCTGATTCAGGAGGCCCTGGGGGAGAAAGTCCTTCCCGTGTGGTTCAACACCTGGCAGTTCTCCCAGTTCAACCTGGGGGACCGACTGCCCCTGCTGCTGGTCTCCCGGCTGATTGACTCCCTGGGCCTGAAGGGGATTCAGACCGACTCCATCAAAAGCTCCCTGCGCACCCTGGGGGGCGTGCTGTTCCGGGTGGGCCTGTCGGCGGCCAGCACCGTCACCGGCCTGGACGTGGCGGGTGCGGCGGAGGAGGCCATGAGCTCCGGCGAGGAGGATGTGACCGAGGCCATCTCCACCCTGAAAGACCGCTTCCAGGACTGCGTGAAGAAGGCGCTGGAGGAAGCGAATAAAAAGGAACAGAAGGCGGATCGGGTGGTCTTTTTCGTGGACGACCTGGACCGTCTGGAGCCCGCACGGGCGGTAGAGCTGCTGGAGGTGCTCAAGCTCTTCCTGGACTGTGACAAGTGCGTGTTTCTTCTGGCCATCGACTACTCGGTAGTCTCCCAGGGCATCCGGCAGAAGTACGGCGAGAGTCTGGGCGTGGACAAGGGCCGCAGCTTTTTCGACAAAATCATCCAGCTGCCCTTCAAGATGCCGGTGGCCCACTACAAAATCGGGAATTTTATCCAGGCAGCCATGGAGCAGATGCACCTGTCGGTGGACAATGCAGCGCCCTACGTCTCCCTTATCCAGACCTCCATCGGCTATAATCCCCGCGGCATGAAGCGGCTGCTCAACGCCTTCCTGCTGCTCCAGCGGATCCACAGTGATGAGCATTTGGACCAGGAGCATGAGAAGCGGCTGCTCTTCGCCGTGCTCTGTCTCCAGCTGTCCTATGAGGAGGTCTACAACTTTGTGGTCCGCAGCAGCGGCCAGCTGACGCCGGAATTTTTCAACCAGCTGACCCAGCCTGCTCAGATCCTGGCGGAGCTCTCCGGTGAGGATGTGGACGATGAGACGGAGGAGGAGACCGATCCCCTGTTCCATGCGCTCTTCCAGCAGTGGGAGCTGGATGATTCCGCCAATGTTAACCGGATCGCCGATTTTATGAAGAGCTTCCGGGACGCGCTGGCCACGACCGACGGTAAGCTTACTCAGGAGGACCTGAAGCTGCTGGAGAATATCCTCAATTTCTCCGCCACCACTACCGCTGAGACAGATGCCGCTCCCAGCCGTCCTTTCGCCTCCAACGGCCGCACGGGCAAGGGTATCCGCTATGATAACCAGCTGGATCGCGTGGCTACTTATCACAAGATAAGTGAGCCTATCATCTCCAATCCGCCCGGCTGGAACAAGTCCAAGCTGGAGGCCTTCCGCCTCTTCGGTCAGGAGGTCCCCGTACACATATACAGCGCCATGCTTTCCCGTGTGCTGGATCTGCTCTACCAGAAAAACCCCCAGCGGTTCCGTGAAATTCATGCCAATCCCGCTGCCCATGACCTGCTCGCTCTCTTTGGCTGTAAACGTAGCTCTTCCAAGCCT
>CABIYL020000012.1:0-10402 GCA_902362925.2 Clostridiales bacterium | reverse complement strand
CCCGTATCGGGACAGCACTTTTTGCTTTTCAGGACTTATCCCCGGGCAGCGCCCACGCTGTGCCGGGCCTTCATCACGGCGGCGGCCAGAGCCGGAGCGCACACAATGGCAATCACCGCGTTGAAGGTGGTGGCGGGCAGCTTGGGCACCAGAGCCGCCAGGGCGGGGCCCACCTGAAGGCCGCCCAGCAGCAGGCCGTCCCAGGCGAAGCCCTTGAACAGATACAGCGCCGCGTACACCACCGCGCCGGTCACCGTGCCCGCCAGGTTCCAGCCGTACCGCTCACCGCGGCGGTGGCCGCTCCAGGCGATGAGACCCACCGCCAGGCCGTAGGCGCCCTTGGTGAGGAAGGTGATCCAGCACTCGGAGATGTACAGGGGGTTGGTCATATCATAGATGGCGGAGCCGATGCCGGCCGCCAGGCCGCCCCCCACCGGACCCAGGAAAATACCCGACAGGGCGCACATGATGTTGCCCAGGTGAAAAGAGGTGGTGCCCACGTTCACGGGCAGGGTGATCCGCAGTGCGGAGCCCACCGCCACCAGTGCGGCCATCAGACCCGCCATAACGGCAAACATCAGCTTTTCGTCCCTTGAATTTCTGGAATTGAGAATCATAACGCTTCCCTCCTGAGATTGACTTCCGTTCTCTTGTGCTGTATTATACACGCAACTGGCATCTTTAAAATATCCAGTTTTATTATTTTTTATCAGGTCAGTTTGGAGGCGATGGTATGTCCACATCCTTCTTTGTGCCCCAGGAGGGAACACTCCCCCTCTACGAGCAGATCTACCGCCGCATGGTGGAGGAGATCCGCAGCGGCCGCCTGTCCGCCGGAGAGCGGGCTCCCTCCAAGCGGCAGCTGTGCGCCCAGCTGGGGGTGAGTCTGTCCACAGTGGAGACGGCCTACGGCATGCTGGTGGCCGAAGGGTATCTGCAATCCCAGCCCCGGAGTGGATACCGGGTGTGCTCCCTGCTGCCCCTGGACGCCCCGGCGGCCTCGGTCCCGCAGCCTCCCGTCCCTGCGCCCCCTCCGGCCGCTCCCGCCCTCAGTGACGTGTTTTCCACTGCCGCTGTGGACACCCACATCTTCCCCTCCTCGGTGTGGGCCAGCCTGACCCGTGAGGCCCTGAAGGACCCGGAGCTGCTCCAGCGGGGAGACCCCCAGGGGGATCTGCCTCTGCGGGAGGCCCTGTGCGACTTTCTCCGGTCCTGCCGGGGCGTGCGGTGCCGCAGTGAGCAGGTGGTGGTGGGCGCGGGCATGGAGTATCTGCTCAGCGTGCTCTTCCAGCTCTTTGACCCGGCTGTCCCGGTGGCCCTGGAGGAACCGGGGTATAACGCCGCCTACCGCACGCTGGAGAATCTGGGCCGCTCCGCCGTCCCCGTGCCGGTGGACAGGCAGGGCATGGTGCCCGATGCGCTGGCGGCCTCGGGGGCCGGAGTGGCCTATGTGACCCCCTCCCACCAGTTCCCCACCGGCGCGGCCATGCCTGCCGGACGGCGGACCGAGCTGCTCCGCTGGGCCTACGCCGCCCCCCATCGCTATCTCATCGAGGACGACTACGACAGCGAATTCCGCTACGCCTCCCGCCCCATTCCCGCCATGCAGGGCATGGACACCGGCGGCCGAGTGGTGTACACCGGCACCTTCAGCCGCACCCTGGCCCCCTCCATCCGTGCCGCCTACCTTATCCTGCCCGAGTCCCTGCTGGACGTGTACAAGGCCCGTTTTGCCCACGGCGCGTCCACGGTATCCCGGTTTGAACAGCAGGTGCTCTGCCGCTTTCTGTCCTCCGGGCAGTACGGGCGGCATCTGCGCCGGGCAGGCAGCCTGTACCGTGCCCGATGTGCCGCCCTCACCGCTGCGCTGAAGGACGCCTTCCCCCAGGGCAGAGTGTCGGGCGCGGGGGCGGGGCTCCACCTGCTCCTCACCCTGCCCGGTCGGGATGAGAATGAGCTGGCCGCACGGGCAGCGGCCGCCGGATACCGGGTACGCACCCTGGGGGAGTACTGCCGGGGTACCTCTCCCATGCCCGGTTCCCTGGTGCTGGGCTTTGCCGGACTGGACGTATCCGCCGCTCCCAGGGCGGTGGCCGACCTGGCCCGTGCCTTCGGCGGCATGTGACATTCCCGCTTCACTGCGCATAGGATACTGCGGAGCCTGCCGGATGAGAGGAGGCCAGGTGAATGGAAGAGACGGACAGAGAGAAGCTGGAGCGGCAGCGCTCAGACGCCGACGGGGCGGTGGTCTTTCTGCTGGTGCTGCTCTGTTCCCTGCTGCTCTCCCTCAGCGCCTCCCTCACCCAGCGGTGCCAGCTCCGCCTGGCCCTGGCGGGCAGGACGGAGGAGGCGGCGGCTGTGCCATCGGTACTGCCGGTACGGCGTTGGGCCAGTGTGCTGGCCGTGGGTTCTCTGGGCTTTTTCCTGTGCCTGGCCATTCAGGCATGGCGGGACCTGACCCCGGAGACCAGCTGTGCACAACGGCAGTCAGCCGGGCGCAACCTGTGGGCCTCCATTCTGGTGCTGGCTGCCGCGGTGGTGCGGCTGGACGACCTGGATGCCCTGTCCTCCGCCGCCTCTCACACCCTTGCGGGCTGACCGGCCCTGTCAGGAGGAACATTTAATGGCATATTCAGACCTGGAGCTGCTGGCCCGCATTGTGAAATGCGAGGCGGGCGGCGAGGGACTCAACGGCATGCGGGCGGTGGCCTCGGTGGTGATGAACCGGGTCAACATTACATACGGCGAGTACGGGCGGCTCCACACCGTCCGGGAGGTGGTCTTTCAGCCCCGGCAGTTCGTCTGCGCCATGGAGACCGTCAATGGTCAGTACAACGCTCAGAACCTCTACAACATGTCCCTGGAGCAGGTCCACTGGGACGTGGCGGAGTGGGCCATGGCGGGCAACCGCCTGACCAACCTGGGCTTTGCCCTGTGGTTTTTCAACCCGTACAGCCCCGAGTGCCGTCCCTTCTTCCCCTCCCAGGTGGGAGAATTCGCGATCCGCATCGGCGACCACTGCTTCTACAACCCCACCGACGCCTACGCGGACACCTAAATCTGGAGGTCTATCCTATGGCACAGTATTATCCCGGCGCCGCCGGCAGCGGAGCCATGACCAATGCCGACAACAGCGGCTCTCTTGTGGTGCCGCCGGAGGAAAATTTCAACACCCCCGCCATGCAGGGCTCGCTTCAGCAGTTCCTGGCGGACAATCTGGGGGAATATGTGGTGGTGGAATTTCTCATCGGCACCAACGCCATCACCCGCAAGCAGGGCGTGCTCTACGCCGTGGGCCGCAGCGTGCTCACCCTCTATGAGGAGACCAGTCAGACCTTTGTGGTCTGCGACATGTTCTCAGTGAAGTTCGTCACCTTCTATCTCCCGGGTCAGCGGCCCTACCGGGTGCCTGCCACCAGCTTCGCCCCCGGCAGCATGTACACCCCCAGCCCGGCCCCCACGCCCGGTACTCAAGTCCCCGGAACACCTGCCATGCCCGGTATGGGCTGGACCGCCCAGTCCGACCCCACCGTTATGACCAACAGCAGCACCGCCATGGGCAGCGCCGCCTGTCCCGGGGGCTTCTGCGGCGGGTACGGCGTACCCATGTCCGGCTGAATCATAAGCCTTTACACAAAAAATACCCGCTGCCAAATGGCAGCGGGTATTTTTACACATTTCAGGTCCGGATTGTGGACAATCAGAACTCCTCCGGGCTGGCCGGATGGCCGCCGAAGGCCTCCACGGCCCGGGCGTCGGCCTCACGCTTCTCCTCGATGGCCTCCTTGAGCAGCATATCCTTCACCTTCATCAGGCGGATGGTGTTGGACCGCTCGTTCTCGTCCAGCTTCATGGAGATATACTTGATGGCCTCCTGCATCTGGGGGATCTTCACGTACTCCAGGGCGTTGACCCGGCGGCGGGTCTTCTCGATCTCCTCAGCCAGCAGCTGGGAGGTCTTTTCGATCTGGGCCAGGCGGAGCATGTCCTGGAACACCCCCGCCAGGGCGTCCACCGCGTCGTCCAGCTCGCCGGAGGTGGCGGCGAAGCCGTAGGGGTAGATCTCCCCGGCGTCGCTGCTCTTGGTCTTGAAGTGGTACTCCGGCACGTTGACCGACATGATATTGTGGAAGGTCATGTCCAGCTCCACGCTCTGCTTGGGGTACAGCAGGGACTGCTCCAGCATCTCGGCGGACATAAGGGCGGAGGCAACGGTGAAGGACCCGTGGGCCCGCATGAGCCCATCCTCCACCTTTTTCCGCAGGGCGCGGTTCTCCCGCACCACGTCCAGGAACTGCTTCATCAGCTCGTCCCGCTTGTCCTTGAGGAGCTTATGGCCCCGCTGGGCGGTCTTGAGCCGGGTTTTCAGCCGGGTGAGCTCCATCCGGGTGGGGTTTACATTGATGGCCGGCAAGGGATTCGCCTCCTTTCAAAGTCGGATTCGCCGGTCTGCCGCTCCGTCTGCTCTGGCGGAGCGGTGCGGCGTTATTTCGCCTTCTTGGGGAGGTACTTGTCGATATACTCCGGCTTGATACGCTTGAGCTCGCTCTTGGGCAGGATGCTCAGCAGCTCCCAGCCCAGGTTCAGGGTCTCCTCGATGGAGCGGTTCTCCTCGCTGCCCTGGGCCACGTACCGCTTCTCGAACTCGTCGGCGAACTTGGCGTACAGCAGGTCGGTGGGAGAGAGGGCGCTCTCGCCCAGGATGGACATGAGCTCCTTCATCTCCTTGCCGGTGGAGTAGGCGGCGAAGAGCTGGTTCATGGTGCCGGAGTGGTCCTCACGGGTCTTGCCGGCGCCGATGCCCTTGTCCTTCAGACGGCTCAGGGAGGGCAGCACGTCCACGGGGGGAATAATGCCCTTGCGGTAGAGCTCACGGGAGAGGATGATCTGGCCCTCTGTGATATAGCCGGTCAGGTCAGGGATGGGGTGGGTCTTGTCGTCCTCGGGCATGGTGAGGATGGGGATCATGGTGATGGAGCCGGGGCAGCCCAGACGGCGGCCGGCGCGCTCGTACATGGTGGCCAGGTCGGTGTACAGGTAGCCGGGGTAGCCGCGGCGGCCCGGGACCTCCTTCTTGGCCGCGGACACCTCACGGAGGGCCTCGGCGTAGTTGGTGATGTCGGTGAGGATGACCAGCACGTGCATGCCCTTCTCAAAGGCCAGGTACTCGGCGGCGGTGAGGGCCATACGGGGCGTGGAGATACGCTCCACGGCGGGGTCGTTGGCCAGGTTGGTGAACAGCACGGTGCGGTCGATGGCGCCGGTGCGGCGGAACTCCTCCACGAAGAAGTTGGACTCCTCGAAGGTGATGCCGATGGCGGCGAACACAACGGCGAAGTTGGACGCGCCGTCCAGCACCTTGGCCTGACGGGCGATCTGGGCGGCCAGAGCGGCGTGAGGCAGGCCGGAGCCGGAGAAGATGGGCAGCTTCTGGCCGCGGACCAGGGTGTTCAGACCGTCAATGGTGGAGATACCGGTCTGGATGAACTCGTTGGGGTAGTCGCGGGCGGCGGGATTCATGGCCAGGCCGTTGATGTCCCGGCGCTCCTCGGCCAGAATCTCGGGGCCGCCGTCGATGGGACGGCCCATGCCGTTGAACACGCGGCCCAGCATGTCGCCGGACACGGGCAGCTCCAGGGGATGACCCAGGAAGCGGACGCTGGAGTCCTTCAGGTTGATGCCGGCGCTGGACTCAAAGAGCTGGACCACGGCGTTGTCGCCGTTGACCTCCAGCACCTTGCAGCGGCGGACGTCCCCGTTGGGCAGCTGGATCTCGCCCAGCTCGTCGTAGGTGACACCCTCCACCTTGCGCACCACCATCAGAGGGCCGTTGATCTCCTGTATGGTTTTATACTCGCGGATCATGCCTCCGCCTCCCCTCTCTCGGCCACGGCCTCAATCTCCCGCTCCATCTGGGCGGCGATTTCGGCGTAGACGGCCTGATACGTGTCGCTCTCCACGCTCTTGGCCCGGCCGATGCGCTCCCGGGACGGGATCTCAAAGAGGGCCTGCACGTCCGCGCCCCGCAGGATGGCGTTCCGGCAGAGGCTGTCGTAGCGGAGGATCATGGCCAGCAGCTTCTCCTGCCGGTCGTACTCGGAGAAGCTGTCCACGTCCACAAAGGCGTTCTGTTGGAGGAAGTCCTCGCGGACCATCTTGGCCGTCTCCAGGGTGAGCTGGTCGGCGGGAGACAGGGAGTCCTTGCCCACCAGCTGGACGATCTCGTTCAGGCTGGCCTCCTCCTGGAGCAGGCTCATGGCCTTGTCGCGGTCGATGAGGAAGCTCTTGCCCAGGTTCTCGTCAAACCAGGGCTTCAGGGAGTCCAGGTACAGGGAGTGGGAGTTGAGCCAGTTGATGGCGGGGAAGTGACGCTTGTAGGCCAGGCTGGCGTCCAGGGCCCAGAACACCTTGACGATACGCATGGTGGCCTGGCTGACGGGCTCGGACAGGTCGCCGCCGGGAGGCGACACGGCGCCCACGGCGGTCAGGCTGCCCCGGCGCTCGCCGTCGGAGCAGATGCAGGACACGCTGCCGGCCCGCTCGTAGAACTGGGCCAGACGGCTGGACAGATAGGCGGGGTAGCCCTCCTCGCCGGGCATCTCCTCCAGACGGCCGGACATCTCACGCAGAGCCTCGGCCCAGCGGGAGGTGGAGTCGGCGATGACGGCCACGTCATAGCCCATGTCACGGAAGTACTCGGCGATGGTGATGCCGGTGTAGATGGACGCCTCACGGGCGGCCACGGGCATATCGGAGGTGTTGGCGATAAGCACGGTGCGCTTCATCAGGCTCTCGCCGGTGCGGGGGTCTTTCAGCTCGGGGAACTCACGCAGCACGTCGGTCATCTCGTTGCCGCGCTCGCCGCAGCCGATGTAGATGACGATGTCCACGTCGGACCACTTGGCCAGCTGGTGCTGCACCACGGTCTTGCCCGAACCGAAGGGGCCGGGGACAGCGGCGGTGCCGCCCTTGGCGATGGGGAACATAGTGTCGATGATACGCTGGCCGGAACACAGGGGCACCGTGGGGGGATGCTTCTGCTTGTAGGGGCGGCCCACACGGACGGGCCACTTCTGCATCATGGTCAGCTGGTGCTTGTCGCCGTTTTCATCCCGCAGGACGGCCACGGTGTCCAGCACGGTGAAGGAGCCGGCCTGGATGGACTCGATGGTGCCCTTCAGGCCCACGGGGACCATGATCTTGTGGAGCACCACGGCGGTCTCCTGGACGGTGCCGATGACGTCGCCGGCGGACACAACAGCGCCCGCCTCAACGGTGGGGGTGAAGTCCCACTTCTTCTCACGGCTCAGGGCGGGCACCTGCATGCCGCGCTGGATGGTGGCGCCGGAGATCTTCATGATCTCCTCCAGGGGGCGCTGGATGCCGTCGTAAATGTTCTCAATCAGGCCGGGGCCCAGCTCCACGGACAGAGGGGCGCCGGTGGTCTCCACCACAGCGCCGGGGCCCAGGCCGGAGGTCTCCTCGTAGACCTGGATGGAGGCCGAATCCCCGTTCATGGTGAGGATTTCGCCGATGAGCTTCTGCTCGCCCACCCGGACCACGTCGGCCATGTTGGCGTCGGACAGGCCCGCGGCCACCACCAGGGGGCCGGAAACCTTGACGATTTTTCCGCTCAATGTTTCAACCTTCTTTCTGACAAACGCTCAGGCGCGCGAAGCTCAGGTGTGCGCGCTCCGGCGCTTCAGGTCTGAATTGGTAAGGTGACAGGTTTGCCGGTGAACGGGATTTACAGGATGTCAGCGCCGACGGCCCGCTCCACGGCGCTCTTGATGTTGTCCATGCCAATGCCCAGGCTGCCGGACTTGCCGGGGATGAGGATGATGGCCGGAGTCAGCTCGTCTTTGTAGCGCTCAAGCTCCGCCTCCATCTCGGCGGCGTACTGCTCGGTGAGATAGACCACGGCGCAGTTGTCCTTGGCCAGCCGGTGGAGGGTGGCTTTGGCCTCCTCCACGGTCTCGGCGGGACAGACCTCCAGCCCCAGGGCCTTGAAGCCCATGACGCTCTCCCGGTCCCCCAGGACGGCGATTTTCCAGTTAGACATAGCTCTCACGCAGCCTTTCCCGGATGGTATCCGCGTCCAGCCCGGCCAGACGGCCGGAGAGGATGACCCGCACGTTGGTCAGCTCGGTCTCCCGGGCGGCCAGGTAGCCGATGAGGGGAGCCTCGCCGAAGGCCACGTACCGGGCGCCCGCCAGATAGGCGGTGACGACGTCGTCGCAGAGCTTCTCGAAGTGGGTGAGCCGTCCGCCCGTAATGGCGGCGGCGCCGGCGGCGGCCGCCTCCCGCAGGGAGGATGCAGTGTAGATCTCCTCAATGGAGCCGCCGGAGGTCACGGCGGAGAGAATCCGCCCGGTGTCCACGTTGCCGCCCCGGAAGAGGACGCCCTTGAGGAACTCCGCGCCCTTGCCCATGCGCAGGGTGCGCACCACGCTGCGCAGGTTTGCCGCGTCCACGGTAATGCGGACGTATCCGGCCAGGAAGGCGCTGCCCGACTTGTTGGCGATGTCGGCCATGTCGGCGTAGCAGGCCCGGTCCAGCACGAAGTCGGCCAGCTGGGGGTCGCCGGTGGTGCCCAGCACCTCCCGGGCCTCCCCGGCGGCGGACTGGAGGATGCCCGGCAGACCCCGCAGGTCGCCGGAACGGAGTTTTTCCGTCAGCTCCTCCACCTTCACCCGCCCGGCGGACACCAGCAGCCGCTCGGCGTCCGTGCCCATGGCCTCGGCCTTCAGCAGGGTCTTGATGTTGTGGTAGTCGTATTTGACCTTAAAAACCTCCAGAATCTCCGGATGAGGTGCGGAGGAGGTGAGATCCTTCAGCGTCTTGTCCCGCTCCTGGGTCAGCACCCGGTCCAGCTCGTCCAGATCCACTCTGGGCATGTCGGGCCAGCCGCACTCGGTGAGGACCTTAACCGCGTCCTCCGGCGTTCTGGCCTCCAGCATGCGCTCCAGCCGCTCGCCGTTGAGGAGGTTGCGCTCCATGGACTTGATGCGGGTGGAGAGGAAGAGGTAGTCGGTGTCTTTGATTTTTGGCAAGCCGTGATTCCTCCTTTCGAGAGGAAGTGATTCCGGGCGGCTGTCCCGCCCCGGGGCAATCAGATATTAGTCGAAGAGGACCTTGGCCACCTCGCCGGAGATGTTCTCCCGCTGGAGGCGGACCAGGGTTTCAAAGGTGCAGTTGGTCTCCACGTCGCCGTCGGACAGGATGATGCCGCCCTTGATGGGCCGGGTCTCCTCGGCCAGGGTGAGCATGCCGGTGCCCGCCAGGATGGCGGAGGCGCCGGTGACCACCTTGTCCAGGATAGCGCCCGCTCGGGTGTCGGTCAGGTCGTTGGGGAGACGGGGGGCCACCTTGCGGGCCAGGGCGTCGTTGGCGCGGGTTACAACCGCCTTGCCCACCCGATTGCGGTCCTTCTGGGAGAAGATGACCTTCTCCCGGCCGGTGCGGGCGGCCTTGACGGCCAGGGCGGCGAGGAGCTCGATGTACTCCTCATCGGGGAGGGTGCACAGCTTTTCCAGCGCCATGCTGAAGGCCTCGTCCAGCACCTCCTGCTTGGCGGCCAGGACCAGCTTGCGGGATTCCATCTCCGCCATGCTCTCCAGCCGCTTCTCACGCTCGGCGGCGGCGCTTTCCCCACGGGCCACGATGGCGGCGCTCTCCTTGTCCGCCTGCTCCCGGCTGCGCCGGGTGATCTCGTCGGCCTGGGCACGGGCAGCGGTCAGGACCTCATTGATCTCCCGCTGGGCGTCGTCCTCCATGCGCTGGGTAATCTTTTCAATTCCATTCATGGCGTTTCTCCTCAGGCAGTGAAGAAGAAGATCATCAGGAAGGAGGCCAGCAGGCACAGGATGGCGTAGAACTCCACCATCAGGGCCATCAGGATACCCTTGGAGGCCTGCTCGGGACGCTTGGCCACGATGCCGATGCCGGCGGCGGCGCAGCGGCCCTGGGCGACAGCGGTCACATAGCCGCCGATGGCCATGGGCAGGCAGGCGCCGAACACGGCGATACCGGCGCCGATGTCCAGCTGGGGAACACCGCTGAGCAGGCCCATGTTGAAGATGGCCCAGAACCAGATAACCAGGCCGTACAGGCCCTGGGTGCCGGGGAGCAGCTGGAGAATCAGGGTCTTGGCGAACTTGCCGGGGTCCTCGGACACCACGCCAGCGGCCGCCTCACCGGCGATACCCACGCCGCGGCCGGAACCGGCGCAGGACATACCAACCGCCAGACACGCGCCGATAAAGGCGATGCCGGTACCGATCAGGTTTTGCAGTTCCATAAGTTATTCCTCCTCGGCAAATTCAGATATAGTAGGGTGTATTTGAGGTGATTTCGCAGGAAAAACTTTCGCAAATATGTTAATATTCCACCTGCTATTTTC
>CABIYL020000011.1:104231-155438 GCA_902362925.2 Clostridiales bacterium | reverse complement strand
GAACTGTACGAGAAGTTCCTGGATTCTGTCTACGCCGCTTCTGTCAGCTAACTAATTTTTACCGTGCGGGTGTCCAACTTGCACTTGCAATTTGCGCATTTTAAAGTATAAATCCAATTCAAGTAAATTTCAATTCTATGAGTATTGACTCCTGACATAAATCGACTTTCCTTGTAAATCTCAAGAGCAGAGCAGTTTAAAGGTCATAGGTTTAGTCCTATGGCCTTTTTTCATATCCATTTGTATCTTTGTATCATTTATTCTGGCTCTGAGATTGCCACAACGATATTCTTATTACCAAGTCAAAACTGCCACGAAAGGAGTCGAAAATCCCATGTTTTTCCCCCATAGTTAGCCGGAAGCCCCCCGCCCATAGGGTTTTCCCCTCCGGGGTATCTGGGGGGCATAGAGGCCGTCTTTTCCCCGAAAACAAACACTTTTTTAGACCGCCGAAAGGAGGTGATACCATGGCGGTATTTCGCATTGAGAAAACCCGCGACTACACAGTGATGTCCAACCACCACCTGCGCAACGCGGGGTTGTCGCTGAAATCCAAAGGGCTGCTCTCCATGATGTTGTCCTTGCCGGAGGACTGGAACTACACCACCAGGGGCCTGGCCAAAATCTGCAAGGAGGGCACGGACAGCATCGGATCAGCCCTGAAGGAGCTGGAACGAGCCGGATACATAGTCCGCAATCGGCTCCGGGACAGCAAGGGCAAAATCGTGGATGTGGAGTATGTCATCTACGAGACGCCCCATCCCCCGGACACGGGCCAGCCGTGTGAGGACGAGCCGGATACGGCTTGTCCAGATACGGAAAACCCGGATATGGATAACCCATGTCTGGAAAACCGGCCGCAATTAAATAAAGAGAAAAGAAATCCTGAAGAACAAAATAATGATTCACTAAGTACGGGAGGATCAAATCCTATCCAATCAAGCCCCCAATCCCCCGCAGGAGCCAACCGGACCGGACGGGACTGGATGCGGGAGCGAGAGAGCTATCGGGAATTAATTTTGGAGAATATCGAGTATGACTATCTATGCCGAGATGACCGGCTGGATCGGGATATGCTGAATGAATTGGTGGAGCTCATGGTGGACACCGTCTGTTCCCGCAGGGAGACGATCCGCATTGCCGGGGACGACTATCCGGCGGAGGTGGTGAAATCCCGGTTCCTGAAGCTAAACAGTTCTCACATCGAGTATGTGTTGGACCGTATGCGGGAGAACACCACCTATATCCGCAATATCAAGAAATATCTGCTGGCTGCCCTGTATAACGCCCCGGCCACCATTGACAGCTACTATGCGTCCCTGGTAAACCACGACCTGTACGGCAGCGGAGAAAGGAGATGATAGGTCATGCAGGAAGAAGTCACCCAGCGCACCGTTGCCCTCTGTGTGGAGGCCACCAAGCTCTCCGCCGGGATGCTGCAACAGGCCATGAAAAAGGTGTTGGACGAGATGCAGAAAGGGGTGACCGGACACAAGACCAAGCTGCACCACGGCAAGCAGACCCTCCGGCAGCTGATGAAGCACAACACCGGCGTTTCCAACATTGAGATTACCGACCAGAACATCCGGGCCTTTTTCGCCACCGCCAAGAGGTACGGCATTGACTTCGCTCTGAAAAAGGACACCAGCGGCGAGATCCCCCGCTACCTGGTGTTCTTCAAGGGTCGGGATGCCGACATTATCACGGCGGCCTTCCGGGAGTTCTCCGCAAAGAACCTGGAGAAAGAGAAAAAGCCCTCCATCCGCAAGGAGCTGGAGCAGGCGAAGCAGCAGGCCAAAGCCCAGCACCGCCAGCGGGAGAAAGTCAAGACCAAAGACCGGGGTGTGGAATTATGACGGTTGACTGGAAGAAAAAGATGCTCCTCAATCTCCCGTATCTGCTGTTCGTATATCTCTTTGATAAGCTCTGCCAGGCGGTGCGCCTTGCGCCCGGCCTTGACGCCTCTGAAAAGTTCCTGCATTTGAGTCAGGGCTTTACGGAGGCGTTTTCTTCTGGGGTGCCCAGCCTGCATCCGCTGGACCTGCTGGTGGGCATCGCCGGGGCGGTCATCGTCCGGCTGGCGGTGTACGCCAAAGGAAAAAATACCCGCAAATATCGCCGGGGCATCGAGTACGGCAGCGCACGATGGGGCACGGCGGCGGATATTGCCCCCTATATCGATCCGGTCCCCGACTGGAACATCCCTCTGACCCAGACGGAAAAGCTCACCATGTCCAGCCGCCCGAAAAATCCCAAGTACGCCCGGAACAAAAACATCCTGGTCATCGGCGGAAGCGGCAGCGGCAAGACCCGGTTTTTTGTCAAACCCTCCCTCATGCAGATGCACAGCAGCTATGTGGTCACCGATCCCAAAGGACAGCTTTTGTAACGATCCCGAAGGACCTGAGCCGGATACAGAGCAAGGTCCTGTTCGGGTTGACCAAACGACAAGTGATCTGTTTTGGAGCGGCGGCGCTGGTAGGCGTGCCGCTTTTCTTTTTGGCAAAGGCGAGCCTGGGGACCACCACGGCGGCGCTGTGCATGATCCTGGTGATGCTGCCCTTTTTCCTGTTCGCCATGTACGAAAAGAACGGTCAGCCGCTGGAAGTGTTTCTGGGCCATCTGATCCAGAACAAATTCATCCGGCCGAAGGTACGCATCTACCAGACCAACAATCTCTATTCCGCCCTGGTGCGGCAATCCCAACTGGAACAGGAGGTGAAGCGGATTGCGAGAAAAGGCAGAAAAACCGGCAAAGCGTCTGTCCTACTTCCTGGGTATGACGGATCGAGAAATCAGCAAAAAACTGCATGTCGTCCATCAGGCCGTATCCAAGCGGCGGCTCGTTACGCTGAAAGAACTGTACGAATATCTGGTAAAGGAGGGATTTGAATGGCCGGATATGTAAAGCCCATTCCGGTGCCTGTGATTTTGGCAGCCGTGAACGGTGACGAGAATGCTCTTGCTGCTGTCGTCGCTCATTATCAGAAGTACATTCGGGCGGTCGCTACCAGACCGGTGAAGGACGAGTATGGCAACGAATACCTGTATGTGGACGAAGATATGCGGCTCAGGCTGGAGACAAAGCTGATACATAGCATCGTGACGAGCTTCAAGGTGCTGCCGGTCTAAAGTTGTGCGGGGCAAGTTTCGCTCCCTTTCCTTGCCCCAACAATTCAGCAGCGGAGTCCGTGCTCTTTGACAAAGAAAGCCTTCGGGCAGCATAAGGCAGACGGATACGATCTGTCTGTGTGGAGCCGGTCGGCCGGTGCGCCAGGATACCGTTTTAAGCCCGCAGGACGGGGCCCCTGTGACGGGAGAGCGACAAAACCAGGACGCAAAACAGGTGTGGCAGCCTGTGGGCGAGGATGCACAGACAGGATAATGAGACTCCCGCGTTGAACGCCCTCAAAGCATTGCGCGGCGCACCCATCAGCATGGGCCGGGGGGAAATTCCCGTGGAGCTGCTGGCCGGCAGCCATCCGTTCCTGCCATGGTTTTATGTCTTTTCCTGTCTGGCCAGACGCTGTCTGAACGGCGTGGTCAGAGTGTCGATACGAAGCCCGTCATGCCAATGGAATCCGGCTTCTGATGCTGCGGACAGGCAAGTCCTCCTTTTCGTGGACATAGGAATAGAACGATCGCAGGAAAGGAGTGAGGTGATTGAAAAGGCGAGAGGTTCAGGTCCGGTGTGAGTTCAGCGGAAAAGAGGACGCGCGGGAGATTATTTGCCGCTCTTTTCGGCTTTTTCTCAGCCGGAGCCTTGCGGAAGGAGCTAGAAGCGCGGTACAATTGCCATGATGAATGGCAGCTTATCTCAGGAGGTAGCAGATGTACTTAGAGATAAGCAATCCCATGGACTACCATGCGGCCTTATATATCAGACTGTCAAAGGAGGATGAGAGCGAGGGACCATCCCAGAGTGTCCAGAACCAGGAGTCCCTGCTGCGGGAGTTCGTTCAGGAGCACCGGCTGACCGTTTTCGACACCTATGTGGACGACGGCTGGAGCGGCACGAGTTTTGACCGCCCCAGCTTCCAGCGGATGATTGCCGACATTGAGGCGAAGAAGGTCAATATGGTCATCACCAAGGACCTCTCCCGCCTGGGCCGTGACTATATCATGACAGGCCACTACATGGAGCGGTACTTCCCGGAACACCGGGTGCGGTACATCTCCCTGCTGGACGGCATCGACACCGGCGTGGACTCCACCGCCAACGACATCACGCCCTTCCGGGCCATCATGAACGATATGTACGCCAAGGACATCTCAAAGAAGATTAAGAGCGTCAAGCGGGATAAGCAGCGGAAGGGGGAGTTCATCGGCGGCAAGCCGGTGTACGGCTACAAGATGCACCCCACGGAGAAAAACAAAATCGTCATTGACGAGGAAGTGGCTCCCATTGTGCGGCGGATTTTCGCTCTGGCCCTGGGCGGCATGAGCTGCCGGAACATCGCGGTGCTCCTCAACCGGGAGGGAATACCTACCCCGGCCACTTACGCCAACCTGCCGGTGGCAAAGCCGGGTCCCTACACCGGATTGTGGAGCAGTGAGCGCATCTCCGAGATGCTGCAGAACGAGACCTACATCGGTAACATGGTGCAGGGCCGCAGCGTGAAGATCAGCTACAAGTCCAAGAAGTGCCTGAAGCAGGACCCGGCCAACTGGGTGGTGGTGGAGGGCACCCACGAGCCTCTGGTGGACGCGGAGTCCTTTCACAGGGTGCGGATGCTGCTCAACAGCCGCAAACACACCAGAAGCCGGACCTACGACTTCCTCCTCAAGGGCCTGATTTTCTGCCACGAGTGCGGCTATCCGCTGGCGGTCATCAACCGGAAGAACACCAGGGGAGAGGACGTGCTCTACTTCGTCTGCCGGACCTACCAGCGGTTTACCAAGGCGGGGGTATGTACCTGCCACTCCATCAAGGAGAAGACGGTGACCGACGCGGTAATCGCCAGGGTGCAGGAGGTGTGCCGGGGCTTTCTGAACCCCGAGGAGCTGCTGCCCATGGCACGGGAGGCGGTAGAGGAGGCCAGGAAGCAGAGCAGTCTGGAGGCGGAGCTCCAGGCCCTTCAGTCCAGAATCGACGGACTCACCGCCAGCATGGACCGGGTGTACGCCGACCGGCTCAGCGGCCTGCTGCCCGAGGAGGACTTTCAACGGCTCTTCAACCGGTTGAAGCTGGACCGCAAGCTGCTGGAGGAGCGGCGGCAGGAGATGGAACTGCAAAAAAAGAGCCCGGTCACAGTGGATGACCGGGCGAGAGAACTGGTGGAGCAGTTTATCCAGACCGCGGGAGAGAGCCGGGAACTGCTGGTGAGCCTCATCGAGCGGGTGGAGCTCACCGAGGACAAGGAAATCATCATCAAGTTCCGCTTCGCCCAGCTGGACGAAGTGGCCCAAAGCCAACAGTTGCAAGGGTTTGCGCCGTCTGAGGCGGCGCCGTTTTTCACCGGCGAATGCTTGCATTAGTTCAGGCGGAATGTATCCCGCATTGAGAAAAAGGCACTGCAAAAGCTGGAGCAGGCCATGGAGGAGCCGACGGGAAAGGGAAAAAAGAAGAGCTGAAAAAGCAGAAGCACCGTGCACCTCCGCAGATACGGCGGAGAAGCACGGTGCTTCCTTTGTTTTTCGTTTGAACGCGCTGACAGTCAGGCGCCCTGCTGGGCCTCGTGGGCGGGGAGGGGAATCTCCGGCATCAGCTCGTCGCTGACAATGGCCAGCATCTCCTCCAGCTTGGCACAGTCGGCAGGGGAGAAGCGCTCCGCAATGCGGCCCATCACCTTGCGCACGTAGTCGTTGCTGATATTGTAGTAGTCAATATACTTCTGAGTGGGGCGCAGGTGGTACTCCCGCTTGTCGTGCTCGGACTGGATCTTCTCCACATAGCCCTTTTTAATCAGGCTGTTGACCTTATAGGCGGCGTTGGGGGGAGAGATCTTCATGAACGAGGCAAACTCATTGATGGTGGGCAGGCGAAGGGCCTGAATGGCCTCCATACAGAAGGTCTCCACCGTGGTGAGACTGGCCTCCCGGCTCTGAAAGCGCTCAAAGATTTCGCGATAGAAATGCAGCTTGAATTTTGTATACACGTCCTGAAACCGCTGTTCCAGCATCATTTCCGCCTCCATCAGACATAACCCGGACATAGCCGGATACAAATTCACTTCTGTGCCTGGAAAAAGACCACGCTGGGGGCTGTACAGGCACTATTGTAATGCGTACAACAAAGCTGCTGCACCTTTACAAGGTGCAGTAACTTTGTTCAAGTGTAAGGATTTTTCTTAAAATCCTTACACCATCTCTCAGGGTGTATTCCACCCTGAGAGAAATACGCATTGCAACAATGTCTGAATTCTTTTAAAACGGTTCATACGGTCCGTTTTAAAAGAATTGTGCGGCTATGCCGCACGAATAAACCGCATATCGGTTTATTCGTCAGACATTATTGTACCAAAACGGGGCGGAAAGAGCAGCCTTACTTCTCGGCGTCGGCGATGGCGAAGATCAGCTCCGCCGTGGCGGCGGTCTCGCCGTTGACGGTGGCCACGGCCTCGCCGATGCCCACGGGGCCCTTCCGCTTGGTCAGGGTGCACTTGAGCTCCAGCACGTCCCCGGGCACCACCTGGCGCTTGAACCGGGCGTTCTTGATGCCGCCGAACAGGGCCAGCTTGCCCCGGTTCTCGGGCACGGACAGGAGGGCAACCGCACCCACCTGGGCCAGAGCCTCGATGATGAGCACGCCGGGCATGACGTGCTTCTGGGGGAAGTGGCCGCAGAAGAACTGCTCGTTGACGGACACGCACTTGATGCCCTGGGCCCACTGGCCCTCCTCGCCGTCGGTGATGCGGTCCACCAGGGCGAAGGGGTAGCGGTGGGGCAGAATCTCGGCGATCTGATTGGAATTGAGCTGCATTACGCTTCCTCCCATTTCTTCAGCAGGATGCTGGCGTTGTGGCCGCCGAAGCCCAGGGAGTTGGACATGGCGTACCGCAGATTGGCCTCACGGCCCTCGTTGGGCACGATGTCCAGGTCACACTCCGGGTCGGGGACCTGGTAGTGGATGGTGGCGGGGGCAAAGCCCTCCTTCAGGGCCAGAGCGGAGAAGATGGCCTCCACAGCGCCTGCCGCGCCCAGCATGTGGCCGGTCATGGACTTGGTGGAGCTCATCATCAGCTCCTTGGCGTGGGCGCCGAACACCGTCTTGACGGCGGCGGTCTCGCCGCTGTCGTTCAGGTGGGTGGAGGTGCCGTGGGCGTTGATGTAGTCCACCTCGTCGGGGGACACGCCGCCGTCGGTCAGGGCGATGGCCATGGCACGGGCGCCGCCCTCGCCGCCCTCGGCGGGCGCGGTCATGTGGTAGGCGTCGCAAGTGGCGCCGTAGCCCACCAGCTCGGCGTAGATCTTGGCGCCCCGGGCAACGGCGTGGGAGTACTCCTCCAGCACCAGGATGCCGGCGCCCTCGCCCATGACAAAGCCGCTGCGCTCCGCGTCAAAGGGGATGGAGGCCCGGTCCGGGTCAGTGGCGGTGGAGAGGGCCTTCATGGAGGTGAAGCCGCCGATGGCCAGGGGGGTGACGGCGGCCTCGGCGCCGCCGCAGATCATCACGTCGGCGTAGCCGTCCCGGACATAGTGGAAGGCGTCGCCCACGGCGTTGGTGCCGCCGGCGCAGGCGGTGACAGGGCAGGTGCACATGGCCTTGCAGTTGTGGGCGATGGCGATGAGACCGGCGGCCATGTTGGAGATGGCCATGGGGATGTAGAAGGGGGACACACGGTCAAAGCCCTTCTCCAGACCCTTGGAGTGCTCGCCCTCGGTGACGTCCAGGCCGCCGATGCCGCTGGAGACGATGACACCCCGGCGGCAGGGGTCGTCGTTGGCCAGGTCCAGACCGCTGTCGGCCACGGCCTCCTTGGCGGCGGCCATGGCCAGCTGGGTGTACCGGGCCATCCGCTTGGCCTCCTTCTTGTCCAGGACGGACTCGGGGTTCCAGTCCTTGACCTCGGCGGCCAGCTTGACCTTCTGGTTCTCGGTGTTATAGCGGGTGATAGGGGCCACGCCGCACTTGCCCGCGCGGACGGCGGCCCAGCTCTCGGGCGCAGTGTGCCCGATGGGGGTGACGGCCCCCAGGCCGGTGATGACCACTCGGCGTTTTTCCATAATAACCTCCAATTTCAACACAGCACGGATAGGCTGCTCACATGGACATGCCGCCATCCACGGCCAGCACCTGGCCGGTGATGTAGCCGGTCTCGTCCGAGGCCAGGAAGGCCACGGCGTTGGCCACGTCCTCCGCAGCGCCCAGACGGGCCATGGGGATGGAGGCCAGAATGGCTTCCTTGGCCTTCTCGGGGAGCACGGCGGTCATATCGGTATCGATAAAGCCGGGGGCCACCGCGTTGACGGTGATGTTCCGCCCGGCCAGCTCCTTGGCCAGGGACTTGGTCATGCCGATGACGCCCGCCTTGGTGGCGGCGTAGTTGACCTGACCGGCGTTGCCGTGGAGGCCCACCACGGAGCTCAGGGAGATGATGCGGCCGTGGCGCTGCTTCATCATGGGCCGGACGGCGGCCTTCATGCAGAGGAAGGTGCCCTTCAGGTTGGTGTCCACCACGGCGTCGAAGTCCTCCTCCTTGAGGAGCATGAGCAGATTGTCCCGGGTGATGCCGGCGTTGTTGACCAGAATGTCAACGGCGCCGAACTGCTTCAGGGCGGCGTCGAACAGGGCCTTGACGGCGTCGGCGTCGGCCACATTGCCCTGGACAGCCAGAGCCTGGACCCCCAGGGCCTGGCACTCGGCCACGGTCTGGTCGGCGGCGGCGGTGTTGCCGGCAAAGGACAGGACAATATTGCAGCCCCGGCGGGCCAGCTCCAGGCACACGGCCTTGCCGATGCCCCGGCTGCCGCCGGTGACGATGGCGGTTTTTCCGGTGAGGCTCATCAGGATTCTCCTTTCAGGGCCGCGGTGAGGGCGTCCAGGTCGGCGCAGGTCTCCACGGCGAAGGTGCGGATGGCGGGGCAGGTCTTGCGGACAAAGCCGGAGAGCACCTTGCCGGGGCCAATCTCCACGATGGTGTCCACCCCAAGGGCCTCCATGCGGCGGATGGTGTCCTCCATGCGGACGGAGGACTGGACCTGCCGCTCCAGCAGGGCGGGGATGGTGTCGCCCTCGCCCATCTCATGGCCCAGGCAGTTGAAGAGCACGGGGAAGGCCATGGGGGCGAACTCCACGGTGCTCAGCCGCTCGGCCAGGGCGTCTCCGGCGGGCTTGAGGAGGGAGGTATGGAAGGGGCCGCTGACCTTCAGGGGCAGGGCACGCTTGGCGCCCAGCTCCTTGGCCAGGGCGGCGGCCTTCTCCACGGCGGCCTTCTCGCCGCCGATGACCAGCTGGCCGGGGCAGTTGTAGTTGGCAATCTCCACCACGCCCAGAGAAGCGGCCTGGTCGCAGGCGGACTGGAGGGTGGGGACATCCAGGCCCAGCACGGCCATCATGGCACAGTCCATGCCCTGGGCGGCCTGGGTCATGGCCTTGCCCCGGAAGGCCACAAGGGACACCGCCTCAGGAGCGGAGAACACACCGGCGGCGTGGAGGGCGGAGTACTCGCCCAGGCTCAGACCGGCGGCGTAGTCGGGCTCGATGCCCCGCTCATAGAGCAGGGCGGTGACGCCGGCGGCAAAGGCCACCATGGCGGGCTGGGTGTAGGAGGTCTGGTTGAGAACGCCGTTGGCGTCGGTAAAGGAGACCTCCTTCAGGTCAAAGTCCACCTGTTCAGCCGCGCTGTCCAGCACGGCGCGGAAGGCGGGATAGGCTTCGTACAGGTCAGCGCCCATGCCGGGGTGCTGGCTGCCCTGTCCGGCGTACAGAAAGGCAAGGCTCACAGGTCGTTCACCAGACCTTTCACGCAGGACTGGTAGTCGGCGTACAGCTCCTCCAGAATGGCCCGCACGGGGCGGATCTCGTGGAGCTGGCCGGCCACCTGGCCCGCCATCAGGCTGCCCATCTCGGTGTCGCCCTCAAAGACGGCACGGCGCAGGGAGCCCAGGGTCAGCTTCTCACGCTCGGCCAGGGGGATGTTCTCCTTCTCCATGCGGATGTACTCCTTGGCCATCTTGTTCTTGAGCACACGGACGGGAGCGCCGGTGGTGCGACCGGTGACGATGGTGTCGGTGTCGCTGGCCTTGAGCAGGGCCTGCTTGTAGTTGGGGTGGATGGGGCACTCCTCGCTGACCAGCAGGCAGGTGCCGATCTGGACGCCGCAGGCGCCCAGGGCGTAGGCGGCGGCCAGCTGGCGGCCGCTGGCGATGCCGCCGGCGGCAATGACGGGCACGTCCACCGCGTCGGCCACCTGGGGCACCAGGGCCATGGTGGTCATCTCGCCCACGTGGCCGCCGCTCTCGGTGCCCTCGGCGATGACGGCGTCAATGCCGTAGCGGGTGAGGCGCTTGGCCAGCACGGCGGCCGCCACCACGGGAATGACGATGATGCCCGCCTCTTTCCAGGCGGGGATGTACTTGCCGGGGTTACCCGCGCCGGTGGTGACCACCTTCACGCCCTCCTCAATGACCACCTTGGCCATCTCGTCCACGGAGGGGTTCATCAGCATCAGGTTGACGCCGAAGGGCTTGTCGGTGAGGGACTTGCAGCGGCGGATGTTCTCCCGCAGGCTGTCGGCGTTCATGCCGCCGGAGCCGATGAGGCCCAGGGCGCCCGCGTTGGATACGGCGGCGGCAAACTCGCCGGTGGCGATGTTGGCCATGCCGCCCTGAATAAAGGGAAACTCCGTTCCCAGCAGCTCGTTGAGTTTCATAGAGACCTCCATGCGCCTGCCGGCGCGTTCAGATTTTTCAGTGGGCTTCTCCGTCCAGCTCCAGGATGGCGCCGCCCCAGGTCAGGCCGCCGCCGAAGCCGGAGAGCAGGGCCCGCATGCCGGGCTTGAGGGCGCCGGAGGCGCACAGCTCGTGGAGCAGCAGGGGGATGCTGGCGGCGGAGGTGTTGCCGTATTTGGCGATGTTCTTGGGGCACTTCTCCGGGGGGAGGTGCAGGTTCTTCACCACCCGGTCGATGATGCGCTCATTGGCCTGGTGGAGCACAAACAGGTCGATGTCGTCGGCGGTCATGTGGGAGCGCTCCAGCACCTGGGTGATGCACTTGGGCACGGTCTCCACCGCGAACTTGAACACGGCGGTGCCCTCCATGTGGATGTACTGGGGAGCGCCGGTGCCTGCGCCGGGGACATAGAGGACTTTGTCGTCTCCCCGGGCTCCCACCACGGTGTGGAGCACGGGGCAGTCGGGCCCGGAACGGACCACAGCGGCGCCCGCGCCGTCGCCGAAGAGGATGCAGGTGGTGCGGTCGGTGAAGTCCACCATGCGGGTGAAGGCCTCGCCGCCCACCACCAGGCCGTACTTCCGGGGGCAGGCGTCCAGCAGACACTGGGCGGTGTGCAGCCCGTAGAGGAAGCCGGAGCAGGCCGCGTTCAGGTCCATGCACAGGCAGTCCTCGGGCAGGCCCAGCTCACGCTGGAGCAGACAGGAGACGGCGGGGGTGACAAAGTCAGGGGAGATGGTGGCCACCAGGCACACCCCCAGGTCGGCGGGGGAGACGCCGGAGCGTTCCATGGCCTGACGGGCAGCGTCCACGCAGAGGGAGAGCAGGGTCTCCTCGGTGCAGTAGTGACGCTCCTTGATGCCGGTGCGGGTGGTGATCCACTCGTCGTTGGTCTCCACCATGGCGGCCATGTCGTCGTTGGTGACGATCCTGGCCGGGGCTGCGGCTCCGGTGCCGCAGAGCTTGATACCGTTCATCCCCGATCCCTCCTGACTGCCTGGGTACCCATGGCCCGGAATTTTTTATACCGCTGCCTGGCCAGAGCGGAACCGCTCAGCTTGAGCAGGGGAGCGAGCTGACGGCTGATGGCGGCGTCCACGGCGGTGAACACGGCGCCGGGAGCGGTGTGAGCTCCGCCCTCAGGCTCGGGAATTATCTCGTCAATGACGCCCAGCTCCAGCAGGTCGGCGGCAGTGAGCTTCATCACGTCGCAGGCCTCGCTGCTGCGGGAGGAATCCTTCCACAGAATGGCGGCGAAGCCCTCGGGGGAGAGGACGGAGTAGACTGCGTTCTCCAGCATGAGCACGCTGTTGCCCACGCCCAGGGCCAGAGCGCCGCCGCTGCCGCCCTCACCGGTAACCACCGAGATGACGGGCACCGTCAGAGCGGAGAGAATGGACAGGCACTTGGCGATGGCCTCGCCCTGGCCTCTGGCCTCGGCCTCCAGGCCGGGGTAGGCGCCGGGGGTGTCGATAAAGGTGATGACGGGGCGGCGGAACTTGTCCGCCTGCTCCATCAGCCGCTGGGCCTTCCGGTATCCCTCGGGGCTGGGCATGCCGAAGTTGAACTTCAGGTTCTCCTCCAGGGTGCGGCCCTTCCGGTGGCCGATGACGGTGACGGGCTGGCCGTGGTACAGGGCCACGCCGCCCAGAATACTGGGGTCTTCGCCGAAGTGGCGGTCGCCCCGCAGCTCAAAGAAGTCGGTAAAGAGGGCGGAGATAAAGTCCGCCGTGCCCGGCCGCTGGGGATTGCGGGCCAGGGCCACCCGCTGGGCGGGGGTAAGGGTCTGGTTCATCGGTCGCGGCCTCCCTTCGGGTCATGGAGCCGCAGCAGGCGGCTCAGCGTGGCGCGCAGCTCCTTGCGGGGCACCACCGCGTCCAGGAAGCCGTGGCTGAGCTGGTACTCCGCGCTCTGGAAGCCCTCAGGCACCGGCTGACCGATGGTCTGCTCCACCACACGGGGTCCGGCAAAGCCCACCAGGGCCTGCGGCTCGGCCAGCATGTAGTCGCCCAGGCTGGCGAAGCTGGCGGTGACGCCGCCGGTGGTGGGGTGGGTGAGCACGGAGATGTACAGCCCGCCGACGGAGGAGAAGTGCTCCAGGGCGGCGGCGGTCTTGGCCATCTGCATCAGGGAGAGGATGCCCTCCTGCATCCGGGCTCCGCCGCTGGCGGAGAACAGGATGAGGGGCAGGCGGTTCTTCTCGGCGTACTCCACCAGGCGGGTGACCTTCTCGCCCACGGCGGCGCTCATGCTGCCCATGAAAAAGCGGCTGTCCAGCACGCCGACAGCCGTCCTGCGGCCATCGATGCGGCCCGTGGCGGTGACCACGGCCTCACTCAGGCCGGTGCGCCGGCTCGCATCGGCCAGCTTCCCGGCGTAGCCGGGGAAGGCCAGAGGGTCGGCGGATGAGAGCCGCTCGTCCAGTTCCCGGAAGGTGCCCGGGTCCAGGACGAGGCTGAGCCGGTAGTAGGCGCTGACGGCGTGGTGATGGCCGCAGCGGGGGCAGACATAGAGGTTCTTGTGCAGCTCGCCCCTGGGCACCTCGGCCCCGCAGGCGGGGCAGGCCGGGGCGGGGGCGGAGCGGGGGCCGCCGCTGCGCAGGCTCTTGAGAGCCAGCAGCTTCTCGCGGCGGCGGGTAAATACGTTGCTCATTGCTTCTCCTCGCTTCCGCAGCGGCTCCAGGACAGGAGCGCTTTCAGCTCACGGTCCAGGAAGCCGGTGGTGCAGCTTCCCCGGACAAAATCCGGGTGGTACAGAATCTGGTGGAGCAGCTCGGCGTTGGTGGCGTATCCCTCCACGATCAGCTCCTCCAGGGCCCGGCGCATCCGGCGGATGGCCTCTAGCCGGGTGGGGGCGTGGACGATGATTTTTGCGGCCAGGGAGTCGTAGAAGGGGGAGAGCTCGTAGCCGGTGTAGAGGGCGGAGTCCACCCGCACGCCGCAGCCGCCGGGGAGATGGAGAAACTTCGTCTTGCCCGGGCAGGGACGGAAGCCGTTGGCCGGGTCCTCGGCGTTGATGCGGCACTCGATGGCGTGGCCCTGGAGCTTCACGTCCTCCTGGGTCAGGGACAGGGGCAGACCGGCGGCGATGCGGATCTGTTCCCGCACCAGGTCGGTGCCGGTGACCATCTCGGTGATGGGGTGCTCCACCTGAATCCGGGTGTTCATCTCAATGAAGTAGAAGTGCCCCTCGCCGTCCAGCACGAACTCGATGGTGCCGGCGTTCTCATAGCCTGCCGCCTTGGCAGCGGCCACGGCGGCGGCGCCCATCTGTTCCCGCAGCTCGGGGGTGAGGGCCTTGGAGGGGGCCTCCTCCAGCATCTTCTGGTTGCGGCGCTGGATGGAGCAGTCCCGGTCCCCCAGGTGGATCACATTCCCGTGGCGGTCGGCCAGAATCTGAAACTCAATGTGACGGGGGTCCAGAATCAGCTTCTCCAGGTACATCTCACCGCTGCCGAAGCAGGCGACCGACTCGGCACGGGCCTCCTCAAAGAGGGAGATGAAGCTGTCGGCGTCGTACACCCGACGCATACCACGGCCGCCGCCGCCGGCGGAGGCCTTGATGAGCACCGGGTAGCCGATGGAATCGGCCACGGCCTTGGCGGTCTGGGCGTCGGGCACCGGGCCGTCGGAGCCGGGCACCACGGGTACCCCCGCCTTCTGCATCAGCGCACGGGCGGAGGCCTTGTTGCCCATGGCACGGATCACGTCGCCGGAGGGGCCGATGAAGGCGATGCCCTCCTCCTGACAGGCGTCGGCAAAGGCGTCGTTTTCAGACAGGAAGCCGTAGCCCGGGTGGATGGCGTCGCAGCCCGCGGCCTTGGCCACGGTGAGGATGGCGTCCATGTTCAGGTAGCTGTCGGCGGCCTTAGCGGGGCCGACGCAGTAGGCGCTGCCGGCAAACTGGACGTGGAGGGCGTCCGCGTCGGCCTGGGAGTAGACCGCCACGGTATCAATGTCCATTTCCCGGCAGGCCCGCAGGACCCGGAGGGCGATCTCCCCCCGGTTGGCAATCAAAACCCGCTTGAACATGGCTCAGACCGCCTTATAGCGCAGCAGGGGAGCGCCGAAGGAGACCAGGGCGCCGTCCTCCTGGAGCAGCGCTTCAATGACGCAGTCGCAGGGAGCGGTGACCTCGTTCATCATCTTCATGGCCTCCATCAGGCAGACCGTCTGCCCCTTCTTCACCTGGTCGCCCACGGACACGAAGGGGGCGGCGCCGGGGGAGGGGGCGGCGTAGTATGTACCCACCAGAGGGGCGGTGATGACGCTGCCCTCCTCCTCCACGGGAGCGGCAGGCGCAGCGGCGACCGCAGGGGCAGCCGCCACAGGGGCGGCTGCGGGAGCGGTTCCGGCAGCCTTGCTCAGCTCCAGGGAGAAGTCCTTGCAGGTGAACTTCATGCTGACGGCGGCGCTGCCCTCGAAGCGGGCCATCAGCTCAAACACGTCCTGATTGCTCATGGGCCGTGCCTCAGGCCTTGTGGGACTCGATGTAGGACATCAGATCGCCCACGGTCTTCATGTTGGGCAGGTCGTCGTCCTCGATGGTCACGCCGGAGGCCTCCTCCAGAGCCATGGACAGCTCCACGGCGGCCAGGGAGTCGGCGCCCAGATCCTCGGACAGCTTGGCCTCCATGGTCACGTCCTCGGCATCACAGCTCAGGGTTTCCACAATGATATCGCGCATTTCTTCGAAAGTCATAACAACATACTCCTCATTATTTTATTCAATTATTTTAATTAAAAATTTTTAAGTAAAATAATTTAAGCGTTATTTTATCCACAAGCCCCCTGTCTGTCAAGTATTTTTTTACCCAAAAATAGGGTGGCTTGCGCCTTGGGGCGGAGTATGCTAGGATAGAGAGCATAAGACAAACGCATAAAAAACCGGGCAAAACCCGGATATCACGGCATAAAGTGAGGAAAAAGCCATGACTTGTGGAAATTGCTATATCGTCGGCGCGGGTGAGCGGATAAATATTCTGCCTGCGCCGGCGCAGGGGGATCTGCTTATCGCCGCTGACGGCGGCTACGCCTGGCTGAAGGAGAACGGACTGGAGCCCGACCTGGTGGTGGGGGACTTTGACTCCATGGCGGAGCCTGCCGGTGTGGCCCATCTGGTGCGCCTGCCCAAGGAGAAGGACGACACCGACACCATGGCCGCCGTCCGGCTGGGCCAGGACCGGGGATATCGCCGGTTCCACATCTTCGGCGGCACCGGTGGACGTTTTGACCACACCCTGGCCAATCTGCAGCTGCTGGCCTGGCTGTCCCGCCGTGGAGAACAGGGATGGCTCTACGGCCCGGACTGGACCGCCACCGCCATCACCGGCGGAGCGCTGGAATTCGGTCCGGAGCACCGGGGGATGATTTCGGTGTTTGCCCACTCGGACAGCGTCCGGGGCGTGACCATTGAGGGATTGAAGTACAGCCTGTCCGGTGCGGAGCTGGACAACGGCTTCTCCCTTGGGGTGAGCAACGAATTCACCGGCGTGCCTTCTCGTGTGTCCGTGGAGGACGGTACCTTATTAATTGTATGGGAGCGGGAGAAAAACACGGCTCTGAATACTTGACATATGTCAGAAACGGAGTATAATAACTGACATAAGTCAGAAACGGAGGGAGAACAGATGCCCAGACCCCAGAAGTGCAGAAGGGTGTGCCAGCTGCCCGGCTGGGCGGGCTTTGCTCCGGTGGGGGAGCGGCCCGGTACGGAGGAGCCGGTGGTACTGACGGTGGATGAGTTCGAGGTCATCCGCCTGCTGGACCTGGAGGGTCTGACCCAGGAGGCCTGTGCGGCCCAGATGGAGATCGCCCGCACCACAGTCACCGGCATCTGCGACAGCGCCCGCCGCAAGCTGGCTGACGCTCTGGTCAACGGAAAACGGCTGGTCATCGCCGGGGGCAATTACCGCCTGTGCGACGGACCGGGCTGCTGTCACCGCCGGGGCGGCTGCCGGAAAAAACAGTGTTTTGGAGGAGAAAACAGATGAAAATCGCGGTAACCTACGAGAACGGACAGATTTTTCAGCATTTCGGCCACACCGAGCAGTTTAAGGTGTACAACGTGGAGAACGGCGCGGTGACTTCTTCCGCTGTGGAGCCCACCAACGGCAGCGGCCACGGCGCTCTGGCCGGGTTCCTGGTGGGACTGGGCGTGGACACTCTGATCTGCGGCGGCATCGGCGGCGGCGCCATCGCCGCTCTGAACGAGGCCGGCATCACCCTGTATGCCGGTGTAGCCGGCGACGCCGACGCGGCTGTGGAGGCCCTGCTGGCCGGCAATCTGGCCCGCAATGTGGAGCCCACCTGCCACCACCACGACCACGGCCACCATGAGTGCCACGGTCATGACCACGGCCATGGCCACACCTGCGGCGGCCACTGCGGCGGCTGAGCCCATCGAAAAACAGAGACAGCGGACCGTCTTCCGGCGGTCCGCTGTTTTTCTGTCCGTCGGCTGAAATTTTTCGTACAGAAAAGATTCCAGGTGTACTTGTGTAAAAGACAAAAGGGCGATATAATCTGTTGGTGTTGTTTTGTGGGAGGAGGGAGCCTGTGGCAAAGACCATGGAGCCAATGACCAGCGGCGCGATCTGGAAACGGATGATACTGTTTGCACTGCCGCTGATGCTGGGAAATCTGTTCCAGCAGATGTACAATACCGTAGACTCGCTGATTGTGGGAAGATTTGTGGGCAGCAGCGCCCTGGCGGCGGTCAGCTCGTCGGGCAGCCTGATCGGCATGCTCATCGGCCTCTTGAGCGGTATTTCTTCCGGTGCGGGCGTCATTGTGGCCCGGCATTTCGGCGCACAGGACAAGGAGGGGCTGCACCGTACCGTCCACACCATTGTGGCCTTCGGCCTGGTGGCGGGCGTGATCATGACCGCCGTGGGCGTACTGCTCTCCCCCCAGATTCTGGTGTGGATGGGTACGCCGGACAGCGTAATGGTGGAATCCGTGGTGTACCTGCGGATCTACTTCTGCGGCTCGCTGCCCTTTATGATGTACAACGTGTTCGTGGGTATTCTGCAGGCGGTGGGCGACGGCAGACATCCGCTGTACTACCTCATCGCCTCGTCCATTATCAACTTGGGGCTGGACCTGCTGTTTATCGAGGGCTTTGATGCCGGCGTGGGCGCCGCCGCCCTGGCCACGGTGATCTCCCAGATTGTGAGCGCCCTGCTCTGCCTTGCACAGCTGATGCGGACCAAGGAGGACTACCGGGTGGACTTGAAGGCCATCCGGTTCCAGAAGGACATCCTGTGGCAGGTTATCCGGGTGGGTTTGCCCTCCGGCGTGCAGAACTCCATCATCGCCTTTGCCAATGTGATTGTCCAGTCCAATGTCAACGCCTTCGGAGAGATGGCCATGGCCGGCTACGGCGCCTACGCCAAGATTGAGGGCTTCGGCTTCCTGCCCATCAACAGCTTTACCTTGGCGCTGACCACCTTTGTGGGCCAGAACCTGGGCGCCATGCAGCATGAGCGGACCCGGAAGGGAGCACGGTTCGGTATCCTGATGACTGTCACCCTGGCGGAGGCCATCGGTGTACTGGTGTTTCTCTTTGCGCCCCAGCTCATCGCCCTCTTCGACCCCACCCCCGAGGTGGTGGCCTTCGGTGTCGGCAAGGCCCGGACCGCCGCGCTGTTCTACTGCCTGCTGGCCTACGCCCACTCAGTGGCCGCCGTGCTGCGTGGCGCGGGAAGAGCGGTCATCCCCATGGCCATTATGATCGCCATCTGGTGCGGCGTGCGTGTGGCCTTCCTGTCCATCACCATCCCCCTGACCCACAGCATCCAGATGGTCTACTGGGTCTATCCCCTCACCTGGGGCATCAGCTGCGTGCTGTTCTTCCTGTACTACAAGAAGGCGGACTGGATGAACACACGGATATGAGCCAAGCAAAAATGAGAAGGCTGGAGCGCTCTGCGCTCCAGCCTTTCGTTTATGGTTCAGTCGTTGTCCGAGCCGGGCAGCTGGTCTCCGCACCAGGGGCAGAAGTGATGGCTGCCGGCGGAGAGAAAGCCGAGAAAATGGTGGCAGAAGGGGCAGCGGAGCTTGATCAGCCCCAGAATGATGCTGGCGATGCACAGAAGCAGGCCCAGAACGGACAGCACGATAAAGGTGCTGCCCTGATATGCGGACAGGCCGAAGAGGATGGCGCCGGCCAGGAAGACGCAGCTTAACGCCAGATCCCAACGCTTCAGCGGGGAGTGAAACATGGCGGATACCTCCCTGATTGATAGAGATAATAAAGACAGTTTAGCAGGGAAACGTAACAGAGACGGGGTGGAGAGGTAAATTTCGTGTAAAAATTCGGAAAAGCGGCGATGATTGAAGCGGCAGGGAGAACATGGTATAATAGCCGCAAAGCGGCTATTATACTCTGCTTTCAGCCGTTTTTCTCGCCCCTCTGGGGCAACCGAAAAACATGGCTGATTATACCATTCCGCTGTTGCTTCATGATATAATAGTCGCAAAGCGGTTATGATACGCTTTATTCAGGGAACGAAGGCCCGCAAATCAAAAACGGCCGAAACAGGCTGTTTGCCTGGAATTTTGCTGCGGACGGAGAAAAAATTTTGATTTGGATGCAATAAAAATCCCGTCCGCTCCGTTATTCCTATGAGAGGGGAAGAATTATGCTGCTGTTTGGCCTGTCTGCACTGGAGCAGGAGCTCCTTCCGGCCAGGGCGCCCGCACTGGAGGACAGTCTGATTCTGCGCGTAGCCCAGGGAGATACGCAGGCGTTTTCCGAGCTGTACCTCCGCGCCCATAAGGCGGTGTACGGCTTTGCGCTGTCCATCGTAAAGAACCAGCACGATGCGGAGGACGTCATGCAGGACACCTTCCTGAAGGTGGACGCTGCCGCCGGAAGCTACCAGCCCAAGGGGAAGCCCATGGCATGGGTGCTCACCATTGCCCGGAACCTGGCGCTGGAGAAGCTGCGTGAGCGGCGGGATGTGCCGCTGGAGCAGGAGGAGGACTGGCACCTGTGGGCCAGCGTGGACCCCACCCGGGCCCAGGAGGACAAGCTGGCCCTGGAGGCGGCCATGAAGTGCCTGGGCAACGAGGAGCGGCAGGTGGTCACCCTCCACGCCCTGAGCGGACTGAAGCACCGGGAGATTGCGGCCCTGCTGGATATGCCCCTGGCCACGGTGCTCTCCAAGTACCGCAGGGCGCTGCTGAAACTGAAAGATTATCTGGAGGAGCGTGAGGCGACATGAAGGAACATGATGCGGAAGCCCGTTTAGCCCGCGCCATGGAGGACGCTGCCCCCAACCGCCTGGACGAGCTTCTGGAGGTGCGGGAGGAGGCACGTCGGCAGGAAAAAATTGTGGATATCAGCGCTCCGCCCAGGAAGAAGCGGCGGAGATGGCAGAATTTTGCGGCGGCGGTGGCGGCGGCCCTGGTACTGGTCATCGGCGGCGGCAGCTTTTTCGGCTGGCGGTACGCCAACGCCCCCGACTCCCTGGTGGATATCGACGTCAACCCCAGCGTGCAGCTGACGGTGAGCCGGAACGAAAAGGTGCTCAGCTGCGAGGCCCTCAACGCCGACGGAACGGAGATCATCGACGACATGGACCTGCGGGGCTCCCCGCTCAACGTGGCGGTCAACGCGCTGATTGGCTCCATGGTGCAGCACGGATACATTGACGAGCTGAAAAACTCCGTCCTGATCACTGTGGCCAACGAGGACGCCGCCAAGGCCCAGGCCCTTCAGGAGAGCCTGATGGAGGACATCAGCGGCCTGCTGGCCGGAGAGTCGGTGGACGCCGCGGTGATGGGACAGACCATCACCACGAAGGACCAGACCCTGGCCAGCCAGGCGGAGACCTACGGCATCTCGGCAGGCAAGGCGGCGCTGATTCAGCGGATTCTGGACACCGACCCCACCCTGACCTTTGAGTCCCTGGCGGGGCTGTCGGTCAACGACCTGAACCTGCTGCTCCAGTCCAAGCAGGCGGACACCAGCGGCATGACCGTCACAGGCCAGGCCAGCGACAAGGCCTATATCGGCCTGGAGAAGGCCAGGGAGATCGCTCTGGCCCAGCTCCCCGGCGCCACGCTGAAGGAAATTGACTTTGACTACGACGACGGCATGGTCTACGAGGCGGAGCTGCTGAAGGACGGCTACGAGTACGACCTTGAGATTGACGCCCTCACCGGAGCGGTGGTCAAGTGGGAGTACGAGGAGGACGACCACTGGAGCGGAACCCATGAGAGCGGCCCCGCCACCGGGCCTGAGTCCAGCGGCTCCGGCACCCAGACCACCCCCAGTCCCCAGCCCTCCCAGAGCCAGCAGCAGACAACCCTGCTCACCGAGCAGGAGGCCAAGAATCTGGTCCTGGCCCAGGTTCCCGGGGCGACCATTGTGGAGTTCGAGCGGGACACCGACGACGGCCGCGCGATCTACAAGGGCGAGGCGGTGCTGGATGGCCGGGAGTATGAGTTTGAGATTGACGCATCCACCAGTGCATTCCTGAAGTGGGACGCGGACGACGTGGATGACGGCTGGCAGGGAGGAAGCAGTACCTCTGCCGGACAGACGGCGCTGGACGAGGAGGGGGCCAGGGCTCTGGTTCTGGCCCGTATCCCCGGCGCCACCATTGTGGAGTTCGAGCGGGACAGTGACGACGGCCGGACGATCTACAAGGGCGAGGCAGTACTGGACGGCTGGGAGTATGATTTTGAAATTGACGCCGCTTCCGGCGAGTTCATCAAATGGGAGTCGGACAACCGCTGATATCCCGTTGAAAAAAAGAGAGGCAGACCGCTGTTATCGGCGGTCTGCCTCTTTTTGCGCCTGTCTGTAAGGGTCAGCGGTGGAATACCTTCAAATCCGGTCCGCTGGTCCCCGGAATGATGGGCTTAGCCCGCTCCTTGCCGTGCTTCTCCTTCCCCTGAAGCTGGGGGACGGGCGGCTGGTCATTGCGGGGCTGGGTGTGGGTCCGCTCCGGGCGGGACATTCCCTGTTTGGCCATAAAAGCACCTCCTCTGTGCCGCTCTAGTATTTGCCCGGCGGAAGGAAAACATGCTGCCCGCAGCGAAAGAACGCCTCTGACAGGAAAGATTGCGTCAGAAATGTTCCTGTGTGAAATAATGTTTCAGAACATGAAAGATTTTGTATCGAAATATTTTACAGAAATAATACGGAGACTTGATGGAGCGGCCCCACCCCTTCTGCTAACATGTATCCTGTCAAATGCGCACCCGGAATATCCGGTGTAACTGAAGGAGTGGTAATTGACATGAGAGGGAAAGAAGCGAACCGCTGGGGCAGCAGATGTGCCGCCGCGGCGCTGGCCGGAGCCATGCTGCTGGGACTGCTGCCCGGCGCGCAGGCTTCGGAAAATACACAGGACACCCAGACCCCCGGTCTGGGGCAGGTGTCCATGGACTGGAGCCGGGATATCTACAACGGCATCACGCTGGAGCACATCATCAGCGAGAATGAGAACGGCCTCCAGAAGAGCTACACCGTTACATACAACCCCGAGACCACGCAGGTGAAGCCGCTGCTCAGCTATGGCCCCTACGTGATGGGCGGCGACATCATGTCCGACCTGGTCTCCCAGGCGGAGGAGGACGGCTCCAAGGTGGTGTTCGCCATCAACGGCGACGCCTACGACACCAGCAACGGCGTCTCCAACGGCCTGATGATCAGAGACGGCATTCTGATTTCCACCTCCCACAACAACAGCGCCGAGGCGGTGGGCTTTACCGCCGAGGGCAAGGCCATCTACGGCCACACCAACCTGACCATCACCGCCACCCCCGAGGACGGCGAGGCCATCACGGTCAATCACGTCAACAAGGAGCGCAAGCTGAACACGGAGAATGTCTACCTCCTCACCGAGCAGTTTGCTTCCGCCACCAACTCCACCCAGCCCGGCGTGGAAGTGGTGCTGGACGTGACCACCCCCGGCTATGAGGGCCTGGTGGTGGGCGGCGAGATTACCGCCACCGTGGCCAGCGTCAACCAGGTAGAGGCCAATGTGGACAAGAACCAGACCCCGATTGGGGAGAACCAGATTGTCCTGAGCACCAACAGCGCCGGCAGCCGGTACGACGACCTGAGCGCCCTGACCGAGGGCGAGCAGGTGACGGTTTCCGTGGCCAACAACAACAGCGATGTGGACTGGAGCCAGGCCACCCAGGCCCTTGGCATCTTCCACGTCCTCATGTGGAACGGCCAGGTCAATGAGAGCGCATACAACGGGGATACCGATATCCACCCCCGCACGGTTATGGGTGTGAAGGAGGACGGCAGCCTGGTGTTCTTCCAGTGCGACGGCCGCCAGGCCGGCTGGGCCATGGGCATCAGCTTCCGGAATATCGTGGACTACATGAGGGCGCAGGGCTGCGTGTCCGTCTTCAACTTTGACGGCGGCGGCAGCTCCACCATCACCGCCACCCTGCCCGGCGATGAGCAGTCCACCATCCTCAACCGGCCCTCCGACGGCAGCGAGCGTGCCAACTGCAACGCACTGCTCTTTGTGGCCCAGAGCGAGCCGGACCCCGATACCACCCTGCTCCATGTGTACCCCGATATTGACGAGGGCTACGGCAACAAGGTCATGGTGCTGGAGAACGGCAAGCTGGGCCTGAAGGTGGGCGCCACCGACGGCAATTACCACTACAAGGCCCTGGACAGCGCCCTGACCTACGCTGTCGACGGGGAGATTGGCGCGGTGTCCGAGGACGGCGTCTTTACCGCCGCCGCCGGTACCCATGAGGGCACCATCACCGTGTCCACAGAGGACGGCTCCGCCTCCGGCGTGCTGGAGGTCCAGGTGGTGGACTCCATCACCAAGCTCACCGCCGACCGCTCCATCCTCTCCGTGGCCCCCGGCGCCACCGCCAAGATGAGCTTCACCGCCGAGTACAACGGCACCCCCGTGGTGCTCACCAGCGAGGCCCTCACCTTTGAGCTCTCTGACGATTCGCTGGGCTCCATCGCCCCCGACGGCACCTTTACCGCCGCCGAGACCCAGGGCACCGGCGAGCTGAAAATCTCCTACAAGGACTATACCCTCAATCTCCCCGTGGAGATCGGCAAGCTGCCCGTTCCCCTCAACGACTTTGAGGAGGACTTTGAGGAAGCCGGCTGGAAGTGGCGCTATTTCAACGGCGCGGACGGCGGTCTGGGCGACCGCGGCGGCGACGCCAAGATGTCCATCAACTACGATGAGCGCTATGTGAAGAGCGGCGACGGCTCCCTGCGGGTGGATTACGACTTTGCCACCAAGCCCCTGACCGGCACGGTCACCTGTGAGACCGGCCCTGTGGACGAGCTCTATCTGGAGGGCCAGCCCAAGGCCATCGGCTGCTGGGTCTACGGCGACGGCAACGGCGTCTGGCTGCGCATCCAGCTGGCACCCGCCGCCTACGCCGGCGACGTGTACGTGGACTGGGTGGGCTGGCGCTACGTGGAGAACGCCATCCCCACTACCGCCTCCTTCCCCTACCGCCTGGTGTGGGGCGTCCGTGTCCTGGGCACCGCCAACGTGGCCAACGGCAAAAAGGGTACCATCTATGTGGACGGCCTGCGTGCGGTCTACGACTTCAAGAACGACGACACCCTGGCCCCTGAGCTGGTGCCCGGCACCGAGGTGACCCCTGCCGACGGCGCTGTGGACGTGTCCAACGAGCCCGACATCTCCATCACCGTCCGTGACCCCCAGGTGGAGGGCCAGCCCTACACCGGCATCAACACCGAGCGGACCAAGCTGTGGATCAACGGCAAGGTGATGGACCTCTCCGCCATCCAGCAGGAGGTGGCCGCTGACGGCTCCGTGAAGATCACCTTCCACCCCGGCGCCCTCACCGCCCTCCGTCCCGGTCTGAACAAGGTGAAGTACCGTGTGGAGGACAACAGCGGCAACAAGTTCTTCCACGAGTGGTCCTTTACCGTGGAGGGCTACGCCGTCAACCTGGAGGAGACCGTACCCGCCGGCGAGAAGGCCGCCGCGGGCAGCACCTTCCACTACATCGTCAACGCCACCGACTACCGCAACTTTGAGGAGTTCCAGTTTGACCTGAGCTTTGACCCCAAGTACGTCACCCTGGTGGACGCCGCCTATGACAGCCGCCTGACCGCTGACGTCAATGAGGTGGACGCGGAGGCAGGCACGGTCCGCTACACCCTCACCGGCATGGACAAGCTGGAGAAGGACGGGGAAAATCCCCTGGTGGACCTGACCTTCAAGGTGGGCAACAGCGCCGGCGGCCAGACCGGCATCAAGGTGAACAAGGCTTCCGTCCGCCAGACCGGCGAGGTGACGGGCACCGACCTGATTCTGGACGGCTACGACCGTGAGGTGGCCCTGAAGTACACCCTGTCCTGGAGCGGCTCTACCGTGGGCCGTGAGACCCAGCTGAAGCTGGTGGACGACCAGGGTGCGCCCGTGTCCGGCATGCGCTTCCATGTGACCCATAACGGTGAGCCTGTGGCGCTGGACGGCGTGACCGGTGAGGACGGCACCCTCAGCACCAGCCTGTTCGGCACCTATCCCGCAGGCACCGAGTTCCAGGTCTGGGTGGAGGACGCCGACGGCGCCCTGAGCAACACCCAGAAGATCACGGTCTACGACAGCCTGGGCACCGCCGACCCCGCCAAGGTGACCGTCACCACCGGCCAGGACCCCGCCACCTCCGTGGGCATCAGCTGGGAGACCAGCCTGGATGTGGAGAGCGGAGAGCTGGTCATCGGCAAGACCGCCGACCTGACCGGCGAGGACACCCGCACCATCTCCGCCCAGGGCAAGGACATTGAGACCATGGTCAGCGGCAACGTCCGTCTGTATCAGTCCTGGGGCGTCCGGGCCGGCGGCCTGGAGCCTGACACCACTTATTACTATAAGGTGGGCTCCGGCGAGCATTACAGCGCCATCCAGTCCTTTACCACCGCTCCCGCTGATGGGGACATGACCATCGCCTTCTACGGCGACATCCAGGGCGCCTATGCTCAGTTCCCCCAGGCCATTGAGGCCCTGAAGGCTCTCTACCCCGATGTGGATCTGAACCTGCAGGCCGGTGACGTGTCCGACGACGGCCAGTCCTACAGCGACTGGAACGCGGCCTATGAGGGCTTCGGCAGCTACCTGAGCACCGGCATCTGGGCCTCCACCATCGGCAACCACGATTCCAGCAACGACGCCCAGGCCTTTGCCTCCTACTTCTACGGCCCGGATAACGGCACCTATGACACCCCTCGCAACTACTGGTTCCAGATGGGCGACATCATCTTCTACAACCTGGATACCGAGGCCACCTATACCTATGATCCCGGCTTCAAGACCCAGATTGCCCACATGAAGGAGGTCTTTGCCGCCTCCGATGCCGAATACAAGGTGGTGCTGATGCACCGCTCCGCCTACCCCATGAGCTACGACGAGGCGGACGTGCGGGCGCTGCACACGGAGTTTGAGAAGATGGGCGTGTGCCTGGTGCTCTCCGGCCACGACCACATCTACAACCGCACTGAGATGTATCAGGGCGAGAAGGCGCCCGGCACCGGCATCCCCTACGTGGTGGGCGGCTGCTCCTCCGGCTCCAAGTACTACGACGCCGACAGCGAGGGCCGTCCCTGGCAGGACGTGGTGTACGACGACAACAACCCGGTCTTCTCCGTGCTCAAAATGAAGGACGGCGTGCTCACCTTTGAGGCCTACGCCATGGAGAAAGAGGGCACCCGTATGGTGGACTCCTTCACCGTCAAGAGCCGTCAGGCCGAGTCTGAGGACTCCGGCAGCACCGGCGTGGTACCCAGCGGTCCCGACGTGAATGAGCCTGTCACTTCCGGCAGCACCACCGCCGTGACGGTGGAGGTAAAGCCCGCTGTCACCGGCGGCGTGGCCAAGACGGAGATCTCCGCCTCCACCATGGACAAGGCCGTGACCTCCGTCACCGAGGCCGCCCGCAAGGCGGGTACCGCCCCCGTGGTGGAGCTGGCTCTGGACACCGGCAAGGCCGACAGCCTGTCCGTCACCCTGCCCGTGGATGAGCTGAAGACCCTGAGCGGCGAGCAGGGCAGCCTTGCCATCACCTCCGACGCGGCCGATGTGACCCTGGATGCCGCCGCTCTGGCGGCCATCGGGGAGCAGGCGGGCGGCAAGGTGACCCTGGCTGTGTCCGCCGTGGACAGCGATGACCTCACCGAGGCCCAAAAGGCCGCTGTGGGCGACGGCGTGGTGTACGACCTGTCTCTCACCAGCGGCGGCAAGGCGATTGCCGACCTGAAGACCGGCAAGGCCACCGTTACCCTTCCCTGTGCGCTGAAAGAGGGCCAGAAGGCCGGCGGCGTGGTGGTGTACTGCATGGACGACGAGGCCGGCCTGACCGCCTGCCAGACCAGCTGCGACGCTGCCGAGGGTACGGTTACCTTCACCGCCAGCCGCTTCGGCAAGTATGTGGTGGCCTACGACGCCGCTCTGGCCTGGACCAATCCCTACACCGATGTGGACGAGAGCGACTGGTTCTATGAGGCCGTCCGGTATACCGGCGTCAACGGCCTGATGAACGGCACTTCCGCCACTACCTTCAGCCCTGCGCTCCAGGTGAGCCGTGCCATGCTCATGACCATGCTGGCCCGCATGGACGGCGCGGAGACCGACGGCGGCAGCACCTGGTATGAGAAGGGCATGGCCTGGGCGATGGCCGAGGGCGTGTCCGACGGCACCAATCCCGAGGGGAACATCACCCGGGAGCAGATTGCCGCCATGCTGTACCGCACCGCAGGCAGCCCGGCTGTGACCGGCAGCCTGACGGAGTTCCCCGACGGCGCCACTGTCTCCTCCTGGGCGGCGGACGCCATGACCTGGGCTGTGTCTCTGGGCCTGTTCCAGGGCGACAGCGCCGGACAGCTCAACCCCTCCGGCGAGGCCACCCGCATGGAGGTGGCGGTCATCCTCATGCGCTTCTGCCAGCAGCAGAACGCCTGAGATTCCAACCGGATAAGCGAAAAAAACCTCCCCCATCCGCCGAACAGACGGATGGGGGAGGTTTTTTGACAGGATTGATTACTGGCCGAACAGGGCCGCGGCCTTGGCCATGCGGTCAGCCACAGGCACGTGGAAGGGGCAGCGGCTCTCACAGGCGCCGCAGGCCAGACACTCGGCGGCGTGGTGGTCCAGAGCGGCGTAGTGGGCACGGACGGTGGGGGGCACTTCCTCTCCGGCCAGGGCCAGGTCCAGCAGCTTGTTCACCTGGGCCACATCCAGATGGACCGGGCAGGGCAGGCAGTGGTTGCAGTACATGCACCGGCCCTGGGCACCTGCGTAGAGGGAGGCGGAGGAGAGAACGGAGGCGTAGTCCTTGGCGGCCTCGTCGGCGGTCTCGTAGGCCACGGCCTGGTGCACCTGCTCCACCGAGCGGCAGCCGATGAGGGTGGAGGCCACGGCGGGGCGGGTGAGGGCGTAGTGGATGCACTGAACCGGGGTGAGGGCGGCGCCGAAGGGGGAGGACTCCGCACGCAGCAGGGTGCCGGCGGCGTAGGTCTTCATGGTGGTGATGCCCACGCCCCTGGCCTCGCACAGCCGGTACAGGGCCTCACGGGCCGGGTCGATGCTGGAGAGCGCCACCCCCTTGGGGCCGTCGGGACCCAGCAGGCTGGTCAGCTCGGTGCCCTCGGGGGCCAGGTCAAAGACCGGGTTGACGCTGAACATGAGTACCTCCACCCAGCCGTCCTCCACAGCTCTGCGGGCGGCGGCGGGCTCGTGGGAGCTCAGGCCGATGTGCTTGATGACCCCCTGGGCCTTCAGGTCCTGGGCATACTCCAGCTGTCCGCTGCGCAGCAGGTCCTCATAGCCGGACTGGGTGTCCACAAAGTGGATCATGCCGATGTCCACATAGTCGGTGTCCAGCCGGGTGAGGAAGTCCTCAAAGAACCGCTTGCCGTCGTCCAGATCCCGGGTGCGGCAGTACTGGCCGTCCTTCCAGGCCGAGCCGATGTGCCCCTGGAGAATCATCTTCTCCCGGCGGCCCTTGAGGGCCGCACCCAGATTGGTGCGCACGTTGGGCTCGGACATGAAGATGTCCAGAATGTTGATGCCCTGCTTCATGGCCTCGTCCACCACGGCGTAGACGGTCTCGGCATTCTCACACTCCAGATACTCGCCGCCCAGGCCAACCTCGCTGACCTGAAGGCCGGTGCTTCCCAGAGAACGGTATTTCATAGGGAACCCCTCCTGACAGGGGCGGCTGACAAAAACCGCCCGGATTTTCTACCATTATAATACTGGCTGTGGAAAGCCGCAAGACGGTTTGTCCGGAGGGCTCAGAGGAGGATTAGGAACAGCCTGGCGGCGGCAAAGCCCAGAAGGGCGCAGCCGGGGAAGGTGAGCAGCCAGGCCAGAACCATGGCCAGCACAGGTCTGGGGTCGCCGCCCCGGCCTGCGCCCAGAATGGCGGCGGTTTTGACGTGGGTGGTGGACACGGGCAGGCCCAGCAGGGTGCACAGCAGCAGGCACAGTCCGCCGCCCAGGTCGGCGGCCAGGCCGCTTTTGGGCGTGAGGGGAGCGGCACGGCCCAGAGACGCCACAATCCGTTTTCCACCAAGAGCGGTGCCCAGGGCCATGACGCACCCGCAGAGCAGAGCCAGCCACAGGGGCCGTGGAAAGGTCTCCCAGTCCTGCCGCCCCTGAGCCAGGGCCGCCCCCAAAAGAAAGACGCCCATAAACTTCTGCCCGTCCTGAGCGCCGTGGAGAAAGGCCATGGCTCCGGCGGCACAGACCTGCCCTACGGCCAGCCGGGAGGAAGAGAATTGGCTTTTCTCCATCCGCCCGGATATTGTCCGCCCCAAAACGGCTCCCAGCACCACCGACAGGACCAGACCCGCCGTCACCCGCAGCCATGGGCCGGTTCCCAGATTGGACAGTCCGCCGGGCAGCGCCGCCGCCGCTCCCGACAGTCCGGCCACCAGGGCGTGGCTCTCGCTGGTGGGGATGCCGAACCGCCAGGCCAGCACCGCCCAGCACACAATGGCCGCCATGGCGGCGCACAGGGCGGCCAGCGCGGCTGAGGTACTCCGGCCGAAATCGGCAATGGAAAAGATGGTCTCGGACACCGCTCCTCCTGCCGCAGCCGCCCACAGGCTCCCCAGCAGGTTGCAGACCGCCGCCAGCCAGGCGGCCCGCCGGAAGGGCAGCGCTTCGGACACCACCGCCGAGGCGATGGCGTTGGGCGCGTCCGTCCAGCCGTTGACCAGGATGACGGCCAGCAGCAGAAGGACCGTGACCGCCAAAGCGGGGTTGGCGGCGGCACGGCAGAGAAAGTCGAACAAGGACAGGGGCATGGACCCACCTCCCGGCATGCTATGGGAAAGTGTACGGCCCGCAGCGGGAAAATAGCACTCCTCCGCCGGAAGGAGAGGGGAAAATGCTCAAAAACAACAGAGGTCAGAGCGGCTTGGGCTTGTCCATTCCTACGAAATAAAAATAATGCTTACGAGGGGCGAAAAAACACGCTATAATCAAAGCAATGAATGGTAGTCGCAGTGAGCGGAAGCAGCGAGACGAAAGTTTCGCTGCTTCTTTTTTGCGCTGCCGGCCAAAACAAGCCTGTGTGACAAATGAGGAGGAGCAAAAGCATGCCCAAAACCAAGTTTCAGAACGTGATTTTCACCATTATCATGGCCGTTATCATGGTCTACGGGATGATCGTCTACAACGTGGCCCTGAACACCGGCGGCGTCACCAACGCCACCTTTGTCATGGCTCTCCACGAGCTGCCCATCATGGCGCCCATCGCCTTTGTGCTGGAGTTCTTCGTGGTGGAGAAGCTGGCCACCCGGCTGGCCTTCAGCTTCATGCGCCCCACCGACCGCCCGCAGCTGATTACTTACGCCATCTCCCTGATGATTGTGTGCATCATGTGCCCCACCATGAGCCTCATCGCTACCCTGCTCTTCAAGAAGCCCAGCTTCGGCACCTGGATTCACACCTTCGGCTGCAACATGCCCATGGCCATCCTCTGGCAGATGCTCTACTGCGGCCCCCTGACCCGGCTGATTTTCCGGACCCTGTTCCGCAAGCAGCTGGCTGAGGCCAAGTGAGCATATTTCAAAGCTGAACTCGGCAGATAAAAAGCGCCCGGGAACCATTTGGTTCCCGGGCGCGCTTGCTGTTTCGGGTCAGGAGAAGGGGATCAGCTCCATGGCCAGGAAGCCGAAAAACCAGGCGAAGATGGCCGTGATCACCAGACACAGGGCCAGCAGGCCGTACTGGACCGGGCGGCGGCTGACGTACTTCTCCAGGGTCTCCAGGTATTTGGAGATGACAAAGACGTTGACGGCAAAAAACACGATGAACATAAAGCTGCGGCGGAAGGAGATGATGGCCGAGGCCAGCAGGTACTGGGTGACCATATAGCAGAAGCTCTCAATGACAACGGTGAGGACAGCGCCAAGATTCTTCTTTTCCATACTCTCTCTATACTCCAGACTTGGGCCGCGCCGGCGGCTCTTTTTTTACAGCACCTGGCCCAGATAGCGCCCGGCACAGGCGTTGGCGGCGGCGGCCTCCTCGGCCTCGTCCACGGTGACCAGCTGGCCGTTCTGAACCACGGCCCTGCCGTTGACCACCGTGTAGTCCACCGCGCCCTTGAGGCCCACGGTGGCCAGCATGGACTTGGGGTCCAGCTGGGCGGCCACCAGCTCAATCCGGTCCAGATTCACCAGGAACAGGTCGGCGGCCATGCCGGTGGCCAGACAGCCGATGTCATCCCGGCCCAGCAGGGCGGCGGAGCCACGGGTGGCCAGCTTGAGGATGTCGTACCCGGTGGGGGCCTTCTGGCTGTAGGTCAGCCGCTGGAGCAGGTAGGCCACCCGCATCTCCTCCAGCAGGTTGGAGCCGTCGTTGGAGGCGGAGCCGTCCACCGCCAGACCGGCAGGGACGCCCATGTCCAGCATCTCGTGGAGGCGGCAGACGCCGGAGGAGAGCTTCATGTTGGAGATGGGGCAGTGGGCCACGCCGGTGCCCGTCTCGGCCAGAAGCCGGAGCTCGTCGTCGTTGAAGTGGATGCCGTGGGCGTACCACACGTCGTTGCCCAGCCAGCCCAGGGACTCCATGTAGGCCAGGGGACGCATGCCGAACTTCTCCAGAGTGAACTTTTCCTCGTCCTTGGTCTCGGCCAGGTGGGTGTGGAGCCGCACGCCCAGGCTGCGGGCCAGCTTGGCGCTCTCACGGAGCAGGTCGCCGGTCACCGAGAAGGGGGAACAGGGGGCCAGGGCCACCCGGTGCATGGAATAGCGGCTGTTGTCGTGCCACACCTTCATCAGCCGCTCCGAGTCGGCCAGAATGGCGTCGATGGACTGGACCACGCTGTCGGGGGGCAGGCCGCCGTCCTTCTTGGACAGATCCATGGAGCCACGGGAGGCGTGGAACCGCATGCCCAGGGTGTCAGCGGCCCGGAACTGGGCGGCAATCAGGTCACCGGCCCTGTCGGGGAACACATAGTGGTGGTCAAAGCAGGTGGTGCACCCGTTTTTCAGCAGCTCCCCCATACCGGTGAGAGAGGAGTGGTACACCACGTCCTCGTCCAGGTTCTTCCACACCTCGTACAGGGTCACCAGCCAGGGGAACAGCTCCATCCGCTGGACCTGGGGCAGGTTGCGGGAGAAGATCTGGTACAGGTGGTGGTGGGTGTTGATGAGGCCGGGATAGACCGCCATGCGGGAGGCGTCGATGGTGGCCTCGGCATGGCACAGCTTGGGTCCGATGTACTCCACCACGCCGTCCCGGATAAAGAGGTTGACATTCTCGTGGAGGGTGTCGTAGTCATCGCAGGACACAATATAGCGCGCGTTGCGGATGAGCAGGGTGGACATGGAGCGGCGCCCCCTTCTTTATGATAATGCCGGGAGATTTTTCCTCTTCTTATCATATCATGGGGCGCCGGGGAAGGCAAGCCGTGAAGGCCGTTCAGGTGAGAATCTGGGGCAGCAGCTCGGCGGTGTCCGGATAGGAGAGGACGGCCCGGTCAATGTCCAGGCTGCGGGAGAGCTGGAGCTTTTTGCGGATGCTGCCGGCGTCGTCAAAGAGGACGAAATGGGCGCCGGTCTTGGGGGACATGTAGGTGAAGTAGTGGGCGCACAGCTCGTTGGAGAAGAACACCGACGGGCTCAGCTCCTCCATCCTTTTGCTCAGCTCCTCGCCGGTCATGGGCACGCCCTGACCGGTGGGGGAGGGGAGAAAGAAGTCCTGCCGCACCAGCTCCACGTCCAGGACCACACGTCCGGCTCCATACGCCTCCGCTGCCTCGGCCAGCCGCTGGCGGAGGGAGCCGCCCGACAGGGCGGTGGGGATGAGCACCCGGGTCTTGTCGGAGAAGCCGGCGTAGGCCTCGGGGACGTACAGGGACCAGCCCCGCTTGTGCATCAGCTCCCCCAGCTGGGAGACAATCTGTCCCAGCACGGTGAGCGGCCGGGGACGAAAGGCGCAGATAACCCCGTCAAAGCCCCGGGCGGAGCACTCCCGCATGACCTCATGGCAGAAGGGCAGGGCCTGGCCCAGACCGTCAAAGCCGGCGTCGTCGATGGCCATCAGTCCCCCCCGGACCGCCACCGGCATGTTGGCACGGAAGAGATGGGGACCGCCTCCAACCCGGTAGGCCGCGTGGGCCAGGGGCAGACCCAGCCGGGAGGCAGCGCGGCTGTCAGCGGGCGGGACGGTGAGAATCAGTTGGGTTTTGGAACGCATAATGGATGGTACCCCCTTGTCCATGTTTTGCCGAAATGCTATAATGCAGTCTATGCGGGCATGCTAAGGCTTAGAAGCAGAACAGATGAGGTGAACGGTTTGCCTTTTTCCCTGATACCCCACCGGGTGTATGACAGTATTTACAATATCGACCCTGCGGCGCTGAAGGCGGCGGGGATTACCCTCCTTCTGGCGGATCTGGACAACACACTGGCCAAATACGGCCAGCCCGAGCCGGACCAGCCCCTGCGGGACTGGAAGGAGAAGTTGGAGGCGGCAGGGGTGGAGCTCTACCTCCTGTCCAACAGCCGCAAGCCCACCCGGGCCAGCCATTTTGCCCAGGCGCTGGGTATCCCTTACCAGGGACACTCGGGGAAGCCGGGCACAGCCGGGTATTTCAGGGCCATGGAGCGCATGGGCCGGAAGCCCGAGCAGACCGCCATGGTGGGGGACCAGATTTTTACCGATATCCTGGGAGCCAGGCGCTCCGGCGTAAAGGCGCTGATGGTGGAGCCCATTGAGCTGGCGGGCAATCCCGGGCGCTACATCCGCTACGCGGTGGAGGAGCCCTTCCGGCTTCTGGGAAGACGAAACAACAGGAGAACATTATGAGCGCAAAATTCGGACCCGCGGGAAACGCGGAATCATTTCCCTATAAATCCTCGGTGGACGCCCCCCGCTGGCTCAGCGAGCTGGGGCTGGACGCCTACGAGTACCAGTGCGGCAAGGGAGTCAATGTGGGGGAGGAGACGGCCCGGAAGCTGGGCGCCGCCGCGGCGGCAAACAGCGTGGCGCTGTCCCTCCACGCGCCCTACTTCATCAACCTGGCCAACCCTGACCCGGAGAGCCTGAAAAAGACCACGGGTTATATCATCGCCGCCTGCCGTGCGGCGGACTGGATGGGGGCTACCCGGGTGGTCATCCACTCCGGGGCGCTGATGAAGCGCACCCGCCGGGAGGCCCAGGACATCGCCCTGAACTCCCTCAAGGAGATCGTGGCCGCTGTGGACGGCGAGGGCTTTGGCCACATCACCCTCTGTCCCGAGACCATGGGCAAAATCAATCAGCTGGGCGACCTGGATGAGGTGCTGGAGCTGTGTACGCTGGATGAGCGGCTCACCCCCTGTATCGACTTCGGCCACCTGTACGCCCGCACTCTGGGAGAACTGGAAGGCCATGAGGCATGTGTCCGCATGCTGGACCGGGTGGCGGAGGTGCTGGGAGAGGAGCGGGCGTCCCGCTTCCACAGCCACTTCTCAAAGATTCAGTTCACCCTGGGCGGCGGCGAGAAGATGCACCTGACCTTTGACCAGGACGAGTTCGGCCCCGACCCGGCGCCCCTGATGGCCGAGATTGCACGCAGGAACTGGAATCCCACCTTTATCTGCGAATCGGCCGGAACACAGGCCGAGGACGCAGTGACCATGAAAAAGCTGTATCAGGCGGCGCAGGGCTGACTGCCGCAGCGCATAGGAGGTGCAGCCGATGAATCCGGCCATATGGGTAGTATTCATGGCTGTTATCATCGTACTTTTGATGAAGCGGCGCCGCACTGCGCAGCGCCGCCGGAGGAGAAACAGAAGGAGGCGAGCGGGGAATATGAGTCAGGCCATCATAGAGCAGATGCTGGGAAAACGCTGTGCGCTTGATATGGAGGGCCTCAGCGGGGCCACCGGTGTGCTGGAGAAGCTGGATGGAAACTGGATCTCCCTCCGTACAGGCGATAAGCTGGAGCTCATCAATCTGGACTATGTGACGCGCATCCGGGAACTGCCGGAGAAAACGCGCAGGAAATAAGAGAAAGGAAGTAATCACTATGAACCATCTGAAGCAAATCGCAGCCAAGCTGCCCGAATACGAAATTGACGCCATGCTGCTCTCCAGCGCCCCCGGCGAGTTCTACGGCGTGGGCTTCCACGGCGAGGGCTATGTGGTGGTGACCGCCAACGAGTGCCGCTACTTCACCGACTCCCGCTACATCGAGGCGGCGGAGAAGACCGTCACCGGCGCGGCCATCACCATGACCAGCCGCTCTCTGAGCTATCCCACCCTGATCCAGAAGGCCATTGACGACCTGGGTATCCACAAGATGGGCTTTGAGGACAGCTACATGACCGTGGCCGAGTACAAGCGCCTGGATGGCGCCCTCCAGGTGGAGCTGGTGCCCGCCCAGGGTCTGGTCAACGGCCTCCGCGCCGCCAAGGACCAGGAGGAGCTGGACGCCATGGTGCAGGCCCAGCGGATCTCCGAGCGGGCCTTTGACGAGATTCTCAAGTTCATCAAGCCCGGCGTCACCGAGAAGGAGATTGCCGCCAAGCTGGAGTACGACATGCTTCGCTTCGGCGCTCAGAAGATGTCCTTTGACCCCATCGTGGTCTCCGGCCCCAATGGCAGCCTGCCCCACGGCGTGCCCAGCGACAAGAAGGTGGAGAACGGCGAGTTCATCACCATGGACTTCGGCTGCATCTACAACGGCTACTGCTCCGACATGACCCGTACCGTTGCCCTGGGTGAGCCCACCGAGGAGATGCGGAAGGTGTACAACGTGGTGCTCCAGGCCCAGCTGGCCGGTCTGGCCGCCTCCAAGGCGGGCGTCACCGGCAAGAGCATCGACGCCGCCGCCCGTAAGGTCATCGAGGACGCCGGCTACGGCGAGTACTTCGGCCACGGCTACGGCCACAGCGTGGGTATTGAGATTCACGAGTCCCCCAACGCCAACCTGCGGGACGAGACCCTGATGCCTGTTGGCGCCGCGGTGTCCGCCGAGCCCGGCATCTATCTCCCCGGCCGTTTCGGCGTGCGTATCGAGGATGTGGCCATCATGACCGAGGACGGCTGCATCGATATCACCAAAGCCCCCAAGGATCTCATTGTGCTCTGAGCAATTTCCTTAAAATTCTGCCCGCAGGGGGGAAAAGCTCTTGCAAAAGCGGGCAGAATACGGTAAAATGACTTGATAATATGTGAACCCCCACAAGATACCAAATTTTGGAGGACGATACCCATGATTAGTGCAAGCGATTTTCGTAACGGCATGACCTTTGAGATGGACGGCCAGGTTATGCAGGTGGTCGAGTTCCAGCACGTGAAGCCCGGCAAGGGCGCGGCCTTTGTCCGCACCAAGATGAAGAACGTCATCACCGGCGGCGTGACCGAGACCTCCTTCAACCCCACCGCCAAGTTTGAGGAGGCCTTCGTGGAGCGCAAGGACATGGAGTACAGCTACAACGACGGCGATCTCTACTACTTCATGGACCCCGAGACCTATGATCTGGTGCCCATCGACGGCCACGTGCTGGGCGACAACTTCCGCTTCGTGAAGGAGAACATGTCCTGCAAGATCAACTCCTACAAGGGCAAGATCTTCTCCGTGGAGCCTCCCACGTTCGTCGAGCTGGAGGTCACCGAGACCGATCCCGGCTTCCGCGGCGACACCGCCACCAACGTGACCAAGCCCGCCACCCTGGAGACCGGCACGGAGATCAAGGTGCCCCTGTTCATCAACCCCGGCGACCGCATCAAGATCGACACCCGCACCGGCGAGTATCTGGAGCGCTGCAAGGCCTAAGTTCAGACAACGCCGGAGAATACGACCGGTTCCCACGCGGGTGTCGGCGGGGCCCCGCACAGCGGGGCGCGCGACAGCGCGTACAAGCATTTTGCCTGTGGCAAAATCTTGCCGCAGGGCGGATTCATTCCGCCCGCGGAAGTGGAAAAGGGTCCCCGGACAAATTTCAATTTGGACGGGCCACCCGCACCGGCGAGTATCTGGAGCGCTGCAAGGCCTGAGTTCAGTCACAGCAGTGAGCATCTGAAGTACTGCAAGGCCTGAGCAATACCTGGCGGCACAGCGCCGCACGGGTGAGCCATGATGAAAGATCCACTTTCGAACGGTCCCAAAAGGATGAGTGTGAAAGGAGATTAAACATGACGATTTCTGAGAAGGTCGCGTACCTGAAGGGCCTGGCCGAGGGCATGAAGCTGGACACCGAGGAGTCCAAGGAGGGCAAGCTCATCAGCGTGATGATCGGCATCCTGGAAGAGGTCGGCCTGTCCATCGAGGACATGGAGGACAACATGGAGGCCATGGGCGAGGAGATCGACGCCATTTCCGACGATCTCTCCGACGTGGAGAAGGTTGTCTACGACGAGGACGACGAGGATGAGGACGACGACGAGGACGAGTGCGACTGCTGCGGCGACGACGACTTCTTCGAGGTCGAGTGCCCCAACTGCGGCGACTCCCTGGTCATCGACGAGGACGTGCTGGAGGCCGGCACCGTGGAGTGCCCCAACTGCAAGGGCAAGTTTGTCATCGACGTGGGCGACTGCGAGGATGACGAGTGCGGCTGCGGCTGTGGCTGCGACCACGATCACGACCACGGCGACGAGGAGTAAAATCCAACAACAAAAGCCCGGAGCATTTTGCTCCGGGCTTTTTTGCGTGCTGATGAAAAAAGCGGGACCTGCCACAAAGCAGGTCCCGCTGCATCTTACTTGCTGAAATCGTAACCCCGGTCGGGGCGGAGAGACAGGTCGATGATCTCCTGGGCGTCGTAGAACTGGAGGTAGCGGCTGCGGGCCCAGCGGAGGGTGGTTCCGTCGGGGTGGAGCCGGTCGCAGATGACGGCGCAGATGTCATCCTTGATATAGGAGAAGGAGTTGATGCCCACGCTGGCGAAGATGCGGAAGCCCTGGCTCTGGAGATACTGGAAGGCGGGGCCGGTCTTGTGCCAGTCGTTGCCGTCGGGACGGGCGCCGTGGGGATAGAAGAGAATGTTGGTGGGGCCGACGAGAGAACCAACCTCTTCCGCCCAGCGGACAGTGTCCCGCTGAATCCAGGCCATGTCGTCCATGTCCAGACGGATGTGGCCCCAGGTGTGGGAACCGAAGGTCCAGCCGGTCTCCTTCAGACGCTCGATGATGGGCTTGACCGCCTCAATCTCAGCGGCACGCTTGGCGTCAAAGGCGGGACGGGCGGGGTCATCGGCTGCAATGTCGATGTCGTTCTGGGTGCGGTAGCCGAAGATGCCCTGATAGCCGGTGAGGGAGTAGATGGCCTTGGCGCCGTTGAGGGAGAAGTCGGGGTGCTCCAGGACGAAATTGTCCAGGATGGGCGTGGCGTCCAGGTCCTGAGTGAGGGAGACCTCACCGGTGAAGGGGTCACGGGTCTCGGCCCAGATCTGGCCGTCGTCCCCCAGCACCAGCTTGGAGGTGAAGCCCTCTGCCAGCATGTAGTCGTAGTAGTTCACGTCGTCAAAGGAGATGATGAGGGGCTTCTTGCCCTCGGGGAGCATCAGGGTGTTGCGCTGCATCCGGGTCACACCGTTCTCATCGGTGACCTCGCTCCACACATCCCCCATATTCACCAGGATGTAGCCCTTGTCATAGACGTTCTGAATGATCTTCTTGAACTCGTCCGCCGTCACCATCCAGTCATCCAGACCGTTCTGACGCTCCTCAGAGATGGCGCTGGAGAAGGTGTACTCCGGATAGGCGATGACGGGGTGGAAGAACAGGTGCTCCACCGGCTGGCTGGGACCCCAGGCCTGGGTGAGCTGGTCCTCGCTCCAGTAGTTGCGCACCGCGTCGTAGGGGTCCACAGGCTCGGGTGTGGGGGTGGGGGCGGGCTGCGTCTCGCTGGGGGAGGGCGCAGGGGCCTGGGGCTGTCCGCCGCTGCCGGTGGATTTACAGGCGGCCAGGGGCAGCATCAGGGCCAGAGCAAGCCCTAATGCGAGTAAACGGTTCATTTTTCTTCTCATGGAAAGCGTTCCTCCTGCAAGATAATTCTCTGTGTATTGTGCCTTGCCAGTAACCAATATCATACGACAAAAAAACGGAAAAGTAGATAACAAAGGGGTTACAAATCCTTAAAATTTTTTCAGGTTTATACGGGTGCACCGGGAGGCAAAGGATTGACGGAGGAAAGGGCGAAAAAGTTTTCAGAGGGAGGAAAAAAGACGAAATTTTTTGAAACAGGCTGCCGGATGGTTTTTCTAGTTGCAAAGCGGGTCACTTTCTGGTAAAATACAGAGGATTGGTTCCTCGCACCTGCCGGCGGCGCAGGAGAATTTCCATAGGAGATGGATAAATGAATAGCAGAGAAAAACTGGAAAAGCAGCGGCTGAAGGCAGAGAAGCAGCGGCAGGAGGACATCGCGCTTACCAAGGTTCTCTACTGGATTGTAGGAGCGGTGGTTCTGGAGTTCCTGCTGCTGATGACCCAGAAATATTTCATCAACTTTAGCGTGGATGAGTTCGGTATCAACCTGGCTGTGGCCATCGGTTCCGCACTGAAGGTCATCACCTTCGCGGGCATCATCGCCGGAGCGGCAGTCCTCGTGCTGGCGTACAGCCGGTGGAAAAAGGGAAAACACGGCATGTTCCTCTGGGCGCTGGGTGTGTTCCTGGTTATGGTGGGCGTATACAGCGCGCTGGTATGGAAGTTTAACGCCACTGGCGTGGAGTTCCTGATTTTCGCCAATGTCGTGCTGGCAGTGCTGGCCTTTGTGTACTACATCTATCAGCTCGAGTTCTTTGCCGTGGCGGTCGCTTGTGCCGCCGGTGTGCTGGGTATCTATGTCCGGTTCACCAGCAGCGGCGGCCTGAAGACCTACCTGGCCATGGGCCTGATGCTGGTGGTGCTGATTGTTGTGGCTGCTGTGGCGGCCGCCGCTCAGCGCAGCGAGGGTGTTCTGACCCTGAAGGAGAAGAAGATCGAGCTCCTGCCCAAGACCGCCAACTACCTCCTCATCTATATCAGCTGCGTGCTGATGGCTCTGGTTCTGATTGCCTCTCTGATTCTCGGAACCGGGGTGGGCGAGATGGTTTACTACGCGGTGCCCACCGCATGGGTGCTGATCATGGCTGTCTACTACACCGTGAAGCTCATGTAAATGAAAACAAAAAGACCCGGCAGCATCTGCTGCCGGGTCTTTTTCTGCCTTTCAGGCTGCGTCGATGGGAGACATGTACTTGTCGCGATAGGCGGTAAACAGCTCGTCGAAGCTCTGGCTGGAGCCATGGTGGAGCTGGTGGAGATAGGCGTGGGTGTCGGTGAGGACCAGGTCGTTTTTGAGAGCGGTGCGGCGGAGAATCTGAAGAGCCACGTTGGAGCAGTGGTCGGACACACGCTCCAGATTGATGAGCAGCTCCAGGAACTGGGTGCCCTGCTCGATGGTGCACGCGCCGGTCTTGAAGCGTTCGATATGTCGGTTTTTCAGCTCGTCCCGCAGCAGGTCCACAACCTCCTCCAGAGGCTCCACCTGGAAGGCCAGCTCACGGGAACGGTTGGTGTAGCAGTCCAGAGTCTTGTCCAGAGCCTCGCCTACCGCGTCGGTGAGGGCGGAGAGCTCCCGCTGGGCGGTCTCCGTAAAGCTGATGCCCCGGTCGTGGAGCACAGTCGCGCTCTCCGAAATGTTCACGGAGTAGTCGCCCATCCGTTCAAAGTCGGACAGGGTGTGGAGCAGCTCGGACACCTGGGTGCTCTCCTGGGCGGACAGGGAGTGGTCGGACAGACGGACCAGATAGTTGTCCAACGCTCCCTCCAGCTTGTCCAGCGTGTCCTCGTTCTCCCGCAGCAGCTCCACCTTCTTGGCGTCGTACTGGCTCAGCAGGGACACGGAGATACGGTAGTTGTCCCGGGCCAGGGTGCCCATGTGGACAACGGCGTCGTGGGCGCGCTCCAGGGCCACAGCGGGGGTGGCCAGGAAGCGCTCGTCCAGCATGGTGAAGGCGTGGTTCTCGTCGCCGGGAACAGTGCGCTCCACCAGGCGAACCAGCTGCTTGTGGAAGGGGAGGAGAAGCAGGGTGCAGCCGATGTTGAAGAAGGTGTGGAAGGAGGCGATGTCGCCCATGTTCATGGTTGCCGACCAGAAGGGCAGGCCGCCTGCCGGAGTCATGGCCAGCTGAGCGCCGTAGATGGCGGCCAGGAAGACCAGCGTGCCGATAACATTAAAATAGAGGTGGAGCATGGCCGTCCGTCTGGCGTTGCGGCTGGCGCCGATGGAGGAGATAAGGGTGGTGATGCAGGTACCGATGTTCTGTCCCATGATGATGGGAAAGGCGATGTTGAAGGTGATGACGCCAGTGGAGGTGAGGGCCTGCAGGATGCCCACAGAGGCGGTGGAGCTCTGGAGCAGGGCGGTGACCAGGGCGCCCACCATGATGCCCAGCAGGGGATTGGAGAAGGCCACAAAGAGGTTGCGGAACTCAGGCACATCCTGAAGGGGGGCCACCGCAGCGGTCATGGTGTGCATGCTGATGAACAGCAGGCCCAGGCCTAGCAGCAGCTGGCCCACAATCCGCTTCTTGCCGCTCTTGATGAACATGTAGAGCACAATACCCACAACGGCCATGATGGGGCCGAAGTACTCCGGACGCATCATGGAGAGAAGCAGGTTGTCCGAGGAGATGTCTCCCAGACGGAGGATCTGGGCGGTGATGGTAGTGCCGATGTTGGCGCCCATGATGATGCCCACGGTCTGCTCCAGCTTCATGATGCCCGAGTTGACGAAGCCCACGCACATGATGGTGGTGGCAGCCGAGCTGTGGACCAGGCCGGTGACCAGGGCGCCGATGAGTACGCTCATAAACAGGTTGTTGGTCAGCCGTTCCAGAATGGACTCCAGGCGGCCGCTGGACAGCTTTTCCAGGCCGCTTGTCATGGTGTTCATGCCGAATAGGAACGTTGCGATAGCGCCTAAGAGAGAGATTACATCATAAATACTCACAGTCTGCCTCCAATATTTCATATATGGATCACAGCATTATAGCGGGGAAGGCTCCGGGCCGGGCGGCGCGGAAACAACCCCAAGATACATTATAAACCGCATAAATTAGTTCGTAAACGACAAAAGTAAAGTTTTCGGGTATAATTTGATGAAAAATGGAAAATATAAGAATAAAAAGTTAATAAATTGAAGAAACAAAAAACGGAGTAAAACAGCCGCACAAAACAATTTCATAGTATCCCAGGAGAAAAGTGATGAAAACCACTGGTTTAGATGTAAAAACACATGTAAAAATACAGCTGAAATGGAACGAGAAAAAATATCGAAAAAAAGATGAAAATAAGGGTTGACATTTCGGGGGTGCTTTAGTATAATAACCTTCGTCGCGAGCGAGAGATAAACAAAAACGCAAACGGCCAACAGGGGAGCATAGCTCAGCTGGGAGAGCGCATGCCTTACAAGCATGATGTCACAGGTTCGAGCCCTGTTGTTCCCACCATGGGTCTTGACCCAACGTCAAATGGCGCGGTAGTTCAGTTGGTTAGAACGCCGGCCTGTCACGCCGGAGGTCGAGGGTTCAAGTCCCTTCCGCGTCGCCATTTGCCTCTGTAGCTCAGTTGGTAGAGCAGGGGACTGAAAATCCCCGTGTCGTTGGTTCGATTCCGACCGGAGGCACCAAATCTCTCTGAACTGCATAGAGTGGTTCAGGGAGATAACCCCGCGGGTGTAGCTCATCTGGTAGAGCGCCACCTTGCCAAGGTGGAGGTAGCGAGTTCGAGCCTCGTCACCCGCTCCAGAAACAGAAGATAACAGGAGCAAGTAACTTGCTCCTGTTATCTGTAATCGGCGCCATAGCCAAGTGGTAAGGCAGAGGTCTGCAAAACCTTTACCCCCAGTTCGAGTCTGGGTGGCGCCTCCAAAATCCCGACTGCGAAAGCGGTCGGGATTTTTCCTTTTATACTGCTGATACTTTGCTGCCGGTGTGAACCGGAAAAAGAGATATGCAAGCTGCGGAGGGAAGCGCAATGGCAAAGCTGATCGAAATCACCAGTCTGGATTTACCTGAGCTGGAGGTATTCACCCGGCTGACAGAGGCTCAGCTGCGCAACCGGCTGGAGCCGGAGAAGGGAATCTTCATCGCCGAGAGCCCCAAGGTGATTGCACGGGCGCTGGAGGCCGGATACCAGCCCCTGTCCCTGCTGATGGAGCGCAAGCACCTGGAGGGTCAGGGCAGGGACATCATGGAGCGCTGCGGCGATATCCCGGTGTACACCGGGGACAACGAGCTGCTGGCCGCCCTGACCGGCTACCAGGTGAACCGGGGCATTCTGTGCGCCATGCGCCGCCCCGTGCTGCCCACGGTGGAGGAGCTGTGTGCCGGAGCCCGCCGGGTGGCAGTCCTGGAGGGCATCGTGGATTCCACCAATGTGGGTGCCATCTTCCGCTCCGCCGCGGCGCTGCACATGGACGCCGTACTGGTTACCCCCACCTGCTGTGATCCTCTGTACCGCCGGGCGGTGCGGGTGAGCATGGGCACGGTCTTCCAGATTCCCTGGACCCGCATTGGAGACAGCCCTGCCGACTGGCCGGAGAAGGGACTCTCACGACTCAATGACCTGGGCTTCAAGACCGCCGCCATGGCCCTGAGCGACAACTCGGTGTCCATCGACGACCCGGCCCTCATGGCCGAGGACAAGCTGGCCATTGTGCTGGGCACCGAGGGAGACGGCCTGTCCCACACCACCATTGCTCACTGCGACTACACGGTGCGTATCCCCATGTCCCACGGGGTGGATTCGCTGAACGTGGCCGCCGCCAGCGCGGTGGCATTCTGGCAGCTGCGGACAAGAGAATAAAAAGAACCGGCCCCCGGCACTGTGCCAGGGGCCGGTTTGTCATATTTACAGGCTGGGGCGTCCATTGATGCGGATATCCCGGAGTACACGGAGCAGCTGAAGGGTGTCGGCGTGGGTGTGCCGGGTGCTCTCGATTCTTCCGGCGGCTACATCGTCTATCAGGGCCTGAATCTCCCCGGTCATATCATCACCTGTGACCGAGAACTGGCGGGTGATGGACGGACTGCCTTCCAACGTAATCTCATAGCCGGTGAGGCGGTGGAAGTTGGGGATGGTGATGGCGCCCAGTTCGCCCCGGATAACGGCGCAGCGGTCTTTGTCCCGGTCAATGCCGCCGTCCAGCAGGGCGGTCACGCCGCTCTCAAAGGTGAGCGCGGCATGAAAGTGGAGGTCGATGCCGTCGTCCTGACAGAGAAGCTCGCTGGAGATATTCTGGATGGCCTGGCCGGACATAAGGGCCAGCGGGAACCCGGCCACATAGGACCCCAGGTCGTTGAGAGCGCCGCCCTGTGCCGGGTCGAAGAGGAAGCTGTCCCGCTCCTCCGAGGCGTCATAGGAAAAGCAGGTCTCGATGGTATGGAGGGAACCCAGAAGGGCCATGTCCTGCCGCAGCTGCTCCATTCCGGGAGAGAACTTGGTCTTCAGCGCCTCCAGAAAATAGGTGTGCTCCCCGGCGGAGACCCGGGCGATTTCCTCCATTTCCTCAACCGCCAGCACCGCCGGCTTCTCGCAGAGGACCGGAAGATGCCGGCGCAGGGCCTTCAGCGCCCACTCACGGTGCAGCTTGTGGGGGAGAGCGATATAGACCGCCTCTACCTCCGGGTCCTGGAGCAGGGCGTCGTAATCCCGGAGAAGCCGCACATCGGGATTGGCCAGGAGATAGGAGTCCTTCGGGCTGAGGCTGCGGGAGGCGATAGCACAGATGCGGCCGCCTGTGGTATAGGGAATGCTGGCGGCAAAGCGCCGGGCGATGTTTCCAAACCCGATGACACCGAAGTTCATGGCAACCGCTCCTTGTCCTGTCAGAGTTAAAATGATAGGGGAGGTACTGACCAGAGTATAGCACCCACGATATGGAGGGGCAAGCGGTGAAAAAATCAAAAAATGGGGCAAGATGTGGAAAAAGAGAGCGGGACCGGATTTCCGGTCCCGCTCTCTTTTGTTGATGCGTGATTACTGGTGGATGCCGCGGTTCTGGTCGCCGGAGGGGTTGGCGCCGAAGACGTAGTCATTGCCGGGGAGGATGGCGTTGAGGATGATGCCGGCCAGGGCGGCGATGGCCAGGCCGGTGAGGGTGATGGAGGTGCCCGCCACCACGAAGGTGATGCCGGAGGAGAAGCCCAGGCCGCACACCAGGATGACGGCGGCGATAATCAGGTTGCGGGACTTGGTGAAGTCCACCTGGTTCTCCACGATGTTGCGCACGCCGATGGCGGAAATCATGCCGTAGAGGATGAAGGAGATGCCGCCGATGATGGAGGCGGGCAGGGAGCCGATGATGTCAGCCACCTTGGGGATGAAGCTGAGGACGATGGCGAAGCAGGCGGCGATGCGGATGACCCGGGGGTCGTACACCTTGGACAGCTCCAGCACGCCGGTGTTCTCGCCGTAAGTGGTGTTGGCGGGGCCGCCGAACATGCCGGCCAGAGCGGTGGCGATGCCGTCGCCCACCAGGGTGCGGTGGAGGCCGGGGTCCTCAATGAACCGCTGGCCCACAGTGGCGGAGATGGCGGACATGTCGCCGATGTGCTCCATCATGGTGGCGATGGCGATGGGGGCCATGACCAGGATGGCGGTCAGGTCAAAACTGGCAAGCTGGAAGGGGGGCAGGCCCAGGAAGGAGGCGCTGGCCACCTCGGTGAAGTCCAGGATAGCGCTGCCGTCCGGATTGGTCATGCCGCTCATGTGCATGATGAGGGCCACCAGATAGGCGCCCACAACGCCCAGCAGGATGGGGATGATCTTCACCATGCCCTTGCCCCAGATGTTGCACACCACAATGATGGCCAGGGCGATGAGGGCCAGGGGCCAGTTGGTGGAGGCGTTGGAGATGGCGCTGGGGGCCAGGGACAGGCCGATGCACACGATGATGGGGCCGGTGACCACGGGAGGCAGGAAGCGCATGACCTTCTTCACGCCGGCCAGCTTGATGATGAGGGCCAGAATCAGGTACAGCAGGCCGGCGATGACGATGCCGCCGCAGGCACGTGCCAGCTTGTCGGAGGCGGACATGGTGGCGTAGATGCCGGTGTTCAGGCTGCCCACCATTTCAAAGCCGCCCAGAAAAGCGAAGGAGGAGCCCAGGAAGGCGGGGACCTTCAGTTTGGTGCAGAGGTGGAAGAAGAGGGTGCCCACTCCGGCGAAAAACAGAGTGGTCTGGATGCTCAGGGGCAGGCCGTACTGCTTGCTGACGATGATGGGCACCAGGATGGTGGCGCCGAACATGGCGAACATGTGCTGGAGGCCCAGAATGAGCATCTTGGGGATACCCAGGGTTCGGGCGTCGCGAATGGGTTCTTGCTGATTCATATGGATTCTCCCTTCTTTACATTACGGACACACACTGCCCATAAGGGCAAAAAAAAACAATCACTTACGTGATTGTCAGACAGAAACAGAAAGGAAAGGGCCGCAGAAGCAGTTCATACGGAAAAAAAGCATCATGACGGTTCCCTCCTTTCAGCATCCGGGATATCATAGCAGAACCGGAGGCGATATGCAAGAGGGAAAGGGGACTTCTGTCGTTTTCTCCCGATTGGGCAAAAAGACGGAAAAAAGGGAGGAGAGGCTTGTAGGTTTAGCGGATTGACTTTTTGGCTCGATTTCGGTAGTATAAGATCTGAATTTTTATCAATAGGCCTGAGTCCGGCATGCCGGGCTTTCAGGTGAAATTGCATCGGGGAGTGAAGCTTCCATGAAAAAGCCCTTCGTAACCCTGGACCAGCTCCAGGAAATGACCAAGACCTATCCCACCCCGTTCCATCTCTATGATGAGAAGGGCATCCGGGAAAACGCCCGGAAGCTCAAGGCTGCCTTCGCCTGGAACCCGGGCTTCAAGGAGTATTTCGCCGTCAAGGCCACGCCCAACCCCACCATTCTGAAAATCCTCCACGAGGAGGGCTGCGGTACCGACTGCTCCTCCCTCACCGAGCTGATGATGTCCGACCGCTGCGGCTTCAAGGGCAGCGAGATTATGTTCTCCTCCAACGATACCCCCGCCGAGGAGTTCGCCCTGGCCGCCAAGCTGGGCGCCACCATCAACCTGGACGATTTCACCCACATCGACTTCCTCAAGGAGACCATCGGCTATATCCCGGAGACCATCTCCTGCCGCTTCAATCCCGGTGGTACCTTCTCCATCGGCGAGTCCAAGGAGGGCTTCCAGGTGATGGACAACCCCGGCGAGGCCAAGTACGGCTTTACCCGGGAGCAGCTCTTTGAGGGCTTCAAGAAGCTGAAGGCCATGGGCGCCAAGCACTTCGGCATCCACGCCTTCCTGGCCTCCAACACTCTGAGCAACGAGTACTATCCCACCCTGGCGGGCATCCTGTTCCAGCTGGCCGTGGACCTGAAGAAGGAGACCGGCTGCGACATCCGCTTCATCAACCTGTCCGGCGGCGTGGGCGTGCCCTACCGCCCCGAGCAGCCCGCCAACGACATCGCCGTCATCGGCGAGGGCGTGCGCAAGCAGTACGAGGCCATCCTCACCCCCGCCGGTATGGGCGACGTGGCCATCTTCACCGAGCTGGGCCGCTTTATGCTGGCGCCCTACGGCTGCCTGGTGACCAAGGCCACCCACTTCAAGCACACCTATAAGGAGTATGTGGGCGTGGACGCCTGCGCCGCCAACCTGATGCGTCCCGCTATGTACGGCGCCTACCACCACATCACCGTCATGGGCAAGGAGGACGCCCCCTGCGACCACAAGTACGACGTCACCGGCTCCCTGTGTGAGAACAACGACAAGTTCGCTGTGGACCGTATGCTGCCTGAGATTGACCTGGGCGACCTGCTGGTCATCCACGACACCGGCGCCCACGGCTTCGCCATGGGCTACAACTACAACGGCCGTCTCCGCTCCGCCGAGGTGCTGCTGAAGGAGGACGGCTCCACTGAGCTTATCCGCCGGGCCGAGACTCCCGATGACTACTTCGCCACCCTGATCTGGTAAACACAAAACTAAAACGCCCGCTCACTTCTCGATTGGGAAGTGGGCGGGCGTTTGCATTTACAGGGAGAGGAAAATAAGTACCACGATGGCCAGAATGGACACGCCGAAGAGCACCAGCTCCAGAATCAGGTCCTTTCTGCGCCGCATGTCCCGGCGGCACTCCAGCCACACGGGCACGGTGGAGCCGGAGAACATCTGGTAGAGCACAATCAGCCGCAGGACCAGGTCGATGACCGTGAGCACCAAGCTGGCGGAGCCCAGGGAGTCCACGGGAGCCATGGCCTCCTGGTAGCGGGGGAGAATCCAGTAGCTGAAGGCGGCGATCTGCTCAAGGCCGATGAGGCAGAATACCGCCAGAGCGGCACGGTTGCCCCGGTGCAGGGCCCACAGCACCACGGCTGAAGGCAGCAGGGGAGCTAGGGCAAAGAGGAGCATCAGAGGCTCCAGACCGCCGCCGGCTCGGATGAACGGAATCAGCGCCTGGGCAAACTGGGCGACAAAGATCAGCCACAGCAGGGCACGGAGCAGAAAACGGCCCTTTTGGGCCCGGATATCCTGATACATTCCCTTCACCTCGTCCGGCTTCCGCAGAAACGGAGCGTTTTTATTATTTTACCACAATATACCCGAATACGCAAAGAGGGAAGCGTGCCGAAAGGGCTTGCGCCGTGCTGCCCGATATAATAAAATAGACCGGAACGAATACAACAGGAGGAAGACACATGAGCTACGCCGACGAGCGATTTATCCAGAACTGCAAAGACATCCTCGCCCACGGGACCTGGGACACGGACCAGGCGGTGCGTCCCCGGTGGGACGACGGCGCCCCCGCCCACACCATCAAGCTCTTCGGCGTGGTGAACCGGTACGACCTGAAGAAGGAATTCCCCGTCCAGACCATTCGGAAGATGGCCTTCAAGAGCTCCCTGGACGAGCTGCTGTGGATCTGGCAGAAGAAGTCCAACAACATCCACGACCTGAACAGCCACATCTGGGACGCCTGGGCCGATGAGAACGGCTCCATCGGCAAGGCCTACGGCTACCAGTTGGGGGTGAAGCACGTCTACCCCGAGGGGGAGTTCGACCAGGTGGACCGGGTGCTCTACGACCTGAAGCACAACCCCGCCTCCCGGCGAATTATGACCAATCTCTACAACCACCACGACCTGCACGAGATGGCGCTCTACCCCTGCGCCTACTCCATGACCTTTAACGTGACGGGCAAGACCCTCAACGCCATTCTCAACCAGCGCAGCCAGGACATGCTCACCGCCAACGGCTGGAACGTGATGCAGTACGCCGCCCTGGTCCACATGCTGGCCAGGGTGTCCGGTCTGGAGGCGGGCGAGCTGGTCCACGTCATCGCCGACGCCCACATCTACGACCGGCACGTGCCCATTGTGGAGGAGATCATTGCCCGCAAGCCCTACGACGCCCCCACGCTGTGGATGGACCCGGAGGTGGACGACTTCTACGCCTTTACCCGGGACAGCCTGAAGCTGGAGGGCTACCAGTTCCACCCCCTGGATGTGAAAATTCCGGTGGCGGTGTAAGGAGGAAGGGCAGATGCGGATTCTGGTGTCGGCCTGTCTGCTGGGCCTGACATGCCGGTACAGCGGGGACGGCAAAGCATTTCCGCCGCTGGTTGAGCTGCTGAACCGGGCGGATTTGAGCTTTGTGCCTGTGTGCCCCGAGCAGCTGGGTGGCCTGGCCACGCCCCGTCCGCCCTCCGAGCGGGTGGGGGAGCGGGTGCTCACCAGGGATGGGGCGGACGTGACGGAGCAGTACACCCGGGGAGCTGCCCAGGCGGAGGAGCTGGCCCGACTTATGGGGTGCCGGTGCGCTCTGCTGAAGGCCCGCAGCCCCTCCTGCGGCAGCGGCGTCATCTACGACGGCACCTTCACCGGACGGAAAATCCCCGGTGACGGCGTGACCGCCGCCCGGCTCAAAAACGCCGGTATTCCGGTGTTTGACGAGGAGCACTGGGCGGAATTTCTGGACTTTATCAAGGAGGAAGGCTGAATGTACCTGATTGCGGCGGTGGATCAGAACTGGGCCATTGGTTACCAGAACAAGCTACTGGCCCGGATTTCCCCCGATTTGAAGCGGTTCAAGGCCCTGACCCTGGGGCACCCGGTGCTGCTGGGGCGCAAGACTCTGGAGACCTTCCCCGGTGGGAAGCCTCTGCCCGGGCGGCAGAACTATATTCTCTCCACCAATCCGGACTATAAGGTGAAAAATGCCGTTGTGTTCCACAGTCTGGAGGAGGCCAGAGCGGCCTGCCCGGCGGACACCTTTGTCATCGGCGGCGGCCAGGTGTACCGGGCCGCTCTGGACTGGTGCGATACGGCCTACATCACCAAGATCCATGCCTCCTTTGAGGCTGATGCCTGGTTCCCCAACCTGGACACCCTGCCCGAGTGGGAGCTGGCGGAAGAAGAGCCGGTGCTGGAGGACGGAGGATTGGCCTTCCACTACGCCACCTACCGGAGAAAGGGGTAACGTGATGTACGCGGATGACATCCGGGCCTACCGCCCTCAGAATGAGCAGGAGGAGACCGACAAGCGGATTATCCTGGACTATGTGGCCCGGTACCCCGACACCGTGCTCACCCGGCAGAATGAGTACGCCCACATCACCAGCTCCGGCTTTGTGGTCAACGCCGACGCCACCAAGGTGCTCATGGCCCACCACAACATCTATAAGGTTTGGGCCTGGACCGGCGGCCACGCAGACGGGGACAGCGATCTGCTGGCCGTGGCTCTGCGGGAGGCCACGGAGGAGACCGGCGTCACCCATGTGCGCCCCCTGTCCAGAGATATCGCCTCTCTGGACATCCTGCCCGTGTGGGGACATGTAAAGCGGGGGAAATACGTGGCGGCCCACCAGCACCTGAATGTGTCCTACCTGCT
>CABIYL020000011.1:79737-103917 GCA_902362925.2 Clostridiales bacterium | reverse complement strand
GATGCTCCTTGAGATGCTGGAAGGTGAAGCCGCCGGGGAACAGGCTGTTGACCACCATGGCCGCCACCACGCCGATGGCGGTGTCCAGGATGCGGTTGAGGGCGTAGCTGACGTAGGTGTCCACCGGGGTGTTGAACAGCAGGATGCACAGCACCACGCCGCCGGGCTGCACGCCGCCCACCCAGAAGACCTGACACAGGAGAATGAGAATGACCACGCCCACGAATACCAGGGGTACCAGCAGCAGGGAGTGGCCGCCGTTGGGGTAGAAAATCAGGTACACCCGGAACAGAGCCATGCCCAGCAGGCCGCCGATGAGGGTGCCGAAGAGACGGTTGCCGCCGTGAAGCCGGGAATTTTCCAGGTCGCTGCCCATGCCGAAGATGGCGCCGATACAGGCAAAGGCGGGGCTGCGGTCTAGGAAGAAGTACACCAGCGCGCACAGGGCCGCGGCTGTGGCCGTCTTGATGTTGCGCATGCCGATTCTGGGGAAGGGACGGGCTGAGGGACTGTTTTGGCTCATGTCAAAATCGCTCCAACTCCAAAGTATTTTCCGGTCTGTTCCATATATGGGAACATTATAGCATGGTAGCAAAGCAGTTGAAAAGAGTAAATCAAAAAATTTTGCGGAAAAATCGCAGGTAAAACAAAAACAGGGCTGTCAAAGCCCTGTTTTTGTTATTTATTTGTCATTCTGCTCCAGGCTAGTGCGGCCGCGGCCAGCGCGGTGGCGGCGCAGCCCAGCGCGATGCAGCACAGCAGCATCAGGTTGGCTCCGCCCATGGGCAGGGATGCGCCTGCGTCCAGGGCCAGACCACTGATGTAGCTGCCCAGCATGCCGCCCATGCCGTTGGAGGCCACCATCATCACCGTCTGACCCCGCACCCGGTCGGCCTCAGGCACCGACTCGTTGACAAAGTACACCGACGCCGGGGTGAACAGGCCGTACCCCAGCATCTGGAGGGGCTGGGCCAGGAACACAGTGGCCAGATTGAAGGACAGCAGCAGCGCCACGGCCTTCAGAACGGTAAACACCATGCTGATGAGGATGAGTTTTCCGCTGCCCAGGCGGCGGAGCATGCGCTGGAAGAAGAAGGCGGTGGGCAGCTCAAAGCCGCCCATGATGAACAGCGCCACGCCCAGGTCGGCGCTGTTGCCGCCCCGGCTCTCCACCACGTTGACCAGAAAGTTGGACATGGGCAGGCAGGCGGTGAGGCCCAGCAGGATGGCCACCAGCATGAGGGTGAAGGGGGGATTGTTCCGCAGCAGGTACCACACCGAGTGGGGCTTCTCCGCAGGGGGCGCGTCCGCTGCCGCAGTAGCAGAGCGGAAGGTGGGGTAGGTGATGGTCAGGGCGATGACCGCCGCCACCAGCACCGCATGGGTGATGAGGGTGCTCTCCACGCCCATGGCCTGGGTCTGGAGGCCCAGGATGACGCAGGTGACGGCGTAGGCCATGGAGCCGATGCCCCGGCCCAGGCTGTACCGGATGGGCATACCAGCGTTGATGAACTGGATGGCCATGGCGTCCATCAGGGGATAGGCGGAGATTTCGAAGCCGCCCAGGATGATGAGGATGACGGCGGTGCCTCCCATGCCCATGGGCCAGAGGAGGAACGCCAGGGAGGCGGCCAGAGACAGGGCCAGGGACAGGGAGACGATGACCTTCAGGGGAATTTCGGGGTGCCGGTCGGCAAAGCCGCCCAGCAGGGGCTGGAAGATGATACCCGCCAGACAGCGGATGGCGATGAGCAGGCCGATCTGGCTGTTGGAGAAGCCACGCTCTCCCAGCAGGGCGGCCAGGTAGGCGCAGATAGCGGCAAACATGGCCCAGTAGCCCATCTGCATGACAATATAGTGCAGGTCCAGCCTGCGGAGCGAGGGCTGTGCGGCGTTCAATCCGTTCACCTCTTATGTTTTAGTAGCGGAATTCCGGCTTTGTGTCGGCGCCGAAGAACTGGAACAGCTCGGGCAGACGGGTGGAGCTGGCGCAGTACATCACCACCACCATGTCCGGGTCCAGCCAGTCCATGTAGTCCATCAGATTGTCCTTGAAGTAGCGCAGGTCAATGGTGATGAGCTCCGAGCAGTCCAGGGCCAGGAAGGGGGCCAGGATGCAGGAGAAGGAGTCACGAATCAGCAGCACCCGGGGTCCGTCGGGGTTCAGGTGGTTGGTCATGCGGGCCAGGTTGTAGTCGCCGCCGGCGTAGAGGGTGTAGGGGTTGCCGTTGAAGTAGTCAATCTCCTCCACCCGCTCCGGGAATAGAAGGGACTCCTCAAAGGGACCGGTGCGCTCGATGGCGTTGAGGGGCACCGAGTAGGTGAAGCTGGTCTCAAAGTTGGGCTTCCACAGGTTGATGCTGTCCACGCCGGTGTACAGCGTGCCCACCCGCTTGCCCTGGCTGCCCAGGAAGGAGTCCTCGTAGGTGATTTTGGTGTAGCTGTCCGGGTCGGTGTAGAGGGGGTTAACCTCATAGCCCAGAATCTCCGACAGACGCTCCGTCACCGCCTGATAGCCCACAAAGCCGCCCTCGGGGGTCCAGTGGTGGTCGGTGCGGAAGTAGAAGGGGAGCGCGCCGGGGGCCTGGGATGCCTCCTCCAGCACAGGACGCAGGTCCAGAGTGTCCACACCCAGGTCGTTCAGGGTGGAGAGGAGCAGGTCGGCATTTTCGTGGCCGTAGTCGGTGACGCCCTCGGGCAACTCATCGCCGCTCTGGCTCACCTTCTGGGGAGCCTGGACGTAGAGCAGGGGGATGTCCTTTTCGGCCAGCTGTTCCTGGAAATCTGCCACCGCCTGGGCGTGGGGCCGGGTGTCGGTGGGGCCGCCGTACAGGTTCTCAAAGGCCAAATCTCCGTTGTCCAGCTTGATGACGGTGTAGTCCGCCTCCACGTCCTCCACCACCCGGCGGCCCATGAGCCGCTGGATGCCGCCGTAGAGCTGGATGAAGTGGTGGTCCTTGTCCAGGTCCTGGTTCAGGGCGTTCTCCGCGCTGGAGAGGAAGGTGGGCAGGTAGGAGAAGTCACGGCGTACCTTTCCGAACTCGGCCCGCAGGTTGCCGCTGCCGCTGAAAAAGGCGGTTATGGCCACCACCAGACCGGCTCCGATGCCCAGCAGGAAGAGGACGGCGGTAAGATTGCGTTTCAGTTTGCTCATGGTGCGTCCTCCTCAGAAATTAAAGTAGATGAAGGGATTGTAGGTGCCCTTGATGGTGAAGCACACGGCCACCACAAAGACCACCAGCAGGGCCAGGGTGGACACGCAGTCCCACACGGGCAGCAGTTTGCCGTTTGCCGTGACGGTCAGCTTTTTCCGAATCCAGGTGGCGGTGGGGGCGGCGCAGAGCACGGCGGCCAGCAGGATAATCCAGTATTCCCGCAGGTAGAGGGCCGCCTGGCTGCTCCACACCGGCATGGAGCCGATATGGAACAGCGAGAGGAAGTAGGACCCGGCGGCGGACAGGGAGTCGGACCGGAACACCACGCAGGTGAGCACAAAGGCCACCTGGGTGTAGAACCAGCCGATGGCCTTGGGCCAGCCCTTGCCCATCTTGCCGTACTTCTCCAGCATGAGCAGGGCGTAGTTCAGCAGGCCCCAGACCACATAGGTCCAGTTGGCGCCGTGCCAGATGCCGGTGAGAAGCCACACCACAAAGATGTTGCGCACTACCTTCCACTTCTTGTCCACCCGGCTGCCGCCCAGGGGGAAGTAGACGTAGTCACGGAACCAGGAGGTGAGGGAGATGTGCCACCGGCGCCAGAACTCGGTGACCGAGGTGGAGATGTAGGGGTAGTCAAAGTTCTCCAGGAAGTGGAAGCCGAACATCCGGCCCAGGCCGATGGCCATGTCGGAGTAGCCGCCGAAGTCGTAGTAGAGCTGGAGGATGTAGCACACGGCGCCCAGCCAGGCGAAGGCCACCGACTGAGGCTGGCCGTGGTTGAAGGCGGCGTCGGCCACAACGGCCAGCTGGTTGGAGAGGATGACCTTCTTGCCCAGGCCCATCAGGAAGCGCTGGACACCGGCGGTGAAGTCGTCCCAGTTCTCCCGGCGGTGGAGGATCTCCTCCGCCACCGTCTCGTACTTCACGATGGGGCCGGCGATGAGCTGGGGGAAGAAGGAGATGTAGAGTCCCACGTTGAGCAGGCTCTTCTGGGCCTGTCCCCGTCCCCGGGCCACGTCCAGCACATAGCTCATGGCCTGGAAGGTGAAGAAGGAGATGCCGATGGGCAGGTTTATGATGGGCGCCGTCAGCTGGAAGCCCAGCAGATTCAGGTTGGTGAGCACAAAGGTGAGATACTTGAAGATAAAGAGGATGGACAGGTTGCAGATGACCGCCATGGTGACGGGGAGCCGCAGGCTGCGGCCGTGGTTCTTCCAGGCGGCCACCCACAGACCGAACAGGTAGTTGGCCACGATGGAGCCCATCATCACCAGGACGAACCAGGGCTCACCCCAGGCGTAGAAGAACAGGGACGCCAGGGTCAGAAAGATGTTCTGCCCCTGCCGCCACTTCCGAAGGGGGAGGTAGTACACCAGAAGCACCACCGGCAGGAACAAAAACAGGAACACAGAGCTGGAAAAAAGCATGGGTCGAACTCCTTAGTGAAGATTGGGACCGTCAGGTGAGGTAACGGCCCGCGAAGGGGATTTTGCTGATGAGCCAGGCCACCGCCGCCGAGGGGATGAGCACCAGGGCGGTGACAACGGGCACTGCCAGCACCGGCGGCAGGGGCAGCTGGGCAATGCCAAGATGGCGGTAGGCCATGAGAAACAGGTCGTGGACCAGGTAGACGCCGAAGGTGATTTTCGCCAGTCCGGACAGGCTCTGCCGCCGGGAGCCCTCGTCGCTCACCCCCAGCAGGTACCGGAACAGCACGAACACCGCCACCGCCATGGCCGCCACGTTGGGGGTCATATACTCGTACAGCACGCCGGACAGGGTGCCGCTCTGGAGGGAGAGCACCCGGGTGCCCCAGATGGTGGCCGCCGCTCCGCCGATGCCCAGCAGATAGATGATGATTTCCGCAATCCGGCCCAGCGTGAAGGTTTTCAGGTAATACCCCGCCACGTAGTACCCCACATAGCCCATGACCATGTGCAGGTTGAGCCGGGAGAGGTAGGTGGAGACGGTCTGGCTGGGCCGCAGCTGGAGCAGGAGGGGCAGCAGATAGGTCACCACGAAGCACAGCAGGAAGAAGTAGTGAAAATCCCTCCGGGAGGCCCCCTGGACAAAGGAGCGGAGAATGGGGGTCACCAGGTAGAGCCCCAGGATAATATAGAGGAACCACAGGTGATAGTGGGTGCTGCCCAGTAGGGCGGTATACAGGGCGGAGCGGATACCAGCCCAGGTGAACACGCCGTTCACCCGGCCGAAGTCCACGATGGCATACACCGCGCCCCACACAACCAGTGCCACGAAGATGCGCAGGATATGGTGGAAAAACAGCTTGGGCAGGGTCAGGCTCTTCTTGGGGTCCAGCAGGAACATGCCGGAGAGCATGACGAACACGGGCACGCACCAGCGCACCAGGCTGTCGTATACATTATATATATCCCACGCGCCGCTCCCAACGGGCACATCGTAGATCCACAGGCTCACCACATGGATGACCACCACCGCAGCGATGGAGAGCACCCGCAGCAGGTCGGCGTAGGCCAGACGGCCGTCAGAGGTCTTGGCCATGGAGGTTTACTCCTTGGCGGGGACGATCTCGATCCAGTAGCCGTCCGGGTCCTCGATGAAGTAGATGCCCATGGCCGGGTTCTCAAAGCAGACGCAGCCCATCTCCTTGTGGCGGCGGTAGAGCTCGTCATACCGGTCGGTGACAAAGGCCAGGTGGAACTCGCACTCACCCAGGTCATAGGGCTCGGTGCGGTCTTTCAGCCAAGTCAGCTCCAGCTCAAAGCCGGTCTCCCCGTCGCCCAGGTACACCAGCTTGAAGGAGCCGTCTCCCGCCTCCTTGGTGCGCACCGGAGAGAGCTCCAGGGCGTCCCGGTAGAAGGCCAGGGACCTGTCCAGGTCCAGAACATTGAAGTTAAAGTGAGCAAAGCGCAGCATATGGTTCACCTCATTGATAAGATGTGGACGGAATGATTGCCAAAAGACAACGCAGAGCATTATATCACATGATCTGGAAGTTGAACAGGGAGAGGGCGGAAAAACGGGGGACGGAAAATTTACCGCCGGTCAGAAATTGTCGAAGAAGATGGTAACGCGAAAATAAAAAAGTGGACGCAAATGTGAAAAAAGTAACGAGCTTCGCCCCCTTTGGCGGAAAGGAGACATAAAACAGGATAATTGGCCATGATATCCTGTTTACAGAAGTAATCGAACATACGTTTCTTGTGCGGAAAACACTTGTTTTCACACGAAAATACCGGGGTTGGCAGGGAAAAAAGAGTTAAAAAAGGGTTGCAATTTGGTTACATAACAATTATACTAAAAACACTGGTGGGGCAAAATGGAGCCTACCATAGCCCAGAGGGGGGAAAGTGGAGGAGAGGTGAAGGGGAATGATGAGCGCCACCGGCACTTACGAGCACAGCCTCGACGCCAAGGGCCGCCTGTTCATTCCCGCCCAGCTCCGCCGTGAACTGGGAGACACCCTCTACGTCACCATGGGCATTGACGGCTGTCTGGCTGTCTATCCCCAGGAGACCTGGGACACCTTTACCGCCAAGTTTGCCGCTCTGCCCATGACGGAGTCGGTGGCCATGCGCCCCCTGTTCGCCAATGCCGCCAAATGCGAGCCGGACAGTCAGGGCCGGATCGTTATCCCTGCCATGCTGCGGAAGTTCGCCGGCCTGGAGAAGGACGCGGTCATCACCGGCGTCCACAACCGGGCGGAAATCTGGAGCGCCGAGCGCTGGCAGGAGAAGCAGGAGGAGATCACCCCCGAGAAGATGAACGCCATCCTCAAGGGGCTGGGGCTGTAATATGAGTGAGATGGAATTTTCCCACAAGCCGGTGCTGCTCCAGGAGTGCATCGACGGATTGAATATCGACCCCACGGGCACCTATGTGGACGCCACCCTGGGCCGTGCCGGACACTCCCGGGAGATCGCCCGGCGGCTGACCACAGGACAGCTCATCTGCATTGACCGGGACCAGGCTGCCCTGGACGCGGCTCCCGGACGGCTGGAGGGCCTGATGGACCGGGTGACCCTGGTTCACGGCAACTTCGGCGACCTGGCGGACATTCTGGACCGGCTGAAGCTGGACAAGCTGAGCGGCGTGCTGGCCGATCTGGGCGTGTCCTCCCCTCAGCTGGATGACGCCAGCCGTGGCTTCTCCTACATGGCCGACGCTCCCCTGGACATGAGAATGGACCAGTCCGAGGCCCTGACCGCCAGAACGGTGGTCAACGAGTGGCCCCAGGAGGAGATCCGGCGGATTCTGTTCCAGTTTGGCGAGGAGCGGTATGCCCCCGCCATCGCTGCGGCCATTGTACGCGCCCGGGAGAAGGCTCCCATTGAGACCACCCTTGAATTGGTGGATATCATCCGCTCGGCCATGCCTGCCCACGCCCTGCGTGAGAAGCAGCACCCGGCCAAGCGGTCCTTTCAGGCCATCCGCATCGCGGTGAACGACGAGCTCTCCGCCGCGGACAAGCTGATCCAGGCGGCGGTGCCTGCGCTGGCGCCCGGCGGACGGCTGGCTATCATCTCCTTCCACTCGCTGGAGGACCGGATTGTGAAGAACGCCTTTGCCGCCTTCGCCAAGGGCTGCACCTGCCCGCCCGACTTCCCGGTGTGTGTGTGCGGAAAGAAGCCGGTTATCCGGCTGGTGAACAAAAAGCCCATCGTATCCGGCGAGGAAGAACTGAACGAAAACGCCCGCGCCCGCAGCGCCAAGCTGCGCATCGCGGAAAAACTGTAATAAAAAGGGGAGGGAACGCCCTCCCCACATGCATCTGCAAAAGATTGGAGTGGACGCCCCATGGCAACTGCCGCAGCCCGAAGAAGACGCTACAATACGCCCCGCGCCAATTATGACAGCGTGGCCTATGATCTGGATTACGCCGACACAGCTGCCCGTCCGCTCCGTGGCGGAGAGCAGACCCGGACCCGTCCCCTGGTCCGGCCCAGAGAGCGGGCGGCAGTGCGGCCCAAGGCCCGGGTGCGGGAGGCAGGCTTCGTGTCCCCCTTCGCAGTGGTGGGCTTCCTGGCCATCGGTGTGTTCGCTGTGCTGGTGCTGCTCAGCTCCATCCAGCTCACCACCCTGTCCGACGACATCGCCGGACTGAAGAGCGACCTGGCCGAGCTGGAGGAGCAGGAGAATTATCTGCGCACCCAGTACGAGCTGGCCTTTGACCTGGCCAGCATCGAGACTGCCGTGACTGCCGACGGCTCCATGGTCAAGCCCCAGGCGGGTCAGATCCTCTATCTGGACCTCTCCGAGCCGGACAGCGTGGTGCTGTTCAACGAGGAGGAGACTCCGGTGGAGGGCATCAACGGCGCTATCCGCGGCATCCAGGACATTCTGGGCAATGTGGTGGAATATTTTAAGTAACCCACCCCATATAGTTTTGTAAGACCCGAAAAGAGAAAAAGGGTTGCACCTGCAGCCCACACAGAGAGAGGGCGTAAGAAAAAATGAATTTTTCTTACGCCCTCGATATTTCAGTGGGGAAAGAACGACGGAAGTGAAAACCGTTGAGCAGGGAGAACGCAGAGAAAGGACGCTCAGCCTTTTTCACCGATTCCCCGTCTCATAGACAAAGAAGCAGACAGCGCGTTTTACAGGCACAGAGGTGATCGTATGATGAACGGCGAAAAGAAACAGAACCAACAACCGGACCGGAGAGGGAACCGCACCATTCTGGGTCGCACCATCTTTCTGATGGGCCTCTTCGGCGTGGTGATTTTCATCCCGCTGCTGGTCCGGCTGTACGACCTCCAAATCACCAACCATGAATACTATCAGGAGCTGGCCATCAGCCAGCAGACCAGAGACGTGGCGGTAACGGCCAACCGGGGCACCATCTACGACAGCAAGGGCACCCCTCTGGCCCTGAGCTCCACGGCCTACGACATTATTGTCTCCCCTCGGGACCTGGATACCGTCCAGGAGAACTACAAGAAAAAGGTAGAGGCCTACCAGAACGGCGAGAGCAAGACGGCGCCCGGTCCCGAACCCACCGACGAGGCGGTGGCCTCCGGTCTGGCGGAGATTCTGGGCATGGATAAGGACACCATTCTCCTCCGCCTCCAGAAGGATACCTCTTACGTGCGCCTGGCCGCCAAGGTGGAGCAGGACGTGAACGAGCAGGTCATGGCCTTCAAGCTGGAGTACAGCCTGTCCAACGCCCTCTACTCCACCCCCACTTCCAAGCGGTATTACCCCCACTCCAGCCTGGCCGCCCAGGTCATCGGCTTTGTCAATTCGGAGAACGAGGGCGCCTACGGCATGGAGGCCTACTACGACAGCGAGCTCTCCGGCGAGACCGGCCGTGTGGTGACCGCCAAAAACGGCAACGGCACCGAGATGCTCTCCCGCTATGAGAACTACTACGACGCCACCGACGGCAACAACCTGAACCTGACCATTGACGCCACCATCCAGTACTACTGCGAGCGGGCCCTGGAGAAGGGCATCGAGATGTACGACGTACAGAACGGCGGCTTTGCCATCGCCATGGACCCCAACACCGGTGCCATCCTGGCCTGGGCCAACTCTCCCACCTACGACCTGAACAATCCCAGTACAGTCACCGATCCGGACACCCTGGCCGAGCTGGAGACCCTGAAGGCCACCTACGGCGAGGACAGCGACGAGTACAAGGAAGCACTGGGCAACGCTCAGCTGCTCCAGTGGCGCAACAAGGCCATCAACGACACCTATGAGCCCGGCTCCACCTTTAAATCCGTGGTGCTGGCCGCCGCTCTGGAGGAGGGCGTGGTCAGCGAGAGCGACACCTTCGAGTGCACCGGCTCCGTCAACATCGCCGGTAGCACCATCCGCTGCTCCGACCGTAAGGGCCACGGCACCCAGACCCTGGCCAAGGCAGTGGCCAACTCCTGCAACCCGGCCTTCATCGCCATCGGCCAGCGGCTGGGCGCGGAGCGGTTCTACGACTACCTGGAGGACTTTGGCTTCCTAGAGACCACCGGCATCGACATGCAGGGCGAGGCCAACAGTACGGTGTGGTCCCGCGAGTGGTTCACCGGCCCCTACGGCGAGGCCTCTCTGGCCACCGCCTCCTTCGGTCAGCGCTTTAACGTGACCCCCATCCAGCTCATCACCGCCGCTTCCGCCGTCATCAACGGCGGCCACCTGATGCAGCCCTATGTGCTGGAGTCCATCACCGACGCCGACGGCAACGTGATCCAGAGCACCGAGCCCACTGAGCGCCGCCAGGTGGTCAGCGAGGCCACCAGCGAGAAGTGCCGCATCATTCTGGAAGGCGTGGTCAACGGCGGCACCGGTAAGAACGCCTATCAGGCGGGCTACCGCATCGGCGGCAAGACCGGTTCCTCCGAGACTCTGGAAGATGACCACACCATCGTCTCCTTCCTGGGCTTCGCCCCTGCGGACGACCCCCAGGTGGTGATCCTCATCGCCTTCGACAATCCCAAGCCTGTGTCCCCCGGCAGCAACTACACCTCCGGCGGCTACTACATCAGCGGCGGCGTCATGGGCGCCACCCGGGCCGGTGAGCTGCTGGCCAACATCCTGGACTACATGGGCGTGGAGAAGCAGTACACCGCCGAGGAGCTCTCCGGCGCCGACGTGCTGGCGCCCAGCGTCACCGGCCTGTCCCTGGCCGACGCCCAGGCCAAGGCGGAGGCCGTCGGCCTGACGGTGCGCACCGTGGGCAGCGGCGAGACCGTCACCGACCAGATTCCCATCCAGGGCGCATCCATCCCCGGCGGCAGCGAGATGGTGCTCTACATGGGCGAGGCGAAGCCCACCGACCAGGTGGAGGTACCCGACCTGTCGGGCAAGTCCCCCGAGACGGTGCGCCAGACCCTCAGCAACCTGGGCCTGTACATGAAGGCCACAGGCGTGTCCGACTACTACACCTCCAGCACCATCGCCGCGGGGCAGTCCATTGCCGCCGGCACCATGGTGGACCGGGGTACCGTGGTGGAGGTCCAGTTCATGGACAACACTGCAACCACCGCCGGCGCAGGCATCTGAGCAGGCGGCCGTTCCCAAGGCAATCAGCCCGGTCCGGGATATGGTCCCGGACCGGGCTGAAGCGAAAATCCTTGTATCTGCACACTGATTGAGGGGTGACAGCATGAGACTGAAGGCGCTTTTGTCCGGCGTAGCCCTTCTTGGGGGCTTCGCGGACGAGGATGTGGAAATTTCAGGAATCAGCTATGACACCCGTACCATCCAGCCGGGGGAGCTCTTCGTGGCCCTCACCGGCTACAAGACCGACGGCCACCGTTTCCTCCGTGAGGCGGTGGAGAAGGGGGCGGCGGCGGTTATCTGCCACAAGGCCCCCGAAGAGCCGGGACCCTGGCTCATTGCAGCGGACACCCGGGCGGCTCTGGCCGCCGTGTCCGCCAACTGGTTCGGCCGTCCGGCCGATGCGCTGACCGTTATCGGCGTCACCGGCACCAACGGCAAGACCACCACCACCTACCTCCTCAAGGCCATGCTGGAGGGGGTGCTTGGGGCCAAGGTGGGGCTTATGGGCACCAACCAGAACATGATTGGGGAGAAGGTCATCCCCGCCCACCGCACCACCCCGGAGTCCTGGGAGGTGCAGAAGCTGCTGCGGGATATGGCAGACAGCGGCTGCACCCATGTGGTGATGGAGGTGTCCTCCCATGCACTGGCCCTCCACCGGGTGGACGGTATCTCCTTTAAAGTTGGTATCTTCACCAACCTGACCCGGGACCATCTGGACTTCCACGGCACCATGGAGGAGTACCGGCGGGTGAAGGGGCTGCTGTTCCGGCAGACCGGCACAGCGGTGCTCAACCTGGACGACGAGGCCGGGCGTTACTACGCCTCCATTGTCACCTGTCCGGCGCTGACCTACTCGGAGAACAAGGACCAGGCCGACGTGACCGCCAAGAATATCCGCCTGTTCCCTGACCGGGTGGAGTTTGAGGCGCTCACCACCGGGGCCATCGCCCGGGTGCGCCTGCCCATCCCCGGAGGCTTCACCATCTACAACGCCCTGGGCGTCATCGCCTGCGGCCTGGCCCTGAAGCTGCCCCTGCCCCAGGTGTGCGCCTCTCTGGCGGAGGCCAAAGGGGTCAAGGGCCGCATCGAGGTGGTGCCCACTCCCACGGACTATGCGGTCATCATCGACTACGCCCACACCCCGGACGCCCTGGAGAACATCCTCACCACCGTCCGGGACTTTACCCCTGGCCGGGTCATCTGCCTGTTCGGCTGCGGCGGTGACCGGGACCGGAGCAAGCGGCCTGTCATGGGTGCCATCGCGGCGGAGCTGGCCGACCTGGTGGTGCTCACCTCCGACAACCCCCGCACCGAGGACCCGGAGGCCATTCTGGCCGACATCCAGGCGGGCATGGAGGGGAGCGACACCCCATGCATGGTTGTGCCCCACCGGCGTGAGGCCATCCGACGGGCCCTGGACGAGGCAAAAAGCGGCGACACGGTGGTGCTGGCGGGAAAGGGACACGAGACCTATCAGGAGATCGGCACCCGCCGCCGTCATCTGGACGAGCGGGAGGAAGTGGCTGCCTATTTTGGCTGTCAGCCCCCGTACTGTCCATGAAAAGGGAAAAACAGAGAGAAACTTTGTTACTTTTTGAGTGGAAAAGACCGGCACGGTTATGGTAAAATACCACTTTGTGAAAAAGGACCGGAGAAGCCCGGCGCGTGCGGGCGGAGGTTTGGGAGGTTCAAAAGATGAGATATGTAGTAAGCTTCCTGATGGCCTTTGTGGTTGCCTTTCTGGCGGGTAAGGTGCTCATCCCCCTGCTGCGCCGGCTGAAGGCCGGACAGGGCGTGAAGGAGTACGGCCCGGCGTGGCACAACTCCAAGCAGAATACCCCCACCATGGGCGGCCTGATGTTTATCGTGGGCATCACCGTGACGGTACTCACCGTGGGCTGGCAGGACATTGCCGCCGGCTCCTACGGCGCGCTGCTGGTGCTGGCCTTTGCCCTGGTGTTCGGCGCCATCGGCTTCTTCGACGATTTTATGAAGGTGAAGTACCACCACGGCGACGGCCTGTCCGCCGGAATGAAGTTCCTGCTCCAGCTGGCGGCCGCCATTGTGTACACCCTGCTGCTGCGCCGTTTCGGCTACCTGAGCTTTGACCTGTACATCCCCTTTGTCAACCTGACCATCGACCTGCCCGAGTGGCTGTACATGGTCTTTGCCGCCTTTGTCATGGTGGGCACGGTCAACGCCGTCAACCTGACCGACGGCATTGACGGCCTGGCCACCGGCGTGACCATGCCCGTGTCCCTGTTCTTCCTGGCGGTGTCCGTCCTGTGGGGCGCCACCGAGCTGAGCGTGTTCTCCGCCGCCCTGTTCGGCGGCCTGTGCGCCTTCCTGATCTACAACTTCCACCCCGCCAAGGTGTTCATGGGCGACACCGGCTCCCTGTTCCTGGGCGGCGTGGTGTGCGGCATGGCCTTCGCGCTGGATATCCCCCTGCTGCTGATTCTGGTGGGTATCATCTACATCGCCGAGACTCTGTCCGACATCATCCAGGTGACCTATTTCAAGCTGACCCACGGCAAGCGGATCTTCCGCATGGCCCCCCTGCACCACCACCTGGAGCTGGGCGGCTGGAGCGAAGTGAAGCTCTTCGCCGTCTTTACCCTCATTACGCTGGCAGCCTGTCTGCTGGCCTACTTCGGCCTTATCAACCGCTATCCGTTCTGAGACTGACAGAGCGGGAGAAACCTTTGGGAGGTGACCGTCACGGCGCGGAAAATGAAGCGGGATCTCACCGTGGAGGAGCAGCTGGCACGGGGGCCCATGGACCTGCCCTTCCTGATGCTGACGCTGATGCTCACGGGAATCGGGCTGGTGATGGTGTTCTCCGCCTCCTACGCCACAGCCTATTACGACGGCGTGGTGGCCAAGCACGACCCCACCTATTACTTTGCACGTCAGGCCCTGTTCGGCGTCATCGGCATTGTGGCCTTGTACGGTGTCAGCAGGCTCAACTACCAGCACTACCGCTGGCTGGCGGTCTTTGCCCTGATGTTTGCCTTCCTCTGCCTCATTCTGGTGTTTACGCCCCTGGGCTTCGGTAAAGCCACCACAGGCGCACAGCGCTGGATTCGTGTGCCCGGCCTGGGCAGCTTCCAGCCCTCTGAGGTGGCGAAGCTGGGTGTTATTCTCTATTTCGCCTCCCGATTGTCCAAGCGGAGTACGGAGAAGCGAAAAAAATATGACCTGCGCAAGCCCTCCGGCCGCCTGTTGGACCTGTTGGACCGGATCGGCTTTATCGAGCTGGTGCCCTATATGCTCATCCTGGGCGCGGTGGCACTGCTCATGCTCATGGAGCCCCACATGTCGGGCACCATCCTTATCCTGGTGGGCGGCGCGGCGGTCCTCTTTGCCGGCGGCGTCAAGCTGGGCTGGTTCGTGGCCGGCGGCGCGGTGGTGAGCGCCGGTCTGTGGTTCATCATGACCAAGACCAGCTACATGGCCGCCCGTCTGGCCATCTGGAAGGACCCCTGGAGCGACCCCCTCAACAAGGGTTACCAGACCATCCAGTCCCTCTACGCCATCGGCTCCGGCGGACTGCTGGGCGTGGGCCTGGGCAACTCCAGGCAGAAGTTCAACTACCTGCCCGAGCCGGAGAACGACTACGTGTTCTCCATCACCTGCGAGGAGCTGGGCTACATCGGCGCGGCCATTATCATCATTCTCTTCGCCCTGCTGGTCATCCGTGGCTACTGGATCGCCCTCCACGCCCGGGACCGGTTCGGCGCGCTGCTGGTGGTGGGCATCACCACCCTGGTGGCGGTGCAGGTGTTCCTGAACATCGCCGTGGTCACCAATCTGATTCCCCCCACCGGTATCTCCCTGCCCTTCTTCAGCTACGGCGGTACGGCACTGGTGATACAATTGGTGGAAATGGGAATTGTGTTGTCAGTATCAAGACAGATACCGGCCCCAAGACAGGGATAACCATATTTTACAGGCTGAGACGTTTGGAGTGAGGCATTGATGAACATTCTCTTTACCTGCGGCGGAACCGCGGGACATATCAATCCGGCGGTGGCGCTGGCCCGGCTCTTTCAGGAGCGGAATCCCGGCTGCCGCATCCTCTTCGTGGGCGCGGACGGGGGCATGGAGACCCGCCTGGTGCCCAAGGAGGGGTATGACATCCGCACGGTGACCATCACCAACTTCCAGCGCTCTCTGACCCCCGCTGCGGTGGGCCACAACCTGAAGACCCTCTTCAACATGGGCCGCTCCCGGAAGCAGGCCGACGCCATCCTGGACGACTTCAAGCCCGACCTGGTGGTGGGTACCGGCGGCTACGCCTCCTACCCGGTGGTCAATGCCGCCGCCAAGCGGAAAATCCCCACCGCGGTCCACGAGTCCAACGCGGTCCCCGGCCTGACCACCAAGGCCCTGTCCAAGGTGGTGGACGTGGTGATGGTGGGCTTTGAGGAGAGCCGCAGCCACTACGACAACCCGGAGAAGGTGGTGGTGACGGGTACCCCTGTCCGGGGCGACTTCTTCCAGTACACCAAGAAGGAGGCCCGGGAGAAGCTGGGCATTGCCGATGACCGGCCTCTGCTGCTGTCCTTCTTCGGCTCCCTGGGCGCGGCGGTGATGAACGACCACATGACCGCTATCCTCTCCCGTGAGGTGCGCATGGGCGCGCCCTTCCACCACATCCACGGTGCTGGCCGGGACTACGCGGGTATGCGTGCCCGGCTGGAGCAGGAGGGGCTGACGGTGGACGGCGACAGCGTGAAGCTGGCCGCCGATCCCAAGGACACCGGCGTGGAGCTGCGGGAGTACATCTACGACATGCCCCTCATCATGGCGGCCGCCGACCTGGTGGTCTGCCGGGCGGGCGCGTCCACCATCTCGGAGCTGACCGCCATCGCCAAGCCGGCAGTACTGGTGCCGTCCCCCAACGTGGTGGCCGACCACCAGACCAAGAACGCCAGGGTGCTCTCCGACCGGGGGGCGGCTCTGCTGGTGAGCGAGCAGGAGTGCGACGGAAAGACCGACGCCCTCTTCAATACCATCGCCGATCTGCTGAACCATCCTGAAAAGCGGGAGAACATGGCCAAGGCCCTGCGGGAGATGGCCATCCCCGACGCCAGCGAGCACATCTACCAGACTCTGGTGGGCCTGCTGAAGGGAAAATAAGAGAAAAAGAAGCCGTTCTTCCCCTGTTCCGCCGTCCTTTGCCCTGTTTGCCCCGGGAACGCCCCTGTGAACCCCCGCATAGTATGGCCTGAGTGAAAACAAGACCAACTTTGCGGAGGACGGAGGATATGAGTATTTTTCTGGTGGAGGGCGGCAGGCGGCTGGAGGGGACAGTGCGTACCCACGGCGCCAAGAACAGCGTGCTGCCCATTCTGGCGGCCACGATCCTGGGCAGAGGGGAGAGCGTCATCCGCAACTGCCCCGAATTGTCGGACGTGACTGCCTCCCTGGCCATTCTGGAGCACCTGGGCTGTAAAACAGCCCGGGAGGGGGACACGGTACGGGTGGACGCCTCCAGCCTGTCCCGGTGCGACGTGCCCGACAACCTGATGCGGGAGATGCGCTCTTCCGTCATCTTCCTGGGGGCCGTCTTGGGCCGGATGGGGGAGGCGGTGCTCTCCGCACCCGGCGGCTGTGAGCTGGGGCCCAGGCCCATCGACCTGCATCTGGCCTCTATCCGGGCCCTTGGCGGCACGGTGGACGAGACCGGCGGCGCCCTGCGCTGCACCGGAAACCACATGGCGGGGACCGACATTGTACTCTCCATCCCCAGCGTGGGAGCCACGGAGAACACCATGCTGGCGGCGGTGGCGGCCCAGGGGGTCACCACTATCACCAACGCCGCCCGGGAGCCGGAGATTGTGGATCTCCAGGCCTTCCTGCGTGCCATGGGCGCGGACGTGCGGGGGGCTGGCAGCTCCATGATCACCATCCGGGGCGGGCTGCCCCTCCACGGGGCGGAACACACCGTCATGGGCGACCGCATTGTGGCCGCCACCTATCTGGCGGCGGCTGCCGCAGCCGGAGGCGAGATTGAGGTCACCGGCGCCGACTGCCGCCACCTGTCCACGGTGACGGCGGTGCTCAGCCAGGCGGGGTGCAGAATACATAGCGACGACAACAGGATTGTGCTCACACGGTCCGGCCCTCTGCGGGGGGTGAGCCCGGTGCGCACAGCGCCCTATCCCGGCTTTCCCACCGACGCCCAGGCGCCGCTGATGGCGGCCCTGACCACCGCCGCAGGGACCTCGGTTTTTGTGGAGAACATCTTTGAGAGCCGCTACCGCCACGTGGATGAGCTCGCCCGCATGGGAGCCAGCATTCGAGTGGAGGGCCGGGTGGCCGTGGTGTTCGGCGTGGAGCGGCTGCGGGCCGCGGCTGTGCGTGCCGCCGACCTGCGGGGCGGCGCAGCCTTGGTGGTGGCCGCACTGGGGGCGGAGGGACGGAGCACCATCTCCGGCCTGCACCACGTGGACCGGGGCTATCAGGACCTGGACGGGGCCCTGAGAAGCCTGGGGGCGGACATTGTCCGCCTGGAAGAGGACGAATAAGGGAAAATTAAGAATTTCCTTACAAAATATTCGATTGTTTTCGATATACTGAAAAGAAAAAACAAGCCGCCGGGCCACGCCCGGCGGCAGCAGAGGAGCACGGAAATGGCGGCGAGACGGAACAAGCGCAAGCGGCGGAACAGAGGACGCTTCGGCTTCCTCTATAAAGTGCTGTCCGCCGCCGTGATTGTGGCGGCGATTGTGGCGGGCTGCGCGGTGTTTTTCCGGGTGGAGAATATCGAGGTCAACGGCCAGTCGGCTTACACGGCGGAGCAGATCATCGGCGCCGCCGAAGTGGAGCAGGGGGACAACCTCTTTGCCGTCAATAAGTTCAAGGTCATGCGGCAGATCATCTCCCGCCTGCCCTATGTGGACGAGATCTCGGTCTCCCGCCGCCTGCCCAATACCCTGGTCATCAATGTGGTGGAATGCGTTCCGGCGGCGGCCATCCAGGGCAGCGACGCCTGGTGGATCATCGACACCAAAGGCAAGATCCTGGAACGGACCGACGAGACCCGGGCGGCGGAGTTCCCGCCCCTCACCGGCCTGACGCCGGACAGCCCCGTGGTGGGCAGTCAGCTGGAGGTGGCCGAGGGGGAGGAGAACAAGCTGGCCAGTCTGGAGAAGCTCTTTGCTGCTCTGGCGGCCCGGGGCATGACCGACCAGGCGGAGAGCTTTGAGCTGACGGCCATCAACTTCATCAAGATGGGCTATGGCGGCCGGTTTACGGTGAAAATCCCCATGAACACCGATTTCAACCAGGCGGCCAAGATTCTGGAGGCAGCCATTGCCGCCCTGGAGGAGACTGACCGGGGCGTCATTGACCTGACCCTGGACGAGCCCCACTTTATCCCCTACGCATCCATGCTGGGCTGAGTACCCGGCGGGAGGAAGGAGAACAGATGGAACGGACCGAACACAGGAAGAAGAACTGGGGTGAGCTGGCCATCGGCGGCGTGTGCGTGCTGCTGGGCATCCTGCTCTCTGTGCAGCTGCGGAGCGTGAAGGTGAACAGCGCGGCGGACGCCACCAGCGCAGGCCGTCTGGAGACCCTCCAGCAGCTCTACAACGAGACGGTGGACAGCCTGGAGACCACCAAGGCCCAGCTGGAGCAGGTGCAATCCGAGCTGCAGACCTACCGGGATGCGGCGGCCTCCGGCAGCAGCGAGAGTGAGGCTCTGCGGGCCGAGGTGGACAAGCTGGAGATGGAGGCCGGGCTGGTGGAAGTGGTTGGCCCCGGCGTGATGGTGAGCCTTCAGGACTCCAGCGCTGCCAACGTCACCGGTGACGAGGCCGACTATCTCATCCACGACAACGACCTGCTCTCCGTGCTCAACGAGCTGCGGGACGCGGGAGCGGAGGCCATCTCCCTCAACGGTGAGCGGATTACGGCCACCACCGAGATCCGCTGCGCCGGGTCCGTGGTCATCGTCAACGGACGGCGGTATACCTCGCCCTTTGTATTCAACGCCATCGGCGACCCCAACACCCTCTATTCCGCCCTCACCATGCGCAACGGCGTGGTGGACGTGCTGGGACAGTGGAAGATTGAGGTGAAGGTGACCCCCAGCGAGATGCTGACCGTGCCCGCCTACAACGGAGTCATTGACTTCCAGTACGCCAAGCCCTCCACCGCCCAGAGCGAGGACACGGAAGGGGGCGCTGTGGGATGATTGAGCTTGTCGGTTTGATTGTGGGCCTTGTCATCGGCTGCTTTCTGCCCTGGCATGTGCCCAGCCAGTACAGCCTCTATGTGGCCACCGGGCTGCTGGCCGCCCTGGACTCCGCTCTGGGAGGCATGAACGCCCGCATCAAAAAGAGTTTCAACCTGTCCATCTTCCTGTCCGGATTCTTCGGCAACGCCATCATCGCCGTGTTCCTGACCTGGCTGGGGGACAAGCTGGGATTGCCGCTATATCTTGCGGCGGTAGTGGTATTCGGCACCCGCATGTTCCAAAACTTTGCGGAAATCCGGCGGGAGCTATTGACCTTACGCCAAAAGAAGGCTAGAATAGAACAAGACATAAATCATGGGCAAGGCTCAGAAAATGAGCTGCCATAATTTTCATAAAAAGAGAGTTTTCACTTCTTTCACATAGGAGGAGCAGTTATGCCTTTTGGATTGGACAGCGGCCCCGATACGGTAGTTACGATTAAGGTCATCGGCGTCGGCGGCGGCGGCAACAACGTGGTCAACCGGATGGTAAAGTCCGGGATGAAGGGCGTGGATTTCATCGCTGTGAACACGGATAAGCAGGCGCTTACCATGTCCAGCGCTACTTATAAGATTCAGATCGGTGAGAAGCTGACCGGCGGCCAGGGCGCGGGCAGCGACCCCGAGGTGGGCCGCAAGTCCGCCGAGGAGAGCCGCAGTCAGATCTCCAAGGCCCTGGAGGACGCCGACATGGTGTTCATCACCGCCGGTATGGGCGGCGGCACCGGTACCGGCGCGGCTCCCATCGTGGCGGATATCGCCAAGGAGATGGGTATCCTCACCGTGGGCGTGGTCACCAAGCCCTTCAAGTTTGAGGGCCGCCGCCGTATGATGCAGGCGGAAAAAGGCATTGAGGAGCTGCGCACCCGGGTGGACAGCCTGGTAATCATCCCCAACGAGCGCCTCAAGTACGCCACCGACCAGAAGATCACCTTTGCCAACGCCTTCGAGATCGCCGATGATGTGCTCCGCCAGGCGGTGCAGTCCATCTCCGACCTTATCAGCAATACCGGCTTCATCAACCTGGACTTCGCCGACGTGACCGCCGTCATGCAGAACGCGGGCATGGCTCACATGGGCGTGGGCCGTGCCGCCGGCAAGAACAAGGCCGAGGAGGCCGCCAAGATGGCCATCTCCAGCCCCCTGCTGGAGACCTCCATCAACGGCGCCAAGGGCGTTCTGGTCAACGTGACCGGCTCCATGGACATCGGCCTGGAGGAAGTGGAGACCGCCGCCAACCTGGTGCAGGAGGCCGCCCACGAGGAGGCCAACATCATCTTCGGCGCCGCCTTCGACGACACCCTGGACGACGAGATCCGGGTTACCGTCATCGCCACCGGCTTTGAGGAGCTGGAGGGCAAGATCTCCGCTACTCCCTTCTCCAGAGGCGGGGAGCAGAAGGCGCCCGCGGCCGGTTCCGCCCCTGCCGCTGCCCCTCAGGCCCCCAAGGGTCTGGAGCCCATGACCGAGGCGGATTCCAAGATTGAGGACGACCCCTTCAACGACATCTTCAAGATCTTCAACCGGGGAAAATAACACCGTGAAACAAGCGCGCCGGTCTGCCCGAGAGCAGACCGGCGCTTTTTTCTCCTGTCCTGGTATGCCGGGTTGCATTCCGGGAAAAAGAGGCTTATAATGTTCGGTGAAAACCTGTGGAAGGGCCGGGACAGAGCCGACCGGGCCCAACTTGTGTGGAGAAGGAGTGATATGCGCCGTGAGCAGCGACCCTCTGAGTCGAACATGGAAGAATGACATGCCCAGCACGGCGCAGGAAGGCTGAGGAAAGCACCTCATGTCTGCGCGCCGGTTTTGCCGCCCGTCAGGACGCGTCACGCACTCATCCAAGGCCCGTGCAGGTCACGGAGTTTGGATGAGCGTATGACAGAGAGCGTCTCCAGCGGCGGACACAAAAAAGACGCGCGGACAGGGACCGGTCTCTGCGGCCGGATAAAGGGAACGGACCGTGGGCAGACTGCCGTATCATAGGCGCTGCGGTCCGGAGAAGGGGTTTGCCTGTCCCCGGCGCGTCGGAAAGACGTGATATTGATGCTCTCCATCCACAAGACCATTGACAAAAAGATGACCCGCCTGGACGCCATCCAGGACGGCTGCTGGATCAACCTGACTTACCCCACCGAGGACGAACTGAACACGGTGTCCGAGGCGCTGAACGTGGACCCGGGCTTTCTCCGGGCCGCGCTGGACGAAGAGGAGACCTCCCGTATTGACACCGAGGACGGCCAGACCCTGATTATCATTGACGTCCCCGCCGTGGAAAAGGACGACGCGGTGGTCTACTCCACCATCCCTCTGGGCATTATCGTGACGGAAAAGCACATCATTACCGTCTGTCTGAAGGAATCCTCCATTGTGAAGGACTTCCAGGATGGACTGGTGAAGAACGCCGAGACCCAGAAGCGGACCCGGTTTATCCTCTACATGCTCCTCCAGGTGGCCAAACGCTTCTTGCAATACCTGAAGCAGATCGATAAGATCTACAACTACATGGAGCGCCACCTCTACAAGTCCCAGCGGAACAAGGAGCTTATCCAGCTGCTGGACCTGGAGAAGTCCCTGGTTTACTTCAACACCTCCCTGAAGGCAAACGAGGTCACCCTGGAGAAGATCCTCCGCGGCCGCATCATCACCCTCTACGAGGAGGACCACGACCTGCTGGAGGACGTGCTGATTGAGGTCCGTCAGGCCATTGAGATGGCCAATATCTACTCCTCCATCATCTCCGGCATGATGGACGCCTTCGCCAGCGTGATCTCCAACAACCTGAACGTGATCATGAAGGTGCTGACCTCCATCACCGTCCTGCTCACTGTGCCCAATATCATCTTCGGCTTCTACGGCATGAACATCACCGCCGGTCTGCCGCTGGACCAGTTCTGGTGGATTCCGCTGATTCTGGCCGTCGTCACACTCAGCATAGTGGCCATCATTCTGAAGCGGCACGACCTCTTCTGAACGGACAACAAAATAACCTGTCAGAGCGCCGTATGTTTGCACTAAAAAACATACGGCGCTCTGTTTGCCCTTGTGCAGGGGACAAAAAAACAGCACCAGGTATTGACAACGGCAAAATTTGATATATAATTCACAATGTAACAACGGGCGCCGTCCGCTTCCAGGGAAAGAGGGCGGGCGGCTGACCCTCTGAATTGCGCTGAAAGAGCGCAGAAATGAAAGGAAGGAAAGTATGAAAAGAAGCAAACGCGTACTTAGCCTGGTTGCAGCCGGCGCCCTTGTCCTGACGACGGCCTGCAGCACCACCCCTTCTGCGGAGACCCCCACCGCTACTCCCTCCGCCAGCCAGCCCCAGGCCACCGAGCCCGCCCAGACCGGTGCAGTCAACGGCGTTTTTGAGGGCAAGGGCAGCGGCTACGGCGGTGAGCTGTCCGTTCTGGTGACCGTTGAGGACGGCAAGATGACCGACCTGCGCCTGCTGGACAACAACGAGAGCGCTCCTGTTGCCAACCGTGCGTTCCCCATCCTGGAGGAGCGTATCCTGGCCGCCCAGTCCCCCGTGGTGGACAGCGTTACCAGCGCCACCTTTACCTCCTTCGCCGTGAAGACCGCCGTGGCTGACGCTGCCAGCCAGTACGGCCAGGACTTCGGTGACATCACCATGACCACTGCCAGCGCCGAGACCCCTGCTGCCCCCGAGGACACCACCACTCAGCTGGTTGTCGTGGGCGGCGGCCCTGCCGGCCTCGCTGCTGCCATTTCCGCCAAGCAGAACGGCGTTGAGGACGTGATCCTCATCGAGAAGCTAGGCATCCTGTCCGGCAACGGCAAGTTCGACATGAACTTCTTCGACCTCATCAACTCCAAGGCTCAGCAGAAGGCTGGCATTGAGTACACCGTCGAGCAGTTCATCGAGGAGAAGAAGGACGCCGGCAACACCCCCGAGCGTCTGCAGGCCTGGGCTGAGGGCGAGTGGACCCTGGACGCCTGGCTGCGCGAGATGGACATCCTGCTCAACCAGTCCAACGGCGGCACCAACCACATGGCCGAGAGCGACGTCTACGCCGGCGACCACATCCAGACCGGTCTGGAGAAGGAAGCCTATGAGCTGGGCGTTGACATCCGTCTGGACAACAAGGGCACCGACCTGATTATGGAGGACGGCGTGTGCAAGGGTGTTGTGGTTGAGACCAAGGGCGGCACCTACAACATCACCGCTGACGCTGTGGTGGTGGCCACCGGCGGCTTCTGCAACAACAAGGAGCTGCTGGCCAAGTACGCCCCCGGCAACGAGGTGCTGGAGACCTCCAACTCCATGGGCACCACCGGCGACTTCATCCCCGTGTTTGAGAAGAACGGCTTCGGCCTGGAGAACATGGGCAAGATGTCCGTCTTCTCCTACATCCTCAATCCCCGCCGCGACCTGACCGGCGGCGGCTCCGGCTTCCTGCTGGTGAACAAGGACGGCTCCCGCTTCATCGACGAGGCTTCCACCTCCGGCCTGGAGCTGGGCACCGCCATCCTGGCTCAGCCCGACGGCGCTGCCTTCTACCTGGCTGACCGCACCCTGTACGAGGACAACTACCGTACCCGCAAGCACGTGGCCGCCGGCTACTATCAGCAGGGCGAGACCCTGGACGAGCTGGCTGAGAAGCTGGGTATCGACGCTGAGGGTCTGAAGGCCGCTGTCGCCGACTACAACGCCAACCTGCCCGAGGGCGCCCGTCCCTTCGACGCTGAGGGCCCCTACTACGGCGCCAAGGTTCAGACCGCCAACCACATGACCAAGGGCGGCGTCACCGCTGACGAGCGC
>CABIYL020000011.1:0-79413 GCA_902362925.2 Clostridiales bacterium | reverse complement strand
TAGAAACAATTCCGCGCTATAATAATTAAAAATCTATTTATATTTGCCCAAAATCCAAGCGCCGCCCAGAGGCGGCTCTGTCCCGGAAGAAGGAGGTCTGACAATGGCAAGCAATCCGTATTACAATGATGTGACGCCTGAGGTAACCGAACTGGCCAATCTGGCCCTGGCCAACAGCAGTATTTCCCCGGACGATTACGTGAAGTACGACGTGAAGCGGGGACTGCGGGATCTCAACGGTAAAGGCGTCGTTGCGGGCCTGACGGAGATTTCGGAAATCGTGGCCAAGAAGCTGGTGGACGGCAAGGAGGTGCCCTGCGACGGCGAGCTCTACTACCGCGGCATCAACGTGGAGCAGCTGGTCAACGGCGCCCTGAAGGAGAAGCGCTTCGGATTTGAAGAGACCGCCTACCTGCTCCTGGTGGGCCGCCTGCCCAACGCCGATGAGCTCTCCGCCTTCCGCGGCCAGCTCTCCTATTACCGCTCCCTGCCCACCAACTTTGTCCGGGACGTGATTCTCAAGGCGCCCAGCCGGGATATCATGAACTCCCTGGCCCGCAGTGTGCTCAATCTGGCGGCCTATGACGACCGGGCGGACGACACCTCTCTGCCCAACGTGATGCGCCAGTGCCTCCAGATGATCGCCGTGTTCCCCCTGCTGGCGGTGTACGGCTACCAGGCCTACAACTATAAGGAGGGCAACAGCCTCTACATCCACGCGCCCCGTGCCGAGCTGTCCACGGCGGAGAACATCCTGGCCCTGCTGCGCCCCGATGCGTCCTACTCCTTCTGGGAGGCCCATGTGCTGGACGTGTGCCTGACCCTTCACGCAGAGCACGGCGGCGGCAACAACTCCACCTTCACCACCCACGTGGTCACCTCCTCTGGCACGGATACATACTCCTGCATGGCGGCTGCGCTGGCCTCCCTCAAGGGTCCCCGCCACGGCGGCGCCAACATCAAGGTCATCCGCATGTTTGAGGATATGAAGGAGCGGGTCCGGGACTGGAAGGACGAGGACGAGGTGAAGGCCTACCTCCAGGCCCTGCTGGACCGGAAGGCCTTTGACAAGGCGGGGCTCATCTACGGCATGGGCCATGCGGTGTACTCCCTGTCCGATCCCCGCGCCAATATCCTCCGTTCCTTTGTGGAGCGGCTGTCCCGGGAGAAGGGCCGCACCGAGGAGTACGAACTCTACTCCCTGGTGGAGCGGCTGGGTCCCCAGGTCATCTCGGGCGACCGGAAGATCTACAAGGGCGTGTCCGCCAACGTGGACTTCTACTCCGGCTTTGTCTACCACATGCTGGACCTGCCTCTGGAGCTGTACACCCCCATCTTTGCCCTGGCCCGTGTGGCGGGCTGGAGCGCCCACCGCATCGAAGAGCTCATCAACATGGGCAAGATCATCCGTCCCGCCTATCAGTACGTGGGACACCGGCAGAGCTACAAGAGCCTGTCGGAGCGGTAAGCCGCAAAAAGAATATGGACAATACAGGCGGAGAGGCGCAGAGACGCTTCTCCGCCTGACTTTTTCAGGAAAATGGGGCAGGACCAGACAGGGGGCGCATTGATTTTTCTGCTGTGCGCTGGTATACTTTGAGCATAGTTTCTTTCCGGACTGGAGGCTTGGAAATGGGAAACACAGCGTTTGAACAGCGAAAAAGGGCAAATGCATTTTTCCGTAGCTTTAACTGCAATCCGATGATTCTTTTTGTGGGCAGGCATATCAGCGATGAGGAGCTGAAGCTGGTGGCCGACTGCCCTTGGAGCTGCGTTATGACCAGCAGGACGGACGCGGCGTTCAGTACATATTTCAAAAAGGCGGAGCGCTCTGTACAGGAGTACACCACCAGAGCGGAGATTCCCGCCAGACCGCTGAATCGGGAGAAGCTGCCCATTCTGCGGCTGTGCGGCGTAGAGGGCCACACGCAGGAAGAGGCGGCCAACGATGACGCCTTTTTGCAGTCCATCGGCCTTTCGGACGGCGGAGCGGACACGGCTGCCGCCAACCACGCCCAGGAGCTGCTTCAGCTACTGCCCAGCCTGCTGGACTGTGTCAGCCAGATGGTGGTGACCGGCTATCGGCCTGAGACAGAGGGAGAACTGTCCCTGGCCGTGTTCGCCAGGGCGCTGCTCGCCGTGCCAGACGGCAATGTCCAGTTCTGGGATGTGGATCTGGAGCAGCCCTCCGGCGGACAGCTGCAGCAGATTGCCGACCGAAAGGGCTTCGCCCTGTCCCCGGACAAGCTGGCCGACATCATCCGTGAGCGCACGGAGGATGTGGAGCCGGTGACGCCTTCGGACAGCGGCGACCTGTACTATGTGAATAACGGGCCTGTCAGCATCCGGCCGGAGGAGCTGATGCATTACAGCTACCTGGCCACACTGCTCACCGACCGGACCGTGTATAGAATCCGCCCCTATGGAAAGCTCCAGTATGAGAAATGGTTTTCCAATTTCCTGGAGCTGAGCGCCTCCAACGGACCCCAGTGGTACGGCTATCTGCCCCACTCCACCTTCTATATCAAGCGGAGCTATGAGGACACCATTGTCCAGCTGACCAGAAAGATGCTCGCGGGCGGCGGGATGTTTGACTCCCAGGAGTCCGGCCCCATTGTTCTGACCGGCCATCCCAGCAGCAGCAAGAGCATCACCCTTGGGGCGTTGGCGTATCGGATTTACAACGAGAAGCTCTGCCCGGTCATTTTCATCCAGAACGATACGCTGCTCTTCTACAACGGCAGCCAGGAGCTGGACGATCTGGACAACCTGATGCAGTACATCGAGCAGCAGGACGGCATGGGGGCCACCCGCATCCTGCTGGTGTGGGACTGCTCCTCCTACCGCTCCGGCGTCAGTAACGCCCAGAACCTGGTCCGGCAGCTGAACAACAGAGGCCGCCGCTTTGTGCTGGTGTGCAGCGCGTACAGCAAGCCCGAGGACAACGCCTCCGGTACAGAGTTTTACAGGATGGAGAAGACGGGGGAGTCCACCCGCTTTGTGACATGCGACCAGGAGCATGCTCAGGTCATCCGGAGCCGCCAGAGCTACTATGTGCCCACCACCCGCACCCTGACCGAGCGGGAGGTGGCCGACCTGCGGAACAAATTCAAGGAGTACTCCGGCATTGATCCCGCCACGCTGCGAAGCTGGTTTGACCGGCTGGGCCGGGAAGGGGAGCCGGATATCTTCAACTACTTCTATAAGCTCATCGCCCTGCTGCGGCCCCAGCTGGAGGAGGGGCTGTCCCGGGAGCAGCGGAAGGTGGCCCAGTACGTCAACGAGCGTTTTGACAAGATTCTGGGGGGAGAGAAGAAGAAACAGGAGCTCAGCCCCATGATGCAGGCCTTCCTGAAGGCCGGATTCACGCCAGAGGAAATTCCGGCGGAGGTGACCGGAGCGGAAAAGGAGGGGAGCGACACAGAGTTCAACGAGGTGCTGGACCGGATGAACCTGTGTGTGGCCATGTTCAGCCGTTTCAAGCTGGATATGCCCAGCGGGCTTGCCTTCTCCATCCTGCTGGACGAGTCCTCCAGGGGCAGCGTATACAGCACGGAGAACCGGGCGCTGTTCCATGAAGTGACCAATATTCCCTGGCTCTACTACGGTGAGAGCGAGACCGGAGGAGACTTTGTCTTCCGGTTCCGCAATGCCCTGGAGGCCAAAATTTTCCTCGACAACAAGGGATACGGCGGCCGGGAGCAGGTGGAGCTGCTGTGCGACATCATGGACCTCTACGGTCAGGACTACCGCCGCAGCCAGTGCATTGATGAGGAGCTGACCAAGAGCCTCCAGGACCTGCTGCGCCTGATGGGACCCAACTCCCGCTACCTGCCCTTCCAGCAGAGAAAGGAAGGACACGGCGATATTCTCAGCAATCTGGACCGGCTCATTGAAAAGGTGGAGGACATTCGGGACGTGTATGGCGTACCCGATGTGGATATGGGCTTTGCGTCCATCATTGTCACCTTCACCCGTGAGTTCTACGGAGGACTGTGGGATGAGACCTGCAAGGACTGGATAAGTTCCGGCCAGAAGCCGTGGGAGTACGACAGCGAGCGGTACTCCGTGGAGAGCTATGAATACCGCCTCAAGCGGCTGTATGAGGCGCTGACCCTGGCCAACCGCTGCGTGGACGAGCTGGACGGCACCATCCGGTCCCGGGATGACTGGTACAGCAAGCAGCACCTGGCGGAGCAGCGGGACATGCTGATGGTGGAGATTGCTCAGTGCAACTCCCTGGTGGAGCGGATGGGAGAAGAGTACCGGGCGTGCTGCCAGGCGTGCGACGCCAAGCCGGAGCAGATTCAGTACAGCGGCTGCCATATGCAGTACCCGGAGATCTTCCGCCAGCTGGTCCGGGTCATCAACCGCCAGCCCACCAACGGCTATGCCTACAATGTGCTCTTCAAGGCCTTCCTCAGAGCCTACGACAAGGAGAGCCGCAGCGAAAAGCGGCTGCAGTACCTCAGCGAGATCATGCAGATTGTGGATATCTGCAGCAACACAGAGGTGCTCAACCGGGGCGCCAACGGCAGGGATGAGATCAACGAAAATATCACCGCCATTCAGGCGCTCAGCAACGACTTCCGGATCTCCATTGACGAGATCAAGAACCGGAGCGCCGGGGAACAGAACACCTACTACGACCTCTACGACAAGCTGCTGGAGGCCAACAACCCTGCGGCCATCACCTTCATCTGTCAGAAGGAGCTGGACAGAGCCAAGATTGCGTTCCGCATGAACAGCCAGCTCTCCGACTATCAGGTTATGATGTGCGAAAAAATACGGAAATTCATGCGCAGCAGTGAGAATTTCCAGTGTATTACCACCAACGCCTACGCGCTGGCCATGCTGATCCGGGTCAGCTGGATGAGCTACAACGAGCGCTCCCTCCAGGGTAGTGCCGAGTGCCAGCTGACCAGGCTGAGCCAGAGCCAGTGGGAGGACCTGCACGGGCTGTGCCGGCAGTACTTCGACCGGGCCGAGGCTGCGGGCCGCCAGCCCATCCTGGTGCTGCTCTATGCGCTGTCCACCCTCCAGACCAGCTGGAACTACAACGCGGCCATACAGATTCTGAACACCCTGGATGAGGGCCAGTTCTACGCCTCTGCCAGAATGCGCACGCCCTTTATGATCTGTGACGAGACAGGGAAGCCGCTGAAGTACAGCGGCACCGTGCTGAGCACCAAGGATTACAGCGGATACATCCGGGTCAACAACGTGCCGGAGCATCTCGGCAGCAAGACCGGTATCCGGTTCCACCGGGCCAACCTGGGACGCACCACCCGTATGCCTGAGCGGAACAGTGTGCTCACGGATCTGGAGCTGGGCATAGGCTACATGGGGCTGTCTGTGTACACCGACAGCGGCAGACAGGAACGGGGGGCGCAGTGATGAGCAGTATTCTTGTCTCTGCGGAGCCGGCGGAGGCTCTGAACCGGAGAATCCGGGAAAAAATCGACCCGGTCCTCTTCCTCACCTGCAACTACGCGCCCACAACGGGAATTGCCATCCACTGGGATGCCAAATTTTATGTGGGCATTCAGAACCTGTACAAGTTCGCGGTGGACAGCACCTGTGTGACCCCGGCGCTGTACTACTTTGCCCCGGAGGCGGAGAAGTGGCGCTTCAGTCATTTCCGGGATCTGGTGGGTGTCGTCAAAATGCTGCGGGCGGTGCTGGACCACAACAACAGCCAGGCCAATGGCTTTTTTGAGCAGAACCAGCTGGATGAGTACAGGGTGTGGCAGCAGCGTGAGCTGGGGAAGACGCAGGCGGAGACCGATCAGGACTTTGAGCGGCTGTACAGGGCGCTGGAGCAGCTGGGCGAGAAGCTGATTACCCAGCTCACCCTGTTTGTGGATCTGGTGGCGGAGTCTGCGGACAAGGCGGCAGTTGTGGACCACTGGAAGCGGGAAATCCTGAACTGGTACTGCAAAAAGCAGGATATCTACCTGGGCCAGCTTGCCGTGGCCTATATGGCCAACGCTGCGGCGGCAGGCGCCAATATGAACCGGATTACAGCGTACAATATCCGGCCAAAGCTGGACCGGTGGATTGAGAGCGCCCTCTTTGCCGACCTGGACGAGAAAATCAGAAGCTGCGAATATGTCATTCAGGTATGCCCAGCGGCAGCCAGACAGGCGGAAGAAAAGAAAGAGGCCTACCGCCAGGAAAGCGAAGCGCGCCGGGAGGAGATTCAGAGGATATTCTCCCGCAGGCAGGGAAACGGACGGAGCATGGCGGCGGATTGCCGGGATTATTTCTTCATGAAGCTGTGCCCCCAGCTCCAGGCTACAATGGAGAACTGCGGGTGCGGAATGCTGCCGCAAGAGCTGCTGCAGGAGGATATCAACCGGCACTTCGCCAACGTGGGCGCGGAAGATTTTTCCCAGGAGTACGGAATCTGAGCCTGTTGGTCACCACGATATAGGCGTTTTTGAGCATTTACAGCGGCGCGGCGGGTATTCCGCCGCGCCGTGCTTTTGTTGTGCCGGGCATTTCCAGTTTCATTCGCAGGGACTGAGCCGGGCGGGGTGGGCCGCAAAATCCTCTTGACATTCCCCCAGGAGGAGGGGTTATTCTGATAGAGAAGAAGATATGCGGTCCCGGGCGGCCGTGAAAAACGGGGAACAGGGAAAGGAGCCGGAGTATGAGACCTGTAAAGCTGGAAACTGATGTGCTGGTGCTGGGGGGCGGCAGCGCCGGACTGTGCGCGGCCATGTCGGCCCGTGAGGCGGGCGCCCGGGTGACCCTGGCCTACAAGGCGGGCGGCAACGCCACCGCTGTGGCCGCAGGCGGGTACGCCGTGGTGCTGCCCGACGCGGTGGACGACTCCATGGATCGCCTGATGGCGGACGCCCTGCGCAACGGCACGGAGCTGGTGGACCAACCTCTGCTGCGCCGTCTGGCCGAGCGGGCCTATCCCGCCATCGAGCGGGTGACGGAGTGGGGCGTGGAGTTCTACCACAACGAGGACGGCAGCTACCGCCGCTTCCGTTCCGGCGGCCACTCGGTGCCCCGGTCTCTGCGGTGCGCCTCCGGCCGGGGCAGCGATTCCTACGGCGTCCTCTTCCGCCGAGCGGGAGACGAGGGCGTGACCATGCTGAAAAACGCCCTCATTACCCAGCTGCTGCGGAAGGACGGCCGGGTGTGCGGCGCGGCGGGCATGGACGGGGAAGGCAAGCCCCTGATGATCGCCGCCAAGACGGTGGTGCTGGCCACCGGCGGCATGGCGGCCCTCTATGAGCACACCACCACCGCACCCGGCCTCACCGGCGAGGGGTACATCCTGGCCCTGGAGGCGGGCTGCCGCCTGCGGGACATGGAGTTTGTCCAGTTCATGCCCACCACCCTGGCCGCACCGCCGGGCCTGAAAGGCAAGCTGGTTAACGACACCCTCCGGGGTGAGGGCGCCGCCATTCTCAACAAGGACGGCGAGCGGTTCATGGAGCGCTATGACCCGGTGCTGAAGGATGTGGCCGCCCGTGACATCCTGTCCGCCGCCATCGCTAAGGAAGTGGCAGCCGGACGGGGCAGCCCCTTGGGCGGCGTGTATGTGGACGCCCGGCACATCCCGGAAAAAGCTCTGCTCCAGAGCTTCGGCGCGTGCAAGGCCCTGCGGGCAGCGGGTATCGACCCGTCCAAGGACCTGATTGAGGTGGTGCCTGCGGCCCATTTCTCCTGCGGCGGCGTTATCATCGACGTGGACTGCCACACCGACGTGCCTGGCCTGTACGCCGTGGGCGAGGTGGCCGGCGGCATCCACGGCGCCAACCGGCTGGGCGCCACGGCGCTCACGGAGAACGTGGTCTTTGGCCAGATTGCCGGACAGCTGGCGGCGGAGGAGGCGGAGAAGACGCCCCTGCCCACCGGGCTGACCTGGGACGCTCCGGACCAGTGCGAGGACTGCCTGCCTGCCCCGGAGACAGAGAGCATGCTCACCGGCAGCGAGAAGCGCATCCGCCATATTCTCTGGCAGTATGGCGGCATCCTGCGGGACGCCCAGGGCCTGACCCAGGGCCTGGTGGAGCTGGGCTACCTGGACCGGCAGCTCTCCGAGCTGTCCACCCCCAACTTTGTCCAGCAGCAGAAGAAGCGCCGCCTGACCCAGCTGGTCTACCTGGCCAGCCTGGTGCTCCAGTCCGCCCTCCGGCGGACCGAGAGCCGTGGCTGCCACACCCGCACCGACTTCCCCGACACTGACCCGGAGCAGGGAAAGAGTATCATCCTCTCTCTGAAGCATTAAACAAAAATAAAGTGCCCGGAGCTGATGCTCCGGGCACTTTTTGTACGGATTACTGCTGTGAGAGAGCGTCGCCGAAGAAGTCGCTGTACCGGAAGGAGACGCCGTTGTCCATGGAGAAGAGCAGGTCCTCCACAGGCAGGGCTTCTGCGGGGACGTTGAGGGCAAACCAGCCGTTGGCGGGCGCTGAGGTGCGAAGCGTGTAGGGGAGTTCACCGGCGGTCTGGACGGTGATTTCCGCCGTGTTGTAGGGCACATCGGGGCCGTCGAAATCGGTCCAGGTGGAGCCGCCCAGGAAGCCGAACACCAGGGCATTTTCCTCGTTGTACCGCAGCACCCCGGCGGTGACTCGGGGACTCATCAGGGGGGCGCAGGTGCCCCGCTCCGAGAGACGCCAGGTGCCGTCCTCGTTCCGCCAGGCCAGCCGGGCCGCATAGCCTATCTCACCGCTGCGGGTCCAGCTGCCGATAATCAGATAACTGCTCTCAGAGCTGTCATAGGGCGCGGCCACAACCACCTCATAGCCGTCCTCAGCGGCCAGAAAGGCATCCACGGCTTCGTCTACGGGGAAGTCGGTCAGCCGGTCGTTGACCGGGAAATTGTCCTCATCCACAAAGGTCAGAGAGAGCGGGTCCTCGGGCTGGCCGGTCCGGGCGGGAATCCACTCCAGATGGAGCAAACCTTCATCCGAGCGCTCGGACAGACGGCCCAGCATGTCTCCGGGCTCCACCTGTTCGCCAACCGCCACATAGAGTTCCGCCAGATTGGCATAGCGGAAGGAGCCTTCATCACAGGAGACAACCAGGTAGCCCCCGTACTGGGGGTCAGTGCCTGTCTCTGTGACGGTACCGGAGCAGACGGAGGCAGCGGCGACTGCGATGATGTCCACACCCGGGTGGTCCTGGGAGAAAGAACGGGCAATCTGGTAGTGGCTGATGGCGGGCCAGAGATAGCCGCTGTAGGTGACAGGCTGACGGGCGGACTCAGTCAGGCCGACCACCTGCCCATCTCCGTCCAGATAGAGGGTGTAGCCCGAGTTCAGACGGCCCTCCAGAGAGACCATGGCAGCGGGGTAAGAAATGTGAGGACTGTGCTCAAAGCCGTGCATGAAGAGGGTGACGGGGAAGTCGGGGTCGGAGAGGGGATAGGTGTTCTCGGTCCCGTCTGCGGCCCGGAAGGTGAGCGAGCTATCGGAGAAGGAGACTACCTGTCCCGTCAGCCGGGTGGGGAAGGGGGCGCCGCTCAGGGTGAAGTCCTCCGGGGTGAGCTGCCGGCCGGTGGCGTCCAGGGCCCGGTACTCATCCTGATTCTCTTCGGAGAACTGCACATCGCTGGGATAGGTGGCGTAGAAAACCGTGTCCTCTGTCTCCGCCAGAATCACCATCATGGTGGGGTAATTGGATTCAGGGTCGCCGCCCCACTCCTCATAGAAGGCGTCCCGGTCCGCCGCATTTACACTCAGGAGCCAGCCGCCCATTTCATCCCGGTTTTTCAGGTAGAAGTCCCAGCTGTCGGCTCCCTCTTCCACCTCGTACAGTCCTGCCCAGTTCTCGGGCAGCTGGAGGGTGAAGCCCCAGACCTCGCTGGTATAGGAGGGATTGACCTCCGTCCGAACCACGGGAAGAAGGTCCACGGTGATGCTCTGCTCGCCGTTCTCCGGGTCGGGCAGGGCGGCGTCCAGGGTGAGCTCGGTGACCATGGAGAGATCCCACGATTCCAGCAGGTCATCATCCTGGGTGCGGATGGCGGCAATCTGGGCGTCGGTGAGGGGGATGGTGTAGGTCTCGCCTGCCTTCCAGACGGTGCCGTCCAGGTAGTGGAGGCTCATGCCGCTCTCACTGTCCATCTCCTGCCGTGCCGCAATGTGGATGGACCAGTCAGAGGCGGGGGCGTAGTCCGCCGGGACGGTGAAGGTGAGGGTAGCGGTGTCGGGGTCAAAGGCGATGCTCTCCTTCAGTGCATCCAGAGCCTCCTGAGCGGTGAGGGTGTTTCCGGAGGGAGATTCCCCGCCGTCCACCTGTTCACAGGCCACTAGGCCGCCCAGGGCCAGCACCAGGGCCAGGGCACAGCACAGCAGAGGCACGCCGCGGCGCTTTTTCAGGAACAGATTGCCCAGCCGGTCCTTCAGCTGCCCCTTTCCGCTGCCAAAGCGGGTGGACAGGGCGGGGCCGGAGGCGTCCGCGGCGGCCTGGAGCAGCACCTGGCCGTACTCCCGCCGCCCACCGCCGTTCAGGCTGCGGATGACCGCCTCGTCACAGCACAGCTCCAGGTTGCGGCCCGCCTCACGGGCCATCCACCACACCAGAGGGTTGAACCAGTGGACCGCGTTGGCCAGCAGCATAACCGCCTTGTAGGCCACATCGCGGCGCTTCAGGTGGAGCAGCTCATGGCGGAGGGTCAGATCCAGCTCACTGATGGTCAGGTCCCGGTCGGGGAGGAGAATCACCGGCCGAACCAGACCCAGCATCATGGGGGAGCTGACGGCGGAGGAGCGCATCAGCCCCACGGAGCGGTGGATGTTCAGCGCCTGACGGAGGGCCGAGCACTTGTCCGCCTGCTCCGGCGTGGGAGACAGGGCGGAGCGGAGCAGCTTCCGCCGGGCAAGCAGGTAGGAGAAAACGTGGAAAACCAGGAAGACCCCAGCGCCCGCCAGCCAGAGAATGGAAAGCAGCTGGGTGGAGCGGATGGTCACAGGCTCAGCTTCCGGGGCGGTCTGAACCTGCTGGGGCAGGGACTGGGCCGGAGTTTGAACGGTCTGGCCGGAGGGATTCTGCTCGGTTGGGGTCATGTTCTGCACCGGGGCAGGCCGCTGCACCGGCGCGGAGATGGAATAGCTGGGCACCTCCACCGTGACGGCGGGGGCGGACCAGTTCAGCTGTACCGGCAGAACCAACCGCAGGGCCAGCAGGAGAAAGAGCACGTAGAGGGTGCGGGCGGCGTACCGGTGGCGGATGCGCCGGGCCAGGAGCAGCAGGGGCAGCAGTACGGCCGAGCAGGCGGCCGACAGAGTGAGCACACGCAGCAGCAGGTCTTCCATTTATCTCGCCTCCTCTTCCAGTTGGTCCAGGTAGGCCCTCAGCTCGGCCACATCCTCCTGGCGCAGGCTGCCGCCATCGTGGAGGGCGGCGGCAAAGCGGCGGAGAGAGCCGGCGTAGAGCTTGCCCAGAATGGTCTTTCCCTCCTCCTCCTGATAGCGGGCCTTGGAGATGAGGGGGGTGTACAGGTTGGTCTTGCCCTCCTTGCGGCAGGAGAGAAAGCCCTTCTCCTCCAGACGCTTCAGATAGCTGTGGAGGGCGCTGGCGGTGAGGGGACGGTCCAGGGCGGAGAGAATCTCCGGCGCGGAAATTTCACCCTCCGCCGTCCACACAGCCAGCATGATGTCCAGCTCGGACTCGGGCAGACGCTTGAAGAAATCCACAGGGTGCACCTCCTTTTTCTGCAAATGCAAATCTTATCTTCAATCATATTCTACATTTGCAGAAAATACTTGTCAAGAGTAAATTCTGCTTTTGCAGAAAATATAAAACGAACATAAAAAATAAGAAACAGAGAAAACCCCAGCAAAAGCCTGGATTTTCGGGCAGGTTTTCCCTTGACCGGAAGAGGAGGGGACGGTATAATACAGACGAAGTTAGTCGCATCAAACTTTTTGAATAGGACGGAATTCCAATGAAGACGGAGAAGGAAAAGCGAACCCTGGAGGACTTGGTACCCGGCGAGCGGGGCATCATCCTCCGTGTGGGCAGCGATAAGGGCGCGGTAAAGCGCCGCCTGGTGGACATGGGCCTGACGCCGGGCACGGAAGTGATGGTACGTAAGGTGGCCCCCTTCGGCGACCCCATTGAGGTCAATCTGCGGGGCTATGAGCTGTCCCTGCGGAAGGAGGACGCAAGCCAAATCACCCTGGCCATGGGCGACGAGGCCCAGGCCTGCCGCACCGAGCGCAGACGCCGGTCCGGCATGATCCAGCGGGTACCCGATGAGGAGACCCTGCGGCGGATGAGCGCCGCCCACCAGCACGAGGAGGCGGAGCACAGCTCGGTGCCCGACTACGCCAGCCACGACACCCGTGAGATGAAGCTGGCCCTGGTGGGCAACCCCAACTGCGGCAAGACCACCCTCTTCAACGCCCTTACCGGCTCCAATCAGTACGTGGGCAACTGGCCGGGCGTCACGGTGGAGAAGAAGGAGGGCAGAGCCCAGGTGGACGGCAAGGACGTCACCGTGGTGGACCTGCCCGGCATCTACTCCCTGTCCCCCTACTCCATGGAGGAGATTGTGGCCCGTGACTTCATCGTGGGCGAGCACCCGGACGCCATCATCGACATCATCGACGCCACCAACATTGAGCGGAACCTGTACCTCACTGCCCAGCTGCTGGAGCTGGAGCGGCCCATGGTCATCGCCCTGAACTTTATGGACGAGGCCCGGCGCCACGGGGACAAAATCGACTGTCAGCGGCTGTCCGAGCTGCTGGGCGTGCCGGTGATCCCCATCACCGCCCGCACGGGTGAGAACATCCAGGAGCTGCTGCGGGTGGCCCACCAGCAGATGCACGTGGGCGTCACCCTGGAGCCCGACGACCTGTATGATGATTACACCCACCTGATCCACCATGAGGTGGGCGAGCTGATCCACGACCGGGCCTATGAGATTGGCCTGCCCGCCCACTGGGCCTCCATCAAACTCATTGAGGGGGACGCCCTGGTGGAGAAGGCCCTGGACCTGCCGGCTGAGACCAAGGAGAAGCTGGAGAAGATCTGCCACGAGTACGAGGAGGCCTACGCCCTGGGCGACCGGGAGACCCTCATCGCCGACGCCCGGTACCAGTTCATCCAGCGGGTGACCAGCGTGTCGGTGGAGAAGGGGCGGAAGGGGGGGGAGCTGACCCTGTCGGACAAAATCGACTCCATCGTCACCCACAAGTGGTTTGCCGTGCCCGTGTTCCTGCTGATGATGCTGGCCATGTTCTCCCTCACCTTCGGGCCAGGCGTGTTCCTGTCCGACCGGATTGAGGAGCTGATGGGCGCTCTGGGCACCTGGGTCACCGGCGCTCTGGCCGCTGCGGATACCGCACCCTGGGTGTCCAGCCTGCTGGTGGACGGCATTATCTCGGGCGTGGGCGGCGTGCTCACCTTCCTGCCCCAGATCGCCCTGCTGTTTCTGTTCCTCTCCCTGCTGGAGGACTCGGGCTACATGGCCCGTGCGGCCTTCATCATGGACCGGCTGCTCCGCCGCTTCGGCCTGAGCGGCAAGGCCTTTATCCCCATGCTGATGGGCTTTGGCTGCACGGTGCCCGCCGTCATGGGCGCCCGCACCATGGAGAACGAGAAGGACCGCCGCATGACCATCATGCTGGTGCCCTTCATGTCCTGCTCCGCCCGTCTGCCGGTGTACGGCCTGCTGTCCGCCGCCTTCTTCCCCCAGTACGCCGGTCTGGTGGTCTTCTCCCTGTACATCATCGGCCTGCTGATGGCCATCTGCTCCGGCCTCATCCTGAAAAAGACCATGTTCAAGGGTGAGCCTGCCGCCTTTGTGCTGGAGCTGCCCCCCTACCGCCTGCCCACCCTGAAAAACTGCCTGATGCACGTGTGGGAGAAGGTACGGGGCTTCCTGGTGAAGGCCGGTACCCTCATCCTGGCCATGAGCGTGGTGCTGTGGTTCCTCAAGTCCTTCGGCTGGAACGGAGGCCTGGTCATGGTGGAGGACGCCAGAGAGTCCCTGCTGGGCGGCATCGGTGGCCTGATTGCCCCCATCCTGGCACCTCTGGGCTTCGGCACCTGGCAGGCGGCGGTGGCCCTGCTGTCCGGTCTCATCGCCAAGGAGGCGGTGGTGTCCTCCATGAGCCTGTTCTACGGCTTCTCTCTGAACGCCAGCGGCGCGGTGGTGGCCTCCGCCCTGTCCGGCACCTTCCAGACCCCGGTGGCGGCCTACGCCTTCCTGGTCTTCGTGCTGCTCTATGTGCCCTGTGTGGCGGCGGTGTCCACCATCCACAAGGAGATGAACTCCACCAAGTGGACCATCCGCTCCATCCTCTGGCAGCTCTGCTCGGCCTACCTCGTGTCCTTCCTGGTGTACCAGGTGGGCAGCCTGATTTTCTGAATGTACGCGGCTGAGTCCGCGGGAGGTTTTTGTGAAATACATTATCTATGCGGCCGTGGCCGCTCTGGCGGTGTGGGCGGTGGTCTATCTGGTCCGCCATGTCCGCCGCCAACTCAAGGGCGACTGCGGCTCCTGCGGCGGTGGATGCAGCGGCGACTGCTCCTGCTGCGGAAAAAAGAAAGATTAAAAAATGCGTGCGTCTTTTCAAAAGACGCACGCATTTTTTATGCCGGATTAAGGCTCCAGAGCCCGGACAAAGGTGTCCACCGTGTTGTTGATGTAGTCCTGCTCGTCCACGTCGCAGGTGACGCCGTTGATAATACGGTAGATGACCACATAGGACATCAGGCTGCCCAGAAATACATCCGTGATACCCGGGACATCCGCGTCGGCCCGGATATTGCCCTGCTGCTGCTGGAGCGTGAGGAACCGGACCAGCCACTTTCTGGCCACGCAGTAGCTGTACTCATAGTAGGCCGCGCCGAAGCTGGGGAACTTGTTGGAGTCCCGGATGACCGTACCCAGGAAGGCGCTGCGCTCGGAGTTGCGGGCGTTGTTCAGGCAGCTCCGTGCCACAACACGCAGACGCTCCCGCCAGTCACCGCTGTCGCGCTTGGCATCGTCGGGAACCAGAAAGCCGCTGTTGATATAGTACTGGAGCACCTGGAGGAACAGGTCCTCCTTGCTGGAGCAGTACTGGTACAGCGCTGCCTTGGACAGCCCCGCCTTCTCGGCGATGGAGTCCATGGTGGTGCGCTCAAAGCCCTCCTCACCGAAGATTTTCAGGGCGATGCGGCAGATGTCCTCCCGCTTGCGCTCAAATTCCGGCCGGATATCGGCCATGTGCTGGATGTCCAGGGAGGCGAAGAGGTCCTTTTTGCCGGAGAAGTAGAGATAGATGGTGGAGGGGGAGACCCCGGCCTCGCTGGCAATGTCGCTTATTTTTGCCTCAGAAAAGCCCTTTGCCAGAAAGACACGCTTGGCCGCGGCCTGGATGCGCTCCTTCAGCTCCAGCTTTCTCAAGTTGTTGGTCATAAAAGTATCACCTGTTACTGCACAGTCGGTTTGGCTTCAGTATACCGGAGAAAATACCCAAATGTCAAGATTTTCACGGACTTGAATTTCCCGCTGTTGGAATGGGGCCGGGACTGTGGTACACTAAGAATAATACCAGACAATCGAGGAGGATGACGGCCATGGAGGAAAACAGAGCGCTCCTTCAGCGCTGGATTGACGAGAGCAGCCGGATTGTGTTTTTCGGCGGCGCCGGGGTGAGTACAGAGAGCGGAATCCCTGATTTCCGCAGCGTGGACGGGCTGTACAACCAGCAGTACGACTATCCGCCCGAGACCATTCTCAGCCACACCTTCTATGAGGCACGTCCGGAGGAGTTCTTCCGGTTCTATCGGAACAAGATGCTCTTTCCCGACGCACAGCCCAACGCGGCCCACAAAAAGCTGGCCGAGCTGGAGCAAGCGGGCAAGCTGACCGCCGTGGTCACCCAGAACATCGACGGGCTCCACCAGAAGGCGGGGAGCAAAAACGTGCTGGAGCTCCACGGCTCGGTGCTGCGCAACTACTGCGAGAAGTGCGGAAAATTCTTCTCTCTGGAGGATGTGATGGCCTCTTCCGGCGTACCCCGGTGCGACAAGTGCGGCGGCCGGGTGAAGCCTGACGTGGTGCTCTACGAGGAGGCCCTGGACCAGCAGATCCTCACCGCCGCTCTGGAGGCCATCCAGAGGGCGGATATGCTTATCATCGGCGGGACCTCTCTGGCGGTCTACCCGGCGGCCAGCCTGGTGAACTATTACCGGGGCAATAAGCTGGTGCTCATCAACAAGAGCCCCACGCCCTACGACCGGAACGCCGACCTGGTCATTGCCGCGCCCATCGGTCAGGTGCTGGGCGGCATCACAGTGAAATAAAGCGGAAGAGGTGGACGGGTACATACCTGTCCACCTCTCTTATCAATAAAGATTTATCGAAAAACAATAAAAATAGATTGACAAACAATATGAGCGGCGCTATAATGGCCCCATCAGCAAGGAGGGATTTCCCATGGAAAAATCAGACGCCGCAAAGCTGGCCAAAATTCTGAACATTCTGGTACTCATCGCCTTTGTCTGCAATCTGGTGGCCCTGCCCCTGGTGCCCGGCCTGGTGGGCATCGCCTCGGAGGGTGGACTGAGATATTTTGCCGACTTTGTATCCCAGGACAACGCGTCCGCCGGTGCCCCTACGGCGGTGACGCTCTTCTTCATGGTCTGCTGGCAGTTTCTCTGGCGCATCTGGCGCACGCCCCACACCGCCGCCATTGCCGCCTTTCTCATGTTCTGCGGGGTGTGCACGGCCATCATCCTCTGGCAGGCCAAGCGGGTGCTGGGCACCATCCGGAAGGGCAACCCCTTCTGCCGGGACAACGCACGCAGCCTGAAACGGGCGGCGGTGTGCTGCCTGGTCGTCGCCCTGGTGGCGCTGGTCAGAACGGTGTGGGCTGTGGTCTTTTACCGCTCCGTCATCCCGGTCTTCACCTATAACACCCTGTTTGTTCCCCTGTTCCTCATGGGTTTTCTGCTGTGCATGGTCATGTCCGCCCTCTTCCGTCAGGCCGCTGAGCTGAAGGAAGAGAACGACCTGACCATCTGAGGGAGGGGGAGAGACATGCCCATTATGGTCAATCTGGATGTGATGATGGCAAAACGGAAGATGAGCCTGAGCGAGTTGGCACAGCGGGTGGACCTGACCCTGGCCAACCTGTCGGTGCTCAAGAACAACCACGCCAAGGCGGTGCGGTTCACCACCCTGGAGGCCATCTGCAAGGCCCTGGACTGTCAGCCGGGGGACATTCTGGAGTACGTGCCGGAGGAGGGAGAACCGTGAAAAGAATCCTGATGCTTTTGATGTCTTTGGCCACCGTTATGCAGCTGGCCAGCTGTGCACCCTGGCCGTCCACCGGAGTGAAGGGGGAGTTCTCCAGAGCATTGGGGGTAAATCTGACCGACGGGCACACGGTGGAGGAGGAGGACACCCACGGCGGCTTTCTCGGCGACGGGGACACCACCCTGATACTTACCTTCACCGGGAAGAACCGGACCGCCCTGGAGGAGGAGATAGCCGGAGCTGACGGCTGGAAGGCTCTGCCTTTGACGGAGAATCTGAACCGGGTGGTGTATGAGGACTATTTCGGGGAGCTGTTTGAGGACGTACCCCAGGACCTGACCGACGGCTGGTACTATTTCCTGGACCGCCACAGTGAGGCGGAGGACCCGGAGGACGACAGCGGGCTCTTTGGGCGGGGTTCCTATAACTTCACACTGGCGATTTACGACAAGGGGAGCGGCGTCCTCTACTGCTACGAAATGGACACATGACGAAAAAAGGGCCGGAGCCAGGCTCCGGCCTTTTTTTACTGAAATTTTGAATTTTATCGTTGTTTTACACAGAATAGCAGTGCCGAGAGCACCGCTGTTCTGTGTTTTTTCATAACAACACTTGTGTGGATCTGTCCAGAGATAAAGCAGAATAGTCAAGGAAAGCACCTGTTCAATCTGCTAAAATCGTGGCATAGAAAGAATAAAAATGTGAAAAAAGGTGGGATATCAACGGTAATAGTTACGAAAGATGCGGAAAAAGCTTGGGGAGGCATACTGCGCCCCGGGCCGGGGACAGACCGGATCTGGAGGAAACACGACAAAAGGAGGCAGAGATATGAAGAGGCGCACAATCATCAGCCTGCTGCTGGTGCTGGCCATGCTGACGGGGCTCTTCCCCACAGCGGCGCTGGCTGCGGGCAGCGGCACCATCTATGAGGGTGAGAGCCTGACTGTGACCACCACCGGAACCTGGGACATTGCGGGTTCCCGCACCACCGGTGATGCGGAATGCAGCGCAGGCGCGTTCTATTTCCTGCAGGCCAGCAATTACGGCATGGACCCTGAGGGAATTGAGAACAACAGCGCGGCCTTCTCCCTGGGAGATGTGGCCGCCGGCACCTATCAGGTGTATGCCCACACCAAGGACAACGCCGACCGGGGCATTTACCGCCTGTCCGCCAACGGCACGGACCTGGGCACACTGGATATGTACCAGGCCAAGGAGGACTATGTCGGCGAGTACGGCAGCTACGTGGAGCACGACCTGGGTACCCTGACCCACGAGGGCGGCGAGCTCACCATTACAGCTGCGCTTACCGGCCAGAATGAGAACGCCACCGGCAAGTACGGCATGGTGGTGGACTACTTCCGGCTGGCAAAAGAGGGGGGCGAGGTGGACCCGCCGGAGCCTGAGGACCCGGGTACCATCCACATGAGCTTCGACAAGGAGAGCTTCACCGGTGAGGGCATCACCATGTCCGACGGCTGGGTGGAGAGCGGCCTGAGCGGCTCCACAGCAGACATCGGGTCCGTGTACTGCGGCACTGTGGGCGAGTATGTCCGCTTCCAGCCTGCCGAGATGGAGGCCGGCTGGTATGAGGTCTTCTTCTGGAACATCGCCAACGGGCAGAGTACCATGAAGATGACCGCCTCCATCACCGCCAACGGCGGAGAGGAGACCGTGAAGCCCGCCGCCGTCACGGCGGACAGCTGGACCTCCCTGGGCGCGTTTTACTTCGCGGGCACTGGGGACGAGTCCCTGACCCTCACCATCACCACCCCCGGCTCCCACAGCCGTGTGGCGGACGTGAAGTTTGTCAAGACAGAAGACCCGGGCTATGAGACCGTCATCTGGAACAACGAGGACGGCCTGTTCTCCGCCAGCGGTACTTGGACCGACACCGACGCCCTGGGCCAGGACGGCACCGCCGTCAAGCGCACGGAGGACGCCGCCGCCATGGCCACCTGGGCGGATTATCCCCCCAAGACCGGCAATTTCGGCCTCTACTACTGGAATCCCGCCGCTCAGGACGGGGAGACCAGAGCGCCCCTGCGCTTCAGCGTCAGCAGCCAGGACGGCAACTGGCGGTTCAGTCTGGACCCCAACGAGAACCAGGGCGGCTGGGTGAAGCTGGGCACCGTGGCGGCCACTGACGGCACCGCCCTGTCCATTACCATGAGCCTGACCGGCGACGGCACAGCCTACGCCGACGCCATTAAAATTGTGGAGACCAACGCCTCTCCCGACGATGTGTACACCCCCGGCGCCGGCGGCAACACCGACCCGGCGGTCATCGTCAACCAGCTGGGCTACGACATCGGCCGCAGCAAGCGGGCCACCGCGGCCAACATTGCCGGCGGCACGCCCTTCCAGGTCATCAACGCCGAGACCAAGGAAGTGGCCTACACCGGCACCGTGGAGGCGGCCTACGGAGGGGAAGGGGACAGCGCCGTCACCGGCGGCATCATCGACTTCACCGACCTGGAGCCTGATGAGACCACCAGCTACTACATCACCTGCGCCGGCGCGGACTCCTATGTGTTTGAAATTGGCAAGAATCTGATGTACCAGAGCACCGTCTAGCAGGCCCTCCAGTTCATGGAGGAGACCCGGCAGGACTACCGGGTGGGCGCCAGCACCGGCTACGGCTGGCGTGACAGCCACCAGTTCAGCTTTGAGCTCAACAGCCTGGTGCTCCAGTACATGGCCAACCCCGCCGCCTACGACAACCTGACCGGCGGCATCTCCGACGCCGACCAGTGCGTCTACCCAGAGCTGCGGACCCAGGGCGAGGACGAGCCCGACATCGTCTGGCTCATCAAGTTCGGCGCCATGCGGTACTACGACTGGGGCGTGAATCAGAACGTCCAGCCCCACATCCTCATCAAGGAACAGCTGGCCTATTTCCTGTACGTCTACCCCTACATCAGCAAGTGGGTGGACCGTGAGTTCTATGAGAACGTCCGGGATTACACCATCGCCCAGTGGGGCGTCAACAGCTGCAACAAGCAGTGGTACCCCGTGAGCAACACCAACCACGACCTGTACGCGCTCCAGACGGCCTTCGGCGGTCTGAAGGGTTCCCAGCCTCCCGGACACTCCATCATCCCCAACCTGATGATGTACGAAGTTGCTCTGCGGGACGGCCTGGGCGAGGACGTGGCCCAGAAGTTCTTTGACGCGGCCTACATCAACTGCGAGTATCTGGTGTCCGACGACTTCGACATCACCGACCCCTACTACAACAAGGGCCAGCGCATGAGCGAGCACGTCACCATGGAGGCTCTGGCCTATTTCCTGGAGCTGTACCCCGACCAGGCTCCGGCCGGCCTGCTGGACACCATCACTCAGTGGGCGGAGGCCAACGTGGCCCGTACTGACAACCTGTGGGACATCCGCATGGCGGTGGCCCCCAGCGACCTGGACAAGGGCTACACCTTCCATACCGGCGGCAATGCTGGCAAGCCGGTGGACCAGGTCTACTGGACCGGCGCGGCCTATGCCATTGCTGACGGCCAGAACCCGGCCCCCAAGAACGAGCCCGGCAACCAGGGCGGCCTCCAGGCCATCGCCTACGCCGCCTCCCGTGTGCTGGAGGATGAGGAACTGAAGGCGGAGCTGGAGATCATGGGCACCGCGGCCATTGACGACCTCTTCGGCCGCAACCCCACCGGCCGGGCAGCCTTCTACGACCTGACCCGGGACTTCGCCGGCGGCGACCTGGGCTGGTGGACTCAGCCCACCGGCGGCTACGGCGATCTGCATCAGTGCACCGCCGTCATCGACGCCAACGCCCCTGAGAGCTGCTACCCCTACGCCCCCGAGAACTACAACACCGGTTATACCGAGGGCTGGGTGGCCTACAACACGGCCTGGAACGAGTCCCTGGCCTACTCCTCCGCCGACGCCACCGACCTGAGCGTCAGCAAGACCAGCGGCAAGAGCGGCGAGGAGATCACCATCACTCTGGACGCCCCTCTGAACCTGGATGACGCCGTGGTGGAGACCGGCTACGTCTGGGTGACCGACGCCTCCGGCAATGCCCAGCAGGTGGCTGTCACCGAGAACGCCGCCGCAGGCACCGCCTTTACCGGCACCTACACCCTCAGCAATTCTACCCCCTACATCACCGTCTCCTACGGCATCGGCCTCTTTGAGCAGTCCGTGCAGGTGACGGTGGAGGACTTCCAGTATGTGGACGTGGAGAGCGTCACCGTCACCGGCGGCCGCGACCTGGCCGTGGGCGAGAAGCTCCAGCTCACCGCTGAGGTGAAGCCGGACAACGCCACCATCAAGGACGTGACCTGGACCTCCTCTGACGACACCGTCCTCACCGTGTCCGCCTCCGGCCTGGTCACTGCCCTGAAGGAGGGCAGCGCCACCATCACCGCCACCGGCTTCGGAGGTGTGAAGGGCACCTGCTCCATCACCGTCACCGCCGCTGCTCCGGCATCCCTGACCGTGGAGGCGCCCGAGACCCTCTCCATCTTTGACGGAACCGGCAGCGCCAGGGTCACCTCCGTGGTGTACACCGACGGTACCGCTGTCACCGAGAATCTGCCTGCCGCTGTCTTTGCCTCTGACAACGAGGCGGTTCTCACCGTGTCCGCCGACGGCACCCTGACTCCTGTGGCGGCAGGCGAGGCCACCGTCACCGCCACCGCGGAAGTGGACGGCAGAACGGTCACCGGCAGCAACCTGGTGGAGGTCACCGCCGAAAAGGAATGGGATCTGCTGAACCTGTCCGAGAGCGGAAAGGTGACCGTCTCCGGCGGTGCCAGCACCACTGTGGTGCAGGACACCAGCCTGAAGGTGGACCGGCTCAAGCTGGTAGGCGGCCAGCAGGGCGGCACCGTGTCCATGAGCCTGGGCGAGATGCCCGAGGGCACCTATGAGATCACCCTGAATTCCAAGTTCTACAGCAGCTACGGCAGCTGGAGCTTTGAGGTCAACGGCCAGACCGTGGGCAAGACCATCGACTTCAACGACGCCGAGAAAAACGGCCGGTACTACGACGTGACCCTGGGTGAGATCACTCTGGAGAGCGCCGGAGATGTAACCTTCTCCTTCATCTCGGGCAACGGCAAGGATCTGGTGCCCGTCAGCCTGACCCTGGAGAAGGTGGAGTCTCCCATCCCCAGAGAGGTGGAGATCACCAGCGTCAACCGGGACGGCGAGACCGTCACCGGCACCTCCGTGAACCTGGAGGACCTGAAGGTGGAGGTCATCGTGGACGGCGACCTGAACCAGCGCTATGTAGCCGAAACCCTGGACGAGGCGGGCAACTGGCAGTGCGTCTTTACCCTGCCCGCTGACGGCACCTATGTGATTCAGGCCTCCATCCGGGATTACAGCGACTTCAGCCAGATCATCCAGACCGTGCCCGACGACAACTATTTTGAGGTGGAGGGGCGTGAGGTCTGGGGCGCCACCGTCACCGAGGGCCCCGACGGCCTGTACTACATGATTTTCTCCACCTGGCACAACACCCAGGGCTTCAGCAACGACTGGGCGGTGTACTCCGAGCTGGGCTATGCCGTGTCCACCAGCCCCGACGGCCCCTTCGTCTACCAGGGCCTGGCGCTGGACGCCAATTACACCAACACCACCAACACTGAGCCTGTGTACTGGGAGGGCGTGGGCACCCTGGAGGTCTTCCACAACCCCACTCTGATGCACAGCGAGAAGGACGGCAAGTACTACCTCTACTTCATGGGCACCAACGCCACGGAGGGCGGCTATACCTACGCCTACGGCCGCAACCACCAGCGCATCGGCGTGGCAGTGGCGGACACTCCCGCCGGTCCCTGGACCGTGTACGACAAGCCGGTCATCGACGTGCGGGAGGGCATGTTCGACAGCCTCCTCACCTCCAACCCCTCGGTCACCGAGGTGAAGAACCCCGACGGCACCTACACCTACTACACCGTGTACAAGGGCGTGTCCAGCCCCACCGGCAAGCCCCTGGACGGTAACGACATCGTGGTGTCCGGCTGCGGTTATTCCGACAGCCCCTTCGGTCCCTTCACCCGCAGCGAAGAGGCCATCATGCAGAATCCCACCGACGGCTGGAGCGTGGAGGACTGCTTCCTCTGGAGCAGCAACGGAAAATTCTACGCCCTGGCCAAGGACTTCAAAAACTACTTCACCGGCGTCACCGGCTATCCCTATTCCTACGCGCTCTTTGAGTCCTCTGACGGTATGACCGACTGGGCGGTGTCGGACAACGCACTGGCCTTTGTCACCGAAATCCCCTGGGAGAGCGGCACCCAGACCGTGAGCCACCTGGAGCGGGCCCAGATCTACCTGGAGGACGGCGTTCCCTTCCTGCTCTGCTGTGCCACCACCAAGGACGGACAGAGCCCGTACAATGGCCACGCCCCCTACAACGTGCAGATTCCGCTGCTGGGCGTGGTGCTGGCGGAGGACAGCGAGAGCCTGACCGTCACCGGCCTTGGGGACGGCGCGGTGGACAAGACCCATCTGGAAGAGGAGATTGCCCTGGCTGAGCAGGCTGCGGAGGAACTCTTTACCGACGAGGGCTGGGCCAAGTTCCAGAGCGCCCTGCGGGCGGCCCGCCTGACGGCCGCCGACGAGGACGCCAGCGAAGAGGACGTGGCCTTCTACGCGGCTGAACTGGAGGAGGCGTTGGAGAACCAGATGGACCCCTCCGAGGTCCACTTCAATATCGTGCGCAACAAGCCCGCCGAGGGCACCAATACCTACACCCACTCCGCCGCCGGTGACCCGGTCAGCGGCTACGAGGCAGACAAGGCGGTGGACGGCGACACCTCCACCCGCTGGGCCACCCAGGAGCCCTACACCGAGAGCATCCTGACCGTGGACCTTCAGGGAACCTACCGCATGGACCGCTTCTCCATCACCCAGTACAAAGGCACCCAGGATGGCATGAACTCCCGCATCCAGACCTATACTCTGGAGTACTTTGACGGAAGCGAGTGGAAGGTCTGCTACTCCGGCACGGCGGATTCCACCGTCATTAAGGGCACCCTGGACCAGCCGGTGTACGGCGAGAAGGTCCGGCTGGTGCTGGGCGACGACTCCTCGCTGGCACCCAGTATCTACGAATTTGAGGTGTACGGCGTCGCTTACGAGGAGGACTCCACCGTTCCCGTCTATCAGATCAAGACGGAGGCGGAGCACGGCACCGTAAAGGCCAACCCCAGCTGGGCCTGGGCAGGCCAGAAGGTGCAGCTGACCATCCAGCCCGACGAGGGCTATGTGGTGGACAGTGTAACCGTGACCGACAGCAGAGGCAAGGACGTGGCGGTGAGCGGCAACACCTTCACCATGCCCAACGGTTCTGTGACCGTGCGCGTCACCTTCAAGGCGGAGGAGAGCGAGCCACTGTTCCCCGACGTGCCTGCGGACGCCTGGTACAGCGAGGCTGTGGCCTGGGCGGTTGAGCAGGGCGTGATGAAGGGTGTGTCCGGCGGACTGTTTGACCCGGACGGAGCTGTGACCCGTGCCACAGTGTGGGCCGTGCTGGCCCGGATGGCGGGCGAGGAGACCGACGGCGGCGAGAGCTGGTACGCCAAGGCCCAGGCATGGGCGGTGGCGGAGGGCATCTCCGACGGCACCAATCCTGAGGGCACCATCACCCGGGAGCAGCTGGCAGCCATGCTGTACCGGTACAGCGGCAGCCCGGAGACGGCGGCTGACCTGAGCGGCTATCCCGACAGCGGCGACGTATCCGACTGGGCGGCAGACGCCATGGTCTGGGCGGTTGAGACCAGCCTCATCACCGGCGGAGACGGCGGAAAGCTGCTGCCCGGCGCCGGTACGGACCGGGCCCAGCTGGCCACCATCCTGATGCGGTTTGCCCAGCAGACCGAAGCGTAATTCCACAATGCAAAAAGGAGCCGCGGGCACCTGCCCGCGGCTCCTTTTTTGTTCCGAAAGTTGGAAAAATTCTATAACAAAGAGAAAATTTATGTAAAATTAAGAATTTTACCCCTTGCGGAGGGACAGGAGATTCTCTATACTGAGGACATATGCCTGACGTTTGTGCTGCATCAGAAAGGAGGATCTGCCCGTGCCCATTGTGTTCCTGCATGGACTGGGACAAAAACCTGAGGACTGGAACCCGGTGGTCAACCGGCTGGCCAAGGGGAGCCAGGCGCTGTGTCCGAATTTATATGCCCTGGAGCGGGACGGGGAGGACTACCCCGCGCTCTACGGTGCGTTTGAACAATATTGTGATGGTCTGGAGGGACCGCTGGATCTGTGCGGTCTGTCTCTGGGGGGCGTGCTGGCCCTCCAGTACGCGGCGGAGCACCCGGAGCGGGTGAGCAGTCTGGCCCTCATCGGCGCACGGGCCTCCATGCCCGGCAGTCTGCTGGCCATTCAGAACCTGATGTTCCGGCTGATGCCCGCTGAAAATTTTCGTAAAATAGGAATGGAAAAGCAGGCGGTCATCAAGCTGTGCGCCTCCATGGCGGAGCTGGACCTGAGGCCCGTTCTGGAGCAGATCACCTGTCCGGCTCTGGTGCTCTGCGGCGAGAAGGACCGTGCCAACCGCCGGGCGGCGGAGGAGCTGGGGCGGATGCTGCCCAACGGAGAAGTGCGGCTCATCGCCGAAGGGGGCCATGAGGCCAACAAGGATGCGCCCGAGGCTCTGAGCGTACTGCTCACCGACTTCTACCGGCGCCATGCCGCAGTACAAAATACATAAGGAAAAGGGTGCGTGCTGCACAGCACGCACCCTTTTTATGCAGTTTTACAGCCCCACACGGTAAAGAGGGATGGCGTTGATGACCGGCTCCTCATAGGGGTGGACCCGCTTGACGGCGGCGATGGTCTCGTCCACCCGCTCCGTCCGGCAGGTGACCTCCACCTTCAATTCCGGTTCGGAACTAATCCGGCCCTCACAGCCCAGATAGGGGGATGTGCCCGGCAGGGGACGCCAGCAGCCGGTGACCGGGGAATAGGACAGGCAGCAGTCGTAGTTGCCGATATGCCCCGCATCCACCTCCATCAGGGCCTGCTGGAGGGCGGCCAGATGGGTCTCCGGGATAAAAATTTCCAGCTTGCAGTAGGGAAACTCAGCCATATGGGACGCCTCCTGTTGAAAAAATCACTTGCTCTCGCTAAAGTCCCAGGCCTCCCGAAGCCAGGACAGCAGCTGGCCGTCAATCTGCTCCGGCTTGTCCACCACCACGTGGTGGGTCCAGCGGTTGAGGTATGGCTCCACCGCCACGGCGATACGGGGGTCCTCCACCCGGTGGGACAGGCCGAAGGTGACCAGGATACAGTGCTCCGGCCAGGTTTTCTTCCGCCGCACGGGTAGGGAGGCGGCGGCAAAGAGGTGCCGCCCGTAGAAGCTGATCTGACTCTTCTGCACCTTGACCGAGGCCTGGGGAAAGGCGGCGTCCAGAGCGGCAAAGAGGGTCTCGTAGAGGGACAGCTCCAGGGGCCTGCTGTCAAAGTAGAACAGCAGGTCGGCGGCGTAGTGCTCGGAACAGTTCACGCCTGACACCTCCTCCCGCTGCGCTCACTGACCGGACTTGAGATAGTCCAGAATCTCGGCGGCGTTGGTGTCCGGCTTCACCTTGGGCATGGCCTTCTCGATGACGCCGTGCTCGTCGATGACATAGGTGGTGCGCACCACGCCCATGGACACCTTGCCGTAGAGCTTCTTCTCCTGCCACACGCCGTAGGCCTGAATGGCGGTCAGCTCCGGGTCGGAGAGGAGGATGAAGGGCAGGCCGTGCTTGTCGGCAAACTTCTGGTGGGAGGCGGCGGAGTCCTTGCTCACGCCGATGACAGTCACACCCAGCTTTTCAAACTCACCGTAGGCGGCGGCAAAGGCGCAGGCCTGTCTGGTGCAGCCAGGGGTGTTGTCCTTGGGGTAGAAGTAGAGCACCACCTTCTTTCCCGCGAAATCGGACAGGGAGACGGGGTTGCAGTCCTTGTCGGGCAGGGTGAAGTCAGGGGCTTTCATTCCGGCTTCCAGCATATCAGGTTTCTCCTTTCAAAAAGACAAAGTGGTTTTCAGTGGAATGGGCAGGGGAGAAGGCGTAACCCAGGCCGTCGAAGTCCCGCAGGTCCTCGGCCCGTTCCACACCCCGCTCCGCCATCCAGCGGACCATCTGTCCCCGTGCCATCTTGCAGGCGGTGCCCTTTTCCAGTACTTTTCCGTTCTTCTCCTCGCCGAAGGTGCAGGTGAGGAAGCGGACCGAGGGAGGCAGATGGGATTCCACCGCCTTGCTGTACTCCTTGGAGGCCAGATTGACCACCAGGTCGGTCTCCGCCGCCAGGGCCTCCGCCAGCGCTCCGCCCCAGAAGGCGTACAAATCCCGGCAGCCGTCCACGGCCAGCTTTGCCTGCATCTCCAGCCGGTAGGGGGTGACGCCGTCAAAGGGCCGCAGCAGCCCGTAAAAACCGGAGAGGATGCGCAGGTGGTCCCGGATGTAGTCCAGCTGGGACCGCTCAAAGACGGTGGGGGCCATGTATCGGTACTGGATGCCCTCGTAGGACAAAATGGCGGGGGTCAGGCTGCGGCTCAGGTCCATGGCCGCCAGCCGCTCCACGTTGAGGGCGGCGATGGCGTCGTTGCACTTCCAGAGGGCCTGGAGCTGGGCGGGTGACATGTCCCGCAGGACAGCGAGCAGCCGCTCTGTCCGGGGCAGGAAGGTGGGCAGGCTTTCCAACGGAAAGCTGTCGGTGTCCACAATCATTTTCTTGGCCGGTGAGATAATAATCCGCATGGTAAGGCTCCTTGTGTGGGAGTGTCTCAGATGAATGTCTCCGCTGACAGGATAACACAGAACGGCACTGCTTTCAAATAGCAATCGAATCGAATGGGGGATTGACAAAGAGAACGGCATTAATATAATAAGCGTTGATATAATAAGAAAGCTTATCATATGGAGCGTGAACTGGAACATGGAAGGTCTGCACTATTTGCTGATGAAGGCCAATGCGAATCTGAACCGCCGGATTATGGGCGAGGCGGCGACCCTTGGGCTGTCCCCAGGCCAGCCCAAGGTGTTGGAGTGCCTGATGGAGCTGGGAGAGAGTAATCAGAAGACCATCGCAGCTTTCTGCGAGATTGAGCAGGCCACGGTGGGGAGCATCCTGCTGCGCATGGAGCGGGATGGACTGGTCCGCCGGGCTCAGCGGGATGGCAACCGCCGGTCCCTGTACGTGTCCCTGACGCCGGAGGGAATACGGCGTGGAGAGCAGCTGGCGGAGATCTTCTGTCGGGCCGATGCCCTGGCGGCGGAAGGATTGACGCCGGAAGAGCAGGAGCAGCTGGGCATCCTGCTGGAAAAGGTGTACAGGGCGGCAGCGTCTGATAGAAGGGGGGAGAAGTGATGGAGACGGAGCGGAAAAGCAAGGCGGCCGGATATATCAAGCGGTATCTGCTGCTGTGCGTGGGTCTTGTCATCATGTCCTTTGGAGTGGCCTTTTCCATCAAGGCGGGGCTGGGCACGTCTCCCATCTCCAGCCTGCCCTACGTGCTCAGCCAGTTCACCCCGCTCACTGTGGGTACTGCCACCATTGCCATGCACATCACCCTGATTGTGCTGCAAATTTTGCTGCTGCGCAGGCAATATGACCCCATCCAGCTCATCCAGCTGCCTGTGGCGCTGATATTCGGCGCACTGACCGACTTCAGCGTGTGGGCCATCCGGGGGATTTCCTGCACTTCCTACCCCGTGGCGTGGCTGCTGTGCGTAATTGGTATTCTGCTGGTGGGCGTGGGCGTCAGCTTTGAGGTCACCGCCGGAGTGGTCACCCTGGCCGGTGAGGGCATGGTGCTGGCCGTATGCAAGGTGTTCCCTGTGAAGTTCGCCAATGCCAAGGTGGGCTTTGACGTGACCCTGGTGGCGCTGGCCACGATCCTGTCCTTCCTGTTCCTGGGAAAGCTGACCGGCGTCCGGGAGGGCACAGTGGCAGCGGCCATCTGTGTGGGCCTCATTGCCAAGCAGGTCAACAAGCCCATGAGGCGGTTTGCCCAGCGGTATCTCTGAACCGGCTTGCTCTGGCGTCCTGGCTGTGGTACAATCAGGCGCGGGACGGAGTCCCCGACCAGAGACGCAGCCGCGGGAGGAGAAAGAGATGAACGGCAGATATATCGCCTTTGACGTGGAGACCCCCAACTACGCCAACAACCGCATGAGCGCCATCGGCATCACGGTGGTGGAGGCAGGGGAGATTGCGGGGGAGTACTACACGCTGGTGAACCCGGAGCAGCGCTTTGACCGGTTTAATATTGCCCTGACGGGCATCACCCCCGAGATGGTGGCGGACAAGCCCACCTTTCCGGAGCTGTGGCGGGAGATTGGTCCCCTGATGGACAGCGGCCTGCTCATCGCCCACAACGCCCCCTTTGACATGTCGGTGCTGGCCAAGTGCCTGCGGGATTACGGCATCTGCTGGCACCCCACCGTGCGCTACGCCTGTACCTGTCAGATGAGCCGCCGCCTGCTGCCCCAGCTGCCCAACCACAAGCTGAACACGCTGAGCGACTATCTGGGCCTGGAGCTGGACCACCACCACGCCGGCAGCGACAGTCTGGCCTGCGGGGAGATTCTCCTCCACCATCTGCGAGGCGGAGCCAGTGTGGCGCCCTTTATCCGTACATACGACATGGAGCGGCTGTGCACCGTCAGAGCGGGGAGCGGCCGGAGATAAGAAAAAACGGGGACAGACAGTGTTTCAGCTGTCTGTCCCCGTTCAATTTTATACGTAGAACTCGGCCATGTCGTCCAGCCGCAGGCAGGCCAGCCGCCGGTGTTCGCTGGGGTTGCCGCAGCCGCAGTCAATGTCGATGATCCCGTCCCCGTGCCAGATGGCCAAGGTCTCATCCATCCGCCCGGTGAGGAAGCAGGTGGGAGTGTGGCCCACAATGGCGGTGCGGTCGGGGAATGGGGCGATGCAGTCGGGCACCGGCCGGTCCCAAATCCGCCGGTGCGGGTCCTCCGACGGCATGCCGTGGACCAGGTGGAAGACCCGGTCTCCCACGGTCACCTCCAGATGGTCGGGCAGTCCGGCGATAAACCGCAGGATCTCCCACCGCTCCCGGGCCGAGGAGATGTAGAGCAGATGGCGGTAGGTACAGTTGCCGCCGTTCTGCCGCCAGAGGTCCCGGCTGCCGTAGACGCTGTTGGGGCCAAGGGTGTCCAGGCACATCTGCTCATGGTTGCCCAGCAGCATGTGGATGTTGTCCGCCGCCATAATCTCCTGGAGCATGGATACGCCGCCGGGGCTCCGGTCGATGACGTCCCCGATGATGTACAGCGTGTCCTGGTCGGAGAACTGAATTTTTTCCAGCATGGCGTGAAAGCGGTCCTCCTCGCCGTGGAGGTCGGACATGCAGTAGATCATGCGCTCAGCTCCTTCCTGTATGGAGAATGTCTGTCTCAGGGCTCAGCCCTGGTAGTCTGGGCACTGGTACCGGGGCTTGCCCTGGCTGACCTTTCCGTACTCAATGGCCCCGGTGGGACAGCCGCAGATGCACGCCATGCAGTGGGTGCAGCGCTTGCCCCACACCGGCAGGCCCTGTTCCATGCGGATGTTGCCCAGGGGACAAGCCGCCGCGCACTTGCCGCAGGAGACACAGCTGCCCGCCACATGGAAGGGCTTTGCCTTGACGTTGAAGCGGTAGAAGAGGGTGTTGACCGGGCCGGACTTGAGCTTATCCACAGCGCCCGCCTTCCGGTCGGGAAAGTCCACGCCCCGACGGATGTACCCGGCGCCCTGCTCCAGAACCGGGCGGGCGGCGGCCACAATGCCCAGGGCCTCCTCCCGCTCGGGCGCATTGAACATGGCGATGTAGTTCTCCGGCATGACCACCTGAAGGGTGCCACGGTAGCGGAATCCCTTCTCACCGCAGAGGGCGCGGTTCTTGGGGGCGGCATTGCCGATCTCGGCGCCGCAGGTCATGACAAAGTAGGCGTCCTTGCTTCCGGAAAAGCGTCCGGCACGGATGAAATCGACGAACACCCTGGGCAGCTGCCAGCCGTAGGTGGGGCACACAAAGACCCACGGTTTGGTGGAGGACAGCTCGGCCGCCACGCTGTCCCGGATGAAGTGAAAGGCGTCGGTGCAGTGGTCGCCCAGCTTATCCGCCAGCAGCCGGGCGCAGTAACGGCTGTTTCCCGTACCGGTAAAATAGACAATCACAGATGGTCCCTCCTCCGGCGGCTCGCAAATGGTTGAGCCGCTCTGTGCTGTCTCCAGTATAGCAGACTTTCGGGCCATATGGAATGAAAAAAGCAGCGGCAGGAAGAAGGAAACTCCCTGCCGCTGTTAGGCCGCCGTTACTGGCCGCTGCTCTCTGCCTCCGGGGTGCGGATGGTGATGGAGGTGATAACGGGCTGCTCCTCGGCGGGGATGGTGCCGTTGCCATCGGTGGGCTGGGCGGCTTCACAGATGGCGTCCACAATGTCCATGCCCTCGGTCACATAGCCGAACACCGCGTACTTTCCGTCCAGAGAGGGATAGTCCTCCTGGACGATGAAGAACTGGGAGCTGGCGCTGTCGTAGTCGTCGGATCTGGCCATGGAGATGGCGCCTCTGGTGTGGGACAGGTTGTTCTCATAGCCGTTCTCGCTGAATTCGCCCACAATGGTGGTTCCGCTGCCGCCGGTGCCGTCGCCGTTGGGGTCGCCGCCCTGCATCATGAAGCCCTCGATGATCCGGTGGAAGGTGAGGCCGTCATAGAAACCGGACTCCGCCAGGGACACAAAGTTGGCCACCGTCTCAGGGGCGGCCTCTTCGTCCAGCGCCACGGTGATGGTGCCATAGTCCTGGATTTCGATGTCCGCATAGTAGCTGGCGGTTTCCGCCTCGGCGGTATCACCGGTCTCGGTGCCGCTCTCATCGGCGCCGGTGCTGGCGGTGGGCTCGGGCGTCTCGGACACCTGGGCGGATTCAGAGGGACTGGCCGACGGGTCGGTCTGGGCCGTGCCGCCGCCCACAGCCACCGAGATTCCCACAATCAGGCACACCGCCACCAGCAGGGAGACGACCAGAATGGTGCGCCTGGTCCGCTGCTTTTTCCGCTTGTCCAGGAAGGGCTGGCAGATGTTGTCGATGCCCATATGGACGGTGATGGTGACGGTTCTGGGGATGGCGACCGCCTTTTGCTGCTCCAGCAGGGCCTGGTGGAAGGCCTCCGCCGTCATGCTTTCCGCTCCGTGGTCGGGGACCAGGGAGAGAATACGGCTGATGTTGGTCTCCTCCGCCTGGAGGGCCAGCCGGACGGTCTCCGTGGAGGTGTTGAAGAGCTTGGCAATGCGGATATCGTCATAGCCGCACACTCCGTGGAGCACGTAGATAAAGCGGTGGAGGTGCGGCAGGTTTTTCAGGACGATTTCCCAGGGCTGGCCGCTCAGGTTCATTTTTCCCGCGTCGTAGGGGGTGTTCATGAAATTCCGGCTGACGGGAACCAGGAAGGCCTTGGAGTCCTTTCTGGCAATCTGGGCCTTGCAGTAGTTGACGGCCTTTCTGGTGACGGTATCCTGGAAATCCTGCTCCGAGATAACCTGACCGGAGACCACCAGCTCCCACATGGCCTTGAACACGTGGGACACGGCGTTGCAGGCGGCGTTTTCGTCCAGAAGCAGCGCCTGGCACAGGAACATAATCCGGTCCTTGTTCTGGTCGTAGAGGGCACGCATTGCCTCGGGGGTGCCTTTGCGGGCGTTGTCTATGATTTCTGCCATGGTATTCAACCTTTCTTTCACTGGGATATCACGCCTCCGGCGCAGTGTTCCCGGTTATGATACGTCCCCGGACTAAAGCCGGACTAAAGACCGCCGCCAGAAGGGAAAAAGACAGAAAGACCGGCAGAATGACGGTACATTCTGCCGGTCTGAAAGAGGGGGTCAGGCCGCGGAGGTGACCAGAGTGGAGTCTCCGCTGTCAGCGGAGGGGGTGTCGGTGGATTCCGGGGCTTCGGTGGAGGCATCGGAGGAGTCGGAGCTGTCTTCGGCAGCGCCGTCGTCCTCGGTGGTACCGTTTTCCTCCGCGGGGTCTTCGGTATTTTCTGTCTCGGTGTCCTGATTCTCCACAGGGGCGTACTCCAGGACAATGATCTCCTGGATGCCGTCCTCCGTGGCGGTGACGGCCACCATGTCACCTATGGTCAGGCCGTCGGCCGTGGTGCTGTACAGGATGCCGGAGGAGACGTACTCAAACACCGCGTCCGAGTCCAGGGTGACCGTCTCAGAGGTGCCGGTGTCGGTGAGAACAGCGGAGCCAAGGTCGGTGTAGTCGGTGATCTCCATGTCCGATTCGTAGATGTCGATTCTGATGTAGGAGTCGCTGGCGTAGGTGATCTCGCCAATCAGGTCCGCTGTCTCGTTATCCTCACCGCCGGTGGCGTCATCTGTGCCGGTGGTATTTTCTGTGTTGGCGGGGGTGTCCGTGCTGTCGTCCGATGTGCTGTCATTTGACGTATCTGTTGAACAGCCCGCAAGCAGGCCGATACACAGAAGCGCCGTCAGGAGAATGGAGAGTCGTTTGGTATATTGTCTCATGTAACAACCTTCTTTCTTGCTTCAACGGATGGAATCTTGCAGCCTGTCTTCCGGCTGCAAGTACAGCATAAGGCTCTGCACTAAAGGGACACTAAAATTTTTGATGAACAAACTGTGAAGACGGAGGCAAAAAGACGGGAAAATCAAAACATTTTGTAAACGAAATGCTGCGCACGTTGATACCGGGGCGGCGGGATACTATAATAGTTCAGGGAAAGAAGCAAAGGGAGAAAGGCGGCCACCAGCTCGGAAATATGACGCAAGGAAGGCGGGTTGAGCTTATGCGGCTGCTAGTGGCGGAGGACGACCTGAAGCTGCTGAAATCCCTCAAGCACATCTTTGAGAAGAACAAGTACATGGTGGACGCTGTCTCCACCGGGACGGAGGCCCTGGCCTATGCCGAGACGGAGGAGTACGACGGCATGGTGCTGGACATCATGATGCCTGGGCTGGACGGCATCGCGGTGCTGCGCAGCGTCCGGGGACAGGGCATCTCCACACCGGCCCTGTTTCTGACGGCAAAGACCGAGGTGGACCAGCGGGTGGAGGGGCTGGACGCCGGAGCGGACGACTACCTGTCCAAGCCCTTCTCCACCTCTGAGCTGCTGGCCCGGGTGCGGGCCATGCTGCGCCGGAAGGACAACTACGTCCCGGATCTGCTGCGGGCAGGGGAGCTGGTGCTCAACCGCTCCACCTACGAGCTCAGCTGCAACGGGCAGACCCAGGCCCTCAGCGGCAGGGAGTTTCAGATTATGGAGATGCTGCTCCAGCGTCCCAATTTCATCATCACCACCGACGCGTTCATGTCCCACGTGTGGGGCTGGGACAGCGAGGTGGACGTGAGCGTGGTGTGGGTGCATATCTCCAACCTGCGGAAAAAGCTGGCGGCCCTCAAGGCGCCCGCCACCATCCGTTTTGTCCGCAACGCCGGGTACACCCTGGAGCAGGAATCATGATTGACCGGCTGAGAAGAAAGTTCATCCGAATCTGCATGCTGTCCTTTGCGGCGGTGTTTCTCATCCTCTTCATCGCCATCTATCTGGTCACCGAGGTGCAGACCAGCGCCAGGCTGGACACCCTGGCCGACCTGGTGTCGGAGAACGACGGCATTTTTCCGGATTTTGAGCAGTTCGGTCTGGAAGAGGGGCAGATCCTTCCGCCGGAAGGGGTGAACCAGGAGTCCCCCTTCACTACCCGGTTCTTCACCGTCCGCTTTGACGGAGACGGGGAGCTGGCCTCGGTAGATATCCGGGCCATCGCCAGCGTGAGCGGGGAGGAGGCCCAGGAGTACGCCTCCGCCGTCCTGGAGAAGGGTGCCGAGCGGGGGTGGGTGGAGAATTTCCGCTACAAGGTGTACAACACACCGGAGGGCACCGCGGTGGTGTTTATCAACGGTACCGACACCAGGGAGCTCAACCAGCGCTTTCTGCTGACCGCTTCCTCGGTGTTTGTGGCGGGCAGCTTGGTGGTGCTGCTGCTGGTGATTCTGATTTCCAAGCATGCGGTGAAACCCGCTATGGAGAGCTACCAGAAGCAGCGGCAGTTTGTCACCGACGCCAACCACGAGCTCAAGACGCCGCTGACCCTGATCCGTACCAATCTGGACATTATGGAGTCGGAGAACGGCCCCAACGAGTGGCTCAGCGACATCCGGGAGGAGACAGGCATCATGACCGAGCTGGTGAACCGGCTGGTGCAGCTCAGCCGGATGGACGAGGACCAGAGCACCCTGGAGATGACCCGCTTCAGCCTGAGCGAGGCGGTGAGCGAGACAGCGGCGGCCTTTGACGGGACCGCCCGTGAGCGGGACATGACCCTGAAGCTGGACGTACCGCCGGGGGTGTGCTGCACCGGGGACGAGGCCGCCATCCGACAGCTCCTCTCCATTCTCCTGGACAACGCGGTGAAGTACTGCGACAGGGGCGGGACCATCCGGGTGGGGCTGTCCGGCGGGCGGCATCCGGTGCTGACCGTGGACAACAGCTATGCGGCGGTGGACAGCGTGGAGCTGGGCCGCCTGTTTGACCGCTTCTACCGGGCCGACAAGGCCAGAACCTACGGCAGCGGCTTTGGTATCGGGCTGTCCATTGCCAAGGCCATTGTGGAGAAGCACAGAGGTGAAATCACTGTCTCCAGCCTGGACGGCAATGCCATCCGCTTCCGGGTGAAGTTATAATCAGGAAAAGCAGCAGCCGGGGAAATTTTCCCCGGCTGCTGCTTTTTTGGACCTGACAGGTACTTTCAGCGGGTAAAAATAAAGGGGAAATGAGGAAAATCAGTTGACTATTTTCAGAAAGCGATATATGATATGCCTAAAGTTAGCGAACAAACGAATAATCAAACAAACAGAGAGGATTGAGCGCCATGAGAATGAGCAAGCAGTATCCCCATGTGTTTCAGCCGCTGAAGGTTGGCCCTGTGACGCTGAAGAACCGCATCCAGTTTTCACCCATGGTCTGCTGCCTGTCCAATGCCGCCGGTGAGGTGACGGCGGAGTACAGGGATTTTCTGGCCATGCAGGCCCGCACAGGAGCGGGACTTGTCACCATCGGCTCCACCGTTATCGACCACGAGACCGGCGGCGACTTCTACGGTGAGATTGACGTGACAAAAGACACCTGTTTGCCCGGAATGAAGAGCGTGGCGGACGCGGTCCACCGCTACGGGGCCAAGCTGTCCGTGGAGCTGTGCCACTCGGGACGGGGCGCCGCAGCCTACCTGCTGCAGAAGCCCTACGCCATCGCTCCCTCCGTGGTACCCCAGGATGTGGGCTATAAGTACATCAAGGAGATGGATCAGCACGACATCGACCACATTGTGGAGGCATACGCCGACTGCGCCCTCCGCTGCAAGAAGGCCGGCTTTGACATGGTGATGATCCACGCGGCCCACGGCAACCTGATCGGCCAGTTCCTGTCCCCCTTCACCAACCGCAGAAACGACATCTACGGCGGCTCCTTTGAAAATCGCTGCCGGTTTGCCATGGAGGTCATCCGGGCGGTCCGCAACGCGGTGGGCCGGGATATGGGCGTGGAGATGCGGGTCAGCGCGGAGGAAGTGATTCCCGGCGGCATTGAGATTGATGAGACCATCCAGTTCATCAAGAAGGCGAAGCCCTATGTGGATCTGGTGCACGTCTCCCGGGGCCTCATCGGCGAGGCGGCCTACTCCTTCTACTCCATGCCTCCCTACTATCACCCCTACTGCCACAATGTCCCCTTTGCCGAGAAAATCCGCAGCCAGGTGAACGTGCCCATCGCTGTGGTGGGGTCCATCAAGACCATGGAGCAGGCGGAGGAGATCATTGCCAAGGGGGCTGCCGATGTGGTGGCCATGGCCCGGCAGCTGCTGGCCGACCCGGACACGATTAAAAAGGCTATGGCGGACCAGCCGGAAAAGACCCGGCCCTGCCTGCGCTGTATGGACGGCTGTGCCAAGAACTGCGGCCGGGGCTTCCCGCTGCGCTGCACCGTCAACCCAGTGGTGGGACGGGAGGGCGCCTATACGGAGATCCGTCCGGCCCTGACGAAGAAGAAAGTGATGGTGGTGGGCGGCGGCGCCGCCGGCATGATGGCCGCCCAGACTCTGGTGAAGAGAGGGCATGACGTCACCCTCTACGAGAAGAGCGACCACCTGGGCGGACAGCTGGCCGAGATCTGCAACTTGCCCTTCAAGAGGGACCTGCGGGAGTACAAGGAGTGGGATATCCGCACCACCATGGAGTGCGGCGCGAAGATCGTACTCAATACGGCGGTGACCCGGGAGATGGTGGAGCGGGAGGAGCCGGCCGCCCTGTTCATCGCAGCCGGCGCAACCCCGCTGACACCCCCTGTCCCCGGAATTGAGTTTGCCAGGCAGGTCATCGAGGTGGACAACGACCGGGTAGAGGTGGGGGACACCGTAGTGGTCTGCGGCGGCGGCCTGTCCGGCCTGGAGTGCGCCCTGGCCCTGGCCATGAAGGGAAAGAAGGTCACTGTTGTGGATATGATCCCGGTGGAGAACTTCGGCTCCGGACAGGTCCGGCCCAGCCACGTCATGCTGATGAAGCTGCTGGCGGATCACAATGTCACCCTCATCGGCAACTCCAAGGTCCAGGAGATCAGGGAGCACTCCGTGGTGATTATGGACCGGAACTGGAAGGTCACCGAGCTGCCCGCCGATACCACCGTGGCCTCCTTCGGCATGCGTAGCAATATGGCGGCGGCCCAGGAGCTCTCCGGGATCATCGCGGAGACCTACATCATCGGAGACAATGACCGTGTCGCCAACCTGCTCAACGCCAATATGACTGCGTTTGACTACGCGGTGGAGTGCTGAGCAGATAGAATAACAGACAGGACCCCCGAGCGCGGATAAAAGCGCTCGGGGGTCCTGTTTTTCAGCTATATGGGGCAGTTCAGAGGACGATGGCGTTGACCGCCTCGATAAGGTCCACCACGGAGGAGCGGGAGACCAGGGAGACAGGCTCGCCGTCCACCACGGCCAGACACTGCTCACCGTCGTAGCGGTACAGCTGGATCTGGATTTCCGGATAGGTCTCGTTGTCCAGATGGATGGTCAGGCTGATCTCCTCCTTCTGGGCGGGGCTCTCGTCGGTGAAACTGGAGGCGGTCATGGCCTCCAGGGCGTCCTGCAGGTCCTCAATTTCGATTTCCTCGCCGTTGTAGGAGAAGGTTTTCTTGTCGCCGGTGCCCTCGGAGGTGATGGTATAGACCGTGTCCTCCAGGGTGATGTCCAGGCTGGTGACGTCGGCAAAGTCGGCGTAGAACACCTCCTGATGCCGCAGGTCGTTGTAGGAGGCAGCCATCAGCGACTGGTACTGGGAGCCGGTGATCTGATAGATGATCTTGGACTCGCCGATTCTCACGTAGGCGGTGATGTCGGAGGCGTCCTCCTCCCCGGTACTCTCCGCCTCCTCCGCCGCGCTCCGCTCCTCGGGGTCACGGCTGACGCTGATGGTAAAGACAACGGGTTCGCTGGCCTCTTCACTGTCCTCATCCGTCTCGGGGGTGTAGATGACGGTGACGGTCAGCTCCGGATTGTCCAGGCCGTAGGCGGCCAGGTCCTCCTCAGCGGCGTTGTAGGTCACATAGTCGGTGAGGCCCAGACTGGTGATGGTGCTCAGATAGCTGTCCACCAGGGAGGTGTCCAGGGGCAGATAGGTCCCGTCCTGCTCCTTGAAGTACACGTCGTCGGCGCAGTAGGAGTAGGTGTTCTCGGCCTGATAAATGACCTGATAGGAGTCGCTGCCGGTAAACTGGATGGACTCCACCTGGTCAAAAATGGGGGTCTCGTCGTTGTCGATGAGGTCGCTGAGCTCCACATCGAAGGTGTCCAGCGGGTCATCCTGGACCAGATACACGTTGCCGTCCCCGATGGAGACATACCGCTGGGCGTCCATGGTGCTGTAATCGCCCAGCTGGATCTCATAGCTGGTGTCCTCGGTGGTCAGGTCGATGGTGCAGACGGGGTCGTCCAGGCCGTACTGGGCGAAGTCGGTGACGTCGTGGATGATGAAGGAGGCACCGAAGTCCTGGAAGAGCTCCAGCAGCGCGTTCATCTTCTCCTCGTCCACGGGGAAGGCCTCGTCCTCATCGTAGAGCCAGGTGCCGTCCTTGTGGAAGGCCAGGGTCTCCGACTCGTACTCCCAGGAGAGGGACTGGACTGTGCTGGCGTCCACCTCCAGGATGATCTCGTCGGTGTTCTGAATGATCTCCTGCTGCTCCTGGTACTGCATGACGGCGAAGGCGGCAATGCACACCACCGCCAGCACGCCCAGCAGGATATAGATCCGTTTAGCCCGCTTCATTCTGAAGCCTCCTTCTTCTCAGAATCACGCCAATGCCGATGCCCAGATAGGCCAGGGGGAACACGCCGATCATCAGCACCTTCAGCAGGGAGGCGGTGGAGCTGCTGATATTCAGGTAGTTGTAGTTCAGGGACTTGCTGCGGATGGCCATGGCCTCACGCTCGCCGATGAGGGAGGAGAGGGCGTTCATGGCCAGGTCGGAGTTGGCGCCGGAGGAGAAGGCGTTGTACATGTCCTCCAGGAAGGCGGAGGAGGTGAACCACACAATCTGGCCCTCATTGTCACAGTCCACGGACACCGCAACAGCGAAGGGGCCGTCAATGTCCCCGTCCTCCTTCTCGTAGGTCTCCAGGTCGTAGCCGGCGATCTTGCTGAAGGAGGTGTCGGAGGTGGTCATCAGGGTGGTGACCGAGCTGTCGGCGCCGCTCACATCCAGGCCCAGGGAGATGGGCATGATGGCGTAGTAGTGCTCGTCAATGAGGGAGTCGGTGATCTCATCGCTGTTCATGTCGGGCAGGAGGACGTAGGGCTGGAGGGTGTAGTGCTCCCGGTCGGACTCCACCACGATGCCCTCGCAGGGCTCCACGCCGTAGTCAGAGAGCAGGCTGTACAGGTTGTCCAGGCTGCCGTCCTCCACGGGACCGGCCACCACCATCAGCTTGCCGCCGTTTTTGGTGTACTCGGCAAGCATATCCTTCTCCTCGGTGGAGATGTCGGAGGAGGGGGCATAGATCAGAATGCAGTCGGCCTCCTCGGGGATCTCGTCCACCGTCAGCAGGGAGAGGGTATTGACCTCAATGTTCTCCTTCTCGATCTGGTCGCTGAAGGTGGAGGGCAGCTCCTGCTCGCCGTGGCCCTCCAGCACGTAGAGCTGGGGCAGGTCCTCGGTGACCACGTAGTCGATGGCGGAGGTGATGGCACCCTCGCCGTCAAAGGAGGTGTTGTAGGAGTAGGAGTACATGTCCGCCTCCTGGACGTAGATGTCGTCGTAGCCGATGAAGCGGCTGCGCTCACCGCACTCCACCACCAGGCTGTTGTTCTGCACCGTCTCGTCGGTGTACTGCTCGGCGAAGGTGGGGTATACGTCCGGGTTTTTCTTGACCACCGAGATGTGGTCGGACAGACTGTCGTATTTGTTCAGCAGGTTCTCAATGACGGCGTCCTCCTCGCCGGACTGGACGATCCAGTAGATGGTCACGTCCTCTTCCAGGGCGTTCACCACAACCTTGGTGTTGCTGGTGATGGAGTAGAGCTTGGTTGAGCTGATATCATATTTGGTCAGGGTGGTGGGCAGGGCGGATACCAGCACATTCACCGCGATGAGAATGGCCAGCACCACGGCCGTGATGATAATGGAATAAGAACCGCCCTGAAGCGCGATGCGGTTTTTTGCGGCCTGTCCCTCACCGCCAGGGAGCTTCCAACGCTTCATCAGTTGTACCTCCGTTTCTCAAGGGACTGGACCGAAAGGAACAGGAAAAATCCGATCACAGACAGGTAGTATACGATGGCGGTCATGTCGAACACGCCGTTGACAAAGGCGTTGAACCGCTCGAAGAGGGAGAGCTGCTCCATGATGGCGGGCAGCAGGCCCTCGAACATGGTGGCGTCCACGAAGCACACCACGCACACCGCCACCGCCAGCACCAGGCTCACGCCGTAGGCCAGCAGCTCGTTTCTGGTCAGGTACCGGATGATGGCGCCCAGAGCCAGGATAAGGACGGCCAGAGCCACCACAGAGCCGAAGGCGGTGGAGGAGACGTACTCGGACAGGCTGACGCTGTAATAGTTGAACAGAATGACCGCGATGCCAATGCCGGCGGCCAGACCCTGGTTGTCGGTCAGGCAGGAGATGAACACCCCCAGGGCGATGAGTGCGGCGCCCATCATGAAGATGGCGAAGAGGGAGCCGTAGGAGGTGGGGAGGTAGACATCGCCGAACTGGGAGAAGATCAGGGGGTAGATGGAGATGACGGCCAGGGGGATGAGGTAGACCACCAGCAGGGCCAGATACTTGCCCGCGATCACCTGGGTGGTGGTGATGGGCAGGGAGTAAAGCAGCTGGTCGGTCTTCTGCTTGCGCTCCTCGGCGATGACCCGCATGGTCAGGATGGGCACGATGACCACGAACACAATGCAGCCGAAGCTGAGCACGTACTCAAAGTTGCTCACCGCGGCCTGCAGGTTGTACAGCATGGAGCCGATGCCCACGATGGCCAGCAGAAAGGCGCCGAACACGTAGGCGGTGAAGGAGTGGAAATAGTTCCTCAATTCATGTTTCAGTACCGCTGTCATACCTGATCTGCCTCACTTTCTGTACCGGCGGAGGCCTCGTCCCCGTCCTGAGAGGACGATTCCGTCTGCTCTGCCGCCGTGTCTTCCGGCTCGCCCGGACCCGATTGGCCGGGGTCGCCGCTCTCGGTCAGCTCGATGAAGATGTCCTCCAGGCTGGCCTTCTTCAGGGACAGCTCCAGCAGAGCCTGCCCGTGCTCGGCAAAGGCGAAGAACAGCTGGCGGGACACGGCGTAGATATCGCTGCTGTCGGTCTTCAGCTGGGCGGACACCAGGCCGTTCTCCTTCTCCTTCAGCTGTACGCCGGAGATGTGATCCACGCCGGAGAGAATGTCCATCACGGTGTCCTCTTCCGCATCGGTGGTAAAGACGATCTCGTTCCCGGACAGAAGACTCTTTTCCAGGTTGTCCGGCTCGTCAAAGGCCACCAGCTTGCCGTGGGCGATGATGAGGATCTTTTCGCAGATGGCCTGGACCTCCGAGAGGATGTGGGAGCTGAGGATGACGGTGTGCTCCTGGCCCAGCTGCTTGATGAGGTCGCGGATTTCAATGATCTGGATGGGGTCCAGGCCCACGGTGGGCTCATCCAGGATGATGACTCTGGGGTTGCCCAGCAGGGCCTGGGCGATGCCCACACGCTGCTTGTAGCCCTTGGACAGGGCGGAGATGCGGCGGCCCCGCACGTTCTGGATCTTCACCTGGTCGATGACCTTGTCGATCTGGTCCTCCAGCTCCTTGCCCCGCAGGCCCTTGGCCTCGCCCACGAAGCGCAGGTACTCTTCCGGCGTCTCGTTCATGTAGAGGGGCGGCTGCTCGGGGAGATAGCCAATCAGCCGCTTGGCCTTGTTGGCGTCCTCGAAGATGTCGTACCCGCCCACCTCCACATGGCCCGAGGTGGCGGAGAGACAGCCGGTCATAATGTTCATGGTTGTGCTCTTGCCCGCGCCGTTGGGACCGAGAAAACCATAGACATGCCCTTCATCTATCTCAAATGAAAGGTCGTCGACCGCCAGAAAGTCGCCGTAGTACTTGGTTAAGTGCTCAACTTTTATCATTGCGGAACCTCCTCGCCTTGAATGGCGGTTTCCGGACGGCATGAGCCGCCCATACCTGATTCAATATAGTGCTCCGCCCTAAAGCGGCACTAAAGAAACCGGCGGGGAGGAGAAAAAGAGGGACTGGGACAGCTGCGGGATGCAGCTGTCCCAGTCCCTCCGGGAGACGGGAACTTATTGGAACCAGATGGTCATGTCGTACTTGAAGGTGCGGTAGTTCTGCATGGTGCAGTTATAGGCGTACTGGCGGATCAGATTTCCCTCGCTGTCGTACTCGCCGAACACCATGGCCACGCCGCTGTTGACCACCCAGTTGTCCCCGCAGGGAGAGGCGTTGGACACAATGCTGGAGTAGGGCACGTCAAAGCTGGAGACCAGAGCATAGGTACGGGCGTTCTCGTCGATGCGGTAGATGTAGACCTGACTGGTCTCGTCCCCGGTGCCGTACAGGTCGGTGCCCACGCTGTCCGCCACTTCCAGGGTGAAGTCCCGGCTGTTGAGGGACCAGTAGTTGTTGTTGTACAGCGCCAGATAGTACACGCCGTCCTCCTCGCCGTCGGCGTAGTACTCCACGCAGTGCTGGCCGTACTGAGGGACAAAGTCCCCCTCCTGGGTGAGGCAGAGGTCGGCATAGGCGGTGTCCTCCCAGAAGCGCTCATCCCCCGCCAGCCAGTCGACGGTGGGGGTGCTGTGGAGCCCTGTCACCTTGATGATAGCAGAGGTCTCACGGGAGGAGACAATCACGCTGTCATCCTCCGCCATGTACTGCACGCTGTTGAGGTGGAGCCAGTCCCACTCGCCCGCCTGCCAGAAGAAGTCGTCACCAGGGCCCACGGGCCGGGTGGTTTCAAAGTAGGGCTCCATCAGCTGGCTGAAGTCCACCAGCTCGGTGACCGCTCCGGTGTCCAGGTCGATGGAGAGCAGCCGGTCCTCCACCGTCTCGCCGCCGGTCACCTCGGCCAGCGCCAGCACCACGCCGTCAGCGCCGAAGCCGATGTCGTGGTGCAGGTCGTATCCGTCCAGCCGGTACACCTGGGTCACCCGGCCCAGCCCGTCGATGCGGGCCAGCTTGGAGGAGGACACGCAGGTGATGATCTCGTCCCCGTCAAACAGCAGCCGGTCCAGACCGTAGCCCTCCAGCACCATCTCATACCGCAGGACCCCGTCGTTGTCGAAGAAAAAGCCGTAGCCCAGATAGCCGTTGACCCGCATCATGGCGAAGAGACCGTCGGCCTGGGCCTGATCCGAGCCGCCCTCCTCCACCTCCAGGCGGGTGGAGTAACCGGAGGAGGTGGCGGGCATGTCCACGGTGAAGGTCACAATCTGCCGGGTCTTGCCCCACTGGCCGGTGATGGTCAGGGTGACCTGGTTGGTCTCGCCGGGCACCAGGCCGATGAGCTGGAATTCGTGGGTTTTGGTGAACTCCTGGCCGGAGATGTCGGCGGCGTCGGCGGTGAAGTCGGAGATATCGCTTCCCTCCACATGGACTGTGTAGGTGACCTTGGTGGCCATGTCGGTCTCAAAATACAGGTACAGCCCGTTGCTGCCTGTGCCGAAGGGGTTGAGCACCGCCAGAGGAGTGGTGGCGCTCCAGGAGATGTCGGACATCTCCTTTAAGCTCTGGAGGGCGCCGTCCAGACGCTGCTGGACGTCCAGGTCGTAGTAGGTGAAGCCCTCTTTATCGATGTCCTGAGGGATGAGCTGGAGTGCCCGCAGCCCGTCGCCCAGCTTGGCCTGGGCGATGTCCACCTGGAACTCCTCACTCTGGTCGATGACAGTGCCCGCGTCAATCTCCCAGTCGGTGCGTACCACGTGCTCCTGGGCGGTGAAGGACTTGGAGACCGCCATCACCACAATGGGCACGGAGACGGCCAGCACCGCCACGAGGATGACGGCGGCCAGCAGCAGCTTTTTCAGACGCTTCGATATCATTTGTATTCTCTCACTTTCCTTGGAGCGTATTGTGTCACCTTACAGGAAGGTGATGACCACCAGAACAATGCCCAGCAGGGTGAGGATCAGCCCTGTCAGGCGGTTGAGCAGCACGGCGTCGGCCATGGCGGCGATTTTGGCGGCGATCTGGGCCCACACCAGGGTGAACACCACGCACAGCACCAGCAGATCCAGCCTTGGCATGCTGCCCAGGGCGAAGTGGCTGACCGCGCCGGTCAGGGCGGAGAAGGTCATGACAAACACACTGGTGCCCACGGCGGTTTTCAGCTCGTAGCCCAGCAGGACGGTGAGGACCATCAGCATCATCATGCCGCCGCCTGCGCCGAAGAAGCCGCACACCAGCCCGATGCAGGCGCCGCCCGCCGCGCCCTTGACAATCCGGGCCCGTGTGCTGGCGCCCGAAAGGGTGCGCCGGGTGGAGGTGACCGGAAAGATGAGAAACCGTAGGCCCAGAATCAGCGTCATCACCACGGAGAAGGAGCCCAGGGTGGTGTTGGGCACAAAGGTGGACAGCCAGCTGCCCACCAGCGTCATGGTCAGCACACCGCACATCATGACAAGGCCGTTTTTGATGTCGAGCGCGCCGCTTTTGGCGTAGGTACGGGCACTGGCGGCGCTGGCCAGCACATCGCTTGCCAGGGCGATGCCGATGGCGTCATAGGCGGGGATGCCCAGAAAGGTGACCAGCATGGGACTGATTACCGTAGCGGCGCTCATCCCCGCAAAGCCGGTGCCCAGTCCCGCACCCGCGCCCGCCAGAAAACAGATCAAAACCTCAAACCAGAGTTCTCCCAACCATACTACCTCCCCAATGCCCGACCGGAGCTGCTTCATTGGCGCACCGTGTCCGGATATGCACTGGAAATATTGTAGCGGCCCTTTTAAAACAGAGCGTTAACTGGATGGAAGCAAATGTGAATGAATTGTAAACATGTAAGTTTTCTAACAAATAAAAGCCTGATAAGTGTGCTGCAAGTAGAACAAAATAACCAGAAGTCTGAATTTAATCTTAAATTTTGCGTGCGAAAGGAAGAAAGAACGAAGATGCAGAAAAAGCCCGGAAGCAGCTTTGCTGCTTCCGGGCTTTGAGGAAAACGGGTTGGGTGTTCAGTTGAGAATCCAGACGCCCAGATTCAGGTAGGCGGCAAAGGTCACCCACAGCAGATAGGGGATTTGGAGAAAGCCGGCAACTCTGTCCACTTGAAGGAAGGTGAAGAGCATCCAGAGGATGAGGACCCACAGGGCCACCAGCCAGATCAGGGCAAAGCCGAAGGCCTGGAGGCAGAAGAAGAGGATACTCCACAGGAAATTGAAGCCCAGCTGGACAAAGAAGAGCCGCAGGCCTCTGGTGCGGGCGGCGGAGGCGGGGGCCAGGAACACCCGGGCTGCGCCGATGCCCATGAGGGCGAAGAGAATGGCCCACACGATGGGGAAGACCAGCGGAGGCGGGGACAGGGGCGGCTGGACGATAGACTGGCTGTAAATTTTGGCGCCGTCCCGGGTCAGCCAGCCGGACAGGCCGCCCACCGCCTCGGAGAGCAGAATCCAGAGACCGTAAATCTTCCATGTGTGCTTGTTCATACGCAATCACCCGGGGATAGCATATGCAGCGGCGGTGGGAATATGTATGGTGGGGTCAGGACTGGCTGTCCTCCTTGTCGTCCCGGCGGAAGGCGCCCCTGACGCCCTTCACCGCGCCCGTGTAGCTGACAGGCAGGGAGACGGAGAAGGTGATTTTCACCAGCCACACAAAGAGCAGCATGACCAGAATGGGGATGACGCAGGAGGTGACCAGCAGCACGGCCAGAGCCTCAATGAAGCTGTTGATCATGTCGCCCACTTTTTCGGAGATGCCCGAGGCCACGTTGGAGATGCCGTCGGTGATCTTGGAGATGAGGCCCTCCAGGAAGCCCTTTTCCGACTCGCCGGTCAGATCCTCCGTGCTGTTCTCCACCTCGTCGGTGGTCTGCTTGGCGCTCTCAATGGTGGCCTCGATGGAGGCCTGATAGGTATCCTCAATCAGATTGGACACCTGGACGCTGACCGGAATGACCAGCACAATGGCGATGCCGAAGATGAGCAGCTTTTTGGCAATGGTGCGGATGCCGTCCCGTTTGAGGAACACGTTGGCGGCGTACAGCACGCAGGAGATGGGGATGAGGAAGTTGAAGGCCGCAAACCCGGTGAGGGTCAGCAGGTACTTTTCCAGGTAGATGGCGCATAGCACCACCAGGAAACCGGAGCTCAGGTCGGCCAGCTTCTCGGCGATGGGGGTGGCGGTGTCGCCGGGGAGCAGGGTGATGGCCGCCGAGGCAGCAGTGGAGGCGGCGGTCAGCTCCAGGACGGTGGTCTGCTTTTCGTCCAGGGCGGCGATGGAGCCGGCGTGGAACTCCACGGAAGAGGCGATGCCGGACACCACGAACACGGAGAAGAAGGCGATGATCAGCGGCACCACCACCATCAGGACTTTGATTTTATTGTTCTCTCTCATAAGCGTTTCCTTTCTTCAAAATACAGTTGCTTGAGCAGCCACTATCATACCATACCCCCGGTAAATTGTCACGTCCGGGCGAATTGAGGGCTTTTTCCAGAATCCGGCTGGCATTGGGGAGAAATTTTCGGAATTCGTAATAACGCCTTGACGGTCAGAGACACAGCAACTATGATGGAGATACCCCCAAAACACATAAGGAGGATGGCTATGAGATACGAAATTGCAGGCGGTACTTTCCCCGTGGTAATGTGCTACTTAGAGAACGGCGAAAAGATGATCACCGAGAGCGGCTCCATGGTCTGGATGTCCCCCAATATGCAGATGGAGACCTCCGGCGGCGGGCTGGGCAAGATGTTTTCCCGGGCCTTCTCCGGTGAGAATATTTTTCAGAACATCTACACTGCCCGGGGCGACGGCATGATCACCTTCGGTTCCAGCTTTCCCGGGAAAATCATGCCCATCCAAATCGGACCGGGCCAGGAGATGATTTTACAGAAGAACTCCTTCCTGGCCGCTGAAGCCGGGGTGGAGCTGTCCATCCATTTCAACCGCAAGCTGGGCGCCGGCTTCTTCGGCGGCGAGGGCTTCATCATGCAGCGGCTGTCCGGTCGGGGCATGGCCTTTGCGGAGATTGACGGCGATCTGGTGGAGTACGCCCTGGCCCCCGGCCAGCAGCTGGTGGTGGACACGGGCAACGTGGCAGGCTTTACACCCACGGTGTCCATGGACATTCAGCAGGTGCCCGGACTGAAGAACATGTTCTTCGGCGGGGAGGGCGTGTTCAACACTCTGCTCACCGGCCCTGGCAAGGTGTGGCTCCAGACCATGCCCATCAGCGGCGTGGCCATGGCGCTGCGGCCCTTCTTCCCCAGCAACAACAAGTAACACCCGGGGATTCCCCGCTCCAATCCGGGCTTGTATTGTCCGGGACCACGTGGTAAAATAAAAACAAGAAAAATATTTTGTCTTTATTCCGGGAGGGACAGGATGCCGAAGGTAGCTTATACAGAGGAGGAGCGGGCCCATGTCCGCCAGGCCCTGCTCACCACAGGGCTGGAGCTGATGGCCCGGCAGGGAATCCGGCATACCACCGTGGAGCAGATCTATCAGGCGGTGGGCATCTCGCGGACCTTTTTCTACTCCTTTTTCCCCACCAAAGAGGACTTTGTGGTGGAGACCCTCTACCTTCAGCAGCCCAAAATCCTCGCCTACGCCCGGAAGCTGATGGACGATCCGGCCCTCAGCTGGCGGGATGGGGTCAGGCAGTTTTTCCATGCCTGCTGCTACGGCGAGAAAAACGGCATTGCGGTGCTGACCATCGAGGAGCAGCAGATCATCTTCCGCCGCCTCTCGCCGGAGAGCTACCAGATCTTTCGGGAGAAGCAGGCCAAGCTTTTCGGGGACATTCTGGAGTGCTTCGGCATCCGGGCGGACGGGGAACGGGTTGCGGTCTTTACCAATCTGAGCCTGGCCGTCATGATTCTCCGCAGGGCCATTCCCCAGAACCTGCCCCTGTTCGTGCCCGAGGCCGCCGACAGGACCGTGGACGTCCAGATTGACGCCATTGTGCACTATCTGGAGACGCTGCGGGAATAAAAGCGCAAAAACCGTCTGAATATGTGGGTGTTCCGTATTCAGACGGTTTTCTTTCACAATAAATAAAGATAAAATTTTAAAATTGTTTTTATTTTAGCGCGGGAAAGGGCGGAACCTCCGTCCCTCTCAGATAAAGCTTTTAGGAGGAAATGACCATGGGATTTTTCAGCAAGCTCTTCAAGGGACCGGAAATTGACATGGAGAAAAGCAGGGCCAACGCCCAGAAGATGCGCCGTCTGTTCAACCAGGTTGTGGAGAACGGGGACAGCTACAAGCTGGTTTACGGCTATACGGAGGACGTGAGCCGGTTCAACTACGGCTTTGTCCACGGCAGCAAGACCAAAATCGGCAATCTGATTGTGGGCTGGAACGAGGAGTCGGAGACCATCGTGGTGGTACCCACGGTCCCCGACCTGTCCGGCTGCGGCGACCCCACCTGGTACCGCCGGTCCGAGATTCTGAAGGCCTACCGGAACAAGTACCCCACCGACGCCTTTGTCATCTATCCCGACAGAAAGGGGTATATCGCCATCAACGCCTACGACTGGTTGGAGGACGAGAGCCTGTATGTCTACGTCTCTCAGGAGCAGGAGCTGGCGGAGTTTACCGCCTTCTTCACCGAGCGCTTTGCCAAGAAGTGATCCGGTTATGACGCTTGGTGAACTGGGCGCCATTCTGCTGGTGCTCACGGTGGTGGTGGTCCTTGGCAATCTGTGGTTTCACCTGGTGGAGGGCCTGCTGGACCGGGTGAAGCGCCTCTTTACCCGTCACAGAGAGCCTCCTGCATGGCATCCCCTTGAGCCGGAGCAGAAGGACGATGAGGACACCGGATAAGGTCCCCACGGCAGGCGTAACCTGTTTCCTGTGCCAAAAGAAGGAAAGGACTTGACAATGTCCGTTGCCGGCGGTATAATGTCCATCACAACCGAACAGGACAATTGAAGCGCCCAGGAAAAAGCCGTTGGCTTGTCGAAGGAGTAACACTCTCAGGCGTTCCGTACCGGAACAGAGACTGTGCGTGGATGTCACTCTGGAGAAGCTCACGAACTGGGTGCCGAAGGGGCAAAGCGGCGCGAGACAGCGCTGCCAATCTCTCAGGCAAAAGGACAGAGGATGAACAATGACGGCGGGGCCAGCAGGTCCGGCCGGAGGCAGTGTTTTTTCTTTTCAGGCCGTGGGTGGATCCACGGCCTGTTTTTTGAAGAGGAGAGAAAACACTATGGAAGCACTGCAAGCGTTGGAAGCCTGGCTCTACCCCCATGTCTGCGACATCAATGTCACCCTGTCCAGCTATATTCTGGTCTTTCTGCTCATCGGCGTGGGACTCTGGTACTCTATCCGCACCCGATTTATTCAGGTCCGCTGCTTTGGCGAGGGTATGCGGAAGGTATTCGGCAATCTGTCCCTGCGGGGCGGGAAGCATGAGCGGGGTATGAGCTCCTTCCAGGCGCTGGCCACCGCTGTGGCCGCCCAGGTGGGTACAGGCAACATCGTGGGTGCTTCCGGCGCCATCCTCACCGGCGGCCCGGGCGCCATCTTCTGGATGTGGATCATCGCCTTCTTCGGCATGGCTACCATCTACGCCGAGGCCACCCTGGCCATCGAGACCCGTGTGACCGACGACCAGGGCCACTTCCACGGCGGCCCGGTGTACTACATCACCACCGCCTTCAAGGGCGCTTTCGGTAAGTTCCTGGCCGGCTTCTTCGCCGTGGCCATCATCCTGGCCCTGGGCTTCATGGGCTGCATGGTCCAGTCCAACTCCATCGGCTCCACCTTCCAGACCGCCTTCCATGTGCCCTCCTGGGTGGTGGGCATCGTACTGGTGGTCATCTGCGCCTTCATCTTCCTGGGCGGCATGAACCGCCTGGCGGCCGTGACCGAGAAGCTGGTGCCCATCATGGCGGTTATCTTCCTGGTGGGCGGCCTGGCCGTGCTGATTGCCCGGTTCCGCTACATCCCCGAAACCTTCGCCATGATCTTCCGCTACGCCTTCCAGCCCCAGGCCATCATCGGCGGCGGCTTCGGCTACGCCATCAAGACCGCCATCAGCCAGGGCGCCAAGCGCGGCCTGTTCTCCAACGAGGCGGGCATGGGCTCCACCCCCCACGCCCACGCCCAGGCCAACGTGAAAGACCCCCACGACCAGGGCGTGGTGGCCATGGTGGGCGTGTTTATCGACACCTTTGTGGTCCTCACCCTCAACGCCCTGGTGGTCATCTCCACCCTGTACACCAGCGACGGTATCCTCCACACCGGCGTTATCCCCGAGGGTATCAGCAACACCAACCTGGCCCAGACCGCCTTCGGCACCGTGTTCGGCACGGAAGCGGGCGCCATGTTCGTGGCGGTGTGCCTGTTCTTCTTCGCCTTCTCCACGGTGCTGAGCTGGAATATGTTCGGCAAAATCAACGTCATCTATCTCTTCGGCAAAAAGGCCGCCCCGGTGTATGCGGTCATCGCCCTGGTGTTCATCTTCCTGGGCACCCTCATGTCCAACACCCTGGTGTGGGAGCTGACCGACATGTTCAACAACCTGATGGTCATTCCCAACGCCATCGCCCTCTTTGCCCTGACGGGCACGGTGGTCAAGATTGCCCGGAACCACTCCGGCAAGAAGACCCTGCAGAAATAAGCAGATACGCAAAGCGCCCGCTGAGAACCCCAGCGGGCGCTTTTTGTACCCGGATTTTTGTGAGAAAAGGGGATATTGACGCCGCTTTCAGGGGAAAAGTGGAAAAGCGACTTGTAAAGCCGGGAGGCTTGCGCTATAATGTAGAAAAAACGACAGGGAGGGAAAAGCATGGGAATCTGGAGCAAGATGCGGGAGCGTATCCTGGGCAGGGACTGGGAGACGCCGGACGGCGCAGTGGAGAAGGACCCGCCGGAGCGTGGGCGTCCTGGCCGGAGCCAGGGCTTTTCCCCGGCTGATGAGACGGGAGCGGGCAAGGTCATGGTGCTCGCCCCCGGAAAATACGTGGACGCGGGCAAAATTGCCGACTGCCTGCTGGACGGCTACGCGGTGGCGGTCAATCTGGAGCAGGCATCCCGGGAGGCGGCCAGGCGGATTGTGGACTTCCTCAGCGGCGCGGCCTACGGCCGGGATGGCCATATCGTCCAGATCGGATACAGCGCCTATCTCCTCATTCCCCCAGGGGTCAAGCTGCTGGACGGCGAAGAGGAGAATGACCCGGACGGCTTTGACTTTGAGGACGCCCAGGGTTTCTGACAGCATGAAAAGCATAAAAGCGAGGACCGGATATGTTCCGGTCCTCGCTTTTTATGTATTATCGCTTATTCAAAGGTCACCTGGGAGTCCAGGGGGACAATGTTCACGTAGGTCTTGCCACGGCCGAAGACAATGGGGTTGCCCTCCAGGTCGGTGTAGTAGAGCTGTTCGTCAGGCTCGGATTTGCTCCACACCAGGTCCGTGACCTTGCCGCCGCAGGCAAAATACCCCGTGCCGCCGCTGGACAGGTCCACGGAGACGTGGCCGTAGGAGTCGCCGGTGTTGCGGCAGGCGGTGCGCAGCACCACCACGTTGGTCACGCCCACCTGTTCGCCGGTGTTGCCGTCGATGTAGGGCTCGCCGTACTCGGAGACCAGATAGCGCTTGGTCTCCGGGTCGTAGGTGAATACACCGGTCTTGTAGTTGGAGAAGGGCACCGTGATGACGGGAGCGTCGGTTCCGCCAGCGGGGGTGCCGTCGTCGGCAAAGTCCATCTGGTAGATCCAGCCCTCTTCGTGGTCCTGCCGGAAGGAGGCGGCGGAGAAAATCTCGTCAATCTTCGCGCCGGTGGTGATGACGCTGTGGACATACCCGTTGGTGGCCTTACGGCCGGGGTCACGCCACATCAGGTTGCCGCCCTCGCTGTTGCTCATGTAGGGGCCACGGACAGCGTCCAGGGAGGTGACGCCCCAGGCCCTGATTTTGCCGTAGGCGTCCTCCACGCCGGCCACGTCGCTGCCGCCCGCGTGGATGAGGATGGCGTCATGGCCCAGGGCCAGCTCCAGGTAGTAGGTGCGGGTGGAGCGGACCGAGCCGATGACCCCCACATCCCGGGGGTTCTGGTACACGCCCATCATGCGGGTGATGCCGCCCTCCTCCAGGCACTCGTAGATGATATCCGCCTCGGACTGGCCCTGCTGGGGCAGCGCCTGCTCCAGATTGTTGAGCATGATGGCCACCGGGCGCTTGTTCACCCACTCCTCCTCCATGGGCTCGCCGGTGAGGGGGTTGCGGGGACCGGTGTACTCGGGCTCCGCCGTCTCAGTGGGGGTAGGGGAGGGCTGAGGAGCCTGGGTTCTGGCGGGCAGGGTGGGGATGTCCGGGGGCGTGGGAGTGACCTCCGCCGTCTTGGAGCCGCAGGCGGAGAGCAGGAGCAGCAGGGACAGGCAGAGAGGGAGCATCCGGCGCAGTCGCATGGCAAGGGCCTCCGTTCGTCAAGATTCTGTTTTTATAGTACCCGGCGGCGCTGCCGGTGTCAAGGGAGGAGAAAGTAGAAAAAGCCGCCCGGACGGCGTGCGTCCGGGCGGCTGGAGAGACCGAAAATCAGTCGGTGGTGTAGTTGTCGAAGTAGCCCTGGATATAGACAATGGGGGTGCCCTTGTCGCCGGAGCCGGAGGTCAGGTCGCACAGGGAGCCGATGAGGTCGGTGAGGCGGCGGGGAGTGGTGCCCTGGGAGACCATGTTGCCCACCAGGCTGCTGCCGTCCTTCTTGCGGATCTGGTCCTTGATGGCGTCGCGGAGGGCCTCGCCGGAGAGGGAGGCGAAGTCATTGTCGGCCAGGTACTTCAGCTTCAGCTCATTGGGGGTACCCTCCAGGCCGGCGGTGTAGGCGGGGGAGACGACGGGGTCGGCCAGCTCCCAGATCTTGCCCACGGGGTCCTTGAAGGCGCCGTCGCCGTAGACCATGACCTCCACGTGCTTGCCGGTCTCGGTGAGCATCTTGGCCTGGATGGCCTCCACCAGGTCCTGGCAGGGACGGGGGAAGAGCTTCACCTTGTCCTCGGTGGCCTTGTTGGAGCCCAGCAGGCCGTAGGTCTCGTTGCAGCCGCTGCCGTTGATGGGAGCGGTCATGATGTCGTCCAGAGTGAGGACCTTCTCAGCGCCGGCGGCCTGGAGCAGGCGCTTGGTGCGCTTGCGGGTGTGGATGTCGCAGGCCAGGACGGTCTTGGTGTAGTTCAGGATGGCGCGGGGGTCGTTGGCGAAGATGATCTCCACCTCGGCGCCGCACTCCTGGATCAGGTTCTGGTAGTACTCCACGTAGTCCACGCCGGTGAAGGGGTGCTTCTCGTAGCCGAAGAGCTCACGATAGCGCTCCAGGGTGAGCACGTCCTTGTAGGGGTCCACGCCCTTCTCGTCCACGGCGTCCAGGCTGATGAGGTGGTTGCCCACCTCGTCGGAGGGGTAGGAGAGCATCAGCACAATCTTGCTGCAGCCCTTGGCGATGCCGCGCAGGCAGATGGCGAAGCGGTTACGGGAGAGAATGGGGAAGATGACGCCCACAGTGCCGCCGCCCAGCTTGGCGCGCACGTCGGCGGCGATGTCGTCCACGGAGGCGTAGTTGCCCTGGCTGCGGGCCACAATGGCCTCGGTGATGGCAATGACGTCCCGGTCACGCACGGTGAAGCCGTCGTCCTTGGCGGCCTCCAGCACGGAAGAGGTGACGATATCCACTAGGTTATCGCCGCTGCGGATAATGGGGGCGCGAACGCCGCGGGAAACAGTACCGACCATCCGGCTCATGAAAAACACTCCTAAATTTTCAGATTTCTGTATGGGGCGGCAGGAACCGCCCGGCAATATTACAATATATTATACTACAAGCTCCGCCTGACGCACAATAGACAATTCTGACGTAACGGAAGAAAATGCGTCAAACGGGGAAGAATTATACACAGCAGAGCGCCCCGGTTTTTGGCCGGGGCGTTCTGAAAAGGGATGGAAACAGTTTAGCGTCGGATGATCTCGTGGCGCTTGGGGCCGGTGGACACGGTCTTGACAGGCACGCCGATGTGCTTCTCAATGAAGTCCACGTAGTCCCGGGCCTCCTTGGGCAGCTTGTCGTACTCGGTGATACCCCGGATGTCACTCTTCCAGCCGGGCAGGGTCTCGTAGACCGGCTTGGCCTTGTCCAGCAGGGGGGAGACGGGGAAGTCAGTGGTGACCTTGCCGTCAATCTCGTAGCCGGTGCACACCTTGATCTCGTCCAGGTAGCCCAGGCAGTCGATGGCGGTGAGGGCAGCCTCAGTGGCGCCCTGGACCATGCAGCCGTACCGGGTGGCCACGGCGTCGAACCAGCCCACACGGCGGGGACGGCCGGTGGTGGCGCCGAACTCGCCGGCATCGCCGCCACGGCGGCGCAGCTCGTCGGCCTCATCGCCGAACAGCTCGGACACAAAGGCGCCGGCGCCCACGGCGGAGGAGTAGGCCTTGGTGACACACACAACCTCGGTCAGGGCGGAGGGGGGCACCGCAGCGCCCACGCAGCCGTAGCCGGCCAGGGTGTGGGAAGAGGTGGTGAAGGGGTAGATGCCAAGGTCGGGGTCCTTCATGGAGCCAAGCTGGCCCTCCAGCAGGATCTTCTTGCCCTCCTTCAGGGCCTGGTGGACATAGGCCACCGCGTCGCCCACATAGGGGGCAATCATGTCCCGGTAGCCCATGAGGGTGTTGAACAGCTCCTTGGGGTCCAGAGCGGGCTTGTGGTAGAGGTGCTCAAAGAGCACGTTCTTGATGATACAGACATGTTCCAGCCGCTCCATCAGCCGCTTCTCGTCAAACAGGTCGCAGACCTGGATGCCGATCTTGGCGTACTTGTCGGAGTAGAAGGGGGCAATGCCCGACTTGGTGGAGCCGAAAGCGGCACCCGCCAGGCGCTCCTCTTCATAGGTATCCTGGAGCACGTGATAGGGCATCAGCACCTGGGTCCGCTGGTCCACGATGATGTGGGGAGCGGGCACGCCGCCGTCGGTCAGGGTTTTCAGTTCCTGAACGAACTTGGGCACGTCCAGAGCCACACCGTTGCCGATGATGTTGGTGGTGTGGGGGTAGAACACGCCGGAGGGGAGCTGATGCAGCGCGAACTTTCCATAATCACAGATGATGGTATGGCCTGCGTTGGCGCCACCCTGAAAGCGGATGACTACATCGGACTCCTCAGCGAGCAGGTCGGTGATTTTGCCCTTGCCCTCGTCGCCCCAGTTTGCGCCTACAATTGCTTTGACCATAGTAGTTCCTCCTGCCGCGGGGATTCGCGCATTGGCCTTTTCCCACGGACGGACGATATTATATCCCGGTGTTTTTCAGATTACAAGGGACAAAATGTAAAAAAATTACGACTTGGAGAGAACTTTTCTTCGAAAACTGGAAGGTGTCCACCTTGGACGGAAGAGGATGGAAAGCGGTGTCCGTCAGTGGGAAATCTCCGGCAGAGTGAGGGGAAATTCCGGGATGCCCTCGGCGGCGGGGCACAGGGTGTGGAGCGGGTAGAAGACCACCACGCCGTCCTCGGTCATATAGAAATTGTCCGGGTCGAAGTCCAGCGCCACCCGGCGGGGCCAGTCCTCGTAGAAGAGGAACTCGCCGGAGGCAGCTCGACCGGCGCACTGCTCCTCAATTGCGGAGATCACCTGCTGACGCCAGCGGCGGCCGGACGGAAAGAGGGAGGACAGAGAAATTGGGGTGCCGGAGGTCAGGTCCCAGGTCTCGCCGGAGCGGACCAGCAGGGGACGGGCAGTTCCGTGGCGCTCGGCGGCGTCGGTGTGCAGGCTGAGCAAGCCGCCGCCGCTGCGGGTGACGGTGAAGTCAAGCGCTGACGTCCAGGGCACAAAGGGCCGGGACTGCTCCCTGGCCTCGGTCAGGGCGGCGCAGGCCGCAGCGTACAGCGGACCCTCCCACCGTGCCCGCCAGACCTGGGCCTGCCGGGCAAAGCAGCGGCCAATCCGCCGCAGCGGCGGCGTGTCCCCCTCCAGGGCCGGGACGCGGAGGGAAAGGGTCAGAACCGGCTCCTCCTCCAGCGTCAGTACCTTCTCCTCCGGCACAGAACCCACCTCAATAGACTCCACACGGCGTTTTCCCAGCTCCATGGCCGTCCCTCCTTCTCCAGAACAGTTTGCCCCATTCTATGCCGGAGATGCCGGTTTGACAGAAGTTTTTCCCTGTGCTACGCTAAAATAAAAAAGAGAAAGGGGGATACAGCGTGGTACGGTTTTATATCCGGGTGTCCGGACGGGTCCAGGGCGTGGGCTTCCGGTGGTTTACCAGCATGACCGCTTCACGGCTGGATTTGACCGGCTGGGTGCGCAACCGGGAGGACGGCGACGTGGAGATGGAGGTCCAGGGAGACGAGGGGCCTGTGGAGGAGTTCATCCAGGCGGTGTCCCAGGGACCGAGGTACGCCATTGTGGAGGACATGGAGCGCAAGAAGCTGACTCCAGAGCCGGGAGAGCGGTCCTTCCACGAGCGGGGCAGCCTGTGGTGAAATTTTCCCTGCAAAACGGACAAAATATGTTTACTTTCATGCTTCACTGAAGTAAAATATAAAGTGATAAAGCAAAAGGGAAGAAACGCGAACCATTCCAAATCTACCAAAGGAGGCTGTCAGCCTATGACCAAGGGCGAAAAGAGGGAGCGGAGTGATATTCTCTATGAGACCATCCTCACCCTCAAGGACCTGGACGAGTGCAAGAAGTTTTTCACCGACCTGTGCACAGTGGCCGAGCTGCGGGCCATGGAGCAGCGCTTTGAGGTGGCCATTCTCCTGTCCAACGGCATGATCTACAACGACATCCTGGAGCGGACCGGCGCGTCCAGCGCCACCATCAGCCGGGTGAACCGGTCCCTCAACTACGGCGCCGACGGATATACCACCGTGCTCCCCCGGGTGAAGGAGAAGCTGAAATCCGATGGAAAGCTATGAGTTCCTGGCCGGGTGCTACGATGAGCTGACCACCGACGTGCGGTACAGCCGCTGGGCGGACTACATCGAGAAGCACTTTGCCCGCAGCGCCCTGCCCATCCATACGGTGCTGGACCTGGCCTGCGGCACCGGCAGCCTGACGGCCGAGCTGATGGGCCGGGGCTACGAGATGATCGGCGCCGACCGTTCGGCGGAGATGCTGTCGGTGGCGGCGGAGAAGTGCCGTGACCTGGAGGGCGAGCCGCCCATCTTCCTCTGCCAGAGCATGGAGAAGCTGGACCTGTACGGCACCATCGACGCCTGCGTCTGTTGTCTGGACAGCGTCAATTATGTGACCAATCCCAGACAACTGAAAAAGGCCTTTGAGCGGGTACACCTGTTTCTCATGCCCGGCGGCCTGTTCCTCTTTGATATCAACACGCCGGACAAGCTCCGTGGCCTGGACGGCGGCATGTTTATCGACGAGACCGACGACGCATACTGTGTCTGGCGGGCGGAGTACTCTCCCCGGCGGCGTATCTGCACCTACGGCATGGACATCTTCCGTCTGGAGGAGGACGGCCGCTGGAGCCGGGGCGAGGAGGTCCACGAGGAGTACGCCTACGAGCCCGACGAGCTGGAGGAATACCTGCGGGAGGCCGGCTTTACCCGCATCCGCCGCCACGGCTGCCTGAAAATGCGCGCTCCCGTGCCGGGAGAGGAGCGCATCTTCTTCACCGCCGTGAAAAAGGGCTGAACTAACCATTTGGTTTGTGAGAAAGCCTCGCAGCGTTCGCGCCCGCAGGCGCGAATTAAGTGAAATCTATGTTCTCCGGTGACATGGGCATCAGAGAAAATACTTCTCAGGCCGCAAGTGTGGCATTTGTCCCCTGAATGGGGACAGATGATGCGCACAGCGGACTGCATCTTATTCGAAAAAGGTGCGCGCACCTTTTTCGACGGAAGAGAAAGGAAACAAACGCATTTATGTCTGATCAGATTATCCGCATGCTGGCCAAGGACGCCCCCGTGAAGGCCTCCGCTATTACGGCGGGCGCCCTGGTGGAGCGTGCCCGCCAGATTCACAAGACTCTGCCCACCGCCACCGCTGCCCTGGGCCGTGCCCTGATGGGAGCGTCCATGATGGGCAACCAGCTCAAGGAGGAGGCGGCCTCCCTCACCCTGCGGGTGAAGGGAGACGGCCCTCTGGGGGGCATCACCGCCGTGTCCGACAGCGAGGGCAACGTCCGGGGCTATGTCCAGAACCCGGCGGCCGACCTGCCCCGGAAGCGGCCCGGCAAGCTGGATGTGGGCGCCGCCGTGGGTGCCGGTTCCCTCACCATCATCAAGGACCTGAACATGAAGGAGCCCTATGTGGGCACCATTGAGCTACTCTCCGGCGAGATCGCCGACGACATCGCCGCCTATTTCCTGGAGAGCGAGCAGATCCCCACTGCCTGTGCTCTGGGGGTACTGCTGGACACCGACCAGTCCGTTCTCTGCGCCGGCGGCTACCTCATCCAGCTGCTGCCCGGCGCGGATGAGAGCGTCATCCGCACCATCGAGCAGGGGGTGGCCCGAGTGGGCGCGGTGACCGAAGCCCTCCGGGACGGCATGACCGCCAAGGGCCTGCTGATGCAGGTGCTGTCCGACTTCGACATGGAGGTGCTGGAGGAGAGCCCGGTGGAGTACCGCTGCTACTGCAGCCGTGACCGGGTGACCCGTGCGCTCATCAGTATGGGCAGGAAGGACCTGGAGGAGCTGATTGCCGACCAGGGCAAGGCGGAGCTCACCTGCCAGTTCTGCGACAAGGTATATCACTACTCCAAAGAGGACCTGGAGGCCATTCTGGCCGGGATGTAAGCCGCATTCCGGGCACGGATCAGGCCCATCAGCATAGAACACCCCCTGCCGGGTTTGCCGGCAGGGGGTGTTTGTTTTCGGCGAACGGACAGAATCTCCCCAATTCCCATGATAATTAGGAAAATTAACATGGGATAATGCGATAAAAAAAGAGAGCCTGTAATATAATAAGCACCACAGAAAGAAGGGGGGAGAAGGATGCTGCTGATTGATTTCTTTCAGAAGGTCCTTGGAATCTCCGATGAGGCACTGGTGCAGGAGGCGCTCCGCGTATCGGAGACGAGAGTGCTGAAAAAGGGAGAGTATCTGATCCGCCAGGGGAATATGCCCACCCATGTGTATTTTCTGATGCAGGGTATAGCCCGTGGTGTGCTCACCGACGTGAATGGGAAGGAAATTACCGACTGTCTGGTGTTTCAGTGCGGTTCGCCTGTTATGCCCAGCTCAGACATTTCCCAGCCCGCACCCATTGACATCCAGACACTCACAGAATGCGAGGTTGTGCGTATCGCCATCCCGGAAGTCAACCGAATGCTCAAGGAATACCCTACTCTGTCCGAGCTCTACCGTCAGCTGGTTATGGACTGGTCCCGCGTCCACTGGGAACTGAAAATCGCCATCTATCAGTACACCGCCATGGAACGCTATCAGTGGTTCCAGCGGTCTTATCCCGGGCTGAGCGAGAAGATCAGCAACAAATACATCGCGTCTTTTCTCAACATGACCCCTGTGACGCTGAGCAGGCTGAAGCAGGAGCTGAAAAGACAGGGCGATGCATAGCAACGCCCCAATCAAAGAGAGACAGCTGCTTTTTGAATATAGCTGCTGACAAACAGAGAGCCCGGAGCCGCATAAAGCGGCTCCGGGCTCGTGTTTGAGGCGGAGATTAATAGCAGAACTTGCCGATGGGCTCGCCGTTGATGACGCAGTACACAGCGCCGTCCTCGGGCTTGACATAGAGCTCCATGGTCTCAATGGCCTCGGTGCGGCCGGCCTCGGCCCACACCTTCTTGGCACCGGCGATCATAGTGGTCTCGGTGACCTGACGGCCGCAGTACTCCAGAATGATGGTGGTCTTGGTCTCCGCGGCCTTCTCGGCGGGAGCCTCCACAGACTTCTCAGCGGCCTTCTTGGCGGGGGCCTTCTTGGTGGCGGTCTTGCGGGCGGTCTTCTTCTCGGCAGCCTTGGGGGCGGTCTCAGCCACGGGCTCAGCCTTGACAGGCTCGGCCTTGGCCACGGTCTCAACCTCGGCCTTGACAGCCTTGGTCTCCACGGTCTCGACGGCCTTGGCGGCAGTCTTCTCCTCGGCGGCCTTCACGGCAGCCTCGCGACGCTTCGCACCAGCGATCATGTGTAAATTCCTCCAGTCTATTGTTCAGACGTGCTTTTATATGATTTGCTGCAACTATTCTACAACAAATTGCCGGTAATTGTCATATATAAAATGTAAGAATTTTCAAAAGCCGACTGAGGGGATTTTAGCTAATGCGTACTGAACTGTGCAGATTTCCTTGAAAATGGTTTTGGAGGGAAAAAGAGAGCGGAATATAAGGGGAGAGGGTCCGCAGAATGCGGACCCTCTCTGCATGTGCCGGGATGGGAGCCTCAGCCCCGGCAGCCCTTGCCGCCGGAGGGCGGGCAGCGGTCGGGACGGTCGCCGTGGCCGCAGTCCCGGTCGGGCCGCTCACAGCCGCAGCCACAGCCACCCACAGCACCGTTGGGCGGGAAGAACTCATCCACGGGGAACTGGACATGGCGGAAGATCTCGCAGGGGTCATCCTCGCAGCTGCCGCAGGTGCACTCCTTCTCGGGCATGCAGTAGTCGTAGGCGGGCATGAGCAGCTGGGTGTCTCGCTCCAGGCGGATGATGGAGAACTGGCCCAGAGTGACATAGACCCGCTTGCCCTCGTTGCCGAAGCACAGGTCGCTGCCGAAGCAGGAGCAGATGCAGGGCGGGATGTCGGACAGCTCGCAGTCGCAGCAGGGACGGCACTCGCACACGTCCACCAGCTTCATGTTGAGCACGATGGGGTCCACCGCCTCCACCACCGCGGTGGGCAGGTTGGTCTTCATGATGTTCTGCTCATCCATGGCGCCCGGAGCAGCCTCGGAGGAGAACACCTTGGCGCTGCCTTCGCTGCCGAAGAGGATAACCCGCTTGTCGAACACGCACAGGCCGCAGACCTGGACGGGACGGGCGGCGCCCACAAAGGCGTCGGCGGTGACGCGGTAGAAGTAGCGGACGTCCACGGTGAAGAAGCCCCGGTTGAAGCCGATGGGCTCCACGTCGATGTACACATAGAGCAGCTCAGCCTGGCCGGCGCGGATGGACACAGCACGGTCAATGGCACACTGGGAACTCTGGGTGGGGTAGAAGCGGAGATCCTCGATACAGTCTTTATCCCGGCAGGAGTCGAAGATTTTCTTGGTATGGATACAGACGGCCTCGCGGATACAGGCGGAGTCCTGCACGGGGCCGGGCATAACCTTTTCAGGCATGGAAATACCTCCCGATAGAGTAGTGAAGGGCTGGATACCCCTCACGCCATACTATGGACAGCGGGGCGGTTTGGTGCGGGAGGGAATTGCCATTCCGGCACGGGGCGCATATCATGGACCCATGAAAAACGGATGAAGGGGAGAGAACAGCCGAAAGCGGGGCTGGAATCGGGGAAAAAGAGGTGATATGCCCACAAAAGAAAAAATGGAGCGCCTCCCAAGGGAGGCGCTCCATGTCTGCATAGGAAAGGGGAAGGCAGGGGATGTTAGTCCACCAGCTTGTCCAGCTCCTTGATGTGCTCGGTCTCGTTGGAGGTCTTGTGGTTGGCCTGCTTGGCGTAGAGGTTGACGGCCACCTGGGACTTCTTGATGGGCTGCATGGTGCCGGCGCCGGCCACGCAGCCGCCGGGACAGGCCATGCCCTCCAGCAGATAGCCGGGGTACTTGCCGGCCACCGCGTCCTTCATCATCTTGCGGCACTCGCGCAGGCCCTCGGCGCTGGCCACCTTGACCTCACGGTCGGGGTAACGGGCCTTGATCACGTTCACCACAGCCTGGGACACGCCGCTGGACACGGCGAAGTTACGGCCGTCGGTGGAGGCGTCGTTAACGCCGGTGGGGTCCTCCTCGATGGTGGCCAGGTCCACGTGCTTGGCGTCAAAGATACCGGCCATCTCCTCGAAGGTCAGGACGAAGTCCACCTCGCTGCGGACGCTCTTGCGCATGGCCTCCAGCTTCTTTGCGGCGCAGGGCCCGATGAACACAACCTTGCCGTTGGGGTGGTTGTGCTTGATGAGGCGGGCGGTCAGAGTCATGGGGGTGAGGGCCATGGAGATGCAGTTGGCGTGGTCGGGGAAGCTCTTCTTGGCCATGACGGACCAGGCGGGGCAGCAGGAGGTGCCCATGAAGGGCAGCTCATTGGGGACCTCGCGGATGAAGTCCTCGGCCTCCTGGGTGGCGCACAGGTCGGCGCCCACGGCCACCTCGAAGACGTCGGCAAAGCCCAGCTGCTTCATGGCGGCACGGAGCTTGCCGGGGGTGACCTTGGGGCCGAACTGGCCCACGAAGGCGGGAGCCACGGCGGCGTACACGCGCTCACCGGACTGGATGGCCCGGATGACCTGGAAGATCTGGGACTTGTCGGCGATGGCGCCGAAGGGGCAGTTCACCAGGCACATGCCGCAGGAGACGCACTTGTCGTAGTCGATCTCAGCCTTGCCGTTGATGTCGGTGTGGATGGCGTCCACACCGCAGGCCACGGCGCAGGGACGCTCCTGGATGATGATGGCCTTGTAGGAGCACACGTCGGCGCAGCGGCCGCACATGATGCACTTGTCCTGGTCGATGTGGGAACGGCCATTGTAGCGGTCCAGCTTGATGGCGTCCTTGGGGCAGACCTCCTCGCAGGGATGGGCCAGGCAGCCCTGGCAGCCCTCGGTGACCATGACCTTTTTCTCAGCGCAGCCGTTGCAGGCAAACTTGATCACGTTGATCAGGGGCGGGGTGTAGTAGGTCTCATCCTTGTCGGCGGCCTCGATGTTGTCGGACAGGGGGGCGTGCTCAGCCGCGCTGCGGCAGGGCAGACCCATGGCCAGACGCAGACGCTCGCCCACGATGGCCCGCTCCAGGAACACGTCGTTGCGGAAGTTGCCCACCTCGCCGGGAATAATCTTATAAGGAAGCTCCTCAATTCTCTTGTCCACCGGCCACTCGGTGTGGTAGGCCATACGGGCCACCTCACGGAAGATTCTGTGCCGGATCTCCTGAATACGCGTTTCGACGCCTCTCATATTTTTTTAGATCCCCCTTGTGTTTCGTCGATGTTGCATGCAGAACATATTTTGCCCGCTAAAAGGGCGGGATTCTCATTACAGAGAAAGAATACCGCAAATATTTCCGGTTGTAAATCATTAAGGGCAAATTAAAATACGATTTTCACATTACAGAAGAAAACGGGGTGTGATTCACGGGGGTTTCGTGTACGTTTCACAGGACAGAGGAGGAAAAACAGCGACAGCTCTTGCAATTGGGGCGCCAGGCGCATATCATGGAGAAAAAACGGAGAGGATGAGGCGTGTGAGACGTAAGGAACGGGAGCAGGGAACGGAGTTTATCCACCAGGTGATGGACAGCTGTGCATACATGGTGCTGTCCATGACAGGGACGGACGGGCTGCCCTACAGTGTGCCCCTGACGCCGGTGCGCAGCGGGGAGGACATTTACTTCCACTGTGCGCCTGAGGGGGAGAAGGTGGACGCCCTGCGGGCCAATCCCAGAGTGGCCATGTGCTTTGTGGGGGAGGCGGAGACGGTGCCCCGGAAGTTCACCGCCCGGTATTCCTCCGTCCTGGCCCGTGGAACCGCCGGTGAGGTGGTGGAGCGGGATGAGAAGGTGGAGGCCCTGCGGCTGCTCTGCCTGCGGCATTGCCCGGAGGACATGGACCGGTTTGACGAGGTGGTGCGGGCCTGGCTGCCCCGTACCGCGGTGTGGAAGGTCCATATTGATACCGCTGTCGGGAAGGCAAATCCCGGGGACTGAGAAAAAATTACCTGAAAAGAATCGCCTCCTTTTGGAACAAACTAGGTCCAAAGGGGGCGGTTTTTATGACCAAGGAGTTTTTTCACAGCCGGAAGGCCAGGGTGCTGGCGGTCAGCTTTGCGGCGGCGGCCTTTGCGGTGACCGGCGGCGCGGCGCTGAAGAGCTACGCCAGGGCGGAGGCCTACCGGAACATTGTCAACAACACCTACCAGCACGCCTTTGCCGAGCTGACCACCGCAGTGGCGGAGATGGACGCGGCGCTGCAGAAGAGCGCCTACGCCACGTCGGAGTCCCTGCTGGCTCAGCTGTGCACTGAGCTGTTCGGCCGGGCCATGTCCGCCCAGATGGCCATCGGCGAACTGCCCTACGGCAATGTGGAGCTGGCTCAGACCGCGTCCTTCGTGGCCAAGGTGGGGGACTACGCCGCAGCGCTGTCCAAGAGCAATGCATCGGGCGGCGGGACCACGGAGGAGGAGAAGGAGAGCCTGCGTGCCCTGGCGGCCGCCTCCAGCCAGCTCTCCCAGATGCTCCAGGACCTGCAGGCCGATATCCACAGCGGCACCATCACCATGGACGACCTGGAGCATGCTCAGGCCAGGCTGGCCCAGGCCCAGGAGAGTACTGGGGACACGGCGGGAAGCAGCTTCCAGAACGTGGAGTCCGATTTCCCCGAGGTACCCACCCTCATCTACGACGGCCCCTTCTCCGAACATCTCGCCACCCAGCAGCAGCCCAGAGCGCTGGAGGGGCTGGAGGAGGTCACCCAGGAGGAGGCCCAGGCCGTAGCGGCGGAGTTCATGGGCCTGAAGCCGGAGATTTTCACGCCCATGTCTGCCGGTGATGGGGCCCTGCCCAACTGGAGCTTTTCCGCCGTGGTGGATGGCGGCGAGGTCTATATTGAGGTATCACGCCAGGGCGGCAAGGTGAGCGAGCTGATGAATTCCCGGCCGGTGGGGGAGGCCAACCTCACAGCGGAAGAGGGCGTGGAGGTGGCCCGTACTTTCCTGGCTGAACAGGGCTATGGGGAAATGGAGCCCAGCTATTATATCAACCAGAACAACATCCTCACCGTCAACTTTGCCGCCCGGCAGGGGGAGGTGCTCTGCTACCCGGACCTTATTAAGGTGGCGGTAGCCCTGGACAACGGCAGCATCGTGGGCTTTGAGGCGGACGGCTATCTGATGAACCACACCCAGCGGACGCTGGAGACCCCGGCGGTCTCTGCGGAGGAGGCCCAGGCGGTGCTGGACCCGGCTCTGGAGTGCCTCTCCCATCAGTTGGTTATCATCCCCACCAGCGGCAAATACGAGGTGCTCTGCCACGAGTTCAAGTGTCGGCTGGAGAACGGGCAGCACTATATTGTCTACGTGAATGCTCAGACCGGCAGCGAGGAGAAGATTCTCCTCCTCATTGAGGACGAGAGCGGAACGCTGACCATATAATCCTTGGGCGCAAAGAAGGCCCGGGTGCGGACAGAAAGGCAGTCCGTACCCGGGTCTTTTCTCTGTCCAAAGGAGGAGCGGGCACAGGGGAAAAGCGGGGTGTCATTTTTTGACGGCAGCGGAAAAAGACGCTTGAAGGGAGTGGAGAAGCATGATAGAATCAATACCGCTAAATTGATGGACATGGCGCATAGACCTGTCTTTCAGGCCAAAATAATTCCGAACTTCTGTTGTCCGGCAAATCGGGCAGGGAGTTTGCGGAAGGCTGCAAACAATGGCTTGCGAGGTAACCATGAATATTGAACTGGACGGGCAGTATATTGCGGATACATGCCGTAATATGCTGGATTTTCTGAATGAGAGCACCAGCGACCACTATTTCTTTTTTGACCTGAAGGCCAACCAGATCCATTTCTCCAAGAATATCGGCAAGAATTACCCCCTGATGGAGCATGGACAGGAGTACGTCACGCCCCAGGAGTGGTGCCGGATAGTATACCCCCAGGACCTGCCCATACTGCGGGAGTCCTACGAAAAGCTGCGGGGCGGCGAGAAGCAGATTCACAGGCTGGAGTACCGGGTGATCAACCGGCAGGGCGATGTGGTCTGGATCAGCAGCCGGGGCAAGAGCCAGCTGGACCAGCAGGGACGGCCGCTGTGGGTCATCGGCTGCATCTCCGAGGTGGCCACCAACAGCAGAGCGGACGGTTTTTCCGGTATTTTTGGCATGAACCAGCTCAAGCGGGAGAGCAGGGAGCTGCTGGCCGGAGAGCGGGACGGCTTCCTGCTGCTGGTGGGCGTGGACGATTTGAAGTCCATCAACCTGAAGCAGGGCCGTGAGCAGGGCAACGCGGTGCTCCGGCGGGTGGCCGACGCCCTGGAGCATGCGGCGGACGGGAAGCGGCGGATCTACCGCACCAACGGCGACTGCTTTGCGGTCAATCTGCCGGACGCAGACGCCAAACAGGCGGCGGCAGTGTTTAACCGGGCCCAGCGGCTGCTGGAGGGACTGTGTACCCTGTCGGGCGGCTGTGTGCCCTTCCGGGAGTACATGGTGCCCGACGCCGAGACCCTCTATCAGTATGCGGAGAATACCCTGGATCACGCCAAGGCCCAGGGAAAGAACCGGCTGATGTTCTTCTCCTCCGAGGACTACGAGAAGGAGATCGCCACCCTGGAGCTGAAGGAGGACCTGACCAAGAGCGTCCGGGAGGGATTTCGGGGCTTTTCGCTGTGCTACCAGCCCCAGGTGCTCTCGGGCACCTACCGGCTCTACGGCGCCGAAGCGCTGCTGCGCTACACCTCTCCCCGGCGGGGAAACGTGCCGCCGTCCGAGTTTGTGCCCATTCTGGAGCAGAGCAAGCTGATCTGTCCGGTGGGCATCTGGGTGCTGGACACCGCGCTGGAGCAGTGCAGAGCATGGCGCAAGCAGGAGCCGGACTTCCATATCAGCATCAATGTGTCCTATACCCAGCTGTGCGAGGAGAACATCGTCCAGAAGGTACTGGATGCGGTGAACCGGAGCGGCCTGCCCGGCGACGCTGTGACCCTGGAGATCACCGAGAGCATGCAGCTGCTGGACTATCCCCACATCAACGAGCTGTTTCTCCAGTGGAAGAAGAGCGGCATTGAGATCTCGGTGGATGACTTCGGCACCGGCTATTCCAGCCTGGGGCGGCTGAAGGAACTGGAGATTGACGAGATCAAGATTGACCGCTGCTTTGTCAACAATATCCAGCACAGTGTGTACAACTACCGCCTGCTGGGCAACATGCTGGAGCTGGCCGACAGCTGCCAGATCCGGGTGTGCTGCGAAGGCGTGGAGACCGAGGACGAACTGACAGCCTTGGAGGAGCTCCACCCGGCACTGCTTCAGGGCTTCCTCTTCTCCAAGCCCTGTACGCCTGAGGAGCTGGAGGAGCGCTATCTCCGCCCGGACAGCCCCAGCTACCAGGCGCGGATGGAGCGGGAGAACGCCTACCGCAGTCAGCTCCACATCTCGGACATCGCGTCCGCTGTGGACTGGTCGGAGGACGAGCTGGCCAAGGTGATTCTGGAGGCGGAGAACGACATCTTCTACATCAGCGACATGGACACCTATGAGCTGTACTATGTCAACCCTGCGGGACAGCGGATGATGGGCCTGCGGGACTACCGGGGCCGGAAGTGCTACAAGGCACTCCAGGGCCTGGATGAACCCTGTTCCTTCTGCACCAACCCGGTGCTGAAACGGGACAATTTCTACATCTGGGACAGGGAAAACGAGTACTGCGGGCGGCACTTCCTGCTCAAGGACAAAATCATCGCCCACCAGGGCAAACGGCTGCGGATGGAGGTGGCGCTGGACATCACCAAGCATGAGGTGGTCAGCCGCAACACCCAGGAGCGGCTGATTTTTGCCCAGAAGATCGCCGGATACACCAAGACCCTCTCGGAGCACGCCGATTACGGCGAGGCGGTCAACCGGGTGCTGGCCTCGGTGGGCGAGTTCTACCAGGCCGACCGGGCCTATCTCTTTGCGCCCAGCCCCCAGCGGGAGGGCTGCTGGGACAACACCTTTGAGTGGTGTGCGCCCAATGTGCTGCCCCAGGCGGAAAACCTGCAGAACGTTCCGCCTCGTGCGCTGGAGCGGTGGATGGACCTCTTTAACCACGACCGGACGGTGCTCATCCTCAACCTGGACACCCTGCGCAGGGAGAGCCCGGAGGAGTGGCGAATTCTGGAGGCACAGGGCATCAAGCGGCTTATTGCCGTGCCGGTGCGGGACAGGGGCAAGACCATCGCCTTCATCGGCGTGGACAATCCCCGCTACTCCATCCATGATGACGCCCAGATCCGGGTGCTGTCCAGCTTCCTGCTGGGCCGCATCCACCAGGAGCGCAACGAGAACCGCTACCGGGAGCTGCTCCGGGCCAACTACCACGACGTCTTTGAGATGCTGGGCCTGGGCCTGTGGGTCATCCGCTTTGACCGGGAGGGAAAGCGCCACGAGATGGTGGCCAACGACACCATGCTCCATGTCCTGGGCATCGCCGGCATTCCCGACCCGGAGGAGTGCTATCAGTTCTGGTACAGCAGGGTCAACGACGGCTACCGGCGCTATGTGGACGAGTCGATTCAGACCATGACCCGTTCGGAACGGCCCGTTCAGCTGGAGTACAGCTGGCGGCATCCCGAGCGGGGGGATGTGCTGGTGCGCTGCACCGGCATGCGCTTCCAGGACGAGAGCGGCATGATCTGTCTGAAGGGCTACCACGGCATTGTCAACGACATGGAGCGGCCCAAGCTGGTGCCCGAGTCCTGCTTGCGTGATATCTTTGAGTACAACGCGGTGGAAAAAACCATGTTTTTCCACACCGAGCGGACCCTGCTGCTGGGGGAGGAGGCCCACGAATCCGACTTCCCCCAGTGCTGGATCGACAGCGAGATTGTCCATCCCCATTTTGTGGAGCACTTCCGCAGCGCCTTTTCCAGGCTGCACAGGAAAGAGGGGAATGAGCGGCAGGAGCTGCTGCTCAAGTCCAAGAGCGGCACCTACGAGTGGTTCAAGCTGACCACCCAGTGGCTGGACCGGGAGGAGAAGGGACAGGAGGCGGCCATCGCCGTGCTGGAGCCCATCGGCAACGACCGGGTCATGGAGCTGGAGTACATGCGCATGCGCAAGTTCTACCACACCATGCTGTCCGAGACCATCGCCTATGCGGAGGTGGACCTGGAGAGCGGCCAGCTCAAGTCGGTGGGCGGCCTTTGGCGGATGTACAAGCAGGATTACCGCCAGAGTTCCCGCCACTTCATCGAGGTGCTGGAGCAGCAGCTGGCGTCCATGCTGCCTGAGGCGGAGCTGGAGCGGCTCAGACGCTACCGCCACCCAGCCATATGGAACGAGATGCTGGCCCGCGGCGAGACCAGCAGCCGATTCTGCTACCGCCGCCCTGTGGGTGAGACCCTCCACTGGGTGGAGCTGACCATCTACCTCTTCCGGGAGGACACCACCCGGAACGCATACACCCTCATCTACCTCAAGGACATCAATGCCGAGAAGGAGCGGGAGTTCGCTCAGGCCCAGGCGGCAGACCGGGACCCGCTGACCGGCCTGTACAACCGGACTGCCTTTGAGCGGGAGGTAAAGCGGTGCGTGAGCGGGTGTGAGCAGAGCCCCTGCGGCGTGCTGATGATGATGGACATTGATAATTTCAAGCAGATCAACGACAAAATGGGCCATCTGGAGGGGGATAAGGCCCTTCAGACGGTAGCACGGGTGCTCACCTCCACCTTCCGCCAGGAGGACCTTGTGGGCCGGCTGGGCGGAGACGAGTTCCTGGTGTTCATCAAGGGCGGCATCCGCCGGGAGCGGCTGGAACAGCGGGTGGACAGCCTGCTGAGCGCGCTGGAGCGCACACCCGGCCCGTCCATCACCGGCAGCATCGGTCTGACCTATGTGTGCAATCCGGACTTCGAATACGACGACTACCTGAGACGGGCCGACCTGGCGCTGTACGAGAGCAAGCGGCAGGGCAAAAACCGGTTCCGGTTCTACGAGGAACCGGGCAGTCTGTCCTGAGGGGAACAAAGAAACAGCGGTCCGTCAAACCTGGTTTGACGGACCGCTGTTTTATGCTGCCGCGCTTACGGCGGACAGAGGGGAAAGCTGCGGGCAGGCGGCCTGTACCACCGGCAGCAGCCGGTGGCCGGGTCGTGGCACAGGGTAATCTGCCCGCCCGGAGGCAGACAGAGCAGCAGGCGGACGCCTGCCCGGCCTCTGCAAAGGGTGAGAAGGTATGTGCCGGGCGGCAGGGCGGTGAAAAACGCCTGGCCGCAGGCACACAGCTGCCGGGAGGACTGAAAGCAGCCCTTCCAGTTCTGCAGCGTCACGCTGTCCCAGGGACAGCTGCCCGATACACACACCCGGACCAGACACAGCTCCCTGCGGAAGGAGAGACGAAGATTTTGCTCCGTCTCTCCGCCGCAGGTCATACAGAAGACCGGGCTGTGCTCCAGGGAGGAGGGACAGGTTACTGGCTTACCTTTGCCTTGACCAGATACTGGCCGTCCGTGACGCCGCCGAACAGGTACTTTCCCTCGGTGTTGGTCTTGGTGGCGGCGATGAGCTGCTCGGTGGAGACTTCGCCGATGGTGGTGACCTGGTACAGGCCCACAAAGCAGCCGGCCACCGCCGCGCCGTTCTGGTCGGTGATGATGCCGCTGACCGTGCCGTTGTAGGTCTGGCTGTCCACCTGGATGGCCATGGTCAGGTTGACGGTGGAGCCGCCCAGGATGGTGGCGGTCATGGTGGCGGTAGTGAGATAGCCCAGGGCGGAGGCCCGCAGGGTGTATACGCCGTCAGCTACATCGTAGAACAGAAACTCGCCGTCGGCGGCGGTGTAGGTGGTGGCCACCGTCTCCAGCGCGGCGTTGGTCAGGGTGATTTTCGCCCCGCCCAGAGGGGTGCTGGCGGTGCCGAAGATGGTCAGGGTGCCTGCGATGGCGCCCAGCGCCAGGGTGGCGTCCGCCGTACACACGAGAGGAATCTCGGTGGTGCTGCCGTTGGACACAGTGACGCCCACGGCAGTGCTCATCACGTAGCTCTCGGCCACGGCAGCCACGCTGTACGTGCCGGCGGGGATGCCGTCCAGGGTGTAGGTGCCGTCAGCGGCGGTGATGGTGTGCTGGTAGGGCAGGCCGGTGCTGTCAAAGAGCTTGACGGTGGCGGCGGGGATGGGGTCGGTGCCGTTTGTCACGGTGCCGAAGACGGTGGCAAAGGTGCTGGGAGCGGGGGGGAGGGTCAGGTTGACGTTTTCCTCCTGAAGACCCTGAAGGTCAAAACTGGGGCTGTACTGGAGCCCCAAAAGGTCCTGCTGGATGTCGGCCATAGAGTGATTACCTTCTGAAGGATGCCGCATGGTCTGCGGGAGCCCGGAACGCCGGACTCTGAGGCAGTCTATGCCGCCTCAGGTAGGACGGTGACAGGAGGAACAAAAACCGACCGCCTTCGCGGCGGACTATCCGCCGGCAGTCTGGAGCAGCATGAGGGCGCTGGGGGTGTGCTCCTCCATCCAGCTTGCCCCGTGCTCCTCCATGTCCGCCCGGGCAGAGGAGAGCCAGGCGTCAAAGCAGTCCTGTCCTGAGCCGACGGGAGGAATCTGCTCCACCTCAGGGGCCAGCTCGCAGATGAGGTACCACATCAGCCCGCCCTCCAGACCGATCTGACCGCCGTCCAGGAACTGAGAAAAGCAGTACCGCAGGGTGAGATTCCCGTAGTCCAGCAGCTGCTGATGGGCCTCGGGGTGGGCGGAGAGGTAGGCCACCGTGCTGGATGCCTCCTGCGGAGAGGAGGTAATCTCGGCCAGCAGAGCGGCAATGGCGTCGTTCACGTCGGAGGTCTGCTGGGCTTTCTGCACGCCGGAGGGCGCTGCCTGGCCCGGCTTCAGCCGGACATAGGTCAGGGCATTGCAGCCCAGCTGCATCTCCAGTGTACCGCTGGCCGCCCTGCATACGTCGGTCCGGACATAGAAGGAGAACTCTTTTTCAGGCCCCACGCCGTGCAGCGACACCGCATCCGGGTAGAGAGTGCTGTCATCGGTCAGCGTCTCACTGGCATGGTAGGCAAAGAGTTGGTAGCCGTCCTTTGACTTCTGATAGGGCAGCAGAATCGTGCCCGACTCGGGCAACCGGTGGGAGAAGGAGAACATAAAGACGAGATATTCGTCCCCCTCGTTGGCGGGCATGACCCGCTCCAGATAGATGGTGGTGGTGTCATTTTGAAAGGCAGGGACTTCATTTTCCTTGAAAAGCTGTCCTTCTCCGGTGTAACACGCTTCAGTTAGGACGTCCTTGGGCACCGACAGAGTGAGAACGTAAGGGGTCTGGCTGGTGATGGCATAGCCCCGCTCCGACGTGATGTTGTCCAGGGTGAGCTGCTCCGGGTCGGTGAGGAAGCAGGCCGCCACCGCCACGCACAGCCCCGCGGCGGCCAGAATAGCCCACAGGGCGGGCTTTTTGCAGTGAAACACGGCTTTGACCCGCTCCTTCACACCAATCTCTCCAAAGGCCAGGGGACAGGCGGAGAGTGTGGGACGGGATACGCTGCACGCAAGCAGGGCACGGGAGTAGGCCTGCCGGTCGGCGGAGTCCCAGTCGGACACCACACGCTCGTCACAGGCGAGCTCCACATCCCGGCAGAACAGCAGATAGGCCGCCCAAACCAGGGGATTGAACCAGTAGACCGCCAGCAGCAGGAAGCCCAGGGGCTTCCACCAGTGGTCCCTGCGGGCCAGATGGGCCCGCTCGTGGGCCTCCACATAGGGGATATCCGCCTCCGCCATATCAGAGGGCAGGTAAATCCGGGGACGGAACAGGCCCAGGATAAAGGGGGTGGGAATGTGGTCGCACAGCCACAGATTGTCCCGAAGGGGAACGGCCTCCGCCACCCTGTGCCGCAGCCGCAGCCAGCTGATCAGGCCGTACACCAGCAAAATGGCTACACCCGCCAGCCAGAGCCAGCCCAGCAGCTCCATCCAGTAGACATCGCCTCCGGCAGTGACCGTCACAGCGGACGAGGGCTCCAGATACTTGCTGACCGGCCTGTCCAGAAGCTCTACTCCGGTGCTGACCTGGAGCGCTCCGCCGTTGATCACAGAGGCAGACACGGTCTCACCGTTGGGAATCAGGCTGACCGGGCTTTCCAGAGAGAAGGGGAGCACCAGCCGCAGAGCCACAATGCCCCACAGGGCACAACGGAGGCTCTTGGGCGCCTTGCGCAGCAGCAGACGCAGGATCATCACCGCCAGAATCAGCCACCCGGCGGAAATGCTCATGTTCAGCAGCTTCCAGAACAGGGTACTCATGTGTCCTCCTCCTCTCCGCAGGTGTCAATCATGCGGCGGATCTGTTCAATCTCCTGGGAAGAGAGCTTTTTCCGGGCGGTAAAGGCCGCCAGAAAGGCGGGCAGGGAGCCGTCAAAGCTCTCCTCCACAAAGCGGCAGCTCTTCATGGCGTAGAACTCCTCCCGGGAGATGAGTGCGGTGACCACGCTGTCCTGAGTCTGGAAAAGCCCCCGCTCACACAGCCGTTTGAGCACCGTGTAGGTGGTGGTGCGCTTCCAGCCCAGGGCCTGCTCTGCCTGCCGCACCAGTTCCCCGGTGGCGATGGGCGCACCGGCCCAGATCAGGTCGGCAAAGCGGGACTCCACCGCCCCCAGCTGATATTCCTTCATGGGAACACCTCCTTTGTCTACTACTTGTAGTCAATTATAGTCTACATGGTGTAGACGGCAATGTCAATCGGATTTTCCCATACGGAAGAAAATGTGAAGACAATCTTTACAAAAGGTAAGGCGGTCTATATTGATTTTACATAATCCAGGCCTATAATAAGGGCACAGCTCCCCGGACAGGGGGACCGCAAACAGAAAGGAATGTTTGATATGAAACGAATTGCCGCAATTCTGCTGAGCGCTACGCTGCTGCTCTCCCTGACCGCCTGCAAAAAGGGGGAGGCTCCCAGCACCAGCCAGCCCAAGAATACAGAGACCGCTGTGGAGGAGACGCAGGAGAAGACCGTCAGCGGTGTGATCAACCGGATAGGGGACTTTTTGGTCCTGCTGACCGACGACGGCGAGTATCAGACTTTTGACTTTGACAAGGAAGTGGACCCCAGCAGCTTTGCTGAGGGCGACCGGGTCGAGGTGACCTATACCGGCGTCCTGGGAGACGAGAACGCCACCCCTGTGGCCGTTGTGATTATGAAGGAGTAATCCGGCATAAAGAGACAAAGCGGGAGACGCACCCCATGGCGCGTCTCCCGTAGATTTTTATTCAGACAAGTGATTTCCTTAAAATATGCCATACATCGGTGCCGGTGAAGCCGCAGGCGCGGTAGAGCCGTTCCGGATTGGACGGATTGCCGCACTGACCGGACACTGTGGCAAAGTCTGCCGCATCTCTCATTCTCCACAGCAGCTCGTAGACGAGATAACAGCCCAGTCCCCGCCCACGGTAGGCTTGAGATACCTGAATCCACTCCAGAATCCCCTCGCCGGTTTCCTTATCCAGCTCAGCAATGCCTGTTGCGGCAACGGCGCCGCTCTCTCTGTCCTGCAGGGCAATCCACAGCGCAGCGTCATACACCGGGTGCGTGGTATAGCGATGCAATTCAGCTTCTGAGACACCGATATCATCATAGCAGCTGTTGATGTGCTCCGCAAATTCCTTCAGGGAAATATCACATAAGCAGAAACCCTCCGGCATCTGGGGAGGGGACAGGTATTTCAGACTGTGGAACAGACGAAAATATGTCTCACCCGTGTACTGCGCATACTCCAACGGACGGAAATCGTCGTCGTGTACGATGAGGATTTCCTCCGGCAGGACCATGCTTTTTGCCTTCCAGTAGGGGAGAGACGCCGCTCTGCACGGATTGGCAAGGTATTGGCTTTTTGTAATCATACTTGCGCCTCATTTCTCGGAAAATGATGGCTGGTTATTCGTATTCGGCGCGAATTGTGAACATCTGAGGCAAATCGAAAATTTCCTTTTTCAAAAAGAGAGGATAAAAATATTCATGCTGCAATTGCTCGTATTTCAGCCACTCAAACGTATGCTGATGACTTCCTTCCTGCATAAAAAACCTGTCCCCTCTGCAAAGAAGGTCAGTATGTGAAATGTCCATCAGAAAATAGATGCAGATCTCATGGTAGTGCAGACCATCGACGTCCTCTTTGAAAAAGCCCTGATTGAGCCAAAGGGGACGGACAATCCTGGCTTTTATCTTTAATTCTTCTTCTGTTTCCCGAATGACAGCATCTTCTGCCGTTTCCCCCAGCTTGACACGGCCGCCGGGCAGATAGAAATAGGGGGAGCGTTCGTCGTGCATGGCCAAAATCTTTCCGTCATCCAGAATGATGGCGCATACTCTGTAATTGAATTTTTCATTTTCGGATTTAAATGAAATATCCATATCTCCACCTCGCAGTCAATTTTGCTGTGAGAATAAAAAATGCCGGAGCAAAGCGAGACTTTACCCCGACGTGGAACATCGCAACCGTATAGATGTGGCGGCTTTCAGGTGTGCACCCAATACCAAATCGAAGCCCAGCGAAGCGGGTTCGATTTGGAAAGGAGGAGCAGCGGCGTGAGCACGCTCTGACTTTTGAAAAAAGTCGGAGCAAGCGATACAAAGCTTGCTCCGACGTGGTGCCGGTGACCGGACTCGAACCGGTACGCTGTCGCCAGCGGCGGATTTTGAGTTATTCAAGCCATTCGGAACCTAATGGCCTGAACCGGAATAAAACGGTCTTTTCCGTCACTTTCCAAAACATCAAAAACCCGAAAAAGCCTTATAAAATCAGCATTTTCGACGCAAAGCACCAAAAGTACAAGCAATTCGTCCCCTCCTCGATTATCGGCAGCCAGATACCCAATTTGAGGCGCTGGAGGGATGTTGGAGGGATGTAAGCAGGATATACCTCCTGCAAACTCGTACAGGGGACATACACACTAATAGGAATTGTAACAGCTTCATCCGTTGTTGACAATACATAAATTGGAGCTGATACAATGAAAACCCGAAAATACTATGAGCAACTTTTTAACAAGTATCCCGATGTGGTGACGCTATCGCAGTTCAGAAATATGCTGGGTGGTATCGGTGACGGGACTGCAAGAAAGCTCATGCGCGAGAATCGCGTTAAGCACTATTACATCCGTTCTACCTATCTAATTCCCAAAGCCTGGGTCATTGACTATGTTCTCAGCGACCACTATGCGGAATACAAAGATCAACTGAAAGCGCAGGTTTAGACTGTGCTTGGCTAATGTAGGCGTTCAGAAATGAGCGCCTATTTTTTTATCCAATTTTGAGGAGGTGACGCAAAACATGAACACGCAAATTATCGCCATCGCCAACCAGAAAGGCGGCGTTGGCAAGACAACCACCTGCGCGAACCTGGGGATCGGGCTGGCCCAGGCCGGAAAGAAAGTGCTGCTGATCGACGGAGACCCGCAAGGCAGCCTGACCATCAGCTTGGGCCACCCCCAGCCGGACAAGCTGCCCTTTACACTGTCCGACGCTATGGGCCGTATTCTGATGGACGAGCCGCTGCGCCCCGGCGAGGGCATTCTGCACCACCCGGAGGGCGTTGACCTGATGCCTGCTGACATCCAGCTCTCCGGCATGGAGGTCTCCTTGGTAAACGCCATGAGCCGTGAGACCATCCTGCGCCAGTACCTGGACACGCTCAAGGGACAGTATTCCCATATCCTGATTGACTGTCAGCCCTCCCTGGGTATGCTCACAGTCAACGCCCTGGCAGCCGCCAACAGGGTCATAATCCCCGTCCAGGCGGAGTATCTGCCCGCCAAGGGCCTGGAACAGCTGCTCCAGACCGTAAATAAGGTGAAGCGGCAAATCAATCCCAAGATCCAGATCGACGGTATCCTGCTGACGATGGTGGACAACCGCACCAACTTTGCCAAGGAGATCGCTGCTCTGCTGCGGGAAACCTACGGCAGCAAAATCAAGGTGTTTGGCACCGAGATTCCTCATTCCGTCCGGGCAAAGGAAATCAGCGCCGAGGGCAAAAGCATTTTTGCCCATGACCCTAACGGCAAGGTGGCCGAGGGGTACAAAAATCTGACCCAGGAGGTGATAAAACTTGAAAAGCAGCGCGAAAAAAGTAGAGCTGGCTCCATACGATGATTTGTTTTCCACCGAGGAAAGCCGCCAGGATGCCAAGCTGGAGAAGATACGGGAAATCCCGCTGTCTGAGCTGCATCCTTTCAAGAACCACCCCTTCAAAGTCAAGGATGACGAGGCCATGATGGAGACCGCCGACAGTGTTCGGCAGTACGGTGTTCTGGTTCCGGCGATTGCCCGCCCGGACCCGGAGGGCGGCTATGAGCTGGTTGCCGGTCACAGGCGGCACCGGGCCAGTGAGCTGGCCGAGAAAGAAACCATGCCTGTCATTGTCCGAGACCTGGACGATGATGCCGCCACCATCATCATGGTGGACAGCAACTTACAGCGGGAAAGCCTGCTCCCCAGTGAAAGAGCATTTGCATACCGCATGAAGCTGGAGGCCATCAAACATCAGGGAGAACGCTCTGACTTAACTTCTCGCCAAGTTGGCGAGAAGTCGCAGACTTCTATTCAGCTTGTTGCAAGCCAAGCCGGTGAAAGCCAGAGGCAGGTGCAACGCTATATCCGCCTGACGGAGCTTATCCCCGAACTGCTGGATATGGTAGATGAAAAGAAAATCGCCCTCAATCCGGCTTATGAGCTGTCTTTCCTCAAAAAAGAGGAACAGCGGGACTTGCTGGACGCGATGGACAGCGAACAGGCTACCCCCTCTCTCTCCCAGGCCCAGCGGCTCAAGAAATACAGCCAGGAGGGACATCTGACCCTCGATATGATGCGCGTCATCATGGGTGAGGAAAAGAAAAGTGATCTCGACAAAGTGACTTTCACCTCCGACACCCTGCGGAAGTATTTCCCCAAAAGCTATACGCCCCAGCGGATGCAGGAAACTATCATCAAGTTGCTGGAGGCATGGCAGAAAAAGCGCCAGAGAGACCAGGAACGATGAAAGGAGCCGCCTATGAGGGATATTTCAGCCCGTGAGCTGAAAGGACACAACATTCTCGCCGTGGAGCGTTTCCAGGACAGCACCCGATGGATGATCGAGTTTTCCGTCCTGCGTCCCTGCTCCTACGGTAGTCCCGGTGATGAAATGCGGCTGTTTCTCACGGAGGACGGGTATCAGGCCGCCCTCGTAAGCCAGAAGCGCCGGGAAATCAAAATCAAGCGGTATGCCCGTGTGATCGAGGGCCATGTCCTCGACTTCAAGCCGGACAAGCGCCGCCGCCACCCGTAAACCCATCATCACTATGAAAGGAAAGGAATGAATATGTGTACTGTCCAGAGCATCAAGGATGCTATCCGGGAAAACTGCCAGTCCCAATATGACATGGAATCCATCGACATTGACCGGGTTATGCAGACCCTCCCGTTTTCGGGGCATGAATCGTTGTTCGACCAGCCGCCGCTGCCCAAGCGTCCCTACCGGCCCCGGAAGAACACGAAAATCAAGAACAGCTGAGCGCCACAGTCTTTTTCACGAAAGATTGTGGCTTTTTTCATGCCCTGAGATTAGAAAGACCTGCTAATAAAAGTCAAGTAGAAATTTCAGATTTTTAGTGAAGCAAAAAAGGCAACACAAAATCAAGCCGCTGAGCGTTTC
>CABIYL020000010.1:132659-166491 GCA_902362925.2 Clostridiales bacterium | reverse complement strand
ATGGACAAGGTCACCAACAAAGAGGCTGTCTCCGTGATGGTCGACCTGGGCATCATCGAGGGCAAGCCCGACGGTTCCTTCGCTCCCACTGAGGGCGTGGACCGTGCCACCATGGCCAAGCTCATCACCTACGTGCTGATGGGCGACGTGGATGCCAGCATTTTTGAGGGCACCACCACCGACCTGACCGACATCGACACCAACCGGGCCGAGGGCTACATCAAGTACTGCTATGCCAACGGCATCATCTCCGGTGACGGCCAGGGCCACTTCTTCCCCACCCAAGGCGTGACCGTTGTTCAGGCCGCCAAGATGCTGCTGGTGGCTCTGGGCTATGACGCCGATGCCAGCGGCTATCAGAGCAGCTCCCTGTGGTCCGTGAACATCATGAAGGACGCTCAGACCGCCGGCCTGCTGGACGGCGTGGACGGCACCGCCACTGACACTCTGACCCGTGACGGCGCTGCTCAGATGATCTTCAACGCTCTGTTTGCCAACACTGTGACTACCGAGTTCCAGTATGACATGGGCGTGCAGTACCTGAGCAAGTACGTGGACGACGGCACCACTCTGGGCTATCAGACCTACGGCCTGATTGAGGTCACCGCCACCGTTACCGGCATTTCCAGCGGCAACGCCACTCTGTCCAACGTTGTTCCCTCTGCCGCTGCCTCTCTGGTCAATGAGAAGCTGGCCGGTACCCCCGACATGATCGGCACCTCCGTGGTTGCCTATGTCAAGGGCACCCTGAACGCTGACGGCACTGTCAAGTCCGTCTCCTCCCTGTACTCCACCAGCCTGTCCGCTGGCGACACCGATGTTCTGGGCACCAGCACCAACGGCGCCACCATCGCTAACCTGACCACCAAGACCAACGCCAACTACATCTCCACCATCGACGAGGACGCCACCTACTTCGTCAACGGCGTGGTTGCTGTCTTTGGCGCTGGTGATGACGAGTACGATGACACTGCTGACCTGAGCAGCAAGGAAATCGTTCGCGGCTCCGTGGTTGAGTTCATCGACACCGATGCCGACGGCGACGCCGACATTGTGAAGATCACCAAGAAGACCGTTGACGAGGTCACCGGCGACGTGCGCACCCGTACCAGCGACGACGTGCTCCAGGTTCTGGTGCCCGGCGTGATCACCAGCTGGACTGACGCCGACGAGGTCTCCGGCTACGAGGGCCTGGCTGACGGCGACATGGTCCTGAAGGTTGAGATCGGCGGCGTGACCTATCTGGAGAAGTGCGACACCGTTGAGGGTGTTGTGACCTCCAAGAACTCCACTGGCTCTGTCACCGTGGACGGCTCCAACTACTATCCCTCCGGCCTGTCCGGCAAGACCTACAGCAACTACGACGATGTTGACTACGTCAACACCTGGATCTTCTACCTGGACAACGGCGCCAACATCGTGGCTGCTGAGCAGGTCACCGCCGAGGATTCCGACAACTACGCCGTGATTCTCGAGACCGCCTGGGTTTCCACCGGCGGCGTGAGCGCCACCAGCTATGCCGAGGCTCTGCTGCTCCACACCGACGGCACCTCCGAGATCGTGACCCTGGACGAGCTGGACGGCAACACCATTGTTGCCAACACTGCCACTCCCGGTGATGACGAGACCAAGCTGGAGACTGTCGCCGTAGGCGCCTTCTACACCTACTCTGCCAACTCCGACGGCACCTATGATCTGGAGTCCGTGACCGACACCGCCACTGTTTCCGGCACCATCACCTCCGGTGTGGCCAAGTTCTCCGAGGGCACCGCTCTGGGCAACAGCAACACCGTGTTCCTGGTGAACAATGACGGCACCTACACCGTTTACACCGGTATCAGCAACCTGCCCTCCTCCATCACCCTGACCAGCGGCACCGCTGTTCAGAAGACCGGCGGCATCGCCAGCTACGTCTACATGAACGTCTCCGATGTTTCCGACTCCAGCGACCTGAACCTGGTCTATGTGACTTCCACTTCTTACAGCACCCGGTACGACTCCTCCACCAAGACCACTTACTACGTCTATGACGTGATCATCGACGGCGAGGAGACCACCATCGAGGCTGCTAGAAACGACATCTTCTCCGCTACCGGTCTCTATGACTGCAAGCTGGACGATGGTGTTGTTGTCAAGACCGGCACCAGCCTTGTTGACACCGCCACCAACATTTCCACCGCTTCCGGCGGCGTTCTGGTCCTGGCTGAGAAGCTGAACGGCGAGGACACCTTCATCTACGGCAGCGACGTAGTCGTGTACATCTTCGAGGACGACGCTGTCACCGTGGGCGACGCCTCCGACCTGGCCGCCACCGACACCGACGCCTACACCGAGGAGGTCGCCGTGGTTCTGGTGAGCAACACCACCAACAACCAGGTTTCCGCCGTGTACATCATCCGGGCTGACGTGTAATTTCACCGCTTCCCAAAACCCATAAAAACAGCGCCCGCGCATTGCGTGGGCGCTGTTTTTCCTTCCGTCCGGCTTACAGCAGAATCAGGCCGTAGTCGTACAGACTTCGGAGCGCAAACTCCGGCAAGGATCTGTTTTTCTCGCTTGCCCGGACAGACAGGCTGCCGCTGCGGCCTTTGAAATACACTGTGACCGATGCAGGGGCTCCTCCAGAGGGATGAGTACCGTCTGAACTCCATCCGGCGGCGTAAGTGTGATGGTCTGGCTCTGTCCGTCGCTGACAGCAACCTCCACCGTCAGCACAGCGCTCTCTCCCAGGGCGTTGCCTACTGTGGCTTCCACGCCGGTGATTCGGCCGCCTCCCTCTGCAATCCGTCTGGCCTATTCCCGCACTTCTCCCACTGCCTGGTCAATTTTTGAGTTGTCGCCGTTGAAATCCTCTCTGAGGAACGGGTCCGTGCTCTCCCACTGGTGGAGGCCGATGTGTTCTGTCTGCGTGCTCATGACATCGCTCCTCTTTTTGTTTTCTCTGTGCCCGTAGAGGCTCTTCGCCCTTCCCTGTCCGGGCGGCATTTGTTATATGTTCCGGGTCATCCGGTTTCACCTCTGCGTACATGATACGCCCTTTTTTCGAACAAAGTCCCTTATCCGTCTCTCTGAGGAAAAAAGAATCCCCTTCCCTGCTTTTATACAGGAAAGGGGATTCTTTTTCTTTATTCCGCCTGTCTCACTGTTCCGTCGGTGCCGTCCACATAGAAGGGGACGGTATTGGTGGTAATCAGCCAAACCGGCTCCAGATTGGCGCTGCCGGTGCTGGACAGGGTGACCTCATAGCCTGCTGTCATGCCCACAATCTCGCTGCACACATATCCGCCGTCCTGCACGCCGCTGAGGAAGCGGAGCAGGATAGTGGCCACATCAAGGGGCTCAGTACCTGCCTCCGGCTCAGGAATACCCATCAGCCGCTGACCCCGGATGCTTCTCAGGCAGCCGTTCTCGTAGGTCAGGTCGGCCGTGCTGTTGAACACCGGGCTGCCGTCCCGCAGCTGCTGCACCGTCACCAGCACAGTCCCGTCCTCCTGCTCCCGGCTCTCCAGCACCCGGCACGCATAGCCCGCCTTTTCCATCAGCTGCTGTCCGTGCTCTTCCGGGGTGCTCTCTCCGACCGTCAGGACTTCCTCCGTGAAGGTAAAGGAGAACTTGCCGTCGCTGAGGAACTGTCCCTCACCGTAGTCGCCGGTGTAGGTGACCGGTCCCAGATTGCCTGACTTCACGCTCTCCCCCAGCAGGACCTGGGCCATGTTGTCCTCCGTGGAGCGGTCCCGCTCCACAGCCATGGTGTGCAGTGCGCTCTCAGGGGGCAGATCTTCCAGTGCAATGTGGATATTGGCTGCCTCCAGAATCTCCACCGCACCGGTGCGGGCCTCCTCCTGGTAGGCGGCAGACCTGCGCTCCTGGTCCGCCACCAGCACCAGCAGGAACAGATTGACCGCCAGGAGCATGATCAGCACAATATTCTTGATTTTGGACCACTCCAAGGCAGCTCACATCCTCTCAGGGGGTCTGTATGGCAATCCACTCCGCTCTCAGCAGCTCCGTGGTTCCGGTGTCCTCGTAGGCCAGCAGCAGCTCGCTGCCCTCTACCTTCTGGGCGGACATGGCTGCGGCAGCCTGGGCCTCAGGCAGCACGATGGACTGCTCTCCGGTGTCGGTGTAGTTCCGGAAAAAGAGTTCAAACTCGGTAATCTGGCCGTCCTGGATGATGAAGCGTGCGGCATAGCCGTCGCTGCCCAGCTCCACGGCGGCGCCGTTGAGGCAGTAGCCGTAATCCGCCACCCACTCGCCCTCGCCCATCTCCTCCACGTTCATGAGGTAGAGCCGGGCCGCACCGCAGCGCTCTCCCAAAGTCTGCTCCGCCAGGGTCCAGGTGGCCTCTGTCACGGCCTTGGCGTCCACGTCCTCTCCAGCGGTGCCCACAGGGTACTTGGGCTCATCGGAGGCGGAGGTCTCATAGCGCACGTGGCCGTCGTCCAGGATGCTCAGCCGGTCGGGCCATTCGTTGACAATCAGCCGGTCGCCGCTGCGGTAGCTGTTGTTGGACTGGGGGTGGAAGCCCAGGGACTCCATCAGCTCCTCCCGGTCACTCTCGCTCATCTGCGCCACCGGGTTCACCGCATGATACACCTTTGGGCTGACCTGGGTGGCGGCTACCATGACATAGGGTGCCAGCTCGGTATAGCTGGTCTCGTAGGCAAACACGGTTCCGTTGGGGCTGTATGCAGCGGCTGCGGTCTGAACATGTCCTCTCAGGGCCTCTGCCGTATCGCAGGCATAGTACATGCCGGTGCTCTCATTACTATAATACAGGCGCACGGCCCCTTCTTCTTCGGCCAGCAGGAGCCGCCGGACGCCCTCCTCGGGCAGGGCCTGATTGACCGCGCCGGACAGGGACGCGGAGAGCACCGTCAGGGGCACCGTCCCCTGGAAGTCGAAATAGATGCCCCACTTGTTGGAGAGGGCCTCCCTCCAGGCGGCCTCGGTGATCTGGACCGGCTCCTGGGCGCTGCCCAGGGCGTCACCCAGAAGGCTTGCAGTGGCGTCATACAGGGCGTCCACGGCGGTCTGGTCGTACTGTACGCCGTACCGGCCGCCGCTGCCCAGCTGGACCGACATGCGCACCGGTCTGGTCTGTATGGTCTCTTTTGTCTCCTCGCCGGCGACGGGGAGCAGACCCGCAGGTCCTCCGCTGAACAGTCCGCTGAGCCATCTTCCGTCCCATCCCACCAGTCCACCGATCTGGGTGCGCATGGTGAGATAGACGGCAGAGAGGGCCAGCAGGACAATCAGGATATCCTTGACAATCTCAATGAGGCGTCTGCGTTTTTTTCTACGCTCCATGGCCGGGCCCCTCAATCTTCAGCTCCACCCGGACCGTCAGTCCGGGGCCGTCCTTGTCCACCAGGCGGATGATGCCCTCGTGCCGGTCGATGATCTCCTTTGCGATGGAGAGGCCCAGACCGGTGCCGCCGGACTCCCGGGAGCGGGCCTTGTCCACCCGGTAGAACCGCTCAAAGATACGGGGCCGGTCGGCAGCGGGGATGCCGATGCCGTTGTCGGCCACCTCCATCCACACCCGGTCTCTCAGCCTTCCGGCAGAGATGGCGATGCTGCCGCCGTCGGGGGTGTACTTGATGGCGTTGGACATCACATTCATCATCACCTGGAGAATCCGCTCCCTGTCTCCCACGATGTTGGGCAGATTCTCCTCAATGCCCAGGCGGAGGGTGTGGCCGTGGCGCTGGGCGTCCAGCAGCACGGCGTTGTACACGTCGCGGATGGCCCCTTCAAAGGAGAAGGGGGCCAGCTTGAGCTCACTGTGGCCCGAGTCGAACCGGGACAGGGTGAGCAGGTCCTGGACGATGTGGGTCATCCGGTCGGACTCGTTGAGGATGACGCCCAGGAAATTTTTCTCCATGTTGGGGGGCAGCTCGCCTGCGTTGTCCACCAGGGTCTCGGCGTAGCTGCGGATGTTGGTCAGGGGGGTGCGCAGCTCGTGGGACACGTTGGCCACGAACTCCCTGCGCATCTCCTCAGTCTTGCGCTGCTCGGTAACATCGTGGATCACCACCATGACGCCGCCGGCGCTCTCGCTGGAGAAGGGGGCCAGCAGCAGCTCCAGGATGGTGCCGTCAATCTCCCGCTCGCCGTCCAGATAGCCGGGCTGCTCCACAGCCAGCACAGAGGGCAGGGCGGCGATGTCGCCGAAGAGGGTGTCGTAGGTCACCTCATCGCCGCCAACGGGGATGGTCCGGTGGAGCATCCGCTCGGCGGCGGGGTTGCACTGGATGACCGCTCCATCCCGGGAGAAGGCCACCACGCCGTCAGTCATGTGGAGGAAGAGGGTGCCCAGCTTGTTCCGCTCGTTCTCCGCCTCCCGGATGGTGTCCCGCAGCTGCCGGGCCATGTTGTTGAAGGTGCCGGTGAGCACGCCGATCTCGTCCTTGGAGGCCACCTCAATCTTGTGGGAGAAGTCTCCCTTTGCCACCCGCTCGGCGCCGGTGGTCAGCCGCTCGATGGGGGTGATCATGGTCTTGGACAGGAGGAAGGACAGCAGCACGGAGATAACCAGACCGAAGGCCAGGGCCTCCAGGATGAGCTGGAAGAGCTGGGCGTTCAGGTTCTGGACCGTGGTACGGTCGTCCAGGATGTAGATGATGTACCGGTTCTCTCCCCGCTGGATGGGCACCGCCACATCCATGTAGTCGGCGGAAACATCCTTCATGTTTCCCTCCTGGTTCTGAATGGCGGCGGTGATGTTGGGGGTGATGCGCAGATTGGCCCCCTTCTCCTCATCGGAGGCGGCCAGGCACTTGCCGGTGGAGCCGTCCAGGATGAAGTAGTTGCGGTGGCGGTTGTCAATGCCCAGGGCGCCGATGTAGCTCTTGAGCACGTCCTGAATCACGTCCACATCGCTCTGTCCCTCGCCTGCCTCAGCCTGTAAATCCCGTGCCAGGGTCTCGTTGTCGGAGCGGAATACAGTGTGCATCTGGTCGTAGAACTCGGTCAGATAGAAGGCGGACACCGAGTTGACCAGAAACGCCCCCACCACGGTCATCAGCGACACAATGAGCAGCACCATAATGAGCACCAGCTTCATATGCAGGCTTCTGAACACGGCGTCCTCACCTCCTGAAATGTTTTCCCAACTGTCTCATGGGTTCCGATCTGTTTCTTTACAGGTTGAGCAGGTAACCCTGGCCCCGTCTGGTGACGATAATCTGGGGCTGAGCCGGGTCGTCCTCCACTTTTTCCCGCAGGCGGCGGACCGCCACGTCCACGGCCCGGACGTCGCCCACATAGCCCTCATAGTTCCACACGTTTTCCATCAGGGCCTCCCGGGAGAACACCTTTCCCGGCCGTGCGGCCAGGAACCGCAGCAGCTCATACTCCCGCTGGGTCAGGTCCAGGGCTTTTCCGTCCTTGTAGGCCACCATCAGGTCCTGGTCCACGGAGATGCGTCCGGCCTCCAGCCTGTTGCTGCCCACGGGAGCGGCGGGCGCGTTGCCGGCCATCTCCCTGCGGCGGATGTTGGCCTTCACTCTGGCCAGCAGTTCCCGCATGGAGAAGGGCTTGGTGATATAGTCGTCGGCGCCCAGCTCCAGGCCCATGACCTTGTCGTTCTCCTCCTCGCGGGCGGTGAGCATGATGACCGGGGTGTTTTTCCCCTCCGCCCGGATGCTGCGGCACACGTCAAAGCCGTTCATCTTGGGCAGCATCAGGTCCAGCAGCACCAGGTCGGGGTCCTGCTCCAGGGCCAGCTGGAGCCCGGTCTGGCCGTCATAGGCCTCCAGGGTCTCATAGCCCTCACGGCCCAGGTTGAAGCTGAGGATGTCCACAATATTTTTCTCGTCTTCCACAATGAGAATACGCTTGTTCATGACTGCCTCCTCTGCAGGCGGCCTCTCACCGCCCCAACAGCACCTTTGCCTTCAGCACCGCCGCCACTGTCTTGGCGTCGGAAATCTCGTTGTTCATGACCTGCTCCACCAGCTGGTCGAAGGGTACTTTAATCCGCTCCAGGAACTCGCCCTCGTCGGGGTGGCAGGCTCCCTGCTTGAGTCCCCGTGCCAGGTACATGTGCAGCACCTCGGTGCAGAATCCGGGGGAAGCGTAGAGGCAGCCCATGTAGGTCAGCTCCTCGGGCTCCAGGCCCACCTCCTCGCTCAGCTCCCGGAGTGCGGCCACCCGGTGGTCCTCAGGGCCGTCCAGCTTACCGGCGGGCAGCTCGGTGATCACCTTTCCGAAGGGATAGCGGTACTGCCGCACCAGGGTCACCATGTCCTGGTCGTCCAGGGGGAGCACGGCCACGCCGCCGGGGTGCTCCACCACCTCTCTGCCCGACTGATGCCCGTCGGGCAGCTCGATTTTATCCACCTTGAGGGTGACAATGCGTCCCCGGAAAATCTCCCGGCTCTCCAGCGTCTTTTCTGTCAGTTCCATCATGAATCGCCCCATTCATTCAAGAGTGTAAAGTATCATATGGAATCATCCGGCATAGCGCAGGCTATGCTATTTGTTCCTGTTTGTCGCTATTATGACATTATAGCATAATCCCCATTTCCGCGCTACCCCGGAGACGCTTCTTCCAGTTCCCCCAATCATTACAGCTGTTCACCGCAGAAAGGGTCCGCTATAATGATAGCCAAAGTATTCGGCCCGTTTTGCGGCCCATTTTCTCATCAGAGCAAGGAGGTCCGTTCTATGACCATCCAATCCATCGGCACCGGCAGCGCAGTGTTGTACATCACCGCGGCGGATTTGAAGGAGCGGGGGCTCACCCCTGCCCAGCTCACCCTGGAGGAGGCGCTGGAGCTGACCCGTGGTGCCTTTGCCAGGTCCGGCATGCCTCTGGAGGGTCCCATTGAGATTGAGGCCTACCCGGAGGCCTGCGGCGTGCTGGTCTTTGCCCGGGTGGCGCCGCCGTCCCGGCAGTGGTTCTCCTTCTCCGGCTTTGAGGAGTTGCTCTCCGCCGTCCGTGCCCTGCCCGCCCTGTGTCAGGACAGTGCCCTGGCCTGGCTGGACGGCCGTTTCTGGCTCTCTCTTCCCGGCGGTGAGCGGGGCATGGCGGCCTGTCTGTCGGAGTTTGGCCGCACTGAGGATGCCCTCACCCATCCGGACGCCCGGCTGGCCGAGCACGGCCGCTCCATCCTGGAGCAGGACGCCCCGGCCGTGCTGCTGCGCCATTTTCCCTCCTGAGCCCTTCTCTCTGTCTGAGCCCTTGACAGGCATGGTATAATAACCACAGAGTGGCTATTATGCTTTTCTTTCAGCTGTTTTTCTCGCCCCTTGCGGGGCAACCGAAAAACACAGCATATGATACCATTCCGCTGCCGCTCCATGGTATCATAACTTTTACAGTGGTATTTGTGCCGTCTTTCCGGTGCACACTGCCATACCCGCCCGGAAGGAGGTGCGTCCCAGTGGACCAGAAGGGCATTAAAATTATCTCCAAGAACCCCAAGGCCTACCACGATTATTTTATCGAGGATAAGTACGAGGCCGGCATTGAGCTCTGCGGTACCGAGGTCAAATCTGTCCGCCAGGGCAACGTGAACCTGAAGGACGCCTTCTGTATCGTCAAGGACGGGGAACTGTCCGTGGTGGGGATGCACATCTCCCCCTATGAGCAGGGCAATATTTTTAATAAAGACCCCCGCCGTACCCGCCGTCTTCTGATGCACAAGCGTGAGATTCTCCGTCTGTTCCAGAAGACCAAGGTGGACGGCTACTCTCTCATCCCCCTCTCCCTGTATTTCCGCAATGCGCGGGTAAAGGTGGAGGTCGGTCTTGCCAAGGGCAAGAAGCTCTATGACAAGCGGGACGCCGCCGCCGCCAAGGACGCCAAGCGCGAGATGGACCGGGCCATGAAGTCCCGGGGCGGCTACTGAGATAAGGTTTCCCATACTGAAAGGAGATGTTCCCAATGGCTCAGAATCCTCTGGTTACCATTGAGATGGAGGACGGCGGCAAGATGGTCGCCGAGCTCTATCCCGACGTGGCCCCCAATACGGTCAACAATTTCATCAGCCTGGTGCAGTCCGGCTTTTATAACGGCCTGATTTTCCACCGTGTCATCCCCGGCTTCATGATCCAGGGCGGCTGCCCCAACGGCACCGGCATGGGTGGTCCTGGCTACACCATCAAGGGCGAGTTTGCCCGCAACGGTGTGAAGAACGACCTGAAGCATGACCGGGGCGTGCTGTCCATGGCCCGTGCCATGCATCCCAACTCCGCCGGCAGCCAGTTCTTCATCATGGTGGAGAAGGCTCCCCACCTGGACGGCGATTACGCTGCCTTCGGCAAGGTCATCGAGGGCATGGACGTGGCCGACGCCATTGTCTACGCCGACCGTGACGTCCGTACCGACCGGCCCCGCAAGGACCAGCGGATGAAGTCCGTGACCGTGGAGACCTTCGGCGTGGACTATCCCGCCCCTGAGAAGGTCTGATTTCCAATTGCTTTCACTCCGGCGGGGCTACCCGCCCCGCCGGATGAAATATTCTCTCCGCTTACCGGCGGATGAGTATCCACGAAGAACAATCGTCGTTGTTTTTTGTTCTCCCTCTTCCCATGGAAGAATTATAGTATCGTTTCCCCACTCCAGACGAAGCCCAGCGAAATGGGTTGGTCCGGAACGGAGGAGCTTGCTCCGACGACATGGGGGCGTACTGGTTTCGACGGGGACGTAGAGGCGGGAATAGCGGGCGGTGGCGCCTGACCACCTTAAAACGGGCAACTTATAAATTAAAGAACGACGATAACGTAGTTCTCGCCGCGGCTTAACGCGGCCGTCCAACCTGGAAGGACCACGGTCCGGGATTGGGCGTCGACGAGTGGTGCACGTGTGTGCGCAAAGCTTTGAGCGCACCATGAACAATGAAGCTACCAAGCCTTTGAGTGTGACGGCTCACGCCTGGGTAAGGGAATGTAAATAACCGTCTGCGCCCGGAGAAGTTCCCGTTGAAGCGTTTTCGGACAGGGGTTCGACTCCCCTCGCCTCCACCAGAGTAGGAAGCGTCGAACTATTCTTCTTTCGGAATGAGTTCGCGCTTGTTTATAGATTCGGGGGCACCCGCTAAGGGTGCTCCCGTTTCGGTCACCACCATGTGAGCGCCGTATTTGGCGTTTTAAGACGTTTTAAGCCCTTCAGGGTACTCCGATGCCCTGGAGGGCTTAAAACGTCTTAAAACGGCTCTGAGAGCGTCAGAGGGTGCGAAGGCCGAGGCGCAGGTGCGCATCTCGCTCACGCTCGATGCTTTGGGCGACCGCCCTGCGGGCGGCTATCTCCCGTCTGGTCGGGCAACTACGGCGCTTCGCGCCTCCGTTGCCCTCGCAAGGGTACACGCGAGGCACAGGAAACCGTGGTGGCTGGTTTTCACGCGCCCCTGTGTACCGGGTGGATGATGCGGTCGGCCGAGGGCGGAGCCCGAGGCGTGACTAGCCTGCATTGAGGACGCGAAGCGTCCGAAATGCGCACCTGCTCAGGACAGGAGAATCCCATTACTCCTCGTTTACGAGCGTTTTGCCTGACCGCATGACCACAAGAAAAAATGATGTGGTCACTATCTGGTCAGCCGTAGTTCCGCTCTATATCGGGCTTTACGCAATTCCTGACCAGATGACCATATAGTTGGGGACTTTTTTGAAAGAATGGGAAAGGGCTATCTGATATGCGTAAAGAAATAAAGTTTGTCGGATTTCATCTGGTCTTCTGGTCATGCGGTCAGAACGTAAAAAATCCCTCGATAAATGAGGGGATTTTTTCTCAAGAGCTGACCACATGCCCGTTTTGATGTGGTCAGGCATGTGGTCAGCCCCACATGTACCCTTGGTTGCAGTTGCTGCTCCCCGAGAGGCGCGGAGGGGATTTTTTTCGGGTCGTTTCCGTTCGTTTATGAGCGGAAAGCGCTCGGAATAGGCCTCTGGCCTGCGGAAACGCTGATATTACCCTTGCGTTCCTGCCGTTTCCGTGGTATGATTATCGTACATAGATTTATAGGTCCAGCACCCGTCCCGTCTCAGATGCGGGGTTGCTGTCGGGAATAAGGGCCGAGCGCGAGGCGATGCTGCCGAGCGTCACAGGTGAAACAACGACGAACGAAGCTCCTGTGGAAACCGAGATAGACGAGGCTTTATGCCTTCCGTCCGTCTTGGTTTCCGCAGGAGCTTTTTTTGTTTGCGTTCGAGATTGGACAGAGGAGGTAGCGAATGGAAGAGAAACAGATTCACCAGAAGAATTTCCTGAGCACGGCCGATGTGGCCGACATGCTCGGCATCAGCCCGGCGACGCTCCGCAAGTGGCGGGCGACGGACACGGGGCCGAGGTTCTACAAGTTCAACCGTTCGGTGTTCTACAAGCGGGAGGACATCGAGGCGTGGATTTCCGAGCACTACAGGCTGGTCGAGCCGAAGAACTGAGGGGAGGCGGGCTTATGGCTGATAACGAAAAGAGCAGCTCCCTCGCCGCCACAGCAAAGGGAACCGCTCCGTCTACTTATAAAAAGTATAGCTCATTTCCGCCCATTTTTCAAGCGCCTGACCAGCAGACAGAAGAGGAGATGCGGCTGGGGCTTTTGTATGACGAGGGGAATCAGGGCGAGGTGTACAACCCCGACTACCTGTACGGCGGGGAGAACTACCACAAGGCGCTGAGCGACGTGGTGAGCTACGTGTGGCGCGACTACGCAGAAGACGGCCTGTCCGTTCTCTCGGACGTCGTGGTCAAGGTGACGAACGCCCTCGTGAAGTGGGTCAACCTGCCCGAGCCCTCAGATAAGGCGGAGGCGGGCGCGCGTCGCGGCAGGGGCTTTCGCTGGCCGACGCTCAAGAGCATCGACCCGGTGCAGGCCGCCGAGCTGGTGTTCAGGCAGGAGGTCATCCGCATGGTCTGCGTCAAGGAGACCGTGGACAAGGCGACCTCGGAGGGCGTGCTCGCTATGTACGACTTCGACGAGGGAATCTATCGCGAGATTGGCGACGGGCAGATTGACCTGTGGTGCCAGGAGGTCGTGGGCGCTGCGAACGGCAACTGGAAGAAGAACTTCGCCCAGAAGCTGCACGACATGGCATCGCGCCGGGAGAACCGCGTGTGCGAGTGCGACAACCCGTCCCTGGTCTTCATGGCCAACGGAATCTGGGACTACGAGGAGCGCGTCCTGCGCGGGTTCTCCCCCGAGGTCGTTGCGCTCAGGAAGAGCGCCACGCACCTCCCCGACAAGGAGCCGCCCGTCCCTGAGCACACGCTGCCGGATGGCTCGAAGATTGACTTCTGGCAGCTGCTGGACTCCTACGTCCCCTACGACGGCGGGCGCGACCTGCTTGTCAAGGTGGCGGGGGCGGCCCTGCGCAGCTACCACAACTGGCGCGTCATGGTGACCTTCTACAACAAGACAGGCCACAACGGGAAGAGCACCTTCCTCGACTGCCTCAAGTCGCTCGTCGGCTACGACGGGTGCATGACCTCAAGCCTCGCGCTGCTCGCGGGCGGCGGGGACGGCGGGCGGTTCGGCGTGTCGAACATCGTTGGAGTCTCCCTCATCACGTGCGAGGACTCCGACTCGGGCGCGTACCTGAAGGACAACTCTCGCCTGAAGTCAATCATCTCGCATGACGTGATAGGCGTGGAGCGCAAGAACAAGGGCATGTTCGACTACACGCCCCACGCGCTGATTGTCTGCGCCGCCAACGACATCCCGAAGACCCGCGACAAGGGGGATGCCTGGCTGGACCGCAACATCTACGTCCCGTTCACGGGGCAGTTCGTCGGCAAGGACGACGACAAGACCATCCGCTCCGAGTGGGTCGTGTCCCCCGAGTTCTGCGAGTACCTGGCCTACCAGGCGCTGGTGAAGTGGGACAGGTACTACGAGCTGCCCGAGCCGGAGGAGGCCGCGCAGCTGAAGCGCGAGTGGGTTCTCGGCAACGACACGGTGGCCGAGTTCTGGGAGGACGTCAAAGGCTCGATTGAGGCCGACTTCGTGCCGAACGAGTACCTGTCCATGCGCTACGACGAATGGCTGGACGCGGAGCACAAGGGCATGCGGATGCAGATGAGCCGCAAGGCGTTCACGACCCGAATCGTCGAGCTCGCGTGCGCCGACGGCGAATGGACGCAGAGCAAGGACGCGAGCGGGTCCGTCCTCAAGACGAGCTGCGAGAAGTGGTGCCCCGGCTTGCAGGTCTACCGCAGGGGAGGCGGTTCTGGCGGCGCGGGCGGATGGGTCCGCTTCATGGGCAGGCGTCGCGGGATTTTCCGCACGGCCGTCCTCGATTACTGCACTGTCCACGGCTCGACGCCCGCAGACCTCGGGTCCGATTACGCGGCGGTGAGGGAGCAGCTGGGTCTTGCGGCGGATACAGAAGACAACGATTAAGGAGGATTAGGGATATGGCAAGTTTGACCAAGGAGGAGTACGCGCGGCTCCACCTGAAGGCGAGACACGGGACGCTCACGCCGGAGGAGCAGCAGGTATACAGCGACTACATGGCGAGGCAGCTTGCTTCTGCTCAGCTGCCTTCGGACGGCACGCCGCCGAAGCGCAGCAAGCCGAAGCGCAACATTGACATTCCGAACGTGCTTGGCAAGATTGCGGGCATCGCGGTGATTGTCGCCGCGCTGGTGATTCTCGGCCCGCCGATTGCGCGTTACGGGCTGGGGGTTGTTGACGGTCTGCTCGATGCCCGTGATTCGGTAAGCGAGCAGACTGAGGCAGTTCAAAATGCGTCGGTGGAACATTACAGCCGCTCGATTTCAGACCTCGGTGGAGGTCCGACCAGTACGCTCGATGCTTATCTCTGTATGGCGGCTATTCGAACATCATTCCTCTTGAGCTTGGTTCTTTCGAGAAGATGGTTCTGGATAGCAAAAAAGCGAGTTATGTGCCCGAGCCGAGGCACATTAAAGCACTGTTCGATACTGCGAAGGAATTGCGCGAAACGGCAGTGAACGAAGTTGAGTGGTTTGAGCAGGTCAATGATATGGCGAGAAACTGGCTGAATCTTCCATTGGCCACAGCAAGCTAGCAAATGAAAGGGAAACAACGATGAGTGAGAAGAAGATTGCATACAAACCCCTGATTGATTTCCAGTCGTTCGAGATTGCCGAGCGGCTTATTGCCGCCGTCTATTCCATGGAGGACGATGGCATCGAGATTATGTACCCCGGCATGAAGATGCCGTCCGCTGCGAGCGTCAAGGGAGACGCCATCGGCCTGGTGCCGTGGCCGCCGGTCGAAGACATCGAGGACGGACTTGGTGAGGATTTCGGGGAATACGAGGAAATGGACGACCCTGCAGAGATGCTGCGTGAGTATTTCAACCGCGTGTACGACGGGGTGTGCGATGAGGAGACGGAAGGTTACTTGTACAACCTGGAGCAAGCAGCCGAAGCCGCCGGGTTCGAGGTCGTGGAGAAGGACTTTGGAGAAGCGTAGGAGGCATTGAAGGCAATGAATACATATAAGCAGAAATTACGGGAGGGGGTAAGAGCTTGGCACGCAAGAAGAAGTTCGAGCTGAACGACAACAATCTCGCCATCGCCTACTACCGATTCTCCTCCCATTCGCAGAACGAGGCGAGTATCGACCAGCAGCGGGAGCTTGCGCATGCGTGGGCGGACGCCCACGGGTTCAAAATCGTGAAGGAGTACGAGGACGCGGCCATATCCGGCACCACGGAGGACCGGCCGGGGTTCCAGCAGATGCTGTCGGAGGTCGCGAAAATCCGTCCCCGTGTTCTCATCATGTGGAAGACCGACCGTCTGGGGCGCGACAAGTACGTGCTGGCGATGGCGAAGCGCACCATACGCGAGGCGGGTTGCGAGATTCGCCTTTTGGCGGAGAACATCCCGACCGACGGGCCGGAGGGCGTGCTCATCGAGGGGCTGATGGACGCCATGGCGGAGTATTACAGCCGCCAGCTGTCCCAGAACATCCAGCGAGGCATGGACTACAACGCCCAGCACGCGCTCTACAACGGGCACAAGCTGTTCGGCTACGGGGTGGACAAGTCCACGAAGAGGTACGTCGTGGACCCGGACACCGCTCCGTTCGTGCAGCGGATGTTCGCGGAGTACGCCGAGGGCAAGGCGATGCAGACCATCTGCGACGAGCTGAACGCCCAGGGGCTGCGCACCACGCGGGGCGCGAAGTTCGGCGTGAAGACGCTGAACAAGATGCTCCAGAACCGCGCCTACATCGGCGAGTACCGCCACGGCGACATCGTGGTCGAGGGCGGCATGCCCGCGCTGGTGGACGAGGAGACCTTCGACAAGGTGCAGCGGAAGTTCGCCGAGAACAAGCGCAAGGGTTCCCAGCGGGCGCGCGGCATGGATGAGAACGACGCTCCGCGCTATTGGCTGACCGGCAAGGTCTACTGCGGGAAGTGCGGGAGCACCCTGCAGGGCGTGTCCGGCACGAGCGGGACGGGGCGGACGTATTACTACTACTATTGCTCCGCCCAGCACCGCAAGCAGTGCATGCTGAAGAAGGTGCGCAAGGAGAAGCTGGAGGATGCTGTCACGATGATTCTCCGGTCGATTCTCCACGATTCCGAGAACCTGATGTCGCTTGCCGTGGACGCGGCGGCGTACTACGAGAAGAACTACCGCGATACGGGCTACCTGGACGGCCTGGAGGCCAAGCGCCGCGAGGTCGAGAAGAGCCTTGCGAACCTCGTGAAGGTCATCGAGTCGGGACTCATCAGCGAGACGGTGACGGAGCGCCTGGTGCAGCTCGAAGAGCAGAAGCGCGCCCTGAACGAGGCCATCGAGGCCGAGAACATCCGCGCCGCGTTGTGCGAGGACGAGCACACCATCAAGGCGTACTTCGAGAAGTTCCTGCACGCGGACTTCGACAATCCCGAGACCCGCGACCAGGTGCTGGAGTATTTCGTCGATAAGATTTACCTGACCGACGACGGGCTGGTGGTGACATCGTGGTATTCGGAGGACAGGACTGAAGTCACATGGGACATGCTATACGGGGAGGACGGCAACCCTTTTGTTAAAGGGGAAGCCGTCAAGTTCGACTGCTTCCCCTTTGGCTCCACCAAAAAGCAAGACACGCCTTCCGGCGTGTCTTGCTTTTTTAGATTCTACTTTGGTTTTCAAATACCAAGCAATCGTCAACATCGCAGCTGTATTTTCCATGGAAACTGCCCCAATTCCGGATACATGCCCGGAATTGGGGCAGTTTTATATCCATATACTTCTGTTCTCTTTCTCAGCGCATGGGATACCGGGCCGCGTCCGCCCGCAATTGTCTGGAGATGGTACCGCACAGCTCCCGGTAGAAGCGCAGATAGGTGCTTTTGGCGGCCCGCTGGGCCTGCTGGTGCTGCTGGTATTCCTGCCAGCGCTGGCACTGTTTGTGACAGCCGAGGTAATAATCGGGGCAGTTGCCTTGACAGGGAAGCATGGCGCAGTCCTCCTCATAACCGAAATCGGGCCTGCGGGAAAGCGATGCGTCGGCCGGTACAAACAGGCCCTTCTGGAATCTGGTCTTATGATACCACCTGCGCCCTATTCTTTCCTCTCCTTCCGTGTAAAGATATCGTGCAGTATTTGTAATGCTGCCGGATTCTCTCTGCTCTGCTTTTTGCGCTTCCTACCCACTGTATTATTAGAATTTCCAATAATTCTCCCCTAAGTTTCAATGTTTCAATGATGGCGTTCCAATTGTTGACACTGCCGTTTTACCCGTGCTACCGTTTTATGATAAGAGCTTTCTATCTTTTATCATGAAACCATGGAAAAGGGAGATGTCCGAGATGGAACAGACCAGTATCAAGCTGCCTGCCGACTTTGAGACCTACGGAGAGGCCCGGAAGGCAGGCTTTCTGCGCATGAAGCAGCTGAAGGACCAGGGCGCCCGGGTGGTGGGTATGTTCTGCTCCTTTGTGCCCACCGAGCTGGTGTACGCGGCGGGAGCCCTGCCTGTGGGGCTGTGCGCCTTCACCGAGGAGCCCATCCCTGCTGCCGAGGCCAACCTGCCCCGGAACCTGTGCCCCCTCATCAAGGCCAGCTACGGCTTTGCCCTCACCGACACCTGCCCTTACTTCTACTTCTCCGACCTTGTGGTGGGTGAGACCACCTGCGACGGCAAGAAGAAGATGTTCGAGCTGCTGAATGAGATCAAGGACACCTATGTCATGCAACTGCCCCACAGCCGGGATGAGGCCGCTCTGTCCTTCTGGCGGGACCAGATCATCGCCTTCAAGGAGAAGCTGGAGGCCTTCTACGGCATCACCATCACGGAGGATGACATCCGCCAGGCCATCAGGAAGAAGAACCGGGAACGGGACGTGATGCGCCGCTACCTGGAGCTGGGCAAGCTGAACCCGGCACCCATGAGCGGCTACGAGATGGGCACCCGGGTGGACGCGGGCAGCTTCTCCTTTGACCTGGACCAGCGCTGTGATGAGATTGAAGCCCGGACGGCGGAGGTGCTGGAGCAGTGGAAGGCCGGCAAGGACAGTTTGCCCACCGACCGGCCCCGTCTGCTGGTCACCGGCTGCCCCAACGCGGGCGTGCGGGACAAGATCATCAAGGCAGTGGAGGAGCTGGGGGCCGACGTGGTGGCCTTTGACACCTGCAACGGCATCCGGGAGAAGGTGGAGAAGGTGGACGAGTCCGACCCGGACGTGTACCACGCCCTGGCAGTGAAGTATCTCAATATCAACTGCTCGGTGATGAGCCCCAACGAGAGCCGCCGGGAATACATCGGCGAGATGATTGACTCCTACGCTGTGGACGGGGTGATTGAAATTGTGCTCCAATCCTGTCATACTTACGACGTGGAGGCTTTCTTCATCCGCCGCTTTGTCACCCAGGAGAAGGGCCTGCCCTACCTGAACATTGAGACCGACTACTCCCAGTCGGACAAGGGCCAGATCAACACCCGCCTTGCCGCCTTCCTGGAGACGATTGAGAAATGAAGTATTTTGCGGGAATTGATATCGGCTCTACCGCCTCCAAGGTGGTGGTGCTGGACGGGTCGGACATGGTGGACCACTTTGTCCTGCCCACGGGCTGGAGCAGCAAGGAGACCGCCGGAGAGATTGCCCGCCGTCTGGAGTCGGGCGGCCATCCCGTGGGGGAGGACATGAAGGTCATCGCCACCGGGTACGGCCGGGTGGCGGTGGACTATGCGGCCAAGACGGTGACCGAGATCACCTGCCACGGCCGGGGCGGCCGGTACTTGCTGGGCCGGGACTGCACCATCGTGGACATTGGCGGACAGGACACCAAGGTTATCACCGTGGAAAACGGCATGCCCTCCAGCTTTCTCATGAACGACAAGTGCTCGGCGGGCACGGGCAAGTTCCTGGAGATTATGGCCAACCGCCTGGGAGTAGACCTGCCCGAGCTGTTCACTCTGGCGGCGGCGGGCACCCCGCTGGCCATCAGCTCCATGTGCACCGTGTTTGCCGAGAGCGAGGTTATCAGCCACATCGGCGCCGGAGAGAAGCGGGAGGACATCGCCGCCGGCGTGGTGGACTCGGTGGTGAGCAAGGTGGCGGGCCTGTGTGCCCGGCACACCCTGAAGGGGGACGTGCTCCTCACCGGCGGCCTGTGCGACAGCGCCTACCTGGTGGAGCGGCTGTCCCAGAAGCTGAAACAGCCCGTCTTTACCCATCCTCTGGGCCGGTATGCCGGCGCTCTGGGTGCGGCTCTCATCGCCCGGGGCAAGGCCGCCGGGTGAGTGATTTGTGTTAAACCATCCATATCCAGAACAGGAGGACTGATTGATATGCTGAAAAAGGTAAACGCCATGGGCGATCCCTGTCCCATCCCGGTCATCAAGACCAAGAACGCCATCAAGGAGCTGGCGGGTTCCGGCACGGTGGAGACCCTGGTGGACAATGAGATTGCGGTGCAGAACCTGACCCGTCTGGCCAACAACAACGGCTATGCGGTCAAGTCGGAGAAGCTGGGGGACAAGGAGTTCCGTGTGGTGATGGAGGTCACCGGCGCCCCTGCGGCCCAGTCCGCCGAGGACGACAGCGAGACCTGCCTGGTGCCCGCGGGCACCGGTAGGAATGACACGGTGGTGGTCATCTCCTCCCCCTGCATGGGCACCGGCAGCGACGAGCTGGGCGCTGCCCTGATGAAGAGCTTCATCTTCGCCCTCACCCAGCAGGACACCCTGCCCAAGTCCATCCTCTTCTACAACGGCGGCGCCAAGCTGACCACCGAGGGCTCCGCCTCCCTGGAGGACCTGAAGAGCCTGGAGGCCCAGGGTGTGGAGATTCTCACCTGCGGCACCTGCCTGAACTTCTTCGGTCTGGGCGACAAGCTGCAGGTGGGCGGCGTCACCAACATGTACGACATTGTGGAGAAGATGAGCTCCGCCGGCCGGGTTGTCCGTCCCTGAGGCACGCCATGCGGGAGAAAAAACCGGCTCTTATCATCACCTTTTCCACCACCACCGACGCCATGGGTATGGAGCAGTTCTGCGGTAGGAACGGTCTGCCTGGTCGTCTGATCCCGGTGCCCCGTGAGATCAGCGCAGGCTGCGGCCTGGCCTGGAAGGCCCCTGTGGAGGCCGAAAGCCAGCTTCTGTCCGCCATGACGGACGCGGGCATGCACTGGCAGGAGACCCGGGTGCTGGAGCTGTGGGTGTGATGCTGAACAACCATAGGAGATGAGTTCCCTTGATCTATCTGGACAATGCGGCCACCACCCGGCAGAAGCCGCCCCAGGTCATCGACGCGGTGGTGAACGCCATGACCACCATGGGCAACGCCTCCCGGGGCGCTCACGGCAGCGCCCTTCAGGCCTCCCGTGCGGTGTATGACACCCGGTGCAAGCTCGCTGAGCTGTTCCACTGCCCCCGTGCGGACCATGTGGTCTTTACCTGCAACTCCACCGAGGCGCTGAACATCGCCATCTGCGGCACCCTATCCCCGGGGGACCATGTAATCACCACCGACCTGGAGCACAACTCCGTCCTCCGGCCCCTGTACCGTCTGGAGGCGGAACGGAACGTGTCCCTCAGCTTTGTGCCCGCCGACAGGCAGGGCAGGCCGGACATGTCCGCCTTTGAATCCCTCATCCGGCCTGAGACCAGGGCCATCGTGTGCACCCACGCCTCCAACCTGACAGGCAACATGGTCGACATCGCCCGGGTGGGCGCCATTGCCAAAGCCCACGGCCTGCTCTTCATCGTGGATGCCTCCCAGACTGCGGGAGCGGCACCCATCGACATGGAGGCCATGGGCATCGCCATTCTCTGCTTCACCGGCCACAAGGGCCTGATGGGTCCCCAGGGCACCGGCGGGCTGTGCATCCGGCCCGGCGTGGAAATCAAGCCCTTCAAGGTGGGCGGCTCGGGGGTGCAGTCCTACAGCAAGACCCAGCCGGAGGAGTATCCCACCCGGCTGGAGGCGGGCACCCTGAACAGCCACGGCATCATGGGGCTCTCCGCCGCTCTGGATTTTATCCAGGCCACCGGTGTGGAAAATATCGCCCGCCGTGAAGAAGCCCTGATGCGGCGGTTTTACGACGGTGTGGTTGGTCTGAAGGGGGTCACGGTGTACGGTGACTTCACCCAGGCCCACCGGGCCGCCATTGTGGCGCTGAACATCGGGGACATGGACTCCAGCGAGGTGTCCGACATTCTCAGCATGGACTACGACATCGCCACCCGTCCCGGCGCCCACTGTGCGCCCCGGATGCACCAGGCCCTGGGCACCACGGAGCAGGGCGCGGTGCGGTTCAGCTTCTCCTGGTACAACACCGAGGAGGAGGTGGACGCCGCCATCCGTGCGGTGGCTGACCTGGCGGAGGAATAACAGAAAACGGGTGTGCTTTGCCGGAAATCCGGCGAAGCACACCCGCTTAGTTTATTTATTGCTTTTCCAGCCGCTCACGGCACAGCGCAATGCACCGCTCCAGCCAGGCGCAGCAGCCCTCTTCCCGCATGACGCCGCCCAGCAGCACCAGGTAATCGCTGAAGGCCTCCTCACCCTCCGGGGGCACCTGGCCGAACTTGGCCATGTTCTCCCGCAGGTGGTCCAGCAGTGCCCTGTGCTGCTCCAGCTGTGGCTCCAGCAGGGCGATGCGCCGCTGGGGCGGGATACAGTCGGAGAAGTACAGCTGGAGCCGGAACTCGTCCTTGGGCACGGATTTCATCTTCAGCTGGGTCTCCGCCCAGGTCTGGAGGGCTGTCCGTCCCCGCTCGGTGATGGAATACACCTTTTTCTCCAGCACAGTGCCGGATATCTCAATCTGATAGGCAATCAAGCTCTCATCCGCCAGGGCCTTCAGCTCGGGGTAAATCTGGCTGTGCTTGGCGCCCCAGAACTCGGCCAGGGTGGTCTCAAACTCCTTTGTCAGGTCGTAGCCCGACATATCCCGCCGGTTCAGCAGGCCCAGAATGGCATAGCGCAGGGTTCCCATGGTCTCTCCTCCTCGTAAGGCTCATGGCGGTATTATACCACATTCTCCGTTTCATTTCTTCCAAAAAACCTCCACTCACTTCTTCTCTCTCTTTAAACATGTCATAATTGACATGTTTGCTTTTTCATGCTACCATAAATTGCAGTAATATTCCGCTCTCTGGGAGCGGAATGATTTTTTGGAAGGAGTTTTGGTTCGGAAATGGAAAAGCTGAAGCGCTATGTGGTATTTTTGATTGGACTGTTCGTCAACTCCCTTGGGGTGGCTCTCATCACCAAGGCGGATCTGGGCACCTCCCCCATCTCCTCCATCCCCTACGTGCTCAGCCTGAATTTCCCCCTCACCCTGGGCCAGTTCACCATCCTGTTCAGCCTGCTGCTCATCGCCCTCCAGCTGATCATCCTACGTAAGGACTTCCGCCCCGAGCACATCCTTCAGATTCCCGTGTCCTTTGTGTTCGGCTGCTTCATCGACCTGTGCATGGCCCTGCTCTTCTTCATCCAGCCCCAGGCCTACGGCATGAAGGTGCTCTATCTGCTGATTGGTTGCGTGGTGCTGGGCGTGGGCGTGTACATGGAGATGCTGGCCGACGTGGTCATGCTGCCCGGCGAGTCCTTTGTGCGCTCCATCGTGTTCCGCTGGGGCCCTGAGTTCGGCTCCACCAAAGTAGCCTTTGACGTGTCCATGACGGTGATTGCCGCGGTGCTCTCCTTTGTCTTTGCCGGCGCCCTGGCCGGCGTGCGGGAGGGTACCATTGTGGCCGCCCTGCTGGTGGGCTTTATCGCCCGCCTCATCAGCCGCCGTCTGGCGTTCATGCCCCGTGCCCTGTTCGGTGAGGCCCACGCATAACCTTTTGCAAACAAAAAATCAGCAGCCCGTAACGGGCTGCTGATTTTTTTATGCGCTCAGTGGACCGGAACGGCCGTTCCCGTTCTGTCCGGCACTTCCTGCCGCACCGCCTGGACAAAGAAGACCGCACCCACGGCAAACATGAAGGCCAGGGCGCCCACGCCCAGGTTTACGCTGCCGGTGAGCTGGCTCACGGCGGAGACGGTGATGGTGCCCAGGAAGGAGGCACCCTTGCCGCAGATGTCATACAGGCCGAAGTACTCGCCGGACTTCTCCGGGGGGATGAGCCGGGCGAAGTAGGCACGGGACATGGACTGGATGGCCCCCTGGAAGATGCCCACGCAAACGGCCAGCACCCAGAACTGGTACTGTTCCTTCATCCACATGCCGTAGATGGTGATGAGGAAGTAGGCACCGATGCACACCAGAATGAGGTTTGCGGAGGAGAACCGCTCGGTGAGGCGGCCGAAGAGGAGGGCTGCGGGGAAGGCCACAATCTGGGTCACCAGCAGAGCCAGCAGCAGGCCGGTGGTGTCCAGGCCCAGTGCGGTGCCGTAGGCGGTGGCCATGTCGATGATGGTGTACACGCCGTCGATGTAGAAGAAGAAGGCGATGAGGAAGAAGAGGGCCTTCCGGTTGTGGGACAGCTCGGAGAACACGCCGCCCAGACGGCGGAAGCTCTCACCCAGGCGGCTGCCCTGGGCGGGGACGGAGTGCTTCTGCTCATAGGACCGCCACAGGGGCACGGACAGCAGCAGCCACCAGGCCGCGATGAGCAGGAAGGCCAGGGCCATGGCCAGGTTGATGGACATGCCCAGGGGCTCATAGCACAGTACCAGCACCAGGGAGAGGACAAAGGGGATGCAGCTGCCGATATAGCCCCAGGCGTAGCCGTTGGCGGAGACCTTGTCCATCCGCTCGGGCTGGGTGATGTCGGTGAGCATGGAGTCGTAGATGACCAGGCTCACGGAATAGGCCGACTTGGCCAGGACAAAGAGCACCAGGAACCACAGCCAGGAGGACATGACGCCCAGGCCCACGCAGCCCAGGGCGCCCACCAGTACGGAGGCGGAGAAGAGCTTCTTTTTCCACCCGGGGAAGTCGGAGATGGTGCCCAGCACAGGGCCGCACAGGGCCACGATCAGGGTGGCAATGGAGGTGGCGTAGCCCCAGTAGGCCAGGTAGCTCACCTCGGAGAGGCCGTCTGCACCGGCCAGACTGTTGAAATAGATGGGCATGATGGTGGAGACCAGCAGGGTAAAGGCGGAATTGCCCACATCGTAGAGCACCCATCTGCGCTCCAGGGGCTGTAATTTAAACTTCATAGACAAGCTCCTTTTCCAGACTCAGCACGGGGATCTTCTGCCAGTTGGACCCGGCGCCGAAGGTGCGGTCCAGCCCTTCGGGCAGGGGACGCTCCTCCTTCAGGCAGGGCAGGTAGCCCTCCATCAGGGCCAGGCACTGCGCCTCCGCCCGGTCCATCAGCTTTTTCAGGCGGACGCAGCTGTCGGCGCAGCGGGGGTCGGGCTGGGGATTGATGAGCAGGCCGTGCATCTCGGTGTAGTTGCCCGACAGCCGGAGCACGCCCTTCACCAGGTTCCGTTTCCAGGCACTGGGGGCGATCAGCAGCCGGTTGTAAAAAATCATGCTCCGCAGGGATTTTTCCACCTCTTTCGGCGTGACCGTGGAAAAGAAGGGGGCGATGACCCGGCTGTGCTCAGCCGTGGGATGGATGTGTCCGGTCAGGTTCTGCCGTATTGGGTCCAGCTCCTGTTCGGCCATAAGACAGCGGTCGAACTCCCCCTCAATCTCCGTGTGGGTGACGCCGCTGACGTGGATTTTCTGCTCGATGTACCCGTGGCAGGCACTGTCCAGGGCGAAATGACAGAGAAAGCCCATCAGATAGGCCTGGCTGAGCTTCTGCTCCTCAGCGGGCATGGCCCGCACCAGGGCGGCGGCAGGACCGAAGAAGTCGGCGGCCGGCTTCTCGTGCTGCCCAAAGCCCACGGCGTTGACCTTGTTGACAGTGAGGGCCTTGTAGTAAAACAGGATGTCCGGCCCGTGGAGGCCGATGAAAAACAGCTCCCGCTGATCGGGTGTCAGCCCCTTCAGGACGGGCAGGTCCCGGCGGAGGATTCGGTCTCCAAAATACTTGTGCGCGTAGGTAGATGGCATGGAGAATCTCCTTTTGTTCCGTTTTCTGTTCCGGCAGATATTGTACCATCCTCGCCGCTGCCCTTCCCCGCAGTTTTTGTAAAATGGAGACAAACAGTTTGTAAAATAAAAAGCCTCCGGGAGGAAACTTCCTCCCGGAGGCTTTTGGCGCTCTGATTCAGTTGTTTTTGAAGTAGTAGCCCACGCCCCACTTGGTGAGGATGTACTCCGGCCGGGCGGGGTCCAGCTCCAGCTTCTCCCGCAGGCGGCGGACGTGGACGTCCACGGTGCGGTAGTCTCCGGCGTACTCATAGCCCCACACCACGTTGAGCAGGTTCTCCCGGCTGTACACCCGGCCCGGGTTGCGCATGAGCAGCTCGATGAGGTCGAACTCCTTGGCCGTCAGGTCCACCGGGGTCTCCCCCTTCCAGGCGGAGCGCTCGTCGGCGTCGATGACGATGTGTCCGGCGGTGAGCCGGGCTTTTTTCTCCTTCTGGGCGGCCATACCCGCCCGGCGGAGCAGGGCCCGCACCCGTGCCTTCAGCTCCAGGATGTTGAAGGGCTTGGTGATGTAGTCGTCGGCGCCGCACTCAAAGCCGATGATCTTGTCGGCGTCCTCGCTGCGGGCGGTGAGCATGATGATGGGCACGTTGGAGAACTCCCGAATCCGCATGCAGGCCTGGAGGCCGTCGATTTTGGGCATCATCAGATCCAGGATGATGAGGTCAAAGCCGCCGCTTCTGGCCAGCTCCACGGCCTCCTCGCCGTCGCAGCCGGTCTCCACCTGGTAGCCCTCGCTCTCCAGGTTGAATTTGATGCCCTTGACCAGCACCTTCTCGTCATCCACAACCAGAATTTTCATTGTTTTATTCCTCCACAGGGCTTTCGCCCTCATTCCACGGTGATATGGTCAATAATCTGGGACAAAATTCTCTCGCCGATGCCGCTGACATTGGTGATATCCTCCACAATGCGGAAGGGTCCGTGTTCTTCCCGGTAGGCGATGATAGCCGCCGCCCGCTTCTCCCCGATGCTGGGGAGTGTCTGGAGGGTCTCGCTGTCGGCGGTGTTGATGTTAATCAGGCCGGACTGCTGCTCCGGCGCGGACGGGGACGGAGCTGGCGTCTGGACCTCAGTTTCCACGGGCCCGGTCTCTGACGGCTCCGGTGATGCCGCCACCGGTGTCTGAGACACCGGCAGGCTGGCCATGACCGACGGCTCCGGGCTGTGCTGGGCGGTAATCCGAACCGTTCCGGGTGCGGACTGTCCGCCCAGGTACCATCCGGCGAAGAAGGCAAGGCAGGCGGTTGTCAGCAAAAGCAGCACAAATTCCAGCCTGGAAATCTTCATCAAATTGTAACCACCTTTCCCGTTGCGCGGCCCGTCCTTCTTTGCTATAATGAATTATGTAACCATTTTGTCCCTTATCGTTCTTTGCCCCAGACATGGCCTTTGGGGCCGTTTTTTGCGGCAAAGGGACGCTATGGGATATATTATAACATAGAGTGCGGGAGTTTCCTATGAAAAAAAATCGTGTTTTTTCTCTTGTTCTGACCCTGGCGCTGATCTGCGCTGTCCTTGCTCCTTTTTCCACAGCAGCCGCCAATTCTGAGGACGACTATGTGGTGAATGCCCGGTCCGCTATTTTGGTGGACACTACCTACGGCGAGATTCTCTACGAGCACAACTCCCATGAGCGAACCTATCCCGCCAGCATCACCAAAGTTATGACCGGTCTGCTGACCATCGAGGCCATTGACCGGGGTGAGCTGTCCCTGGACCAGCAGATCACGGTCAGCTCCAACGTGAACGATGGCATGATGTCGGGCGCCTCCACCCAGAACCTGAAGCCCGGCGAGGTTCTCACCCTGAAGGACGTGCTGGCCTGCGCCCTGATCCCCTCTGCCAACGAGGCGTGCAATGTGCTGGCCGAGACGGTTGCCGGCTCCATCGACGCCTTCGTGGACCTGATGAACCAGCGGGCCGCCGAGCTGGGCTGTGAGGACACCCACTTCATGAACCCCCACGGCCTCCACGACGAGAACCACTACACCACCGCCTACGACATCTACCTTTTCTGCAACGAGGCCATGAAGCACGACATCTTCCGTGAGCTGGTCACCTCCATGAACTACACGGTGCCCGCCACCAACATGAGCGAGGAGCGCACCTTCTGGGACACCAACGCCCTCATCACCAGCTGGAAGTACAAGGGCTATACTTATGAGTACTGCACCGGCATCAAGACCGGCTACACCCCCGAGGCCGGCTACTGCCTGGCCTCCGCCGCCACCAAGGGCGACCGCTCCCTCATCGCCGTGGTCACCGGCTGTGAGCGTACTCCCGGCGCCACCGGCAGCGAGGGCTACACCCACTTCTCCGAGAGCAAGAAGCTGCTGGAGTGGGGCTTCTCCAACTTCTCCTACCAGTCCATTATGAGCAGCAGCAAGCCCCAGCTGTCCATCCCCGTGACCCTCTCCGAGACCGACCACGTGGTGGCTGAGCCCAACGGCACCCTGTCCGCCGTGCTGCCCAACGACGTATCCGCCGAGGACTTTGAGCAGGTCGTGGAGCGCTACTATGACACCCTGGAGGCCCCGGTGGAAAAGGGTACGGTCCTGGGCAAGGTGACTCTCACCTACAACGGCGAAGAGTACGGCTCCCTGGACCTGGTGGCCGTAGACACGGTGGAGCGCTCCGAGCTGCTCTACAATCTGGACCGGATTGAGAAATTCTTCAGCCAGCTGTGGGTGAAGATTCTCCTGCTGGTGCTGGTGCTCCTCATTCTGGTGCTGGTGCTCCGGCTCACCATCTTTGGCCGTCGGGGCCGCCGGAGCTACGGCGGCCGCGGCCGCAGCGGCTATCACGGCAGACGCCGCCGCTAATCTCATATCTCCATTCAAAGCCCTGCGGAGAAATCCGCAGGGCTTTTTTACAGTCTTTCCCTCTCCGTTTATTGACAGACAGAATTTGTCACGATAAACTAATCTTACAGAGAGCCCGCCTGAGGAAAAGGACTCTGTGTGAATTGGTACTGAGGCAAATGAGCGGCCCATTATTGTTTTTGGATGGTGTTGCCTTATGATCCATATGAAAAGGAGTGTTTTCCTGATTGCCGTCTGTGCGGCAGTATGCACCCTGATTTTATGTCTGTTCTTCCTATCAAAGCGGCCGTTTTCAAGCTCAGCTGTCTCTGTTGAGGAATTTATTGATTCCCGGAATGGCGATCTTGGCGTTGAAGGCATCATTGCGCTTACAACTTTGAATGACGAGTTTGATTTAGTTTTTTATGTGGATACAAACAATCAGGTCTCTGCAAATTTGCTCGTCAAAAGTGAAGATGGCACATACACTGGATTTGTCATGACAACATCTCAGTCATTGGATCGCGTCAATCGCGTCACAGGTTCATCCGACTCCTTATATCTCTCTGAAAACACGCTGTATTGGGGAATTGCGCAATCGCCCGACTGGGTCATTAATCATCCAGATTCCCATCAGATTGTAGCGGATGACCTTACCCTGGCATATTATTTCCACAATAAATCGCCGGATGAGGAAATTCTTGACTTAGAGTTTGTTTACAACGAAGACTAACGCAAAGGTAAAACAAATGCGGAGCCGGGCGACATTATCGCCTGGCTCCGCCGCTAATCCCCATATCTCCATTCAGCGCCCTGCGGAGAAAGCCGCAGGGTGCTTTTCTTTTCTCTTGACAAGAGAGGTTTGTCGCGATAAACTAGTCTCAGAAGGAGATTTGTCAGAACAAACCTCAAAGGGAAAGGAGCCCTTGTCATGGACGATTATAAGCTGTTTGATGCCGAGTACCGGCTGATGGACCTGGTGTGGAGTGAGGAGCCGGTGAACTCCACCGCTCTGTCCCGCATGTGTCTGGAGCGCTTCGGCTGGAAAAAGCCCACCACCTACAACCTCATCCGCAAGCTGTGCCAGCGGGGCTTCCTGAAAAATGAGGATGCCACCGTCACCGCCCTGGTGCCCCGGCAGCAGGTGGAGCAGTATGAGAGCGAAGCAGTGGTGGAGAAATCCTTCGGCGGCTCCCTGCCCGCCTTTGTGGCCGCCTTTCTGCGGGGAAAGAAGCTCTCCCAGCAGGAGGCGGAGGAGCTGCGGCGGATGATCGAGGAGGCAGGCGATGAATAACCTGTTCTCCGCTGTGCTGCCAGCCCTGTTCCAGGCGGTGCTGGTCATGAGCCTGACCGCCGCTGCCACGGCCCTGGCGGTGCTGCTCATCCGGGCTGTTATGCGGATACTGGAGGTCCCCAGGGCCATTGTGTTCCTGCTGTGGGCGGTGGTGCTGTTCCGCATGGTGTGCCCGGTGTCCTTCTCCAGCAGCTGGAGCCTGCTCTCCCTCTTCCCGGCGGCGGAGGAACAGGTGGCCGACTTCTCCGACGGCGACCTGAGCGGCAACCAGGTTATCTGGGACAGCCCCCAGAGCCATGAGCGCTATCAGGCCGGTGTGAGCGGCGGTGGAATCGTGGTCTCCCCTGCACCAGAGGATGGCGGCGGTTCCTATGTGGTCACCGGGCCGGACGGCGCCTCTCCCCCCGCCACCGTGGAGACCGGCGTACTGCCCGTGCTTTCCGTCATCTGGGTTCTGGGCGTGCTGGCGCTGTGGCTGTGGAGCCTGCTGTCCTGGCTGCGACTGCGGCTGAAGCTGTCCGCCGCTGTCCGCACCCCCGACGGCGCCTGGGAGAGCGACCGGGTGGACTCCCCCTTTGTGCTGGGCTTCTTTCCGCCCAAAATCTATCTCCCCCTGGGCCTGACCGGGGACACCCGGCGGTATGTCCTGCTCCATGAGCGCTCCCACATCCGCCGCGGGGACCACATCGTCAAGGTGCTGGCTTTTCTGGCTCTGGCGGTCCACTGGTTCAATCCCCTCCTGTGGGTGAGCTGGTTCCTCTCCTGCCGGGACATGGAAGCCGCCTGTGACGAGGCCGTCCTCCGCCGCAGCCCGGAGGATATCCGGAAAAACTACTCCGCCGCTCTGCTCTCTCTGGCCGTCGCCCACCCGCTGCGGGTTCCCCTGGCCTTTGGAGAGAACGATGTAAAGGGCCGGGTGAAGGGCGCCCTCCGGTGGAAGCGGCCCGCTGCCGCCCTGGTGGCGGTGGCGCTGGTGGCGTTGCTGGCCTCCTGCTACATGCTGGCCGCCAATCCGGCCCAGGTGCCCGAAACCGCCCCCGAGCTGACCGTCACAGTGGAGGGCTCCTCCGCCACTCTCTCGCCCGAAACCGGCGTTCTGGACTGGGACAGCGTCCCCCTCCTCACCGGCTCAGTGGCCCCATCGGTTGAGCTGTCCTTTTCCGACACCCCGCCCGACAACCTGGATGTGGAGGACCTGCTTCTCTCCGCCCAGGACACCCCCGCTCAGTCCCTGGATGTCTCGCTGGATACAGACGGATCCGCCGCCTTTGCTCTCCCGTCCCACGAGGCCTCCACCGGCACAGGCACCGAGCTGCGGGGAATCCGGCTCATCGCCCGCTGGGGCAGCGGCGCACAGACTCTCACCGTCCGGTATACCTTCCGGGTGCGCCTGCCCGCCACCCAGATCGGCGTGGAACGGGACACACCTGCCGTTGTGGTGGATGGCCAGGAGCTGTCCTTGCGGAACAGTTCGCCCTTCGCCTCGCTGCAAAACACCCAGCCCCTGATTCTCACCCACAGGGACGCCCTCATCGCCCTCTCTAACCCCACCGACGCTGTGGGGTACACGGTGGAGCTCTACGCCCTGGACGGGAGCACCTACACAGAGACCGGCGACCCCCTGTGTCAGATGGGCGCCCAGTCCACGGCCGGTGACGCCAGCCTGTCCTCCGGCGTGGCCTTCTATCTGCCCGAGGATGTCCCCGACGGCCTTCTGGGCCTGCGGCTGCGTTACCAGTATCCCAGCGGCGTGACCAAGAGCTGGATCGGCCTGTTGGGGCTGGGAGATGACGCATTCTCCGAGACGTTCACCGCCCAGACTGAGCCGCTTCCGGCGGAGCTGACCGCCGCCGACCTGCCCGACCCGGACAACCTGTATATCGACGGCGTGAAGCGCTCCTTTGACGACCCTCAGGTGTGGGAGACCTACCCCATCCGCATTCTGGCCGACCTGCCCGAGACGGACATCACCCTCTACGGCTTCAACGAGACCGTCGCCGGCCGGAGCGGCATGCTCCTGCGCCAGGGGGAGCAGGTGGCCTATTATCCCCACCTCACCTACAATACCGGCCCTCAGATTCTCCCCGCCACCCTGGCTCTGGCCGACTACGACGGGGATGGCGCAGAAGAGCTGGCCGCCGTGGTGTCCGACGGGACCGGGACAGGGGTCAGCACCTGGGACCTGCACATCTTCCAGCTCCAGAACAGTGACTTCGGTCAGGTTGCCAGTTTCTCCTGGGAGGACCTGGGTCAGGCGGTAAATGATCAGCTGGACAGCTCCGCCCGCCGGGAGGGGGACAAAGCCCTTCTCACCATCACCTGGCCCAAGGGGCAGACGGAGTGCGACATCACTGACCTGACCGACCCGTCGGAGGACCTGTCCGGGATAAAAGCGGCAGCCGGCTGGATCAACTCCTTTGACCTGTCCAACCTGCCCATCCGGGCCACCTGTGAGCTGATGGTCCGGAACACCCTGGGCTATGCAGCCAGCTATTCCGCCCAGCTGTCCTTTGACGGCTCCGCCTTCCGTCTGGACCCGGGCTCCAGCACCCTGACTCTCTACCCTTCTGTGCTGCCCGACACTCCCGTGACCACCTGGGCGGAAGACACCGGCAATTATGTCATCGAGAACACCCCTACCCGCTCGGAGATTCTCTCGGAGTACGGCTTTGACTGGGGTGATATGTATTATGTCTACTGCACCCCGCAGGACGGCACCCTACAGCTCCAGCTCTGGTTTGACCCTGAGACAGGCAAGGGCTGCGGCTTCCGGTATGTCTGGGAGGGGGCCGACGGTCCCCTGGCGGTCCCCGATATCTACGCCTTCGGGTTCCACGGTGTCACCGCCCCCACGGAGTGGGATGACCCCTATATCTGCGGCCTGCTGGGCAACGCCGACGCATACTCAGTCCTGACTCCCTGGGGCACCGACGGCTCGGAAGCGGTGTCCGACTTTCAGTCCGCCTACTTCTGCCGTAACGGGGACAATCTTGAGCCGCTCCCTGCCAACTGGGCTGAGGGTGAGCGTAAGCCTGATTTGTTTAAGGCCACCGGGACGGATGCTAATGGCGAATCCGTGAATGTGCTTGATATCACCTTCTCCTATTGGGACGACGGTTCCCTCCTGCGCAAGGCCTACCACCACAATACAGCCTTTTTCGGCTCCACCTACTTCTGCACTTATATGTACTACGGCTCCAATGAGTGCCTGTCCCATGCCGCCGCCTACACCACCTCCGGCAGTTTGGAGTTCTTCTATCTCTACGACGGCGACAGTGTCTCCCCCACCTTCTGCCTTATGCTGAACAACAACGGCGGGTTCTCTTTCCCCACCATGTTCCGCTACTGACCGCCCCTGTCCTCTCCCTTTCTCAACTCCGATTTGCAATTTTCCGTTTTAAATATACTATTTGTATTTATTTTCTCCCTTTTTCCCCTCTCCGGACTTCCGTCCTTGCGGCCTGACGCTCCAGGCTGTATAATGAGGACAGAATCCGTCTATTTGTGCGGCAGGCGCCGCACGGGAAATAAAGGAGTGTTATGATGAGCGGCTATCAGATTATCACTGACGCCACCGCAGACCTGACCGAGGCCTGGGCCAACCAGATTGGCGTGGAGATTATCCCCATGGAGTGCCAGCTGGGCGGCGTGCCCTACACCTTCGGCCCCGGGGGCAACATCACCGGTGAGGAGTTCTTCGCCGGCATGCGTGGGGGCAAGATGGGCTCCACGTCCCAGATCAACCCCACTGTCTACGAGGAGCACTTTACCCGCTGCCTGGACCAGGGGCTGGACGTGCTGTACATCTGCTTCTCCTCCGGCCTGTCGGGCACCATCCAGGCGGCGAAAATCTGCATGGAGGACCTGCGGGAGAAGTACCCCGACCGGAAGCTGATCTGTGTGGACTCCCTGGCCGCCTCTGCCGGTGAGGGCCTGCTGGTGACCGAGGCTGCGGCCCGGAAGGCCGCCGGCCTGAACCTGGAGGAGCTGGCCGCCTGGGTGGAGGACCACAAGCAGAACGCGGCCCACTGGTTCACCGTGGAGGACCTGAACCACCTGCGCCGTGGCGGACGCATCTCTGCCGCCACCGCCGTGGTGGGCTCCGCTCTCCAGATTAAGCCGGTGATGCACTGCGACAGCGAGGGTCATCTGACCAACACCGCCAAGGCCCGTGGCCGCAAGAACTCCCTGCTGGCTCTCGTTGACCACATGGACAAGGACTGGACCCCCGAGCTGAGCCGTCAGGTGTTCATCTGCCACGGCGACTGTCTCTCTGACGCGGAGTTCCTGAAGGCCACC
>CABIYL020000010.1:21377-132363 GCA_902362925.2 Clostridiales bacterium | reverse complement strand
AAGGCCGCTCTCTCAGGGATGTTGTCTGTCATCAGCACGGTCTGATAGATGGACGGGTACTGTGCAAGCATGGCCTGCAGCAGCCTTCTGCCCACACCTTTCCGCTGGTACTCCGGGGCCACCAGGATGTCCTGTATATAGAGAATGGACGCCCCGTCGCCCACGGCCCGAATAAGGCCAATCAGCTCATCCTGCACGAAAGCACCCAGCACCAGCAGGGAACCGGCAAAGGCCGCCTTCACCATGGCAGGATTGTCCGCATAGACTGTCCAGCCCACGCTTCTGTACAGGCTCAGAACTTCTGCTTCGTGATAGGTGGTATATCTTCTGATTTCCATAGCATCCTCCAAAATCCAATCATTCTGATTCGATTTTGGCACTGCGCAATCTCATCTCTCCACCTCCATACCGGTCAGTCTCCGTTTGCCGGATATGCGTAGGTTCTTCCCAGAGGGATTTGGAACCCGAGGGCCTGGTACATCTGCTCATCGCAGGGCGCACAGGTGACGCTCAGGCTTGCGATGCCGTTTTCCCTGCACCACTTCTGCGCCGCTTCCGCCAACATCCGGGCAATGCCCCTTTCGCGAAAGACCGGCTCAATATAGAAGTCCTCAAAGGTGCCCACATTCCCGCAGGCGAAGGTGGAAAACGCAGTCGCCACACTGCACATCCCCACGGCCCGGTAGCCCCGTTTTGCAAGGAAGTATGTGATTTCCCCGTTGGAAACCGCCTGTTCCAGGCGGCGTTTCTTCTCTTCCGTAAGCACGTCCTCCCCGATTTCCCGCAGGAATCCGTTCTCCAGCTTTTTCAGCTGCCAGTCTCCGCCGTCGGTCAGGCGTTCAATACGGATCGGCAGCTCCTCTTCCGGCGGCAGCAGCATCAGGGGCATGCCCCACTCGTCCGCTCCGTTTTTCCGGAAACCCAGCCGTCCCCAGAAGCGCTGGCGCTGGGGCGTGTCGCAGTTGAGCTCCACATAGGCGGCCCCCATGGACCTGGCCCAGTCCAAAAAACGCTCTCCGCATTTTGTTCCGGTACCATTCCCCCGGAATTCCGGGAATACGCAGAACTCGCACAGAAAGCACTTGCCGTCCTCCGTGTGGTACAGCACCGGCAGCGCCAGGCCGATGTCCTCCCCGTTCCGGCTCAGCAGCAGGTAATAGCAGCGGTCCTGCTGCCGCTGATGGAGGGCGTCCATATGGCTGCGGTACTGGTCGTCCAGGAAATGGGCCTTCTCCCCGCTGTCCGGGTCGGGAAAGATATCCCGGCTGAAGTAGGCCCGGAGCTGTGTCCAAAAGAACGCGATTTCCTGCTCTGTAACGGCTTCTCGGATGGTGATTTCGTTTTTCATCTGTTCTCCTCCAAATGTCGATTGGAGGGTTAGGAAGCGTGAACCCTCCATACACGATTCATCTTCATAAACGACCATCCTTTCCCTGTTATGATTTGCACGGCTGTGCATAACAAATACAGTTTACCATCCCCTCATGAGTAATGCAACCTGCGCAAAAAGGCGGTACCCAGCATAAACCGGGTACCGCCTGCTTGTTTACCCCACGTCCTCGAACTGGGAGTTGTAGAGGTCGGCGTAGAAGCCGCCCTTTGCCAGCAGCTGCTCGTGGTTGCCCTGCTCCACGATGTCGCCGTCCTTCATCACCAGGATGAGGTCGGCGTTCTTGATGGTGGAGAGCCGGTGGGCGATGACGAAGCTGGTGCGGCCCTTCATCAGGTTGGCCATGGCGTCCTGGATGAGGTGCTCGGTGCGGGTGTCAACGCTGGAGGTGGCCTCGTCCAGAATCATAATCTTGTTGTCGGCCAGAATGGCCCGAGCGATGGTCAGAAGCTGCTTCTGACCCTGGGAGATGTTGGTGGCGTCCTCGTTGAGCTCCATCTGGTAGGCCCCGGGGAGGGTCTGGATGAAGTGGTGGACGTGGGCGGCCTTGGCGGCGGCGATGACCTCCTCATCGCTGGCGTCCAGGCGGCCGTAGCGGATGTTCTCCATGATGGTGCCCTTGAACAGCCAGGTGTCCTGGAGCACCATGCCGAAGGTCTCCCGCAGATCGGCACGGCGGAAGTCACGCACGTCGTGGCCGTCCACCCGGATGGCGCCGGAGTTGACGTCGTAGAACCGCATGAGCAGCTTGACCATGGTGGTCTTGCCTGCGCCGGTGGGGCCAACGATGGCCACCATCTGTCCCGGTTCCACGTGGGCGGAGAAGTCGTTGATGATGATCTTGTCGGGGTTGTAGCCGAAGTGGACGTGGTCGAAGTCCACGCCGCCCTTTACGTCGGCCAGAGAGGCGGGCTGGGCAGGGTCGGCGGTCTCCTCCTCCTCGTCCAGGAACTCAAAGACCCGCTCGGCGGCGGCAGCCATGGACTGGAGCATGTTGGAGACCTGTGCAATCTGGGTGATGGGCTGGGTGAAGTTCTTCACGTACTGGATGAAGGCCTGAATGTCGCCCACCATGATGACGCCGGACACGGCCAGCATGCTGCCGGACACGGCCACGGCCACATAACCCAGGTTGCCCACAAAGTTCATGATGGGCTGCATCATACCGGAGAAGAACTGGCTCTTCCAGGCAGACTGGAACAGGATGCGGTTGGTCTCGTCAAATTTGGCCTTGACGGTCTCCTCCTGGTTGAAGGCCCGGATGACATTGTGGCCGGAGTAGCACTCCTCCACCTGGCCGTTGATGTGGCCCAGGTATTCCTGCTGGGCCTTGAAGTACTTCTGGGAGTGCTTCACCACCACGCCGATGAGCAGCATGGAGATGGGCAGAATGATGACGGCGATGAGGGTCATCAGGGGGCTGATGGTGAGCATCATGATGAACACGCCGATGATCATGGTCACCGAGGTGATGAGCTGGGTGACGCTCTGGTTAAGGCTCTGGCCCATGGTGTCCACGTCGTTGGTGATGCGGGAGAGGACCTCGCCCACGGTGCGGGACTCAAAGTACTTCATGGGCATGCGGTTGATCTTTTCCGAGATATCCCGGCGCATGCGGTAGGCCATCTTCTGGGCGATGCCGCTCATGATCCAGCCCTGGATGGAGCCGAAGAGGGCGGCGATGAGGTACATGCCCAGGAGGAAGAGGAGGATCTGGGCGATGCGGCCGAAGTCAATGCCGCCGGTGCCGCTGATTTTGGCCAGCAGGCCGTTAAAGAGCTCGGTGGTGGCCTTGCCCAGGATCTTGGGGCCGAAGATATTGAATACGGTGGAGCCCGCCGCGAAGAGGAGCACAAAGAACAGTCCGATCTTGTACCGGCCCATGTAGGCCAGGAGCTTGCCGATGGTGCCCTTGAAGTCCTTGGCCTTCTCGCCGGGCCGCATGCCGCCGTGGCCCATGCCTCCCATGGGGCCCCTGCGGGGCGGGGTGTGTTTTGTCTCGCTCATGCTCCCTCACCTCCCAACTCAGCCGCGGAGAGCTGGCTTCTTGCGATTTCCTGATAGGTGGGACAGTTCTTCATCAGCTCCTCGTGGGTGCCGATGCCGGCGATCTTACCCTCATCCAGCACCACGATCTGGTCGGCGTGAAGGATGGTGGAGATACGCTGGGCCACGATGATGACGGTGGCGTCCTTGACCTTCTCGTTGAGGGCCCGGCGGAGGATCACGTCGGTCTTGTAGTCCAGCGCGGAGAAGGAGTCGTCAAAGAGGAACACTCTGGGGTTCTTTGCGATAGCACGGGCGATGGACAGCCGCTGCTTCTGGCCGCCGGACACGTTGGTGCCGCCCTGGGCGATGGGAGTCTGGTAGCCGTCGGGCTTGGAGTCGATGAACTCCTTGGCCTGGGCAATCTCCGCCGCCTCCTCCATGGCCTGGTCGGTGATGTCTGCGCCGCCGAACTTCAGGTTGGACTCGATGTCGCCGGAGAAGAGCACGCCCTTCTGGGGCACATAGCCCAGCAGCTCATGGAGCTTGTGCTGGGACAGGTCCCGGATGTCCACGCCGTCCATGGTGATGCGGCCGTAGCTCACGTCAAAGAACCGGGGAATCAGGTTCAGGAGGGTGGACTTGCCCGAGCCGGTGGAGCCGATGATGGCGGTGGCCTGGCCGGGCTTGGCGGTGAAGGTGATGTGCTCCAGCACGTCGGCGCCCGCGTCGGGGTAGCGGAAGGACACGTCCTCAAAGGCCACCACACCCTGCCACTGCTCCTTGGTGTTGTCCTTCACCTTCCGCTTGTCCCGGATGACCGGCTTGGTCTGGAGCACCTCGTCGATACGTCCGGCGGCCACGCTGGCCCGGGGCAGGAAGATGGCGATCATGGCGATCATGAGGAAGGACATGACGATCTGCATGGTGTAGGTGATGAAGGCGATCATGTCGCCCACCTGCATGGTACCCGCGTCGATGCCGTGGCCGCCGTTCCACACAATCAGGATGGACACGCCGTTCATCAGCAGCATCATCATGGGCATCATGAAGGTCATGACCCGGTTGGTGAACAGCTGGGTCTTTTTCAGGTCCAGGTTGGCCAGGTCAAAGCGCTTCTCCTCGTGCTTCTCCCGGCTGAAGGCCCGGATGACAGGCAGACCGGTGAGGATCTCACGGGAGACCAGGTTCATCTTGTCCACCAGGGTCTGCATCCGCTTGAACTTGGGCAGGGCCAGGCTCATCAGCAGCGCCACCAGCACCAGGGCGGAGCCCACGGCCACAGCGATGATCCACTCCATGCCGGTGTGGGTGGTGGCCACCTTGATAATGCCGCCGATGCCCAGGATGGGGGCGTAGATGACGATGCGCAGCATGAGCACCACCACCATCTGCACCTGCTGGATGTCGTTGGTGGAGCGGGTGATGAGGGATGCGGTGGAGAACTTGTCAATCTCGGTGTTGGAGAAGGACATGACGGTCTTGAACACGTCGCCGCGCAGGCTCATACCCAGCTGGGCGGCGGTGCGGGAGGCCAGCAGGCCCACCAGGATGGCGGCCACGGCCATCAGCAGGGCGATGCCCAGCATTTTACCGCCGGTGGAGAGCAGATAGTTCATCTGGATCTGGTCCAGGTCCAGGCCCATGGCGGCGTACTCCTCCTTGACGAAGAGAAGGGCCTTCTGCTCCACAATCATGTCGGACCGGCTGCCATACTTCTCCATGGCCTGGTCGGCCATGGCCTCCAGCTGCTCCAGGGTCATCTGGCCAGAGGAGAGCATGGCCTGGAGGGTGGCCGCGTCCATCCCCTGCGCCTCCATGGCGGAGAACATGAGCATGGGCATGCCGAACACACCGTCCAGCTCCTCCAAGGCGCTCTTATTCACGCTGTCCAGATACCAGATGCCGTCCTCACCCAGGGCGTAGGCGGCCTCTACCTTGTTCCAGTCATCCTCTTCCATGAAGAGCTTCAGGTTCTCCATGGTCTCATCCCGGATCTGGTCAGGGGCGGCGTGTTCAATGCCTCCCTGCTGGATGCCGATATCCACAATGTCCGATGTGTACTGGGGCAGGCTCAGGTCACACCAGGCCTGCACCACCAGCAGGAGCATAATGGCCAGAATGGGCCATTTCACCTGCTTGAGATAGCGTATCAATTTCAGCACTGCTCTGTCTCCTTTGCTCGTTCGTCCTCCACAATGCCGGAGAACTGGTTCCACAGGTCAATCATGGTCTGGACGTTCTCCAGCCCCATTCTATCCACAACTCGGTCCAGAAATGTGGAAAGCCGCGCCGTTGTCCTCTGTCGGGCAGCCTCGCCCGTCTCGGTGAGGACAATGTAGGTGTTGCGCCGGTCATCCCGGTCGATCCGCCGCTCGATCAGGTTCTTCTCCTCCATATCCCGCAGCATGCGGGATACTCTCGGCGGCGATACCCTGGCCTTGCCTGCCAGTTCCCGGACGTGCATCCCCTCGGGGTGCTCCTTCAGGTGCTCGTGCAGCATGGCCAGCCCGAAGAACTCCCCCTGGGTCAGGCCCTCCATCTCGATGAGCTGCCCGGTGTTCAGCCTTCCGAACCGGTGCAGGGCTCGAAACAGGGCCCGCTCCGTCTCTCTGTGCTCCAAAGTTTCACCTGCTTTCCTTACTAACTGTTAATGTTGTTATCTTTTAATTCCGTTATGATATCATACGCGCCGGGCCTCTTTCTGTCAACCGCATTGTGCACAAAAAAATCCATTCTCAGTCCCTTCACTTTGTCTCATGCCCGGAACCCCTTCTCTGCCAGCGCTTTCGGCCGCTGTATTTTTTATGTCAACATCAGACATACAAAAGCCCCCTGGACTGCATCCGCAGTCCAGGGGGCAAAGCTGCTCTGTTTTGTTTTAGATCCGCTTCCACTCCACGCCGTTGGGAGTGTCCTTGATCTCCACGCCCATGGCCTTGAGCTGGTCCCGGATGGCGTCGGCCTGAGCCCAGTTCTTCTCCTTCTTGGCCTGCGCCCGCTGGGCGATAAGGGCCTCGATCTCCTCGGCGCCCTCCACGGGGGCGGACTCCTTCTCCTTCAGTGTGGCGGCACGGCCCAGCAGGTCCAGACCCAGCACCTTGTCAAAGTCGGCGATGACAGCCCGCTTGGTGGCGTCGTTGGTGTCGGCCTTGAGGGCATCGTACACGGCGGTGACGCCCAGGGAGGTGTTCAGGTCGTTGCCCACGGCCTCGATAAAGGCGGCTCTGGCGGCGTCCACGGCGGCCTGGTCCACGTCTCCGTCCTCGCTCAGGGCGGCCACACGGGCCACCAGCTTGTCGTAGGCGGCCTTGGCGTTGTCCAGGTTCTCCCAGGAGAACACCAGGCCCTTGCGGTAGTGGGACTGGAGGCAGAACAGGCGGTAGACCAGGGGGTCATAGCCCTTCTCCTCCAGCAGGGAGACGGTGAGGAACTCGCCCTTGGACTTGCTCATCTTGCCGTTGCTGGTGTTCAGGTGGTGGACGTGCATCCAGTACTTGCACCAGGGGTGGCCCAGGTAGGCCTCGGACTGGGCAATCTCGTTGGTGTGGTGGGGGAAGGCGTTGTCAATGCCGCCGCAGTGGATGTCCAGGTACTCGCCCAGGTACTTCATGGAGATACAGGAGCACTCAATGTGCCAGCCAGGGTAGCCCACGCCCCAGGGGGAATCCCACTTGAGGGCCTGGTCCTCGAACTTGCTCTTGGTGAACCACAGGACGAAGTCGGCCTTGTTGCGCTTGTTCTGGTCCTCCTCCACGCTGTCCCGGACGCCCACGGCCAGATCCTCCTCGTCGTGGTCGTTGAAGACGTAGTACTGCTTGAGCTTGGAGGTGTCGAAGTAGATGTTGCCGCCGGCGTGGTAGGCGTAGCCCTTCTCCAGCAGGGAGGTGATGACCTTGATATAGTCGTCAATCATGCTGGTGGCGGGCTGGACCACGTCGGGGTACTTGATGTTCAGCTTCTTGCAGTCGGAGAAGAAGGCGTCGGTGTAGAACTTGGCGATCTCCATGACGGTCTTGTGCTCCCGCTGGGCGCCCTTGACCATCTTGTCCTCGCCGGTGTCGGCGTCGGAGGCCAGGTGGCCCACGTCGGTGATGTTCATGACGCGGGTCACATCATAGCCGTCGTACCGGAGGAACTTCTCCAGCACGTCCTCCATGATGTAGGAGCGCAGATTGCCGATGTGGGCGAAGTGGTACACCGTGGGGCCGCAGGTGTACATGGACACCTTGCCGGGCACGTGGGGGACAAACTCCTCCTTGGTATGGGATAGGGAATTGTAGAGCTTCATATCCTGATATCTCCTTATTTTTGTAGATTAAAGATTTCCGTTTTTGGCCTGCTGGTCGATGAACTGCTCCAGCCACTCCAGCCGGGAGGACAGGGCCTGCAGCTCCTTCTGCACCGGGTCGGTGACGTGGATCTGGTCCACCTTGGAGGCGTAGTCCACCCGCTCGCCGGCGATGCGCACCACCCGGGCGGGTACGCCCACAGCGGTGGCGTCGGGGGGAATCTCGGTGAGCACCACGGCGTTGGCCGCGATGCGGGAATTATCCCCCACCTTAAAGGGGCCCAGTACCTTGGCGCCTGCCGACACCATCACGTTGTTTCCCAGGGTGGGGTGGCGCTTGCCGTGGTCCTTGCCGGTGCCGCCCAGGGTGACGCCGTGGTAGATGAGGCAGTCGTCCCCAATCTCGGCGGTCTCGCCGATGACGATGCCCATGCCGTGGTCGATGACCAGCCTGCGGCCGATCTTGGCGCCGGGGTGGATCTCGATGCCGGTCCAGCAGCGGCTCCACTGGGACACGCACCGGGCCAGGAAGAAGAGCTTATGCCGGTAGAACCAGTGGGCGATGCGGTGGTAGATGACGGCGTGCACGCCCGGGTAGAGCAAAAATATCTCCAGGCGGCTGCGGGCCGCCGGGTCACGGGCCTGATAGGCCTTCAGGGTCTCACCGAGTCTGGTCATGGAATACCTCCTGTCCATCCGCCTGTCCGGCGGGAGATAAAAGAAAACGCCTCCTGTGCCCGAAGGGGCACAAGAGGCGATTAAAAACCGCGGTTCCACTCTCGTTTCTCACTCAAAGGCCGATGACGGGGCCAGCCGGAGGGCATCCACATCCCTCTCGCTCCCGGATGCACTTCGCACAGGGTTCCCGCGGGACCGCTCTCAGCCGGTGACGGTCCCTCTCTGGCCGGTAAGGCCTGCGCTACTCTTTCCGTTCCTCGCGATATTCTTGTTACAGTATATTATCACGGGGCCTGTCCGGTGTCAAGGGCGGTATCCGCCCTCAGATCAGAACGTATTTGAGCACGAAGAGCACCGCCAGCACGTACATGGCGGGGCTGATCTTGCGGCGGTTCTCCCGGCCGGTGACGGCGTGGATGACCACATAGGAGATGACGCCCAGGGCGATGCCCTCGGAGATGGAGTACAGGAAGGGGATGGCCAGGAAGCAGAGGAAGGCGGGGATGGCGTCGGCCAGGTCGTCGAAGTCCACCTTGAGGATGGAGGCCGTCATCATAAAGCCCACCACGATGAGGGCGGGGGCGGTGGCGAAGGAGGGCACGGCCAGGAACAGGGGGGACAGGAACAGGGCCACTCCGAACAGTCCGCCGGTGACCAGAGCGGTCAGGCCGGTGCGGCCGCCCTCGGCCACGCCTGCGGCGCTCTCGGCGAAGGTGGTGACGGTGGAGGTACCCAGCACGGCGCCGGCGGTGGTTCCGATGGCGTCGGCCAGCAGTGCCCCTCTCAGCCGGGGCAGGCGGCCCTGCTCGTCCAGCATGTCCGCCTTGGAGGCGATGCCGATGAGGCCGCCCATGGTGTCAAACACGTCCACAAAGAGCAGAGCGAACACCACAACCGCAAAGTCGGGGGTCAGCAGGGCGCTGAAGTCCATCTGGCCCAGGGTGGGCATCAGGCTGGGCACGGCGATGCCGCCGGAGAAGTCGGGCAGCACGCTGCCCAGCACCGACGGGTCGTACAGCCCGGTGAGCTGGCAGATAATGCCCAGGGCCCAGGTGGCCAGGATGCCCCACAGGATATTGCCCTTCACCTTCCGCACCACCAGGATGCCGGTGATGAGAACGCCCACCATGGCCAGCACCACGGTGATGCCCACGGTGGAGAAGTCGGCTCTGTTGTCGGCGAAGCTGTACATCTCCACCAGGGTGGAACCGTCCACCACCAGCTTGCAGTTCTGCATGCCGATGAAGGCGATGAACAATCCGATACCCGCCGAGACGGCGTGCTTGAGGGACATGGGGATGGCGTTGAATACCGCCTCACGCACCCGGGTCAAGGAGAGGAGGATGAAGATGACGCCCTCTACAAATACGGCTGCCAGCGCCATCTGCCAGCTGTAGCCCATTTTGAGGACCACGGTGTAGGCAAAGTAGGCGTTGAGGCCCATGCCAGCCGACAGGGCAAAGGGGTAGTTGGACAGGAACGTCATACATACCGTGGCGATCAGAGAGGCCAGACAGGTGGCGGTGAACACCGCGCCCTTGTCCATGCCCGCATCCCCCAGAATCATGGGGTTGACGGCCAGAATATAGGCCATGGTCACAAATGTGGTGAGACCGGCCACACCCTCGGTTCTTACGCTGGTGTTCCGCTCCCTGAGCCGGAACACCCGGTCCAAAACGCCTTCTTTTACCTCCATACACGCGCCCTCCCTGTGGGTAAAGGTAGTCTGTCAACTGACATTAGTATAGCAGGATGGAAAGAGTTGTCAATCCTTCCTCTCTTCCCCCGTTTATGCGCTTCTCAGGTGCCTTTTTGAGCCCTGTCAACCGGGAGTTGACAGATTTCCAGTCTGTATCGCTTGAGGAACGCCCCTCTTTTTGGTACACTGAGACCAGAGAAAAGGCCGCTGTTCTCCGGTGTGTGGGACGGCGGACGGGAATAGAAGGAGGTCCTCTATGGAACTGAATGAACGGATCGCAGCTGCCCGGCGGGCGGCAGGCATATCCCAGGAACAGCTGGGGGAGGCCCTTGGGGTATCCCGCCAGGCTGTGAGCAAGTGGGAGAGCGGCCAGACCAAGCCCGACCTGGAGGCGGTGGGCAAGATGTGCGAGCTCTTCCATCTGTCCGCCGACTATCTGCTGCTTGGCAAGGAGGACAAAAAAGACGACGGCTCCTCCGCTCAGGCTCAGGCCCAGCCCCAACCCCAGGCTCAGTCCCAGAACCAGACCCAGTACACCTCCGGCGGCTACTCGCTGGTGTTGGTGGACACCAACCCGACCCCGCGTGAGACGCTCCACATGCTGCTCAACAGCGGTATGCCCGAGGAGGAGGTGGACCGCCTGATTGAATCCCTTCCCGCCGTACTGGCATCCGGCCTCTCTCTGGAGGAGGCCTACCGCCGGGCCAAGGACTTTGAACGCTGCGGCCTGGTGAAGGTCATCCGGGATGAGAGCGCCAAGACCCAGGAGTCCATGCTCTGGGCGGTCCCTATCGAGGCCCCGGAGGAGAAAGGGGCCGGACTGGGATTCGGCGGCACAGTGCTGGCCGTGATTGTGGGCATCATTCTCTCCCTGCTGCTCTTGATGCTTTTCTGAGAGCCAACGCCATTCCCCTGGCTCTCATCGTCCTCACCGCGGCGCTCTACTGGCTCAGCAGGCTGGCGCTCACCGGCCTGCCTGGGGCTGCGGGCCGCTTCTTTGCCTGGTACTTCCATGACATCCTGGCCGGAGCCATGATTCTCTCCCTGGCCAACCTGCTGCTGTCCGCAGGACGGCTTCCGCCCCTCACCAGGGTGCTCCCCACCGCCGCCTTTCTGCTCTTGTGCGGATTGTTCTGGGAGTATGTCTCCCCCCTTCTGGTCTCCGGCTCGGTGTCCGATCCGCTGGACCTGCTGGCCTATCTGGCGGGCGGGCTGGCCGTCCTGCCCCTTCTCCGCCTTGCCCGGCAGCAGAGCCGGTAATAAAATAGAATCCATTCCCATGATTTTGAGAAAGAGGTGTGCAATATGGCGCTGATTCGCTGTCCTGAGTGCGGCAAGGAGATCTCCGACCTCTCCTCCGCCTGTGTCCACTGCGGCTATCCCCTGTCCCAGCTGCCCGACGACGCCCCCGCCTGCTCCCTGGTGCTGCTGGACGACCAGCCGGGAGAGAAGATGGTGCTCCAGAACCTCTGCCGGGATTTCCATATGTCTCAGGCCGAGGCGGAGCAGTGCGTGGCCAATCTCCCCGCTGTCCTGCTCAAGGGCGTGCCCGCCTCCAAGGCCTACGAGGCCGCCAAATTTTCCTTTTCCGCCTGCGGCATGGCCAAGGTGGTGCGGGACAGCGACACCAAAAGCCCGGAAGCCATCTTCCTCGCCAAGCCTGTGGCGGACAACCAGACCATCCGCCGGGTGCGCCCTCTCACCTTCTGGTCCACGGTGGGCGCTATCCTCACCGCCTTTGCCCTGTGGGCGCTTATCAGTCTGGTTTTCTCCGTCATCGTGGCTTCAGTTTAATCTGCCATATAAAAAAGACCGGCCGCTCAGCTGAGCGGCCGGTCTTTTGGGTATCACATATTCTTCCAGTCCATAACGTCCCGGTTTTTGATAAAGTACTCCATGCCGGAGTAGAGGGTGGTGAGGACGATAACGGCCATGACCACCGTGTCCACCACCGGATTGGGGAACACAAACATAACGCAGATGCCCACCATGGTGGATGCGGTCTTGATCTTGCCGGACCAGGCGGCGGCGATCACTCTGCCCCGCTCCACGGCGATGAGCCGCAGGGCGGTGACGGCGAACTCCCGGGCGATGACAATCAGCAGGGCCCAGGCGGGGAAACGGCCGGTCTCCACGAACCACAGCATGGCGGCCATGACCAGCAGCTTGTCGGCCAGGGGGTCCATGAACTTGCCGAAGTCGGTGACCTGGTTGCAGTGGCGGGCGATGTAGCCGTCCACGAAATCGGTGATGCTGGCCAGGATAAAGATGGCCAGGGCCACATACTGGCTGTTGGGGAAGCCCAGATAGAGCACCACCAGGAACAGTGGGATCATGATCACCCGGCTGAGGGTGAGCTTGTTGGCGGTATTCATCCCTTACGCCTCCTCAATCTCGCCCATCAGGTCGCCGTCCTCGGTGCCGGTGATGCGCACGTTGACAAAGGTACCGGCGGACACCAGCCCGGCGGCGGTGAAGAACACCTTGCCGTCCACGTCTGGAGAATCGGCGTAGGAGCGGCCGGCATAGCAGCCCATGTCGGGGTCAAAGCCCTCGCAGAGCACCTCCAGGGTCTCGCCCAGGCGGCTCTCGTTGAAAGCGTCCATCACACGGGACTGGAGGTCCACCAGCAGCTCCACCCGGCGGGCGGCGGTGTCGGGGTCCACCTGGTCGGGCATCACGGCGGCGGGGGTGCCCTCCTCAGGGGAGAACTGGAAGATACCGGCCCGCTCGATGTGAGCCTCCCGCAGGAAGTCGCACAGCTCCTCGAATTCCTCCTCACCTTCGCCGGGCAGACCGGCGATGAGGGAGGTGCGCAGCACCAGGCCGGGAATCCGAGCACGCAGCTTGTCCAGCAGGGCCAGGATCTCCGCCTTGGTGCCCCGGCGGTTCATGGACCGGAGCAGCTTGTCGTTGATGTGCTGGAGGGGGATGTCGATGTAATTGAGGATCTTGGGCTCGCTGGAGATGACGTCAATCAGGTCGTCGTCCAGCTCGTCGGGGTACAGGTAGTGCAGCCGCACCCAGTGGAAGGGCAGCTTGCACAGCTCCTTGAGCAGCTCGCCCAGCATCCGCTTCTTGTACAGGTCAGTGCCGTAGCGGGTGATGTCCTGGGCGATGACGATGATCTCCTTCACGCCCCGGTCGGCCAACTCCTTGGCCTCGGCAAGCAGGGACTCCATGGTCCGGCTGCGGTAGCGGCCCCGGAGATAGGGGATGATGCAGTAGGAGCAGCGGTTGTCGCAGCCCTCTGCAATCTTCAGGTAGGCGGTGTAGGCGGGGGTGGACACCATCCGGGCGCCATCCTCCACGGTGTGGTCGATGTCGCCGAAGAAGGTGGGCTGGTCGCCCTCCATGACGGACTCCACAGCGGGGACGATGTCGGTGTAGCTGCCGGTACCCAGCACGCCGTCCACCTCGGGCATCTCCTCCATCAGCTCGTCCTTGTACCGCTGGGACAGACAGCCCGTCACCAGCAGCTTGCCCAGAGTGCCCTTGCTCTTCAGCTCGGCCAGCTCCAGGATGTTGTCAATGGCCTCGCTCTTGGCAGAGTCGATAAAGCCGCAGGTGTTGAGGACGGCCACATCGGCCCCCTCGGGGTTGGCGACCACCTGGTGGCCCGCATCCCGGCACAGAGCCATCATCTGCTCGGTATTCACCAGATTCTTGGCGCAGCCAAGGGAAACAAACGCAATTTTATACTGATTCACAGCGTGTAACTCCTTCATCTGAACGTGAAGTACAGGATATCACGAAACGTACAAAATGGAAAGGGGAAAATGCCCCATTTTCCGGTTTTCCCTTGAATTTCTCTCTCTGCTCTCAAATGCTCTCGTCCTCAAAGGTCTCACCGTACCTGCTCAGGGCGGCGCGGATATCCTCCCAGCGGTAGCCCCTTCGGGCCAGAGCGGCGGACAGCTTGCCCAGCGTCTCCCGGTCGGCGGTGCGGCCCATGAGCTTGCGGCGGATGAAGGCGTCCATGGCGTCTGTGGGGTCCTGGACCTCCTCCAGAGCCTGGTCCCAGTATTCCCGGGGCACCCCCCGCTTCCACAGCTCATCCCGCAGCTTCCGCTCCCCGTAGCCCTTGGCAGCGTAATGCCGGGCAACGGTGCGGGCGTACTCGGCGTCGTTGAGGTAGCCCAGCTCCTCCAGACGGTTGGCGACCTTCTCGGCCAGCTCCTCGGGGACGGGCTCCTTCTCCTTGTCTCGGGGACGGGCGGTGAGCTTGTCCACCAGCTCCTTCCGGGACATGGGACGTCCGGACAAAAGCCGCAGGGCTTTTTCCTTCACCTCGCCCCGGCGGACGGCCTCCTCCAGCTGCTCCCGCAGCTCTTCAGTCAACTCCATGCCGGAGTACAGCCCGAAGCAGGCCACCTCGTTCTCGGTCACCCGCAGGATGGTGCCGTCCTCCAGATGGCACAGCCACCGGCCCTGAATCCGCTGTGAGGGCAGGAGTTTAGTTATCCTCATCCTCGAAGTCCTCGGCGGACACATCCACCGCGCGGCCGGCGGCACGTGCGGCGGCCTTGGCCTGGTTGGGCATCAGCTTGTAGGCGTCCCGGCGGATGTCGGCCTCCAGCTTGTCAGCCACCTCCGGGTTGTCCCGCAGGAACTGCTTGGCGGCGTCACGGCCCTGGCCCAGGCGCATATCGCCCATGGCGAACCAGGAGCCGCTCTTCTGCACCAGGTCCAGTTTGACGCCCAGGTCGATGAGCTCGCCCACCTTGGAGATGCCCTCGCCGTACATGATGTCGAACTCGGCCTCCCGGAAGGGGGGCGCCACCTTGTTCTTGACTACCTTGGCCCGGGTGCGGTTGCCGATGACCTCGGAGCCGCTCTTGAGGGCCTCGGTGCGGCGCACGTCGATGCGCACGGAGGAGTAGAACTTCAGGGCACGGCCGCCGGTGGTGACCTCCGGGTTGCCGTACACCACGCCCACCTTCTCACGCAGCTGGTTGATGAAGATGACGATGCAGTTGGTCTTGGCGATGGAGCCGGCCAGCTTGCGCAGGGCCTGGCTCATGAGGCGGGCCAGCAGGCCCACGTGGGAGTCGCCCATGTCGCCCTCAATCTCAGCACGAGGGGTAAGGGCGGCCACCGAGTCCACCACCACCACGTCAATGGCGCCGGAGCGGACCAGGGCCTCGCAGATCTCCAGGCCCTGCTCGCCGGTGTCGGGCTGGGAGATGAGCATGGACTCGATGTCCACGCCCAGCGCACGGGCGTAGGTGGGGTCCAGGGCGTGCTCGGCGTCGATGAAGGCCACCTCGCCGCCCCGCTTCTGGGCCTCGGCGGCCACATGGAGGGCCAAGGTGGTCTTACCGGAGGACTCAGGCCCGTAGATCTCAATGATGCGGCCCTTGGGCAGGCCGCCGATGCCCAGAGCCAGGTCCAGGGCCAGGGAGCCGGTGGGGATGGCCTCCACCACGATGCCGGCGTTGTCGCCCAGGCGCATGATGGAGCCCTTGCCGTAGGCCCGCTCAATCTGGGCCATGGCGGTCTCCAGGGCCTTCTTCTTGTCGGCGGCGGGCGCCGCGCTCTCCACGGCGGCTTTCTTCTTGTCTGCCATGTTGTGTATCATCCTTTCACGGGCGGACGTCCGCCCCGGTGTTGTTATTGGTTGGCCGTTCCCTTCACCACGCGCCAGATGCCGCCGGTGTCCTGGAAGGTCTCAATGTCCTCATAGCCGCAGCGGGCCAGAATCTGCTCCACGTCGGCGGCCTGGCCGATGCCCACCTCAAAGAGGAGCACGCCGCCCAGCCGGAGGGCGGTGCGCCACTTTTCGGCGATGTCCCGGTAGAAGTCCAGGCCGTCGTCGCCGCCGTCCAGGGCCAGGTGGGGCTCGTAGTCCCGGACGGAGCTGTCCAGGCCGTCAATATCCCTGGTGGGGATGTAGGGCGGGTTGGAGGCGATGACGTCAAAGTCCCACAGCACGGAGGACGGGGCCTGCCGTGCGTCCGCCTGGACGCAGGTCACCCGGGCGTTGAGGTCGTTGCGCCGGATGTTCTGGCGGCAGATTTTCAGTGCCTCCTCCGACACATCGGCCAGCACAGTCCGGCACTGGGGGGCGTTGGCGGCCACCGCCAGCCCCACGCAGCCGCTGCCGGCGCACAGGTCCAGCACTCTGGCTCCCTCTCCGGCGGCACGGGCGGCCAGAATGGCCTGCTCGGCCAGCACCTCGGTGTCCGCCCGGGGGATGAGCACGTCCCTGGAGATGTCCAGAGGCAGGCCGTAGAACTCCCACTCGCCGATGAGGTAGGCCACCGGCTCCCCCTCCAGGCGGCGGTTCATCAGCTCCGCCACCTTGGCCTCCACCTCGTCGGAGGCGTAGAGGGACATATCCCGGAGAAACTGCTCCCTGTTTTTGCCCGCCGCGAAGCAGACCAGCTCCCTGGCCTCCAGCTGGGCGGCCTCCACACCGGCCGCCTTCAGCCTCTTCCGGGCGTCCAGATAGAGATTGTTATAGGTTGTTGCCACACACACTCACACACCTGTCTGCGTTTTCTCTCTTTCTTTGTCACGCTGTATCTGCTCACAGCGGCTCAGCGCTTCTCCCCTGTCACGCCTCGCCTGTTCGCGACGGGCGGCTTCCCTGCGTCTCAGGCTTGAAACAGGCCCGCTTCGCGGCCCTTCGGTTTCGCGCCCTCGCTCCGGTCCATCCGCCCTGCTCACGACGGCTCAGCGCTTCTTCTCACCAGGCGTCTTTTCCCTTCACGCTGGGCAGCACCAGAGTCAGGGAGCGGATGCCCACCTCGATCATGGAGTCGTCCGGCTCGAAGGTGGTAAAGTTCTGCATCCACAGCCCCGGCGCACGGACGGCCCGGCAGATGACGTTGTCGTGGGCGCCCACCCAGCGGTTGATCTCGTAGGTAATGCCCACCACGATGGGCAGCATCAGCAGGTGCAGGCCCATACGGGCGAAGGTGTTGGTCACCTCGATGAAGGAGAACACCACGCTGGACACCAGGATAGCCACCACGATAACCACAAAGAGGAAGCTGGTTCCGCAGCGGGGGTGGTGGCAGGGCTGGGCCCGGACGTTCTCCACCGTCAGGGGCAGGCCCTTTTCGTAGCAGAAGATGGTCTTGTGCTCAGCGCCATGGTAGGAGAACACCCGGCGGATGTCCTTCATGCGGGAGCAGAGAATGAGGTAGCCCATAAAGATGACCACCCGGACCACGCCCTCCAGCAGGTTGCGCAGCCACATGGGCATGCCGCCCGCCAGCGCGGCGCCGGCGCCCACCAGGGCGGTGGGCAGCAGGATGAAGAGGCCCACAGAGAAGGCCATGCCCAGAATCACCGCTAGGGTGACAAAGAAGCTGGCGGCCTTCTCGCTGCCCAGGTGCTTCTCCAGCCAGATCTCGAACTTGGAGGGCTCCTCCTCTTCCTCCTCATCCTCGGGGAAGAAGGAGGCGGAGTACATGAGGGCCTTCACGCCGTTGGCCATAGAGGAACCGAAGCTGAAAATGCCCCGGATAAAGGGCAGGCCCAGAATGGGGTACTTGTCCTTGATGAGGACCCGGTCCTCCACCTTCTCCTCCAGTTCGCCGTCGGGCTTGCGGACCACGATGGCCTTTTTCTCGGGGCCCATCATCATGATGCCCTCGATGAGCGCCTGACCGCCGATCATGGTCTTGAACGGGGTGGCGCAGGATTTGTGTTCATTTGACATGGGGTCGTGTTTCTCCTTTGTTGCCTTTTGTATTTTATCAGACCGGCGGCCCGATTGCAAGAAAAATTAGAACTTATGTTCCAATCGGCAGATGGATGGTGACCACGCAGCCGCCGCCCTCGGCGTTGCCGATATCCAGGGTGCCGTTGTGGCGGGTGATGATCTCGTCGCACACCGCCAGGCCGATGCCGCTGCCTCTGGCCTTGGAGGAGCCCTTGTAGAACTTGTACTTCACGTGGGGCAGCTCCTCCTCGGGGATACCGGGGCCGTAGTCCCGGATGGTGATGATAATCTGGTCCTCTTCCCGGCGGATGGCGGTGTCGATGCGCTTGCCGCTGCCGCCGTGCTTGGCGGCGTTATCAAAGAGGTTGGAGAACACCTGCCGCAGCCGCTCCGGGTCGGCCTCGATGGTGGGGAACTCCTCCTCCGTGTCCTCATAGTTGAGGATGATTCCCTCCTTGCGGAAGAACTCCTTGTAGGTGTATACCGCGTCCTCCAGCTCGGCCTTGATGTCCACCGGCTCGATGGACAGGGTGAACCGGCCGTCCTCAATGCGGGAGAACTCCAGCAGCTCCTCCACCATGTTGGTGAGCCGTCTGGCCTCGGAGACAATGATGCTCATGCCCTTGCGCACGTCCTCGGCGTCCCGCACCTCGCCGTTCTGGATGGTCTCAGCCCAGCCGTTGATGGCGGTAAGGGGGGTGCGCAGCTCGTGGGAGACGGAAGCGATGAACTCGCTTTTGAGCTTCTCCGACTGCTTGATTTTCAGGGACATGTCGTTGATGGTGTCGGTCAGGTCGCCGATCTCGTCATCGAACTTCTTCTCAATCTGGATGCCGTAGCTGCCGGCGGCAATGCGCTTGGCGGTCTCGGTGATGCCGGCCACCGGCTCCACAATGGAGCGGACAAAGTACAGATTGGAGAAGTAGACCAGGGCCAGAATGAGCGCGCCGATGAGCAGGGCGATGATGACAATCATGGTGATCTGCCGGTCCACCAGCCGCAGGGAGGTAACCATACGGGCCACGGCCACCACCTCGCCGTTGATGACCAGGGGGCTGGACACGGCCATGATGTGCTCACCGGTCTGGGGGTCGTTTCCGGTCCAGGAGACGGTGTCCACCGTCTCAATGGCGCCGGAGATGTCGGGCGTGTCCGGCTTGGTACCGGCGGTGAGGCCGTACCGGTCGTCGTTGCCGTAGCTGGAGACCTGGACGGTGCCGCTGGCCGCGTTGATGAACTGGACCTGGATGCCGTCCTGGTCGGAGAAGCGGTTGGACACATAGTCCTGGGCGTACTGGAGGTACTCGGTCTCGGTGCGGGCAGTGCTCTGGCTGACGGCGCTCTCCGCCTTACCCTTGAGCTCGGAGCTCATACTGGAGTAGTAGTACCCTGCCAGGGCCACCGAGAAGGCGGTCACCGCCAGCAGGACAATGAGGAGCACCACGCTGATGGAGTTGACCATCCATCGCTTGCGGATGCCCTTGAATTTGTTGGATTTCATGTGTGGCTGTTCCCCCCGGATTTCCTCTCTCAGAAGCCCCATTTATATCCGTAGCCCCACACGGTGGTGATGTAGGCGGGGTTCTGGGGGTCGTCCTCGATTTTGATGCGCAGGCGGCGGATATTCACGTCCACGATCTTCAGCTCACCGAAGTAGTCCCTGCCCCAGACGGTGTCCAAAATCTCCTCCCGGGAGAGGGCCTGACCCGGCTTCTCCATGAAGAGCTTCACAATGGAGTACTCCACGGGGGTCAGCTTGACCCGCTGGCCGTTCTTCTCCAGGGTCTGGTTCCGGGTGTTGAGGAGGAAGGGGGGCTGGGAGATCTCCCCGCTGCTCTCCTTCTCGGCGCCGCCGGTGCGGCGGTAGAGTGCGTCGATACGGGCGGTCAGCTCCGCCGGGGAGAAGGGCTTGGTCACATAGTCGTCGGCGCCGGTCATCAGGCCGGTGACCTTGTCCATCTCCTGGGTGCGGGCGGTGAGCATGATGATGCCGATCTGGCTGTCGCTGGCCCGGATGCGGCGGCAGACCTCAAAGCCGTCCATGTCGGGCAGCATGATGTCCAGCAGGGCCACCTTGATGTCCGGGTTGCGGCGCAGCTGGGCCAGGGCCTCCTCGCCGGTCTCGGCCTCGATGGCCTCGTAGCCGGCCCGCTTGAGATTGATAACCACAAAGCTGCGGATGTTGGATTCATCCTCCAGCACAAGTACCTTTTTCATGTTCCTGCCTCCTTTAGTCCTGTGTTACCAGTCCGTTGTGCTCTGCTTAAACAGCTCCTGCACGCCGGCCGCGTCCAGCCCGCAATCCCAGGCATCGGTCTTGAGCTCGGCAGAATAGATGGTGTTCTCGTCGGCGGTGAGGGTAAAGCGGTCTCCCATGCGGGAGCGGGTATACCGGTTGGGTCCGGTCAGCTTGTAGATGGTGAGGAAGGTCTGGGGCTCCTGGTCCTCTCCGGTCCACAGGGAGAAGGCGGTGGCCTTCTCGCCGATGGTGGAGTACTGGCTGACGGTGATCTTGTTCTCCCACCAGTCGGGGAGGATGAAATACCAGCCGTCGTCAAAGTTATGGTAGGTGGTGAACACCGGCGTACCCGTCCCGGTCAGGTCGTACTGAATCCAGGTGTACAGGGTCTCCGCCGTGGTAGTACCGCCGCTGGAGATGAGGGGCATGGGCATGGGGATCTCCAGGAAATTGTCGTCGTTGATGTCGGTGGGCATGGCGTCGTCCTTGGAGCGGCGGGTGGAGTTGCTCACGCCCACGCCGCTGCCCGCCTCGCTGCTCTCCAGGGTGATGTTCTCCAGGGCGCCGTCACGCCAGGCAAAGATATCGGTGACCACGCCCTCACCCTGGTAGGAGGTGATAAAGAGTCCGGGGACGGTGGTGTTGCCCTCGGCGTCTCCCCGGAGGTAGCCGGTCTGGACGCCGTCGGTCACAATGCCGGTGACGCCCTGGGACAGCATGGGGCTGGACCGGAGCACCAGGTCGTTCTCCTCGGCGTCGTAGAACTCCACCCGGCTCTTGCCCTCAATGGTGTCCAGACGCACCACGGCAATCTCCTTCCGGTTGTCCATGTCCAGGTCCTGGAGCTCAAAGCTGGTGTATCCGGTGCGGAGCACCTCGGCAGCCTGGTATTGCTCGATGGAGTAGACCGACAGCACATAGGCGTTGCCGCTCACCAGCCAGCTCACCACCAGCTCCTTGCCCGGTCCGCCGCTCAGGTCCTCGTAGCTGATGGAGTTGATGGCGGAGCCCTCGCCCTCAATGACGGCGCCCAGCTCGTAGCCCTCGTCGGTGAGGCGGAAGATGTAGATCTTCAGGGGCTTGTCGTCGCTGGAGGAGCTGACCCGGAAGAAGGCCAGGGCCTCCATGACCCCGTCCCCGTCCAGGTCCTGGAGCTGGACGGGCTGGTTGTTGGCGCCCATGATGGGGGCGGCGTACTCGGCGCCGGTGCCGGTGGTGACCTCTTCAATTTTCTCCTGCAGGTTCTGGTACTCCTCGGGCAGCTTGGGCAGGGTGAACAGCTCGTCCACCGAGCGGAAGCAGCCGGTGAGGGTGCCCAGCATCAGCGCGGCAGCAACAAACAGCAGGCATTTTTTCTTCATTTCAAAACCCTCCGGGGGCAGAATGTAACGGAATCCGGAAGCGGCAAAATTGCCGCTCCGGCGCTGCGTATTCAGAAGTTATCATATCACATTTCCCTGTTATTTGGTATGGTAATTTGTAAATTTTATGTCTCCTGTGGCTTCGGTTGACTTTTCCCCGTTCCATAGGATAAAATGAATCAAAGGAGGCATGCCCTATGACCGATCGAGAACTGGTAGAACTGGCCTTTACCATGCTGGAGCGCTCCTATGTGCCCTACTCCGGCTTTCCCGTGGGCGCGGCGCTGGAGTGTGCCGACGGCACGGTATTCACCGGCTGCAACGTGGAAAACGCGGCCTACGGCTCCACCATCTGCGCCGAGCGCACCGCCCTTGTAAAGGCGGTGAGCGAGGGCCACCGGGACGACTGGAAGCGCATCGCCGTGGTGGGCAATTCGGCGGACTACTGCTGGCCCTGCGGCTCCTGCCGTCAGATGCTCTATGAGTTTGCGCCCGACCTGACGGTGCTGGTGGCCCGAGGAGACCACGAGTTTGTCACCCTTCCCCTGAAGGAGCTGCTGCCCTACGGCTTCGGCCCCAAGTCCCTGACCACGGAGGACTGAGCCGGCAAAAAGGCGGTGATTGCTTTGCGCCGGTCGCTCAAATTTGCTGCCGGATGGTTCAGGCTGTTGTCCGGCCTTATGTGCCTTGCACTGGCTGTCATTTCCCTGTCTATAACCCTTTTCTCCGGCCTGGGCGCTATCAAAACCGGGAATCCGGTTCTGTGGCGCAGGGTTTTTGCCGCTGTATTTGCCGCGCTTTGTATCATCGCCCTTCTCTCCACCGGGATGTACCTGTTTGCCTCCCGGTCAAAAAAGCCCCTGCTGTGCGCCCTGTTCGGCGGATGCAGGCTGCTGCGGTATATCAGCGTCCTGAACTGGGAAGTGGGCGCCCTGGAGGTTATCGTCGTATTCAACACGCTCTTTGCCCGCTTCATCTGGCAGGGCGACGGGCATAATGTGTCCGACAGGGTCTTTGACGCCGGGGTGCGTCCAATCCAGTTTGCTCTGGTCTGTGCGCTGCTGGCAGCGCTTCAGCGCAAGGTGTGGAACATCATTGGAGAAAAAGCAGGCCAGCTGAAAAAGAGCCCCTACGATTAAGACTGAAAACATAAGCCCGAGGCAGAATGAAATTCTGCCTCGGGCTTATCTTTTCTTTCTCTTTCAGGCCAGCTTCTTATCCTCCGCCGGCTGAGCGGGGGCGGACTGCTGAACGGGCGGAGCCAGAGGGAGCACCACGGTCATACGGGTGCCGATGCCCTCCCGGCTGGTCACCTCGAACCAGCCGCCGTGGCGGTCCACAATCCACTTGGCGATGGCCAGACCCAGGCCGGTGCCGCCGGTCTGGCGGGCTCTGGACTGGTCGGTGCGGTAGAACCGCTCAAAGATATGGGGCAGGCTGGCGGCGTCGATGCCCTGGCCCTCGTCCTGGACGGTGAGCCGGGCGGTGCCATTCCGCTTCTCCACCCCCAGGCGGATGCAGCCACCGGCGGGGGTGTACTTGATGGAGTTGTCCACCAGAATACGCATGGCCTGCTTGATAAGGCCCACATCGGCGTGGACGGTTACATTCTCCTCCCACCGGGCGGAGAACTGGTGGGTCTGGTCGATCATCTCGGTCTCCCGCAGCACCTCGGCGGCCACGGCGGTCAGGTCAAAGTCCTCAAACTCCACGTGCATGGACTCGTTGTCTCCACGGGCCAGGAAGAGCAGCTGCTCCACCAGCTCCTTCATGGAGGCTGCCTCGGCGCTGATGGCGTCGATGGCCTCCTGACGGGTCTCGGGGTCGTCCTTGCCCCAGCGGTTGAGCATATTGGCGTACCCCTGGATGACGGCGATGGGGGTGCGCAGCTCGTGGCTGGCGTCGGAGACAAAGCGCATCTGGGAGCGGTAGGCCTCGTTGATGCGGTCCAGCATGGCGTTGATGGCCTCTGCCAGGGTTTTCAGTTCCTTCTGCTGGCCGGTCACCGAGATACGGGTGTCCAGATGGGTGGCGTTGATCTGGTCCAGCTTGCCCGCCAGGGCCTGGAGCTCCTCGGGGGACATGCCGGAGACGGTGTTGAGCCGGGCAGCGGCGGCGGCCAGGTCCTGGATGGGCCGCAGGGTCTTTTTGATGGTCCCGGCGTTTTTGAACAGGTTGGAGATCAGGCTCAGAATCTGGAACACCAGCAGCACCCGGGACGCCACGGAAAAGAAGGTCATGGGGCTCTGAATGTCCAGGGTGATGGTGTAGGGCTCATCCCCCGGCATCTCCACTGTGTAGCTGGTGGCGCCGCCGGTGCGGAAGGCGGTCAGAAAGAAGAAGTCAATCTGTCCCGGGTTGAAGTACCGCACGCCCCGTGCGGTCTCGTCCGGGGTGGGCAGCCACGCGGGCAACCGGTAGCCCTCGCTGTCCCCGATGCCCGCGGTGACGATGTAGTTGCCCGCGTTCATCCACTCGGTGGCCTCCGCCGTGGGCACGCCCCGCTCCTCCACCAGGCCGTTGATCTCAGCCGCCTGCTTCTCCGCCCAGATGAACATCCCCCCGCAGAAGAGCAGGGTGATGAGCAGGTTCATGCCCACATAGATGCCCAGCAGGCGGAAAAAGAGCCTGGTGTTGAGCCGCAGAACGATAGAGGATTTGGTCCGTTCCGGCCTGTTCACTTGTTTTGCTGCCATACTCCATTCCCCATTCCGCGCCGGACGGCTCCGGCCTGTCCGCTTTTCTTCCTGCCGGAGGTCAGTCCTCCAGCCACGCCAGCACAGGAGCCAGCTGTTCCTCGGTCACCCAGCTTCCGCCGTTGACAAAGGCGTCCCGCAGCATGCGGTCAGTTTCGGTTTTGACGGGCTGCTTGAGCACCGACTTGGTCTTGACTGCCATCATGGTCCGGTACAGCCAGGGCAGCTGCTTTGGGGCGTAGCCGCCCCGGAGGTAAAACAGGCGCACGCCGTCGTCCAGCCCGTTGTCCTTGGCCATCTTCTCCTTGCCCTCTTTGCTGGGCACAGCCATGCCCACGGCGCACACAGCCCGGACGTCAAACCGCTTCCGGGCCTGCTTCAGGCCCTTTACGCCTCCGGCCATCAGCCAGCCCAGGTAAATCACAGGCGTATTGGGGGCCAGATTGGCCTCCTTCAGGTCCAGCACCGGCAGATTGGCGGCCTTGCCCAGCATGTAGGCGTAGCGTCTGGTGTTGCCGGTGCAGCTGGTATACACAATCGCTTCGGCTTTCATTCGTTTTCCTCCCGAATTACATACCCCACACCCCGGACGGTGTGAATCAGCTTGATACCAAAGGCCTCGTCAATTTTGGCGCGGAGGAAGCGGATATACACGTCCACCGCGTTGGTCTCTCCCACGAAGTCAAAGCCCCACACATTGTCCAGCAGGGACTCACGGGAGATGACCTTCTCCTTGTTCTCCAGCAGATAGCGCAGCAGGTCGAATTCCCGGCGGGTCAGCTCCACCGGAGTGCCCTTCACGGTGACCTCATGGCGCTCCGGGTCCATGGTCAGGGGCCCGGCGGTGAGGACGGCGCTCTCCTGCCGTACCGGCCGCTTGCGCAGGGCGGCACGGATGCGGGCCAACAGCTCCTCAATCTCAAAGGGCTTGGTGATGTAGTCGTCGGCGCCAGAGTCCAGTCCGGACACCTTATCCACCACGGTGTCCCGGGCGGTGACCATGATAACGGGCACCTGGCTCTCACGCCGCAGGCGGCGGAGCACCTCCATGCCCGACATGGACGGGAGCATAATGTCCAGCAGGACCAGGTCAAAGCCGCCGGAGAGGGCTTTTTCCAGACCCTCCCGGCCGTCAAAGGCCTTCTCCACCTCGTAGCCCTCGTAGCGCAGCTCCAGCTCCACCACCCGGGCCAGCTTCTCCTCGTCCTCCACCAGCAGAATCTTGGGCATATCCCTTGCCTCCCAACAGGCGGCGGCTGCGCCGCCCTTACTCCTTCTTGTCCCCGCTGGAGAGCCAGCGGTCCAGCTCCTCCAGCTTCTTGTCCACGGCCCCCAGGGCCTTATCCACGGCGCTGATGGCCTTGTCGGCCACATCGGCCCGCTGGGCGGCCTCCGCCGCCTTCTTTACGGCCTTTTCCGCTGCACCGGCCGCCTTTTCCGCCGCCCGTGCAGCCTTTTCTCCGGCAGCCTGCGCCTTTTTGCGCCGTTCCTGCTTCTGCGCCTCCCGGTCCGGCTCACCGGCGGGAGCCTCTTTAGGCGGTGCTTTCTCCTTCTTCTCGTCGGCAAACTCCCGGCGCACCTCTTCCACCATGCCGTCCACCGTGTCGGACATACTGTCCATCACGTTGTTGACCGACGCCTTGCCCAGGTCCGGCCCCACAAAGCGGTACCGGCAGCCCAGGAACAGGCCGATAATCAGCAGGGGCACCGTAATCCAGAACACCAGGATGAACAGCAGCACCAGGATGAGCACCGGCATGGAGGTCATCATCTCTCCCCGGCGCCACACCTCAAACTGGTTCACCGTGGCGTGGCGGAGCAGGTTCTTCGCCGCCTCCCACACCTCGGCGGCGCCGTCCCGCCAGTCGCTGCGCTTTCTGCCCCGGCCGCTCTGGGCGCTCTCCGGGCTGAGCACCAGCCGGGCGGCCTCGGCGGCCTTCTCTCCCGGTCTGGTGGTGAAGGTGGCTCCGGCAGTGCGGCTGTGCCCCTCCCGCTCCAGCAGGATGATGGCGTCCAGCAGATTGCCGCCGGTCCGTTCCAGTGCGTCCCGGCACATCTCATAGGTGGCGCCTGATTTCTCCCGCAGGCGCTCCACCTGTTCCATTGTCACTGCCATGGAGGTTCCCCCATTTCCTGTTATCTGGAGACAGTATACCCCCGCAAGAGCACGGAGACCATTTACTGATTCTTAAAACTCAATTAAAATGCCCGCTCTCACAGCCGGGCCACGCCGGTATCCCGTGCGGCCTGGGCCACAGCCTTGGCCACGGCGGGGGTGATTCTGGTGTCAAAGCCCTCGGGGACAATGTGGTCGGGGGCCAGGTCATCCCCCACCAGGTCGGCCAGGGCATAGGCGGCGGCCAGCTTCATCTCGTCGTTGATGTCCCGTGCCCGCACGTCCAGGGCGCCCCGGAACACACCGGGGAAGGCCATCATGTTGTTGATCTGGTTGGGGAAATCGCTGCGGCCGGTACCCACCACGGCGGCGCCGGCGGCCAGGGCCACGTCGGGCATGATCTCGGGCACCGGGTTGGCCATGGCGAAGAAGATAGGGTCCTTGGCCATGGAGCGGACCATATCGCCGGTGACCAGGTTGGGGGCGGACACGCCCACGAACAGGTCGGCGCCCACCATGGCCTCGGTCAGGCCGCCCCGGACGGTGGGCTGGCTCAGCTCGGCCAGTTCGGCCAGCCACGGGTCGTTTGCCAGGTCGGGCCGGCCGGGATAGACCACGCCGTTGATGTCGCAGAGGACAGCGTGGCGCAGGCCCATCTTCCACAGCAGCTTGAACACGGCGGTACCCGCAGCGCCTGCGCCGGAAAACACGGCGTGGATATCCTCAATCTTCTTGCCGGTGAGCTTGAGGGCGTTGGTGAGGGCGGCCGCCACCACGATGGCGGTACCGTGCTGGTCGTCGTGGAAGATGGGGATATCGCAGCACTCCTTCAGACGCTTCTCAATCTCAAAGCACCGGGGGGCGGAGATGTCCTCCAGGTTGATGCCGCCGAAGGAGCCGGCCAGCAGGCGGATGGTGTTGACGATGTCGTCCACGTCCTTGCTGCGGATGCACAGGGGGATGGCGTCCACATCGCCGAAGGCCTTGAGCAGAAGGCACTTGCCCTCCATGACGGGCATACCGGCCTCGGGGCCGATGTCGCCCAGGCCCAGCACGGCGGTGCCGTCGGTGATGACGGTGACGGTGTTCCAGCGGCCGGTGAGCTCAAAGCTCTTCTCCGGGTCCTTGTGGATCTCCAGGCAGGGGGCGGCCACGCCGGGGGTGTAGGCCAGGGAGAGGGCCTCCCGGCTGTCCACCGCCACCTTGGGCGTCACGCTCAGCTTGCCTTTCCACTCGTAGTGCAGGCGCAGGGACTCTTTTGCATAATCCATAGATGGGCCTCTTTTCACATGATTTTCCGGCTTCGGCGCTCCGCCGCTCCGGGGCAATTAATATCTTGTTATTATACTATGCCCGTCAAACCCGCGCAAGGGCGGCCCGGGTCTTTCCACTTTACCCGGACCGAGCGCATGTGATATAATGTTTGTGTATTGTCCTATCCCTTTCCGCCCCTTTTCCGGGAGGTGTGCCCAATATGAACTGGAAAAAATGTCTGCTCTCCCTGCTGTGCGCCGCCGCCATTGTGCTGGGGATCTCCCTGTCCGGCGCCCAGGCCGCCGAGGGCAAAATCACCATTCTGGCCCTGAACGACCAGGTCATCACCCCCATCAGCTCCACCAACATGCCCCTCAAGGTGGGCGGCACCTACTATCTCCCCTATACGGTGTTTGACCCCGCTGTGGTGGACGTGGACCTGGGGGTCAAGTACTCCCTGCGTGACAATGTCCTGACCCTCTATACCAAGCAGGCGCTGCTGAAATACGACCTGAACGCCGGTACCTGTGAGGACCGGGACGGCAACACCGGGTACACCCGGGCTGTTGTCCGTGGCAGCATGATCTACGTCTCCATGCCCAGCGTGTGCTCCTTTTTCGGCATCCAGTCCTATCAGGAGGCCACGCCCTACGGCCAGGTCATCCGCCTGACCACCTCCAGCGCGGTGCTCTCCGACCGGGACTTCATGGACTCCGCCCTGTCCACCTCCATTGCCGACGCCTACAAGAAGTACTGGCAGGCCCAGGAGAGTCTGAATCCCTCTCCGTCCCCCTCTCAGTCGGTCTCTCCCTCTCCGTCGGTCTCCACCCCCTCCCCCTCTCCGTCCCCCACCAACACGGATAGCGACGACAAGCGGTATGTGACGGTCTCCCTGGCCTTCCGCCACACCGACGGGACAGGGCTGGCCGACATTCTGGACATCCTGGCCCGGGAAAACCGCTCCGCCCTCTTCTTTATGCCGACGGATGCCATCGGGGACAACGCCGCCCTTATCCGCCGCATGGTGGGTGAAGGGCACAGCGTAGGGCTGTCGGTGGGCGGCGGCCCGGCCTCTGACGCCGCCCAGATGCTCTCCGAGGGAAACCGGCTGCTGGAGCTGGCCGCCCACATGAACACCCGCACCGTGCTGGTGGAAAACGAGGACGAGGATACCATTGCCGCTCTGGAGGCCGACGGCTGGTCGGTGTGGTCGGGGAACGTATCCCTGCCCGAGTCCGCCTCCGTCTCCTACAGCGCGTCTTACATACTCCGCAGCGTGGATTCCAAGCGGTCCCTGGCCTACATCACCCTGGACGACGACACCCGCTCGGCCCAGATTCTGGACATCATCCTGCCCACTCTCAAGGAGGACGGCTACTCGTTCCGTCTGGCTGTGGGCGAGGCCCTGGGCTGGTGAGGAGGTCTGTGTATGAGGACTGTTGTGCTCAACCACTGCCCCATTCCGTCTGACAAAACCAGAGCCAAGCTACTGCGGCACCTGCTGGGCCGCATGCTGGAGCTGGTGGAGGACGGGCTGTTGGTGGATGCTCCCGCCGACCCCTTTGACTTCCATGGTCCGCTGGTATCGGTGTCCTTTTCCGGCCGGGATAACAAAGAGATGGCCCGCCGTCTGGAGGAGGAGTATCATATTTTAGTCTCCTCCACGGATGGCGGCATCCTGCTCTGTCCCGCTCCCGATGTCACCTTTGAGGACATGGACTATGTCCAGGGCGCAGTGTACCAGATGCTGCTGGAACAGCCCTGATCCATCCCGTCACGAAAAAATACGCGCCCCGTCCGCAGCTGCGGACGGGGCGTGTTTGTCTGTATGAGGCGTTTTCAGTTGCCAAGGGCGTAGTCGGCCGCAGCAGCGCCGGCCACAATGCCGGAATCGCTGCACAGCAGCTGGGCGCAGCCCGAGACATAGACCTGGTTGAAGTACTTGCCGTTGATCAGCTCGCCAGCACCGTAGAGACCCTCAATGGGGGTGCCGTCGGTAGACAGGACCTGGTTGTCGTCGTTGGTCTTCAGGCCGCCGATGGTGCCCATGGTGATGGTCTTGACGCTGACGGCATAGTAGGGACCCTCGCCGATGGGGATAAGGGTGGTCTGACCCATGTCCTCGTCCACGCCGTTGGCGCACATCTCGTTGTAGCGGGCCACCTGGGCGGTGAAGTTCTCCACGTCCATGCCGGTCTTTTCGGCCAGCTCCTCCAGGGTGTCGGCCTTGTAGATGTTCTTGTCGTCTACCCGGCCGTTCTCCTCGATGAAGGCGATGCCATTCTCAAAGCCCTCGGCAGTGAAGATGGAGAAGATCTTGCCCGTCCGCTCCATGGCGTCGGCAAAGGCGATGGACCGGGGGCCGTACAGGGCGTTGACGTTGAACACACGGGTGCCCTCGCCGTCCACCACAAAGTAGTTGGCGTAGTTGATGAGGCCGTTGAGGGTGTCGGGGAAATAGGTGGTGTATCCGCCGGGGTCCACGCCGATGGCCAGGTCCATCCACCAGCCGTCCTCATAGACGGCGGCGCCCAGGGCCTCGGCCATGGTGATGCCGTCGCCGGTGTCGGTCATGGCGGCGGTGGTGTAGGGCAGAATCCACTCGCTGGGGAAGTCGGGGCAGAAGCGCTCCATCAGCTCGGGGCTGGCCGCCCAGCCGCCGCAGGAGAGCACCACGGACTTGGCGTTGACGGTCAGGGTGGAGCCGTCGTCCCGCTCGCACAGCACGCCGGTGATGGCGCCGCTGTCATCGGTGAGGATTGAGGTGGCGGGGGTGTTGTAGTAGATGGAGAAATTCTCCTGGGCGTCCAGGTAGTCCATGCCGGCCACGATGTGGTCAGCGCCGCCGGCGTCACCGTCAAAGGCGCTGGTGCGGGTGGCGGGATAGTGCCACACCAGGAAGTCACCGCCGAAGCCGTCCGGCCCGGTGATGCCGATGCCGTGCTCCTCCAGGAACTTGATGTCCCCGGCGGAGCGCTCAATCATGGCCCGTACCGCGTCCCGGTCGGTCTCGTCGGCCTTGACGGACTGGTCGGTGCAGGAGTTGAAGTAGTCCATGTAGCCGTCCACGTCCAGGTCGTACCCGACAGCCTGCTGCTGCTCAGTGCCCACGCCGGTGATAAAGCCGCCGGAGTACTTGGAGGAGCCGCCGGCCGCACCGGCCTTCTCCACCGCCACCACGGTGGCGCCCTGATCCAGAGCGCTCATGGAAGCCGTCACACCGGCCAGGCCCATGCCCACCACCACCACGTCGGCGGTGACCTCTTCGTCCTGGGGCGTCTCCTCAATGGGGGCCTTGAGCAGGTCCATGTTGCCGCCGGCCTGCTCGCAGGCGTCGGTAACTGCGTTGATGATGGCCCGGCTGGTAAAGGTGACCGAGGAGACCACGTCCACCGCCAGGGACTGCTTGTCCAGAATCTGCGCAGGGATCTGCTCCAGGGCGACGTCGGCGATGTTGCGGCTCTCGCCCTGCTCCAAGATTTCAATGTCAGTGATGGCGTCCTCGCTGAAGGTGACAGCCAGCTTCACCGTGCTGCGGATACCCTCCGCCTCGGCGGTATAGGTGCCGGGCGTGAATTTCTGCTGTTCCGCCTGTGCGCTCTCGGACGGAGTAACCTGAGGCGTCTGGCTGCCCGTGGGGCTGGCGGAAGGCTGGGCATCCTGGCCGCAGGCCGCAAGAGACAGGACCATTGCACCGCTGAGCAGCAGCGCAGCGGCTCTTTTCATGTACCTTTTCACTGTTGTTCCTCCTTTTTTCTTCCTCCGGACCGGTGAAATTATTATAAGAAATAGATTGTTATTTTTCAAACAACTATTTTTCTCCCTTTTTCAACTTTCAGTCCTCCCGGTAAAATTGCTTTGCGGTTTTCTTCCATGTATAATAGGATTTCAAGGGGGTGTTTGCACCATGGAGTTTCGCAATCTCTACTACTTTCTCCAGCTCTGCGAGGAGAAAAACTACTCTTCCGCCGCTGGCAAGCTGTATATTACCCAGCAGGCCCTGTCCAAGAGCATCAAGGCGCTGGAGAAGGAGCTGGGGTCGGCGCTGTTTATCAAGACGCCCCAGGGTATCCGTCTGACCGCCTACGGCGAGGCGGTCTATCCCATCTGCAAGGACATGATCCAGCATTTTGAGGTAGGGGTGCAGAAAATCCGCTCCATCTCGGCTGACGGCGTGGCCCCCATCCGGCTGGCCGTGGCCTACCAGACCGCCGACACCCTCTCCTTTACCCTTCTGGACGACTTTCAGCGTGCCCATCCGGGCGTGCGCATCCTGTCCGAGGCCCTGCCCGACCTGCCCGCTGAGGAGGCGGTGCTCCGGGGCAGCTATGATTTTCTTCTCTCGGTGGGCGTGCCCAGGGATCGGCAGTTTTTTACCTATGTCAGGATTCTCCCCCTGCCCCTGTGCGTCATGGCGGGACCGGAGCACCCGCTCTACGGAAAGCCGTCCCTGACCATGGCGGATCTGGACGGCGTGGACCTCCACTGTGCCGGGCCCCAGTTCAAGACCTACCATCTTCTCAAGCGGAAGGCCGCCGAGGCCGGTTCCAATCCCCACCTTCTCCCCACCAGCGGCCACCTCTATACCACCTATAAGAACATCTTCTCCATGAACCGGGCCGTCATCGGGATTTACGGCAGCAACGGCGAGCCGGAGTTCTCCGGTATCCGGCAGATTCCCTTTGCCGATCCGGAGCTCAATTGGGACATCTATTTCTGCTGCCGGAAGGACTATCTCCCCACCCGGCTTGAGGCCTGCTTCTGCCGGTATATCCTGAGCTTTGCCCGGGATGGCGCGGACGGCGCCGCCGCTCTGGAGCCGCCCGGCTGGGCTCTTGATGTGGGGCAGACGTGACCTGCCTTGTGACAGTAAAGCGGACGCCGCGGTGTTTATCACACCGCGGCGTCCGCTTTTCGTTCCCGGCGGGGCATTCTCTCCATACCCGCGCTTTTTTAGGTCTTCACGTTTTCTTAAGGACCTTGTCCACAATTTTGTGGTACACTGTGGAAAAGGATGTGAGATGATGGGGTATACGGTTTTTCTGGCCGAGGACGACCTGCGCCTGCGGGGAGAACTCTCCGCGCTGCTGGAGCGGTACGGCTACCGCTGCCTGTTTCCGGCAGGATTTGAGGACCTGGCCGGACAGATACAGTCCAGCGGCGCCCAGCTGGTGCTGCTGGACCTGGGCCTGCCCCGGTACGACGGCTACCACGTCTGCCGGGACCTGCGTGCCCGCAGCGCCCAGCTGCCCATTATGATAGTAACAAGCCGCTCTGACGAGCTGGACGAGCTGATGAGCATGAATCTGGGGGCGGACGACTTCATCACCAAGCCCTTCAACCCCCAGATTCTCCTGGCCCGGATGGCCCGGCTGCTCCAGCGCGCCTATCCCTCCGGCGGCGGGGCGTCGGTGCTGTCGGCGGGCGGCGTGTCCCTGGACCTGGGCAGCGGCACGGTGCGCTTTGGGGACAGAGAAGCCCGGCTCACCCGCAACGAGGTGCTGCTCCTGCGGCAGCTGCTCCGCCAGCCGGGACAGATCGTCAGCCGGGATGCCCTGATGAATGCCCTGTGGCAGTCCGACCAGTTTGTGGACGACAACACCCTCACCGTCAATGTGACCCGGCTGCGCCGTACCCTGGAGGAGCTGGGTCTGAAGGACGTGCTCATCACCCGCCGTGGCCAGGGGTACCAGCTGCTGCTGTCCTGACCGGCCATTCTGCTGAAAGGGAGGTCCCGCCATGACCCTGTCCGCCCTGCTCAAAGAAAAGCTGCCCCACCTGCTGGGGCTTGTGTTTGTCCTGCTCTTTACGGCGGCCCTGCTGTTTTTGCTGCGGGTCCCCCCTTCGGCCACAATCTTTCTCTGTCTGGTGATTGCCCTGTGCGTCCTCCTGCCTCTGGGCGGCGAGATTGCCCGCAAGCTTCGGTTTTATCGGGATATGGAGGGCAGGCTGGACGCTCTGAACGAGAAGTACCTTCTTGCCGAGGTGATGGTGGAGCCTGGCTTTCCCGAGGGTGAATTTCTCTTCTCCACCGCCCGGACCATGGGTTCCTCCATGGCGGAGGCAGTGGGAGACGCCCGCCGGGACATGGGGGAGTACCGGGAGTACATTGAGGCCTGGATTCATGAGGTCAAGACCCCCATCGCCGCCGCCCGGCTGTGCCTGGAGAACCACCCCGGCCCTCTGGCCGACAGCGTGGAGGACTCCCTGTTCCAGATTGAGGGCTATGTGGAGCAGGCCTTGTTCTACGCCCGCAGCGGCGCGGTGGACCGGGACTACGCCGTCCGCGCCCTGCCCCTGAATCAGGCTGTCTCCGCTGCCCTGCGGCGGTACGCCCGTCCTCTCATTGAGGCTGGGTTCCGGGTAGAGCTTGGGAATCTGGACGCCGTGGTCTGCTCCGACGGGAAGTGGGTGGAGTTCATCCTGGGCCAGCTTATCTCCAACTCCCTCAAGTACCGCTCATCCTCACCCAAGCTCACCTTCTCCCAGGAGGTAAAGCGGGACGGGGTGGTCCTCTCCCTTCTGGACAACGGACCCGGCATCCCGCCGGAGGACCTGCCACGGGTGTTTGACAAGGGCTTCACCGGTGCCAACGGCCGGAAGCTGTCCACCCGCTCCACTGGCCTGGGGCTGTACCTGTGCAAAAAGCTGTGCGCCCGGCTGGGGCTGGGCCTGTCCCTCTCCTGTCCGCCCGGCGGCGGCACTCTGGCTGCCCTCACCTTCCCCTTGGGCCGCTTCCATCTGGCGGAGGGCTAACCTTACAAAACTGTCACCTCCCCGTAAGGTCCGCCCATGGCCCCGCCGGAGGGTTTTCGGTAAAATAGGCCCATAAGGAGGGATTCCGCCATGGAACCGATTCTCACTGTCACCCATCTTCAAAAATATTACGGCGCCCGCAGCTCAGTAACCCGGGCCATTGACGACCTGAGCTTCTCCGTCCAGCCGGGGGAGTTCGTGGGCATCATGGGCGCGTCGGGCAGCGGCAAGACCACCCTGCTCAACTGTATCGCCACCATCGACCGGCCCACCGCCGGCCACATCATTGTGGACGGCGCGGATATCACCGCCATGAAGAACAAGGCCCTGTCCAAATTCCGCCGGGAGCGGCTGGGCTTTGTCTTTCAGGACTGCAACCTGCTGGACACACTCACCGCCTTTGAGAACATCGCCCTGGCCCTCACCATTCTCAAGACGCCTGCAAAGGAGATTGAGCCCCGGGTGAAGGAGACAGCCCGGCTGCTGGAGATTGAGGCGTGTCTGTCCCGGTACCCCTACCAGCTCTCAGGCGGCCAGCGGCAGCGTGTGGCGGCCGCCCGGGCCATCATTACCCGTCCCGCCCTGGTGCTAGCCGACGAGCCCACCGGCGCTCTGGACTCCAAAGCCGCCCGGCTGCTGCTGGACCGGTTCGAGGCTCTGAACCGGGAGCAGAAGGCCACCATCCTTATGGTCACCCACGACGCCTTTACCGCCAGCTACTGCCACCGTATTCTCTTTATCAAGGACGGCCGTCCCTTCACCGAGCTCATCCGGGGGGAGGACAGCCGGAAGGACTTCTTCACCCGCATCATCCAGGTTGTGACCCTGCTGGGAGGTGACGACCGGGATGTTCTCTAAGCTGGCCCTGAAAAACGTAACCCGCAGCCTGCGGGACTACTCGGTGTACTTCCTCACCCTCACCTTTGGCGTGTGCATCTTCTACGTGTTCAACTCCATGGACGCTCAATACGTCATGGAGGCCCTCAAGGGTGGAAACAATATCGCCCGTATCATCATCCAGCTCATCGACGTCATTTCGGTGTTTGTGTCGGTGGTTCTGGCCTTCCTTATTCTCTACGCCAACAGCTTCATGGTCCGCCGCCGGAAGAAGGAACTGGGCACCTACCTGCTGCTGGGCATGGGCACAGGCGCCATCTCCGGCCTTCTCTTCCTGGAGACGCTGCTCATCGGCCTGCTGTCCCTGGGCGTGGGCCTGGCGCTGGGCGTCTTTCTGTCCCAGTTCATCTCGGTGTTCACCGCCAGCCTCTTTGCCATCAGCATCCCCGAGTTCCACTTTGTGTTTTCTCCCCGTGCCCTGGGCAAGACGGTGCTCTACTTCGGCGTCATCTTCCTGGTGGTCATGTGCTTCAACTCCCTGTCCGTGTCCCGGTGCAAGCTGCTGGACCTGCTGCAGGCGGGCAAGCGGAACCAGGAGCTGAAGGTGAAGAACCTGGGCGTGTCGGCGGTCCTCTTTGTGGTGGGCGCGGTGCTGCTGGGCATCGCCTACGCCATGCTCCTCTACCGGGGCATCCTGCTGGTGGACACCCTGTTCTTTGTCATGCTGGCCCTGGGTACGGCGGGCACGCTGCTGTTCTTCCTGTCCCTGTCCGGCTTCCTGCTGCGGGTGTGCCAGGCCAACAAGAAGCTCTATTATAAGGGCCTGAATATGTTCATCCTGCGGCAGTTCAACTCCCGCATCAACAGCACCTACGTGTCCATGACGGTCATCTGCCTCATGCTCCTGCTGGCCATCGGCATTACCGCCTGCTCCATTGGCCTGAACAACACCATCTCCCAGCTCACCAACGCCCAGGCGCCCTATGATGTCTCCCTGGCCGCCCAGCGTTATGACGCAGAGACAGGCGAGGAGCTGCCCACAGATATCCCCGGCGCACTAAAGGAGGCGGGCTTTGACCCTGAGATTCAGCTGTCCCAGAGCGCTGAGGTGGAGCTGTGGCAGGGGCAGCTCTACGTGCCCGGGTGGGACGAGTATATGATGGACATCGCGTATGTGCTTCCCCTGTCCAGCTACAACGGCCTCCGCTCCCTGGAGGGGCTGGAGCCTATCACGCTGCAGCCCTCCACCTACCTCTGGGTGGTGGGGGATGAAGATGAATATATGACACGGCTGCTTGCCGACACACCTTCTCTGGTGGCCAATCACCACACGCTGACAGCCGGAGGTGACCCCATCCATGCCGTTTTGTCCATCGGCTACTCCAGCGAGGTACAGAACTATCTCATCGTCCCCGATGAGGTGCTGGAGGGTGCGGGCGACTGGGACACCAGTAAAATGAATCACAACGTCACCTACTACTGCGCCAATTACCGCACCGACGTACCCAAGGAGGAGACCGAGGCCCTGTTCCAGAGCGTCCTCTCCGATTATTACCGCTCCGTGCTGGGAGAGGACGCGGGCAGCACCCGCACCTACACCAAGCTGGAGGTCTATCAGGAGACCATGGGCACCAAGATTCTGGTCCTCTTCCTGGGCATCTACCTGGGCATCATCTTCCTGCTGACCTCGGCGGCGGTGCTGGCCCTCCAGCAGCTGAGCCAGGCGGCGGACAACCAGGAGCGGTACGCGGTGCTCACCCGTCTGGGCGTGGAGGAGAAGATGCGGGACCGGTCGGTGTATGTCCAGGTGTTTCTGGCCTTCTTCCTGCCCTTGTTCCTGGCGGTCATCCACGCTGTGGTGGGCATGACGGCGGCCAACGCCGCTATCGCCCAGGTGGGCAAGCTGGACGCCGCAGCCTCCAGCGCCGTCACCGCCGTGTTCATTCTGGTGGTATATGGCGCCTACTTCCTGGCCACCTGCTGGGGCAGCCGCCGGATTGTCCGTGGCCGGTGAGTACAAAGCGCGGAGAAAAACCGGAAATTTTCATCGTCCTCTTGCAATCCCAGGTCAAATATGCTATGATTAGTGCTACGTTTAGACGGTGCATGGTCAGAGTGCGCCCTTTTGTGAAAATACAGCGCCCCCTCGGGGTCGAAAGGAACGATGAAAGCAATGAGCATTCCCAAGATTGTTGTGACGGTTATTCAGCTCCTCTCCGGTCTGTTCCTCATCGCTGTGGTTCTGCTCCAGTCCGGCAAGAGCGCCGGCCTCAGCGGCGCCATCGCCGGCGGCATGGACACCTTCATGGCCAAGAACAAGGCCAAGACCTGGGACGCCAAGCTGGCCAAGTGGACCAAGTGGGTCGCTATCCTCTTTATCGTGCTCACCCTGGTTCTGAGCCTGATGAAGTAAGAATGCAATGAAAACCGGCGCTGCTCCTGACGGAGCAGCGTCGGTTTTTTACCCTGATCATAAAAAAGAGCTGAGGCCCATGGGCCTCAGCTCTTTTTTGTTATTCATCCACTGCCATCCAAAAGGCGGCGTCATCTCCGGGGGTGTTGTCCGCCCACGCGGTGAGGATTTCCCCGTCTCCCGCCACAGGTACGGCGTAGAAATTCAGGGCGCTGTTCTCACTGTCGGCGGTGGTCTCATACAGCTTGAAAATGCTGTACTTCCCGTTTTCGCTCTCCCGCAGATAGCGGAGCACGGCAGTCCGGGCGCCGTCCGCGCTGGTGAGATAGTAGCCGGTCAGGCTCTCGTCCGCCGCAGCTGTGCCCGTGGGCCAGTCGGCAGAGAGAATCTCCTCATAAATCCGTCCGGCAGCCGCTGTCACAGGGTCAATGGCCGTCTGGAGCACGCTGACGCCCCCGTTCTCCTGGGGGGTCTCCCCAGCGTCAGCGGACCGGAAGGGCGTCACTCCAGGGGTCTGATCCTGGCCGTCCCCGGCAGACTGTTCCGTCTGTCCGCCGTTCTGGGGCGGCTGGGACGCCTGTGCGCCGGCGGTACTTTTGCCGGTTCCCTCTCCGCTGGTGGTCTGGGTGTCCGCCTGAGCGGGCTGGACCTGCGTCCCTTCCGCCTCGCCCACAGCGGAAGAGATCGTCAGGCTCTGCACCGGCTCGTTCTCGGGAATCCCTGCACTATCGCCGCCGCCGCCGAAGCGCATGGCCACGGCACTCATGAACACCACGGCCATCACAGCGGCCATGGCGCCCCAGGAACGCCACACCTTCCGCCCGGAACGCTTCTTCCGGACCTCCTCCAGGGAGATAGGCTCACTCTCCGCCCTGATCTGGGCCATGACCCGCTCCTTCAGCTCGGGAGGCGGCTCCTGATACAGCCCCGGCATGGCGGCGTGCATCTCCTCCAGATCCGCCGCCAGAGCCCGGCAGTCGGGGCAGTGGGACAGATGCTCCTCCAGCCCGGCGGCTTCCTCGGGCGTCAAGGCCCCGTCCAGCCGGGCGCTGAGCAGATCCAGAGCCTGATCGCAGGTATACACGGCGTTTCACCTCTCTTTCTCCCCCGCAGCGTATAGCGCTTTTGGGGGATGCGTTTTTCTTTCTTCATGTTATGGACGATGAAGCGCCGGAAAAGTTCCCGTCCTTCACCAAAATTTTGCGCAGGGCCACCCGCGCTCTCGCAATCCGGGACTTGACCGTCCCCTCCTCCAGCTTGAGCACCGCGCCAATCTCCGCGTAGCTCATGCCGCTGAGCTCCCGCATCACCAGCACCTGCCGGTGCTCCTCCGAGAGGGACATGAGCCCCCGGCGGATGTCCTCCCGCAGCTCCCGCCGTTCCACCTCCCGCTCGGGGGAGTGGCGGTGGTCGGGCAGCTCGGCCTGACGCTCTTCCTCCTCATCGTCCAGCGACACCGTCATGGAGATGTCCTTCCGCCGCTTCTCCCGGCGGAGGAAGTCGATGCACACGTTGGAGGCCAGGCGGTAGAGCCAGGTGGAAAAGGAGCTGTCCCCCTGGAACTTGTCCAGTCCCCGCCAGGCGTTAAGAAAGGCCTCCTGGGACAGATCCAGCGCATCCTCAGGAGAGCCCGTCATCCGCAGCGTCAGATTGTAAATGCGGCCCTGGTTGGCCTCCACCAGGACCCCGAAGGCCTCCTGGTCGCCTCTCTTGGCACGGGCCACCAGCTCCCGCTCGTTTTCCACTCCGTTTCACCTGCCTTTATCCATTGCAAATTGTTATTTCAGGTCTCGTTTAATACCAGCCGTAATCCGGTAGATATCCTCCAGAGTGCTGATGTGACTGATCTGCTCCTTGTAGTATCCGGCAAAGGCCACGCCCTTCAGGTACCAGGCGTACTGCTTTCTGGCCTCCAGGCAGGCGATGTGCTCCCCCTTGTGGGCGGCGGCCAGCTCAAACTGCCGCACAGCTGTGTCCACCCGCTCCGCCAGGGGCGGCAGGGGCGGAATCTCCTCCCCCTCCAGGGCGGCCTTGGCCTGCTGGAATACCCAGGGATTGCCGAAGCAGCCCCGGCCAATCATGGCCATGTCCGCGCCGGTGTAGCGCAGGATATGGGCCACCGCCGGGCCGTCGAACACGTCGCCGTTGGCGATGACCGGGATGGACACTGCCTTCTTTACCTCCCGGATGTAGTCCCAGTTGGCGGTGCCGGCGTACATCTGGGTGCGGGTGCGGCCATGGACCGCCACAGCGGACACCCCGGCGGCCTCCATGGCCTTCGCAAACTCCACGCAGTTGATGGAGCCCTTGTCCCAGCCCAGGCGGAATTTGACGGTCACAGGCCGCTCACCGGCGCCCCGCACCACCGCCTCAGCCACCCGGACGGCCTTGTCCACGTCCCGCATCAGGCCGGAGCCGTCGCCGGAGTTGGCCACCTTGGGCACCGGGCAGCCCATGTTGATATCGATGATATCAGCGCCGGACACCTCTCCGGCGATGGCTGCGGCCTCCTCCATGCATTTCTCGTCGCTGCCGAAAATCTGGGCGGCGCAGGGATGTTCCCCCTCCCCCAGCTTGAGCAGCGGGATGGACTTCTTGTCCTGATAGCACAGGGCCTTGGCGCTGACCATCTCGGTAATGGTGTACCCGGCGCCCAGCTCCCGGCAGATGGTACGGAAGGCCATATCGGTCACACCTGCCATGGGCGCAAGACACAATTTTGAATTTATTGTAACATTTTTGATTTTCACAACAAACCTCAGTTGACAAATGGATTACCGCCATTGTATCATAAAGCCACCCACGGGACAAGCGTTAAGGCGTTCCCGGCGGGGAATCGAATTTTGAAGCAAAGGAGCTGTGTTTCATGGACAAGTACGTCTGCGATATCTGCGGCTATATCTACGACCCCGAGGTGGGCGATCCCGATAACGGCGTGGCCCCCGGCACCGCCTGGGCCGATGTGCCCGAGGACTGGGTGTGCCCCCTGTGCCAGGTGGGCAAGGATCAGTTCTCCCCCATGTAATGACCACTGAAAAATGAGGTGTGCCCCGTTCTGTGGGGCACACCTCATTTTCATTTCTCCCCTTTTCCACTTTTCTTTTGACGAAAATCATGCTACAATACCCTCGACCGGTTCCCAAAACCCGGTCCAACCGGAACAGAGAAAGCCGTCCGGAGGCGTATGCGCCATGCCTCCGGGGTAGGGACCTGTTTCGCTGTGCGCGGCGCGCGCACTCTAAAGATAAAATTGGAGGTATTGTTTTTATGCGCAAATTCACCGTCAGAGAGCTGACCCTGGCCGCTGTGGTGGCGGCCGTGTACTTCGTCCTGTGCTACTTCGGCAACATCTTTCAGCTCACCTTTGGCCCCGTCCAGGTGCGGCTGGGAGAGGCGCTCACCGTGCTGCCCTTCCTGTTCCCGGCCACCGCGCCGGGCGTGGCTCTGGGCTGCCTGCTGACCAACGTTCTCTCCCCCTACGGCCCCATCGACATGATTGTGGGCACGCTTGCCACCGCACTGGCCGCCTGGATGACCGCAAAGATGCCCCGGTGGTACCTGGCCGCCCTGCCCCCCATCGTGATGAACGCCCTGCTGCTGCCCCCCATGTGGGCCTTTGCGGAGGCGGGCGCCATCAACAGCGTGTTCTGGGCCTCCTACTGGTTCAACATGTGGACCTTTGTGGTGGGTGAGGCCATCGCCTGCTATGTGCTGGGTACTGTGCTGCTGAAGGGCCTGTCCAGGGTCAAGTTCTTCCGTCCCATGATCCCCGCCGTACATCTGGCACACCTGTAAACCGCGGGCGGTCCTCCGCCCGCATGAGCTGGAGGTTTTCGCTATGAAGGTCCGTAAAGCTGTCATTCCCGCCGCCGGCCTCGGCACCCGCATGCTCCCCGCCACCAAAACGGTGCCCAAGGAGATGCTGCCCATGGTGGACAAGCCGGTCATTCAGTACATCATCGAAGAGGCCGTGGCTGCCGGTATCGAGGACATTCTGATTGTCACCAACCGGGCCAAGTCGGCCATGGACGACTATTTTGACTACTACCCCGAGCTGGAGACCCGGCTGAACCAGGCCGGCAAGGAGAAGGAGCTGTCTGAGGTCCGGCGTGCCGCCGATCTGGCCAACATCTTCTATGTCCGGCAGAAGGAGACCAAGGGTCTGGGCCACGCCATCTCCCGTGCCCGCCGCTTTGTGGGGGACGAGCCCTTTGCCGTGCTTCTGGGCGACGACATCATGCGTGCCCGCAAGCCCGTGATGAAGCAGCTCATTGAGGCCGCTGAGAAGTACAACGCCTCCTGTGTGGGCGTGCAGAAGGTGGCCACTGAGGCCATCAGCAAGTACTCCTCTGTCAAGATTTCCCCTCTGGAGGACCGGATCTTCTCCGTCTCCGACATGAACGAGAAGCCCGCACCCACCGAGATGTTCTCCAACTACGCCATCCTGGGCCGTTACGTCCTCACCCCCGACATTTTCGACATTCTGGAGCACCAGGCGCCCGGCTACGGCGGCGAGATCCAGCTGACCGACGGCCTGCGTACCCTGTGCCGTCAGAACCAGATGATCGCCGTGGACTTTGAGGGCCGCCGGTACGACACCGGCAACCTGAAGGGCTTCCTGGAGGCCACCATCGACTTCGCTCTGGAGCACCCTGAGACCGGCGCATGGCTCAAGGGCTTCATCAAGGAGAAGGCGGAGCTGCTCTGAATCAGCCACAGATACAACACCGGCCCTGCCGCTTGTGCGGCAGGGCCGGTGTTTTGTTTTATGTTACGGATTAGTCGTTGGTGTCCACTTCCCAGTCCAGGATGACGCCGGTGACAGCGTTGATGTCGCACTCATACTCGGTGCGGCCGTCCCGAAGCTCCAGCTCATAGACCCAGCGGCCGTCGTCCTCGTCCAGCTCGCACTTGACCACAGTGGCGGTGGAGGGGGCCTTGGCCTTGGCAATGGCCTTGGCCTGCTCGGCGGTGATCACGTTGTTCACGGAGACCTGAGTCCGGTCGTCGTCATAGAGGTCAAAGTCGTCCAGCTCCCAGTCACGGCTGCGGATCTCACCGGTGAGGGCGTCGATGTCGTAGTCGTACTCCTTGCTGCCGCTGTAGAACTCCACCTCATACTCCATCCGACCGTCATCCCGGTCCAGTCTGGCCTTGAGGAACACGGCATCAGCGGCGTTGACCCCGGCGTCAGACAGGGCGATGCTCTTGGCCTTGTCCACGCCGATGTAGCTGCTGGAGTTGGGGTCGGAGGCGGCCACCCGGTCGGCGGTGGTGAGGACGGCGGTGTAGGTGGCGGAGTCGTACTCCACCTCCAGGCCGGCGGCCTCGCAGATGGCACGGACGGGGGCGTAGGTGGTGCCGTTGTAGGAGAAGAGGGGTACGTCCTTGCCGTTGGCGTCCTTGGGGGAGAACACCGCGCCGTTGATGGTCACGCGGATGTTGTCGTCCACGGTGATGGGACGGCTGGCGGCGAAGGCGGAAACGCCCAGGCCAATCACGAGAGCGCTGGTGAGGATACCGGCGCCGAAGCCACTGAAGAAATTCTTTTTCATAGTCAATACTTCCTTTCTTTACCCGTTGTTCGTTGATTGTAGTGTGTGGGCGGAGCGCCCTCCCCCGGGAGAGGTCCGCCCCTTGTGTGCCCTTCTGCACCATTAACGGACGGGGCGGGTGTTTTATTGCACGGCCGCGAAAATTTTTTCAAAAAATTTTTGCCGGCAAAAAACCGGGCCGGGGAAGCTCCCCGGCCCGGTGTCCTGAATCGCTCTGCTGATGCTGCGTTCTCTCTCCATTTTATTCCGAAATACAGTCCTGAAGGACCTCCAGAATCTCCTCCTCGCCAGAGAGAATCCGGTACCGGTGCCCACCGGGCTTATAGAGGTAGCCATTCTGGTCAAAGATAATCCTTCCGTATTCCTCCCGGTCCGCCGCCTCATCATGGTACAGCAGCAGCTCATAGTTGGGCACGGGAATCCACCCGGCAAAGCGGGAAAAATCAGGGCTGTACCAGACCACCATGCCTTCCAGCGCAGCGCGCGCCCTGTCCGCCTGCTCCTCCGTCAGATCCGCATCCTGAAATCGGTTGTCAGCGTCCTCCGATGTGTACAGAACCCCCATGTGGTTGACCTCATCCAGGGGACCGGGCAGCAGCGTGGACACGGGGCGGGGCAGGAACACAGCCAGCAGCGCCACGATTGCGGCGCCCACTGCACAGAAGAAAATGACTCGTTTTGCCTTCATTTCACTGCGCTCCTTTCCGCAAGGTCCGCTGCACACCATCATTTCCATACCGGCATGGCCCTTTTCCTTTTGTACTATTATACCATATCCCCCTTTCCGCCGTCACCATCCCCCTGTATATCCCGTCCACTTTTTGATCTTATCTGGAAAATCCTTTTCTTTTTGCATTTTTCTCTTGACAACCCCTGAATTTTTTATATAATAATATAGCTTGTTTGTATTTCATACAGACAACTCATCCTTGCCCTCATCTGAGATATGAGGGCCATACGTCCATAAGGAGGTGCACAAAACATGGCAAAGCTCAGCGCGAACTACGAGGCTGTCTACATTCTGGACGCCGATCTGGGCGAGGAGGCTACCGCCGCCCTCGTGGCCAAGTTCAAGACCCTGGTGGAGTCCAACGGCACTCTGACCGAGGTTGACGAGTGGGGCAAGCGCCGTCTGGCCTATCCCATCAACGACAAGAACGACGGCTACTACGTCCTCATGACCTTTACTTCCGCCCCCAGCTTCCCCCTGGAGCTGGATCGTATCTTCCGCATTACTGACGGCGTTGTCCGCTCCCTGATCGTCTGCAAGGACGAGTAAGGAGGAAGATATGCTTAACCGCATTATTCTCATGGGTCGTCTGACCCGTGATCCCGAGCTGCGGCACACTCAGACCGGAACCCCTGTGGCTTCCTTCTCTCTGGCCGTGGACCGGGACTTCAAGGACAAGCAGACCGGCGAGAAGGCCACCGATTTCATCGACATCGTGGCCTGGCGGCAGACGGCTGAGTTCGTCTCCCGCTTCTTCACCAAGGGCCGCCTGGCCGTGGTGGAGGGCCGGCTGCAGATCCGTGACTGGACCGACCGGGACGGCGGCAAGCGCCGCAGCGCCGAGGTCATCGCGGACAATGTCTACTTTGGCGATTCCAAGCGGGACGCCGAGGCCGGCGGCTATTCCGCCCCCAGCTACGGCCCTCAGGGCGGCTATGCGCCCCCTCCCGCCCCCGCCCCGTCCACCGGTTATGCCGCGCCCGCCGGTCCTGCCGGCAACGAGTTCGGCGACCTGGCCGACGACGACGGCGAGCTGCCCTTCTAAAGGAGCAGCCCACACACAACATTCCGGGCCGCATCCGCGTGCCCTATGACATCAAGGGGTCATCGCCCCACGAAACGGAGGTTTTGCTACCATGGCTATGGATAGAGAGCGTCCCCGCGGCCGGAAGCGCCGCAAGGTCTGCACCTTCTGTGTGGACAAGGTCGAGCACATCGATTACAAGGACGCGGTGAAGCTGCGCCGCTTCCTCTCTGAGCGTTCCAAGATCCTGCCCCGCCGTACCACCGGCACCTGCGCCATGCATCAGCGTCAGCTGACCGAGGCCATCAAGCGGGCTCGTCAGATCGCTCTGCTGCCCTACGTGACCGACTAATTCCGTCACATCAGAGACGCGCTCCGTTTGGAGCGCGTCTCTTTTTTACTGTGCAGAAGGCCCGGGAGCGTTGCTCCCGGGCCTTCGCTTTTTCTTATTCCATCGGCGCCACGCTGGCGGCCATGGCTGCCGCCTGTTCTGCCGTCAGGGGCGCGGAACAGGAGAGGGCATAGCTGTACCGTCCGTCGGTCCACACCGCCAGGAGAACGGCATCCTCCTGCTGTCCCTTCAGAGTGACGGTAATACCGTCCAAGTCGGCCTCTTCCGTCCAAGGGTAGGCATTGTAATCGCCGCTCACGTCCTCCGTCCCCTCCGCCATGCGGTAGGTAATGGTGTCCGTGCCGTCGGTGTACACCACCTGGGCCAGGGAGGCCATAATGAGCGAGGCACTTTCCACCTTCCAGCCCTCGGGCAGCTCGGTGGGAACAGAGAGCGCAAAGGGGGCGGCAGATTGAAGCGCTTCCAGGTCCTCCGACTGGACGATTGGGTTGGTCACCTGGACGGGCGGCGAAGTGGCGGGGTCGCTCCAGCTGGGGATGACCATCACGCCCGCCAGCACCAGACAGATGCAGGCCGCGGCCGCCAGGGGCGCCCAGCGGCGGCGTGTGTGCAGAGCTCTGGGGGCGGTTTTCTGCTGCTGCGCCCGCTCCAGGGCACGCTCCAGCAGCTGCTCCCGCTCCTCCGGCGTGACATGGAGCTTGTCCATGGCTGCGGAATACCTATTCTTCTCCAAAGTCATACGCCTCCTTCAACACCCGCCGCAGACGCTCCCGTCCCCGGCTCAGCTGCACCCGCACGGCCCCCTCCCCGCGGCCGAGAAGACTTGCGATCTCGGCCGTGGAGTAGCCCTCCACGTAGTAGAGGTGGATGACCTCCCGGTACTTCACCGGCAGGCCGTTCACCGCCTCCAGCACCGCGCTCTCCTCCTGGTCAAAGCAGGGCTGGTCCTCGTCCAGCTCCTCCCAGCGCCGCTTCCAGGGGGCGGAGAGCTGGTTCTTGCACAGGTTGATGGCCACCCGCATGAGCCAGGCCTTCTCGTGGGCCGGTCCCTCGAACACAGGCCGCTTGGTCAGATACTGCACCAGGGTATCCTGGAGCACATCCTCCGCGTCGGTCCGGCTGTGGAGGTAGGAGTAGGCCAGCCTGAGGATGGCGTCCCCATAGGCCTCCAGTACCCGTGCCCCGTTCTGCCTCTCGTCCGGCATGTTCTGTCACTCCCTGTTATGTCTCTTCCTCAGGCGCCCGCCAGCTCAGCGGCCGCAGCGCCGTCCATGGGGGCGGAGAAGCTGAGGGAATAGCTGACGCCGTCCCGCTGCCAGATAGCCAGCACAGCCTGGTCGCCGCTGCCCTTCAGGGTCACGTTCCCCACGGTCCAGGTGTTGTCGTAGACGTTGTAGTTGCCGCTGGTGTCCTCGTCCCCGTTGGCGGCCCGGAACAGAATGGTGTCCGTCCCGTTGGTGTAGGCCACCTGGAGCAGGTCGCCGCCGATGACGGAGACCTGGCTCTGCTGCCACTCCGCCGGGAAGTCGGGCAGCATGGCCTCCACTCCGGCGGCGGCCATGGCCTCCTCCAGGGAGTCATAGGCCACGATGGGGTTGGGGATCTGGGTCTGGTTTTCCATGGCGGCGAGGGTGATGTCCGTGCCGTCGGTCTCCACGGTGTCGCCCATCATGGCGAAGAGGTCCAGCGGCACATAGGTGGTGTTGTCCATGGCCACCGGCGCCGCGCCGAAGGACTGAGGCGCTCCCATGCCCAGCGCAGTGCTGCTGGTGCGGCAGTAGCTGTCCACACCGATGGACACCCAGGTGTGGACCACGCCGTTGTCAATCTCCACCCTCTGGGCGTCCTCTGCCGTCCAGGTGACGGTGTAGCCCAGAGCCTCGGCCACCGGCCGCAGGGGGACCATCACCTTCTCCTGGGACACAAAGGGCGTCTTGCCGCTCAGGTCCAGGGCGGTGCCGTCCACCGTGACGGTATAGCTGTCGGCAGCCGCCGCACCTACGGAACAGGCCAGAAGAGCCGCGCACAGCACGCCGCACATCATCTTTTTCATAGAAACCATCCTTTCCAGTGTTGAAATCGGGAGGGGTTCAGCCCCTTCTGCCCTGTATACAAACCAGAGTCCCGGATTGCAACAGTGAGGCGGATATTTTTCTCTCTTTGGACGCACAGAGGGCCGGACAGGTTCCCTCCTTCCACATTCTGCCCTCCGCGCGGTGGAAAACCACCCTCTTCCGCTCTTGCGGCGGGGCCCATGGGGCGGTATAATATGCCTGTCAGTTCAACCGAAAGGGAGTTTGTTTCATGGTTACACTTGCACAGCGCATTGAGGAGCTCCGCACCGCCAAGGGCCTGAGCCGTCCGGCGGCAGCTGCCGCTCTGGGCTTCCCCAAGGGCGCCTTTGAGAAATTTGAGACCGGCCGCCAGACCCCCACCAAGGACCAGCAGGAGAAGATGGCCAATTTCTTCGGCGTGTCCCTGTTCTACCTGCGGGGCGAGAGCAGCGACCCCACCCGTCAGGAGGACTGGATGAGCGGCGCCGTGCCCCAGGACGAGCCGGCCCACGTCCCCACCCCCGCACCCCGGAAGGCCCAGCCCTCCGCCCAGCCCCAGGGCACGGTGATGGACTCGGTGCTCTCCACCAAGCAGGTGCAGGACCTGCTCCGCTCCATCGTGCTGGACACCCTCCGCTCTCCCGAGGGTCAGGAGCTCATCGCCAAGGCGGTCCACCGGGAGCTGCTGAAGCAGAAGTAAGACGGAACGCAAAAAGACGTGCCCGCGCAGATGCGCAGGCACGTCTTTTTTATCTTTTGCGAGAGCAGCTCTCAGCCGCGCCGCTTTCCGCCCTTGCCCGGCTTATGGCGGGGCGGACGGCTGCGCCGCTCGCCGCCGCTCTTGCGCTCATTGCTCCGGTGCTCGCTGTTTCTGCGGGCGGAACGGGGACCGGGATGGCGGTAGCTCTGTCGGAGGGTCTCGGGACGCTCAGGGGCAGTCTCCGGCTCCTCGCCGGACAGGTGGAAGGTGATCTGTCCGCTGCCCGGGTCGGCGGCGGCGCACACCACGGTCAGGGGCATACCGAAGGAGAACACCCGGCCGGTGTGCTCGCCCCGGAGGGTCATCCGCTGGTCGTCGTGGTGGTAGTGGTCCCTGGGCAGGGCCTCGGCGGGAATCAGGCCCTCCACGCCGGAGGGCAGCATAACAAACAGACCGAACTTGGTCACGCCGGACACAGTACCCGCCATGGTCTCCCCCACATGGGCCAGCATATACTCGGCCATGTAGAGCTTCTCAATCTCCCGCTCTGCGTTTTGAGCCGCCACCTCCCGCTGGGAGGACTGGTCCGCCGCCCGTGCGGCCACCGACGCCATCCGCTTCTCCCAGGGCATGGTCTTGCCCACGTTGGCCGGGTTGGCCTCGTCGGAGAGCACCTGGGTGAGCACCCGGTGGACCATCAGGTCGGGGTAGCGGCGGATGGGGCTGGTGAAGTGGCAGTAGTACTTGGCCGCCAGTCCGAAGTGGCCCAGGTTCTGCACGTCGTACCGGGCCTTCATCAGGGAGCGGAGCACCATGGTGCTGATGATGGATGCCTCCGGCTTGCCCTTGGTGTCCTCCAGAATCTTCTGGAGGGCAAAGCTGTCCGCCTCCTGGAAGGTGTAGCCAAAGGGAGAGAGCATGGTCTTGAGCCCCTCCGCCTTGTCCTGGCTGGGCTTCTCGTGGACCCGGTAGACAGCGGGCTTGTGCCGGTCAAAGAGGTGCTTGGCCACGCACTCGTTGGCCGCCAGCATAAAGGACTCAATGAGGGCCTCGCTCTCCCCCTGCTTGCGCACCTTGATGTCCACCGGCTTGCCGTGCTCATCGCAGATGATATAGCTCTCGCTGGTCTCCAGGTCCAGGCTGCCCCGGAGCTTGCGGCGCTTCTCCAGCACCCTGGCCAGGACGGCCATATCTTTGAGCATGGGCAGGATATCCTCGTACCGCTTTTCCAGGTCCGGGTCCTCTCCGGCCAGCAGCTTGTTGCAGTCCTCGTAGGTCATCCGCTCGGTGGAGCGGATGACGCTCTTGCAGATGGTGTGGTCCTCCTCCCGGCCGTCGGCGGCCAGGGTCATAAAGCAGGAGATGGTCAGCCGGTCCACCCCCGGATTCAGGGAGCAGATGCCGTTGGACAGCTCCACGGGCAGCATGGGGATGACCCGGTCGGCGAAGTACACCGAGGTGCCCCGCTCCCAGGCCTCCAGGTCCAGGGGGGATTTCTCCTGCACATAGTGGCTCACGTCGGCGATGTGGACCCCCAGCACCCAGCGGCCCTGCTCGTCCCGCTCCAGGCTCACCGCGTCGTCCAGGTCCTTGGAGGAGGCCCCGTCAATGGTGATGATAATCCGGTCCCGCAGGTCGGTGCGCCCGGTCAGGGCGTCCTTCTCCACCTCACGGGGAGCTCTGGCCGCCGCGTCCAGCACGGCAGGAGGGAACTCCGGGTCAATCTCATAGTGGTAGAGGATGGCGGCGGTGGAGGATTCCCGGTTGCCCGCAGGACCGAAGGTCTCCCGCAGGGCGCCCATGGGGGGCGTCTTGGCGGTGCCGTACCCCAGCATCTCCACGGCGATCTTTTCGCCGATGCGCACGCCCTTGGCCTTGCCGGAGATTTTGATGGGTCCGGGCAGCTTGTCCGAGTCGGGCCGCATCCAAAGCTCACGGCCCAGCTTCTCCACCGTACCGGTGACAAATCGGTTGGCCCGCTCGGTGACCCGTACCACGGTGGCGGTGCGCCGCCCTTCCTCCCAGGGGGTCTCCGGGTCGGGGGATGCCTGGACCTTGTCTCCGTCCCAGGCGCCGCCGGTGGCTCTGGGGGGAATGAAATAGTCGTCCTCCCGGCTCTTTCCGTCCTCCGGCACCAGGAAGCCGAAACCACGGCTGGTGCCCTGGAATACACCGGTGATAATCTCTTCTGTTTTCTTCTTTGCCATACGTTCTCGCTTTCTCCGTTTGCATCTGTCGTCTTTCATACGTTATAGTATCCCACATTCTCCTCCCTGTCCATCCGAATTTCCGCCAAAAATGCCTTCTTCCTCTTTCACTTTGTCAAAATTATAACTTTCTCCTTCTTGAAAGAGGACACACACGGCAGCGTTCTATATTCTTTCTAAAAATATAAGTTGTCAAGCCGCATCCTTTGGTGTATAATGACCAATATCACAGGCCAGCCGGGGTCGGCAGGCCTGGCGCGACCCTAAAAGTAAGGAGTGGAAACAACGTATGAGCTATTCCGCGCAAAACATTCGTAATATCTGCCTGCTGGGGCATGGCGGAAACGGAAAGACCTCCCTGGCAGAGAGTATGCTGTATCTGACCGGCGGCACCGCCCGACTGGGCAAGGTCCCCGATGGCAATACCGTGTGCGACTATGATCCCGAGGAGACCAAGCGCCAGATTTCCATCTCCCTGGCCGTGGCCCCGGTGGAATATGACGGCTGCAAGATCAACATTCTGGACACTCCCGGCTACTTTGACTTCTCCGGCGAGGTCATCGAGGCCATGCAGGCCGCCGACGCCGCCATCATCGTCTGCTCCGCCAAGGGCGGCATGAGCGTGGGCGCTGAGAAGGCCTGGAAGCTCTGCGAGAGCCGCAAGCTGCCCCGCCTGCTCTACATCTCCAAGACCGACGAGGACAACTCCGACTATAACGCCGCCTTCGCCACCCTGCGTGAGCGCTTCGGCAAGAACATCGCCCCCCTGGTGGCCCCCATCTGGGACGCGGACAAGAAGGTCATCGGCATCATCGACGTGCTCCACAAGCGCGCCTTTGAGTTCGTCAAGGGTTCCCGCCAGGAGATCGAGGTGCCCGAGGACAAGAAGGCCGTGCTGGACGAGCTGTACGACGCCCTGAAGGAGTCCGTGGCCGAGACCAGCGAGGAGTTCATGGACAAGTACTTCTCCGGCGAGGACTTCACCTACGCCGAGATGATTCAGGGCCTGCGCCAGGGCGTAAAGGACCTGTCCCTGTTCCCCGTGCTGTGCGGCAGCGCCATGTCCGGCCTGGGCACCCGCATGCTGCTGGACACCATCGTGGAGCTGCTGCCCAACCCCCTGGAGGGCAAGGCCCTTGTGGCCGAGAACGCCGACGGCGAGCTGGACGAGTTCGTCTCCTCCCCCGGCGCCCTGCCCACCGCCTTTGTGTTCAAGACCACCTCTGACCAGTACGGCAAGTACTCCTATGTCAAGGTGCTCTCCGGCTCCATCAAGCCCGATATGCCCATGGTCAACGCCCGCACCGGCGCCACTGAGAAGCTGGGCCGCCTGTATGTGATGACCGGCAAGAAGGCCGACGAGGTCAAGGAGCTCCAGTGCGGCGACATCGGCGCCATCGGCAAGATGGACAAGCTGAAGACCGGCGACACCCTCTGCGACGCCCGCAAGGTTGTCAAGATGGAGCCCATCCCCTTCCCCGAGCCCTGCTATTCCGTGGCCATCGCCCCCAAGACCAAGGGCCAGGAGGACAAGGTCGCCTCCGGTCTGACCCGTATGAACGAGGAAGACCTGACCTTCACCTGGGTCAACAACGCTGAGACCCACCAGATGGTGGTCTCCGGCACCGGCGACATGCAGATGGACGTGCTGGTCTCCCGTCTGAAGAGCCGCTTCGGCGTGGACGCCACGCTGGATGAGCCCCGTGTGCCCTACCGCGAGAAGATCCGCAAGAAGGTTGAGGTCCAGGGCCGCCACAAGAAGCAGTCCGGCGGCCACGGCCAGTTCGGCGACGTCAAGATCCGCTTCGAGCCCGGCGAGAGCGAGGAGCTGGAGTTCTGCGAGGAGGTCTTCGGCGGCGCTGTGCCCAAGAACTTCTTCCCCGCCGTTGAGAAGGGCCTGCGCGAGGCCGTGCAGCACGGTGTGCTGGCCGGCTACCCGGTGGTCAACCTGAAGGCCACCCTGTTCGACGGCTCCTACCACCCCGTCGACTCCTCCGAAATGGCCTTCAAGACCGCCGCTCAGCTGGCCTACAAGGCTGGTCTGCCCGATGCCAGCCCCGTCCTGCTGGAGCCCATCGGTGAGCTGAAGGTCACCATCCCTGACAACTACATGGGCGACATCATCGGCGACCTGAACAAGCGCCGCGGCCGCGTAATGGGCATGAACCCCGACCACGAGGGCAATCAGGTGGTTGAGGCCGAAGTGCCCATGGCCGAGATGAGCCGCTACGCCATCGACCTGCGGTCCATGACCCAGGGCCGCGGCTCCTTCACCTTCCACTTTGTCCGCTATGAGGACGCGCCTCCCGCCGTCCAGGAGAAGGCCATCGCCGCCGCCAAGGCCATGCAGGCTGAGGAATAAGCCAACCCAACAACTCAAAACGGTCCCGGAGCTATGCTCCGGGACCGTTTTTTCTGTCTATCATTCATCAAAGGCGCCCGCCGTCACCATCCGGCCCAGATCCGCCAGGTAGATGCGCATCATCTCGTCCTGGTCGGGCATCTCGTCCCAGATGGGCTCCGGCTGCTCCCCTTCGCCCTCCACCATCCAGTCCGCCAGCTCCTCCAGCGGACCGCACATCTGCCGGATGGAGTAGGCGTAGCCCTCGCCGTCCATGGCCGACATAATCTCTGTCACCCGGAAGTTCCCATTCTCATCGCAGCGTCCCCGGAAGGCGGTGGGGCCGCCTCCGCCGCCCCATCCATCGCAGCTGCCATCCAGCTGGACAGTGTAGTAAAACCGCTCGTTGACGCTGCACACCAGCACCTTATCCCCATCCTCCTCGTAGCTGTCCCAGATGGTGAAGGAGGGAATCATTACATCATTTGGGCGGGAGCGCATGGGAATCTGCTCCGGGTCGGCATACTGGGCCTGCAGGGCGTCAAAGAGAGCCGCCGCATCGCCGGTAAGGCCCATCTGCTCCGCCGTGGGCAGGGGTAGGTCGGGTTCAGGGTTGTTCTCCAGGCCGCTCCATGTGACGGAGGCCGCCACCTGTTCCCCAAGCTCCGCCTCCTCCGTGGGCCACAGCAGCCGGAGACGCCGCTCCCCATCCAATGGGATGTACCAGCCGGTACACACAATCCCGTCCGATGCTCCTTCTTCAATGGACGTTCCGTCGGCGTCCAGATTCTCGATCCGGACCATCTTTCCGCCAAGGACAGCCGCCTCCCTGGGCACTTCATCTTCCGCAAGGAAAGCCAGGGAACAGCCTCCCATGCCCAGCGTCACCGAGGTGATCCCTCTCTCAACCTCGCCGCTGTACTCCTCCGGCAGGGACAGCTGGTAGTCCACCTGCCAACCGCGCCTGTACAGCCTGCCGCTCACCTGGGGCCAGTCCTGGGACAGCTCCGCTTGGGTTGTCTCCGTGGGCTGAGGGGTGTTGCTCTGAGCAGGGTTGGATGTGTCCGCCGGTGCTCCGGAGGTACAGGCGGAGGTGATGAGCATCACCGCGGCCAGCACCGCCGCCAGAGCTGCCGCTTTTCGCCGCTCTGAGCGAACTTCTCCCGCTTGAAACAGCGCTGTCAGTCCTTCCATGGGCCTCTCCTTTCTCCCATTTCCCGGGCTGTCCGGACAGCCCGTCCACACTGTGCGGCTTCCTCTTCAAGTTCACCATATCCTGTCCCCGACGGGTTGTCAAGTTTTTCTTCCCTTTCCTGCCCCGGCGGGGTATACTGTGGAAAAGCATTGCAGAGGAGTGAGCCAAATATGACGGAAATTCGTCTTGCCCGTCCGGAGGATGTGGACGCAATCTGGGCGCTGGTCCAGCGGGCGGCAGCCCATATGCAGTCCCTGGGCAACCCCCAGTGGGGAGAGGACTACCCCACCCGCGCCCATTACGCCGCTGACCAGGCCCGCGACGAGCTGTATGTGGCGGAGGATGAGGACGGGACCATCCTGGGCGCAGTGTGCCTCAACCAGGACCAGGCCCCTGAGTACGCCCTCCTGCCCTGGGCCATCTCCGGCCCTGCCATGGTGCTCCACCGGCTGGCGGTGGACCCGTCTGCCCAGCGCCGGGGTGTGGGACGGAGCTTTTTCCAGTTTGCCGAGGCCATGGCCCGCTGCCACGGCTTGCCCACCTTCCATCTGGACACCTACGCCCGCAACGACCGGATGCAGGCCCTGATCCGCAGCCAGGGCTTCACCCAGGTGGGCATGGTCCACTTCGACCGTGAGGGCCGTCCCGACGGCTTCCCCTGCTTTGAGAAGGTGCTCTGAGCCGTCTTATGCCGGACCTTTTCCCCGGCTGTCCTTGCTTTTTTGGTGAAAATCACATATAATAAACAAAATATCCATGGACATGGATTCAGGAGGTTTGAGCCTATGAAAAAGCTGCTGGTCGTGGTGGACTATCAGAAGGACTTTGTAGACGGCTCCCTGGGCTTCTCCGGCGCCGAGCTGCTGGACGCCCCCATTGCGGCCAAAATCGCCGCCTATCACGCCGCTGGTGACGATGTGGTCTTCACCTTTGACACCCATACCCCTGACTATCTGAGCACCCAGGAAGGCCGCAAGCTGCCCGCCGTCCACTGCGTCCGGAGCAGCGAGGGCTGGGAACTCTACGGCGAGACGGCCAAGGCCGCCTGTGAGAATGACCTCCGCTTTGAAAAGCCCACCTTCCCCTCCCTGGCTCTGGGCGAGTGGCTGAAGGGCCAGGACTACGGCCAGATTGAGCTGGTGGGCCTGGTGTCCAACATCTGCGTGCTGTCCAACGCGGTCATCGCCAAAGCCGCTCTGCCCGAGGCGGAAATTGTGGTGGACGCCGCCTGCACCGCCTCCTTTGACCCTGCCCTTCACGAGAAGTGCCTGGATGTGCTGGCGGGACTCCAGGTGACGGTGACCAACCGGACATAATGTGCGCGCTGAAAGGCTGATAAACATGAAAAAGAATCCCATGAACTATACGCTGCTCTGCGATTTCTACGAGCTGACCATGGCCAACGGCTATTTCAAGACCGGCATGTCGGAGCAGATCTGCTACTTTGACGTGTTCTTCCGCACCGTACCCGACGGGGGCGGCTTTGCCATCGCGGCCGGTCTGGAGCAGGTCATTGAGTATATTGAGAACCTGCGCTTTGACGACGAGGACATCGATTTCCTGCGGAGCAAGGACACCTTCAGCGAGGAATTTCTCTCCTACCTGAAGGACTTCCGGTTCACCGGCGACATCTGGGCCGTGCCCGAGGGCACCCCCATCTTCCCCGGCGAGCCTTTTATGACGGTCCGCGCGCCCGCCATTGAGGCCCAGTTCATCGAGACCTACCTGCTCCTCACCCTGAACCACCAGTCCCTCATCGCCACCAAGTCCAACCGCATTGTCCGGGCTGCCGGAGGCCGTCCGGTGAGCGAGTTCGGTTCCCGCCGTGCTCAGGGCAGCGACGGCGCCGTGCTCGGCGCCCGTGCGGCCTATATCGCCGGCTGCACCGGCACCGCCTGCACCCTGGCCGACCAGATGTACGGCTCCCCTGCCGGCGGCACCATGGCCCACTCCTGGATCCAGATGTTCCCCGACGAGTACACCGCCTTCAAGACCTACTGCGAGCTCTATCCCCACTCGGCCACCCTGCTGGTGGACACCTACAACGTGCTCAAGTCGGGCGTACCCAACGCCATCCGGGCTTTTAAGGAAGTGCTCCTGCCCCAGGGCATCACCAAGTGCGCCATCCGGCTGGACAGCGGCGACCTGACCTACCTGTCCCGGAAGGCCCGGAAGATGCTGGATGCCGCCGGGCTCACCGAGTGCTCCATTGTGGCCTCCAACTCCCTGGACGAGTATATCATCCGGGATCTGCTCCTCCAGGGCGCCCAGATCGACTCCTTCGGCGTGGGCGAGCGGCTCATCACCTCCAAGAGTGAGCCGGTGTTCGGCGGCGTGTACAAGCTTGCCGCCGTGGAGGACAAGGAGGGCAATATCATCCCCAAGATCAAGGTCTCCGAGAACCCGGCGAAGATCACCAACCCCCACTTCAAGAAGGTGTACCGCATCTTTGAGAACGAGACGGGCAAGGCCATGGCCGACCTGATCTGCGTCCACGACGAGGTCATTGACCCCAGCCAGCCTCTGGAGCTCTTCGACCCGGAGGCCACCTGGAAGCGGAAGACCGTCACCGACTTCACCGCCGTGGAGCTGCTGGTGCCCATCTTCCAGGGGGGCAAGCTGGTGTACCAGTCCCCCTCCATCACCGAGATGCGGGCCTACTGCGCCGCCCAGATTGACCTCCAGTGGGACGAGGTCAAGCGCTTTGAGAACCCCCACAACTACTATGTGGACCTGTCCCAGAAGCTGTGGGACATCAAGCACGAGCTGCTCAAGCAGGCAGGCCACATCTGAGCACAGCAAAAAAGCGGCTGTTCCCGTTGGGAACAGCCGCTTTTGTTTTCTGTCAGTTGAACTTGTAAATCTTCCGGGCCATGCGGTACAGACCCACGGACAGCTTGCGGCCCTGATAGCCGGGGATGTTGCCCACAAAGGACACCGCACGGTACTTGAGCTTGTGGTAGAGCCCCTTGTCCACCGACCGGAGGTACTCCCACAGCTCGGTCTTTTTGCCCAGCGCGGCGGGAGAGCCGTCGATGATGAGGAAGATGGAGGAGATGGTCATCATCATGGCCAGGTAGTTGCGCATGTACCGGCCCAGCTTGGGCTGGACGGTGAGCACCCGGCGCAGGTCGTGGGCGTCGATCATCAGGCGGGTCACCCGGACCTGCTGGTCCACACGGCCCACCATCACCTTTTCGTTGACGCTCTGGTCGGCACGGCCGATGAAGTAGCGGTACAGGTCCAGATCCATGTAGTACATGGTCTTGACATAGGGCAGGGGCTGGTAGACAAAGATGTTGTCCACGTAGAAGGTGTGCTTGGGCAGCTCCAGGCCGCACTTGCGCAGCAGCTTGGTGCGGTAGATGACCGAGTGCATCAGCAGGTACTGGGAGGCCCGGAACCGGCCGATGTCGTTCCAGGTGAAGATCTTGTTCTTGGGGAACACGTTGGCGTAGCCCATGACCTTCTGGGTGTTGTCCTCCACGTGCTCATAGACGTAGTTGGCGATGACCATGTCCACGGGCCGCTCCATCTTGGCAAACTCCCGCAGCTTGCCGAGCACCTTGTGGAGGGCGTCCACGTCCAGCCAGTCGTCGGAGTCCACCACCTTGTAGTAGATGCCGGAGGCGTTGCGGATGCCCTGGTTCACGCCCTCGCCGTGGCCGCCGTTCTCCTGGTGGATGACCCGGACAATGTCGGGGTACTGCTCGGCGTACCGGTCGCAGATGGCGGGGGTGTCGTCCTTGGTGGAGCCGTCGTCCACCAGGATGATCTCCACGTCGTCGCCGCCCTCCAGGAGGGTCTGTACGCAGTGGTCCATGTAGGCCGCCGAGTTGTAGCACGGCACGGCAAAGGTAATAATCTTATCCATTTTTTCTCACCCTTCTCTTGGCCGGGCCCTCAGCCCAGCAGACGGTCCGCCAGCTCCAGGGCCCGGACCACGATGGCGTCCATGTTGTAATACTTGTACTCCGCCAGACGGCCCAGCAGGTGGAAGCCGGGCAGGGCGTCGGCCAGGGCCCGGTACTTGGCGTACAGGGCGTTGTTCTCGTCGTTGATGATGGCGTAATAGGGGGTCTCACCCTCCGCGCCGGTGTAGGCGCGGGAGTACTCCTTGACGATGGTGGTGCGGTCGGGCAGGTCCTGGCCGGAGAAGTACTTGAACTCGGTGATGCGGGTGTAGTCCTCGCTGACGGTGTAGTTCACCGTGCCCCGGCTCTGGAACCACTCCACCGGATGGGTCTCGAACTTGAAGTCCAGGGTGCGGTAGGGCAGGCGGCCGAAGCAGCAGCCGAACAGCTCGTCCACCGCGCCGGTGTACACCACCGTGCCCGTAAAGGGCTGCCCGTCCAGAGAGAGGCCGGAGGCGTCCAGCTTCAGGCGGTCGGAGGCGTCCACACCCAGCTCCACGGTGATATTGGGGTGGTCCAGCATGTGGTCAAAGACCGGGGTATAGCCGTCGGCGGGGATGCCCTGCCAGGTGTCCTGGAAGTACCGGTCGTCCCGGGAGAGGAACACGGGCACCCGGGCGGTGGTGTTGGGGTCGATCTCCTCGGGCTTCTGTCCCCACTGCTTCATGGTATAGTGGACAAACACATTCTCATATACATAATCCGCCAGCGCCTTGATCTCCGGGTCCTCGCTGCTCCGCAGCTCCAGGATGGTGACCTTTTTCTCCGCGCCGTAGGTCTCCACCAGCTTTTTCTCCAGCCGGGCGGCCTTCTCGGGGCCGTAGGCCAGCTCCAGGGAGGTCAGGTTGAAGGGCACGGGCATCATGGCGCCGTGGACATTGGCCACCACCCGGTGCTGATAGTCCCGCCAGGCGGTGAAGCGGGAGAGGTAGTCATAGGCCCGCTGGCTGTTGGTGTGGAAGATGTGGGGGCCGTACTGGTGGATGAGCACGCCGGCGTCGTCCAGACGGTCGTAGGCGTTGCCGCCCACGTGGTTCCGCCGCTCCAGCACCAGCACTTTTTTTCCGCCACGCTCGGCCAGTTCCCGGGCAGTCACCGCACCGGCGAAACCGGCGCCGATGACCAGGCAGTCGTACTTCTGACTCATGGAATGAACACCTCGCAGCATAATCTTTCCACCATTTTATCAGATTCTGTGGATAAAATGAACGGAAAAAGTATTAAGAAAGCCTTAAATCGCCGAAATATTTCAGCGGTCGGAGCCGCCGAACCGGTCAAAGCGGCCGTCAACGGGGCCGGTGGTATTGCCCAGGAAGGTGTCGTTATAGTGGTCGATGGCCCGCTGGATGACCTTGATGGCCGCCTCACGGCCGTTTACGTCGCCTGCCACGGTGTCCTTGCCCTCCAGCTGCTTGTATACGGTGAAGAAGTGGGCCATCTCGTCAAAGACGTGGGCGGGCAGGGCGCTGATGTCCCGGTAGCCGTTGTAGGCCGGGTCGGTGAAGGGGATGGCGATGATCTTCTCGTCGTTCTTGCCGTCGTCCAGCATGGAGATGTAGCCGATGGGGTACACCCGCACCAGGGTCAGGGGGTCCATGGACTCGGAGCAGAGCACCAGCACGTCCAGGGGGTCGCCGTCATCGCCGTAGGTCCGGGGAATAAAGCCGTAGTTGGCGGGGTAGTGGGTGGAGGTGTGGAGCACACGGTCCAGAATGATGAGGCCGGTCTCCTTGTCCAGCTCGTACTTCTTCTTGCTGCCCTGGGGGATCTCAATGACGGCCACAAAATCCTCGGGGGTGATGCGCTTGGGGCTGATATCGTGCCAGATGTTTGACATGCAGTTGGCTCCTCTTTTCTCGAAAGTTTTCCGTGCGGCCGCTGAGGCCCACGATGGATTACAGTATCTTTTCTATTATATCTGATTGTTCCCCGCTTTACAACGCGGTTTTCCCATCTTTCAGCCGGTTAAATCCCCTTTTCTGCATTGGGGAACAGGCGGAGGAAGGGTTTGGGCACCGGTGCGGTCACGGTCAGGGGCGCTCCGGTGCGGGGGTCGGTGACGGTGAGACGGACGGCGTGGAGGGCCAGCCGGTCCATGGGGCCGGAGCCGTCGCCGTATTTTTTGTCCCCTGCCACGGGACAGCCCAGGTCGGCCATGTGGACCCGGATCTGGTTCTTCCGGCCCGTGTCCAGGGCCACCCGCACCAGGGCGTACTCCCCCGACCGGGCCAGCACCTTGTAGCGGGTGATGGCCTCCTTGGCGCCGCTGCCCGGTCCGCCGGAGTAGACCACCCGGGTGGAGGTCTCCCGCAGCCAGGAGCGGACCACGCCCTCCTCCCGCTCTGGCGCGCCCACCGTCACAGCCAGGTAGATCCGCTCCTTCACCAGGCTGTCCCAGTCCTCCTGGAGAGCACGCTTCATCTCCTCGTTCCGGGCAAAGAGTACCGCGCCCGAGGTGTCCCGGTCCAGCCGGTGGACCACAAAGAGCTTCTTCTCCCGGCTGCCGTCCCGCAAGGTGTCGGCCAGCAGGCGGTAGGCGGTGCGCTGCCGCTCCCCCTCATGGCCCACGGTGAGCAGCCCGGCGGGCTTATCGATGGCGATGAGGTCCCTGTCCTGGTACAGGATGGGGAAGGGTGTCTTGGCCTGCTCCTCCCTGCCCTGGGGCAGGATGGTCACAACCTCTCCCGGCTCCAGGGGCCAGTCAAAGCGGGTGACAATTTTCCCGTCCACCGCCACCTGCCGCCCAGACAGCAGGTGCTTCACCGCGTTGCGGGACTTCCCCTTCACCCGCTCCAGCAGGAACTCCAGCAGATATCCCTTCTCTGTCACAGGGTAGCGCCGCTCCCCCGCTGTGCTTTTTCCCATGGTTCTCCCTCCGGCCTGTGGTATTTTTCCGTTTCGCATGCAACATTTTATCACAGCGCCGCCCCGATGGCTACCCCGGACAGGCGGGGAAATCCTCCTGATTTTCCTTGACAGGCCAGGGCCGGAAATGTTAGAATGGACGAACATAAGGGAGTAGTCGGCGCGGTATGCGCGGCGGAGCCAACATACTGGGGCCTGGGGCCTCTGGTTCAGCCTGAAATGACGAGACTTATCTGCCATGGGGCGGATAGGTCTCTTTTTGTTTGCCTGTTTTTGGAAAATTTCGCCGCCAACTCCCATTCCGGCCGCTGTGCCGGACCAAATCCCCCCAACCGGAGGTTTTTATTATGGGTCTTCTGGAACTGTTCATCCTGGCCGTGGGGCTGTCCATGGACGCCTTCGCCGTCTCCATCTGCAAGGGTCTGTCGGTGGGCAGAGTGCGCCCGGTCCACATGCTCACCGCTGGACTGTGGTTCGGCGGCTTTCAGGCCCTGATGCCCTTCCTGGGCTGGCTGCTGGGTTCCCAGTTCGAGGCCCTTATCACCAACATCGACCACTGGATCGCCTTTGTGCTGCTGGTCTTTATCGGCGGCAATATGGTCAAGGAGTCCCGCAGCGATGAGGAGCACCAGGACGGCTCCTTCTCCCCCGCCGCCATGCTCCCCCTGGCCTTGGCCACCAGCATCGACGCCCTGGCCGTGGGCGTCACCTTCGCCTTCCTGCGGGTGGACATCGGCCCCGCCGTGGCCTTTATCGGCGTGATCACCTTCCTGTTCTCGGCGGCGGGCGTCAAGATCGGCAGCGTGTTCGGCGCCAAGTACCGCTCCGGCGCGGAGCTCTTCGGCGGCTGCGTGCTCATCCTCATCGGCGCGAAAATCCTGCTGGAGCATCTTGGCATCCTGGGGTAAGGAGCAGGGGGTTGACATGCTCCCCGCCCTGTGGTATCCTCTCTTACGACATTTTCATTACCTGTGCCGGCATTTACCACCGGGTAAATGCAGTTTGTGTCTGTATATATTCCGTAGGTCTTAGAAGGAATATATCCAGGCACTTTTTTGCTCTGTGGGGTTCGGCCGCCCCGTTTTTCAAAGAGAGGGATTTATACTATGGACGAACAGAATCTGAACCGTACCTTTGCCCGGTACATGTCCCTGAATATTCTGGGCATGCTGGGTATGTCCGGCTATATCCTGGCGGACACCTTTTTCGTCTCCAGCCGTCTGGGGTCGGACGGTCTGGCGGCCCTGAACCTGGCCATCTCGGTGTTCGGCTTTATCAACGGCCTGGGCATGATGCTGGGCATCGGCGGCGCCACCCGTTACGCCATCTGCAAGGCCCGCGAGGACGACAAAGAGGCCAACGCCTCCTTTACCCTGTCCCTGGTGGCGGGCATCGGAGCGGGCGTGGTGCTGGTACTCTTCGGTCTGCTGTTCTCCCGGCCGCTGGCCGGTCTGCTGGGCGCGGAGGATCGCATTCTCCCCATGTGCGCGGTGTACCTGCGCACCGCCTTTCTCTTCGCCCCCTTCTTCATCCTCAACCACATCCTGGTGGCCTTTGTCCGCAACGACGGCAGCCCCAAGCTGGCCATGACCGCCATGCTGGTGGGCAGCCTTTCCAACATCGTGCTGGACTACCTGTTCCTCTACCCCCTGAATATGGGCATCTTCGGCGCCGCCCTGGCCACCGGCACCGCCCCCATCATCGGCATCGCCATCTCCTCCATCCACATCTTCTCCGGCCGCAGCCAGTTCCGGGCCGTGCCCACCGGGCTGTCCCTGCGGAAGATGGCCGCTGTGGCCGGTCTGGGCATCGCCGCCTTTATCAATGAGTTCTCCTCCGGCATCACCCTGGTGGTGTTCAACCTGCTGGTGATGCACGCCGCCGGTACCATCGGCGTGGCGGCCTACGGCGTGGTGGCCAATCTGGCTCTGGTGGTGCTGTCCGTCTTTACCGGCATTGCCCAGGGCAGCCAGCCCCTGCTCAGCCACGCCTACGGCATGCAGGACCTGTCCGTGGTCCGCCGGGTGTACCACATGGCCCTACTGCTGGCCTCCGCTCTGGGTCTGCTGGCCCTGGGCGCCGCCCTCCTCTTCCCCACGCAGCTGGTGTCCCTCTTCAACAGCGAGGGCAACGCCGCCCTTCAGGCCATTGCCGAGCCCGGCCTGAAGCTCTACTTCATCGGCTTCCTGTTTGTGGGCTTCAACTTCGTGTCCGCCGCCCTGCTGGGCGCCACCGAACAGGCTGGCGCCTCCTTCCGGGTGTCCTTCTTCCGGGGCTGCCTGGGCATTGTCCCCGCCGCCTGCCTCTTCGCCTTTCTCTTCGGCATGACCGGCATCTGGCTGGCCTTCCCCGCTGTGGAGCTGGTGACCCTCTTCCTCAGCGTCCGGCTGGGCCGCCGTGCCCTGGCCGGCGTGGCTCTTCCCGGCGGAGAGGCCATGGCTATCTGATACAAACAAAAAAATTCCCTCCGGATTGCTCCGGAGGGAATTTTCAGTTGCCGTATCGGACCAGCTTACTTGTGGTCGACGGAGTACATGTGCTTGATGAGCTCCAGCACCTTGTTGGAGTAGCCCACCTCGTTGTCGTACCAGGACACGACCTTCACGAAGGTGTCGGTCAGAGCGATACCGGCCTTGGCGTCGAAGATGGAGGTGCGGGTGTCGCCCAGGAAGTCGGAGGAAACGACGTCCTCGTCGGTGTAGCCCAGAACGCCCTTCAGCTCGCCCTCGGAAGCGGCCTTCATGGCGGCGCAGATCTCCTCGTAGGTGGCGGGCTTGGCCAGGTTGACGGTCAGGTCAACGACGGACACGTCCAGGGTGGGAACACGCATGGACATACCGGTCAGCTTGCCGTTCAGCTCGGGGATAACCTTGCCCACGGCCTTGGCGGCGCCGGTGGAGGAGGGGATGATGTTGCCGGCAGCAGCGCGGCCACCACGCCAATCCTTCATGGACACGCCGTCAACGGTCTTCTGGGTAGCGGTGGTGGAGTGAACGGTGGTCATCAGGCCGTCGGTGATGCCAAAGTTGTCGTGCAGGACCTTGGCGATGGGGGCCAGGCAGTTGGTGGTGCAGGAAGCGTTGGACACGAAGTTCATGTCGGGGGTGTACTTGTCCAGGTTCACGCCGCAGACGAACATGGGGGTGCTGTCCTTGGAGGGGGCGGACATGACAACCTTCTTGGCGCCGGCCTTCAGGTGAGCCTCAGCCTTCTCCTGGGTCAGGAACAGGCCGGTGGACTCAACAACGTACTCGGCCTCCAGCTGGCCCCAGGGAATGTTGGCGGGGTCACGCTCGGCGAAGACGGGGATGCACTTGCCGTTGACAACGATGCCCTTGTCATCGCTGCTCACCTCACCGGCGAACTGGCCGTGCATGGTGTCGTACTTCAGCATGTAAGCCAGGTAGTCGGCGGGGCACAGATCGTTGATGCCCACGATCTCGATCTCGGGATGATTCAGACTAGCGCGGAAAACCATACGGCCGATGCGGCCAAAGCCATTGATACCGACTTTAATGCTCATATCAATTCTCTCCTTTTAAAATCTTCGAGGTATCCTCGTGCGCCCCCTATTATAGCCTATCTTGTTGCGTTTTTAAAGAGTTTTTTGAAATTTCCCAAAAAATTTGCTTTTTTTATTCAAGTTATCGCAAGTGTTGCCTCAGAGACGCTTAAGTCCGGCATAAGCGTTGCCACATCCTCCTTTGGCCTGGTGTTCCGCCTGTTTCCCCCCTACTTATCCGCTTCAAGCGGTCTCCGTTCCGCTTTTTTCCTTTCTTCAAGCAGTCCGGGCAGGTAAAAATCAGCCCTTATGCCCCTTTTCCCCGCTTTCGACGGTTTTCGACAAATTCCCTTGTTGCGTAGGCCAGATTTTGGTATACTGAAAAAAACGCGGTTCCACCCGGAACTGCATAAGCTATAACGCGGTAAGAGAACGATTCAATGGAGGTGAGCAGGGCCTATGGACGGCGCGTCCTTCTCTCCCTTTTCTCTGGAGCATGTCCCCTTCCCCGCTCTGGTGGTCCGGGACGGTAACATTGTCACCTGCAACAGCGCTGCGGCGGAGCTGCTGGGCCTGAATCCCGCCGGAGGACCGGCGCCTGATTTTCTGGCGGGTATTTCCGCCGCCTCCGGCCCTGTTACCGGCACCTGTACCGCCGCCGGACAGAGCTGGCGGTTCTCCCTCTCTCCCCAGGAGGACGGGCTGCTGGCGGTGCTCCTCCCCCAGGACCCGGAGGGCTCCCCCTTCCCCGGCACCGCCGCCCTGCTGGAGCAGATGCGGCAGCACATGAACAACCTGACCGCCGTCACTCAGCTCATTACCCCTGCGCTGCAGGATCTGGGCCCCAAATACCAGCAGTATCTGGCCATTATGAACCAGAGCTTTTACCGGATGCTCCGTCTGATGAACAACGCCGAGACTGCGGGCGCTCTGGCGGAAGGAAGGCTGACCTTATCCGCCGGACCTCTGGATCTGGCCGGACTGTGCCGGGAGCTGTGCGCGAAGGTGTCCGGCCTGGCGGAGGCGGCTGGCGTGTCCTTCCGCTTTGACGACCAGCGGGGCTCCCTCCTCACCACCGGGGACAGCGAGCTCATCCAGCAGATGCTGCTGTGTCTCATTTCCAACGCCCTGAAGGCCGCCGGTAACGGCGGCCGGGCAGGTCTGCGGCTGACGGAGACCGGCGGCCGTGCCATTCTCACCGTGTGGGACAGCGGCTCCGGGCTGGACGACGAAACAGGCGCAAAGGTCTGGGGTGCCGGTTCCGGTCTGCCCATTGCCCGGCAGATTGCCGCCCTCCACGGCGGCGTGCTGATGCTGGAGAGCAGACCGGGCGATGGCCTGCGGGTCACAGTCTCCCTCCCTGTCCGCCGTCCGGAGCAGCCCCCTGTTCTCCGCACACCCCAGCGGGCAGCCGACCGCACCGGCGGCTTCTCCCAGGTGCTGGTAGAGCTGTCCAGCGTGCTGCCCTGGCAGTCCTTTACGCCGGACGCACTGGAGTAATTTCTTCACTATTATTATACGTCAAATACTTGACAATCCCCTGTATGTGCCGTACAATCCAAAAAGGTAACATGCTATATATTTCATTCGGAGGGTTTCATGGGCAGAGAGAACGATGTAGGGTTCCTGATTAAACTGATCTACGACGACCACGGCAAGGTGCTCTATCAGCGTTTTCGCTCCGAGGGGATCACGCCCGCCCAGGCGGAGGTGCTCCGCTTTGTCATGACCCAGGGGGGCGCACGGGTCACACTGCGGGACGTGGAGGCCTTTCTGGGGGTATCCCACCCCACGGTGGTGGGCCTGGTGAGCCGCCTGGTGGAGAAGGGGCTGCTGATCAGCGTCCCCGACCCGGACGACAGGCGGGCCAGAAATCTCTATCCCCTTCCCCCGGCTGACGCCAAGGGTGAATCTCTGGACGCCATCGAGGACAGTGAGGAACTGCTCACCCGCGGATTTACCCCGGAGGAGCGGGCGGAGCTGGTGCGGCTGCTGAAGCGTGTCCGTGAAAACCTGAAGAAGGAGTTGGGCGAATAGCCCTTCTTCTTTTTCCCAAATATATAGCATATTACATATTTACCACGGCACACATGAGGAGGAATTTGTTATGAAAAGAGCCTTTTCCCTGTTCCTCGCGCTGGCGATGCTGTTCTCCCTGGCCGCCTGCTCCCAGCAGGAGCCTGAGACCAGCCCCACCGGCTCCCAGAGCCAGGCGGCGTCCTACACCGGCACCGCCCGGGGCTACGGCGGGGACATCAGCGTCACCATCGAGGTAACCGACGGCGTCATCACCGCCTGCACCATCGACGCCCCCGACGAGACCCCCGACATCGGAGGCGCCCAGATTGACCACTTCCAGACCGCCATTGTGGAAAATCAGGGCCAGGTGGACACGGTCTCCGGCGCTACCGGCACGTCCAACGGCGTCATCGCCGCCCTTCAGGACGCCATGCGTCAGGCCGGACTGCTGGACACCGCTGAGTACAAGATGACCCCCGGCACCTACACCGGCCAGTCCCACGGCTTCTCCTGCATCGACTTCGTCACCGTGGACGTGACGGTAGACGAGAGCAGCATCGTCTCCCTGTCCCTCCAGGACAATTTCGTGGACGACCAGGACTCCTACGAGAACCGCTACCTGTGCACCGGTGCCTTTGAGGAGCTGGAGCCTGAGATTCTGGAGCTGCAGAGTATCGGCGTGGACGCCGTCACCGGCGCTACTGGCTCTTCCAACGGCATCAAGAACGCCATCCGCTCCGCCCTGGAGCAGGCCTTCGCCGCCTCCGGCTACTCCGAGGACGAGATCGACACCGCCATCAACGCCATGTTCATGACCCCCTCCTCCAAGACCGACGAGGTGGTGGAGCTGAGCTGTGACGTGGTGGTGGTGGGCGCCGGTGCCGCCGGCACCGTGGCCTCCCTGGCCGCCCTGGACAGTGGTGCCTCCGTGCTCAACATCGAGAAGACCTTCCGCTGGGGCGGTCAGTCCATGATGACCGGCGGCCCCAAGGCCTACAGCCCGGACACCACTGAGGAGCAGGCCCAGGCCATTCTGGACACCTATGAGGCCACCATCGCCAACCACCGCCACGGCGAGGAGGACTCCCAGTGGAACGACCCCGACTATGTCTCCGCCCACGCCGACGAGTACACTCCTGTCAACGCCGAGGCCTACAAGGCTGTGGTTCCCGCCTCCGGTCTGGGCCTGCAGAAGATCATGGAGTACGGCATGGCCTTCACCAAGTCCATGATGGGCCTCATGCTGGAGGGCGGCATGGAGGGTATGACCGAGGGCGGCCCCATGGTGCTGCCCACCACCCCCGAGGAGCCCGACCTGCTCACCGCCGACAGCGTGTACACCTTCGGCACCGACGGCGAGGGCACCAGCGTGTCCTACTACCAGGCCGAGAAGTACTTTGATACCGTGTACGACAATTACATCGCCAACGGCGGCCAGGCCCTCCTGTCCACCACCGTCACCAATCTGACCTACGACGACAACGGCAACATCACCGGCGTGGATGCCCAGGGCGACGACGGCACCACCTACCACGTCACCGCAAAGGCGGTGGTGCTGGCCACCGGCGGCTACGGCGGCAACGACGAGCTGATGGATGAGTGGGCCGGCGGCGGCGACGACTGGCTCTACTACGGCTGGCAGGGCAACGACGGCGACGGCATTGTCATGGCCATGGATGCCGGCGCGGCTCCCTACAACCTGGACGCCTACCCCATGAGCCACCAGCGCATGGGCGAGCAGTTTATCACCGCCTTTGAGGTCCAGACCACCGACGACGGCACCCAGTGGTCCCCCAACGACCTGACCGTCATCCTGGCCTGCAACCCCGACGGCGTGTTCGTGGAGAACGACGGCACCTCCTTCCGCCCCGAGGACTATGACGCCTACAACCCCATGGGCGGCTTCTCCGGCGCCATGGGCACCTACTCCATCGGCTCCTCCTACTATGTGGTCTACTCCGCCGACCAGCTCCAGGCCTATGCCGAGAGCGGCCTGACCAGCAACGCCATGGGCTTCCAGAACGTGGGTCTGGGCATCCCCACCGGCATGGCTCTGGGCGACTGGGTGGACCAGGCGATGGAGCAGGCCGTGAGCCAGGGCTTTGCCTGGAAGGTGTCCTCCCTCTCTGAGGGCGACGCCCTGCTGGGCTTTGAGGACGGCACCCTGGCCGCCGCTTACGGCACCAGCACCTCTGACGCCAACGCCGACGGCAGCGAGTACTACTACATTATGAAGTGCTGCGGTCTGGCCATCAGCTCCTGCGGCGGCGTGGAGGTCAACGAGAACATGCAGGCTGTCCGTGAGGACGGCACCGCCATTGAAAACCTCTTTGTGGCGGGCAACGACGGCTTCGGCAACATCATGGCCACCGGCGCCGAGTACCCCATCGGCGGCGACGCCGGCATGTGGGTCTTCGGCAGCGGCTATATCGCCGGCGAGCAGGCCGCCGCTCTGGCGGCAGGCTGAGGCCCTTTTCACAGGTAAACAAACAGCGAGGCCCGGAGCAATCCGGGCCTCGCTGTTTTATTTGGATTTATCCCGCCTCGGTCACCTGCATCAGAGCGTCCAGAGCACGGGCAATGCCCACGTCCTCCTGACAGTCCATGTCCTCCAGCTGGTCCAGTACCCGTTCCACCTCATCCACCGCCCGGATGACGCTCTCCCGTGACTGCTCAATCTGCTCCTGCACCGCCATGTCGGCAAAGAGGCCGTCAAAGAAGTAGTCGGCAAAGGTGGCGAAGTCCCCGATGGATACCTGGGCCCGGGAGATCAGGTCCACGTCGGCCAGCTCGGTGCGGAACCGGGACAGAGCACGCTGGGCCTGGTCCACATAGTCCCGGGCCTCGTCCAGGGTGTTGTGCTTCATCATGGTGGTAAACGCGCCTCCGCCCAGCATGTCCCAGGTGCCCAGGTTCTCGGCCTCACCCAGGCTGCCGTCCGCCGCGTTCAGGCAGGAGAGCACCTCCCGCCCGGCGGCAATGGCCTCGCCCAACTCCTTCTTCCGGCTCTGCCGGGCAGCGATTTCCTCCTCCAGGGCGGCGATCCGCTCCCCTGCCGCTCCGCCTGCCTCACGCAGCAGGGCCCGCTTCTCCTCCAGGGCCGCCTCCCGCTCGGCGGTGCAGTCGGGTACCCGGTCCAGCTCCTGACTCATTTCGGCCAGCCGTTTTTGGGCGTCCTCCACGTCCCGGAGAGCCTGCTCATACTTGGCCTGGGCCGCCAGGGCCTCCGCCTTCTCCTTGGAGAGGCGGCCCTCCCGGTCGCCGGTGATGCGCAGCCACAGCCCCTTCAGGCTCATGCCCTCCAGCTCCTCCACATCCCGCCGCTCCTTGGCCAGGATCTGCTTCAGCTTCTCCGCCCGTGCGGAACACCAGTGCTCCTCTCTCCAGGACGAACCACTGGTCCAACAGCCGCTGCCGCTTCTCCTGCTGCTCCCCCAGCTCCGCCAGGGTACGGTTCAGTTCTTCCAGTGTACGCGCCATATTCCGTCCCTCCTTTCGCCGGTTTTCTCCCTTTTATTCTACCCGCCCGCCTGTCTCCGCGCAAGCTTTCCCCTGGACTTCCCGGCTGAGATGCCGTAAAATATACCTCAAAGAATACTCATACCACACAAAGGAGTTTTGCAATGGAGACCATTGTTCAGATTCTGGCCCGGGAACTGGGCCGCAAGGAAGAGCATATTCAGAATGTCATCACCCTGCTGGACGAGGGCAACACCATCCCCTTCATCGCCCGGTACCGCAAGGAGATGCACGGCACCATGGACGACACCACCCTCCGCACCCTGGCCGACCGTCTGACCTACCTGCGCAACCTGGACAAGCGGCGTGAGGAGGTCAAGGCCTCCATTGAGGGCCAGGGCAAGCTGACCGAGGAGCTGTCCGCCGCCATCGACGCCGCCGCCACTCTGGCGGAGGTGGAGGACCTGTACCGTCCCTACAAGCCCAAGCGCCGCACCCGGGCCACCATCGCCAAGGAGAAGGGTCTGGAGCCTCTGGCCCAGCTGCTCTTTGCCCAGGGCCGGGACTGCCCCGCCCCTGAGGCGGCCGCCGCCGACTATGTGGACCCGGAAAAGGGGGTCAACTCGGTGGAGGAGGCTCTGGCCGGCGCCTCCGACATCATCGCCGAGGCCATCAGCGACGACGCCGACCTGCGCAAGCGCCTGCGTGAGCTGTGGCGGAGCAAGGGCAGCTTGGTGTCCAGGGCGGCGGACAAGGAGCCGGAGGACACGGTGTACCGCCTGTATTACGACTTCACCACCCCCGTCTCCCGGGCCATGGGCCACCAGATTCTGGCCATCAACCGGGGTGAGCGGGAGGAGGTGCTGAAGGTCTCGGTGGAGATGGACCGTGAGGCCGCCCTCATTGTGGTGCGCAGGGCGGTGTTGGTGCCCGGCGCTCCCTCCATGGCCTTTGTCCGCGCCGCCGCTGAGGACGCCTACGACCGGCTCATTGCCCCCAGCATCGAGCGGGAGATACGCAATCTGCTCACCGAGCAGGCCGACGAGGGCGCCATCAAGATGTTCGGTCTGAACCTGAAGCCCCTGCTGATGCAGCCGCCGGTGAAGGGCTTTGTCACCATGGGCCTGGACCCGGGCTACCGCAACGGCTGCAAGGTGGCCGTGGTGGACGGCACCGGCAAGGTGCTGGACACGGCGGTGGTCTACCCCACCTTCAATGAGCGGAAGAAGGAGGAGGCCATCGACGTGCTCTCCAAGCTCATCCGCAAGCACGGCGTGGCCCATATCGCCATCGGCAACGGCACCGCCAGCCGTGAGACCGAGCAGATGACGGTAGAGATGATCAAGCGTCTGGGCAGCGGCGTGAGCTATATGATCGTCAGCGAGGCGGGCGCCAGCGTGTACTCCGCGTCCAAGCTGGCCGCCGAGGAGTTCCCCGAGTACGACGTGAATCTGAGAAGCGCCGTGTCCATCGCCCGGCGGCTCCAGGACCCCCTGGCCGAGCTGGTGAAGATCGACCCCAAGGCCATCGGCGTGGGCCAGTACCAGCACGACATGCCCCAGGCCCGGCTGGATGAGACATTGTCCGGCGTGGTGGAGGACTGCGTCAACTCTGTTGGCGCCGACCTGAACACCGCCTCCGCCCCCCTGCTCACCCGTGTGGCGGGTCTCAACGCCACCACCGCCAAGAACATCGTCAAATACCGGGAGGAAAACGGCGCCTTCACCTCCCGCAAGCAGCTGCTGAAGGTGCCCAAGCTGGGCCCCAAGGCCTTCGAGCAGTGCGCCGGCTTCCTGCGGGTGCCCGAGAGCGCCAATGTGCTGGACAACACCGGCGTCCACCCCGAGAGCTATGACGCCGCCGGCAAGCTGCTGGAGCTGTGCGGCTACGGCATGGCCGACGTGAAGGCGGGCAACCTGTCCCAGCTGCCCCAGCGTGTGAAGGACTACGGCGAGGAGAAGGCCGCCCAGGCCTGCGGCGTGGGTGTGCCCACCCTGCGGGACGTGGTGGGCGAGCTGATGAAGCCGGGCCGTGACCCCCGTGACGAGCTGCCCAAACCCATCCTGCGCACCGACGTGATGGAGATGAAGGACCTGAAACCGGGCATGGAGCTCACCGGCACCGTGCGCAATGTCATCGACTTCGGCGTGTTTGTGGACATCGGTGTCCACCAGGACGGTCTGGTCCACATCTCCCAGCTGGGCGCCGGCCGCCGGGTGAAGCACCCCAGCGAAGTGTGCGCCGTGGGTGATATCGTCACCGTCTGGGTGCTGGAAGTGGACGAGAAGAAAAAACGCATCTCCCTTACTATGAAGAAGCCTTCGTGAGCCCAAAATCAGCCATGCAACCTGAAGTTGCGCGAAAAAAATCCCTGCCGAAACGCCGGGTTGGTGGTAAAACCGGCCTCCTTCCGGCAAAATGATGCTGAAAGGAGTGACCGATTCAAATGACTCATTTTGAACATAACCTGCCCATTCTCCGCCGCCGGGCCGGGTATACCCAGGAGAGCCTGGCCGAGGCCCTGGGGGTGAGCAGACAGGCGGTGAGCAAGTGGGAGAGCGGCCAGACCCTGCCCGAGGCCGCCACCCTGCTCACCCTGGCCGACCTGCTCTCCTGCACCCTGGACCAGCTGATGCGGGAGGAGCTGTCCGAGGCGGATTCCCCCCCTCCCGACACCGCCGAGGCGGAGGCCGAAGAGGCCCGCTTCGCCCTCTTTGTGGCCTACGACCAGCACATGGACCGCTTCTCCGTCCTCATGGCCGTCGGCGTGTTCCTGTCCATCGCCAGCATAGCTTCCATTCTGGGCGGCTGTCTGGTCTGGGGTGAGACGGGCTTTGTCATACTTCCCTTCTTCCTTTGCGTGGCGGCGGCGGTATTTCTGTTCATCTGGGGCGGCATCGCCCACAGCGACTTCCGCAAGGCCCACCCGGACATTCCGCCCCTCTACAACGCCGACGCCATAGCCGCTTTCCAAAGGATATTCCGCTTTGGCATTGCCGCCGCGGTGGCCGCCATTCTGGCCGCGGTGGCCGTTCTGATCGGGCTGTCCCTGTTTTGGCGGAACGAGGCCTACGGCGGTCTGGCCGCCTGTACGATCTTTTTCCTGGTGATTGCCGTCGCAGTGGCCGCCCTGACCTACCTGGGCATCCAGTACACCAAGTACCACGGAAGCGGCGACACCCAGGAGGCGGCCAGCTGGACCTACACCCCTTCCCCTTCGTCTGACCACGGGAGCGGCTTTATTATGTCGGCTGCCACCATCATTTTTCTGGTGGCCGGTTTTGTGTTCGACGCCTGGCACCTCGCCTGGATTATCTTTCCCGTGGGCGGGCTTCTCTGCGGCATGGTGGGCGGAACAGGCAAGAAATGAGGGATACTTATGACCTTTGATGAGGCAGGCGACCTGCTGGACCGGATGGCGGAGGAGTTCCCCGAGGAATTCTATGCCGACCTCAACGGCGGTATCTCCCTTCTGCCCGACGAGATGCCGGACCCGGAGTTCCCGCCGGGGGAGATGTACATTCTGGGCGAGTACTGCGACGACCAGATGGGCAAGTACATTCTCCTGTACTACGGCTCCTTCGCCGCTCTGGCCGCCAAAGAGGATTGGACCGAGGAGGACTGGGAGGAGGAGCTCTACGCCACCCTGGCCCACGAGTTCACTCACCACATTGAGGGTCTGGCGGGCGAGCGGGGCCTGGATTTGAAGGATGAGGCCTTTCTGGAGGCCTGGCATGAAGAACTTGACCCATAGACCCATAAAATTGAGTGCTCCGCCGGTTTTACCGGCGGAGCACTCTGTTTATAAAAGCAGGTTGGAGAGGCTACCGGCTGAAGGGCCCTGCGCCGCCGGCCACACATCCGCCGTCACAGATGATATCGGTGCCTGTCAGGTAGCCCATCTCCGGGTCGCTGACCGCGGCGAACAATGCGGCGATTTCGTCCGGCCGCCCCACACGCCTGATGGCGTTGAATTTCAGGTAGGTCTGCGCCTCCTCCTGCTCCAGCTTTCCCATGGGGGTCTCAAAATTGCCCGGCGTAATGGACAGGACCCGCACGCCTTTTTCTCCAAAGCGCGCCGCTTCCATTTTGGCATACTGGATGACAAAATATTTGCTGATGGCGTATGCCGCGCCCGCACGGCTGCCTCTGGGAAGCAGATTCACTCTGGCCATCATCTTCTTTAAAAATCTTTCCCGATCTGCCGCCGCCAGGCGAAAAGCCCTTTTGGGCATGATGAGCGACGGCGCCAGATAGGCCGACATGGAGGAGGTATCGATAAGGCACCCTCCCGATGCAAGGACAGGATAAAAAGCATCGTGAATATGAGCCGTCCCCAGCGCATTACCCCGCATAATCTTCTCCGCGTCGCCCATGTGCGGGCTCACGCCCGCAATGTGCATGACGGCGGTCACCTCTCCCAGGCTCTGCGCATAGCGTGCCAGCGCTTTTACGCTGGCCCAGTTGCTGATATCACAGGGGCAGGCAAAGGCCTCGATATCTTCCGCCTTCAGCGCTGTAATGGCCTGTTCCAGCTTGGAGGGAGTACGGGCGGCCAGCACCACCGCATACCCCTTTTTCCCCATACGCATGGCAGTGGCAAAGCCGATACCGCTGCTGCCGCCGGTGATTACACAGATCTTTCTCCCAGCTTCGTTTTTCTCCATGGCCATCATCCCCTGATTTTGCCTGTACTCTTCAGCCAGGCGATCTCGTCATGCATGGTCTCCCGGTAGCTGCGGGTGTGGTATCCCAGTTCCCGCTCCGCTTTGCAGGAGTCAAAGTTGTTGTTGCGCGCCAGGTTGTAGACAGAAAACGTGGTGAGCAGCGGCTTTTTCCCCTGCTTTTTGGCATTCTTCTCCACAATTCCGGCAATAAAGTTGGCCACACCACAGGGGAGAAAGACGTCGGGCGCCTTGCAGCCCGCCTCCTCCGCCACCAGCTTGGCAAAGTCTTTAAAGCGCACCTCCCGGTTGGCCAGAATATAGCACTCACCGCTGCGCCCTCTCTCCATGGCGGCGATGCAGCCCGCCGCCAGATCCCGCACATCACACAGGTTGAAGGTACCGTCGATGCCCATGGGCATCTCGCCGTTGATGATCTTAATCATGGTGCTGGTGGTCTCCCCCACCGCATAATCCTCGGGGCCCATAATGCCGGAGGGGTGGACCACGCAGGCGTTCAGCCCCTGGTCCCGGACGGCGTCCAGCACCAGCTGGGTGGCAAGGGCTTTGCTCTGGCTGTAACAGCCCCGCACCAGTTCAGGCATTGCCTCCGGCTCGAAATGGCTGACTTCCGCGATTTTCTCCCCTTTGGGCAGCTCCGGAATGGCGCCGGTGGAGCTGACATAGACCAGCTTGCGGAATTGGGGTGTGGACAGGCAGCAGTCGATGATGTTTTTCGTCCCGCCCACGTTGACATCAATCACTTTGGCGTTGTAGTCCGGGTCCACCGTGACGATGGAGGCACAGTGTGTCACATAGAGCTCAACGCCCTCTTCCGCAGTGAAAAAGCGCTTCAGCGAGGCGGGGTCCGTCAGATCCCCCTCACAGATTTCCACTCTATCGGGGATGAACACCCGTGCCTTATCTCCCGGCAGGACAAAGGCGCGGACGCGCTTCCCCTGGGCCACCAGCTGGCGACAGATGGTGCCGCCGAGAAAACCGGCCGCTCCGGTGACCAGGTAAATCTTATGTGCAAGCTTTTCAGGCGTGTTCATGGGGGTTCCTCCTTGTTTTGTGTACCGATAGTCTAGTCTTCCGCTGTTTTGGTTTTGACAAGGAGATGTTTGTGAAATATTAAAAAGCAGGTCCCGCGGCTATGCCGTGGGACCTGCCGTACTTATTCTCTGGCAATGCCGAACAGCAGCATGTCCAGCACCTCTTCCGACAGCGCAAACAGGGCCTCTGCGTCACCAATCTCCTTCTGACCCTGATAGCCCTCCACAAGGGGGAAAAATGTGCCTTCCAGGCTCTCCAGATACCGGTAGGCCTTCTGTCTGTCCACGCCCTCCCGCAGGGTGAGACCCTCCAGCGCCATGCCAAGGAAGCGGCGGTTAATCTCCTGCACCGGACCTCTCAGGCGCTGGATGTCCTCCCGGAGGTGTTTGGGCGGGTGGAGCATGGCGTTTTCAAAAATAGCCTTTTCCAGGGGATTCTCCCGGAAATAGCGCTCCCGCAGGGAGAAAAAGCGCCGGATGCAGCTTCTGCCGCTGTCCACGCCCCCTTCCTCCATGGCCTGGCCCACATACTCCGCCATGCCCCGGAACATATCCCCCACGCAGAGCAGGAACAGGGCGTCCTTGCCGGTGTAGTAGTGGTAGAGCATCCCCTTGGAGATGCCCCCTCTGCCGCAGATACCGTCCACAGTGGCGGCCTCGTAGCCCCTGCTGCCGAACTCCTCCATGGCGGCCCTGCGTATCTCACGCCTGCTGCGCTCCTGGCGTTCCTTCTGTGTCATGATCCCACTCCTCCTGTCTTTTTCCTGCCTGATTCAGCTCACCGGCCCACTCAAAGCCCTTTTTTGCGATAAACACCGCGATAATTTCGTTGATCACCGCCGCCGCGGCGATGGTACCCTGGAGAATGGAGGCGCACTCAGGGGCAGGCCCGCTGAGGACGGACACCGCAATTCCCGTGAAGACCAGGGACACACCCGAGTGGGGCAGCAGGGTAAGGCCCAAATAGCGCCGCACAGCAACCGGTGCGCCGGTTACTGTGGCGCCGAACCGTGCGCCGCTGTATTTTCCCACCGCACGGGCCACGATATAGACAGCGGTATAGAGGCCAGCGCCGAAGATCAGGTGATAGTCCAGCGGAGCGCCCAGGTTGAGGATGACCACAATCAGGCCCACGCCGATGACCGGGTTCATCACCTGCATAATATCTTCCAGCTGCTTCTCCGGGATGAGATTGGCGAAGGCGGTGGAGAAGGCCATGCCGATGAGCATGAAGTTCAGGGCGGGCACGGGCAGGACCACCTGATTGAGGAACATCCCCAGCCCGGCGGACAGAAGCAGCATGGCTCCCATCACCGCCACCGAGGTCTTCTGCCCCCGCACCAGCCGGAGCAGCTTTCCCGTCACAAAGCCGGTAATCGCCCCCAGGAGCACGGGCAGAAGCACGATGAGCAGCATGCCCCCCACCGAAATCTGCCCGGCGGACAGGTTTGCGGACACCAGCGCCACCACCACGAAAAACACCGCCGCGCCCACCAGATCATCCAGGGCGGCCATGGGGATCAGTGTATCGGTGACCGGTCCGGCGGTCTTCATACCGCTGACAATGGACAGGGACGGCGCAGGCGCAGTGGCCAGAGCGATGCCGCCGAAGAGAAAGGCCAGATAGACCGGCACGTCCGTCACCAGGAATATCACGCCAAAGACCAGGCTGACCACCAGGAAGGTGCCCAAAGACTCGGTGACCGTGGTGACCACAATCTGTTTGCCGGCCTTCTTCAGCTTGTACCACAGCAGCTCAGTGCCGATCATCAGGCCCACAATGCACTCCAGAATGTGCTCCGCCGTGCCGTACCATGCCGCATCCAGCACCGCGCTGTCCAGCAGCCCGAAGGCGTGGGGCCCCAGCACCATTCCCGTCAGCAGCCAGCCCAGAATGGCGGGCAGCCGCAGCTTTGACACCAGCTTTCCCACCACGAACGCCACTCCTACGGTCAGGAGCAGCCGGATGAGTCCCTCAATTACCATCTCAGATTCCCTCTTTTCCAGTGTTGTTGCGGCGGAGTTGCTTGTCTAAAAAATAGACCGCTTCGTCTGTTTTATTCTAATACAAATAGACGGAACCGTCTGTAAATTAATTGTGAATCTTTTTGTCCACATCCTTGCCCGTCCATGTGGACAAAAAAGCCTCCGGACAGGCTGTCCGGAGGCTTTTTTGATGGTATTGGAGTTTTGCCCGTCAGGCTCAGCAGGTGGCGCCGCCGGTGATGTGGAGCTGGGCGTCCAGGATGGCCTGCTTGCGGGAGAGGATGTCGTCGGAGAGGAGCTCCTTCTCCACGTGCTCAAAGCCCAGGCGCTCGATGGTGTCGGCAAAGCGCTCGCCGGTCTTGCCCTGCTCACGGAACAGGAGAATGGCCTTCTCGATGATGCTCAGGGCCTCCTCCTTGGTGGTGATCAGCTTGCTGAGGGGACGGCCGGTGGCGGTGCGCTTGCCCCAGCGGCCGCCGATGTAGATCTTGTAGGCAAAGGTGCCGCCGTCCATGGCGTCAAAGTAGCACTTGTCGATGCAGCGGCCGCAGTTGTTGCACACGTCCTTGTCAATACTCAGCTCACCGTCCTCCAGCTTGGCGGCGCCCATGGGACACACCTGGGCCACGCCGCACTTCTTGCAGCCATTGCACTCCTCGGGGTCAAAGTTGGGGACCAGCTGGCCGATAATGCCCAGGTCGTTCAGGTCGGGCTTGACGCAGTTGTTGGGGCAGCCGCCCACGGCGATCTTGAACTTGTGGGGCAGGCGGACATTGTGGTAGCCCTTGTAGAACCGCTCGTGAATCTCCTCGGAGAGGGCGAAGGTGTCGTGGAGTCCGTACTGGCAGGTGGTACCCTTGCAGGCCACCACGGGGCGGACCTTGGAGCCGGTGCCGCCGGTCTCCAGGCCGGCCTGGGCGACGTAGGCACGGAAGGGCTCGATGTTGTCGTAGTGGATGCCGGGAATCTCCACGGTCAGGCGGGTGGTGAAGGCCACGGTGCCGTTGCCAAATTTCTCAGCGGCCTCGGCGATGATCTGATTCTGCTTGGCGGTGATCTTGCCGTTTACCGTGATAATCCGTCCGTTAAAGCAGTCGGTTCCCTTGTTGTGGAGAAAACCGAAGGCTTTCACCCGCTTGATATCCTCGGGCTTGATGGTGCAGGCCATAATTGATTACCTCTCCTTGATTTATTCTCTATTTTGTATTTCAGCGCGGAATGCGTTGTTTTACTTCACCAGGTCGGTGCCGTTGACGGTGGTGCCTCCCTCCAGCACCACGGTGTTGGTATAGCCCAGGGCCTTCATGCGGTTCTGGGTCAGATAGGCCCGTCTGCCCTTGGTGCACACCAGAAGGAGCTTCTCGTCCTTGCCGATGCCCTCCAGCCCATTGGGCAGAGCGGTAAAGTCCAGATAGGGTGCGCCCTCCACAGCGGGGACCTGTCCCACATCCACAACCTGGTAGCCTTCCGCCTTTCCGGCCTGGAAATCGGCGGGACCCATGCTGACCATCTTGCCGGACAGCTTGTTGAGCAGGATCTGTACCGCAGCCACAAAGGGGTGGATGGCGGTGGAGAAGGGGGGCGCGTAGGCCATATCCATATTGGCCAGATCGGCCAGGTGAGCCTTCATGGTGATGGCGGTGACGGCCACGTCCACCACCTTGTCCACCGCGCCCTGGCCCAGCACCTGGATGCCCAGGAGCCGCTGGTCCTCTCGGGCGGCAATGAGCTTGATGATGAACTCGCCGGAACCGGGGTAGTAGTGGGCCTTGTCGCCCAGGACGCACACCACGCTCTCGGCGTCAATGCCGGCAGCGGCAGCCTGCTCCATGCTCATGCCGGTGCGGCCGGCGTTGAGGCCGGGCAGCTTGCACACGGCGGTACCCAGCACGCCCTGGTACTCGCTCTCGCCGCCCGCCAGGTTCACAGCGGCGCTGCGGCCGGCGATGTTGGCGGTGGAGCCCATGGGGGACCAGGCGGGGGCGCCGGTGATCAGATTGTGGACCATGGCGCAGTCGCCCACAGCCCAGATGGCAGGGTCGTTGGTCTGGCCGTGGAGGTCGGTGAGCAGGGTGCCCTTCACCATGTCCAGGCCGCTGTCGGAGAGCCAAGCGGTGTTGGGCCGGATGCCGGTGGACAGCACCACCAGGTCGGCCTTCATCTTCCGGTTCTCGCACAGCACCTTCTCCACCTTGCCCTCGCCGGTGATGGCGGTGACCCGCTCGCCGGTAAAGGCCATGATGCCAGCGTCGGCCAGGTGGTCCTCAGCCCAGCCAGCCATCTCCTTGTCAAAACCGGGGAGAATCTGGGGGGCCATCTCCAGCACGGTGGTGCGGATGCCGCGGGCGGCCAGGTTCTCAGCGGCCTCCAGGCCGATATAGCCGCCGCCCACCACCACGGCGCGGTGGACCTCGCTGCTCTCGGCGGCCTCACGCAGGGCCACGGCGTCCTCGGGGGTGCGGAGGAAGAACACATTCTTCAGGTCCACGCCCTCAATGGGGGGCTTCACAGGGGAAGCGCCTACGGCCAGCACCAGCTTGTCGTAGTCGTACACGCTCTCGCTGCCGTCGGCGAGATTCTTGGCGGTGACGGTCTTGGAGGTCCGATCCAGGGCCACAGCCTCCACACCGCACTTGACCACCACGCCGGTGAGCTTTTCAAACTTGGCGGGGGTGTTGACAATCAGCTCGCCCCGGTCGTGGATGAGACCGCCCACATAGTAGGGCAGGCCGCAGCCGGCGTAGGAGATGTCCTGGCCCTTGTTGAGAATGGTCACTTCCGCCGTGGGGTCCTCGCGCTTGAGCTTGGCGGCCGTCTTTGTGCCTGCGGCTACGCCGCCGATAACCAAAACCTTCATGGGAATATCCATCCTTTCCGGCGGCTGACCCGCCTTACGCAGCTTTTGCTCTATTTTATCACTTGTTCTGCTATTGGTAAAATAGTAAAATTGGATAGAGGCAATCAGGAAAACCGATACCGCCAAAGGAGGGCTCAGCGTTGATCACCATCCGCCATCTGAAAATTTTTCTCACCGTGGCCGAGACCCGGAACATGAGCGAGGCCGCCGCCCGGCTCTACGTATCTCAGCCCACGGTCTCCCAGACCATCGGTGAGCTGGAGAAGATGTACAAGGCCCGGCTCTTTGAGCGCTACCCCAAGGAGCTCTTTCTCACCGAGGCAGGCCGCACCCTCCGTGCCCAGGCCCTGCTGGCCGTGGAGGCCTTTGACCGGCTGGACGAGGTCATGAAGGGCGAGGGAGAGCGCCCCTCCCTGCGGATTGGCGCCACTCTCACCGTGGGCAGCACGGTGCTCTGCCCCATTCTGGACGAGCTGCGGTCTGTCCGGCCCAACGTGGACCTGTCCGTCCAGGTGGACAACACCCGCACCATTGAGAGCAAGCTGCTCCAGAACGAGCTGGACGCGGCTATCGTGGAGGGCATCATCCACCGGGAGGAGATTCTCTCCTCCCCCATTATCAGCGACTGTCTCATCCTGGTCTGCTCCCCCGACCACCCCTTTGCTGCCCGGAAATCGGTGGAGCCGGAGGAGCTGGCCGCACAACCCTTTGTGCTCCGGGAACAGGGCAGCGGTACCCGTGCCCTCTTTGAGTCCTTCATGGCCCGACGCCGTCTGCCCCTGAACATCAGCTGGGAGTGCAGCAGCACCGCCGCCATCAAGCAGGCCGTCATGCGGGGCTATGGCCTGGCCGTTCTCTCCGCACGGCTGGTCAGCGGCGAGCTCTCCCGGGGTGAGCTGAAGCGGGTCAACGTGGAGGGCTGCGCCTGGCAGCGCTCCTTCCTGCTATGCTACCACCGAAACAAGGTCATCAGCGACACCCTCCGCCGCTTCCTGGACATCGCCGCCTCCTACTCCTCCTACGGTGCCCCCTGCCCCATGGAGGGACAGCTTTAAGCAATACACCTATTAAATATAGCAATTTCACTTCATTCCAGTTTTCAGTCGATTGTTTTATGAATATTTTGTACATTTGACCTTTGACAATTTTCAAACAATACGATAGAATACCTTCACCTCTCAAGTCACGCTGAGGTTTCAATCAGGAAGGAGTTTTATCGCAATGAAGAAAAATTCTCTTGTGCTTCTGGCCCTGGCCGGTGTCATGGCCATCAGCCTCACCGCCTGCAGCCAGCCCGATGCCGGTGAAAGTGCCCCCGCACCCACCGACGGCAACACCGACGCCGTCACCACCGCCTCTGTCACCACCGGCCTGTACGGCAACCTGACCCAGCAGGAGCTGCTGGACGCCATTGCCGCCTACAGCGGCGTGTCCGTGGTGTCCACCGTCAATGCCGACGGCACCCCCAACATCGCCATCTTCACCCCCGGCGCCGCCGGTGATGACAGCCACATCGTGTTCGGCTTTGCCGACAACGCCACCAAGACCAACCTGCTCCGGGACAAGGTGGCCAAGATGGTGTTTGACATCCCCAACACCTCCGCCGAGACCAAGGAGGAGCGTCACCAGGGCGCCGTGGTCAAGCTGGAGCTGGAGGAGGATGCGGACGTGCTGGCCGATCTGATGGCCAACAATGAGCGCATCACCGAGAATTCCGTGGTCTGCCGCATTGTGGAAGTGCTGCCCGTGGGCTGAGCCTCACCGTCAAAACAGAATCTCCGCCGCCCCTGTCCGGAACCTCCCGGCACAGGGGCGGCTTTTTTCTCCTGTGCCTCCGCCCTGTCATATACTGGGGCGGAGGTTTTGACTATGAATTACTTTTCCGGCAACCCAAATTCCAACCGGCCGTTCTGTCCCTGGTCCACGGTCACGGTGTGCTCCATCCCCGGCCCTACCGGCCCCACCGGACCAGCAGGGGAACCTGGCCCACTGGGCGCCACCGGGCCAACGGGACCCACAGGCCCCACAGGTGCTGACGGTCAGCCCGGCGCAGCCGGTCCCACAGGCGCCGACGGCCTTACGGGTCCGACCGGACCAACAGGAGCCACCGGACCAACCGGAGCGCCTGGACCAACGGGACCCACTGGGCCAACAGGCGCGACCGGGCTCACCGGGCCCACCGGACCGGCTGGAACGGCGGGTCCAACAGGCCCCACCGGGCCGACAGGCGTGACCGGACCCACCGGATTGACAGGACCGACTGGACCCACAGGGCCGACGGGTCCGACAGGGGCAGACGGACAGCCTGGTCAGACCGGACCCACAGGTCCTACCGGCGCCACAGGTCCTGTCCAGCCCGCCGTATACGGCAATTTCTCCAGCAGCACGGCCCAGACCTTCTCTACTCCCCTCTATGGCTCCATCGCCTTTGACCAGTTCAACGGAAAGGGTGTGAGCCAGAGCGCCGGTGGCCAATACGCCGTCATCCAGACCGCCGGGCTCTACCTCATCAGCTTCGGCGCCCTGACCGACACCCAGCTGCCCCACTATATCACCATCGGCGTCACCCCCGGCGGCTACCTCAGCTGGGCCAACACCCCGCTGGCCAACGGCGTTATGGTCAGCCGCACCATCGCCGTCCCCCTTCTGCCCGGCTTTCTGGTGGGCATTCACGTGGACTCCGCCGACAACAACTCTCCGGCCTCTTTCCCCGCTACCCCTTACTACTCCAACGCCTTCCTCACCCTGACGCTGGTGGGTCCCTACCCTCTGCCCTGAATTTTCCAAACACTTGCCCCATTTTTCAATTGTAAATTCCCTCCATACCTGTTACAATAACAGGAGAGTAAATTTTAGTTACGCAGGGAGGGACCAGCCATGACCCTTGGTCAGAAGATTCGTGAGGCACGTCAGAGCAAGGGAATGACTCAGAAAGAGCTGGTCGGGGACTATATTACCCGCAATATGCTCTCCAAAATTGAAAACGACAGCGCCATTCCCTCTGTCCGCACCCTGGAGTATCTGGCCGGAGCACTCGGCTTCCCCACCGGATATTTTCTCTCCGGCGCCCCTGTGTCCGACGGCACCGCCCCCGACGGCCTGGATGAGGCCCGTGCCGCCTACCGGGAGCACCGCTGGACCGACTGTCTTGCCGCGCTGGACGCGGACAACAAGGCGGGCACCACCGACGAGGGCTATCTGCTCCACGCACTGGCCGGCGCAGCCGCCGCCCGTGAGGCGCTGGACGCAGGCAATCTTGTGGAGGCCAGAGAGCTGGCGGAAAACGCACAATACTATAATCAGGAAGGCATGTACGGCAGCGCATGGCTTTCCGCTGAGCTGTCCCTGATTCTGGGGACCTGCCTCACCCGTCTGGGCGAGGAGGGCTACGCCCAACAGCGGGCAGCCTTTCTCCGTGCCTTTGAGGGCATGGAGCGCGATCACCAGGCTGCCTCTGGCAGGCAGACGGATTGATCCGAATCCGTCTGCCTTTTTTTGCAGGTTTTCTTCCCACTTTTGTTCCGGACTTTTGACCTTTTTACTTTTTACCCGTTCTATACTTGACTGACCACTTGTATTGTTGTATAATTTATACAAATAAGTTCCGTTAAAAACAGTCATTTGTGTCAATTCGACAATCAAAACCGCTCATTCTCTTGCGGTTTTGTAAGTTTTTTCCAATTCTCTGGAGGTGTTCCCTATGACCCGCACGGATCAAGCAAGCCCCACCCCCCAGCAGCCAGATACACCGCTTTTCCATTTTTTGCAGGGGGATAACTGCCGCGCGCAGGATTATCTGGGCGCTCACCCCGCCAATGTGGACGGGCAGGACGGATATGTCTTCCGCGTGTGGGCGCCCCACGCCAAGGGCGTGTCCGTGATGGGCGACTTCAACGACTGGAATGAGGACTCCCACCCCATGAACCGCCTGGACGGCGGCGTGTGGGAGCTGTTCATCCCGGGTATGAAGCAGTACGATACATATAAGTACGCCGTCCACGCCCGTGACGGCCGGGTCCTGGCCAAGTCCGACCCCTACGCCTTCCACGCCGAGACCCGTCCCGGCAACGCCTCCAAGCTCTACGACCTGTCCGGCTACCAGTGGGGCGACCAGAAGTGGCTGGAGTACCGCAAATCCCACACGGTCTACCACAGCCCGCTGAACATCTATGAGATGCACCTTGGCTCCTGGCGCCGCACCGGTGAGGGCGAGTTCCTCAGCTACCGGGACATGGCCAACTGGCTGGTGCCCTATGTGAAAGAGATGGGCTTCACCCACGTGGAGCTGATGCCCATCACCGAGCACCCTCTGGACGCCTCCTGGGGCTACCAGTGCACCGGCTACTTTGCCGCCACCAGCCGCTTCGGCATCCCCCACGACCTGATGTACCTCATTGACCAGCTCCATCAGGCCGGCATCGGCGTCATTCTGGACTGGGTGCCCGCCCACTTCCCCAAGGACGCCTTTGGCCTGTATGAGTTTGACGGCGAGCCCTGCTATGAGTACGCCGACCCCCGGAAGGGCGAGCACGCCGACTGGGGCACCCGTGTCTTTGACTACGACCGGAAGGAGGTCCGCTCCTTCCTGTTCTCCTCCGCCCTCTTCTGGCTGGAGCAGTACCACATCGACGGCCTGCGTGTGGACGCCGTGGCCTCCATGCTCTACCTGGACTACAGCCGCCAGAGCGGCGAGTGGGTGCCCAACAAGTACGGCGGCCACGAGAATCTGGAGGCCATCGACTTCCTGCGCACCCTCAACACCCACATCTTCGTCCCCCACCCCGACGTGCTGATGATCGCCGAGGAGTCCACCGCCTGGCCCCTGGTGTCCCACCCGGTGGAGGAGGGCGGCCTGGGCTTCAACCTGAAGTGGAATATGGGCTGGATGAACGACATCACCCATTACATGAAGCTGGACCCCTATTTCCGGCAGTTCAACCACAAGGACATCACCTTCTCGCTGATGTACGCCTTCTCGGAGAACTTCATCCTGCCTCTGTCCCACGACGAGGTGGTCCACATGAAGGGCTCCTTCCTCAACAAGATCCCCGGCCCCTACGAGGAGAAATTCGCCGGCGTGCGGGCCTTCTACACCTATATGCTCACTCACCCGGGCAAGAAGCTGCTGATGATGGGCAGCGAGTTCGGCCAGTGGAACGAGTGGCACTATGAGTACTCCCTGGACTGGCACCTGATGGAGAACAAGGAGAACCGGGACATCAAGGCCTTCTTCCAGGCGGCCAACGCCTTCTACCTGGAGAACAAGCCCCTGTGGGATCTGGACTTCTCCTGGGAGGGCTTCCAGTGGATCTGCGCCGACGACAACCAGAACAACTGCGCCTCCTTCCTGCGCAAGGACAGCAAGGGCGACTTTATCCTGGCCGTGTGCAACTTCTCTCCGGTCCACCGTCCCGGGTACCGGCTGGGCGTCCCCTACCGCGGCACTTACCAGTGTGTGTTTAACTCTGACGACGAGCGCTTCGGCGGCTCCGGTCTGGGCGATAAGGAGCCTCTCAGCTCCGAGGATATCCCCATGCACGGCCAGGACCAGTCTCTGGTCATCGACATCCCCCCCATGAGCGGCGTCATCTACCGGTGCACCCGGAAGAAGCCCGCCCTCAAGAAAAAGACTGCCAAAGCGGCCGGCACCGTCAAGCTGACCCCCGTGGGCAAGAAGCGCTCCACGGCCAAGAAATCCTGATTTTTCTCTGGAACGGCTGTTTCGGACAGTCCGTTCCGGTGGAAAAGGTACATATTTAAGCGTATGACCACCAAATAAGCAGAGGTGTTAGGAATGAAAAAAGAATGTGTCGCTATGCTGCTGGCCGGAGGACAGGGTAGCCGTCTCTACGCCCTGACCAGCCGCGTGGCAAAACCCGCCGTCCCCTTTGGGGGAAAGTACCGCATCATCGATTTCCCGCTTTCCAACTGCATTAACTCCGGTATTGACACCGTGGGCGTGCTGACCCAGTATCAGCCCCTGGAGCTCAATGCCTATCTGGGCAATGGCCAGCCCTGGGATCTGGACCGTTCCGACGGCGGCGTCCACGTGCTGCCTCCCTATGTCCAGAAGGGCGACTCCGGCACCTGGTACAAGGGTACCGCCAACGCCATCTACCAGAATATCGGCTTCCTGCAGCTGTATGATCCCGACTATGTGCTCATCCTCTCGGGCGACCACATCTATAAGATGGACTACGGCGCCATGCTGGCCTACCACAAGGAGAAGGGCGCTGCCTGCACCATCTCCGTGCTGGAGGTCCCCATGGAGGAGGCCAGCCGCTTCGGCATCATGAACGTGGACGCCGAGGACAACATCTATGAGTTCCAGGAGAAGCCCAAGCAGCCCAAGAGCAACCTGGCCTCCATGGGCATCTACATCTTCACCTGGTCCAAGCTGCGTGACTATCTCATCGCCGACGAGGCCAACCCCGACTCCTCCAACGACTTCGGTCACGACATCATCCCCGCCATGCTCAACGCCGGCGAGAAGATGTCCGCCTACCGCTTCAAGGGCTACTGGAAGGACGTGGGCACCATCAGCTCCCTGTGGGACGCCAACATGGACATGCTGTCCATCGGCACCGGCATTGATCCCTACGATCCCAGCTGGCCTATCTATGCCCGTCCCGCCACCAAGCCCCCTCACTTCACCGGCCCCGACGCCAAGATCTCCCACTCCATGGTCACCGGCGGCTGCGAGGTGTACGGCACCGTTGAGAACTCGGTGCTCTTCCACTCCGTCACCGTGGAGGAGGGCGCCACCGTGCGCTACTCCATCCTGATGCCTGGCACCGTGGTCAAGGCCGGCGCCGTGGTGGACTACGCCATTGTGGCCGAGAACGCCGTCATCGGCGAAAACGCCACCGTCGGCACACCGCCTCCGCCCGAGGGTTCGGATGACTGGGGCATCACCGTGGTGGCCCAGGACATTAAGGTGGGCGACGGCGCCGTTGTGCCCGCCAACGCTATGATTACTCGTGATGTGGAAGGGGGTGCTGCGAAATGATGAACAAACTGCACGGCATCATTTTCGCTTATCGCTCCAACGCTGACCTGCGGGAGCTGACCCAGGTGCGCAATACCTGTTCCGTGCCCTACGGCGGCCGTTACCGCACCATCGACTTTATGCTCTCCAACTTTGTCAACGCCGGTATGGTGGACGTGGGCATCATCGTCCACGCCAACTATCAGTCCCTGCTGGACCACCTGGGCTCCGGCAAGGACTGGGACCTGTCCCGCAAGCACGGCGGCCTGCGCATCCTGCCCCCCTTCGGCTATGCCAACAAGCAGCGGGGCGGCGTGTGCCGCGGCCGTATGGATGCCCTGGAGGGTGTCTACTCCTACCTGACCAAGATCAAGCAGGAGCACGTGGTGCTGGCCGGCGGCGATATCGCCGTCAACCTGCCCATGCGTGAGATCTATGAGCAGCACATCAAGAGCGGCGCCGACATCACCGCCGTGTGCACCCGTAACCCCAAGGGTGATCCCCGCTCCTCCGACTACTTCACCGTGGGCGACGACGGCCGCATCACCGACGTGTCCGTCCACCCCTACGCCCCTGTGGGCTGCGAGTCCCTGGAGGTCTACATCCTCTCCAAGAGCCTGCTGCTCTCACTGGTGGACAACTGCGCCGCCCACAACATCCCCTCCTTCAGCCAGGGCGTGCTCCAGTCCATGGTCCACACGCTGAAGATTGTCCCCTACATCTTCGACGGCTATGCCGCCCGGATTCAGTCCGTCCCCGGCTACTTCGCCCGCAGCATGGAGCTGCTCAAGCCCGAGGTCCGCGCCGACCTGTTCGTGCCTGAGCGCCCCATCAAGACCAAGGACCAGTCCAACCCCTCCACCTATTACGGCGAGAACGGCAGCTCGGTCAACTCCCTGCTGGCCGATGGCTGTATCATCGAGGGCACGGTGCGCAACTCCATCCTCTTCCGCGGCGTGCGGGTAGAGGCGGGCGCCGTGGTGGAGAACTGCATCCTGATGCAGGGCACCACCATCCAGCAGGGCGCTGTCCTCAAGTACACCATCACCGACAAGAACGTCCACGTCAATCCCGGCCGGATGCTCATGGGCCATGAGACCTATCCTCTGGCCATCGCCAAGGACGAAACCGTATAACGTCACCGGCGGTCGGCGTACCGTCGAAACCGCGAGAGACGGGGCCGGACAGGCTTCGTCTCTCGCGCTCGTCCTCCCAAAATTTTAATTCACCGGCCTCCACCGGCGGCCGGTTGTGAAAGGAGCGCCCTTATGAACATCCTCTTTGCCTCCTCCGAGGTAGCCCCCTTCATCAAGACTGGCGGACTGGCGGACGTGGCCGGCTCCCTGCCCAAGGCTCTGGCTGCCGAGGGCCATGACGTGCGGGTCATTCTCCCGCTCTACGAGGGCATCGGTCAGGACTGGCGCAATCAGATGGAGTACCTGTGCAATTTCCATGTCCATCTGGCCTGGCGCACCCCCTACTGCGGCATCTTTCAGCTGAAGCGGGACGGCGTCACCTACTACTTTGTGGACAACGAGTACTACTTCAAGCGTGCTCAGATCTACGGCCACTACGACGACGGCGAGCGCTTCGCCTTCTTCTCCCGCGCCATCATCGAGACCCCCGGCCATGTGGGCTTCCAGCCCGACATCATCCACTGCAACGACTGGCAGACCGCTCTGGTGCCCATCTACCTGCTGGAGGAGCGCCATGTGGTGCCTGAGCTGAAGGGCGCCAAGAGCGTGTACACCATCCATAACATCGAGTACCAGGGCCGGTACGGCAGCCAGGTGCTCAGAGACCTGCTGGGCCTGGCGCCGGGCTATCTCAACGAGCATATGCTGGAGTACCACGGGGACGTGAACCTGATGAAGGGCGCCATCTATGCCGCCGACTACGTCACCACCGTCTCCCCCACCTACGCCCAGGAGCTCCAGTACGCCTTCTACGCCCACGGTCTGGAGGGCGTGGTGGCAGACAACCGGAACAAGATCCGGGGCATCCTCAACGGCATCGACACCGAGCTGTACACCCCCGCCAACGGCAACGGTCTGGCCGCCCCCTTCAACGCCGACGACCTGTCCGGCAAGCGGGCCTGCAAGGCCGCCCTGCAGCAGGCCTGCGGCCTGAATCAGGACCCGGACGTGCCCATCATTGCCTGCATCTCCCGTCTGGTCAAGCACAAGGGCTTTGACCTGGTCACCGCCTCCATCCACGACATCATGAAGATGAATGTGCAGATGGTGGTGCTGGGCACCGGCGACTGGAACTATGAGGAGGCCTTCCGCCACGCCGCCGCCCAGTATCCCGGCCGCTTCGCCGCCCACATGATGTATTCCGCCTCCCTGTCCACCGCCATCTACGGCGGCGCCGACCTGTTCCTCATGCCCAGCGAAGCCGAGCCCTGCGGCCTGTCCCAGATGATCGCCATGCGGTACGGCACCATCCCCGTGGTGCGTGAGACCGGCGGCCTGAAGGACACCGTGTATCCCTACAACAAGTTCACCGGCCAGGGCCGCGGCTTCACCTTCGCCAACATCAGCGCCCACGACATGATGTGGGTCCTCCACGAGGCGGTGGACCTGTACCACAACAACCCCAAGGCCTGGCGCGGCCTGATGCACGCCGGCATGACCGCCGACTTCTCCTGGAATAAGTCCGCCGGCGAGTATCTTGAGATTTACGGCTGGATTACAGGAAAATAACCCGTTCTTTTTGTCTTAATCACCGATTTTACACCGGTTACATTGACATTAAATAACTCCTTGTGGTAAAATAGGGCGCTGTTACCAAAGCAGCTATTCTGTTTTCCCAGCCTATTTTATGTTTAGGAGATGCGTTCCCTTGCATAACTATACGAAAACCGAATTAACCAATCTGATTACCGGCAAGCTGCGCCGCAATTTCGGCCGTGACGTGGATGAGGCCACCGTGCCCCAGATGTTCAAGGCCTGCGCCATGGTGCTGCGTGACATCATGTCCGCCCATGAGCTGGAGACCGAGGACCGGGTGAAGGACAGCCACGCCCGTCAGGTTCACTACCTGTCCCTGGAGTTCCTCATGGGCCGCTCCCTGATGAAGAACGCCTACAACCTGGGCGTGCTGGAGCCCCTGACCCAGGCCATCGAGTCCCTGGGCTTCTCCGCCGCCGACCTGTTCGAGGCCGAGCCTGACGCCGGCCTGGGCAACGGCGGTCTGGGCCGTCTGGCCGCCTGCTACCTGGACTCCATGACCACCCTGGAGATCCCCGCCACCGGCTACTCCATCTGCTACGAGCTGGGTATCTTCAAGCAGAAGATCGTGGACGGCCAGCAGGTTGAGCTGGCGGACAACTGGCTGGGCCTGGGCGACGCCTGGCTCATCCCCAAGGTCGACGAGACCGAGACCGTCCACTTCGGCGGCAAGGTCAAGGGCTACTGGGATGAGAACGGCCGTCACCGCGTGGCCTATGAGGGCGGCACCGACGTTCTGGCCATCCCCAAGGACATGGAGATCGCCGGCTACGGCACCGACCACGTCAACGTCCTGCGCCTGTGGGACGCCAAGAGCCCTGTGCCCGTGGATATGTCCCTCTACTCCCGCGGCGAGTACCTGAAGGCCGTGGAGCAGCAGGCCATGGCCGAGGTTATCGCCAAGGTCCTCTATCCCGACGACAACCACTACGAGGGCAAGTCTCTGCGTCTGAAGCAGCAGTACTTCTTCGTCTCCGCCACCATCCAGTCCATCGTGCGCAAGCACCGTGCTCAGTACGGCACCCTGCACAACTTCCACCAGAAGCACGTCATCCAGATCAACGACACCCACCCCACCCTGGTGATCCCCGAGCTGATGCGGATCCTGCTGGATGAGGAGGGCTACACCTGGGACGACGCCTGGTATATCGTCACCCACACCGTGGCCTACACCAACCACACCGTCATGATCGAGGCCCTGGAGCGCTGGCCCCAGGAGCTGGTCCAGACCCTGCTGCCCCGTATCTGGGAGATCATCATTGAGATCTCCAACCGCTGGCAGCAGCGCCTCACCGAGGCCTTCCACGGCGACATGGGCCGCGTGGAGCGCAATGCCATCGTCTGGGGCGGCGACGTGCGCATGGCCAACATGTGCGTGTGCGCCTGCTACGCCGTCAACGGTGTGTCCGCCCTCCACTCCGACATTCTGAAGAAGGACCTGTTCCGGGACATCTACGCCATCACCCCCGACAAGTTCCAGAACGTGACCAACGGCATTGACCACCGCCGCTGGCTGTCCCAGTGCAACCCCAAGCTGGACGCCCTCATCAAGGAGTGCACCGGCGGGGATGACTACCTGCTCCAGCCCGAGGCCATGAAGAAGCTGGAGAAGTACAAGGACGACGCCGGTGTCCTCTCCCGCCTGGGCAAGATCAAGGCGGAGAACAAGCAGGCCTTTGCCTCCTATGTGGCCAAGGAGAGCGGCATCATCCTCAACACCGACGCCATCTTTGACGTGCAGGTCAAGCGGCTCCACGAGTACAAGCGTCAGCTGCTCAACGTGATGCACATCGTCTACCTGTACCAGCGCCTCAAGAGCGACCCCAACTTCACCTTTACCCCCCGTGTGTTCCTCTTCGGCGCCAAGGCCGCTCCCGGCTACTACGTGGCCAAGGAGATCGTCCACCTCATCAACTCCCTGTCCGCCACCATCAACTCCGATCCCGTCTGCAAGGACCGGCTGCAGGTGGTGTTCCTGGAGAACTACCGCGTCAGCCTGGCCGAGCGGCTCATGCCCGCCAGCGAGTTGAGCGAGCAGATCTCCACCGCCGGCAAGGAGGCCAGCGGCACCGGCAACATGAAGTTCATGATGAACGGCGCCCTGACCATCGGCACCCTGGACGGCGCCAACGTGGAGATGCACGAGCAGCTGGGCGACGAGAACATCTTCCTCTTCGGTCTGAAGGCCGACGAGGTCGTGTCCCTCAAGCAGCGCGGCTACAAGCCCTATGAGTACTATGTGGGCTCTCCCAGCATGAAGGCCGTGCTGGACCAGATCTCCCGCGGCTTCAACGACGGCGTCAGCTACACCAATCTGACCAACCGCCTCCTCTTCGGTCAGAACGGCAGCGCCCCCGACGAGTACCTGCTGCTGGCCGACTTCGAGAGCTACAAGGCCGCCCACCAGCGTGCCGGTCAGGCCTATCTGGACCAGAAGGCCTGGAACCGCATGTCCCTCATCAACATCGCCCGGTCCGGCATCTTTGCCGCCGACCGCTCCATCCGGGACTACGCCGACAACATCTGGCATGTCCCCACCCGGGAGCTGTAAGCAGTCCCCTCAGCCGCCTGTCCCTCTCCGAGGGGCAGGCGGCTTTTCGCTTTTTTCTCCGCCCACGCAATCAAATCCCCTCCCACGCTGTTTTATAGGTAGAAGGGAGTTGAAACGCTATGCTCACCCTGCAAGGTTCCCCCCTCTCCTGGGAGGAGGTTCTGGACCGGTACAGCCCCCTGGTCTTCCGTCTGGCCTGGCAGTCCCTGGGCAACCGGCAGGACGCCGAGGACGCGGCCCAGGAGGTCTTTGTGGCCCTGGTCCGGTCAAGCCCTTCCTTCCGGGATGAGACCCATCTCCGTGCCTGGCTCATCCGCACCACCTCTCACCGCTGCAAAAACCTGGCCTCCTCCGCCTGGAAGCGGCACACCGTCCCACTGGACCCGGACTGGACCCCGCCCGCAGGAGATCTGCCCCAGGCCGGAGCGGTGCTCTCCGCCGTGGGCCGGCTGCCGGAGAAGTACCGCACCGCCGTATATCTCCACTATGTGGAGGGGTACACGGCGGAGGAGATCGCCGCTCTGCTGGGCTGCCCCAGGGGTACGGTGCTCTCCCGGCTCATGCGGGCCAGGAAGCTGCTGCGCGATCTGCTGAAGGAGGAATTTGACCATGACCAACGCTGAACTTTACCGGCAGTCCCTGTCCGCCCTCACGCCTGGGGAGGACTGGCGGGAGCGCACCCTGGCCGCCATGGAATCCGCTGCCCCCCGCTCGGCCAGACGCCGGACGCTCCCCATTCTGGCCGCCTGCGCCGCCCTGGTGATTGCCGCCGGACTGGTCTGGCGCTGGTTCTCCGGCTCCACACCCCGCACCTTCCCCGGCGGCACGGTCAGCCAGGACCCAGGCTATACCTCCGCCCAGACCCTGGAGAAAATCTCCTGGTCCGCCCCGGTGGGCATGGGCATGGGCGGCTCCGATGACACCCGAGGCTTCTTTATGGTACATGATCTGGAGGAGATGACGGGCGTCAACCCCACCCTGGACAATACGGACAGTATAAAAGAGCTGCCTGTATACAAAAATTTCATCCCCAGCCAGTGGGAACAGCTCCGCTTCGCACAAAATGTCGCCGCCGCCCTGGGGACTGAGATCACCGACTATGAGAGCCACGGCCCGGAAACCGGCTCACCCTACCGCTACTTCTCCGCGGATATGGCGGACGGCGGGGATATCACCATGGAAAATCTCAATTCCTGCTATATCCTGCTGCCCAAAAAATATATCCCCTCCCGTCAGATCTGGCTGCCGGAGAACCTGCCCCTCCCCGTCTGGGCGGACACCCTGGAAAAAGCTGCCCCGTTGCTGTGGGAGCAGCTGGCCCCCCTGGCCGGGTTTGACAGCCCCGCCCTGGAGGTGACCACTCATTACAACATCTACGGCGAACAGAGCCAGAATTTCTTCTGGTTCCGCCACAATCCTGAGGACTCCCTCACCGACCAGCTGCTGGACTACTGCTTCAACCGCATCGGGGATAGGTTTTGGTACGAGTCGGATGGCGGCATGTCCGCCTTCTACCTCCCCTGCTGGCCCACGGAGGAGGGTGTACTCTACCCCATCCGCACGGCAGAAGAGGCGGTGGCGGACTTCCGCGCCGGGGATTATCTGGGCATGGACGCCCCCACCGACGGCGCCAATGCCCAAATCCTCCATGTGGAGCTGGTGTATATGAATCAGAGCTATCAGCCCTACATCCAGCCCGCCTATCGCATCACCTACACCCAGGACTACTGGGATGAGACTGATGTCATGTCCGATGCCCCCGACCCGGAGTCCTTCTCCAGCGTCAGCGTGGCCTACGTCCCGGCTGTGGTGGACGAATACCTGGAGGAACTGGACGTGCAGTACATGCCCAACACCTGATTTCATTCCCCCAAGCGGGGCGGCCTGACAGAAAGGTCGCCCCGCTTGACTTTATATCGGTTCCGAATTAGAATTGAGGGGAAATTGTGAGACTAAGGAGCGAATTTCTTTGATTTATCTGGACAATGCCGCCACCACCCGAGTGTGTCCCCAGGCCGCCCAGGCCGCGCTGGAGGCCATGACGGAGCAGTACGGCAACCCCTCTTCCCGCTATCCCCTGGGCCGTGAGGCCGCCAAGCGGCTCAAGGAGCAGCGCAGTCAGGTGGCCGCCGCCCTGGGCTGCGCTGCGGAGGAGATTTTCTTCACCTCCTGCGGCACCGAGGGGGACAACTGGGCCATCCGCGGTGCCGTGGAGCTGGGCAAGCGGAAGGGAAAGCACATCATCACCACCGCCTTTGAGCACTCCGCCGTGCTGGAGCCCTGCAAGGCTCTGGAGCGGGAGGGGTACGAGGTCACCTGGCTCAGGCCGGACAAGACCGGCCACATCTCCATGGACGAGCTGACCGCCTCCCTCCGGCCGGACACCGTGCTGGTGTCCATGATGCTGGTAAACAACGAGCTGGGCACCATCCAGCCTGTGGCCGAGGCCTCCAGGGCCATCAAGGCCGCCCGCTCTCCCGCCCTGCTCCACACCGACGCGGTGCAGGCCTTTCTGAAAATTCCCTTCACCCCCAAGGCCCTGGGCGTGGACCTGCTCACCATCTCAGGCCACAAGGTCCGTGCCCCCAAGGGCGTGGGCTCCCTCTACATCCGCAAGGGCCTCCGGTTCCCGCCCCTGATGCTGGGCGGCGGCCAGGAGGAGGGCATGCGTCCCGGCACCGAGGCCACTGCCCAGACCGCCGCCTTTGCCGCCGCCTGCGCGGTGGGCAAGGCCGAGATGAATTCCTATACCACCCGTATGAAAGAGTTGAAAGAATACGCTCTGGAGTCGCTTTTGGGGGCAATTCCCGAGCTGAAGCAGGTGGGCGAGAGCGACGCCCCCCACATTCTCTGCCTCACCCTGCCCGGCTACAAGAGCGAGGTTCTGGTGCGGGTGCTGGGGGACATGGGGGTGTGCGTGTCCGCCGGTTCGGCCTGCCACCGGGGCAAACCCAGCCATGTGTTTGCCGCCATGGGCCTGCCCAAGAACGAGATGGACGGCGCCTTCCGTGTGTCCTTCTCCCCCGACAGCACCCGTGAGGACGTGGACGGCCTGCGGGAAGCCCTGATCAAGGCCCGGGACACCCTGTTTACCACCCTGTCCTGAGACAAAATCACATTCAGAGAGGTTGTTATGCTCTCCTACATGAACCGGGGCAGGCCCTTCTACCGTGACGTGGTCCGGCTGGCCCTGCCCATCATCCTTCAAAACCTGATCACCGAGTCCCTGGCCCTGGTGGACACCTTCATGGTGGGCTCCCTGCCCGGAGACACCCCCATGGCGGCGGTAACCCTGGCCAACATCCCCATCTTTGTCATCCTTCTGCTCATTTTCGGCCTCCAGAGCGGCGCTTCGGTCCTCATCAGCCAGTTCTGGGGCAAGGGCGACACCGATTCCATCAACCGGGTCATCGGCATCGGCTTCTATGTGGCCGGCAGCATCACCATGCTCTTTGCGCTGGTGATGTACTTCTTCCCCTTGCAATTCCTGGGGCTGTTCTCCAACAACCGGGAGGTTGTGGAGCTGGCCGCCGGATACGGCCAGGTGGTGGGCTTCTCCTACGTCTTTAACTCCATCACCCAGGTCTACCTGGGGGCCCACCGGTCCATGGAGAACCCCAAGCTTGGCCTGTATGTGCTGGGCGTGTCCATGGTGTCCAACACCTTCCTCAACTGGGTGTTCATCTTCGGCAACCTGGGCGCTCCCAGGCTGGGCGTGGTGGGCGCCGCTGTGGGCACCCTGCTGGCCCGAATCCTGGAGTTCATCGTCATGGTGGCCTACGCCGCCCGCAGCCGCCGCTTCCCCTTCAAGCCCGCGCTGGTGTTCCGTCCCGGCCGTGTGCTGCTGGCCCGGTACGTCCGCTACTCCACCCCCGTAGTGCTCAACGAGACCCTCTGGGGCCTGGGCACCGCCCTCTACCCCACCATCATGGGCTATATGGAGGGCTCCACCGAGATTCTGGCCGCCTACGCCATCTCGGGCAACATTGAAAAGGTGTGTACGGTTATTGTCTTTGCCATCGCGGGCACGGCGGCCGTCATCATCGGCCGTGAGATCGGCGCCGGACGGCTGGACACCGTCTACGACACCGGCCGCACCCTGAACACCCTGTCCTTCCTGGCCGGCCTGACCGTGGGGGTGCTGGGAATTCTGGGCACGTTGTACTTTATCAGCCCGGTGGTCTACCCCAACTTCGGCCTGTCCAAGGAGGCCCAGGACATTGCCACCATGATGCTGCTGGTCACCTTCTCCTTCCTGTCCGTCCGCTCCTTCAACACCACCAACATCGTGGGCGTGCTCCGGGGCGGCGGAGATGTGCGGGCCGCTACCCTCAACGACGTGCTCCCCCTCTGGTGCTTCGCCCTGCCCCTGTCCGCCTTCTTCGGCCTGGTGCTGAAGCTGGATATCTTCTGGGTCTACCTGATTATCTCCCTGGAAAACGTGGTGAAATTCTTCATCGGCCTGTGGCGGTTCCGCTCCGGTGCCTGGATTCACGACGTGACCCAGGTCAGCTACCAGAAAAACGACCCGTCATAAGCCTGCCGGGCTGCCCGGCGGAAAGGAGTTCCCTATGAAGGTCACGGTTCTCATGGAAAACACCTCCCCCGACTGCCTCCTCCACGAGCACGGCCTGTCCCTTCACCTGTCCTATGAGGGCCACAGCGTCCTGCTGGACGCCGGTTCCTCCGGCCGGTTCACCGAGAACGCCTCCGCCCTGGGGGTGGACCTGTCCACCGTGGAGAAGGCCGCCCTCTCCCACGGCCACTGGGACCACGCTGACGGCCTGGCCGCCTTCTTCGCCTGCAACGCCGCCGCACCGGTGTACGCCCGGCCTGCTGCCCTGCTGCCCCGGTACCGGGAGAAGGACGGCAGCTATGACGGGGTGAGCCCCGCCCTCATTGAGCAGTTCCGGAGCCGCTTCGACCTGGCCGACGGTCCCCGGGAGCTTCTGCCCGGCCTCCACCTCATCCCCGACGCCGTGGACCACGAGCAGTCCCTGGTGGCTGAGACGGACAAGGGCCTGGTGGTGATGAACTCCTGCTGTCACGCCGGTGCGGGCTATATTGTAAAGGATATCCTCTCCCGCTTTCCCGGCCGGAAGGTGTACGCCATCCTGGGCGGGTTCCACCTGATGGGCCACGGCGGCACCGCCACTCTGGGAGTGGCCCCCGGCATCGTGCGCAATCTGGCCCACTGGCTCACCGACGAGCTGGGTGTGGAGCAAATCTGCACCGGCCACTGCACCGGCGAGCCCGCCTTTGCCCTGCTCCGGGAGGAGCTGGGGGACCGGCTCACTTACCTCCGGACCGGCCTCATTCTGGACTTCTGAATCCTGTCATCCACCGCCGCGGTGAGACGGAATTTCCGTCTCTGCCGCGGCGGTCTTTTTGATTCTGCCGCCGGTTCTTAGCAATCTTTCTCCCCCTCTGCTTTCCCTGATGGCAAATTTTTTCCGTTCACAAATCATTTACAACCAACCTATTGACAATGCCGGGGGATGGTGGTACATTTACGTTAGCACTCAGGAAGTATGAGTGCTAAATCAAGAGAGGAGGATGTACGATGGATTTGACCGACCGCAAGAAACGTATTCTGCGGGTCATCATTGACCACTATATTGAATCGGCAGAGCCCATTGGCTCCAAGACCATCGCCGAGTCCTCCGGACTGGATATCTCCTCCGCCACCATCCGAAACGAGATGGCCGATCTGGAGGCCATGGGCTATCTGGAACAGCCCCACACCTCCGCCGGACGGATTCCCTCTCCCAAGGGCTACCGGCTCTACGTCAACGAGCTGATGGACGACTACCGCCTCTCCCTCCAGGAGACCCAGCGGATCAACCAGGCCCTGCGGATGAAGATGCAGGAGCTGGACCGGGTCATCGACCAGGCGGGACGGATTGTCTCCCAGCTGACCCAGTACCCCGCTTTCGCCCTCTCCTCCGGTATGGAGCGGGTGACCATCAAGCGGTTTGACCTGCTGATGGTGGAGCGCAGCGCCTTTATCATCGTGGTGATGACGGACACCAACGTGGTCCGCAACCGGCTGGTGCGGCTGCCCACCGACCTGAGTGAACCCCAGCTCCAGCTGCTCAACACCCTGCTCAACACCACCTTTACCAATCTCACCCTGGAGGAGATTACTCCCGAGCTGATGCGGGTGGCCCAGCACGCCGCCGGCGACTCCTACGGGCTGATCAGCCTGGTTGTCTCCTTCGCCATCGAGGTACTGGAGGAGCTGGAGCACCGGAAGGTGCACACGGCGGGCATCGCCCATCTCCTCGAGCACCCCGAGTACCGCAGCCTGGAGAAGGCCCAGACCCTGATGAGCTACCTCTCCGAGGACAACGACCCCAGCCGCTTCCCCGTCCCCAAGGACAACCCCATGAGCATCCTCATCGGCCCGGAAAACGTGGCCGACGCCCTGAAGGACACCAGCGTCGTGGTGGCAAGCTACGACATCGGCGAGGGCATGCGGGGCGTCATCGGCGTGGTGGGTCCCACCCGTATGGATTATGCCAAGATTACCGCCCGCCTGTCCTACCTGGCCCAGGGCCTTTCCAAGCTGTTCGGACAGGGCGAGCTTCCCCCCATTGGTGAAAACAATGACGGCAAGAAATAGGAGTGAGCACATAAGCTATGAGTAAAAAGGATAAGGAAAAGGAGTCCGTCTCCCAGCAGGAGACGACCCAGGCCCCCCAGGAGGAGGCCGTGTCCCAGGCCGGAACCGCCCAGGCCCCCGACAGCGCTGAGCTGACCGCCGCCCTGGAGTCCGCCGAAAAGGCTATGGCCGCCCTGAAGGAGAAGGAGGACCAGTTCCTCCGCCTGGCCGCCGAGTACGACAACTACCGCCGCCGCAGCCAGAAGGAAAAGGAGTCGGTGTGGAACGACGCCAAGTCGGAGACCGTGCTGGCCTTCCTTCCGGTGTACGACAACCTGGAGCGCGCCCTCAAGCAGGAGACTGCCGACGAGGCCTTCAAGAAGGGCGTGGAGATGACCATGAACCAGCTGCGTGAGGTACTCAAGAAGCTGGGCGTGGAGGAAATCCCCGCGCTGGGCGAGACCTTTGACCCCAACGTCCACAACGCGGTGATGCATGTGGAGGATGAATCCGCCGGTGAAAACACCGTCGTTGAGGTATTCCAGACCGGCTTCAAGTCCGGCGACAAGGTGGTCCGGTTTGCCATGGTAAAAGTGGCAAATTAAAAAAATCACCACCCATCCCTTTGTTAAAAAATAATTTCGATATATTGGAGGAAAAGCATTATGTCTAAGATTATTGGTATCGACCTCGGTACAACCAACAGCTGTGTTGCTGTCATGGAGGGCGGCGACGCCGTCGTCATCCCCAACGCGGAAGGCAACCGCACCACCCCCTCTGTCGTCGCCTTCTCCAAGGACGGCGAGCGTATGGTGGGCCAGGTGGCCAAGCGTCAGGCCATCACCAACCCCGACCGCACCGTTATCTCCATCAAGCGTGAGATGGGTTCTGACTACAAGGTGGACATCGACGGCAAGAAGTACACCCCCCAGGAGATCAGCGCCATGATCCTTCAGAAGCTGAAGGCGGACGCTGAGGCCTATCTGGGCGAGACCGTCACCGAGGCGGTCATCACCGTCCCCGCTTACTTCACCGACTCCCAGCGCCAGGCCACCAAGGACGCCGGCCGCATCGCCGGTCTGGAGGTCAAGCGTATCATCAACGAGCCCACCGCCGCCGCTCTGGCCTACGGTGTGGACAAGGAGACCGCCCAGAAGGTCATGGTCTACGACCTGGGCGGCGGCACCTTCGATGTGTCCATCCTGGACATCGACGACGGCGTCATCGAGGTTCTGGCCACTGCCGGCAACAACCGTCTGGGCGGCGACGACTTCGATAAGTGCATCATGGACTGGATGGCTGCCGAGTTCAAGAAGACCGAGGGCGTGGACCTGACCGGCGACAAGGTCGCCATGCAGCGCCTGAAGGAGGCCGCCGAGAAGGCCAAGATTGAGCTGTCCGGCGTCACCTCCACCGCCATCAACCTGCCCTATATCACCGCCGACGCCACCGGCCCCAAGCACCTGGACCTGACCCTGACCCGTGCCAAGTTCGACCAGCTGACCGCTCACCTGGTGGAGGCCACTGCCGGCCCCGTCCGTCAGGCCATGAGCGACGCCGGCCTCACCGGCAGCGACATCTCCAAGGTCCTGATGGTGGGCGGCTCCAGCCGTATCCCCGCCGTGCAGGACATGGTCAAGAAGCTCACCGGCAAGGACGGCTTCAAGGGCATCAACCCCGACGAGTGCGTGGCCATGGGCGCTGCTATCCAGGGCGGCGTTCTGGTGGGCGACGTGAAGGGCCTGCTGCTGCTGGACGTCACCCCCCTGTCCCTGGGCATTGAGACCATGGGCGGCGTGATGACCAAGCTCATCGAGCGCAACACCACCATCCCCGCTAAGAAGAGCCAGATCTTCACCACCGCCGCCGACAACCAGACCTCCGTTGAGGTCCACGTGCTCCAGGGCGAGCGTGAGATGGCTCAGTACAACAAGACTCTGGGCCGCTTCAACCTGGACGGCATCGCGCCCGCCCGCCGCGGCGTGCCTCAGATCGAGGTCACCTTCGACATCGACGCCAACGGCATCGTGAACGTGTCCGCCAAGGACCTGGGCACCGGCAAGGAGCAGCACATCACCATCACCTCCTCCACCAACATGTCCAAGGAGGACATCGACAAGGCTGTCCGTGAGGCTGAGCAGTTTGCCGCCGAGGACGCCAAGCGCAAGGAAGAGGTTGACGTGCGCAACCAGGGAGACCAGATGGTGTACCAGACCGAGAAGGTCATGGAGGACCTGAAGGATAAGCTGTCCGCCGAGGACAAGAACACCCTGGACACCGCCCTGAACAAGCTGAAGGACGCTCTGAAGGGCACCGACACCCAGGCCATCAAGACCGCCACCGAGGAGCTGGGCAAGGCCTTCTATCCCATCAGCGAGAAGCTGTACAGCCAGGCTGGCGGCCAGCAGGCCGGCCCCGACATGGGCGGCGCAGGCTTCGGCGGCGCTCAGGCCGGTCAGAGCGACAACAGCGACCCCAACGTGGTGGACGCTGACTACAAGGTTGTCGACGACGACAATAAGTAATCAATAACCATGGGAAATGAGGCGGGGGCTTGTCCCCCGCCGTTTCCCGCGTAAAGAGGTGAACTCCCATGCCAGATCAGAAACGGGATTATTATGAGGTCCTGGGCGTGTCCAAGGGCGCGTCGGACGACGAGATCAAAAAGGCCTACCGTAAAATGGCCAAGCAGTACCACCCGGACCTGAACCCCGGCGACAAGACCGCCGAGGCCAAATTCAAAGAGGTCAACGAGGCCTACGAGGTGCTGTCTGACAAGGAGAAGCGCTCCAGGTATGACCAGTTCGGCCATGCCGGCGTGGACCCCAACTTCGGTGCGGGAGCCGGCGGCCCCTTCGGCGGCTTCTCCGGCGCCGACTTTGGGGACATCGACCTGGGCGACATCTTCGGCTCCTTCTTCGGCGGCGGATTCGGCGGCGGCTCCAGCAGCCGGCGCAACGGCCCCATGAAGGGCGACACCCTGCGTGCAGGCGTCACCATCACCTTTGAGGAGGCCGCCTTCGGCTGCGAGAAGGAGATCATCCTCAACCGGGAGGAGACCTGCGAGACCTGTCACGGCTCCGGCTGTGAGCCGGGCACCACCGCTGAGATCTGCCCCAACTGCCGGGGCACCGGCACCGTCCGCATCCAGCGGGGCGGCGGCGCCTTTACCTTCGCCACCACCGCCTCCTGCCCCAAGTGCAACGGTACGGGCAAGATCATCCACCAGCCCTGCAAGACCTGCAATGGCTCCGGCTCGGTGCGCAAGCAGCGGAAGATCACGGTCAAGATTCCCGCCGGTATCGACAACGGTCAGGCCGTGTCCCTGCGTGGCCAGGGCGGCGCGGGCCGCAACGGCGGTCCTGCCGGTGACCTGATTATCAGCGTCACCGTCCGTCCCCACGCCTTCTTCAAGCGGGACGGCACGTCGGTCTATCTGGAGCAGCCGGTGTCCTTCCTCCAGGCCACCCTGGGCGCGGAGCTGGAGATCCCCACCATTGACGGCAAGGTGAAGTGGACCCTGCCCGAGGGCACCCAGCCGGGCACCACCTTCCGCCTGCGGGGCAAGGGCATCCCCTCCATCAACGGCAGAGGCCGGGGCGACCAGTTCGTCACGGTCCAGGTTCAGGTTCCCAAGAATCTGACCCGGGAGCAGAAGGAGGCGCTGCACGCCTATGGCCAAGCCATGGGCGAGATTCCAGCGGACCATGAAGACGGCCTGAAAGGTTTCTTTGACAAGAAGCGCAAAAAGAAATAAAATAGAGGACGGACTTTTGTCCGTCCTCTATTTTTCTATGGTGCCATATGGTAAAATGGCTCTGTATGGGGCGGCGTTTTCGTTCCGCCCCCTATTCTGTCTCCGGAGGTCTGCCATGATGAACCTCATGCAGTATATCACCCCCACGCTGGTCTTTCCCATCGTGGTGCTGGCGGCCATGTTCTGCCTGCTGAGCTACTACCGCCACGCCATGTCCCCCAGAGAGGGCACCCTGGAGTGGGTGACCATGGCCAGCGCCGCCCCCAGACCCATGTCCTTTCCCCGCCGCCGGTTCCCCATGCGGCGGAAGGACGCCCTGCCCCTCCTGCTGCTGACGGCGGTATACGCCTTCACCGCCTTCTGGAACCTGGGTTCCTTCACCAATCCCCAGTCCTTCTGTCAGCTCTCCGACGGGCAGACCGTCACCTTCACCCTGGCAGAGCCTACGGCCATCTCCCGTGTGATGTACTACACCGGCCTCAACACCGGCAGCTACACCCTGGAAGCCAGCCCGGACGGCGAGACCTGGTACACTCTGCTCTCTTATGAGGACGAGGAGAACAACGTCTCCGGCCTTATCTGGCAGGAGAACAAGACCGGCTCCACCCTGCCCGCGGGGCTGGACAGCGGCAACACCTCCGCCGCCCTCCACCAGAAGTACTCCGACCTGTTCAAGTGGATTGACAATACCGTGCTGCGCACCGGCGAGGGCCCCGACCCCCTGTCCCTGGAGGTGCGGATGTTCCGGCTCACCGGCGACCCCGACGCAGGCGACGATTGGGTGGAGCTGGGCGAGCTGGCCCTGTACGACGCCGACGGCCAGCTTATCACTCTGCGGGATATCTCCTACACCGGAGAGGGCGCCTCTCCCCTGTTTGACGAGGGCGACACCGTGCCCGCCATGTCCACCTGGTACAACTCCTCCTACTTTGATGAGATCTACCACCCCCGCACCGCCTACGAGCACATCCGGGGCATCTACCCCTATGAGATCTCCCACCCGCCTCTGGGCAAGCTGATCATGAGCCTGGGCATCCAGCTCTTCGGCCTGACCCCCTTCGGCTGGCGGTTCATGGGCACCCTCTTCGGCGTACTCATGGTGCCCCTGCTCTATGTGTTCCTGAAAAACCTTTTCGGCAAGACGGTCGTGGCCTTCTGCGGCACCGCCCTCTTTGCCTTTGACTTCATGCACCTGACCCAAACCCGCATCGCCACCATCGACACCTACGGCGTGTTCTTCATCCTGGCCATGTACTACTTCATGTACCGGTACCTGACCCTGCCCGCCGGTACCCCCTTCCGCAAGGGCGCCCTGCCCCTGTTCCTGTCCGGCCTCATGTGGGGCATCGGCGCGGCCAGCAAGTGGACGGTGATCTACGGCGCGGTGGGACTGGCCCTGCTCTACTTCATCGGGCTGTACTTCAAGTGGCGGGACTGGCCCCAGGAAGAGGACGCTCCCCGGTTCGCCCCCTGGCTGGTCAAGACCCTGCTGTTCTCCGTGCTGTGCTTTGTGCTCATCCCGGCGGCCATCTACACCGCCTCCTACCTGCCCTACGCCGCCGCCAAGGGCGACACCAGTCTGGAGAACCTTATCAAGGTCATGTGGGACAACCAGGTCTATATGCTCACCTACCATGAGGGCGTCCACACCCCCCACCCCTACTCCTCCCGCTGGTACCAGTGGATTGTGGATGGCCGCCCCATCCTCTACTATCTGGACAACAAGAGCGGCGCGGCCCAGGGGCTCAAGTGTGCCTTCGGCGCCTTCTCCAACCCCGTCGTGTGCTGGGGCGGCCTGCTGGCCATGATCGCCTGCGCTGCCCAGTCCTTCCGCCGGTTCCGGTCCAAGATGCTCTTCTTCCTCCTGTCCGGTCTGGTGGCCGCCGGTGCGGTCATCGGCGTGGACGGCGTCCTCAGCGCCGAGCTGGACAACCTGGTCCGGCTGCGCAACCTGTGCCTGCTGGTGGGCGGCGTGCTCATCTACTGGGTGCTGGGCTATCTGGCCAGCAAATCCTTCCCCCGCTACTCCTCCAAGGCCATGTTCATCCTCATCGGCTACCTGTCCCAGCTGGTGCCCTGGATGTTCATCGGCCGCATCACCTTCGCCTACCACTACTTCCCCTCCATCCTCTTCCTGGTGCTGGCCCTGGCCTATGTGTTCAATGACCTGGTGGGCCGCAGAGCGCCCGGCTGGCGGGTGGCGGTCTACGGCACCACCGGCGGCGCCGTGGCCCTGTATGCCGCCTTCTACCCCGTGCTGGTGGGCATCATGGTGCCCACCTGGTACACCACCAACTTCCTGCGCTGGATTCCCGGCGCATGGCCCTTCTGAGGAGGTGCGCTGTGTTTCTCTCCGACTACCACTCCCACAGTCTGGTGTCCTTTGACGGAGAATTCCCTATGTCTGACATGGCCCAGGCGGCCATGGATGCGGGGCTCAACGAGCTGTGCATCACCGACCACTGCGACTTTCTGGACCAGGACGGCGTCCCCGTCCGCACCTACGACTGGGCCAAGGCGCTGGACCAGTTCGAGTCAGCGGCCCCCTTCCACAGTCGGGAGGGCTTCTCCCTCCGGCTGGGCCTGGAATTGGGTATGCCCTACCTGGATTCGACAGCGGCGGAGCGCATCTGCTCCCAGCCCCTGCTGGACTTTGTGCTGGGCTCGGTCCACAACCTGTCCCCGGAGCGGGGCGGAACCGACTTCTACTACGCCGACTACTCCACCGCAGCCGCCTGCCGGGAGGCCCTGGACGACTATTTTGCCTCCCTGGCCCTGCTGGCGGAGACCGATTTCTACGACGTGCTGGCCCACATCATCTACCCGTTGCGGTACATGAAGCCTGATGACGGCCCCGTCACCCTGGAGGGCTATGAGGACCGGCTGGTGGCCCTGCTCCGCACGGCCATCGGGCGCGGCAAGGGCATGGAGGTCAATACCTGGTGCGGCCGGACGCTGGCCGACTGGCTGCCTATGCTCAAGCTGTACCGCAGTCTGGGCGGCGAGATTGTCACCGTTGGCTCGGACGCTCACGCCCCCGGCAACGTGGGCAAGGGCATTCCCCAGGCTTTTGACCTTCTGCGGGAGGCCGGATTCCGCTATGTGACCGTATTCCGGCGGAGAAAGCCGGAATTTATTCCGATTATTTGAAAACAGGCAGAAATACTGACCATAGTGCACAAGGTAGTCCTTGATATATGACAGCATTTCAAGTATGATAATCTTGACCAGAGATAGTATCAGAGAAACCAGACCATTTTGTCAGGAGGCGTTGCAATGGGCAAATTTGCTTCATTTTTGCTGATTGGCCTTGTCCTTGTGGTACTGGGGACCATCAATATCAGGGGAAATATCTCTTCCATTCACTGGTATAACCGCCGCAAGGTTGCTGAGTGTGATATTCCCCGATATGGAAAGTGTATGGGGTCCGGAACTGTGATCATCGGTGTTTCTTTGATTCTCTCCGCACTTCTCGGGGTCATTTACAAAACCGCTGTATTCGATTATATGGCCCTGGCCGGTTGTGCGGTGGGATTGTCTGTTATGCTCTATGGTCAATTCAAGTACAACAAGGGCATTTTTTGATTCATCAACACGTACCGCTGACAAAACCTTTAAAAAACGGAGGTAACAACATGATTGCACTTGGTTCCGATCACGGCGGCTTTGCCCTCAAGCAGCACATCAAGACTTATCTGGACAGCAGAGGCATTGCCTGGAAGGACTTCGGCTGCGACAGCACCGAGAGCTGCGACTACCCCGACTTTGGCGCCGCTGCCGCTAAGGCGGTGGCCTCCGGCGAGTGCGAAAAGGGCATTGTGGTGTGCACCACCGGCATCGGCATCTCCATCACCGCCAACAAGGTGAAGGGTATCCGCTGCTCCCTGTGCCGGGATGTGCTCTCCGCTGAGCTCACCCGCAAGCACAACAACGCCAACATGCTGGCGCTGGCCGGCGGCTTCACCGGTCCCTTTGAGTCCGACCACATTGTGGCCGCTTTCCTGGACACCGAGTTTGAGGGCGGCCGCCACGAGCGCCGGGTCAACAAGCTGATGGCCCTGGAGGATTAGTTTCCCGCTTACAGACAAAAAGGACCGGCATTGCTTGGCAATGCCGGTCCTTTTTTATTCTCTTGACAGCTTATCAGCCGCACTTGGAGTATCCGCAGTTGCGGCAGGTGACGCAGCCGCCCTCATGCTCCAGCTCGCTGCCGCACTCGGGGCAGAACTTGGCCAGCTTGGCCTCAGCGGGGGTCATGTTGGGGTTCACCTGGGCCTTGGCCTGGGGCGCGGGCGCTTTGGCGGGCGCGGAGACCGTGGGCTGGGGCTTGCCGCCGTCGTGGGTGGCCTTGATGACCTTCTCGATGGACTTGGCGATGGCGTCGGGGCAGGAGGTGACGGGCACGCCGGGCTGACGCAGGCAGGAGGGGCAGCGGATGCCCTTGAGCTGCTGGATGATCTCCTTGGGGTCCATGCCGGAGCGGATGCCAACGCTCACCAGGCGGGCAGTGGCCTCGCTCTGGCTGGGGCAGCCGCCGGCCCGGCCGGTGTTGGTGAACACCTCGCAGATGCCGGTCTCATCGTAGTTGACGGTGATATACAGGTTGCCGCAGCCGATCTTCACCTTCTCGGTAAAGCCGCTGGTGACGGCGGGACGGGGACGGGGCAGGATGGTGCCGTAGGCGCTGGTCTTCATGACGCAGGCGGCGCCGTCGCAGCTGGCCTCCAGCACGGCGTCCACCATGGGGTCGCCGGTGGCGTCCTTCTTCTCGGCCTTGTCCTTGCCGTCGTTGACCTTGCCGATGTTGAGCACCTGCTCGTCACGGCTGCCGTCACGGTAGATGGTGGTGCCCTTGCAGCCCAGCTTGTAGGCCAGGGTGTACACCTCGGCCACCTCCTCCTTGGTGGCGGAGTTGGGGAAGTTCACCGTCTTGCTGACGGCGTTGTCGGTGTAGGCCTGGAAGGCGGCCTGCATCTTCACGTGCCAGATGGGGGACACGTCGTGGGCGCAGACAAACACCCGCTTGATGTCCTCGGGGATGCCGTCCACATGGGCCAGGCTGCCCTGCTCCACGATCTGGCGCATCAGCCCCTCGGAGTAGAGGCCACGGGAAACCAGCACGTTCTTGAGGATCTGGTTGGTCTCGATGAGGTGGGTGTTGTCCATCACGTTGCGGATGTAGGCGTAGGCGAACACGGGCTCCACGCCGGAGGACACGCCGGCGATGATGGACAGGGTGCCGGTGGGGGCGATGGTGGTGACGGTGGCGTTGCGGATGGGCTTGCCATTGCGGTAGGTGCTCTCATCGAAGAGAGGGAAGGCGCCCCGGACCTGGGCCAGAGCCTGGCTCTCCTCGTGGCCGATGGTGTTCACCAGCTCCATGACCTCCTGAGCCATGGCCACGCCCTGGTCGCTGTTGTAGGGGATGCCCATGTAGAGCAGCATATCGGCAAAGCCCATGACGCCCAGGCCGATCTTACGGGTGGAGCGGGTCATGGCGTCAATCTCGGGCAGGGGGTACTTGTTGACCTCGATGACGTTGTCCAGGAAGTGGACGGCGGTGCGGATGGTGGCGGTGAGCTTGTCCTTGTCCAGCACCCAGCGGCCGTCCTCCTCCTTCAGGTGGGTCACCAGGTTGATGGAGCCCAGGTTGCAGGCCTCGTAGGGCAGGAGGGGCTGCTCGCCGCAGGGGTTGGTGGACTCAATCTCGCCCTGCTGGGGGCAGGGGTTGTCCCGGTTGAGCCGGTCCAGGAAGATGATGCCGGGCTCGCCGGTCTGCCAGGCGGAGGAGACGATCTTCTCAAAGACCTCACGGGCGTTGAGGGTGCCGGTGACCTTGTGGGTGGCGGGGTCCACCAGCTCGTAGCTGCCGCCGTTCTCCACGGCCTGCATGAACTTCTCGGTGATGCCCACGGAGATATTGAAGTTGGTGATCTCCTTAGTGTCGTTCTTGCAGGTGATGAAGTCCAGGATGTCAGGGTGGTCCACCCGGAGGATGCCCATGTTGGCGCCCCGGCGGGTGCCGCCCTGCTTCACCGCCTCGGTGGCGGCGTTGAACACCTTCATGAAGGAGATGGGGCCGCTGGCCACGCCGCCGGTGGAGTTGACGGTGGAGCCGCGGGGACGCAGGCGGGAGAAGGAGAAGCCGGTGCCGCCGCCGGACTTGTGGATGAGGGCGGCGTTCTTGATGGCGTCAAAAATCTCCTCCATGGAGTCCCCCACGGGGAGGACAAAGCAGGCGGACAGCTGGCCCAGAGGGCGGCCGGCGTTCATCAGGGTGGGGGAGTTGGGCAGGAAGTCCAGCCCGGTCATCATGTTGTAGAAGCGGCTGGCGGTGGCGGCCACGTCGGCCTTGGGGTCAAAGGCGGCGTCCGCCGCCGCGATGGCGTTTGCCACCCGGTGGAACAGATCGTCCACGGTCTCGGTGGGCTCACCCTTCTCGTCACGGATCAGATATCGCTTCTCCAGCACGGCTCTTGCGTTCTCGGAAATCGCCATGTCTTTCTTCCTCTCTTCTCGGTAAGTTTATGGGCCATGGGGGCTGGGCGCCCGTTCAGGCCAAAGCAAGACCCGCTCTCACATTGAGGCGGGTCGGATTTGTTACGCAATATATTGTATCATGATGATAGCTCCTGTCAACATGTTGTTCTTCCCATTCCGCGTAGAATTTTGGCCCTCATTCTTGTGGAAAAAAAGCGGTTGACAGCCTCCCAGACGGACACACGGGGAATTTCGCCTTGACAGTATTGCCTCCCTGTCATACAATTTAGGGTACCCATTGCCCCCATTTTCCCCATCCAGGGGGCAAAATCCGTCTTCACCAGGAGGGATGCAGTCATGCTTCATCTGGGATGCTCAGGCCGTTTTCCCTCCGGGGAGCGAATGTGAAGGGCCTCCCACCGGAGCCGGGTGGCTCCCATCTACAAAAGCGGAAGGAGACTTCACCGTGATAGAAATTCAGCATTTACAAAAGACCTTTCCCACGCCGGACGGCGTGTTCACCGCCCTGGAGGATGTGAGCTTCACCATCGGGGACGGGGATATCTTCGGCATTGTGGGCATGAGCGGCGCGGGTAAATCCACTCTGGTGCGCTGCATCAACCTGCTGGAGCGGCCCACCTCCGGCCATGTGATCATCGACGGAGAGGACATGACCACCCTCTCTCCCAAGGCCCTGCGTGAAAAGCGGCGCTCCATCAGCATGATCTTCCAGCAGTTCAACCTGCTCATGCAGCGCACCTGCCTGGACAATATCTGCTTCCCCATGGAGATCGCAGGGGTATCCAAGGCCAAGGCCCGGATCAAGGCCAGAGAGCTGCTGGAGACCGTGGGTCTGCCCGACAAGGCAGACTCCTACCCCGCTCAGCTCTCCGGCGGCCAGAAGCAGCGCATCGCCATCGCCCGTGCCCTGGCCAGCAACCCCAAGGTGCTCCTGTGCGACGAGGCCACCTCCGCCCTGGACCCCACCACCACCCGCTCCATCCTGCGTCTGATTCAGGATATCAACAAGCGGCTGGGCATTACGGTCATCGTCATCACCCACGAGATGGCGGTGGTGGAGGAGATCTGTTCCCATGTGGCGGTGCTGGAGCACGGCCATGTGATGGAGACCGGCACAGTGGAGGAGGTCTTCTCCAACCCCAAGAGCGAGGCCGGACGGCGGCTGGTGTTCCCCGACGGAGTGGCTCTGGAGCAGTTCCCCGTGTCCAAGGTGGTGCGGGTGGTGTTCAACGGCGGCTCCTCCTACGAGCCCCTCATCTCCTCCCTGGCCATCGACTGCGGCGTGAAGGTGAACATCCTGGGCGCCGACACCCGGAACATCGACGGCAAGGCCTTCGGCTCCATGCTGCTGGGCCTGCCCCAGGACAGCGCCGAGGCCGCCAAGGCCATGAACTATCTGAAGAGCCAGCGTGATGTCAGCGTAGAGGAGGTGCAGGACTACCATGGATAAGTTTATTTCCGATTTTACCGCCATTTTTCAGAATGACAAGATGTTCTGGACCTTTTTGGGCGGCACCTGGGAGACCCTGTACTCCACTTTCATCGCCACGGCGGTGGCCTATATTCTGGGCCTTGCCTTGGGCATTGCCCTCACTGTGGGAGAGGAAAACGGCATCCACCCCCTTCCCCGCCCCCTGATGAAGGTACTCAATGTGGTCATCAACATTCTCCGCTCCATGCCCTTCCTGCTGCTGATGATTCTCTGTCTGCCTCTGAGCGGCCTGCTGGTGGGTACCGAGATCGGAACCGCAGCCTCCATCCCGCCCCTCATCATCGCCGCGGCTCCCTTTGTGGCCCGGCTGGTGGAGACCTCTTTCCGCGAGGTGGATCGGGGTGTCCTGGAGGCCGCCCAGTCCATGGGCTGCTCCACCTTCCAGATTATCTGGAAGGTCATTCTCCCTGAGAGCAAGCCCTCCCTCATCGCCGGTTTTGCCACCGCCTTTATCACCATCCTGGGCTACGGCGCCATGGCCGGCTTTATCG
>CABIYL020000010.1:0-21155 GCA_902362925.2 Clostridiales bacterium | reverse complement strand
CTGCCTTGTTTTGTTTTTCACAAAGTTTGGACATTTTCCACCGGAATCCCCGCTTTTTCTCCCCTTCCTCCGGCTTGCCCAAACTTTTTCGCCTCTCTTTTGTGCAAGTTGCATAATTGACTTTCCCGCCGGTGCGGTATACACTAGTCCCAAGTTCCAAGACAACTGAACAGGCTTACCCAAAGGCAAGGAAGAGAAGAGTAAGCTGGGAGATACGTCACAGAGAGCCCGGATTGGTGGAAACGGGTACGGAAGGCCTGGCCGAACATGGTCTCGGAGCCGCGCACCGAGTGTATCTGCATTAGGCTGCGACGGGAGCGCCCGTAACAGCGCAGGAGTATCGGAGTTTCTCCCGTACTTCATAAGGCCCGTATCCGTGAGGAGCGGGTGAAGCAAGGTGGTACCACGAAGCCAAAGGCTCTCGTCCTTGATGATGCATCAAGGGCGTTTTTTTGTACCCAAAACGGCAAAAATCGCCTTCAACCGATGTCGGCTGCTCCGGCGGTACCCCGGAACAGTTTACATAACCCTAATCAATCCAACAGAAAAGGAGAAATACATCATGAAGAAGCTCACCTCTCTGCTCCTCACCGGCGCGCTGGCCCTTGGCCTGCTGGCCGGCTGCTCCACCTCCACCGGCGGCGACACCGGCACACCCCAGTCCTCCTCCCCTGCCCAGCCCTCTGCGTCCGGCTCCCTGGAGGGCACCACCATCACCGTGGCCGCCTCCCCCACGCCCCATGCCATGATTCTGGAGGTGGCCAAGGAGGTCCTGGCTGAGCAGGGTATCACCCTCAAGATCATGGAGTTCACCGACTACATCGTGCCCAACACCGCCACCGAAGAGGGCGAGGTGGACGCCAACTACTTCCAGCACATTACCTACCTGAACAACTTCAACGAGGAGCAGGGCACTCACCTGGTGAGTGTGGCTGAGATCCACTACGAGCCCTTCGGCATCTACGCCGGTACCACCGCCTCCCTGGCTGACCTGCCCGACGGCGCCCAGATCGGCGTGCCCAACGACCCCACCAACGAGGGCCGTGCCCTGCTCCTGCTCCAGCAGGAGGGTCTCATCACCCTGAAGGAGGGCGTGAGCCTGACCCCCACCAAGCTGGATATCGAGGAAAACCCCCACAACTATGACATTGTGGAGATGGACGCCGCCCAGCTGCCCCGCTCCCTGGGCAGCCTGAACCTGGCCGTCATCAACGGCAACTACGCCCTCCAGGCCGACCTGAACGCCGCTGACGCGCTGGCCGTTGAGGCCGCTGACGGCGAGGCCGCCCAGGCCTATGTAAACGTCCTGGCTGTCAAGGAGGGCCGTGAGAACGACCCCGCCATCCAGGCTCTGGTGGCCGCCCTCCAGTCCGACGAGGTCAAGGCCTTCATGGAGGAGACCTGGCCCGGCGCCGTTGTCCCCATGTTCTAATGGTTGACAACCCGCTGTCTCTCTGCTAAAATGATGGAAAATGTCCCGGCAGGGCCGGGACATTTTCCTGATTTAATTTCATAGTATTCATACTGAATAAGGAGGAAATAAAATGAAGATCGCCCACTCCCTTGTGGACCTCATCGGCAACACCCCCCTGCTCCGTCTGGAGCGGTACGAATCCGCCAACCACCTGTCCGCCGCCCTGCTGGCCAAGCTGGAGTGCTTCAATCCCCTTTCCTCCGCCAAGGACCGGGCCGCCAAGTACATGATTGAGGACGCGGAGGCCAAGGGCCTGCTCAAGCCGGGTACTGTCATCGTGGAGCCCACCAGCGGCAACACCGGCGTGGGCCTGAGCTATATCGCCGCCATCAAGGGCTATCAGGTCATCCTCACCATGCCCGAGACCATGAGCCTGGAGCGGCGGAACCTGCTCTCCGCACTGGGGGCCAGGCTGGAGCTGACCCCCGGCGCCCAGGGCATGAAGGGCGCCATCGCCAAGGCGGAGGAGCTGCTCCACACCCTGCCCTCTGCCTGGATGCCCGGCCAGTTCGACAACCCGGCCAACGCCACCGCCCACTACGAGACCACTGGTCCCGAGATCTGGCGGGACACCGACGGCAAGGTGGATGTGCTGGTGGCGGGTGTGGGCTCCGGCGGCACCGTCACCGGCGCCGGCCGCTACCTGAAGGAGCAGAACCCCAACATTGAGGTCATTGCGGTGGAGCCCGCCGAGTCCCCGGTGCTCTCCGGCGGTCAGGCCGGCCCCCACAAGATCCAGGGCATCGGCGCTGGCTTTGTGCCCGCCGTGCTGGACCGCTCCGTGGTGGACCGGGTCATCACTGTCCCCGGTGACGACGCCTTTACCGCCAGCCGTGCTCTGGCCCAGACCGAGGGTCTGCTGGTGGGCATCTCCTCCGGCGCGGCCCTGTCCGCCGCCGCTTCCCTGGCCAGGGAGGAGGCCTATCAGGGCAAGAACATCGTGGTGGTACTCCCCGACACCGGCGAGCGCTACCTGTCCACCGGCCTGTTCCAGAAGAGCGAATAAACAGCGGAGCTGTCTGCCATCCCGGCAGACAGCTCCTTTTTAATTTGCCCTCAGTTTTTCCAGAATCAGCCCCGGCAGGGCGTCCCGGTTGTCCTCTGCGACCGTGATAAGCTCCACATTGGGGTGGTCAGCAATGGTCTTGGTCCACCCCGGAAAGCCCTCCCGCACCACGCCCAGCACCGGCGTGTCCCCCTCCAGCTTCTCCAGCGCCGCCCGCTGGAAGGCCAGGGCGTCCCGCTCCAGGCGGCCGCACTCGTCCATCACCCACAGGGTGGGCGTCCCCACAAGGCAGGCGGTGCCCAGGGCGTCAAACCGGCCGGGGATGGCCTCCGGCGCACAGCCGTTGAAAAACTTCACCACCGCATGGTCTTGGTCGTACCGGGCAGGTTCCGCCGCGCTCCACAGGTAGAGCAGCCGCTCCGGGCAGGCCCGGTCGGGTCCAAAGCCGGTACGGAAGCCCCCTACCGCCCCGCTCCACGCCTCCAGCACCCGGGTGATGACCGTGCTCTTGCCGCACTGGACCGAGCCGGTTAGAAAAATATGTCTCATGCAAACCTCCAAAAATATTGACAAGCAGCCTCAAAAATAGTATGCTTTTGACAATACCCCCGTGGGACACCCTGTTCCCACTGTCTTTCACGTGGTATCATACTCCGGTTTTTTCCACAATTCAATATTCTCCGAGCCCCTGCGCCTACGGCTTTGCTATGGCGCCCGGGCCGGGACGCCGCCACGGCGTCCTTTCAGGGTCTGCGCTGGAAACGGACAGGCCTTCCGTGTTTGAGAAGGAGAGGTTTTTTTCAGGCTGTACCGCTGTATGCGCGGTATGGTTTGATTGTTGTCGCCTCCGTCCTCTCGACGGAGGTTTTTTTGTCCCCTTTTTCGCCCGCTCGGAGAAACAGAGAGGAGCTCCGCCCATGCCGTCTGCATCGCCCCATGGGGGCAGAAGAAAAGTCCTGATCATTCTGATTATGCTGGTTTTGCTGGTGTGTACCGCCATTTTGTCCTTTGGTCTGGGCCGGTACCCCATCACTCCGGCGGAGCTGGCGGGCATTGTGCTCTCCCGCTTCTTCCCCATTGAGCAGTTCTGGGCCGACACCATGGTGAACGTGTTCTTCAATGTCCGCCTGCCCCGCATCATCATGGCCTGTCTGGTGGGCTGCTGCCTGTCCGCAGCCGGCTGCGCCTACCAGGGCATCTTCCAGAACCCCATGGCCTCCCCCGATATTCTGGGCGCCACCAAGGGCTCCGCCTTCGGCGCCTCCCTGGCCATCATCGCCGGGTTCGGCGCGCAGCTGACCATGCTGATGGCCTTCGGCTTCGGCATCCTGACCGTGGTGCTGGTGTGGCTGGTGAGCAGCCGCGCCAAGGGCAAGCGGGTCATGAGCCTGATTCTGGCCGGTATCGTCATCAGCTCCCTCTTTGAGGCTGGCACCTCCTACATCAAGCTGGTGGCCGACCCCAACGAGGCCCTGCCCAAGATCACCTACTGGCTCATGGGCAGTCTGTCCGGCACCACCCGGGACAAGGTGTCCTTTGTGTTCCTGCCCATGCTGATTGGCCTGGTCATCCTGTTTGTGCTCCGGTGGCAGCTGGGCGTGCTCACCATGGGCGACGAGGAGGCCCGCACTATGGGCGTCAACGCCAGGGTGGTGCGGCCGGTGATCATCCTGGCCTCCACCCTTATCACCGCCGCCGCTGTATCCGTGTGCGGCGCCATCGGCTGGGTGGGTCTGGTGATTCCCCACCTGTGCCGCCGCCTGGTGGGCAGCAACACCCGGTACCTGATGCCCGCCTCCATGGTGGCAGGGGCGCTGTTCCTGCTGATTGTGGACAACATCTCCCGCAACCTCTACGCCACTGAGCTGCCCATCGGCATCCTCACCGCCTTTGTGGGCGCTCCCTTCTTCCTCTATCTGATGATGAAGGGAGGCGATGTGACGTGAGTATTGAAGTCAAACACCTCTCCTTCTCCTACGGAAACCGCCAGGTACTCAAGGACGTCAGCTTCTCCGTGGGCAAGGGACGGCTTCTCTCGGTGCTGGGCCCCAACGGCGTGGGCAAGAGTACCCTGTTCCGCTGCATTCTGGGCCTGCTCCACGGCTTCCAGGGCGAGATCACTGTGGACGGCGCGGTGGTCAGCAGTCTGGGCGCCCGTGAGCTGGCCCGTAAGGTGGCCTACATCCCCCAGTCCAACTACCCCGCCTTCCAGTACAGCGTGTTCGACATGGTCCTCATGGGCACCACGGCCCAGAGCAAGGGCTTCTCGCCCCCCGGCCCCAAGCAGGAGGCCGCCGCCCTGGAGGCGCTGGAGCGGCTGGACATCGACCATCTGGCCGAGCGGAGCTACACCCGCCTGTCCGGCGGCGAGCGTCAGCTGGTGCTCATCGCCCGTGCCCTGGCTCAGCAGTCCACCGTGCTGCTGATGGACGAGCCCACTGCCAACCTGGACTACGGCAACCAGATCCGGGTCCTCACCAAGGTGCGTGCCCTGGCTGACCAGGGGTACACCATCGTCCAGTCCACCCACAACCCGGAGCAGTCCTATCTCTTCTCCCATCAGATTCTGGCCATGAAGGACGGCCAGGTCCTCTCCCACGGCACCCCCGACGAGGTGATGAACGAGGACCTGATCAAGGCCCTCTACGGCATCGACGCCGAGGTGGTGCCCCTTCGTGACGGGCGGATGCGGGTGTGCATCCCCCGTGACCTTCCCACGTTTTCCCCCTGCGAGCAGGTGGAATATAACCCGGTCTCTTCAAAACAGTAAGGAGGATTGTTTATGAAACACAAAGCCCTGTCTCTGCTGCTGGCCCTGGCCATGATGCTCTCTCTGGCCGCCTGCGCCCAGACCACCCCCCAGGCCAGCCCGTCCGCCTCCGGCTCTCCCGAGCCCTCCGTCTCCCAGACCCCCAGCGCCCAGCCCTCTGAGGAGGGCACTGCCGACACCGTCCAGTTCACCGACTCCTGCGGCCGCACGGTGGAGCTCCCCGCCCAGATCGACCGCATCGCTCCCTCCGGCCCCATGGCCCAGATCGTGCTCTTCGCCCTGTGCCCCGACAAGTTCGTGGGTCTGGCCAGCGAGTGGGACCCCGAGGCCGACCAGTACATTGACACCGAGTACTACAACCTGCCCACCCTGGGCCAGCTCTACGGCTCCAGCGCCGGTGAGCTGAACCTGGAGTCTCTGGCCGCCGCCGATCCCCAGGTGATCATCGACATTGGTGAGCCCAAGGACTCCATCGTGGAGGACATGGACGCCATCACCGAGCAGCTGGGCATCCCTGCCGTCCACATCGACGCCTACACCGCCACCATGGGCGACACCTACCGCATGCTGGGCCAGCTGCTGGGCATGGAGGAGGAGGCCGCCGTCATCGCCGACTACTGCGATGAGATCTACGGCGAGACCGTCTCCATGATGGAGGCCATCGGCGACAACAAGGCCAACATTCTCTACTGCCTGGGCGACCAGGGCCTGAACGTCATCGCCCAGAACTCCTACCACGCCGAGGTCATCGACCTGCTGACCAACAACCTGGCTGTGGTGGACTCCCCCTCCTCCAAGGGCACCGGCAACGAGGTGGACATGGAGCAGCTCCTCCTCTGGAACCCGGACATCATCATCTTCGCCCCCGACAGCTACTATGACCAGGTGGCCGACGACCCCGTGTGGCAGGACCTGACCGCCATCCAGAACGGCAACTACTACGAGGTGCCCTTCGGGCCCTACAACTGGATGGGCTTCCCCCCCTCCGTCAACCGCTATCTGGGCATGCTGTGGATGGGCGCCCTCCTCTACCCCGACCAGATCGACTATGATCTGTACACCGAGGTGGCCCGGTACTATGAGATTTTCTACCACTGCGACCTGACCCAGGAGCAGTTCGACGCCCTCACCGCCAACTCCATCGGCAAGCTGGCGGGCTGAGCCACAACAAAGTCAAAAGAGCTGCGGCGCATCTGCGCCGCAGCTCTTTTTGATGGATTTATTTCACTGTTTCTGGTATACTGGTACTAAAGCCGAGACATTTTTGCTCAATACAAGGAGGGAACCGGTATGAAACGGTTTTTCGCCCTGCTCTCAGCTCTGGGGCTGCTGCTGGTGCTGGCCGCCTGCGGCCCTGCCGAGGAATCCCCCGCACCTACAGATACCACGCCGCCTCCCACCGAAAGCATGGAGCCCACTCCGCCGCCGGAAGAGAGCCTGCCGGTAGAGACGCCCGAGGCGACGCCGCCCCAGGAGAGCCTGCCGCCGGAGGAGACGGAGGAGCCTGCGGAACCGGAACTGCCGGTTTCTGCGGACTACGCCGACCAGGACCTGCTCTCCCGGCCTGAGGACTACGACCTGCTGCTTCTGGACGACAGCGAGTACCGGGTGGACGTGGCCATCACCGCCACCGAGACGGTCACCGACATCCAGGTGGTGTCCATCCCCATGGACGATATGGGCTACCGGGTGGACGCCGTTCTGGGCACCCTTGACGCCATCGCCCCCGGCCGTCCCTTTGTGGTAGCCATGGCCTTCCCCGGCGACATGCCCAATACCGCCCTGGTCTTTACCGACTCGGACGGCGCCGTCCATTACTGCGCCATCGCTATGAGCGGCAAGGACGGTTCCCTGCTGCTCATCCCCTTTGAGCCGGTTTCCGATTAATCCTGCTCCTCCTCGGGGCACTTCTCGTGGTAGCGCTTCACCAGGTCGGCCAGGGTGATGTTGTCCACCACGCCGTCCACCGCGTCCTGAATCTGCTGCCACACCTCCAGGGTGACGCAGCGATCCGCCCGGCCGCAGCAGCTGCCGCCGGACACACAGCTCACCGGGGCCAGATTGCCCTCCAGCTGGCGGAGAATCTCGCCCACGGTGTACTCCTCGGGGGTACGGGTCAGCAGATAGCCGCCGCCAGCGCCCCGGACGCTGCGCACCAGGCCGCCACGGGCCAGCTGGGTGACGATCTGCTCCAGGTATTTATCGGAGATCTCCTGCCGTTCGGCCACGTCCCGCAGGGGGACGGCGGAATCTCCCGGCTGGATGGCCAGATCCAGCATCAAACGAAGGGCATAGCGGCCCTTGGTGGAAATTTTCATATCAGAAACTCCTCTTCTCAGGTACTTACAACTATATTACCACGGGTTTGGTAGGATTTCAAGCAAAAAACCCTTGACTTTAACAACAAAAAGTGTTAAAGTTTCACTATCAAACAGGAGAGGAGCTCCACCATGGCGCTGTGCTTCGGCTATGCATACGGCTATTACCGCTATTACCGTAGCGGTTATTTTGCCTGCCCATAACCGATTTGCCAGCTGGGAGCGTTTCCTAACCGGAACACATACCGCGGCGGTCCGTTTTGGGCCGCCGCGTTTTTCTTTTTCCGCGGCGGGACGGAGTGCCGGAACGAGAAAGGATGGAATATATGGTTATCATTTTAAAGCCTGATTTTACCGCGGAGCAGATGGAAGAGGCCATCCGTGCCATGGAGGCCGGCGGCGTGAAGGTCATGGTGTCCAAGGGCAGCGAGACCACTATTCTGGGCGCCGAGGGCGACACCAGCCGTCTGGACGGCGAAAAGCTGTCCCAGCTGCCCGGCGTGGACCGGGTGATGCGCATCAGTGAGCCCTTCAAGAAGGCCAACCGGAAGTTCCACCCCGACGACACCGTCATTGACCTGGGCGGCGGCGTGACCGTGGGCGGCAACAAGCTGGCCGTCATCGCCGGACCCTGCTCGGTGGAGAGCCAGGAGCAGATTGTGGGCGTTGCCAGAGACGTGCAGGCCGCCGGAGCCGTGGCTCTCCGTGGCGGCGCCTACAAGCCCCGCACCTCCCCCTACGCCTTCCAGGGCATGGGCTCCCGGGGCATTGAGCTGCTGCGGGAGGCCCGTGAGGCCACCGGCCTGCCCATTGTCACCGAGCTGATGAGCGCCGACCAGATTCCCCTCTTTGAGGCCTGCGTGGACGTGATTCAGGTGGGCGCCCGGAACATGCAGAATTTCGATCTGCTCAAGAAGCTGGGCAAGCTCAACAAGCCCATCCTGCTCAAGCGGGGCCTCAGCTCCACCATTGAGGAGTGGGTCATGTCCGCCGAGTACATTCTGGCCGGCGGCAACCCCAACGTCATCCTCTGTGAGCGGGGCATCCGCACCTTTGAGACCTACACCCGCAACACCCTGGACCTGTCCGCTGTGCTGGCGGCCAAGCAGATGACCCACCTGCCTGTGGTGGTGGACCCGTCCCACGCCTGCGGCAAGGCCTGGATGGTGGAGCGGATGAGCCTGGCCGCTGTGGCCGCCGGGGCCGACGGCCTGCTGATTGAGGTCCACAACGACCCCAAGAATGCACTGTGTGACGGCGCCCAGTCCATCACCCCCGCCCAGTTCAAGGACTTGATGGGCAAAATCGGCGGTATCGCCGCCTGCGTGGGCCGCAGCGTGTAAAAGGAGGTCTTTTTCATGTCGAAAACCATTGCCGTCATCGGCCTGGGCCTGATTGGCGGTTCCATGGCCCTGGCGCTGAAGGGCTTTGAGGATTTTGAAATTGTGGGCGTGGATGTGTCAGAGCCCACCCTCCGCTTTGCCGCCGAGCACAGTGTTGGCGACCGTGTCACTGCTGAGGCGGGCGAGGTCATCCCCCAGGCGGACGTGACCATCCTGTGCCTCCACCCCAGGGGCATCACCCGGTTCCTGGAGGAGTACAAAAATCAGTTCAAGCCGGGCAGCCTGGTCACCGACGTGTGCGGCATCAAGACGGCCATCATGGAGGCGGCAGAGGTGCTGCCACCCGAAGTGGACTTCATCGGCTGTCACCCCATGGCGGGCACCGAGTTCTCCGGCATTGAGCATGCCTTTTCCGAGATGTTCCAGCGTTCCCACCTCATCCTCACGCCCAGGGAGACCAGCACCCAGGAGCACATCGCCCTGATGGAGCGGCTGGCCGACTACATCGGCTGCAAGGACGTGGTGCGCACCACCCCCGAGGAGCACGACGCCATCCTGGCCTACACCAGCCAGATGATGCACATCATCGCCGTCTCTGTGTGCGACGACCCCATGCTCTTCACCTGCAAGGGCTTTGAGGGCAGCTCCTTCCGGGGCTGCACCCGGGTGGCCGCCCTGGACGTGGGGCTGTGGACCCAGCTCTTCTCCATGAACTCCCCCGCCCTGCTCACCGCCCTGGACCGGCTGGAGGAGAACCTCCACGCCTACCGGGAGGCCATCGCCTCGGGAGACACCAAGCTGCTCTCCGAAAAGCTGGCCTTCTCGGCTGGGCGGAAGCGGAAGATGAACTTAGAGGGCCCCGACCTGCTCAGCCTGGACTAAATATCAGCGGCGCATCCCGGATATGGGATGCGCCGCTTGCTTTACTCTTTTTCCGGCAGGAAGAAGAAGTCCTCCAGCCGGTTGTCCCGGTCCTCAAAAATCTCGTTGTACTGGAGCATCTGGTAGTTCAGCAGCCCCTCCTGTGCCGCCTGGCTCATGTCCGCTGTCTGCTCATGCCAGGTGCCGTCGGTGTCCTGGTAGCCCACCGCGTTCACCGCCGGTACCGTCTCCCGCAGCTGGCTGAGGAAGGTCTGATAGCCGGTCTTGGGCAGGTTGGCCGCGTCCATCAGCAGTCCGGACAGGTAGTTGAGGGACAGCTTCACGTCTTGCTGCTCCTCAATATCGTAGTTGGCCCAGATGAGGAAGGGCACCTCCTGCTTCTTCTGGGCCAACTCCACAGTGGGGTCGCTGCCCAGCAGGTCGGTATAGAAGTTGGTGGCCACCTGGGGCTGGTGGTCGCCGAACATCAGAATCATGGTGGGCTCCTCCACCTGGGAGAAGTAGTTGATGAGATACTCAAAGGCCTTGTCGCTCTGGTAAATCAGGTTTAAGTACTGATTCACCGTGTTGTACTTGCCCTCCATCTCCCCGGTGAGCCACACCTCCTTGGGCAGGTTGGTCCACGCGCCCGAGTAGGCGCTGTGGTTCTGCATGGTCACGTTGAAGATGAAGAGGGGTTCCCCCTCCTCCTTCTCCTCGTAGATGCGGATCAGGTTCTCATAGTCGGTCTGGTCGGAGATGTAGCTCCGGATATAGGTGGGATTCTCAAAGTCGCTCTGGAAGAGCCAGCGGTCAAAGCCGAAGGCCTGGTACACGGGAATCCGGTTCCAGCCAGAGGAGTAATAGGGGTGCATGGCCACGCACTCATAGCCCAGGGCGCTCATCTGGGCCACCATGGACTCGGAGCTCTCCTTGACATAGAGGTGGTAAGGCACCGTACCCGCCGGGAGGAAGGCGGTGGTGTTGCCGGTGAGGAACTCATACTCCGAGTTGGCGGTGGTGCCGCCGAACACGGAGGAGTAGGCCGTACCCCGGATGGTGTTCTCCGTCAGGGAGCGGAAAAAGGGCATGGGGTCCTGGTTGGTCTCCAGGTCAAAGGTGCCGGTCAGGTCGGAGAAGGACTCGTTCATGATGACAATCACGTTGACCGGCTGCACATCGCCGTCTCCTGCACCCGACACGGGCACAGAATCCTCCTCCACCCCGGCGACAATTTCAGCCAGGGCCTCCTGGGAGTAGCCCTCCGGCTCGGACACGGAGGAGTACCGCAGGCACACGGAGAAGTTGAGCACAAAGCCGTTGCCCCGGGTGGTCCACATAGAGGGTTCGATGCCCACGGCGGACAGGAAGCTGGTGCCGAAGAACACGGCCAGGAAGGCGATGCAGACGGCGGTCACCGGCAGTACGGAGCGGAGACGGAGCCTGGCACGTCCCTTCTGTCTGGGCAAGGTGAGCAGCAGGAGCAGGAAGAGGGCCAGCCCCAGGCCGGTGAGGGCCTGCTTGGTGTCAAAGGCGTAGTTGTAGTTTCCCGCCACATTGACGGCGGTGCCCAGGGTGAGCAGGTCACCGGGGAAGATGGTGCGGCCCCGGAAGGCGATGACATAGTGGTTGGCCATGCCGATGACCCAGAACAGGGCGGTGGAGATGCCGCAGGACAGGTTCCGCCGCCCCACAATAAGCCAGACAACCAGGGCGATGATATAGTAAAAGGCCAGATTCAGGGCCACCTGGAGGGTGGAAAAGCTGGTGAAGGGGTTGTTCCAGTTGAGGATCTCCACCAGGGAGTACCCCACCACCGGACCGGCGGCCCAGAACAGCCGGGACAGCCACAGCGCCGCCCGTCCCTCCAGCTTGAAACGCACCGGGATGGGCAGGGCCAGACCCAGTGCCCACAGCAGGCTCTCCCACCAGGGGAAGCCGGACACCAGCAATCCCGTCAGCACGCCCGCAAAGACCAGCGCCGACACGATCAGCCCCCAGCGCCGTATCTCCACCCACTTTTTCCCGGTATGAACCGGCAATTTTGTCTCTGTCTTCATGGTATTTCTCTTACCTCGCACGCAAATACGTCCTGTGGAACAAAAAGCGGCCGCGCCGGGTGAGCCGGCGCGGCATATTGAGCGATATCCTTACCGTTGCATCAAAATCTTACACGGATTTTACCGAAAGCGCAAGGAAAAAACACAAAAGATTTTATGAAGTTTCTGCCGTTTCAGGTAACCTGAAAGATCCAGTTCTCCCGGATGAGGGCGTCCCGCATCTCCCGGTCGGGGGAGAAGATGAGGATTCCCGTGCCGCCGCCGGGCAGGCGGTAGAGCAGGTAGCGCTTGCTTCTGGGGTCCAGGAACAGATAGGCCCGCACCGTCCGGCTGGCCTGCCGGGCGGAGAGCTGGCCGGGGAGATAGACGCCGTAGGCCAGGATGTCCTCGGTGTCGATGATCTCCAGCACTGGGGGATTCTCCCCGCTGCCCTGGGACACAATAAGGCGGCTGCCGTCGTACTCATAGGTGTAGACCGCGCTGAAGTAGGGCACCGCCATCACCACCGCCAGACAGAAGGGCAGCAGCATCAGCTGGTGATAGCCCATGGTTCTGGCCAGGGCCAGCAGGGCCAGGGCGCAGCAGGCGCACAGCACCCCGTAGCGCACCAGCGCGTATTTCCGGCACAGCCGCTGCTTCCGATACATGTGCACCCCTCCTCCCTGCAAACAGGTCTTCTATTGATATAGACGTTTTGGAAAGAGGATTTGTTACACAAAAGCCAAAATTTTTTAAAAAATTTTTTCGTCCCCTCCCCGCAGCCCGGGAAGGGGACGTGTTATCATTTCCTGGCCAGCTTGTCCATACTGACGCCCAGAGCCACCGAGATTTTATAAAAGGTCTCCACGGAGAAATTGTGCCCCACCCGCTCGCTCTCAATCTGCCGGACAAAGTCGTGGGAGAGGTCCACCAGCTCCGCCAGCTGGGCGGAGGTCATGCCCTTCTCCTTCCGGTACTTTTTGATGTTGCGCCGTATGGTATTGTAGATGTCCTCGTCAAACAGGAGCGGTTCGTTCTTTTTCATCGCATGCGCCACCACCTGAGAAAATTGTACCCAAGCGGGGCCCAAATGTATGTTAGGTATCAGCTCACATTTTCTGCTTGTCTTTCCTCTTTCACAGTGGTAAAATATGACACAACCGGCCGCCGTGCCGCCCGGAACAGAATCCGCGCACTTCCCCTTGACCTTCCACCTGGTGAAAGGTGTATGCTCATTCTGCCGGCGGCAAATTCTTAATCCTTTTTTCATTTGACAGCACAGCAGGCCGGTGGGATAATTTCTTTGAGGCTCAGGGAAAGAGCCAGGAAAGGATGAACGCAGCTATGTGGAAAAAACGACTGAGCGCCCTTGCGCTGACCGCAGTCATGGCAGTCAGCATCTCCGCGCCCGCACTGGCCGCCGAGACGGAGGCTCCCGCCACCCGGGATGAGTCCGCCGCCATGGCCGCACAGTATGCCGCCCAGTACGGCGGAGCCGTCAGCGTGCAGTACGCCGTGTGGCAGGATGGGGAGATTACCGTCTCCGGTCACGCCGGTGTGTACTCCAAGTCGGAGAACCGGGTTCTGCTGGACACAGACCTGTACGGCATCGGCTCGGTGAGCAAGATGTATGTGACCGCCGCCGTCATGCAGCTGGTGGAGCAGGGCAAGATCAATCTGGACGCGCCGGTGACCAAGTATCTGCCCGAGTTCAAGATGGCCGACGAGCGGTATAAGGATATCACGGTCCGCATGCTGCTCAACCACTCCTCCGGCCTGATGAGCGCCACCCACAACATGCTGCTCTTCGCCGATGACGACCGCTCCGCCACCGAGAACCTGCTGGAGACCCTGTCCACCCAGCGTCTGGCCGCCGCCCCCGGCGCGTACAGCACCTACTGCAACACCGGCTTCACCCTGGCTGAGCTGGTGGTGGAGGCGGTGAGCGGCAAGACCTTCCCCGAATATCTCCACGAGGCCATTCTGGCCCCCAACGGCCTGGAGAACACCTTCACCCCCCAGGATGAGTTTGACACCTCCCGTCTGGTAAAGACCTACCTGGGCGAGGACCCCCGTGCCCTGCCCCAGGACTGCCTGGGCACCGTGGGCACTGGCGGCATCTACGCCAACGCCGCCGACCTGGCCGCCTTCGGCGGTCTGCTCTGCTCGGATGAGCTGCTCACCTCCGCCTCTCTGGACGCTATGGCCTCCCCCGAGTACAGCAACGGCATCTGGCCCGACGACGCCGACGACGCTCTGGCCTTCGGCCTGGGCTGGGACACCGTATCCCTGGCCCCCTTCAGCTACAACGACATCCAGGCCCTGGCCAAGGGCGGCGACACCCAGTACTACCACGCCGCTCTGGTGGTGCTTCCCGAGTACGACATGGCCGCGGCGGTGCTCACCTCCGGCGGCGTGTCCACCTACAACCAGATGGCCGCCTCCCGGATGCTGATCGACGCTCTGACCGAGCAGGGCGTGGCCGTGGACGAGACCGTCCCCACCCTGCCCGCCGCCAACCCCAGCCAGACCATGCCCGCTGAGCTGATGGACTACTCCGGCTATTACGCCTCCACTCTCCAGCAGTTCAAGGTGGACATCTCCGCCGACGGCGTGCTCACCCTCCAGTCCCTGACCGTGCCCAGCGCCCCCGCCCAGACCTTCTACTACTTTGACGACGGCTCCTTCCGGGACCAGACCGGCGCCGCCGCCATGGTCAAGCCGGTGGTGGAGGAGAACGGCGAGACCTACCTGTGGCAGAAGGCCTACGCCTTCCTGCCCGGCCTGACCGTGCTGCCCACCTCCAACTACGTGGGCCAGAAGGTGGAGCCCGCCCAGCTCACCGAGGACGTCCAGGCCGCCTGGGACAAGTGGAACACCACCAGCGTCCTGCCCCTGAACGAGAAGTATTCCTCCCAGGTGTGGCTCTCTCTGGGCTCCGCCGCTGTGACCGAGCTGCCCGAGTACATCCCCGGCTATGTGGGCGCCCAGAAGATTGTGGACGCCAACCACACCCAGTTTGCCGTACAGGTGCCCGGCAATGCCGGCCGTGACGGCTCCGATGTCACCGTCTGGGAAGAGGACGGCCATGTCTGGATGAGCGCCCAGGGCCTGCTCTACGCCGACGCCTCCATCGCCCAGCCCATCTACTGCGGCGCTGGCGCCTACTCCACCGTCCAGCCCGACGGCTACGCCCGGTGGTACACCGTGGGCAGCGCCGCCGGCCTGACCATCCAGGTGGAGATTGAGGGCAACGGCGGCTTCTACGTCTACGACGGCACCGGCAGTCTGGCCGCCTCCTCCGTGGTGTGGGGCGACAGCACCGTCACCCTGCCTGAGAACGGCGTCATCGCCTTTGCCGGCGACGCCGGCGCCCGGTTCCACATCTCCGTGGTGCCCGCCGCGTAAGTTCTCGCAGATACAAAAATCCGGACCGCAAATGCGGTCCGGATTTTTTTGCACATTTTTATTTTATATTGTGGACAATTTTCTCAGTGGCTCAGCAGCCGTACCCGGAGGACACCCTCCAGAGACCGAATCTCATCCACCACGTCGTCCCGAATTTTGGCGTTGATGTCCACCACGGTGTAGGCGTAGTCCTTCTTGGACTTGTTGGTCATGTTCTCCACGTTCACGTTGTCGTCGGAGAGGACCTTGGTGATGTTGGCGATGGCGCCGGGAATGTTGCGGTGGATGATGCACAGACGGGCGATGCCGCTCCAGGGCTGCTCCAGGGCGGGCAGATTCACACTGTTGCGGATGTTGCCGTTCTCCAGGTAGTCCCGCAGCTGCTGGGCGGCCATGACGGCGCAGTTCTCCTCGCTCTCGGGGGTGGAGGCGCCCAGGTGGGGGATGGCCACCACGTTGCGGCCCGTGAGGATCTTGTTGTTGGGGAAGTCGGTGACGTAGCAGGCCACCTTGCCGCTCTCCAGGGCCTGGAGCAGGTCGTCGTCGTGGACCAGGCCGCCCCGGGCCAGGTTGATGAGCCGCACGCCGCTCTTCATCATCTGAAGGGCGCTGGCGTCAATCATACCCTTGGTGTCCCCGTTGAGGGGCAGGTGGAGGGTGATGTAGTCGCAGTTCTTATAGATGGTCTCCAGGTCGTTGGCCCGCTGGACCATGCGGGAGAGGGACAGAGCCGCGTCCACGGACAGGAAGGGGTCGTAGCCCCACACGGTCATGCCCAGCTTGGTGGCAATGTTGGCCACCTGGACGCCGATGGCGCCCAGGCCCACCACGCCCAGGGTCTTGCCCTGGATTTCAGGGCCTACAAACTGACTTTTGCCCTTTTCCACCACTTTTTCCACGTCGGCTCCTGCGGCGGCCTGTTCCCTGACCCAGGCCGCGCCGCCCACCACGTTACGGGAGGAGAGCAGCATGGCGCAGATGACCAGCTCCTTGACGGCGTTGGCGTTGGCGCCGGGGGTGTTGAACACGGCGATGCCCGCCTCGGAGCAGCGGTCAATGGGGATATTGTTGGTACCCGCACCCGCTCGGGCGATGGCCCGCAGGTTTTCGGGGAATACGTACTCGTGCATGTCCGCCGAGCGGACCAGGATGCCGTCCTCATTCTCCACGTCGGTGCTGACGGCAAAGCGGCTCTGGTCCAGCACGGACAGGCCGGCGGGGGAAATTTTATTCAGCGCTTTGATGCGGTACATGTTTGGTTCGCCCCTTCTCAGTTATTCTTGTCGAAGGCCTTAATAAAGTCGCACAGCTTTCCCCCAGAAAAGGCTACGCCTTTCCCGGGGACCCCAGATTTTACTTCCTCGGGCGGAGTGAATCCGCCCTGCGGCAAGGTTTTGGCCTCTGGCCAAAATGCTTGGACGCGGCTCAGCCGCGCCCCGCTTTGCGGGGCCCCGTGGAGAAGCTGTGCTCCCGAGTTCAGTTGTTTTTGTCGAAAGCCTTGATGAAGTCGCACAGCTTCCCCCCAGAAAAGGCTGCGCCTTTCCCGGGAACCCCGGATTTTACTTCCTCGGGCGGAGTGAATCCGCCCTGCGGCAAGGTTTTGGCCTCTGGCCAAAATGCTTGGACGCGGCTCAGCCGCGCCCCGCTTTGCGGGGCCCCGTGGAGAAGCTGTGCTCCCGAGTTCAGTTGTTTTTGTCGAAAGCCTTGATGAAGTCGCACAGCTTCTCCACGCCTTCCACCGGCATGGCGTTGTAGATGGAGGCTCTCATACCGCCCACGGAGCGGTGTCCCTTCAGGTTGGTGAAGCCGGCGGCGGTGGACTCCTTGACAAACTTGGCGTCCAGCTCGTCGTTGCCGGTGCGGAAGACCACGTTCATGTCGGAACGGGAGTCCTTCTCCACGGCGCAGGTGAACAGGCGGGAGTTGTCGATGACGTCATAGAGCATGGACGCCTTGCCGTGCTTGATGGCCTCCATACCGGGCACGCCGCCCTGACCCTCCAGCCACTCCAGCACCAGACCCAGCATGTAGATGCACCAGCAGGGGGGCGTGTTGTACATGGAGTCCTTGTCGATCATGGTCTTGTAGTTCATCATCAGCGGGGTGTAGGGCAGCTCATGGCCGGCCAGGTCCTCCCGGACGATGGCCACGGTCAGGCCTGCGGGGGCCATGTTCTTCTGGGCGCCGGCGAAGATGATGCCGTATTTGCTCACATCCACCGGGCGGGAGAGAATGTCGGAGGACATGTCGCATACAATGGGCACGTCCCCGGTGTCGGGCACATACTGCCACTCGGTGCCGTAGATGGTGTTGTTGGCGCAGTAATAGAAGTAGCTGGCCTCAGGGTCCAGCTTCAGCTGGTCCTGGGTGGGGATATAGGTGTGGTTCTTGTCGGCGGAGGAGGCGGCCAGGCTGATCTGGCCGTACTTCTGGGCCTCCTTGTAGGCGATATTGGAGAAGTTGCCGGTGACGGCGTAGTCGGCCTTGCCGGTCTTGCTGATCAGGTTCAGGGGCACCATGGAGAACTGACCCGAGGCGCCGCCCTGAAGGAAGAGGATCTTGTAGTTGTCGGGCACCTGGAACAGCTTGCGGAAGCGGGCCTGGGTGTCCTCAAAGATCTTCAGGAAAACCTTAGATCGGTGACTCATCTCCATCACTGACATGCCTGAGCCCTGATAGTTGGTGATTTCGGCACCGGCGCGCTGAAGCACCTCCAGCGGCAGCATGGACGGACCTGCGGAAAAGTTGTACACGCGATCTGACATTGGACACCCTCCTAAATGTGTTTTGCCGTCCGCCCACCGGGCACACGGCATACTCAAGGGACGAAAAACGGCCGCAGAAGACCGCGGCCCTTCTGTGAGGCCACGGCTCTCCGTGGCCGTTGCTTTAGTCCGATAAAGTATTGAAACTATTATAGCCCAGGGCACCGTCTCTGTCAATGATACAAACGTCCAAAAGCGGCGGACACTCCTCCCGGGTCTTTGTGAATTTTACAACATTGCTTTCGCTTTTTTCCACAGCATGTTATAATTGTCTAAGAAACTTTTTTGTCATTCTGCCCATTACAGCTTAGAACGGAGGCTCGCCTATGAAACTCAGCACAATCAGAGAGATTCTGGACGCCACAGTGCTCTCCGGTGAAGAACATCTGGACCGTGAGGTCCTGGCCGCCTGCGGAAGCGACTTTATGAGCGATGTGCTGGCCTATGTGAAGGACCAGGCCCTGCTGCTCACCGGACTGGTGAACCCCCAGGTGGTGCGCACGGCCGAGATGCTGGACATGAAGTGCATCGTCTTTGTCCGGGGCAAGATGCCGGACGAGTCCATTCTGAAGCTGGCCCAGGCCAGGGACATCGTGGTCATGCGCTCGCCCAAGCGAATGTACGACGCCTGCGGGCTGCTCTATCTCAACGGACTGAGGGGGGACTGACGCTGTGGAGCCCATTAAACTGACCTATCACGTGGAGGGCGGCGACCTGATCGGCGCCGGCGAGGCCTCCAGTAAGATGAAAATGGCCCTCAAGAAGCTGGACCTGCCCCAGGAGACCATCCGCCGGGCGGCCATCTGCATGTACGAGGGCGAGATCAACATGGTCATCCACGCCGACGGCGGCCGTGCCGAGGTGGAGATCTCCATGGACCACATCATCATCCGTATGATCGACTCCGGCCCCGGTATTCCCGACGTGGAGCAGGCCATGGAGGAGGGCTTCTCCACCGCTGGCGAAATCGCCCGTGATCTGGGCTTCGGCGCTGGTATGGGTCTGCCCAACATGAAGCGCTACTCCGACGAGATGAAAATCGACACCACCCTGGGCGTGGGCACCACCGTGACCATGCGGTTCAACCTGTAACGGGGAAGTATGATGTGGAAAAAAGTATATGATTTCCTGGCCATCGCCATGTGGGCCTTTGTCGGCGTGTTCCTGGGCGGCAGCCTGTGGCGCTGCTATGAGTACCACGCCCGGCCCGAACTGTTCGCCATGCAGTCCGCCCCCTGGTATCTGTCCATCCTGCTCAACGGACTGTTTACGGCGGTTATCGTCCTCGTCCTTCTCGTCCTCCGGCGGCTGGTCAAGCGGAAGCTGACATAACCGCCGCCTCAACCTTCGGAGGTGAATGAATTGAAGCACTCTGTTGTCCTGGAGTACAAGCGCTGCCGGGGCTGCACCACCTGCATCAAGAGCTGTCCCACCGAGGCCATCCGGGTGCGCAACGGCAAGGCCGCCATCCTCAACGCCCGCTGCATCGACTGCGGCGTGTGCATCCAGGTTTGCCCCCACAAGGCCATCAAGTCCATCAGCGACCCGCTGGACATGCTGAAGAAATTCCGCTACTGCGTGGCCCTGCCCGAACCGGCCCTCTACGGCCAGTTCCACAACATGGACGACATCGACATCATCCTCAACGGCCTGCTGGAGATCGGTTTTCACGACGTGTATGAGGTCTCCAAGGCCGCCGAGCTGGTCAGCGACTACCAGCGCCAGTGCATCACCGGCGGCGTGGACCGGGTCATGCCCCAGATCAGCTCCGCCTGTCCCACGGTGCTGCGCCTTATCCGCATGCGCTTTCCCAAGCTCATCCCCAACATCGCGCCGGTGATTACCCCGGTGGAGCTGGCCGCCATTCTGGCCCGGCGTGAGGCGGCGGAAAAGACCGGCCTGAAGCCGGAGGAGATCGGGGTATTCTCCATCGTGCCCTGTTCCTCCAAGGTCACCGCCGCCCTCACCCCCGACGGCCTCAACCACCCGGTGCTGGACGGCGCCTTTGCCATCCGGGACATCTACCTGCGCCTGCTCAGCGCCATGAAGAAGCTGCGGGGTCAGGAGCTGCGGCCCCTGTCCTCCTCGGGCATCATGGGCGTGGGCTGGGCCTACTGCGGCGGTGAGTCCGCCGCCCGGATGGGCGAGCGGTACGTGGCAGTGGACGGCATCTCCAACGTGATCCGCATGCTGGAGGAGATTGAGGACGGCCGTCTGCCCGAGGCCGACTTCATCGAGCTCAACGCCTGCGTCCAGGGGTGCGTGGGGGGCTGCCTGACGGTGGAGAACCCCTACGGCGCCCGCATGCGCATCAAAAAGCTGATGAAGGGCCTGCCCGTGTCCCGCAACCGCTTTACTTTTAAGGGTGAAGACCGGGATGTGGTGAAGTTTGACTACGAATTGCAGTATGTGCCCGTGTTCGTGCTGGACGAGGACCGGGCCGCCGCCATGGAGAAGCTGGCCAAAATCGAGGCCCTGGAGCAGCAGCTCCCGGGTCTCCACTGCGGCTCCTGCGGCGCTCCCTCCTGCCGTGCCTTTGCCGAGGACGTGGTGCTGGGCCGTGCCAGTGAGGAGGACTGCATCTTCAAGATGCGGGAGCGGATGCAGTACATGACCGGCTCCTCCGACGCCGATGAGTACCTGCCCGCTCCCTTCCGCCACAAGAAGGAGCCGCCCCACGGACACAAGAAATAACCCCTCACCTATTCTATGCCAGGAAGCGAGGTTGTTCCCATGACTGTCAAAGAGCTGTCCGCCGCACTGTCCCTGACGGAATTCACCCTCCCCGCCCCCGATGTACAGGTCACCGGCGGCTACGCCGGAGACCTGCTCAGCTGGGTCATGGGCCGGGCCAGCGCCGGGGACTGCTGGATTACCATTATGTCCAACCAGAACGTGGCCGCCGTGGCCCTGATGGCCGACGTGGCCTGCGTCATTCTGTCCGAAGGCGTCACCCCCGACGAGACGCTTCTGTCCCGGTCCAAGGAACAGGAGGTCAACCTGTTGGGCTCGGACAAGGGCACCTTTGCCCTGGCCGCGGCTGTGCACGACCTGCTGTGACCCTTGTTCCGGCTGCTGAAAGGCGGTGAGCTCTATTCCAAATCTTACATTTGACCTGCACCTCCACTCCTGTCTGTCACCCCACCCGGCTTCAGCCGGGCGGGGGCCCCC
>CABIYL020000009.1:137999-166540 GCA_902362925.2 Clostridiales bacterium | reverse complement strand
TCTGGTGAATGTGGTGTGGGAACTTCATTCTACCATACGAGTAAAATCACTATGGATTTTCTTTTCTCAAGTGTCCAACTTCATTATGCAATCAACCGAAAGATAAAGAGTACAAGATCAAGGAAAACATATCTGTGTTTGAAAACAGAGTGAGCGATGACTTCTACCGTGTTCATCGTTCTTACTTGGTTTCGCTTAAACACATAACACGAATTTCCCGCACGTCCGTTAATATCGGAAACACCGAACTTCCGCTTTCAAGGGGAAAGTATGACGATATCAACCGAGCATTTATCCAACGTAACTGAGGTAGCCTATGAGAAAGAAAACATATTTGAAGCTGGTTGAATATCAGACTGAGCAATCAGAAAAGCACTTAAACGAGGTGCGAAGTATTCACAAAGAAATGAGAGGTTATAAGCACGATTTTCACCATCATCTTCAAACACTGAAGGGTCAGCTTGAAGCCGGAGAAGTTGATCGTGCGCTTGCATACATAGAGCAGCTTGATAACCAACTGATGAATGTGGATACTCTGCTGAAAACGGGTAATGTATCTCTGGATGCTATTTTGTCCGCAAAGATCGCCCAAGCCAAAGCAGAAAATATTGCTGTGACCGTGAAAGCCAACGTGCCGGATCAGCTAACAATTTCAGACTTGGAATTGAGTATCATCATCGGAAATCTGCTTGACAATGCTATTGAAGCCTGCCGTACAGTAACGGGAGAACGATTTATCCGAATCTTCATTTCTATGAAAGGAAGTATGCTTTATTTTTCCATGCTCAATGCGGCAGGCGAAAAGATGAAAAAGACAGGCTCTTTGTTCGCAACCCACAAGGACGGCGTTCACGGTTTCGGTCTGCGCCGTGCTGAAGCAATCCTTGAAGAACACGGCGGCTGGGTCAAGTATAACAGCGAGGACGGCGCTTTTACTTCGGAATTTTTGGTGCCAGCCATAGAGTGATTTGCAATTCGTGCACTGGCAGAAGCAATTAGTGCACGAATTTATTTTCCTTTTCTTTTTTCTGATATACTGTAAGCGAAAGGAGTTAATGTGATAATGAAAAAGAAAAAGCCAACACATTCCGTATTTTCAAACTTTGCATGGTCACTGAAAATGCTCTTAAAATATAGTAAGGCGGCTTTCTTTATTACAGCTTTATTTATACCTATCAACATCGGACTTAGGTATCTGGAAATATACCTGCCGTCGCTTGTAGTATCAGAGATAACAAACGGTCAAACGCTCACTCATTCCTTGTTGTCGATAGGAATTGTTATGTTACTGATTATGCTTGGAAATATTATTGTTCAAGCATTGGGGCATATCAGAAATTCGACGCTCGGCATATACCGCTACAAAATGACCGCTCTTGTGACAAGGAAGCAACTCTCCATGTTCTATCAAACTTACGAGCAGAAGGAAGTTCGTGACCTTGCTAACAGAGCAAGTAATGCCACGCAGATGTGGGATGGTGTCCAACCGCTCACCGACATTGTATACAGTGGTTTCGGAATGATTGAGAATCTTTTGGGTTACATACTTTTTGGTTCCGTAATTTCTTTTGCAAGTCCTTGGCTGGTTCCGATACTAACCGTTGCACCTATTGTTAATATTCTTTCCGTAAAAGCTTATAACAAATGGGAATACGCTCATAGAAGCAAGATGACTGATCTGAATCAGAACCTCGGTCATGTCGAAGAACTCCCCGACGATTTCGCAGCGGCAAAGGATATCCGTATTTACAGCATGGCATCCTGGCTTCGTGAATGTTATCGGGATTTATCTGACCAACGATCAAAATGGGATAGAAATGTTGTAAAAAAGAGCTTTCTTTCTCGTATTGCCGATTTGGTTGTCATTCTTATCCGTGACGGCGGAGCATATGCACTTTTAATCCATATGTTCTACAGTGGCAAAATCGGCATTGATGAATTTGTTCTCTATTTTGCCGCCATATCTTCGTTTGCTTCATGGGTGGGCGGTATCATCTCTTGCTGGAATAAAGCGAATACAGTAAGTCTCAAGCTGTGCGATTTCAGAGATTTTGTTGATTATCCGGAATATGATGGAAGCGGAATTGCCAAAGCTGCAGACCATATGAATACTGTGCCGGAAATTGAGTTCAAAAATGTTAGCTTCCGATACGACGGCGCTGAACAGGATACCATTCACGATCTGTCATTTAAAATCAAAAGCGGTGAAAAACTTGCACTTGTTGGTCTCAACGGTGCCGGTAAAACCACTCTTGTAAAACTACTGTGCGGTCTCTACAGACCTACATCCGGCGAAATCTTTTTCAACGGCATTCCTCTTTCTGATTTTAAGCGAGAAGACTATTACAAACTGATCTCTCCTGTTTTTCAAGAAATACGAACAGCATTTTTCTCACTTGCTGAAACGGTTTCCGGAAAAAGTACAGCAGAAACAGACTTAGAAAAAGCAGAAACATGTATGCGTCAAGCCGGGTTGGGCGCAAAGATTGATGCGCTCCCCGATGGTATCCATACGAAGCTAAACAAAAAGGTTCACGAAAACGGAACCGAACTCTCCGGCGGTGAAGCACAAAAACTTATGCTTGCCCGTGCTCTTTACAAAGATGCCCCTCTTTTAATTTTGGACGAGCCTACAGCAGCACTTGATCCTATTGCCGAAAGTAAGATATACAACGAATTTAATGTTATGGCGAAGAATAAGACCTCGTTGTTTATCTCCCATAGACTTGCTTCCACATCATTTTGTGACAGAATTATTCTTCTTGAAAACGGTAACATCACAGAAGAAGGTACACATCAAGAGTTGATGGGTGCCAACGGAACGTACAAAGGGTTATTTGATATACAAAGCTGTTGGTATAAAGAGGATATGGAAGGAGGCGATGGCGAATGAAACTAAGAGATCATTTCCAGATTTTCAGACGAGCGGCTAAGTTTACCTTCTCGACAAATAGGAAATACACGGTATTGTTGATTGTAAACACGGTTCTTTCATCTATCATTGGTTATGTGCCGATTTATTTCTCCGCTAAAGTTATCGACTCTCTGGTAGCCAAATCTTCTATTGAAACAGTTATTCTTTATGTCGCTCTGACGGTTGGTATTGTGTTTGCGGTTAATCTTTTGAATACATACATTGCCTCTGAAAAGAATGTTGCATACAGCGCAATGTGGAGAAATGAAGATTGGTCTTATTCAGAAAAAGCCATGCAGATGGCTTATGAATCGATTGAAAACCCGGATGTTACTAAGCTGCGCTATCGTGTCAGACGGGAAAGTCAAACGGGGTTCAATCTGTTCTTCTTATATCATAACATTGAGCAATTTACAGCGCAGATCACAAAAATAATTGCTTCTGTAGTGCTTACGGTATCATTTTTTGCAATTTCTTCCGTACCAATCGTTTTTAAGCTTTCTATTGTGGCTGGTCTGGTTATAACGCTGTTAATCCAAATGTATGCAACAAAAAGAACAAATAACTTGGAACGAGATTTTAACGCATCATCCGTTGATATGAATATCATATCCGAACACTTTCTTAACTATATCGAACATTATGAAGCCGGAAAAGATATACGTCTTTACAGTATGGGAGATTTTCTCGGAGATTCCTATATAACACTTGAAAGGGATTATTACGAGCGTGCACTAAAAAACTCATATAAGAAAGCTGCGTGGACACTTCCTGTAACGATTCTCAATACTGTATTAAAATTTGGGATCTACGCTGTTCTTATCTATGCAGCTCTGAAAGGCGGTATCACGGTAGGTTCGATTGCGAAGTATGTGACTTGTATCATGCTGCTTGTCGAAACTTTGATCAATATTGTCACGACAACCCAACAAGCTCTGTATAACAACCATTATCTTAAGCGCTATTTTTCATACTTCGATATACCGAACAATATGTATCAAGGTTCCTTGACGGTCGAAAAGCGTGATGATAATGAATACTATGTAGAATTCCGAAATGTCAGCTTCAAATATCCCAATACAGAAGCATATGCATTGAGAAATGTAAATCTTAAATTCAAGATTGGAGAAAAGCTTGCAATAGTCGGCATGAACGGTTCCGGAAAGACCACGTTTATAAAACTGCTCTGTCGCCTTTATGACCCGACAGAGGGTGAAATTCTGCTGAACGGCGTAAACATTCAAAAGTATGATTACGATGAATATATGTCAGTATTTTCGGTTGTGTTCCAGGATTTCAGCCTATTCTCCTTTAAGATCGGCGAAGTTGTTGCATCAAGCAAAACTTTTGACGAGAATAAGGTGCGTGAGTGCTTGGTAAAAGCAAATTTTGGAGATAGACTTCACGAAATGCCGGAAGGCGTTCATACGTATCTATACAAGGGCTATGACCAATCCGGCATAGAGATTTCCGGTGGAGAAGCACAGAAAATTGCACTTGCACGTGCTCTTTATAAAGACTCACCGTTTATTCTCTTGGACGAGCCTACTGCTGCACTTGACCCGATTTCTGAATATGAAGTGTACTCGAATTTCAATGCGATTTCGGGAGACAAAACAACAGTCTATATTTCTCACAGATTGGCTTCGTGCCGTTTCTGTAATAAGATTGTGGTATTTGATGATGGAAAAATCGTCCAACACGGTTCACATGAAGAACTTCTTTCTGATGTGAACGGCAAGTACCATGAATTATGGAACGCACAGGCGCAATACTATACAACGTAAAAAATGCCGCTTGCGCTGACTTTTTACTGTCGGTGCAAGCGGCATTACTCCTATAATTAGTCTAAAGGTTTGTATTCGGTTACTGCTTTCAAATATGTTTCGGGATCACCATTCAAAACAAGGTCTGCATATTCAAAAGGAGCATTGTAAATCAGATAGTCAAGCTCTGACCGCTGATACATATTGTCGGCAACCTCGTTCTCCACGGCGATGGTATCAATGGCGATCATGCTGCCATCGGTGAATTTCAGTTCTACACAGCAGTTATCGAAGTTATATTCGCAGAATATTAGGCGTTTCATAAAGGTTACCTCCAAAATTATATTGTTTGGAAGTAATGTAAGCGTGGGTTTTAGTGTGGTATCTTTAAGTTTGGGAAACCCCCCGCTCCCACTTGCTCACCGCCTTGTCCGATACGAAAAGCCGTTCGGCCAGCTCCTTCTGGGTCAGATTTTTCTCCCGGCGCAGCTGGACCAGAAAGCCGCCGAACCGCTCCTTGTCAATGTCGTTCATACGGGTCCCTCCTTTGGTCCCATCCTAGCCAGCGGCCACCCGTTTGTCAATCGACCAGCGGTAGAGTCCCTGGGCCCCAAGGGATTCAGGACATTTCCTCCTCGCTCAGGCCCATCTCGTCCACGGCGTGGCGCATGTGGATAGCCATGGCGTGAAGCGTACCTTCCTCATCCCCGCGGGCAAAAAACTCCAGCAGCAGCGCGTGGTCCCGCAGGGTGTCCTCCGCCAGCCGCTGAGCGTCGTCCCCGGTTTCCACTGCCGTGGCCACCGCCCGCTGGATGAGAGGGAGCAGCCGCACCATAAACTCGTTGTGGGTGGCGCGGACAATGGCGGCGTGAAAGGCGGCGTCGGCCTGGGTGCGGTCGGCCCCGGAGCGAATACAGTCCTCCACCGCCTTGCCCTTGGCCAGAATGTCCGCACGCTCCTCCGCTGTGGCCCGGCGGCAGGCCAACCGGGCCGCCTGGGGCTCGAAGATGCTGCGCAGCTCAAACAGGTCCCGCAGCTGGCCCTTCACCCGGCTCAGACTGGTGAAGCCGTAGTCGTCGATGTCCTCCACCCGGGCGGACACAAAGGTGCCCTTGCCCCGGCGCACCTCCAGCACCCCCTGGGCCACCAGCATCCGCACCGCCTCCCGCAGGGTGGTACGGCTCACCCCCAGCTCCTGGGATAATTCCAGCTCGTTGGGCAGCTTGTCCCCAGGGGCCAGGCCGCCCTCAGCCACAATTCTCCCGTACAGCCGCTGGGCGGTCTGTTGGGTCAGGCTCTGTTTTTCCATCTTAAGAGCTCCTTCCACTTGACATTGTTTTCTCTATCATATAATATGTAGTCATACAATGCAAGCGTCATCATACAACGATGACGGATTTGATAAGGAGGACCTTGCCATGAGAAGCGATAACGTAACCAAAGGCGTGGAGCGCGCCCCCAACCGCTCCCTGTTCTACGCGCTGGGATACACCAAGGAGGAGTTGGACCGCCCCCTCATCGGCATCGTCTCCTCCCAGAACGAGATCGTCCCCGGCCACATGAATCTGGACAAGATTGTGGAGGCGGTGAAAGCGGGCGTGCGCCTGGCGGGGGGAACCCCCATCGTGTTCCCGGCCATCGCCGTGTGCGACGGCATCGCCATGGGCCACATCGGCATGAAGTACTCCCTGGTGACCCGTGACCTCATCGCCGACTCCACCGAGGCCATGGCCCTGGCCCACCAGTTCGACGGTCTGGTCATGGTGCCCAACTGCGACAAGAACGTGCCCGGTCTGCTGATGGCCGCCGCCCGTCTGAACATCCCCACCATCTTCTGCTCCGGCGGTCCCATGCTGGCCGGACGTCTCCAGGACGGCCGCCGCTCCTGCCTGAGCCACATGTTTGAGGCCGTGGGCGCCTACAAGGCGGGCAAGCTGGACGAGGCCGGCGTGGAGGACTATGAGAACAACGCCTGCCCCACCTGCGGCTCCTGCTCCGGCATGTATACCGCAAACTCCATGAACTGCCTCACCGAGGGCATCGGCATGGCCCTGCGGGGCAACGGCACCATCCCTGCCGTCATGTCCGCCCGTCTGCGGCTGGCCAAGCACACCGGCATGCAGATCATGGAGCTGGTCAAGCAGGACATCCGTCCCCGGGATATCATGACCGAGGCCGCCTTCCACAACGCCGAGACCCTGGACATGGCTCTGGGCTGCTCCACCAACTCCATGCTCCACCTGCCCGCCATCGCCCACGAGTGCGGCATTGAGCTGGACCTGGAGTACGCCAACCAGATCTCCCGCAAGACCCCCAACCTGTGCCACCTTGCCCCTGCGGGTGACACCTACATCGAGGACCTGGACCGGGCCGGCGGCGTGTACGCCGTCATGAAGGAGCTGACCAAGAAAGACCTGCTGGACACCTCTGTCATGACCGTCACCGGCAAGACGGTGGCTGAGAATCTGGAGGGCGTGGAGAATCTGGACCCGGAGCTCATCCGGCCCATCGACAACCCCTACTCCCCCTACGGCGGCATTGCCGTCCTCAAGGGCAGCCTGGCCCCCGAGGGCTGCGTGGTCAAGCAGTCTGCCGTGGCCGAGGAGATGATGGTCCACACCGGTCCCGCCCGTGTCTTTGACAGCGAGGAGGACGCCATCCAGGCCATTTATCAGGGTAAAATTGTCTCCGGCGACGTGGTGGTCATCCGCTACGAGGGCCCCAAGGGCGGCCCCGGCATGCGGGAGATGCTCAACCCCACCAGCGCCATCGCCGGTATGGGCCTGGACAAGGAGGTGGCCCTCATCACCGACGGCCGTTTCTCCGGCGCCACCCGGGGTGCTTCCATCGGCCATGTCTGCCCCGAGGCGGCTCAGGGCGGCCCCATCGCCTTCGTGGAGGAGGGCGACATGATCGCCATCGACATCACCAACTGCAAGATCGACCTGCTGGTGGACGAGGCCACTCTGGTCCAGCGCAAGGCCAAGTGGGTGTGCCCCGAGCCCAAGGTCAAGACCGGCTATCTGGCCCGGTACGCCAAGCTGGTGACCAGCGCGGCCCGTGGCGCTGTGCTGGAGTAAGAGAGAAACCAAATTGCCGTTGCGGCGGGCTCTGTTTTGCGGAGCCCGCCGTTTTTCGTACCGTTTGAGGGACTTTTAGAGGGGAGGGCGGCTTGCATCAGATAGAAAAATTTGCTATGATAACATAGGTATATTTTGCGCAGTGGGGAAAGGGGGCGCGGAGACCGGTGCAACAGAATATGGACCAGTGGTTTACCGACCTCTACCGGCTCAACGCCTCCAAAATGGTGCGGTACGCCTATGCCCAGCTGCGTCGGATGGAGATCGCCGAGGAGCTGGTGGAGGACGCCTTTGTGATGCTTCTGCGGAAGCAGGATCAGGTGGCCGAGCATCCCAATCCGTCGGGCTGGCTGTGGAAGACCCTCCAGCACCTGATTCTCACCGAGCTGCGGTCGGCCAGGAACCGGGTGGAGGTGCCCATGGAGCAGGACTTTGACCTGGCTGCCCCCGAGCGGGAGGAGGAAGCCCTGGCGGACTGCCTGCCCGAGGGACTGACACCCCGGGAGCGTCAGATTCTGCTCCTTTACTACGAGGAGGAGCTGAGCCACGAGGAGATCGCCCGGAAGCTGGATATCTCGGAGCTTAATTCCCGCACCAGGCTTTTCAGGGCTAGAGGACGGTGCCGGGAGCTGATGGAAAAAAATAAAAAAATTCCGATCCCCTGTAACGAAACGCCGCGGTGATGCGATATTCCTTATGAAAGGGGCGCGGAAAGCGCCATATGGCGCTTTTATCGTCCGTTTTACGGACGATAAGGAGGAGGTGAACAAGGATGCCTGAACATCGGTGGAATGACATGGAGCCGGAAGAGCGGATTGAGGCTCTCTCCGACTATCTGGATCAGATGGAGGAGGAAGAATTTGACCCCGCGATTGTGGATCGCTGCCTGGCTGCCATGGAGGACCTGGAGCCGGAGGCATCCGAGTTTGACACGGAGAAGACGCTGAAAACCTTCCGTGAGAAACACAGGGATTTGATCCGGGGAGACAGTGACGCCGGGCAGGAGCAGCCCGAATTAAAGGTGCTCCCTGGGGGACACAGACCCCGGAAACGCCGTCTTGCCGCACGTATCGCCGCTGTGGCGGCTGTGACGGCGGCCAGCTGCCTGCTGGTCTGCCAGGCCGCCGGTATTGACGTGCTGGGCTTCTTTGCCAAGTGGGGCCGGGAGGAGTTCTGGTTCCCCGGGACCGCAGCGGTGAGCGATGCGGCGGTGACCGGAACCTATGCCAGCCTTCATGCCGCGCTGGACGCCAACAGCATCACGGCCCCCGTGGCGCTCAACTGGGTTCCCGGGAAGGCGGAGGGCTTCGGCGTCCTGACTGAGAGCGCACAGGTGTCCCAGGAGATGCAGTCCACTCTGATTACAGCGGACTGGGAGGACAGCACAGGCAAGGGATACTCCATGGAGATTGTCCGCTATGACCTGGAGAGCGCATCTGTCTCCCTTGCTGCGGCAGGGGAACGGGACACGGAGCAGTATGTCTGTGACGGCACGTCCTACTATATTATGGACATGGAGGACGGCACGGTCAGCGTCCTGTGGAACCGTGAGGACTTCACGGTTGAGCTATGGGGCGACCTGACCGAAGAGACGGCCAAAGCGCTGATCCGATCCGTCACCCGGCCGGAGGGCGAGCGGGTGTATCTGGCCCCCAGTGCCGACTATGTGCCCCTGGGCAACAGCATCCAGTCCATGCTGACGGCCCACAATCTGGACGCCCGTATGGCGCCCACCTGGCGGCCTTCCGGCTTTGAGAAGTGCGACATCAGCGCCGGCAACAGCGGCTACGACAGCCGGGTCACCACGGTCCATGCGGTCTATGACAACAGCGATACGGAGGAGTATCTCACAGTCCACCTGGAGTGGTGGGATGATGCCGACGCCATCGCGGCCCCTGTCTTTGAAGGAATTACGGGCGAGCCGGTATGCTACGTCCACAACGGCGTGGAATTCAAGCTCTACACCTGCGGCAGCGGGCATGTAGCCGCCTGGCAGAAGGGACATGTCTCGGGCTACATCAGCGGAGACCTGACCCTGGCCGAGATCAAGCGGATGGTGGATTCCATCCCCCGCTGGTCGCCGGAGCGCCCCGAAGAAGAGCCCAGCGGCCAGGTTGTGGAGCCGGACTATCAGTACTACGACAGCATGGCCGAAGCCCTGGAGGATTACGGCCTGGACGTGGGCCTGGCTCCGTCCTGGGTGCCGGAGGGCTTTGTGCTGGAGGAGTCCGAAGCAGTCGAGCTGTTCAGCAGCGTGGAGTTTGATACCGTCTATGTACGGGATGAGGAATACCTCATGATCTGCCTCAGCCTGCTTGAGAACGGGGACGACGGCCGCACCACGGTCTACATGAAGGACGACCAGCCGGTGACCGAGTACCTCCACAACGGCGTCACCTACTACATCATGACCAACGGGGACTGGCGTACCGTGGCCTGGAAGAGCGGCAACATTGAGGGTTCCATCAGCGGCAGCTTTACGCTGGAGGAGGCCAAGCAGATGGTGGACTCCATCACCGCAGGCGCAGAGAGCTGAGCCATACGATATTCACATAGAACAAATGAAAGGGGGAGGCGCTATGGGTATCTGGAAAGCAGTGTCTATCGGAAGCCTGGGAGTGGCTCTCTTGCTGGCCGCCGTTGCGTTTACAGGAACGAGCATGCTGGAGGTGCTGGTAGCCCTGAACGCCGCCATAGGCATGGGTATCATCGCCCTGCTGGCCGTCATCATTGAAAAGATATCCAAGCCCAAATAACCGCGCTTCACATGAGCTTCCACGCCCCCGCCGGTAAACGGCGGGGGCGTTTTTTGTCAGGAGGCCTGTTTCCGCTTCTGGCCGTGGCCCACACGGAGGTACCAGCGGAGGGCGTCGGTGCTCCGCTCCCGCCGCAGGACATAAAAGGTGAGAACGGCGTCAGCGGCCACCAGGACAGCGGCGGGGAGGGTGACCCAGGCGGGGATGGCGGGGAGGAGCACCGACGCCCAGGGCTGGATGAGTCCCATAAGCCCCAGGGCCAGCAGGCCCCACAGCCCCGAGAAGAGCAGGCACACCCGGCCGCCCAGCTGGAGGGGCAGATGGCTGTAATCCCAGAAGTCCACCCCGGCGGCGTAGTGGTATACCACCGCCATGGCGTACTCGGCGGCGGTGGCGGCCAGGGAGCCGCAGAAAAACAGCAGCAGGGGATTGGACAGGATAGCTGGGGGCAGCAGCAGGATGAGCACCGCACCCAGGCCGTACACCGGACAGAGCGGCAGGAAGAGATGGCACTTCCGGTCCCGTTTTGGGTTGCCTGTGGCCCGGGCGAAGAGCACCTCCAAAACAAAGCCCACAAAGCTGTACAGCATAAAGTACCAGAACCACACCGCCATGTCCGCACCTCCGAGAAAAGGGAATTGCCTTTATCATTGGGCAAAATGGCACAAAACATGCGGGCACTTTCTGACAAAAAATGGGCCGTCCGGGCGGTCGGTGGAGTTCGGCAGAGAAAGAGAAGAAAAAGCGCAGAAATTTGTGAAAACACTCCTTGCCCAGAGAAGGAAAATATGATATTATAATCCGAAAAATAAAATGGGGGAAGATGGGCATGCGGCATCTGATTGATTTTGGTGATTTGCCTCGGGCGGAGTGGGACGCACTGTATAAGCGGTGCAGTGACATTATCGACCACCCTGCCGATTATATGGACGCCTGTAAGGGAAAGGTGATGGCGAGCCTCTTTTATGAGCCCTCCACCCGGACCAATTTCTCTTTCCAGACGGCTATGCTCCGGGTGGGCGGCTCGGTGTTCGGCTTTGCCGATCCCAAGTCCACCTCTACCGCCAAGGGCGAGACTCTGAAGGACACCATCAAGATGGTCTCCGGTTACGCCGACGTGGTAGTAATGCGGAATCCCCGAGAGGGCGCGGCCAAGGCGGCCTCCCTGTACTCTGATGTGCCGGTGATCAACGCCGGCGACGGCGGCCATATGCACCCCACCCAGACCATGGCCGACCTGACCACCATTACCCGGCTCCACGGCGGCGTGGACGGCCTGTCGGTGGGCCTGTGCGGCGACCTGAAGAACGGCCGTACCGTCCACTCCCTCATCAAGGCCATGGCCAAGTTCAAGGACATCAAGTTCTACCTCATCTCCCCTCGTGAGCTGGCAGTGCCCGAGTATATGCGGGCCTTCATGCGGGAGAACGGCATGTGGTTCGTGGAGGTCACCGGTCTGGAGACCGTCATGCCCCAGCTGGATGTGCTCTATATGACCCGTATCCAGCGTGAGCGCTTTGTGGACCCCCTGGAGTATGAGCGCAACAAGGGCATCTACGTCCTCACCCGCAGCAAGCTGGAGCGTGCCCGCAAGGACCTGCTGGTCATGCACCCCCTGCCCCGCGTGGACGAGATCGCCATCGACGTGGACGACGACCCTCGTGCGGTGTACTTCGAGCAGGCCCGGTACGGCATGTTTGCCCGTATGTCCCTCCTCATTGAGCTGGCCAACCAGCCCCGCATGAGCCCCGGCGCGGTGGAGATTGGCACCCAGCCCGTGTGCCACAACCCCAACTGCATCACCCAGACCGACCACTACCTGCCCCCGCTGGTGAAGAAGAACGGCGGCGTGGACTGCTGCGCGTTCTGCGACGCCCAGCTGGTATAAGAGAAAACAGAAATGCGGCCCCCTTCCAATCGGAAGGGGGCCGCATTGTTATGCTCGGAACGGTTTCAGAACTGGAACACCACGCCGATGACAGCGGCGGCGGCGATGTACACAATGGGGTGGAGCTTCTTCAGGGCCTTCACCTGCATGCAGACAAAGACGGCTGCGGCCAGGATGACACCCTTCCAGTTGATGATGGCGGTGAGGGAGTTCCAGCCGGTCCAGGCCGCGCCGGTGAGCAGGGCGATCTGGGCCACCGACAATCCGGCGGCGGCGATAAGGCCGGTAGAGGCAGGCCGCAGGCCGGAGAACACCCCGTCCACCACTCTGCTTTGGCGGAATTTCTGCAGGAACTTGGCGATGATGAGGATCACCAGGATGGAGGGAGCCACCAGGCCCAGTGTGGCGATGACCGCACCCACGATGTTCCCACCGGGCAGGCCGGACTGGCCGCCCACGGTGAAGCCCACATAGGTGGCCATGTTGATGCCCATGGCGCCGGGGGTGGACTCGGATACAGCCACCATGTTGGCCAGATCGGCGGCAGAGAACCAGCCGGTCACCTCGCCCAGGTGCCGCAGGAAGGGCAGGGTGGCCAGGCCGCCGCCCACCGAGAAGAGACCCACTTTAAAGAACTCGTAGAACAGGCGGAGGAAGATCATTTCGCCCCCTCCTTTCCACGGTTCAGGTAGCGGATGCAGGAGCTGATGGCCAGGCCGCACACGCCGGCCAGGATGACCAGCAGCACCGGGGACAGCCCCACAAAGGCGGACAGCACCAGCACCACCAGGAAGATAATGGCCGACCACCAGTTGACCACCGACTTCTTGGCCAGTTTGATGACGCTGGAGAAGATCAGGGCGCACACGCAGGCGCGGATGCCGGCAAAGGCGTGGATGACCACGGGCAAGTCGGCAAAGTTCTGGAGGAAGGCGGCGATGATGCAGATAATCACAATGGAGGGGAACACCACACCCAGGGTGGCCACAGTGCCGCCCAGGTATCCGGCCTGGGTGTAGCCCACAAAGGTGGCGGTGTTCACCGCGATGATGCCGGGGGTGCACTGGCCCACGGCGTAGTAGTCGGCCAGCTGGTCTTCGGTGGCCCAGTTATGCTTTTCCACCACCTCACGCTGGAGGATGGGCAGCATGGCGTAGCCGCCGCCGAAGGTGCATACGCCGATTTTGGCAAAGGTCAAAAACAGGTCTAAACAACGGTTCAAAATTTCTCAGCCTCTTCCGGTATCTATGATTTCCGGCTCATTCATGGCCCTGCCAGCCGCTGTTTCCGTGGCCGTGGTGGCCGCCTTGGCCCCACCCGCCGCCGGAACCGGACTGCTGGCCGTAACCGCCGGATGATGATTGGCTTCCCTGACCGGTTGAGGTCTCGGTCTCACCGCCGGAGAGGGCGGCGATTCTGTCCCGGATCTCCCGCATGGACATGGACTGAACCTCCTCCGCCGTGACGGAGGGGTCCAGAGCCTGGAGCTCCAGAAACGCCCGGTACTTGCCCACCGACATACCCGCGTGGTGGGCCTCCTCCAGCTCCGCACTGCCGCTCTCGTGGCAGTACACCTGCCCGCACCCCTGGGCGCAGGCCTGGGCGGCCGAGAGCATCCGGGCGCTCTTGTCCGGATTGTCGCAGGCCACGGTGATGGACACGGCGTTGTCCTCTGCCAGATAGGCGGACACGGTCTCGCTGGACAGGATCTCCTCCAGTGCCTGGGTGTAGGGCTGGAAGGTCAAATCCAGAGAGCTGGCCAGAGCCTCGCCCTCCGGGTTGTAGCCCGTTACCGAGATGACCCGGTCCAGGCGGTTGAGGGACAGCTCCAGGGAGGGGTTCACATCCACGCTGATGGCGGACACCGGCACCAGCAGGGTGTAATACCCACCGGCGCCCAGCAGCACCAGCAGACAGGCCACGGCAGCCGCAACGGTCCGGCGCAGGCGGCCGGCAGGACGGCGGCAGGCAGGAGCTTCCGCTCCGGCATGGGCCAGGAAGGCCATGGTGCGCTCCTTCAGCTTCGCCTCGGCATGGACGCTGTCAAAGGCGGCGCGCAGCTTATCCTCCATGTCAGTCACCTCCCAGCCTGTCTTTCAGCAGCTTTCTGGCCCGGGTGAGCAGGGTGTACACCGTGTTGGGATTCTTGCCCAGCAGGCGGCCAATTTCGGGGGCGGAGTAGCCCTCGTAGTAGTGGAGATACACCGCCTCCCGGTACTTGCCCGGCAGAGCGGCCACCGCCTCCAGCACCTCCCGGTGCTCCTCCGGCACGTCGGCGGGGATGTCCGGCAGCTCGTGGATGGACACCGTCCTGCTGCGGAAAAAGCCCCGCAGCAGATCCCGGCAGGCGTTGAGGGTGACCCGGATGAACCAGGCCTTTTCGTGCTCCTCGCTCTCGAACACAGCGGTGCTGAGGACGTATTTCAGAAACACCGTCTGAAACACGTCCTCTGTGTCCGCGTGATTTTTCAGCTGGAGCAGACAGATGCGCCGGACCGTATCGCCGTACCGGTCGATGGCCCGGAGTGCCTCCGCCTCGCTGCGCATGGACCTCCCCCATTTGAACTGTTTAGCTGTGATGTCCGCCGTGGTGGCCGCCGCGACCGGAGCCATAGCCCCAGCCGGAACCGCAGCCGGTGCCCTGACAGCCTGAGGCGTAGTTGTCGCATACGCCGTCATTGTCGGCGTCCACATAGCCCAGGCCGCAGCCGGTACCCCGGCAGTTGGTGCCGCAGTTGTCGCAGATACCGTCGTTGTCGGCATCCACGAAGCCCGGGCCGCAGCCTGTACCCTGGCAATTGGTGCCGCAGTTGTCGCAGACACCGTCGTTGTCGGCGTCCACATAGCCTGCACCACAGCCGGAACCCTTGCAGTAGGCTGCGTAGTTGTCGCAGATGCCGTTGCCGTCAGCATCCACAAAGCGGCTGCCTTGGCCGCGACCGGCGGCAAAAGCGCCTGCGGTAATCGCGGTGAGAACCAGTACCACAGTCAGAGTGCCAATCAATACCTTTTTCATCTTCTTACCCTCCGCAATCGTGAGATAACCCTCAGCGGGTTTCACCCATAATACGATTGGGGAATGGATTTCCATTCATGTGGAAAAATATTTTTTTCTGTTGTCAGCCGCGCTGTTGATGGCCGACAAGCTTAGCCCAGCGTCTCCAGCTCCTCCATCCAGAGCCGTGCGGAAGCGTCAGACGGCATACGCCAGTCGCCGCGGGGAGACAGGGTCACCGAGCCCACCTTGGGGCCGTCGGGCAGACAGGAGCGCTTGAACTGCTGGGCAAAGAACCGCCGGTAGAAGTTCTTCAGCCACTTGAGGATGACGGCACGGTCGTACCGGTCGCCCAGTGCCTGCTCCGCCAGACGGAACACCTTCCGGGGCGGGAAGCCCCAGCGGATAATATAGTAGAGGAAGAAATCATGGAGCTCGTAGGGACCCACCAGATCCTCGGTGCGCTGGGCGATCTCGCCGCCCACAGCGGGCAGCAGCTCAGGGGACACGGGAGTGTCCAGAATGTCCTCCAGCACGTGGGACAGGCGGGGGTCCTCCGCCACCTTGTCCCCGGCCACAAAGGCCACCAGATGGCGCACCAGAGTCTTGGGGATGGAGGCGTTGACGCCGTACATGGACATGTGGTCGCCGTTGTAGGTGGCCCAGCCCAGGGCCAGCTCGCTCAGGTCGCCGGTGCCCACCACCAGGCCGCCGCACTGGTTGGCAATGTCCATCAGCACCTGGGTCCGCTCTCTGGCCTGGCCGTTCTCAAAGGTCACGTCGTGGTTGTCCATGGACTGGCCGATGTCCTTGAAGTGCTGCTTCACCGCCTCGCCGATGTCGATGCGCTTCAGGGTGGCGCCCAGCCGTCCGGCCAGCTCCACGGCGTTGTCCCGGGTGCGGTCGGTGGTGCCGAAGCAGGGCATGGTCACCGCGATGATGTCCGACGTGGGCCGATCCAGCAGCTTCATGGCCACGGCGGCGATGAGGATGGCCAGGGTGGAGTCCAGTCCGCCCGACAGGCCCACCACCGCGGCAGAGGCATGGGTGTGCTCCAGACGGCGCTTCAGGCCCAGAGCGGCGATTTTCAGAATCTCATCGCAGCGCTCGGCACGGTCGGTGCTGTCCTCGGGCACAAAGGGGGTGGGGGAGAAGCGGCGGGTGAGATGGGTCTCCTCCCGCTCCAGGTCAAAGTTGACCCGGCCAATCTCCATGGCATCCTTGGAGGCGGCATAGGTGTTCATCCGGCGGCGCTCATACACCAGCCGGTCCACGTCGATCTCGCTGACGGTCAGACCGCAGGCAAAGCGCCGCTCGCCCAGCAGGGCGCCGTTTTCGGCGATGAGGTTGTGGCCGGTAAAGACCATATCGGTGGTGGACTCGCCCTCACCGGCGTCGGCGTACACATAGCCGCACACCAGCCGGGCAGACTGGCCGGTGACCAGGGCACGGCGGTACTCGGCCTTGCCCACAACCTCGTCGGAGGCGGACAGGTTGAGCATCACCGTGGCTCCGGCAGCGGCCAGCAGGCCGGAGGGAGGCTGGGTGCCCCACAGGTCCTCGCAGATCTCCACGCCGATGACCAGGTTGGGCATGGTCGTGCAGCCAAAGAGCTGACGGGCACACAGGTCCACATCCTGGCCGCACAGCGGGATATAGCACTCCACGCCCTGGCCAGAGGCAAACCATCTGCCCTCGTAGAATTCGCCGTAATTGGGCAGTGCGGTCTTGGGAACCAGGCCCAGAATCTCTCCTTTGTGTATTACCGCCGCGCAGTTATACAGTTTGTTGTCCCATTTGTTCCGTACCGGCAGGCCCAGAGCGGTGATCATGTCCAGATTCCGGGTGGCCTCCAGCACGGTGGCCAGAGCATCCTCCGCGCCCTGGAGCAGGGTGTCGTTGAGGAACAGGTCTCCGCAGGTGTAGCCGGTGAGGCACAGCTCGGGCAACACCAGCACCTTTACTCCCTGCTTGGCCGCCTCCCGCATCAGAGTGAAGCAGGCCTCCGCGTTGTGGCGGCAGTCGGCAACCCTGATTTCAGGGGTGCCCGCCGCGACTTTGATAAATCCGTCCCGCATGTAAATAACCTCCTTGACGAGGAATAGAATCCAATCAATTTAACACTATATTTTACCCCAATCGCCGGGGGATTGCAACTGCCCACAGAGGGGCGGAAAAGAGAAAACGCCCCGGAGCTGTGCTCCGGGGCGTCTGATAAATTACTCTGTCAGGTCCAGAATCCAGTTGAGCCAGCCCGTTACGGTGGAGGCACGGCGGAAGTAGGTGCTGTCCGAGGCAACATGGTAGAGGCCGGAGGCCTTCATGATCTCCACCACCGCTCCGGCGGGCGGCATCTCCCCGCTGCTCAGGCACAGACGCATGGTCTCCCGGAAGGCCCGGTGGCCCAGAATCTGCCCGGCTAAGGCCAGCTGCCGCTCCCGCAGGTCCATGGAGAGGATGCGCCGTCCCAGCGGAGACAGGCGGAAGCACACCGCACCGTCCTTCTTATCCTTTTCCATCAGTCCCAGATAGCGGCCTGCGTCGGTATAGTAGTTGGTCTGCCGGGCGTCAAAGGCGTACTCAGCGGTGATCTCATCCCGGGTCATGTCCCGGCCGGACAGCAGCTCGGCCAGGTTGACCACACGGGCCATGCTGTTGGCCTGGGGGAAGGAGATTTCAGGCTCTGGCAGGAGGGGCACGCCGGTCAGCAGACGGCCGATGTCCGAGCGGGTGATGCCGGTGGTCAGGGTGTAGCTGCGCTGCTTCACCAGACGGAGGGAGCAGTACCGCTCCGGCTGTTCAAAGCGGTACTCATACAGGTGAAACACGCCGTTGGTGAACACCAGGAACACGCTCTTTACCGGCTTGGTCACCCGATCCGACCACACCCGGTAGGGGTAGTAGAGCTGCCGGACCAGAAAGTCGTCGGCCAGGTCCCGCTTGGCCTCGAAGAGGGAGAGAAAACGGTTGCCCTCACAGGCGGCGTCAATCTCAATCTGGGCGTTGTTCACCTCCACCTGACGCTGGCCGCCGGGCACATCAATGGAGAAGGAGAACCGGCCCGAGCCCATGCGGCCGCTGACCGTGGGCACCACGGCCTGGTCCTCCAGAAAGTCCTCCAGAATTCCGCAGGCCGCCGCGCAGTTGAGGGCGATGGCCTCGCTGACCAGGAACCTGGGGGCCAGACTCTGGAGCCCTACGGGAAGGCGCACCCGTGTGGGTGCACCTTGGGGCGGCTCAAAGTCGTGGTAGGCGGCAAAGGGGGCGATGACATAGTCCCCGCGGGTCACCGGCAGGATGGCCAGACCGTTGTCCGCGAACAGCTCAGGCAGGTTGACCCGGTGGTCAAACTTGGTCATGAGCCGGGGCTCACGGAACTCCTTGATCTGATTGGCGGAGATAAAGAACTGTCCGTCAGCCTCAATGCGGCTGAGGATGTCGTACTTCTGAAAGAGAGCCTCCCAGGCGCTGTCATTGAGTCCCATAGTTGCGCACCAGCACCTCCTCAATGGCGCCGCGACGGCTGGCCACCGAGTTGACCGCACGCCGGGCCTGGACGATGGAGACGCGATAGGAGCCATACAGCTCCCGGATGAAGGGGGTGGCTGAGTTGGAGAGCAGGAACTTTACGCCCCGGGCGGTGAGTGCGTCGCAGCACTCCTTCAGCCGCACCTGTTCCTCACGGCCAAAGCCGCCCCGGTTGTACCCGGTGAAGCTGGCGGTGTCGGACACGGGGTCATAGGGCGGGTCCAGATACACAAAGCCGCCCTTGGGCACCTGCTCCAGCACAGAGGCGAAGTCCCCGCTGAAAAAGGTGATGTCGCAGGCGTTGAAGTACCGGCTCACGCCCCGGATGGTCTGCTCGTTGACGATATTGGGCCGGCGGTAGTGGCCGTAGGGGGAGTTGAAGGCCCCCGAGGCGTTGACACGGAAGAGGCCGTTGTAGCAGGTCTTGTTGAGGTAGAGCAGCCGGGAGGCCTTCTCCACGTCGGACATGGCGGCGTAGGCCTCCTTGTCCCGGTCCAGGTCCCGGATACGGTAGAAGTACTCCGGGGTGTTCTCGTGGCGGGACAGGTGCTCAATGAGAGCGTCGGCATCCTCTTTAATAACCCGGTAGACGGTAATCAGGTCCTGGTTCAGGTCGTTGACCAGTGCACGCTTGGGCTGAAGAGCAAAGAGAACCGCGCCGCCGCCCAGAAAGGGCTCGCAGTAGGCGGTCATCCGCTTGGGGATCAGGGGGAGGATCTGGGGCAGCAGCTGCCGCTTTCCCCCCACCCACTTGACCACAGGGGCCGCATGGGCGATATGTTCCACGGCCGGTTCCTCCTTTCACACAAATACCTTAATACTCTAACACATGTTCGCCTGTTTTGGTACCTCTATTTTTCGCACAAATCTTTTTCTTCCTGTCCCGTCGGGAGAAAGAACATTTCAACAGCACCAAAAAGCCCCGGCCTTTCGGCCGGGGCTTTTCGGGTGTGTGTTGTTCTGCAAAGGTGTTGGAGAGGGATTGGTTGTGTTGGGAGGATTTTAAATCGTTCTTCCTGAATCCATTTACATCATAACCAATAATTAAGGCTAAATCATGAAGGCTTTGTGAATAATTTATGAACTGGTGAGAAAAGCTAAAGAACTGGCTAATATATCCCAATATTTTGCATGAATAGGGATTGACACCCCTCATGGTTGGGTAGTATAATTCACCCAGGGAAATTTGATTTACCCGATGACAACAAAAAATGAAGGTGGACAGACATGGATACAGAAAAGCAGCGCTGGCACACGCTGGAAGGGAAAGCGGCCCTCACATCCCTGAAGAGCAACCAGCAGCAGGGCCTGTCCGGGGCGGAGGCGGCGCAGCGCCTGGAGCAGTACGGCCCCAATGCCCTGAGCGAGGGTAAGAAGAAGACGGTAATCCAGGTGTTCCTGGAGCAGTTCAAGGACCTGATGGTGATGATCCTCATCGTGGCGGCCCTCATTTCCCTGGCCACCGGTGAGGCGGAGAGCACCATCGTCATTTTCGCGGTGCTGATCCTCAACGCCGTGCTGGGCACGGTGCAGCACTTCAAGGCGGAGAAGTCACTGGAGAGCCTGAAGGCCATGTCGGCCCCCAGCGCCAAGGTGATACGGGGCGGCGTGCGCACCACCGTGCCCTCTCCCCAGGTGGTCCCCGGCGACATCGTGGAGCTGGAAGCCGGCGACATGGTGGTGGCCGACGGCCGGATTCTGGAGAACTACTCCCTGAAGGTCAATGAGAGCTCCCTCACCGGCGAGAGCGAGGCGGTGGAGAAGACCGCCGACGTGATTCCCCAGGCCGACGTGGCTCTGGGCGACCGGAAGAACATGGTGTTCTCCGGCTCCCTGGTGACCTACGGCCGTGCGGTCTTTGTGGTCACCGGCACCGGCATGGACACCGAGCTGGGCAAGGTGGCCGCCCTGATGAACCAGACCCAGCAGCGCAAGACTCCCCTCCAGCAGAGCCTGGACAACTTCTCCAAAAAGCTGGCCATCATCATCATGGTCATCTGTGCCCTGGTGTTCGGCCTGTCCCTCTATCACCAGAAGCCCATTCTGGACGCCCTGATGTTTGCCGTGGCCCTGGCCGTGGCCGCCATCCCTGAGGCGCTGTCCTCCATCGTCACCATTGTCCAGGCCATGGGCACCCAGAAGATGGCCCGGCAGAACGCCATCATGAAGGACCTGAAGGCGGTGGAGACCCTGGGCGCCGTGTCCGTCATCTGCTCGGATAAGACTGGCACCCTGACCCAGAACAAGATGACCCCCCAGAAGATCTATGCCGACGGCATGCTGCTGGACGGGGACCAGATGGATCTGGCCAACGACGTGCAGCGTCTGCTGCTGAAGGAGGCGCTGCTGGCCAGCGACGCCACCACCGACAAGGAGACCGGCGCCGAGATTGGCGACCCCACCGAGGTGGCCCTGATCATGCTGGGCAACCGCATCGGCGTGGACGAGGTGGCCTACCGCAAGCAGCACCCCCGTCTCAGTGAGCTGGCCTTTGACTCCGACCGGAAGCTGATGAGCACCCTCCACAACATCGACGGCGTGCCCACCATGTACACCAAGGGCGCCATTGACACCCTGCTGGACCGTTCCGCCTGGCTGCTCACCAGCCAGGGCAAGGTGGAGATGACCGACGAGCGCCGCTCGGAGATTGCCCGGGTGAATATGGAGCTGTCCCAGCAGGGACTGCGGGTACTCTCCTTCGCCTGCAAGGAGCTGGAATCCACCCGTTCCCTGGCCCTGGAGGACGAGCGGGACTTCACCTTTGTGGGTCTTATCTCCATGATTGACCCGCCCCGTCCCGAGGCTATTCAGGCCGTGGCTGACGCCAAGCGGGGCGGCATCCACACCATTATGATCACCGGCGACCACAAGATTACCGCCTCCGCCATCGCCAGACAGCTGGGCATCTTCCGGGACGGAGACGAGGCCCTGTCCGGCGTGGAGCTGGACGCCATGAGCGACGAGGAGCTGGACAAGCGTCTGGAGAAGATCTCGGTCTACGCCCGTGTGTCCCCTGAGAACAAGATCCGCATCGTGGGGGCCTGGCAGCGGAAGGGCCGCATCGTGTCCATGACCGGCGACGGCGTCAACGACGCCCCCGCCCTCAAGGCCGCCGACATCGGTGTGGCCATGGGCATCACCGGTACCGAGGTCAGCAAGGACGCCGCCTCCATGATCCTCTCTGACGACAACTTCGCCACCATCGTCAAGGCGGTGGTCAATGGCCGCGGCGTGTACACCAACATCAAAAACGCCATCAACTTCCTGCTCTCCGGCAACATGGCGGGTATTTTTGCGGTGCTCATCTGCTCTATCGCCAACCTGCCCGCCCCCTTCGCGGCGGTGCATCTGCTGTTCATCAACCTGCTCACCGACTCTCTGCCCGCCATCGCCATCGGCGTGGAGCCTGCGGGAGACGGCCTGCTTGACCAGAAGCCCAGAGACCCCAAGGAGCCCATCCTCAACCGCTCCCTGTTTACCCGTATCATGGTCTACGGCGCCCTCATCGCCGCCGCCACCATGACCGCCTTCTTCGTGGGCCTGAACAACGGCGGAGACGCCCTGGCCATGACCATGGCCTTTGCCACCCTCACCCTGGCCCGGCTGTTCCACGGCTTCAACTGCCGCGGTGAGTCCTCTCTGTTCCGCCTGGGCCTGACCACCAACAAGGCCAGCCTGGGAGCCTTTGCCGCCGGCGTGGTGCTCCTGGCCGCGGTGCTCTTCATCCCCGGCCTCACCACCCTGTTCCAGGTGGCGCCCCTCACCCTGCCCCTGCTGGGCATCATCGTGGGTCTGGCCTTTGCCCCCACGCTGGTCATCCAGATTTGGAAGGTGCTGCGGGACCTGAAGCGCAGCCGCTGAAAAAGTGTTATAAATTAAAAAGAACCGGGGTCCGATCCGCACACAGTGCGGACCGGACCCCGGTCTGTTATTCCCGCATATCGCACCGGGCATGGAAGTCCATGTACTGGGACTCGGTCTGCACCACCAGACGGCGGGTGCCGTCCTCACTCAGGTCCAGTTCAGCGGGGAGGATGAACCGAACTCCTTCCGCCTGGACGTCCATGGGCCGGGTGTTGTGGTGGGAGGGCAGGAGCAGGGTGCGCATCCCACGGGGGAAGGCGCGGCCCTCTTTGTCCAGCTCCAGCAGGGTGATGGCCACGGCGGTGCGGGTGTCGGGCGGAACGGCGGCCAGGGTGAAGGAGAACTCCACCACGCAGCCGCCGGCGGCCGGGGAGATGCTCCCCAGGTAGTGCACCAGCAGCCCATCCTGAGCGCCGGTCTCCACCGTCTGCCTGTGGGCGTGTTCCATAACAGTACCGCCTCTCAGCAAGATTCATACGCCCTGTCAGGACGTATGTACCTATGAATCGGGCGGTGAGGCGGCAGTTCAAAAGGAAAAGGAGGGGCGGTTTTCCGCCCCTCCTATCTTATGTTTACCGGACCTGTCCGGTGCCGTAGATGACGTACTTGGAGCTGGTCAGCTCCTCCAGACCCATGGGGCCCCGGGCGTGCATCTTCTGGGTGGAGATGCCGATTTCCGCGCCCAGGCCGAACTCGAAGCCGTCGGTAAAGCGGGTGGAGGCGTTGACGTACACCGCCGCCGCATCCACCTCATCCAGGAAGCGCTGGGCGGCAAAGTAGTCGGCGGTGACAATGGCCTCCGAGTGGCCGGTGCCGTGGTCGGCGATGAAGTCCATGGCCTCGTCCTGACCCTCCACCACCTTGGCGGCCAGGATGTAGTCGCCGTATTCGGTGTCCCAGTCCTCCTCTGTGGCGGGCACCGCGTCGGGCAGAATGGCGCAGGTCTCGGGGCAGCCCCGGAACTCCACGTGCTTGTCTGCCAGCCGGGCCTGGGCCATGGGCAGGAACTGTTCCGCTACCGCCCGGTCCACCAGCACGCACTCGGCGGCGTTGCACACCGAGGGACGGGAGCACTTGGCGTTGTAGAGGATGTCGGCGGCCATCTGCAGGTCGGCCTTCTCATGGACATAGATGTGGCACACGCCCACGCCGGTCTGGATGACGGGCACACGGGCGTTCTCCACCACCGAGCGGATAAGCCCGGCGCCGCCACGGGGAATGAGCACGTCCAGATACCCGGTCAGGTTCATCATCTCGGTGGCGCTCTCCCGGCTGGTGCTGGCTACCAGGGACACGCAGTCCATGGGCAGGCCGGACTGGTTCAGGGCGTCCCGCATGATGGCGGTCAGGGCCATGTTGGAGTGGAGGGCCTCCTTGCCGCCACGGAGAATGACCGTGTTGCCCGACTTGAGGCACAGGGCGGCGGCGTCCACCGTCACGTTGGGACGGGCCTCATAGATGATGCCGATGACCCCCAGAGGCACCCGGCGGCGGCCGATGATAAGGCCGTTGGGCCGCTTCTCCATCTTGGTCACCTGGCCGATGGGGTCGGGCAGAGCGGCCACCTGCCGCACGCCCTCCACAATGCCGGCAATCCGCTTCTCGTCCAGGGCCAGCCGGTCCTGGAGGGACTGGCGCATGCCGCTCTCACGGGCGGCGGCCAGGTCCCGGGCGTTGGCGGAGAGAATCTCCGCCTGCCGGTCCAGCAGCGCCTGGGCAATGGCCTCCAGCGCCTTGTTTTTCTGAGCCGTGTCCGCCACGGACAGCGTCCGGGCAGCCACCTTGGCGGCCAGCCCCTGGCCTTCCAGAATTGTCATGTCAATCACCCATTTCTCCGCTTGCGCGGTGAGATTTTAAATATATGTAATGTATGAGGAATTACTTCGCCCGCTTCCCGGCGGAGAACCGGGTGCCGATGTCCTTACCGGCCACAATGCCGTACAGGTCCTCCACCCGTGCGCCGTTGGTGATGACCATGTCCACTCCGGCGGCCATGGCGATCTCAGCGGCGTTGAGTTTGGTCTGCATGCCGCCGGTGCCCCGCCAGGTGCCGGCGCCGCCGGCCATTGCCCGCAGCTCGGGGGTCACCGCGTCCACGTGGTGGATGAGCTTGGCGTCCGGGTTGCCGTGGGGGTCGGCGTCGTAGAGGCCGTCGATGTCGCTCAGCAGCACCAGCAGGTCGGCGCCCACCAGCCGGGCCACGATGGCGGACAGGGTGTCGTTGTCACCCAGGACCTTGCACTTGCCCGTCTCGATCTCGGCGGAGGACACCGAGTCGTTCTCGTTGACCACGGGGATGACCCCCAGCTCCAGCAGGGATTCAAAGGTGTTGTGCAGGTGCTCGGCCCGGACAGGGGCGTCCACGTCCTCGCCGGTGAGCAGGATCTGGGCCACCATCCGGTTGTACTCGCCGAACAGCTTGTCGTAGAGGTGCATGATGGCGCACTGGCCCACAGCGGCGGCGGCCTGCTTCATCCGCAGCTCCTTGGGCCGCTCTTTCAGGCCCAGCTTGGTGGCGCCCACGCCGATGGCGCCCGAGGATACCAGAACAATCTCGTGACCCATGCCCTCCAGGTCGGACAGGGTGCGGGCCAGCAGGTCCATATTGTGCAGATTCAGCCGTCCGGTGTCGTGGGTGAGAGAGGAGGTGCCCACTTTCACCACAATTCGGAGGCGTTGTGTCTGAGTTTCCACGTTCATTCTCCTTAATCAATCATTTTCCCCGCAGAAAAGCACGAAATTTAGCTGATACTTAACGTGGGGCGAGACCGCTTTACCCCACAGCAAAGCGGAGTGCGGCCCTGTTACTGCCGATATTGTAGCACAACTTTTCACAACTATAAAGCATAAAACGCTTCGACAGCGAAACTACTGAGAATTGTTCAATAAAAAATGAATTTTTGTGGGATTATCGACGTATTTGCTGTTGAAATTCTGCGGGATTCGATGTACAATAACACCGCTGTAAATGGGGGGTGAGCCGGATTTATGCTGAATCTTGTTCTTGTTGAACCGGAAATTCCGCAGAACACCGGCAACATCGCCCGGACCTGCGCGGCCACGCGCAGCCGCCTGCATCTGATCAAGCCCCTTGGGTTTGACATCTCGGACCGGGCGGTGAAGCGGGCCGGACTGGATTACTGGCACATGGTGGACCTGACGGTCTATGAGAATCTGGAGGACTTCTTTGCCCGGACCGGTGCGAAGGACCTCTGGCTCATGACCACCAAGGCGCCCCGCTCTTATGTGGAGGCGGAGTTCCGGGATGAGTGCTGGCTGTTCTTCGGCAAGGAGACGGCAGGCCTGCCCCAGGAATTCCGTGAGGCCCACCGTGACCGGTGTATCCGAATCCCCATGCGCCCCGACGCGCGCAGCCTGAATTTGGCAAATTCCGTCGCCATAGTGACCTACGAAGCATTGCGCCAGTTAGAGTTCCCCGGATTGTCCGGGGAAGGAGAGATGAAAGGAGCTTTCGTATGAACTACAACAAGAAGACTGTAAAGGACATCGACGTCGCCGGCAAGAAGGTCCTCCTCCGCTGCGACTTCAACGTGCCTCTGGCCAAGGACGGCAGCGGCACCATCACCGATGACAAGCGTATCCGCGCTGCGCTGCCCACCATCCAGTACCTGCTGGACCAGGGTGCCGCCGTCATCGCCTGCTCCCACCTGGGCAAGCCCGTCGCCACCTTCGATTCCTATGTGAAGAAGCAGGCCGAGAAGGGCAAGGACCCCGCCACCATCACCGAGGAGAGCTGGAAGAAGTCCCTGAAGGCTCTGTCCCTGGCTCCCGTTGCCAAGCGCCTGAGCGAGCTGCTGGGCAAGGACGTCATCATGGCCGCCGACGTGGTGGGTGAGGACGCCATGGCCAAGGCCGCTGCCCTCCAGCCCGGCCAGATCATGCTGCTGGAGAACACCCGCTTCGAGAAGGGTGAGACCAAGAACGACCCCGAGCTGGCCAAGAAGATGGCTTCCATGGCTGAGGTCTATGTGTCCGACGCCTTCGGCGCCGTGCACCGCGCTCACGCCTCCACCGCCGGCGTGGCCGACTACCTGCCCGCCGTGTCCGGCTTCCTGATCCAGAAGGAGCTGGAGATCATCGGCGGCGCTCTGGCCAACCCCAAGCGTCCCCTGGTGGCCATCTTGGGCGGCTCCAAGGTCTCCTCCAAGATCGGCGTTATCAACAACCTCCTTGAGATTGCTGACACCATCATCATCGGCGGCGGCATGGCCTACACCTTCTCCGCCGCTCAGGGCGGCAAGGTGGGCGACAGCCTGCTGGAGGCCGACTGGGAGTCCTACGCCAACGACATGGTGAAGAAGGCCGCCGAGAAGGGCGTCAAGCTGCTCCTGCCCGTGGACACCGTGGTGGCCAACGCCTTTGCTCCCGACGCTGAGAGCAAGGTTGTCAAGACCGGCGAGATTCCCGACGGCTGGCAGGGCCTGGACATCGGCCCCGAGACCGTGAAGCTGTACTGCGACGCCGTGAAGGACGCCGGCACCGTTATCTGGAACGGCCCCATGGGCGTGTTTGAGTTCCCCGCCTTCGCCAAGGGCACCGAGGCCGTGGCCGAGGCTCTGAGCCAGACCAGCGCCATCACCATCATCGGCGGCGGCGACAGCGCGGCTGCCGTGCAGCAGCTGGGCTATGCCGACAAGATGACCCACATCTCCACCGGCGGCGGCGCCTCCCTGGAGTTCATGGAGGGCAAGGAGCTGCCCGGCGTTGCCTGCCTGCTGGACGCCTAAGACTCCGGAAGACAATACCGGGGCAGGCGACGCCCTTTCGGGGTCCCCGCCGAAGCCCAGCGAAGCGGGTTCGGTGGGGAGAGGAGGAGCAGCGGAGTGATTGAGCTTTCGCCCTGGGGCGGAAGCGAGAGATACAGAGCTTGCTCCGACGAGGCCTGCCTGCTGGACGCCTGAGATTTTTCCAACCGGGCATGAAACATGCCTGTTTTATGGGGCGCGACGACACCGGCGCGCCGCCTGCGCAAAGCCTCACATATATGGAAAGGATTGAACTGCAATGAACCGCCGCTACCGCAAGACCATCATCGCCGGCAACTGGAAGATGAACAAGACCCTGACCGAGACCAAGGCCTTCGCCGAGGACATCAAGACCAAGCTGGGCAAGCCCAAGTGGTGCGAGGTCGTTCTCTGCGTGCCCTACGTGAACATTCCCGCCGCTGTGCGTCTGTTCAAGGACTGCCGCATCGCCATCGGCGCTGAGAACTGCCACTATGAGTCCCACGGCGCCTACACCGGCGAGGTTTCCGCCGAGATGCTCAAGGAGCTGGGCGTGAAGTACGTCATCATCGGCCACTCTGAGCGCCGTCAGTACTACAACGAGACCGACTTCACCGTCAACAAGAAGGTCCACGCCGCCCTGGAGGCCGGCCTGTACCCCATCGTCTGCGTGGGCGAGAGCCTGGAGCAGCGTGAGCTGGGCGTGACCATGGAGCTCATCGCCTATCAGGTGAAGGCCGCTCTGGCCGGCGTGCCCGCCGACAAGATGCGCCACGTTGTCATCGCCTACGAGCCCATCTGGGCCATCGGCACCGGCAAGACCGCTACCGCCGAGCAGGCCGCTGAGGTCTGCGAGAGCATCCGCGTGGTCATCCGCAAGCTGTACGGCGCCCGTGTTGCCCGCGCTGTAACCATCCAGTACGGCGGCTCCATGAACGCCAAGAACGCCGCTGAGCTGCTGGCTCAGCCCGACATCGACGGCGGCCTCATCGGCGGCGCTTCCCT
>CABIYL020000009.1:130024-137741 GCA_902362925.2 Clostridiales bacterium | reverse complement strand
TCCCAATCTTACCTGAAGGAACTGAGGTTATTTATGAGTAAAACACCCACTACTCTTATCATTATGGATGGCTACGGTCTCCGCAGCGAGACCGAGGGCAACGCCATTGCCAACGCCCGCAAGCCCGTGCTGGACAAGCTGTTTGCCGAGAACCCGGTGAGCAAGCTGTCCGCCTCCGGCCTGGACGTGGGTCTGCCCGAGGGCCAGATGGGCAACTCCGAGGTGGGCCACACCAACATCGGCGCCGGTCGCGTGGTGTTCCAGGACCTGCCCCGTATCTCCAAGTCCATCAAGGACGGCGACTTCTTCCAGAACCCCGAGTACCTGCGGGCCATGGAGAACGCCAAGCAGGAGGGCCATGCCCTCCACGTGATGGGCCTGCTGTCCGATGGCGGCGTCCACAGCCACATCACCCACATCTTCGCGCTGCTGGACATGGCCAAGCAGCAGGGCGTGAAGGACGTCTATGTCCACGCCTTCCTGGACGGCCGTGACGTGCCCCCTGCCTCCGGCAAGGGCTATGTGGAGCAGCTGGCTGAGAAGTGCGCCCAGGTGGGCAACGCCCACATCGGCGTCATCTCCGGCCGCTTCTACGCCATGGACCGTGACAAGCGCTGGGAGCGTCTGGTCAAGGCCTATGACGCCCTGGTGCTGGGCGAGGCTCCCTTTGAGGCCGACCCCGTGGCCGCCGTGCAGAAGTCCTATGACGCCGGTGTCACCGACGAGTTCGTGGAGCCTGTCATCTGCTGCAAGGACGCCGTCATCAAGTCCGGCGACAGCGTGGTGTTCATGAACTTCCGTCCCGACCGGGCCCGTGAGATCACCCGCAGCCTGGTGGACCCCGAGTTCGACGGCTTTGAGCGGAAGAAGGGCTTCTTCCCCCTGACCTATGTCTGCACCACCGAGTATGACGCCACCATGCCCAATGTGACGGTGGCTTTCCCCCATCACGAGCTGAAGAACATCTTTGGCGAGTATATCTCCCGCCTGGGCCTGACCCAGCTCCGCATCGCCGAGACCGAGAAGTACGCCCATGTGACCTTCTTCTTCAACGGCGGCGCCGAGCAGGTGTTCCCCGGTGAGGACCGCTGCCTCATCCCCTCCCCCAAGGTGCCCACCTACGACCTCAAGCCCGACATGAGCGCCCGTGAGGTCACCGACGAGGCGGTGAAGCGCATCGAGAGCGGCAACTACGATGTGGTCATCCTCAACTTCGCCAACTGCGACATGGTGGGCCACACCGGCGTGTATGAGGCCGCTCGTCTGGCCGTTGAGACCGTGGACGAGTGCGTGGGCCGTGTTGTGGAGGCCACCCGCAAGATGGGCGGCGTAGCCCTCATCACCGCCGACCACGGCAACGCCGACCGGATGCTGGACGATGACGGCACCACCCCCTACACCGCCCACACCACCAGCCTGGTGCCTTTCTGCATCGTGGGCGCCAACGTGAAGCTGCGTGACGGCCGTCTGGCCGATATCGCCCCCACCATGCTGGACCTGATGGGCCTTGAGAAGCCCGCCGAGATGGATGGCAACACCCTGATCGAGGCGTAAGCAGCACATCATTGTATGTTCGGGCGGTTCCTGCCGCCCTGACAGATAGAAGGTACGGCGGAAATACCGGAAGCCGTGCCCCTAAAATGAAAGGAGTTTTTGAACATGAAGCAGATTATCGAGATCGTTGATGTTCTGGGCCGTGAGATTCTGGACAGCCGCGGCAATCCCACCGTTGAGGTTGAGGTCTACCTGGAGGACGGCACTGTTGGCCGTGCCGCCGTTCCCTCCGGCGCTTCCACCGGTATCTACGAGGCCTGCGAGCTCCGCGACGGCGACAAGAGCCGTTACCTGGGCAAGGGCGTCCTCACCGCTGTGAAGAACGTCAACACCGAGATCGCTGAGTGCCTGGTGGGCATGAACGTCCTGGATCAGGTGGCCATCGATAAGGCCATGATCGCTCTGGACGGCACCCCCAACAAGACCAAGCTGGGCGCCAACGCCATCCTGGGCGCCTCCCTGGCCTGCGCCAAGGCCGCTGCCGAGAGCCTGGGCACCAGCCTGTACAACTACATTGGCGGCGTCAACGCCAAGACCCTGCCCGTTCCCATGATGAACATCCTCAACGGCGGCGCTCACGCTACCAACAACGTTGAGATCCAGGAGTTCATGATCATGCCCGTGGGCGCCTGCTGCTTCCGCGAGGCTCTGCGTATGTGCGCCGAGGTCTTCCATCAGCTGAAGAAGACCCTGAAGGAGAACGGCACTCCCGCCGCCGGCGTGGGCGACGAGGGCGGCTACGCTCCCAACCTGAAGAAGGACGAGGACGCTCTGAAGGTCATCGTGAAGGCCATCGAGGAGGCCGGCTTCAAGCCCGGCGAGGACTTCATGATCGCCATCGACGCCGCTTCTTCCGAGTGGTGGGATGAGGAGCAGAAGTGCTACATCCAGCCCAAGTCCGGCAAGAAGATGACCCAGCAGCAGCTGGTGAACATGTGGAAGAAGTTCGCCGACACCTACCCCATCATCTCCCTCGAGGACGGCATGGCCGAGACCGACTGGGAGGGCTGGGCTATGCTGACCAAGGCCATCGGCGACCGCGTCCAGCTGGTGGGCGACGACCTGTTCGTCACCAACGTGGAGCGTCTGTCCACCGGTATTGAGAAGGGCGTTGCCAACGCCATCCTGATCAAGGTCAACCAGATCGGCACCCTGACCGAGACTCTGGACGCCATCCAGATGGCCAACCGCGCCGGCTACACCGCCATCGTGTCTCACCGTTCCGGCGAGACCGAGGACGCCACCATTGCCGACATCGCCGTGGCCCTCAACGCCGGCCAGATCAAGACCGGTGCTCCCAGCCGTACCGACCGTGTGGCCAAGTACAACCAGCTGCTCCGCATCGAGGAGGAGCTGGGCGACGTGGCTCAGTACCTGGGCAAGGACGCCTTCTTCAACCTGAAGTAATTAAAAAACTTCAAGGGGCCGCTGCCATTTGGCAGCGGCCCCTATTTTAATGGCAAAAAGAATCCGCACACGCGCAGCGTGTGCGGATTCTTTTATCAGACCTTGGATTCTCCCAGTCGGCGGTGAACATCCCGGCGGAGCAGGGTGTACAGCACCGAGGCCACCGGCACGCTGACCAGGATGCCCACGAACTGGAACAGTCCGCCGCCCACGGTGACGGCAGCCAGCACCCAGATGGCGGGCAGACCCACGTTGTTGCCCACCACACGGGGGTAGATGACATTGCCCTCAAACTGCTGAAGGCACAGAAGGAAGATGAGGAAAATCAGGGTTTTCAGGGGGGAGACCATGATCAGCAGCACGGCGGCCACCGCGCCGCCCAGGAAGGCGCCCACCATGGGGATCAGGGCGGTGGCGCCCACAATGACGCCGATGAGGGGGGCATAGTCAGCCTGGATGAAGAGCATGCCCAGCGCGGTGAGGCCGCCCAGAATACAGGCCTCAATGAGCTGGCCGCTGACAAAGGCGGTGAAGGTGTTGGCGGTCAGGTGGACCACGTCGGTGACCCAGGCCTCCACCTTGGGCGGCGCGTAGGCCTTGAGCACCCGGCGGCACTGGGAGAGCAGGGTGGCCTTGCCCGAGAGCATATACACCGAGAAGATGATGGACAGGAAGCCCGTCACTACGATGGAGATAATGTTGCTGGTGATGGTCAGCAGCTGGGGGACAGCGGTGGTCAGGGTGTTGACCACGCCGTTGAGGGCGCCCTTGATGAGGTCGCTGAAGTTGGAGAGGTCCAGGGTGTCCAGATGCAGGGAGGAGAACAGGGGGGCGAGCCACTCCTGCCTGTTGATCCATTCCTGAATGTTGAGCATATAGCCGTTGATGCTGTTCAGGAAGATCTGGATGCTCTCCACCAGCTTGGGGAGCACCAGGGAGAAGAAGGCGATGATGAGCACGAACATCAGGAGGTAGGAGGTGGCCACAGCCAGGGGCCGGGAGAGATTTTTTGCCTTTGTCCTGCCCAATTCCCGGTCGTAGAGCTGGGAAAAGAGCTGGCAGGGCCGGTTGAGCACGAAGGCGATGGCAAAGCCGATGAACAGGGGCTGGAACAGTCCGATGACAGTCCAGAACAGGCCGCGCACCTCATCAAATTGAATGATAAAGAGCACCAGGAGCACTGCGTAAGTAATAATCCAGAGAATACTTTTAAATAATTTTTTATCCATTCTTTCCGCTCCAGTCGGGAAAAAGTTACGGGGGTGCACCCACTATATCATTGTATATGAGGCAAGTCAATTAAAGTTTGGTTAAGATTGGGAAAGACATAGCCCCGCCAGCTGTTCCACACCGTCCCGGTAGCCCAGTTCCATCCGCCAACGGGCACCCTTTGCGGTAAAGTCAAAGGTACCCGCCGGGCCGCCCAGTTCTGCGCTGGGGAAGACCTCCACCAACTTGATATCCGGAAACAGGCTGGCCTCCACCCTGGAGCTGCCGGACAGGTGGACCACCAGGATGGTCCGGCAGCCCTCCAGCTCACAGAGAGGCTGCACCGGCACATTGTCCCCCCAGGGCGGCAGGCCGCCGTCCAGATACCGCCTGCCCTCCACTTCTGCCATGGGGAAGAAGAAGGGAATAGCGGCCGAGGCCTGCAGGATAGACCGGACATCCTCCGGGGCTCTGCCGTTGAGCAGGAATCGGTCCGGCTTGAGCCGTGGAATCCGCAGGCAGGTGGCGTAGCACCGGACGGGAGACGCGGCCAGCCGGGCACAGTCCACAGCGCCGTCTATCATCTCACCCAGCCCGTCGGCGGAGATAATGCCCGACATGAGCAGCTGCGAGAGGGTTGGGAGCAGGCGATCTCGCAGAAAAAAGAGGGCCGTTGAAGCGGCAGCTCCGACGGAGACAGGGGCTAAGGGGTCAGGGATGCTGCCTCTGTGAAGAAAATTCTTAAAGCGCTGTCCCAGCCCAGGAGAGGACAGAAGCTGGGCAATCTGGGCCTCTGCCTTGTCCCGGTCGGGAGAGAAGATGATGTGATCGGGGGACAGGTCCCGCCACACGGCCCGGGAACGCTCCAAATTCCCAGCGGCAAAGAGGGCCGCGTTGAGAGCCCCCACCGAGGTGCCCGACACAGCGGCTACGGATTGCTCCAGTCCCAGATCCCGCAGGGCCTGCCACACGCCAATCTCATAGGCGCCTTTTCCGCCGCCGCCCGCCAGCACCAGTCCCAGCTTTTCCACAGCGCAGATCACCTCCCTTGAAATATAAAAAACAGTTTACCAGAATCGGAGGAGAGAGAAAATATCCGGGGATAGCATAGGGAAAATTTTCGAAAGGGCTTGACTTTTTGGCAGGATGTTTTATAATCATAGTAAACATATAGGAATTATGAGGAATGAGAAATCATCCTTTGAGAGGAGTATATCCATGTCGAGATTCATCTATGCCGACCATGCGGCCACAACGGCCCTTTCTGATACGGCCCTCAGGGCCATGACCCCCTATTTCCAGCAGCAGTACGGCAACCCCTCCAGCCTCTACCGCTTTGCCCAGGAGGCCAAGAGCGACCTGGAGCAGGCACGGGCGGAGATTGCCGCCTGTCTGGGCGCCAAGCCCGAGGAGATTTACTTTACCTCCGGCGGCACCGAGGCGGACAACTGGGCCCTGAAGGGCGTGGCCGAGCTGCGCCAGAAGAAGGGAAAGCACATCATCACCACCGCCATCGAGCACCATGCCGTGCTCCACACCGCCCAGTGGCTGGAGAAGCAGGGCTATGAGGTGACCTATGTCCCGGTGGACAGCGAGGGTCGGGTGGACCCCGCCGCCGTGAAGGCGGCCATCCGTCCGGACACCATCCTCATCTCCGTCATGGCGGCCAACAACGAGATTGGCACCGTGGAGCCCATCGCCGAGATCGGCGCCATCGCCCGGGAGGCCGGTGTGCTCTTCCACACCGACGCCGTCCAGGCCGTGGGCCATATCCCGGTCAACGTGGAGGACTGGAAGGTGGACCTGCTGTCCCTCTCCGGCCACAAGATCTACGGCCCCAGAGGCATCGGCGTGCTCTACATGCGCAAGCCTCTCCGGCTGCCGCCCCTCATCCACGGCGGCGGACAGGAGAAGGGACGCCGGTCCGGCACGGAGAACGTGGCCGCCGCCGTTGGCTTGGCCGCCGCCCTCCGGGAGGCAGTGAATGGTATGAGCGAGGAGAGCAGCCGCCTGTCCTCCCTGCGGGACAAGCTGCTGGACGGTCTGTCTGCCCTGCCCTATACCCGGGTCACCGGTTCCCGGGACCACCGGCTCCCCGGCACCGCCTCCCTGGTGTTTGAGGGCGTGGAGGGCGAGGCTCTGCTGCTCCAGCTGGACCGGGCAGGCATCTGTGCCTCTTCCGGCTCCGCCTGTTCCTCCGCCTCTCTGGACCCCTCCCACGTGCTGCTGGCCATCGGCCTGCCCCATGCCATCGCCCATGGCTCCCTCCGCCTGAGCCTGGGCCGGGAGACCACCGAAGAGGACGTGGACACCATCCTGCGGGAGGTGCCCCAGGCGGTGCAGTATCTGCGTGAAATGTCCCCTGTGTGGGACCGGGAGACCGGCCGCCCCACCTGGGATCTGGATGAGTGAGAAAAGGAGAGACAAGATATGCTGTATTCCGAGAAGGTCATGGACCATTTTGAGCATCCCCGCAATGTGGGAGAGATTGTGGACGCCGACGGCGTGGGCCAGGTGGGCAACCCCAAGTGCGGCGACATCATGAAGATGTACCTGAAGATTGACAACGACGTGATCACCGACGTGAAGTTCAAGACCTTTGGCTGCGGGTCGGCCATCGCGTCCTCCTCCATGGCCACCGAGATGATCAAGGGCAAGCCGGTGGCCGAGGCCATGAAGCTGACCAACGCGGCGGTGGCCGAGGCGCTGGATGGTCTGCCCGGACACAAGCTTCACTGCTCCGTGCTGGCCGAGGAGGCCATCAAGGCCGCTCTGGCTGACTACTACAAGAAGCAGGGCGTGGACCCGGAGACCGTGGAGGGCTTTTCCTGTGGTGGCTGCTGCGGCGGCTGTGGCCACGACCACTGAGCAATATCCAACCAAGGCCGGCACATGGGTGCCGGCCTTTTCCTATTTTGCTGGACAAGGTCGAACGATTTCACCGGAAAAGGGGGTGTCCGGCTTTGACCATGTGGGAGAGATGTGCTATAATCGGGGCACCGAAGCGGCGGGAACGGCCAGAGCCGTGCCGCCGCAAAAGGGAGAAAAACCACGAAAAGGAAGCGGCGAAATGCACAACGAACTGACCCGGAAGGACCTCCAGATGATGCGGGAGGAGCTGGATTACCGGCGGATTACCCTGCGGCCTCAGCTGCTGGAGGCGGTGAAGGAGGCCAGGGGCTTCGGCGATCTCAGCGAGAACTTTGAATATAAGGCGGCCAAGCAGGAGAAAAACCGGAATGAGAGCCGCATCCGTTTTCTGGAGAACATGATCCGCACCGCCGTGGTCATCTCCGACCAGGCCGCGCCGGACACCGTGGGACTCTACGACAAGGTGACCGTCTATTTGGAGGAGGACGACGAGACCGAGACCTATCAGGTGGTCACTACCATGCGGCAGGACGCGCTCCACGGCCGCATCAGCAAGGAGTCGCCTGTGGGCTCCGCCCTGCTGGGCAAGCGGGTGGGGGACCGGATTTACATCCAGGTCAACGACAACTACGGATACTATGTGGTGATAAAGGCCATTGAGAAGGGTGAGGACGAC
>CABIYL020000009.1:0-129708 GCA_902362925.2 Clostridiales bacterium | reverse complement strand
GAATACAGTCAGAAAATCCTTGCCTGAAATGCGGTCGGTAAGGACGGAGAAGGCAAATACAGCCGCCATAACCAGCGTTACAATGCTTTTCACACACAGAAGGCTGGCAAGCCGCCTCTGCAGGAGATTGTTCATCGGACGGGCCTCCTTTTCGCAGCCCCGTATGCCGGATGGTCAGGGGCCGCAGTCCATGCTATGCGCTGGTCCGGGCTAGGGTGCACAGACCGTATTTCAATGCTATATCGGCCTATTCTCCATCAGCTTGATTTTGCTGGCCTGCTGCCTGGCGATAGTGAGATATTTGGAGCAGATGAACGAACAGGCTGGGAAACGGAAAGAGAAGCATTTTTCTCTGCACGGCATCAGACTGCCCAAACTGCGGCTGCCGCACCTGGATGGTCCCACATGGGCGGTCCTGCTGATGGGGACGGCAGCATTGCTTCTGCTGTGGTGGGGCTTGGATACCGTCTGGAGCAGTCTCAGTTTGCTGCTCCAGTGATGGACAGCACCACCATGCGTCCACACACAGACAGGAAAACGCTCCGCAAGGAACGGCGAAAGAAAATCGCCCAGGGCCATGCCGAGGACGATCACGAAGAAGAACAGATTTGGCAGCAGACCATGTTGTGACGGTCTGCTATTTTTGTTGCCCGAATTTGTTTCGGGGGAAAGGAACGCTATGGGTAGAAAGAAAAACGAATCCAACATTCACAGTGTCATGTATTCCTATGTGGGGACGGATGACCAGTTCGATCACTTCCTGAAAATGATCATCCACGACTATCTATCTGTGGATGATCCGTACACAAATCAGCCTGCTGATTCTGTTGGTAAGGTAGAAAATGAAGTGGCCTGATTGGTTTTGATAGCTATTCAAAAACTTGTGTGCTATGGTGTGTCGTGAATAATCGGCACACCATAGCGGAAAGGAACGATTATGAAAGTCTGGCTCTATTACCGCTTGTCCAGAGATGAGGATGAAGAACTCAATTCACTGAACAACCAGAGAAAAATCATATACAACTTTGCTGTCAGCAATGGCCACCAAGTGGTTGGTGAATCCTTCGATGACAATGTCAGCGGTATGCACTTCAACCGTGAGGGCATCGACAAAATCTATGAAGTGGTCGAGGCAGGGAAAATTGAAGCCATCATCGTCAAAGATTTGCCATGGGTTTGCCGAGCAGCACGGATACACCATTGTAGGACAGTCTTCCGATGACAATGTGAGCGGCATGAAGTTCAACCGCCGTGGGCTGGACGAGCTCACGGCGGCTGTGGACGCTGATAAAATCGATGCCGTCATCGTAAAGGACTTGTCACGACTTGGCCGCCACAGGACCCAGACCGCACTGTTTATTGATTATCTGCGGGAACATCAGGTGCGGGTGATTTCCGCGACAGAAGGGATCGATACCTTCCGCGACGAGGATGATTTGATCATCGGCGTCCGTGGCCTGATGAACGATTACTACGCCAGGGACATCAGTAAAAAGATCCGGGCCGGGTATCGTCAGAAACAGCGGGAGGGCATTGTGATCACACCGCCCTTTGGCTATCGGAAAGACCGCAATACCAATACGATCGAACTTCACCCGGAGGCGTCTGAAACCGTACAAATCATCTATTCTCTGTACTTACAGGGGCATGGGCAAAAAGAAATCGCCCGCAGGCTCAATGCGCTGGGACAAAAGACACCGGCGCAACTCCGGGCAGAGCAATGCGGCAGAGAAGTCTGTACGGCAAGAAAAACCAGTAATGGGCGCTATGTATGGACATATGCCAGCGTAAAAAATATCCTGGTGGAGGAGGCCTATACCGGGGTGCTGATCAATCACCGGTCGGAAACCAACAGCGGCAAGGCAAAGCGATTGGAGCAGGCGGAGTGGTACCGGCACGAAAACTTCTTTCCTGCTATTATTCAGCGTGACATCTGGGAGAAGGCTCAGCAAAAACTGAAAGCGCAGGCCCGCCCGGCCAATGGAAACAAGGCGAAACACCGCTACGCCGGACTGATTCTCTGCAAAGAGTGCGGAAGCCCCTTTGTGCCGATGATCCGGTACTGGAACGGCAAGCAGCGTGTGGAGTATGTCTGTAAGGGCTACCATCGGAATGGGAAAAGCTATTGCAGTTCTCACCGTATCCATGAGGAGGTGCTGGATGCAACGGTTCAGGAGTTTGCCCAGACCATGCGGGTCAAGATGGCCGAGAAACAGAAGGAACTGAAGCAGAAGCAAAAAATGTGGGCGTTGAGGAAACCGGTCCTTGACGCCCACATTTTGTCGTTACAGAAAAGAATTCAGGAGCTGGAGCAGGAGATTGATGGGATCATGATGGAGAAGATGTCTGCTTCTATGCCAGTCCGGTCTATTTCTCCTCGCTTTCCATCAGAGAAATAGACCGCTTGCTGACATAGCCGGCATAACGGCACCCTGACGACTCGTCCTGTATTTCAACCTCATAGTAATAGGGAACATCTCCCACAACAACAACATTTTGGTTCAGTTCAATATGGTACACTATCTGAGAAGACGAATTTGGCTCCTCATATACATTAGCTGGAGACAAAGCCTTCCCTATTGCAGAAGAGGCTATATTTGTGATAATGCCAATTAAAATCGCAAAAAAGATTTTCTCAAGCACCCATGCGATTACTGGGTGAGTCTGAGAGAAACTTTTAATTTGTTCAGCAAAACGTTGCTCCCAGTTTTTACCCGAAAGCAAAATATCTTCTACTTCAGATACTACAATTTTTTGTTCATCCTCAGAAAGGATGTGGCATTCTTCAGCAGCCTCTCCGATGGTATATTCCTCTGCCAAGGATGTCAGTCGAGTTAGTTCAGCAACCCTTGCCTTAGTCAAAGGTTCGATTTGATACGGAATACTATTGGATATGACGCGTGACCATTCTTGGATACGTTCACCAAGCTGAACTTGCAATTGCATTGGGGCAACAGTGTCTATGGCTATTTGAAACTGTTGAAGCGCAGATACCATTCCGGACATATCTATTTTTGATACAATTTCTTGAGTGCGGTATATCGCTGCCATGCTCTGACTATCAAATGCACTTGAGATTTTGTTAATGTTACGAATTGCGGGGGAATCTAACGCAGCAGAGAGATTTTTTGTCAATGCGGCATAATCCTGTTGCATGTCCAGTAAAGGACGAGTCATTAAATCTATCTGCCGTTGAATACGATTTAACATTTCCAAATACGGAGGGCCTTCATAAAATGCTGCCATAGTTTTCGACATATCCCCATCGCTCCTTGTAACCTAACATAATGGTAAAGTATATCATGAATACAATGTATTTACAAGGAAGTTATCAATATATAGATTATTTTCTTTGAATATGCTCCATATATTGTGTTTCTGTCCTATGCACCTTGCTGTTACAGGGTTTATAACAGTTATACACTGATATTGATAATGTCTCTACGACCTAATATTTTCTGAATCGTTGCTCAAAGTACCTTTTTGTGATAAAATGCTCATGCGATTATTTTAATTACTGGACAGCACAAAATATCTAAAGGGAGGTCGCTTATGGAACCTTTAAAGCAGTGGGTTTGTGACGTGTGCGGAAAAATTATAGAAACCCCTGATGATGGATATGTTGTCTGGGGTGAAAATGCAGAAGGGAAAATTGATAAAATACGAATCCTGCATAAAAATAATCATGTAGGCAATTGTAAAGTGGGCTGTGACCATGACCGCCGCTATTCTATGTCTTTACCACTTGAATCTTTTTTAGGTGATGAGGGAAAAGTTCATTTTTTATCGATGATTGATCCAGGCCCAGATTTTCGGGAAGATTATAGAGAACATATTGCTGATAAGAGATTGCTACTGGAGACCTTTCGTCGGTTACAATTACCCTATTACGAAGAGGCACGGCTCTATTGGGATAAGGCGAAAGCAGATGGCTATTTTGATGGAGCTAATGAAATCTGGACTTATTTGCCTCGCACGCTTAAGAATCTGGTAGAAGAGTATTCCTCTTACGAATAGTAATTATATGGCGGAAAACTGAAATATGGGCGCCGAGGAAACCAATCCTCGACGCCCATATTTTTGCGTTACAGAAAAATTTTAAAAGTTAGAGCAAGAAATCGATGATATTTCCATGGAATACTTAAAAGGAAATCGTTAGGCTTAAACAATTGTTGGAGGAACCCTAAATCCCATTTCACCAATGCCAAGTACACGATTAAAATAGAATAATGAGAGTTCGCTTTGGGGTAGATCCTTAATGCGATTATACTGCGTTAAATCCCACCCATTAATTTTTGCACGCTCGGCATATCGCTCGCAGGCTCCAATAACACTGTTTGCCGCATGCTTTTTGCTAATTCCTTTCTCAAGATACAGTTTCGATGCATCAGCCACCGCACGCCAAATAATTCCATAAATTTGTGATACAGAAAAGTCATTTAGAATGATATCAAATGTTTTATAAGTCTTCTCGCCTGGGGTGAATTCAAAGTTTACTTTGTCTAATTGATACTGTAAATACTCTATACATTCAGCAACTGCAATCTCTTTCCACAGTATAACTGCTTCGTCTGCATTCTCCGTGCAATAGTAACTGGGGTCTAATATTTCGGTAAATAGATCCTTCTTATTTGCTGGGAAAATTAGATTTAAGAAATAGGTGACTCTATAGATATAGAAGGTATTTGGAAAGTCTTCACTATCGATATCAAACGCATCCAACGTAGATTGCGGACTCACCGCTATGACTTGGTTGTGAATTAAGCTTGAGTATAGCTTCTTACGTAAAATGTCCGTAGGCGTCAAAATTACTTCCGAATTAGAAAATGGTGCAATTTCATAAAGGTTTTCTTTGAGTAAAGCTCTACAGATAGCGCCTAAAAACACTTTGTTTTCAAAAGAAAGCGATGCGAAATCAACAGGTGTCTGTGGCTTGGAATATACTTCTTCAATCTGCTGCAGCCGCTCCATTTGAAGATTTCTTTCTTCTTCCTGGCAATTTTCGCAATTACAGTGAGTTTGAAACGGCTTGTGCCCACAGACTGGACAGTATAAGTCTCGCTCATATTTGGGGAGATTCTTCATGGTTTTTGATGGACGATTAATTACTAAAGGCTCGTCGCAATACTCACAAATGTAATTAGCGAAAGCTTCCGGTGGAAATAACTTATATAGGTCTGAACTACGTACAGAGATGCCATATTCTTTTGTTAATTTGGAAACAGACTCACCAGCATAATATCGTTGCATTAAAGTCTCAACTTCCTCGGAGGTCAAATGGTCCAAGTTTTTTTCCATCAAATAACACCTTCTCTCTGATCATAGTTATCTTACACCATGCCCTATAATTTGACAATGAGATTATAGAAAAGCGCTGCTGGGATGCCAGCAGCGCTTGGTACGGGTAGTGGGACTCGAACCCACACGCCTCACGGCACAGGAACCTAAATCCTGCGTGTCAACCAATTCCACCATACCCGCATATTTAATTTCCCCTCTATTTTTACTCGGGGAGGGCTACCCGAGGCGGAGCGTTGTGCTTGATCCGCATCTATAAAAACAGGCCATGCCTGCTTTTACCTGATTGCTGGGAAATTCTTCACTGAGGTGACAGCACCTAAATCCAGCGCGTCTGCCAATTCCGCCATACCCGCATATTGAAATTTGCTGCTGCAAGGGAAAGAGACAAAGGAACTGGAGGTATTTTAGCATTGAGCGGCAAAATTGTCAATTGAACCGGGGCGGAAAAGCCATTATAATAGTGCTCAATGAAAATGCGAGAATCAGCCAAGGATGTGAGGCATATGAAACGTGCGCCCAGAGTGGCGGCAGTCCACGATATGTCCGGCGTAGGCCGGTGCTCTCTGACGGTGATACTCCCGGTGCTGGCCGCCATGGGATGCCAGTGCAACCCCATGCTGACGGCCTACCTCTCGGCCCATACGGCGTTTCCTTCCTCCGAGCATGCGGTGTTTCTGGACCTGACCGACCAGATGGGACAGGTAGCGGCTCACTGGGGGGAGCTGGGCGTGGAGCCCGACGCGGTGTACAGCGGGTTTCTGGGCTCGGAGCGGCAGATCGGCCTGCTCCAGACCGCCATCTGCCGGTTCCGGCGGGAAAAGACCCTGGTACTGGTGGACCCGGTGATGGGGGACCACGGCCGGGCCTACCGGACCTGTACGCCGGAGCTGTGCGCCCGGATGGGGGAGCTGGCCGCTCAGGCGGACGTGATTACCCCCAATCTGACCGAGGCGGCTCTGCTGCTGGGGGAGGAGTACCAGGCCCAGCCGGACCGTGATACAGTCCGCAGCTGGCTGGAGCGACTCTCCCTGAATGGGCGGCGGTCGGTGGTGCTCACCGGCGTGTCCGCGGGAGCGGAGCAGGTGGGGGCGGCCAGCCTGGACCATGTCACCGGCAAAATGGAGCTGGCCCTCACCCATCGGGAGCAGGGCAGCTTTCCCGGGACAGGGGATCTGTTCGCGGCAGTGCTGCTGGGCGGACTCCTGCGGGAGGAGAACCTGGGCCAGGCCGCAGCGGATGCGGCGGCCTTTGTGCAGCAGTGCGTCAGCCGTACCCTGGCCCTGGCCACGCCGCCACTGGAGGGCGTGGAGTTTGAGGGGCTGCTGGGACTGCTCACCGGCGGCGGAAGCCTGCCCGCAGTCACAAGAGAAGAACTGTAAGAGGACAAATACAGCGGCCTGCCGGAATGTTCCGGCAGGCCGCTGCTGCATTTAAAACTCCAAATCGTCCAGAAAGGCCTCCCAGGCCTCGGGGTGCTGGACATAGTAGCGGGGGCACTCCTTGCCCGTTACATCATAGTGGCGGAGAATCTGGTCCCGATCCAAATCGTAGGTGTCCACCAGCCACTGGACCAGCTTGACCAGCGCGTCATAGGAGGCCTGGGTAAATTCGCCGGTGTCGTCCGGGTGGCAGACCTCGATGGACAGGGTGTCGTAATTGCGCTGGCTGGAGGCATAGGCCACCTCGTCCAGCGGGACACACTCCAGAATCTCACCCTCCAGGCCAATGACAAAGTTGCTGCTGGCAAAGGTCTCGCCGCTCTGGGCCAGACCGGCGAAGTAGCTCCGGTTCTGCTGGGCGGTGGTGCCCGGATTGCCGGTGTAGTGGACCACCACGCCGTTGACGGCGGTCAGCTTTTCTCCCGGGCGGGAGTACTCATTGATGGGCAGAAGCTGGCGCTCCACCCACTCCGGGGCGTCGGGGACATCCTCCGGTAGGGTATCGGCGGTACCGGAGAAACTCGGCATCAGGACGGCCAGCACCGCCCGGATAATCAGCAGCCCTACAATGACGGCGGCCAGAATGGCGGGCAGCCGCAGTTCTCTGGGCAGTCTGGGGCGGGTAAATTTTGGTGGTTTCTGCACGGTGCTGTTCATGGTATGGCCTCCCGGCGGTCTGTTGGTGCTGACAAATATCATAGCACAAAGAGAGCCGGAAGAGCAAGGGGGCGGGAATTTGTCAGAAAAATGTTATTTGAGCCGAAACAGCTGAGAGGGACGGACACCCTGGGCGGAGAGGGCGGCCAGGTAGAGCACGCCGCCGAAGAGGATACAGGCCAGACAGGCGGGGGTACCGTCCATACCCGCGTCCAGAAGGATGCGGAACAGCAGATTGATGACCAGCCCCATGAGCAGGGCGGAGAGGGCGGGGGCGGTGCACCACTGGAAGAGACGGGGCTTCAGGCCCGTGCGCCGGGAGACCTCCCAGTAGTTGAGGAGTGCACCCAGAGCGGAGCTGAAGACAAATCCAGCCACGTATCCGCCAAGCCCCACACCGGGCAGTCCCATGAGCACCCAGGTGCACCCCAGCTGCACCGCTCCGCAGATGAGGGAGCTGCGGGCGGCAGCGGCCTGGTGGCCGATGCCGCTGAGGACGCCGGAGAGTACTGACTGATAGCAGGACAGCAGCACACCCACCGACAGGGGGACCATATAGCGGCCAACAGTGGCCTCCCGGAAGAGATAGATGCCAATGGTGGGGCCCAGCACCACCAGAATGGCCAGGGTGGGCATGACCAGCACGGAGGTGGCCAGCAGAGCCTTATAGATGCGGCGCCTGACCTCGTCCATCCGGCCCAGGGCCACGCTCTGGGACAGCTTGGGCACCAGCACCAGCCCCATGGCGCCGATAAAGGCGGTGGGCAGGCAGAGCATGGGCACCGTCATACCGCAGAGGACACCGAAGGCGCTCATAGCGGCGGACACGTCCATGCCTGCATGGACCAGGCGCTGGGGGATGAGGACGGCATTGGCCGAGCCCATCAGGTTGCCCAGCAGGGCGGTGGCGGCGATGGGCAGGGCGATGGAGCACATCCGCCGCTTCAAGCGGCGTGGGTCCTCTCCCTTGCCGGGCAGGGCGGCGGGACGGCCCATGTGCCGCCGGAAGAGAAGGACTAGGGTGACGGAGGAGAACAGCTCTGAGCAGCACATACCCGCCACGATAATGCCCACCACCCGCTCCGGGTACTGGGGCAGCAGAAGCACCAGCAGGCCCAGCACCGCGCCGGTGCGGATAAACTGCTCGGTCAGCTCCACAACGGCGGGGGGACGGATGTTTCCCGTGCCGTAAAAGTAGTGCTTGTGGAGGTTCTCGATGCCGGTGAGGAGGATGCAGGGGAGCAGCAGCAGCAGGCCCAGCTGGGTGCGGGCGTCTCCCAGCAGGTAGACCGAGATAGGGTCGTACAGCAGAACGGTCACTCCCGCCACCAGGGCGAAGAGAATCAGAAAGGCGGCAAGGGCTTTCCGGAGCAGCTGGACAATGGCCTTTGGGTTGCCCAGGGCGTGGTACTCCGCCGACAGGTTGGACACCGCCACCGTCAGCCCGATGGCGGTGAGGGACATAATCACCGAGTACACCGGCATGATGAGCTGGTAGAGGCCCATTACCTCCGCGCCGATGAGGCGGGAGAGGAAGATCCGGTACACAAAGCCCAGCACCTGGGAAATGATGCTGGTGAGGGTGAGGACCAGTGTGCCGTAGAGCATGGACGAGCGGTTGAGTTTCAAGATTCGCGCCCCCCTTCCTGAACAGCTTATTCATGGGACAAGGGGGACATGAGGACAGAAACGCTTTGACAAATGGTGGATCAGGGGGTATGATAGAAAAGTTATCACAGTAAAGCGCAAAAGTGAACGGGGGAACATCCATGCTTGCTACCATTATCAATGTGGCGCTGATCCTGCTGGGCAGCGCCCTGGGTCTGGCGTTCAAAAACAGAATCAGCGACCGGTTTGCCTCCATCCTCACCTGTGCCCTGGGACTGTGCGTGCTGGGCATCGGCATCTCGGGCATGATTGGCACGGCGGACACCCTCTGCGTCATCGTCTGCATGGTGGTGGGCACCCTGCTGGGGGAGGCCCTGAACATCGAGAAGCGGATGGACGGCCTGGGAGATCTGCTCCGCCGGAAGCTGATTCGGGGAGAGAGCAACAGCCGCTTTGTGGAGGGCTTTGTCAACGCCTCGGTCCTCTTCTGTGTGGGTGCCATGGCCATCAACGGATCCATGCAGGCGGGCATGCTGGGCAAGTACGACATCCTGATTTCCAAGGGTGTCATCGACGGCGTCACCTCCATCACCTTTGCCGCCGCCATGGGCGTTGGCGTGGCCTTCTCCACCATTCCGCTGCTCCTCTACCAGGGCGGCCTGACCCTTATCTTCGCTCTGGTGGGACAGGGCATGGACCCGGCTGTGGTCACCGAGATGAACGCCGTGGGCGGCACCATCATCGTGGGCATCGCCCTGAACATGCTGGGTCTGCCCAAGGAGAAAATCCGAGTGGGCAATATGCTGCCCGCCATCTTCCTGCCCATCGGCTACATTCCCCTGGCCAATCTGCTCAGCGGGCTGATGGGGTGAACATCAGCGAATATAAGACAAACGGGACGGGTCTGAGGACCCGTCCCGTTTTCTGTTCAAAGATTGATTTCCCGTTTTTCTGTCCGCCCCACCAGATAGTCCAGCGAGACGCGGTAATACTCGCCGATCGCCAGCATGCTCTTATAGCTTGGAATGGCATCATCCGCCTCCAGCCGCTGATAGTTCCGGCTGCTGATGCCCAGCGCTTTTGCAGCCTGCTCCTGTGTCAGCCCGGCCTCTTCCCGCAGCTGGCGGACCCGTTGGTTGAAAATCATAGTCAACGCCCCTTGACACGCTATTTGTAGCGTGATATGATGAACACGCAATATATGACGTGAGGAGGAAAAGGTATGGAATCAGCCCTGGAGGAACTGCACTGCTTTTTTGTGGAGAGGCAGAACCTGGACCTGTTTCCCGAGGAGACGGCAGAACTGGAAAAGATACTGTCCGAACTGCCGCCGGAAATGGCCGCCGCCAAGGAGAGCCTGGTTACCAACGCCTCCATCACAGGCTTTCAGGCCGGTCTGCGCCTGGGCCTTATTCTTGGGTGGGAGTGCGATCTTCCGCCCCGCCGTCTTCCGTAGGCAGGGGAGCGGCATCCTGGGCGATAGCCTGGCCGGGGGTCTCCTCCGGCTCGTCGTCCTCCTTCAGGTCGGAGACCGTGATGGCCATCAGGTCCTCCTTGCTGGGGTTCTCCAGCGCCGCCACACGGTCGGCCTGGCGGGCCACCGCCCGCTCAAAGACGTTGCGCACATCCCGGGCGTTGCCGAAGTTCTCGTCCCGCTCCTCGTAGAGCTGCTTGAAGCCCTCGGCGGCAAACTTCTCCGTCTCCTCGTCCAGGGTGTAGCCGTTCTTCTTGCACATGGAGCGGAAAATCTCCATCAGCTCATCGCCGTTGTAGTCCTCAAAGTAGAAATACTTGTTGAAGCGGCTCTCCAGGCCGGGGTTTGCGTTGATGAAATTGCTCATCAGCTCGGTGTAACCGGCCACAATGACAATCAGGTCGGCCCGGTGGTCCTCCATGCCCTTGAGCAGGGCCTCAATGGCCTCCTTGCCGAAGTCGTTGGGGGAGTCCTGGTTGGCCAGGGCGTAGGCCTCGTCAATGAAGAGCACGCCGCCCAGGGCCTTCTGAATGACCTCGTTGGTCTTGATGGCGGTCTGACCCACAAATCCGGCCACCAGTCCGGACCGATCCACCTCCACCAGCTGGCCCTTGGACAGCACTCCAATGGCGTGGTAGATCTTGGCCAGCAGACGGGCCACCGTGGTCTTGCCGGTGCCCGGATTGCCCATAAAGACCAGGTGCAGGCTCATGGGGGGCACGGGCAGGCCGTGCTCCTGGCGCATTTTGCGCACCTTGACCAGGTTAATCAGGCTCTTGACGTCCTTTTTCACCTTCTCCAGGCCGCACAGGCTGTCCAGTTCCGCCAGCAGCTCCTCCAGGCTGGGGGCGGGCTCCGCCTCCTCCTTGGGCTGTGCGGCGGCCTGGGGCGCACCCTCGCCCTGAGCGGCAGGGGCCGGAGTGTCCGGCTTGGGGGCGTCGGGACGGCGGGTGATGAAGTCGTTGACGTCCAGAGGGGCCTTGTCGCCCTTGAGGCCGTCCCGGTCGCACAGAGTCAGCAGGGTGTCGGCACAGTGGTTGACAAACCCGGCCTCCTCCTCGCTGACAATGTCGTCCACAGCCGCAAAGAGAAGCAGCATCAGGGTCATCAGGTCCACAAACCGGCGGGACAGCTTTCCGCCGGACACCTTGTCGCTGGCCCGCATCCGGGCGAAGAAGCCGGGGGCCTGAAAGCCGGGGTAGTCCGCCACTGCGGAGGACAGCTCCCAGAACAGGATGGAGGGCACCGGGTTCCCCTTGGTGTACACCGCGTTGTAGTACTCCACGTGGCGGGGGGTGAGGGCGTTGCCGTCCCGGCCCCAGACGCCCAGCGCGCAGGCGCGGAAAAAGGCGTCCGCCTCGGCGGCAAAGCGCTGGCGCAGCGCAGCGTCTCCGATCTGACGCCGGAAGGCGGAGATGCCGTCCTCATATTGTTTATGAACCGCCGCCGCGGTCATGGAACCCTTCATCAGGCCTCAACTCCCATTTCATTTATGGTTCAACAGACATTATATCGGATGGGGAATGGATAATCAATCCTGTACTTTCCTTTTACGGGTAGACATAAAATATAAAAAATAACGTACAATTTGCGTTAGACCGTTGACGATTCCTGCCGCAGCGTGTAAGATTAAAGGTGATATGACACCGAAAATGACGGAGGGATGCACATGGCCGCCAGAAAACCCACGGGCGCGAGAAACGAAACCATCCGCTGCGAAAACTGCGGCGAGTATTACGCCGTTACCTATAAGCGCTGCCCCTTCTGCGAGGAGCAGGAGGCCTATGGCCGGGGCAAGTATCAGGACGACTACGATGATGACTACGAAGAGGAGGTCTACGACGAGGACGAGCCCCGCCACAAGGGCGGCAAGCGTCTGAAGACCAACACCCGGGGCGGCGGCTACGGCGGCGGCCCCACACCCCTCCAGATTGTGGGCTGGGTGCTCTCTCTGGCCCTCATCGCCGCTGCTATCTATATTGTGGTTACCATTATCGGGCCCTTTATTCACAAGGGCGAGCAGGCGGTGGACCCGGATCCCAACCCTGTGACCAGCAACACCCCCGCTCCCAGCGACAGCGCCTCGCCCCAGCCCACGGACTCCGCTGAGCCTCAGCCCAGCGGCTCTCAGGACCCGGAGGGCGGCGACACCGGCGAAATCCCCGCCGGACAGACTGCCACCAGCTTTACCCTCAGCCTGACAGAGTTCAGCCTGAGCAACAAGTACCCTGACCCCGTGACCCTGAAGGTCACCTTCTCTCCCGCCGGCTCCACCGGCACCATCACCTGGGAGAGCAGCGACCCCTCCATCGTCACCGTGGATGAAAACGGCAAGGTGAGCCCTGCCGGCAAGACCGGCACCGCCACCATTACCGCCACCATGGCCGGCGGATACACCCAGACCTGCAAGGTCTACAACTCTGTCACCAGCGGCTCCGGCAGCTCCAGTGGTTCCACCAGCTCCGGCGGCAGCACCTCCACCACCCTGTCCCTCAACCGCACTGACTTTACGCTCAATGAGGCAGGGGCCAAGTGGCAGCTCAAGGTGAGCGGCACCAGCTCCAACCCCACCTGGAGCATCTCCGACTCCTCCGTGGCCACCATCTCCGGCGACGGCACCGTCACCGCTGTGTCCAAGGGCACCACCACCGTCACCGCCACGGTGGACGGCCAGACCCTCAAGTGCATTGTGCGCTGCACTTGGTAAGAACAGAACATATGAAATTGACAGGAGGTCTCCGGCAATCCGGAGGCCTCCTGTTTTTTGCCCCTGCGGAAATTTTTCCGCAGGGGCTATATTTTTTGAGAATTCTGCAATACTAACGCCATCTGAGGAAAAGGCAGGCAGAAAACATGGAGCTTTTTGCGATCAGGCCGGAGATCCGGTTCGGCCCGGACGCCCTGGCGGCCCTGGCGGAGCTGGCGGGGCGGCGGGTGCTCATTGTGACGGATGAATTTCTTGCCCGAAAATCCGGGCTGCTGGAGGGGGTGAAGGAGCGGCTGAAGGGCTGCGAAATCAGCGTGTTCGACCAGGTGAAGCCCGACCCGTCCCTTCATCTGGTGGCCCAGGGAGTCCACGCCCTGCGGGCCTTTGGGCCGGACACGGTGCTGGCCTTCGGGGGTGGATCCCCCATGGATTGCGCCAAGGCCATGCGCCACTTTGCAGGTGGGAATCCGCCCCCGGAGCTGTGGTGCATTCCCACCACGGCGGGCACCGGTTCGGAAGTCACCTCCTTCGCCGTCCTCACCGACGTGGACGTGGGGGTGAAGTACCCGCTGGTGGATGACGCACTGCTGCCCGACTGTGCGGTGCTGGACGCATCCCTGCTTGCCGGAGTGCCTCCGGCGGTGACGGCGGACACGGGCATGGATGTGCTCACCCACGCCGCCGAGGGCTGTGTGGCCCGGAAAGCCACCCCCTTCAGCGACGCCATGGGGGAGAAGGCATTCTCCATGGCCTGGCGCAGCCTGAGCGGAGCCCATGCTGGAGACAACGGTGCCAAGGGCGAGATGCTGCTGGCCTCCTGTCTGGCGGGTATCTCCTTCAACGCCGCCGGACTGGGCATCTGCCACGCCCTGGCCCACGCCCTGGGCGGCCGGTACCACATCCCCCACGGGCGGCTCAACGCCATGCTCCTGCCCCACGTCATCGCCTTCAACAGCGCCGACAAAGGAGCGGCGGACAAGTACGCTCGGCTCTCCGGGCTGTGCGGCCTGGCCAAGAATCCCCGTGCTCTGATTGGCGGCGTCAAGCGGCTGCGGGCCAGCCTGGGCATGCCGGAGAAGCTGACCGCCTGCGGTGTGGAGGGGCAGACCCTGCTGGCTGACCTGGACAGTATCGCCCAGGCCGCTCTGGCCGACGTGTGCGCTCCGGGCAATCCCAGGCCTGCCACCCAGGAGGATTTGAAGGCCATTTTGAAGGAGCTGATGTAGATGGCGCCTGAGCAGCTTCTGTCCGTGGGCATTGACATCGGCACATCGACGACCCAATTGGTCATCTCACGCCTGACCCTGGAGAACCGGGCGGGGCCTTTCTCCGTACCCCGCATCGCCATCGGGGAGAAGGAGGTGCTCTACCGCAGCGCCATCCACTTCACGCCCCTTCTCTCTGAGACGGCGATTGACACCGAAGGCGTGAGGGCCATTGTGGCGGAGGAGTACCGCAAGTCTGGTTTCCAGCAGGCGGACATCTCCACCGGCGCGGTCATCATCACCGGTGAGACCGCCCGAAAGGAGAACGCCCGGCAGGTGCTCGCCGCCCTGTCCGACTTCGCCGGGGACTTTGTGGTGGCCACCGCCGGGCCCGACCTGGAATCCATCCTGGCGGCCCGCGGAGCGGGGATAGACGAATACTCAAAGGAACATCATGAGAAGATATTACACTTTGACATCGGCGGAGGCACCTCAAACCTGGCATTCTACGAAAATGGTGTCCTGACGGCCACCGGATGTCTGGACGTGGGTGGGCGGCTCATCAAGACCGAGCGGGGGCGCATTACCTACGTCTCCCCGGCCCTGGAGCGACTGGGGACGGCGGTGCCCGGCGTATCCATTCCAAGGGTAGGGGACCGGGCGGAGGAATCTATTCTGGAACCGGTGGTGTCCGCCCTGACCCGTGCCCAGGAGCAGGCAGCGGGGCTGATACCGCCGGACAGTCTGCTGGAAGCCCTTATGACCCGGGACACCACCTGGACGCCGCCGAAGGGGGTGGACGGGGTGTCCTTCTCCGGCGGGGTGGCCGACTGCATCTGGTCGCCGCCGGAGGACGCCTTTGCCTACGGGGATATCGGTGTCCTGCTGGGCAGGGCCATCGCCGCGTCTCACGCTTTTCAGCGGACGGGCATCGTCCGGGGCACCGAGACCATCCGGGCCACCGTGGTGGGGGCGGGCAGCCACTCCACTCAGGTGTCCGGCTCCACCATCTTCTACCGGAATGTGTCCTTTCCGCTGAAAAACCTGCCCGTCCTCCGGCTGACGGCGGACGAGGAGAGCAGCGGTGACAAGCTGGCCGCCGCCCTGCGGGAGAAATCGGGCTGGTTTGCCGACCAGGGGGGCATGACCCAGATTGCCCTCAGCCTGCGGGGCGAGCCCAACCCGGCCTACGGCAGAATCCAGGACCTGGCCCGTGGCATTCGGGGCGGAATGGAGCCTCTGCTGGAGCGGGGCATGTTCCCTGTCATCGCGGTGGAGAGGGACATGGCCAAGGTGCTGGGCCAGACCCTCTGGCCCCTGCTGGGAGCGGAGAGGGCCATTCTCTGCCTGGACGGCATCAGCGCCGGCAGCGGGGACTATCTGGACATCGGCGCGCCGGTGGCCGGCGGCGCGGTGCTGCCGGTGGTGGTAAAGACCCTGGCCTTCCAGTCCCAGGGCAGCGAAAAGCAAACACAAGGGGGAAACAGACCATGATACTGAAAACCAGCCTTCACGGCCATGTGTATACATTCCAATCGGTGAAGGATGTGCTGGCCAAGGCCAACGAGGAGAAGTCGGGTGACCGGCTGGCGGGCATCGCCGCCGAGAACGCCGAGGAGCGTGTGGCGGCCAAGGTGGTGACGGCCAACCTGCTCCTGTCCGACCTGCGGGAGAACCCCGCCGTGCCCTACGAGGAGGACGAGGTCACCCGCATCATCCAGGAAGACGTGAACGAGAAAATCTACAGTGAAATCCGCAACTGGACCGTGTCCGAGCTGCGTGAGTGGCTGCTGGACGAGAAGCACACCGGCGCGGACATCCGCCGTATCTCCCGGGGCCTGACCGCCGAGATGATCGCCGCCGTGACCAAGATCATGAGCAATATGGACCTGATCTACGCGGCCAGAAAGCTGCGGGTCACCGCCACCTGCAACACCACCATCGGCGAGGCGGGCACCCTATCCTGCCGCCTCCAGCCCAACCACCCCACCGACGACCCGGACGGCATCATGGCCTCCCTGCTGGAGGGCCTGACCTTCGGCGCGGGGGACGCGGTGCTGGGCCTCAACCCGGTGGACGACAGCGTGGAGAGCGTGCGGCGGGTGCTGGATCGGTTCCATGAAATCCGCACTCGGTGGGAGATTCCCACCCAGATCTGCGTGCTGGCCCACGTGACCACCCAGATGGACGCGGTGAAGCAGGGGGCCCCCTGCGACCTCATCTTCCAGTCCATCGCCGGCAGCCAGAAGGGCAACGAGGCCTTCGGTCTGGACGGCAAGCTCATCGAGGAGGCCCGACAGCTGGCCCTCCGGGAGGGCACTGCCACCGGCCCCAACGTAATGTACTTTGAGACCGGCCAGGGCTCCGAACTCTCCTCCGAGGCCCACCACGGCGCCGACCAGGTGGTGATGGAGGCCCGGTGCTACGGCTTTGCCAAGCGGTTCCAGCCCTTCCTGGTGAACACGGTTGTGGGCTTCATCGGTCCCGAATATCTGTATAATTCCAAGCAGGTAATACGGGCTGGATTGGAGGACCACTTCATGGGCAAGCTGACCGGCGTGCCCATGGGCTGCGATGCCTGCTACACCAACCACATGAAGGCCGACCAGAACGACATCGAGGACCTGGCCGTCCTCCTCACCGCCGCCGGGTGCAACTACTTTATGGGCATCCCCCACGGCGACGACGTGATGCTCAACTACCAGACCACCGGCTTCCACGAGACCGCTGCCCTGCGGGAGCTCTTTGGTCTGACCGCCATCAAGCCCTTCCAGGACTGGCTGGAGAAGATGGGCTTTGTGCGGGACGGAAAACTGACCGAGCTGGCCGGGGACGGCTCCGTGCTGCTCTCGTGAAGGAGGGAGAAGAATGAACGACAAGGAACTGCGCGCCCTCATTGAGCGCATGATCGCCGAGGTGGCCGGACAGGCCCCCACCCCCCAGGTAAAGGGGAGCGACTACCACCCCATGGAGCCCCAGGGTGTGACCCGTCCGGCGGCTGGGAATATTGACCCTGCCGCCGCCATCCCGGACATCACCCAGACTGACCTGCGGCGGCAGTATCTGGTGGAGAATCCCAGAAACGGGCGGGCCTTTCTGGACCTGAAGCAGAAGACCCCTGCCCGCATCGGCCTGAGCCGGGCGGGCGCCCGGTACAAGACCGCCACTATGCTCCGCTTCCGGGCCGACCACGCGGCGGCTCAGGACTCCTGCTTCTCCATGGTGGACGAGGCGTTTGTGAAGAAGGGCGGCTTTGTGCCGGTACAGACTCTGTGCAAGGACAAGGACGAGTATCTGACCCGGCCCGACAAGGGCCGCCGGTTCGACGAGGCCAATCAGGCCGTCATCCGTCAGACCCTGGGGCAGAAGCCCAGGGTGGCTCTGGTGGTGGGGGACGGCCTCAGCTCCGCCGCCATCGAGGCCAACGCCCTGGACTGCCTGGAGGCCATCAAGGGCGGCCTGAAGGCCTACGGGCTGGAGGCTGGTCCGGCACTGTTCGTCAAGTTCTGCCGGGTGGGTGCCTCCGACCACATCGGTGACCTGACCGGCGCGGAGGTGGTGTGCATGCTGGTGGGGGAGCGGCCCGGACTGGTGACCGCCGAGTCCATGTCAGCCTATATCACCTACCAGCCCCACATCGGCATCCCTGAGTCCAAGCGCACGGTGGTCTCCAACATCCACCGGCAGGGAACCACAGCGGTGGAGGCGGGCGCACACATCGCCGAATTGATTCACACCATGCTGGAGAAGAAAGCCTCCGGCATTGATTTGAAGCTATAAGGGGGCGGAACCATGATTGATGAGCTGATTCCTGTCAAGGTACTGGCCACCCACACCATCGCCAATGTCAGCGAGGGGCTGGCCAAGCAGCTGTCCCTGCCCGACGGCCACCGCTCCATCGGCATCCTCACCACCGACTGCGACGACATGACCTACTGCGCCCTGGACGAGGCTACCAAGGCCGCCGCTGTGGAGGTGGTGTATGGCCGGAGCCTGTACGCGGGCGCGGCCAACGCCTCCACCAAGCTGGCGGGTGAGGTCATCGGCATCCTGGCCGGACCCAACCCGGCGGAGGTCCAGAGCGGTCTGCGGGCGGCGGTGGCCTTCCTCCAGGAGGGCGGCGGTTTCCGCTCCGCAAATGAGGACGGCTCGGTGGTCTATTTTGCCCACACCGTCTCCCGTACGGGCACCTACCTGTCCCAGACGGCGGGGGTGGCCGAGGGGGAGGCGCTGGCCTACCTCATCGCCCCCCCTCTGGAGGCTATGGTAGGGCTGGACGAGGCGCTGAAGGCGGCGGACGTGGAGCTGGTGACGCTCTATGAGCCGCCCAGCGAGACAAACTTCGGCGGCGGCCTGCTCACCGGTACCCAGAGCGCCTGCAACGCCTCCTGCGCCGCCTTTGCCGAGGCGGTGAAGGCGATTGCGGCCCGGCCCCGAGAAATGTAGGAGGGATTCCATGCAGCTGGATAAGGATTTAGAGTCGGTCCAGGAGGTCCGGGACCTGATTAAGACGGCCAAGGAGGCCCAGCGGGCACTAGCCCAGATGGACCAGACCCAGATTGACAAAATTGTGGCCGCCATCTCGGCGGCGGGCGCGGAACACGCCGGGCGGCTGGCCGCCATGGCCGTGGAGGAGACCGGCTTTGGCAAAAAAGAGGACAAGGAGCTGAAAAACCGCTTCGCCGCCCTCACCCTCTATGAGGCCATTAAGAACGAGCGCACCATCGGCATCCTGGCCGAGGACAAAGAGAAGCGCATTATCGACATCGGCGTGCCCGTGGGCATTGTGGCCGGGCTGGTGCCCTCCACCAACCCCACCTCCACCGTCATCTACAAGGCGATGATCTGCCTCAAGGCGGGCAGCCCCATCATCTTTTCCCCCCACCCCAGCGCCCTCAATTGCATCCGGGAGACGGTGGCGGTGGTCCGCCGGGCGGCGGAGGGAGCGGGAGCGCCTGCGGGGAGCATCTCCTGCATCTCCACCCCCACCATGGAGGCCACCAGCGCCCTGATGAAGCACCGGGATACCCGTCTCATCCTGGCCACCGGCGGAGGGGCTATGGTCAAGGCGGCCTACTCCTCGGGCACTCCGGCCATCGGCGTGGGTGCGGGCAACGGCCCGGCCTATATCCACCGCACCGCCGACGTGCCTATGGCGGTGAAGCGGATTCTGGACTCCAAGACCTTTGACAACGGCACCATCTGTGCCAGTGAGCAGAGCATCGTGGTCACCAGGGAGATGGAGAGCGCCGTGACGGCGGAGCTGACACGTCAGGGGGCCTGCATCCTCAGCGACGGACAGCACAAGGCCCTCTCCAAGTGCATCCTCCGGCCCAACGGCACCATGAACCCGGCCATTGTGGGCAAGAGCGTGGAACAGGTGGCCGCTCTGGCCGGGTTGTCCGGTATCCCGGCGGGCACCCGGGTGCTGGTGGCCCGGGAGACCGGCGTGGGCCCCGGCTACCCCTATTCCAACGAGAAGTTGGGGCTGATTCTGGCCCTCTACGTGGAAAGCGACGAGGAGGCCGCCCTCCGCCGGTGCGTGGAGATTCTGGAGTGGGAGGGCGCGGGCCACACCTTCTCCATCCACGCCCAGGACGAGAATGTGGTGAAGAAGTTCGCCGCCGCTGTGCCCGCCAGCCGGGTGCTGGTGAACACGCCCTCCTCCCTGGGCGGCATCGGCGCCAGCACCTGCCTGTTCCCCGCCCTCACCCTGGGCTGCGGCGCGGTGGGCGGATCCTCCAGCTCCAACAACATCGGACCCCTGGACCTCATCAACATCAAGCGGGTGGCCTGGGGCGTCAAAGAGCTGGAGGAGCTGCGGGGCGGCTCTGCCTGCCGCACGGGGAACCGTGGGACGGTTGACGCCGCCGCCATGGACGAGCTGGTGCGCCTGATCATGAGGAGGCTGAACGTATGAGTGAGGTCAACGCCGACGGCGTGCTGCTCAACCCCCAGGAGCACCTTTTGCAGGAGGTGCAGAACCTGACCAACAGCCTGATGGCGGCCAAGCCCGCTGAGGCTGAGGGTGAGGAGGCCATGGAGCAGCAGGTAACGGCCCTCAACGGCGAGAATGCCGGGATCGTGGGCGGCGCGCCCCATATGCCCGTCAAGGCTGTAGAAGAAACAGCGGAAAAGAAGCCCCGCAGAAAGCGGGGACGTGCTGCCCGGACAGAGGAAAAGGAGACCTCGGTTTCCACCATGGGCCGGGCAGATGTGGAAAAAACACCCGAGGGACAGAACATGCCCCAGGGTGGGAATCATACAGAACGCCCCGATTCTGGGGCGCACAACGGAAAAGGAGACAGGAAAATGGCTAACACAAACGCACTTGGTATGGTGGAGACCCGCGGCCTGGTGGCCGCCATTGAGGCGGCGGACGCCATGGTGAAGGCGGCAAACGTCCAGCTGGTGGGCAAGGAGCAGGTGGGCGGCGGCCTGGTGACCGTGATGGTCCGGGGCGACGTGGGGGCCGTCAAGGCGGCCACCGACGCCGGCGCCGCTGCTGCGGAGAAGGTGGGCGAGCTGGTGAGCGTCCACGTCATCCCCCGCCCCCACGCCGAGGTGGACTCCGTCCTGCCCCACGGCAAGGGCGAGTACGACGGGCAGTAAGCCGTGGCGCTGCTGACCGAGGAGGACGTGCGCCGCATGTCCGGCGGCGGCACCCGGGGTCCGGTGGTGGTCCGGGCGGGGGAGGTTCTCACTCCTGCCGCCCGGGAGTGGCTGCGGGAGAAGAAGATCGAGGTGGTCTGGCCCCAGGGGCAGACCGAGGGCGGCGAGCGGCCCTCGGCCCGGTACCGCACCATATCCGGGGTGGTGCTGTCGGAGAAGCCGGAGCACATGACCCACCTGAAGGGCAATATCCTGGTGGACAAGGACCATCCCCGCATCGCCTTCCGGGGCTGCATCGACAGCCTGGAGGCGGAGATTCTCCTGGCCCAGCAGACCTGCGCTGGGGCGGGGTATCCCGCCCTGGCGCAGGAGTTGGAGGAGGTGCTGGCCTTTGTGCGGCGGTTCATCCGCTTCGACGTGCTGGATGAGCCGGTAGGGGAGATTGAGCTGTGCGGGTACGGCCCGGCGGAGCTGCGGGAGTACTCCCACTACCCGGAGAAGCACCTGGGGCAATCCCACTTCATGCCCCACTACACCGACTCTCCCGCCATTCTGGCGGTAAACAAGGTGCGCACCGTGGTGCGGCACACCGAGCTGGCGGCCTATGCCGCCTTCCGGGACGCCGACGGCGGCGTGAAGCGGCCGGACATGATTCTGGGACTCAACCGCCTGTCCTCCCTGATGTGGATCATGATGATCAAACTCAAGGCGGGGAAATACCCCCGGGAGGTGAAGTAAATGGAACACACAGCGCTGGAACGGCTGGCGGAGACGGTGGTGGAGCGGCTGACTGTGCCTTTGGAGGCCAGCGGGCGGCACGTCCACCTGTGCCGGGCCGATGTGGAGGCACTGTTCGGACGGGGTCACCGGCTGGAGAAGGTGCGGGGCCTGTCCCAGCCGGGGCAGTTTGTCTGTGCCGAGCGGGTAACGCTTGTGGGGCCCAAGGGCCAGCTGGGCAACGTGGTGGTGCTGGGCCCCGAGCGGCCCGAGAGCCAGGTGGAGATCTCCCTCACGGACGGGGTGGCCCTGGGCATTACGCCGCCGGTGCGCATCTCGGGCGACACAGCCGGAACGCCGGACATTGTCCTCCAGGGACCGGCGGGTGAGCTCACCCTGAAGCAGGGGGTCATTGCCGCCAAGCGGCACATCCACATGACCCCGGAGGACGCCAGACGGTGGGGCGTGTCCGACAAGCAGGATATCCGGCTGCGCACCCTCACCAGCCGTCCGGTTACCTTTGAGGCGGTGGAGGTACGCATTTCCCCCAAATTCTCCACCGCCGTCCACCTGGACTACGACGAGGCGAATGCCTGCGGCTTCCGCAAGGGGGACCGGGCCATCCCCGTGACAGGGGGAGAGGGCCTGTGACGCTGGAGGAGCGGGGCGGAGACCTGATCATCACCCATCTCCCCATCGAGCAGATGGCCCTTCTCTCCCTGGGCGTGGCCCTGACGGAGGAGGAACGGACGGTCCTGCTGGCTCTGCTGGAGGGGCGGCGGGTCTGCCTGGCCGACGGGGCCCTGGAGTACAAGAAGTACGCCCGTACCGCCGAGCGGGACATCTACGTTCGCTTTACCGCCATGGAGCGGGAGCTGCGGGAGCTGGGCATCCGGAGAGGAGGGGGCGGCCGTGCTGCTGGGTACGGTAGAGGGTAATATCTGGTCCACCAAAAAGTCCCCCGGCCTCTTTGGCAAGTCCTTTCTTACCGTCCGGGTGGGGGAACAGCTCCTCATCTGCGCTGACTGCGTGGGCGCGGGGGAGGGCGAACGGGTGCTGGTGGCCACAGGCGGTGCGGCCCGTGTGGCCGCCGGGAAGGATGTCCCGGTGGACGCCGCCGTGGTGGGCATCGTGGACCAGACCTAGCCCTGAGAGAACAGGAAAGGGGCAATGAATTTGTCCATCAACGAGATTATCATATATCTAATGGTCCTCTTCATGGTCCTGGGCGCGGTGGACCGGATTCTGGGCAACCGTTTCGGCCTGGGGGAGAAGTTTGAAGAGGGTATCATGAATATGGGCGCCCTGGCACTGTCCATGATCGGCATCATCTGCCTGGCGCCGGTTTTGGCCGACGTGCTGCGGCCGGTGGTGGTGCCGGTGTACCAGTTCCTGGGGGCCGACCCGGCCATGTTCGTGGGCACCATTCTGGCCAACGACATGGGCGGCGCGCCCCTGGCCAAGGAGCTGGCGCTGACGGAAGAGGCGGGGCAGTTCGGCGGCCTTATCGTGGGCGCCATGCTGGGGCCCACCATTGTGTTCACCATCCCCGTGGGCCTGGGCATCATCCAGAAGGAGGACCGTCCCGCTCTGGCCTCCGGCGTGCTGGCGGGCGTGGTCACCATTCCCCTGGGCTCCCTGGTGGGCGGCCTGGTGGCCGGATTTAGCATCGGCATGGTGCTGCGCAACCTGATCCCCATCGTGCTCATCGCCGTGCTCATCGCCATCGGCCTGTGGAAGATCCCAAACGGCATGGTCAAGGGCTTTCAGGTGTTCGGCAAGGCGGTGGTGGTCATCATTACCGTGGGCCTGGCCATCGCCATTGTCCAGAAGCTGACACCCATCACCATCCTGCCCGGCCTCACCCCCATTGAGGAGGGCTTCACCGTGGTGGGCGACATCGCAGTAGTGCTGGCAGGAGCGTTCCCCCTGGTGTACGTCATCACCAAGGTGTTCCGCAAGCCCCTGATGAAGCTGGGCCACCTGCTGGGCATGAACGACATTGCTGCCGCCGGGATGGTGGCCACCCTGGCCAACAATATCCCCATGTTCGGCATGATGAAGGACATGGACCACCGGGGCAAGGTCATCAACGTGGCCTTTGCTGTGTCCGCCGCCTTCGTGTTCGGCGACCACCTGGGCTTTACCGCAGGCTTTGACTCGTCCATGATTTTCCCTATGATTGTGGGCAAGCTGGTGGGCGGCGTGTCCGCCGTGGCGGTGGCCATGCTGCTGACCAGAAAGGAGGTAAGCCGTGGATAAGCAGGAACTAGAGGCTCTGGTACGCCAGGTGCTGCTGGAGAAGCTGGGAGAGGTCCTTGGGGAGACGGTGAAGAAAATCCCGGTACCCCAGCTGAAGGTGACGGAGGAGCACCGGATGGACACCGGTCATGCAGGTGACAGGGTCTATACACGGGACCTGTTCACCCTTGACGAGAGTCCCCGGCTGGGTGCGGGCATCATGGAGATGACCGACACAACCTTTCCCTGGACGCTGAACTACGACGAGATGGACTATGTGATTGAGGGGCGGCTGGACATCCAGACCGACCGGGGTACCATATCCGCCGGACCTGGGGAGATTCTCTATATCCCCAAGGGCAGCTCCATCCGGTTCTCAGTGACGGGACATGCCCGGTTCCTCTATTTCGTCTATCCGGCGGACTGGCAGAGCCAGAAATGATAAAAAGCAGGTGGAAAGCAACGCTTTCCACCTGCTTTTATGATGTTTTGCGGAGATATTATGCGCCGTACTCCCCCAGCAGAGCCAGCAGACGCCGGGCAAATTCAGGCCGGTCCACATCCAGCACCAGGTCCATGTTGGGGGTACGCTTGGCGTCGCTGAAGGCGTCGGTGACCGTCTTGCCGCGGGTGTGGACGCCGGAGCGCTCCACGCCCACCCAGCAGTGGACAGAGGTAAAAATGCTGGGGTCAATGGCGTACATCATGGCACAGGGGTCGTACATGGGCGCGCCGGTGACCCCAGGCAGGGCCCAGGACAGCTCCAGGCGGCTGAGGGCGGCAGAGAACGCGGCCTGCACGGAGCCCATGGCCTCCAGCGCCGCAATATCCTCCTCCACCAGGCTGGCCTGGTAGCACACATCCAGGCCGCACAGGGCGATGGGCATGCCGGAACGGAACACCATCTCGGCGGCCTCCGGATCGGCGTAAATGTTGAACTCAGCGGCGGGCGTGGCGTTGCCGAAGCAGGCGCCGCCGCCCATGACAGTCAGCTTTTTGATGTATTTGGGCAGGTCGGGATACTTGGCCAGGGCGATGGCCAGGTTGGTCAGAGGACCGGTGGCGATGAGCTCCAGCTCTCCGTCCAGGGCCTTTGCCTCCCGCCAGATCACGTCCCAGGCCTTCTCCTCACGGAGCGCGGACTTGGGCTCGGGCATGGGCCAGCCCATGAGGCCGTCTGCGCCGTGGACGTCCGCCGCGTCCCTCACCTCACCGGAGAGAGGCCGGTCCGCACCGGGGTAGACCGGAATGTCCTCCCGTCCGCCCAGCGCCAGGATTTTCAGCGCGTTGGGGGCGGTGTGGGCCAGGGGCACGTTGCCCGCCACAGGGGTGATGGCTCTGATGTCCAGCTCGGGAGCACGGAAGGCGGCCAGCAGCGCCATGGCGTCGTCAATTCCCGGGTCGCAGTCGATGATAACGGGTCGCTTGTTCATGACTGTCCCTCCCCATATGCTTTCACGGCCTCCACCAGCAAATCGGCAAAGCCGTCCCGGTTCACGCCCATGATAACCCGGGCGTTGGGGGCGGCGGAGGTGAGATGGTGCCGGTCGCCCACCGTTGCGCCCCGGGTGTAGTCTCCGGCAACCTCGATATCCACATGCATCTCCTCCACGGTGAAGAGCTTCGGCACCACCAGAGCGGCCACCGCCACCGCGTCGTGTACGGGGGCGCCTGCGTAGCCCTTCTCCCGGTGGAAGCGGTAGAAGAACTCCAGCCACTCGGCCACAATACGGGCCACCGGGTTGCCCACGGCCCGAATCCGCTCAAAGTCCTCGGGGAAGATGAGGGCCTTTTCGGTCACGTCCAGCCCCGCCATGGTGATGGGCACGCCGGAGCGGAACACAATGTCGGCGGCCTCCGGGTCCACTAGAATGTTGAACTCAGCGGCAGGGGTCCAGTTGCCGTGGGCGATGCCGCCGCCCATGAGGGAGATGCCGCCGATCTTCTCCTTCAGCTCCGGGTGGGACAGAAGCAGGGAGGCCACATTGGTCAGAGGGCCGGTGGGCACCAGGTACACCGGCTCTTTGCTCTCGGAGAGCACCTTTGCCATCAGCTCGGCAGCCGAGCAGGGCAGGGGGTCCCGGTCGGGCTCGGGCAGGACGGGGCCGTCCAGACCGGACTCGCCGTGGACGCTGGGAGCCACCATGGGCTCAGCCACCAGGGGACCGGGCCGCCCCTTGGCCATGGGTGCGTCAATGTCCAGCAGGGTCATAACCCGCAGGGCGTTGTAGGTGGTCTTTTCAATGGTCTGGTTGCCGCAGACCGAGGTGATGCCCCGGATGTCTAGGGCAGGGGACGCCTTGGCCAGCATCCAGGCCATGGCGTCGTCATGACCCGGATCGCCGTCCAGCAGGACGGGAATCCGGGCGGGAAGATCCCAGTGGATTGACATAATGTTCCTCCTTAAAAGCCGTAAGACTGGCACAGGGCGCTGAGCTCAGCCGCCTTTTTCCCGGTGGGGAAGGCTGCGGCCTCCTCCGGCGTGCGCCCTTCCATCAGCACAAGATGCACTCCAAGCCGCTTGATGCGCTTGCCCAGGACGGCTCTGGCCTTGTTCTCCTCGGCGATCATGGTCAGGTAGAGGGTGGTGAAGAGCCTGTCCGCACGGACGTCGTCCCCGGGGGATGAGCCATAGGCGGCGGAGAGCCGGGTGATGAGGTCCAGAACCTGGTCGCTGGGCAGCAGGTCACCCCGGGGCGGCTTGACGCCCATGGCGTCGTAGACAGCGACAAAGTCGGCCATGACCTTGTCTGTGCCGTACCGCTGAGCCAGCTCCAGCAGACGGGCAAAGCAGCCTGCGTCGGTGGGGCGGCGGGTCCAGACAAAGACCCGCTCCTGGACGCACCAGCGGTCAAACTTCCCCTCGGTAAAGCCGATGCTGGTGCCGCCGGGGAAGGATTTCACTACCTCAAAGGCCATAGGCGCCCTCCTCTCTGTGAGGTAAGTATAGCAAAAGAGGGAGGGGGGTATCAAGGGCTTTGTCCCACCCAGCGGGGCCGGAAAAAAGATTTGCGTGGAAAGAACAGGGCGTGATAGAATAGGTACCCATAGAAATCCGTACCCATTCACGGGTGAGGAGCAGAGAGAAAATGGGGGGAGACGGGATGCTGAACATTGCCATTGTGGAGGACGATCCCCAGGCCGCGGGGCTGCTGACAGCCTATCTGGACCGCTACGCCCAGGAGCGTGGGACTTCCTGCAACAGCGTCATTTTCAACGATGCGGTGGACTTTCTCACCGGCTACAAGGCCAGCTTTGACCTGGTGTTCATGGATATTGAGCTGCCCGGACTGGACGGCATGGAGGCCGCCCGCCGCCTGCGTGAGGTGGACAGGAGCGTCGTCCTGATTTTCGTGACCAACATGGCCAATTTCGCCGTGAAGGGCTACGAGGTGGACGCCCTGGACTTCATCGTCAAGCCGGTGGCCTACTTCCCCTTCTCCATCAAGCTGGATCGGGCGGTCAAGCGGCTGGAGAGCCGCCAGGAGCGGGAGCTGCTGGTGCCGGCGGAGGACGGGGTAGTGTGCCTGAAGTGCTCCGAGGTGACTTACATCGAGGTCATGCAGCACCGGATCACCTACCACACCCGGGAGAAGAGCTACACCGGCTACGGGTCCCTGAAGAAGATAGAGCCCCTTCTGCCCGAGAAGGTCTTTGCCAAGTGCAACAGCTGCTATGTGGTCAACCTGCGCTATGTCCGGCAGGTGAAGGATTTCAGCGTGCTGGTGGGGAAGGACTGGCTGGCCATCAGCCACGCCAGGCGGAAGCCCTTCCTCAGCGCGCTCAATGAGTACATCGGGAGCATGGAATAGTCATGTATGAGGTTACCCAGCTTTTCTGGTACAAGTCGGTCTTTATGGCCGAGATTCTGGCGGCCGAATTTCTCTTCACCTTCCGCCTGAAGAAAAAGGACCACTATCCCATCCGCTTTGCCCTGGCCGCTCTGCTGTGCATGGCGGTGTCGGTGGCCGCGCCCATTCTGGGGTACAATGCCCTGTACAGCTCGGTGCTCTTCTTTGTGCTGTTCGCCGTGTCGGTGGGGGCGCTGATGCTGTGCTTCCGGGAGCCGTTCCTCCACATCTTCTTCTGCGCTGTGGCGGCCTATACGGTGCAGCACATCGCCTTTGAGGTCTATAACTTCATTGTGGTGGTCACCGGCCTCAACGCCGGGCTGCCTGTGGAGGTGTACGGCGAGAGCGCCGCACGGCTGTCCGGACTCTTCCTGACGCTGGTGTATGTGGACGCCTACTGCATTGTCTACTGGCTCATGACCATCACCTTCGGCTCCATGATCCGCAAAAACGAGGACCTGCGCATCCGCAGCACCTCCATGCTGGTGCTGGTGGCCCTGGTGGTGCTGGTGGACATCGTCATCAGCGCGGTGGTCACTTATTACAGCTACGAGAACAACAACTCCTTCTATGTGAGCGTGGCCTCCATCTACAACATCCTCTGCTGCCTGCTGGCCCTGTATGTCCAGTTCTCCCTGCTGTCCAAGCGGCAGCTGGAGCGGGAGCTGGACACGGTCAACAGCCTCTACGAGCAGGAGAAGAAGCAGTACGACATGTTCAAGGAGAATCTGGACTTCATCAACGTCAAGTGCCACGACCTGCGCCACCAGATCCGCCAGATCGGCCGGAGCAGCTCCCTGGACGAGGCGTCCATCCGGGAGATGGAGGACGTAATCTCCATCTACGACTCCGCCGTGGAGACGGGCAACAAGACCATCGACATCATCCTCACCGAGAAGAGCCTCATGTGCAACAAGAACCACATCAAGCTCACCTGCATTGTGGACGGCGGCGAGATGTCCTTCATGGCTGAGCAGGACATCTACTCCCTCTTCGGCAACGCCATCGACAACGCGGTGGAGGCCCTCTCCCAGGTGGAGGACGAGGAAAAGCGGGTGGTGGGCATCATCGCCAAGCGCAAGGGCATGTTCGTGTCCCTCCAGTTCTACAACTACTGCCCTCAGCCGCCCCAGTTCTCCGGCGGCCTGCCCGTCACCACCAAAGCGGACAAGCAGTACCACGGCTTCGGTACCAGGAGCATCCGCATGATCGCCCAGAAGTACGGCGGCGAGATGGATATCTCGGTGGAAAATCAGGTGTTCAACCTGCGGCTGCTCTTCCCGCTGGAATAGTCCGGGATAAGGAATATGCTGCAAAAACGGGCAGTTATGTCAAAACAGTTGCACCGTGCCCGGGCCCCTTTGTATACTGTGCGCAAGGTTCGCGGAGGGCGCCATCCGCGGAAACACATCAAGGGGGATGAATGAAAATGAATAAGAAGCGGATGTCCAACCGCCGCTTTATGGCCATCCTGATTCCCATCATGGCCATCGTGCTTGTGACACTGATGATCTGCAACCTGCTGGCCCTCAATTACCGGGGCCTCATCTCCACCTTCTTCAACCACAGCACCTACAAGATTGTGGAGACCGGCGAGTCCACCGGAGACAGCACCTACTATCCCTGCGACTTTGAAACCGAGGAAGAGCTGACCGAGCACAGCGGCCAGGTGGCCGAGACCCTGGAGGCCGAGGGCATGGTCCTGCTGGAGAACAACGGCGGCCTGCCCCTGGCCAAGGACAGCAAGGTGAGCGTGTTCTCCGTCTCCTCCGTGAACATGGTCTACGGCGGCACCGGCTCGGGCAGCGTGGACACCTCCACCGTGCCCGACCTGAAGACCGCTCTGGAGGCCTCCGGCCTGTCCGTCAACACCACCCTGTGGGACTTCTACAAGCAGAAGAGCGCCGACGGGTACACCCGCAGCGCCCCCAACTGGAAGGGCGGCCAGTTCTCCATCAACGAGGTGCCCTGGGCTGACGTGGAGTCCGCCGCCGGCAGCTCCTTCGCCGACTACGGCGACGCGGCCATCGTGGTCATCTCCCGCTCCGGCGGTGAGGGCTCCGATCTGACCGCCGTCAACTTCGCCGAGACCGAGGGCGTGGAGGGCAACTCCGGCAACTACCTGGAGCTGAGCACCGAAGAGGCCGATATGCTGGCCGCTGTCAACGAGCAGTTTGACAACGTGGTGGTGCTCATCAACGCCAACAACGCCCTGGAGCTGGGCTGGCTGGACGACTATGAGAACATCAAGGCCGCTCTGTGGATCGGCGGCGTGGGCCAGACCGGCCTCTACGCCGTGGCCGACGCCCTGGTGGGCGACGTGGTGCCCTCCGGCCGCCTGGTGGACACCTACGCCTATGACGCCTCCAGCGCTCCCGCCGCTCAGAACGCGGGCTCCAACTTCTGGATCAACAACGGCTTCTCCAACGAGTCCGACCAGTACATTGTGTACGCCGAGGGCATCTACGTGGGCTACCGGTACTATGAGACCCGGTACGAGGACGTGGTCATGGGTACCGGCAACGCCGGAGATTACGACTACGCCTCCACCGTCCTCTATCCCTTCGGCTACGGCCTGAGCTACACCCAGTTCCAGTACAGCGACTTCTCCATGGCGGAGAACGACGACAGCTTCACCGTCTCCGTGACCGTCACCAACACCGGCGACACCTACACCGGCAAGGAGGTCGTCCAGGTCTACTTCCAGTCTCCCTACACCCAGTACGACATGGACAACGGCGTGGAAAAGGCCTCCGTGGAGCTGTGCGGCTTCGCCAAGACCGACGCCCTGGCCCCCGGTGAGAGCCAGACCGTCCAGATTGAGGTGCCCAAGGAGCAGCTCAAGTCCTACGACTACCGCACCGCCAAGACCTTCATCCTGGACGCCGGCGACTACTACTTCACCGTTGGCACCGACGCCCACGACGCTCTGAACAACATCCTGGCCGCCAAGGGCTACACCACTGCCGACGGCATGACCGCCGACGGCGACGTGTCCATGACCGCCAAGTGGACCAACGCCAGCCTGGACACCACCACCTATGCGGTGGACAGCGCCACCGGCACCGCCGTCACCAACCTGTTCGGCTACGCCGATATCTCCAGCTACGACGCCTACTCTGACTTTGTCTATCTGAGCCGGAGCAACTGGGTGGACACCTACCCGGTGGCCTTCTGCGACAGCACCGACGAGACCACCGGCGAGCGGTACATCGACCTGCCCCAGGAGATGATTGACGCCCTCCAGCCCCAGTACACCGAGGATCAGGACTCCTATACTATGCCTGCCTCCGGTGTCACCTCCGAGGTGCAGCTGACCCTGGCCGACTTTATCGACGTGGACTATGACGACCCCGCCTGGGACGATCTGCTGGACACCATCAGCCCCGCCGACCTCATCTACATGGTCCGTATGGGCGGCTACGGCACCCCCAGTCTGGACTACATCCTCAAGCCCGCCACCGTGGAGAAGGACGGCCCTGCCGGCATCTCCGCCACCCTGGTAGGCGGCACCCAGGGCATGGCCTACCCCACCGAGGTGGTCATCGCCTCCACCTGGAACACCCAGCTGGCCTATGACATGGGCGTGTCCGTGGGCAACGACGCCATGTATGCCAACATCCAGGGCTGGTATGCCCCCGCCATGAATATCCACCGCAACGCTTACAGCGGCCGTAACTTCGAGTACTACTCCGAGGACGGCTTCATCAGCGGCCAGATGGGCGCCAACACCGTGCTGGGCGCCCAGAGCAAGGGTCTGTTCTGCTACGTCAAGCACTTCGCCTTCAACGACACCGAGGGCGTCATCGACGAGAGCAACGGCATCAAGGGCTCCAAGGACGGCATCGCCACCTTCTTCAACGAGCGGGCCGCCCGTGAGCTCTACCTGGTTCCCTTCGAGGCCGCGGTGAAGGAGGGCCACACCTACGCCATGATGAACGCCTTCAACCGGGTGGGTACCAAGTGGTGCGGCGCCAGCCATGAGCTGCTCACCGACCTGCTGCGGGAGGAGTGGGGCTTCAACGGCCTGGTCATCACCGACATGGCCGGTCTGCCCGACTACATGGACATCAAGGCCGGTCTCCAGGCCGGTACCGACATGTGGATGAACACCAGCGAGGACCTCTACAACATCGACGGCTACCAGAACGACCCCCAGATCATGACCTACCTGCGCAACGCCGCCCATGACATCTGCTACACCGTCAGCCACAGCGCCGCCATGAACGGCCTGTCCTCCGGCTCCACCATTGTGGACATCATGCCCCTGTGGATGACCTGGATGGTGGCCCTGGACGTGGTTGTGGGTGTGCTGATTGTGGCCGGGGTGGCCTGGATTGTGGTCCGCGGCAAGGACCAGAAGAAGAACCCTGACAAGTACAAACAGTAATTCTGATAAGTAGAAATACTCAGTGAAATCAAGAAATCCCCGCCGGCAGTACGCCGGCGGGGATTTTTGATGTATTCAGAACACTCAGCCCTTGAGCAGGTCCAGATTGCAGTCCTTGACGGAGCTCTTCCGGATGGCGGCCCGGAGGGGCAGCACAGCGGAGGGGCTCACGCTCAGCTCGTCAATGCCCATGGCCAGGAAGGTGGGCAGCAGCTCCAGGTCGGCGCCCAGCTCGCCGCAGATGCCGATCCAGATGCCCGCCTTGTGGGCGGCGTCGGTGGCCGCCTTCAGGGCACGCAGCACAGCGGGGTGGTGGGGGTCAAAGAATCTGCCCAGGTCGTTGCACTGGCGGTCGCAGGCCAGGGTATACTGGGTCAGGTCGTTGGTGCCCACGGAGAAGAAGTCCACCAGCCCGGCCAGCTCCTCGGCCATGAACACCGCCGCCGGGGTCTCGATCATGATGCCCAGCTCGGTGTCCGGGTTGAAGGGGATACCCTCGGCCTTCAGCTCGTCCATCACCTTCTGGCAGGCCTGGCGGCACTCCTGGACCTCCCACACGCTGGTGATCATGGGGAACATGATGGCCACCTTGCCGTAGGCGCTGGCCCGGTAGAGGGCGCGCAGCTGGGTACGGAACACCTCGGGCCGGTTGAGGCAGATACGGATGGCCCGCAGGCCCATGGCCGGGTTCTCCTCCTTGTTGAGGTGGAAGTAGTCCACCTGCTTGTCGGCGCCGATGTCCAGGGTACGGATGACCACCCGTTTGCCCTTCATGGCCTCGGCCACCTGCTTGTAGGCCCGGAACTGGGCCTCCTCGGTGGGATAGTCCTCGGTGGCCAGGTAGAGGAACTCAGAGCGGAACAGGCCCACGCCCTGGCCGTCGTTGGCCAGCACTGCGGGCACATCCTCGGGGGAGCCGATATTGCAGTAGACCATCATCTCCCGGCCGTCCAGAGTCACGTCCTTCTGGCCCACCATGCTGCGCATCAGCTCACGCAGCTCGGCCTGCTTCTGCTGACGGGCCTCCAGGCCGGCCAGCGTCTCCTGGTCCGGGTCAAAGACCAGCTGGCCGGTCTCGCCCACGATATAGGCCTCCTGGCCGTCCAGGTCCTCACTCAGGGCGTCACCCAGGCCACACACGGCAGGAATGCCCATGGTACGGGCCAGAATGGCGGTGTGGCTGTTGCCGGAGCCGCCCTGGGTGGCGATGGCCAGAATCTTGCTCTTGTCCAGTTGGATGGTCTCGGAGGGAGCCAGGTCGTCGGCGGCCAGAATGACCGGAACCTCCGAGTTGATGCCGCCCTCGGCCACGCCGGTGAGGATGTTCAGCAGCCGCCCGGTCACGTCCCGCACGTCGGCGGCACGTGCCTGCATGTAGGGGTCGTCCATGGCGGCCAGCATGGCGGCAAACTGCTCACCGGCCTGCTGGGCGGCGTACTCGGCTGTGTATCCCTCGTCCAGCTGCTCGTCCATGGCGCCGGTGAAGTCCTCGTCCTCCAGGAACATGGCGTGGGTCTCAAACAGAATGGCGGCATCGTCGCCGGCCTGGGCTCTGGCCTTCTCCGCCATGGCCTCCAGCTGCTCCATGGCCTGGGCTCTGGCGGCCTCCAGCCGCGCATGCTCCGCAGCCGGGTCCTGGGCCATCTGCTGCTCCACCACAGCACTGACCCGGTGATAGAAGTAAATGGTGCCCTTCTCAATGCCCTTGGACACGCCCTGACCCTGTAAAATCTTCATATATAAAAACCCCTTTCCGGAAAAAACACCCGCCGCCCCGGGGGGACGGCGGGCGGAACGCTGTGCTTACAGATTGCTCTTGAAGAACTGCTCCATGGCGGCAATGGCGGCATCCTCAGAGGCGCCCTCGGCGGTCACGGTGACGGAGTCGCCGGTCTTGACGCCCAGGCCCATCAGCTTCATCAGCTGGGTGCCCTTCACGGTCTTGTCGCCCTTGGTGAGGGTGATTTCGGTGTCGGCAAACTCCTTGGCGGCCTTGACCAGCAGGCCGGCGGGACGGGCGTGGATGCCCAGGGGATCCTGAATCACATAGGTAAAGCTCTTCATAACAGCAAGACTCCTTTTATAATTAGATTTTATTGCTTCGGAGTGGTGGACTGGTCCGACCCTCCGTGTCAAAAACGCGCTGAACGTGCATGGCCAGATAGCCGATCTCCACCTCATCCACCGGGCGGCCCAGGGTGCGCTCCAGCTGATGGCAGATCTCTTCCGAGATCTCGAAGGCCCGGGGACAGGATACCCGCATGATGTGATTGACGTCCATGCTCAGCCGCTCGCCCTTCAGCAGCCGGGCGGCCATATATTTGATGTGGCTCATCAGATGGTTGTAGGAGAGAGAATTTACATCCAGCGTTACACCGGCGGCCTGCTGGACCAGGTCCACACAGGTGCGGATGATGGCCGCCGTCTGCATGGCCTGGGAGACCTGCATGGATTCCAGAGCGGAATGGATATGCAGGGCGATGTAGCCCAGCTCGTCGTCGCTGAACCGGAGGCCGGTCTGTTCGGCAATCAGGTCTCCGCCCCGGCGGGCAACCTGAAACTCGTCGGGAAAGAGGGCCTTGATGTCCTGCGTCAGCGGGTTGCCGATGGGGGCGTTTTTCTGGATGCGCTGGGCGGCAAAGGCGATGTGGTCGGCCATGGGGATGAGGATGCTGGTATCCACCTGGCCGAAGGTATTTTTGGCGTCCAGAATGATAGCGTTTGCGATATTCAGATAGAGCGGATCGATGCGCTTGACCAGATCCCTTGGGTTGCCCCGGTCGCACTTTTGGGAGAGCTGATACACCGTGGCGTCGGGCGCGAAGTCCACCCGCTCACCCGGCTTGCGGCCGAAGCCCACGCCCTTGCCCATCACCAGGTTTTCCAGGTTGTCCTCCTGATTGAGGGCCAGAACCGTATTATGGTTGAGAATTTTTGTGATCCGGTACACACGCTCACGCTCCTATACAGATAACGCGCTTGTTTGTCAGGACTCGTAGATATCCAGGGCCAGCAGGTCCTCGCCGGGCTTTACATGTCCGGCCTTCAGAAGCCGCAGCTCCTGGTTGTCCTCCATGGAGGTGAAGAGCACCGGGGAGGACACGGAGGTGGCGTTCTCCCGGATGAAGTCCAGGTCGAACTCCAGCAGGCGGTCGCCCTTCTTCACCTGATCGCCCTCCTGAACCAGGGCGTGGAAGCCCTCGCCCTTGAGGGCCACGGTATTGATGCCCACGTGGATGAGCATTTCCACGCCGTCCTCCAGCTCCAGGCCGATGGCATGGTTGGTGTCAAAGACAAAGCTGATGGTGGCGTCGCAGGGGGCGGTGACCACGCCCTCACAGGGGATGACGGTGGCGCCGTCGCCCATCATCTTCTCGGCAAAGGCCGGGTCGGGAGAGGCGGTGACGGGGGCGGACTCACCATGGAAGGGGCTGCCGATGACGATGGTCTTGACCAGCGCACCGTGGGTGTGGGCCTCCGGGGCGGAGGCTTCAGCGGGAGCGGCCCCCACGGCGGGAGCGGCCTGCTGGGCTGCGCCGCTGCGCAGGTAGTCTTCCAGGTTGGCCTTGATGATATTCACCTGGGGACCGTACACCACCTGCACGCCCTGACCCTTCTGGATCACGCCGTGGGTGCCGGTGGACTTCAGGATGGCCTGATCCACCTTGCTGCTGTCGATGACGGTGCAGCGCAGACGGGTGGCGCAGCAGTCCACGTCCTTGATGTTGGACGCGCCGCCCAGGCCCTGGGCGATGGAGGCGGACACCTGGTCGCCGCTGTCAGCGGTCTCGCCGGCCTTTCGGGCGTTGTAGTCAGCCTTGGTATACAGCTTGGTCTCCTGGTCGCCCTCCTCACGGCCGGGGGTCTTGAAGTTGAACTTCTTGATGAGGAAGGAGAAGAGGAAGTAGTAGACCAGGAAGAAGACGATGCCCAGGGGGATGATCAGCAGCCAGCTGGTCTTTTCGTTGCCCTGCAGGATGCCGAAGAGGGCCAGGTCGATGAAGCCGCCGGAGAAGGTGAGGCCCACGGTGATGTTGAGGATGTGGCACAGCATATAGGCCAGACCGGCGAAGACAGAGCTGATGACGAACAGCACGGGAGCCACGAACAGGAAGGAGAACTCCAGAGGCTCGGTGATGCCGGTGAGGATGGAGGTGAGAGCGGCGGAGAGGAGCAGACCGCCCACCTGCTTTTTCCGCTCCGGCTTGGCGCAGCGGTACATGGCCAGAGCGGCTCCGGGGAAACCGAAGATGTAGAGGACGAACTCACCGGTGAAACACCAGGTGCCAGCGGTGGAGAAGTGGGTGACAGTGGGGTCGGCCAGCTGGGCGAAGAAGATGTTCTGGGCGCCGGCCACCACGGTGCCCGCCACCTCCATGGTGCCGCCCACGGCGGTCTGCCAGAAGGGCAGGTAGAACACGTGGTGCAGGCCGAAGGGGATGAGCAGCCGCTTGATCATGCCGAACAGGAAGGTGCCGAAGTAGCCGGAGCTGTAAACCAGCACGCCCAGGGCGTTGATGCCCTCCTGAATGGGCTGCCAGACAAAGAACATGAGGATGCCCACCAGGGCGAAGACCAGGGTGCTGATGATGGGCACGAACCGGGTGCCGCCGAAGAAGGAGAGCACCTGGGGCAGCTGAACCTTATAGAACCGGTTGTGGAGCGCGGCCACGCCCAGGCCCACGATGATGCCGCCGAAGGCGCCCATCTGCAGGGAGGTAATGCCCAGCACCGAGGTGGTGGAGCCCTCCAGCAGGTTTTCCACGCCGCCGGTCAGGGTGATCATGGCGGATATGGCCGAGTGCATCACCAGGAAGGAGACTGCGGCGGCCAGAGCGGCAACCTCTTTCTCCTGACGGGCCATACCGATGGCCACGCCGATGGCGAAGATGAGGGGCAGGTTATCAAAGATAACGCCGCCGCACTTGCTCAGAACGGAGAAGATGAAGTAGGGGACGGTGCCGGGGCCCATAACGCCCAGCAGATTGTAGGTGGCCAGGGTGGTCTCGTTGGTGAACGAGCTGCCCAGGCCCAGCAGCAGTCCTGCCACCGGCAGGATGGCGATGGGGAGCATAAAGGACCTGCCCACCCGCTGCAGTACGCCGAAGAACTTTTCCCTCATTGTGTGTTACCTCCTAATCACATTTTGGCTTGTGATTCGGTTCCTGCCGGCCGCTCTACACGAAAAAAGCACTAACCGACAACTATTACATATCACGTTAACATGCATGCAATAGTATAAGGTTAGTGCCTGTCACCAGTAACACACCTATATGGAACTTAGCTTGGCCAAAGCGTAGCATAGAGCCTGAAAAATGTCAATCTCTCCGGGAGTTTTTCAACTTAATATACAAAAACAGGGGACTTAACTTGTTTAAAACGCGAAGTAGAGACGCCGTGCGCCCTTCCTGTCCGGAGAGGGCGCACGGCGAAAGCATTTATCCGAAGATGGAGAACTTGACGATGAGGCCGGAGAACACGATGGACACGGTGGAGCAGAGCTTGATGAGGATATTGAGGGAGGGGCCGGAGGTGTCCTTGAAGGGGTCGCCCACGGTGTCGCCGATGACGGCGGCCTTGTGGCAGTCGGAGCCCTTGCCGCCGTGGGTGCCGCCCTCGATGTACTTCTTGGCGTTGTCCCAGGCGCCGCCGGCGTTGGACATGAACACGGCCACCACGAAGCCGGTGACGGTGACGCCGCCCAGCAGGCCCACAACAGCCTCGGCGCCCAGAATCAGGCCGGTGACAACGGGCACCACGATGGCCAGCAGGGAGGGGGCGACCATCTCATGCAGAGCGCCGCGGGTGCACAGGTCCACGCAGGAGGCGTAGTCGGGGTCGGCCTTGCCTTCCATGATGCCGGCGATCTCCTTGAACTGGCGGCGGACCTCCACCACGATGGACTGGGCGGCACGCTGCACGCCGCTCATGGTGAGGGCGGCGAAGACGAAGGTCAGCATGGCGCCGACGAAGATGCCCACCAGCACGGCGGGATTGGTGAGGGACAGGTCCAGTATACGGCCGTTGCCCAGGGTGGACAGCTTGGCGTTGACCACGTCCACATAGCTGACCAGCAGGGCCAGAGCGGTGAGGGCGGCGGAGCCGATGGCGAAGCCCTTGCCGGTGGCGGCGGTGGTGTTGCCCAGGGAGTCCAGAGCGTCGGTGCGGGTGCGGACCTCAGCGCCCAGACCGCTCATCTCAGCGATGCCGCCGGCGTTGTCGGCCACGGGGCCGTAGGCGTCGGTGGCCAGGGTGATGCCCAGGGTGGACAGCATGCCCACAGCAGCGATGCCGATGCCGTACAGGCCCTTGGAGAAGAGGGCAGCGTAGTCAGGGCTGTTGGTGGACAGGGTGCCGCCGGAGGCCAGGAAGGCCACGATAACGGCGATGGAGATGATGATGATGGGGGCGGCGGTGGACACCATGCCCAGGGAGATGCCGCCGATGATGGTGGTGGCGGCGCCGGTCTCGGTGGAGTTGGCCAGGTTCTGGGTGGGCTTGTAGGTGTCAGAGGTGTAGTACTCGGTGAAGTAGCCGATGGCGCAGCCGCCTACCAGACCGGCCAGGATGGCGATGTAGGGGCCCCAGGAGCCCATGAGCCAGTAGGTGAGGGGGGCGGCCACAACGGCGGCCAGGATGGCGGCGGTGTAGGTGCCCTTGCGGAGGGTGGCCAGCAGGGAGCGCTGGTCGGCGTTCTCCTTGGTGCGGATGAGGAAGGAGCCGATGACCGAGCACACCACGCCGACCACGGCCACCAGCAGAGGCAGCAGCATGGCGTTCCAGGTCAGGTCGCTGCCGGCGTAGGCGGCGGCGCCCAGGGCAAAGGTGGCCAGGATGGAGCCAACATAGGACTCGTACAGGTCGGCGCCCATGCCGGCCACGTCGCCCACGTTGTCGCCCACGTTGTCGGCGATGGTGGCGGGGTTGCGGGGGTCATCCTCGGGGATGCCGGCCTCAACCTTGCCCACCAGGTCGGCGCCCACGTCGGCGGCCTTGGTGAAGATACCGCCGCCCACACGGGCAAACAGGGCCATGAAGGAGGCGCCCATGCCGAACATAACCATGGTGGAGGCGATCTGAGCGGCCTCGAAGTGGGCGATGTACTTGAGAATGTGGAACCAGACGGAGATATCAAACAGGCCCAGGCCCACCACGGTAAAGCCCATAACCGCGCCGGAGGAGAAGGCCACGTTCAGGCCCCGGTTCAGGCTCTCGTGGGCGGCGTTGGCGGTGCGGGCGTTGGAGCTGGTGGCGATCTTCATGCCGATGAAGCCGGCCAGGGCGGAGTAGATACCGCCGGTGAGGAAGGCAAAGGGGATGAACCAGTTGTCCAGCAGATGGGTCGCAGCCAGGACCAGCAAGATGACAAATACCACGGCGAAGATCTTGGCCACGGTGGTGTACTGCCGCTTCAGGTAGGCGTTGGCGCCCTTGCGGATGGAGGCGGCGATCTTCTTCATCAGATCGGTGCCTTCGGAGAAGCGAAGCACCTTTCGAGCCTGGAAGACTGCAAAGAGCAACGCGATGGCGGCGCCCAGCAGGCCCAGCCAGAAGAGATTCTGTACGTCCAAATTTCCCACTCCTTTACATATTGGGAAGGCCAAAGAAAAATAATGTTTTACTTAAGAGAGTTTCAACGTCCTTTGGTCTGACCTTCCGTTTTCTGATGACACCTTAATCTTACCATAAACACTCCATTTTGCAAGGCGTTATTTACAAAAAGTAAGGGGCGTAAAAATGCTTTCGATAAAATCAATAAAATTATAAGTTTAGCAAATAAAATTTATGACGAATCTGACGAAACAAAACTTATGTAGACCAAAAACGCTTAAAAAGTGGAAAAAGCGAATTTGCCGCCATGCGAAAGAAAAAATTTTAAGGGGAAATGGGCAAAAACTGTTGGAACTGACGAGTTCGATAAAAATTTGACAAAAAGCGGCCATGAAAAAAAGAAAAGGGGACTTTTTGTGCGGAAAAGCTTTCTGAATTGGCAGTTTGTAAAATATAGCAGCAAAAAACAGTACTTGCACAGCGAAGAAGTGCGTGATATGATTTCTCCAAATTAGTACGATAGTACTAAAATGAAAGGAGCATTCTGCCATGAACAAGAAATGGATTTCTGCCTGCGCCGCCGCCGCGCTGCTGGTGAGCACAGCGGCCTGCAGCGAGCCTGAGACGGAAGAGAGCGCCCAGCCCTCCGTCAGCCCTTCTGCCACCCAGAGCGAGACCCTGACCGGTCAGGGCCAGGGCTTCGGCGGTGTCATCACTGCCACCCTGACGGTGGAGGACGGCGTCATCACTGCCGTCAGCTTTGACGCCCCCGACGAGACCGCCGAGATCGGCGGCGCCGCTCTGGAGGAGCTGGCGGAGCAGGTGGTGGCCGCCAACGGTGCTGAGATTGACGGCGTGTCCGGTGCCACCTACACCAGCGACGGCTGCCGTGCCGCCGTGCTCAACGCCCTGGATCCGGAGGCCAACCCCTTTGAGGCCGACGGCGGCGACGAGTGCGGGGAGACGGCCTCCTATCCCACCGGCGCTGAGCCTGTGGAGATCCCCAGCGACCGCAAGATTGTCAGCGCCACCACCTACGGGATCTACACCAAGGACGTGACCTCCGCTCAGGACTGCGTCATCAAGGCCACCCTCTACTGGGATCTGGACAACAACCAGGCCTATGCCGTGCAGTTCTTTGAGCCCATGCTGCCCTGGGATGACAACGGCGCCGCCGGCGGCTGGGGCAACATGACCGACGAGGCGGTGATCTCCGCTCTGGGTGAGGACGGCGTCATCACCTTCACCGCCGGTGAGACCGAGTGCAACTTTGCAAAGTACATCCAGATCGGCGATGTGGTGTGGACCGGCGAGCTGGGCAGCGACCCTGCCTGTGAGGTGGCCGTGGTCTACTCCGCCGACATTGACGGCCAGACCGTGAAGATGAACGACTATGTGGCCACCGAAGCGGGCGGCAAGTGGTATGTGGACGCCTCTGCCCAGCCCGCCTACATCCTCAAGAGCGCCCAGAGCGTCACCAGCGCCGACGACGAGAACGTGGCCATGACCTACCAGATTGAGGCCAAGGAGACCAACGGCCACGGCACGGACTTCTGGCCCAGCCCCATCACCTTCCCCGGCAACATGCAGGCCATCAAGGACTTTGTGCTGGAGAACGGCTTTGACTACGACTACTACGCCGACGGCGGCATGACCCAGAACGACGAGGGCTACTGGCAGACCCCCGACGCCGTCTCCGGCGCCACCCTGGCCGAGACGCCCACCTATCTGGACATGCTCAAGACCCTCTATGAGCGCATCCAGAACGGCGAATACGTGGAAGAGAACTGAAGCAGAACATAATAAAAGGAGAGGCCCGCAGTGCTGCGGACCTCTCCTTTATTTTTTAATGGTTCAGACCTCCGTCCGCTGTGTCAGAGCGGCATAGGCCGCCTGACCGGCAGGGGTCAGGTAGGGCATGAGCACCGCCCACTGGGTCTCCATCATCTCCCCAACGGAGATAAAATAGGAGTCGGGCCAGGTGGCGTTGTGCTGGGCCCAGCCGGTGTGGCTGAGCATGAGCAGGCGGGTCACCTGCTCCAGACGGCTGCCGCTCAGCGCCGGGACAAACAGCCCCAGCTCGGTGCAGTCGGCGATGGTGTCCCGCAGGACGGCCAGCAGCGCCTCCACGCTGGCGGCGTGGCGGTCCTGAAGACGGGGGACAGAACTGTACAGCGCCGGGTCGTTGAAGTAGAAGGGGGTCTCAAAAAAGGACTCCAGCATCCGCTCCAGCAGGCGGTTGAGCCCGGACAGACCGGGGTCGGGCGCGGCGGGCATGGTGCCCAGCTCGGCGTCCATAATGGCCTCCATCAGCAGCTCCTTGTGGGGGTAGTGATAGGTCAGGTTGCCCACGCTGATGCCCAGCGCATCGGCAATATTGCGCATGGAGACCGCCCGGTATCCCCGCTCATTGAAGAGGTCACGGGCAGTATTCCGGATAAGCTCCTTGGTGGTTTTCATGTCGGTTGATTCCTCCGTGGAAGAGAGCGGCAGGGCTCAGGAACGGCTCCAGGCCCGCTTGCTGAAGAGAACCAGGATGGGAAGCAGCTCCAGCCGGCCCACAATCATGCACAGGGTGAGCACCAGCTTGGACAGCAGGGAAAAGGCGGAGTAATTCCCCATGGGGCCCACCATCTCCAGACCGGGACCGATGTTGCCGATGCAGGCCACCACAGCGGTCAGGGTGGTGCCGAAGGAGAAATTGTCCAGGGCCAGCACCAGACCGGCGGTCAGAACAATAAAGATATATGCGGCAAAGAAGATGAGAATGGAGCGCAGGGTATCCTCGGGCAGCACCTTGCCGTCCAGCTTGACCACATTGACGGAGCGGGGGTGAATGACCTGATTGATCTCCCGGCGGATGCACTTGAAAAGCACCAGCACCCGGGAGCACTTGAGGGCACCGCCGGTGGAGCCGGCGCAGGCGCCGATGAACATGAGGATGACCAGCAGGAACCGGGAGAACTCCGGCCACAGGTCAAAGTCCACACTGGAGAAGCCGGTGGTGGAGATGATGGTGGCCACCTGGAAGGCTGCGGCGCGGATGGTGTCCCACAGATTGGTGAAGTAGCCTCCCGTAAACCACAGGTTGCAGGTGATCAGCAGGATGCTGGCGCCCACCACGCACAGGAAGAAGCGGAACTCGTCGCTGCGGAAGGCCTGCCGGATTTTTCCGCACAGGATGAGGAAATAGAGGGCAAAGTTGACGGAGAAAAGCAGCATAAAGACGGTGATGACGATTTCCGCTGCGGGATTTCCATAGGCGCCGATGGAGATGTTGCGCACGGCAAAGCCGCCGGTACCGGCAGTGGCGAAGGAGTTGACAATGCAGTCATACAGCTCCATGCCGGTGAGCTTGAGGCAGATGATCTGGATGGCGGTCAGGCCGCAGTAGATGCCGTAGAGGATCTTGGAGGACTGGCTGGTCTTGGGCACCAGCTTGCTGACCACCGGGCCGGGGCTCTCCGCCTTCATCAGGTGGAGGGTGCGGCTGCCCAGCGAGGGCATCAGGGCGATGGTGAGGATGAGCACGCCCATACCGCCCAGCCAGTGGGTGAAGGAGCGCCAGAACAGGATTCCCTTGGGCAGGTTTTCCACCACCGGGAGGATGGACGCGCCGGTGGTGGTGAAGCCGGAGGCAGCTTCAAACAGGCAGTCCACATAGGTGGGGAAATACCCGGAAAACCAGAAGGGCAGCGCGCCGAAGGCGGAGATAAGCAGCCAGATAAGGCCCACGGCGAAGAAGCCCTCACGGGCAAAGAAGTGGTTGGAGGCGGGCAGAGCGGACAGAATGCCGCCCACCACCAGCAGAATGGCAATGGTCATCACAAAGGGCATGGGGGACTCATGGTAGAGAAGGGCGACCAGAAGGGGCAGCAGCATGCAGACGGCCTCCACCAGAAGGGTGCGGCCGGTGATGCGGAAGACCAGCTTGAAATTCACAGCCCCGTTCCTCCTATGACGCCCGCATCCAGCAGGGAATCGTCAAAAATGTCGTTGACGTCCAGGATGCCCTCGTCGCCGGATACGATGATGACGGTGTCGCCCTGCTCCATGCAGGTGGAGCCCTGAGGGATGATGACCCGGCCCTGGTGGACAATGACCGCGATAAGGATGCCCTTTTTCAGCCGCAGATCCTTCAGCGGGGTCTTCAGGTGGCGGGTGGTCTCGTTGACCACGAATTCCATGGCCTCCACCTTGCCCTCGGCGATGCGGTACAGGGCGGTCATCACGCTGCCCTTGGAGTTCTCCATGCCGCGCACTACCTGGAGGATCTGGTTGGCGGTGATGAGCTTGGGGGAGATGACGCTGTCCAGGCCCACAGCCCTGGCGATGCCTGCGTAGTTCTGACGGTTGGACTTGGCCACCACCTTGGAGATGCCCAGCTGCATGGCGTACAGGGAGATAATCAGGTTGTCCTCATCCCGGTCGGTGAGGGCCACGAAGGCGTCGGCAGCGGACACATTCTCCGACTCCAGCAGCTCCTGGTCGGTGCCGTCGCCGCAGATGACCATGGTGTGGGGGAGCAGCTCGCTCAGCTCACGGCAGCGCTCCATGTTCCGCTCCACCAGCTTCACCCGCAGCCCCATGCTCTCCAGCAGGGCGGTGAGGTAGTGGGAGATACGTCCGCCGCCCACAATGAACACATCCTTAATCTTGGGGGCGTAGCGGCCCAGCAGCTTGAAGAACTGGGTCATACCGGCGGGCTGGCCGATGAGGTAGAGCTTGTCTCCGGCAGTGGGCACGTAAGAGCCGTCGGGGATGATGCTCTTGTCGCCCCGCTCCGCCGCGCAGAACAGGATGGGCAGGTCCTTGACCTGACGGCTCAGATCGGACAGGGGATGGCCGCAGATGAAGTCGTCCGCCTGCACCCGGAAGCCGATAAGCTCCACCCGGCCGCGGTAGAAGGTCTCCAGGTTGGCGGCGGAGGGGAACCGGAGCAGCCGGGCAATTTCCACGGCGGTGGCGTTCTCCGGGTTGATGATCATATCGATGCCGATCACCTTTTTCAGGGTGGCCAGCTCCACGGCGTACTCCACGTTGCGCACCCGGGCGATGGTATACTTGGTGCCCAGCCGCTTGGCGGTGAGGCAGCAGATCATGTTGATCTCGTCCAGGTTGGTGGCCGCAATGAGGATGTCGGCGTTTTCGGCGCCTGCCTCCCGCAGGGTGGCGAGGGACGCGCCGTTGCCCTTGACGCACATGACGTCCAGCGTGTCGGAGGCCCGCTGAAGGGCCTCGTCCCGGGTGTCGATGATGGTGACGTCGTGGTCCTCACGGGACAGGTGCTCCGCCAGTGTAAAGCCAACCTTACCGTCGCCTACAATGATAATCTTCACGCACACTCTCTCCTATTTCACTTTAGACATGTTTTATGTGACATGACACAGAGAAGTACACCGCTTTAACAGCAGGAAACTAACAACATATTAGCGCAATTCAGGCCAGCCGTAAAGGGTGAGCGGACATTTTACATAAAAAAGGGGGATTTTACCTACCGCCTCTGAAAAACAGGGATAAGGACGGCAAAGGAAAATGGACAACTGGGGTTGCAGAAGGGGAGTATGAGCCGCTATAATGAATAAAAAAAGACAGAAATAATGTTATGAGGTGAGCGATATGCACGAACATGAGCTGCAGTTCCACATCAAGTGCAAGGCGGGAGACGTGGGCCGGTATGTCCTGCTGCCCGGCGATCCCGGCCGCTGCGAGATCATTGCCTCCCACTTCGACAACCCGGTCAAGGTTCAGTCCAACCGGGAGTACACCACCTATACCGGCACCCTGCTGGGTGAGAAGGTGTCCGTCTGCTCCACCGGCATCGGCGGCCCCTCCGCTGTCATCGCCATGGAGGAGCTGACCAAAATCGGCGCCGATACCTTTGTGCGTGTGGGCACCTGCGGCGGCATCAAGCTGGACGTGAAGTCCGGCGACGTGGTCATCGCCACCGGCGCCATCCGCCACGAGGGCGCCAGCCGGGAGTATGCTCCCATCGAGTTCCCCGCCGTGTCCGACTATGAGGTGCTCACCGCCCTGGTGGACTCCGCCAAGGATATGGGCTATGTGTGGCACGCCGGCGTGGTCCAGTGCAAGGACTCCTTCTACGGCCAGCATGACCCCGCCCGCATGCCTGTCGCCTATGAGCTCCAGGCCAAGTGGGAAGCCTGGAAGCGTCTGGGCGTTCTGGCCTCTGAGATGGAGTCGGCTGCCCTGTTCTGCTGCGCCTCCGCTCTGGGCGTGCGCTGCGGCTCCGCCTTCCACGTCATCTGGAACCAGGAACGGGACGCCGCCGGACTGCCCCAGGACGAGAGCCACGACGTGTCATCCGCCGTCCGGGTGGGCGTGGAGGCCATCAAGCGCCTGATTCAGGCCGACCGGGCCAAGCAGGGCTGAGATTGAACGTAAAAAGAGTCGTCCGCCATTGTGGCGGACGACTCTTTTATATTATAGCTTAGAACAGGCCGGTGAACTTGCCGTTCTCGTCCACGTCGATGTTCTCGGCGGCGGGAACCTTGGGCAGACCGGGCATGGTCATGATGTCTCCGGTGAGGGCCACCAGGAAGCCAGCGCCGGCGGCCACCTTCAGGTTGCGCACGGTGATGCGGAAGCCACGGGGGGCGCCCAGCAGAGCGGCGTCGTCGGAGAAGGAATACTGGGTCTTAGCCATGCAGATGGGCAGCTTGTCATAGCCCAGGTCGGTGAGCTGCTTGAGCTGCTTGCGGGCGTTGGGAGTCAGGTCCACGCCGTCGGCGTGATAGATCTTCCGGGCGATGGCGTCCAGCTTCTCCTCAATGGAGCTGTCCGCGTCGTAGCAGAAGCGGAAGTCGCCGGGGGTCTCACACAGGCGCATGACCTCCCTGGCCAGGGCCTCGCCGCCTTCGCCGCCCTTGGCCCACACCTCGCTGAGGGCCACATTGACGCCCAGAGCACGGCACTTCTCCTCCACCAGAGCCAGCTCGGCCTCGGTGTCGGTGGGGAAACGGTTGATGGCCACCACACAGGGCAGGCCGTACACCTGGGTGATGTTCTCCACATGCTGGAGCAGGTTGGGGAGACCCTTCTCCAGGGCGGTCAGATTCTCGGTGCCCAGCTCGCTCTTGGCTGCGCCGCCGTGGTGCTTGAGGGCACGGACGGTGGCCACCACCACCACGGCGGAGGGGGTCAGGCCGCCGTAGCGGCACTTGATATCCAGGAACTTCTCAGCGCCCAGGTCGGCGCCGAAGCCTGCCTCGGTGACGGCGTAATCACCCAGACGCAGGGCGGCGTCGGTGGCGGTGATGGAGTTGCAGCCGTGGGCGATGTTGGCGAAGGGACCGCCGTGGATGAGGGCGGGGGTGTGCTCCAGGGTCTGGACCAGGTTGGGCTTGATGGCGTCCTTCAGCAGAGCGGTCATAGCGCCGTCCGCCTTCAGGTCACGGGCGGTGACGGGCTTGTCGTCCCGAGTGTAAGCCACCACCATACGGCCCAGCCGCTCCTTCAGGTCCTTCAGGCCGGTGGCCAGGCAGAGCACCGCCATGACCTCGCTGGCCACGGTGATGTCGAAGCCGTCCTCACGGGGCACGCCGTTGACCTTGCCGCCCAGGCCGCACACGATATTGCGCAGCTGGCGGTCGTTCATGTCCACGCAGCGCTTCCAGGTGATCTTGCGCACGTCGATGTCCAGGGCGTTGCCCTGCTGGATGTGGTTGTCCAGCATAGCGGCGAGGAGGTTGTTGGCCGCGCCGATGGCGTGGAAATCGCCGGTGAAGTGGAGGTTGATGTCCTCCATGGGCACCACCTGGGCGTATCCGCCGCCGGCGGCGCCGCCCTTGATGCCGAACACGGGACCCAGAGAGGGCTCACGCAGGGCCAGCACGGCCTTCTTGCCCAGCCGGTGGAGCGCGTCGGCCAGACCCACGCTGGTGGTGGTCTTGCCCTCGCCGGCGGGGGTGGGATTGATGGCGGTGACCAGAATCAGCCGTCCCTTCCGGGGCAGGGCGCTGAGGGCCGCCGGGTCCAGCTTGGCCTTGTAGCGGCCGTAGGGCTCCAGGACCTCCTGGCTGACGCCCAGCTCCTCGGCGACCTGGGTAATGGGCAGCATGGTGCATGCCTGGGCAATCTCAATATCGGTTTTCATCTGTAACCGCGCCTCCTTAAAATCTCTCTTCCTGTTTTGGGGATGCAAAAAGGGCACACCGCGCGAAAGCGCAGCGTGCCCAGACGGTCGGCTCATGTCCGCTATACTCCATGTGGTCAACCCACTTCCGTCAGTCATATAGCGCACTGTCAGGATACCAGAGAACCGGTGGGCTGTCAAGGGAAGGAGGCTTCGGGGCGGAGACAAAAAGAAGAGAAATGGTGTTTTGCCCAAAAACAGGCTGGAAAATTTGGCCGTTTTATCGAGATTGCCTGACGGGATTTTTTGTGTTAGACTATCCTCAAGCGGGCTGGACTACGGCCCGGATATTCAATCAGGCGAGGCGGGGCTACTCCAACTTTAAATTACATACTAATTTAATATAGGCCCGTCTCCCCGTAAAAAAGGAGGAGACCAAAATCCGCCGGGTCGGCGGTGCGGCAGTGTGGAGACCTGCTGTAAAGCATACGGGGTTTTGCTCCCCGGATGCAAGGCTGTATTTGCGGAGGCATTGCAGTCACGGCCCGTGTACATGGCAACTTTGAGTCTGAAGAACGTGAAGAAGATCTACGACAAGAACGTGGTGGCTGTCCACGACTTTAACCTGGAGATCGCGGACAAGGAATTCATCGTCCTGGTCGGCCCTTCCGGCTGCGGCAAGTCCACTACCCTGCGTATGATCGCCGGCCTGGAGGATATCTCCGAGGGCGACCTGTTCATCGGTGACCGCCGCGTCAACGACGTGGAGCCCAAGGACCGCGACATCGCCATGGTCTTCCAGAACTACGCGCTCTATCCCCACATGACCGTGTACGAGAATATGGCCTTCGCCCTTAAGCTGCGCAAGATGCCCAAGGACGAGATCGACCGCCGTGTCCGTGAGGCCGCTGAGATCCTGGACATCACCCAGTACCTGGAGCGTAAGCCCAAGGCTCTGTCCGGCGGCCAGCGTCAGCGTGTGGCCATCGGCCGCGCCATCGTCCGTGAGCCTCAGGTGTTCCTGATGGACGAGCCTCTGTCCAACCTGGACGCCAAGCTGCGTAACCAGATGCGCGCCGAGATCATCAAGCTGCGTCAGCGCATCGACACCACCTTTATCTATGTTACCCACGACCAGACCGAGGCTATGACTCTGGGCGACCGTATCGTCATCATGAAGGACGGCTACATCCAGCAGATCGGCACGCCTCAGCAGGTCTTTGATCACCCCGCCAACATCTTCGTGGCCGGCTTCATCGGCACGCCTCAGATGAACTTCTTCGACGCCAAGCTGGTCAAGGACGGCAACGGCTACTATGTGGACTATGCTGGCACCCGCGTCAACCTGGCCAAGAACATCCAGGAGGGTCTGGCCGCCAAGGGCCTGGGTTCCATGGACGTGATTCTGGGCTGCCGTCCCGAGCACCTCATCCTGAAGCCTTCCGCCGGTGAGGGCACCGTCACCGCTCACGTGGACGTGTCCGAGATGATGGGCAGCGAGGTCCACCTGCACGTTGTGGCCGGCGAGAAGGAGGTCGTGCTCCGCATCCCCTCCACCGACCTGCCCGCTCAGCACCGCGCCGGTATCCCCTTCGGTACCGAGGTCAACTTCACCTTCCCCGAGGCGCTGGTGCACCTCTTCGACCCCTCCACCGAGAAGAACCTGCTGGGTTAATCACATCAATCAGACGCCGTCGGCATTTGCCGGCGGCGTTTTTTATTTCGGAAAAAGAAAACATCCGGAATCACCGCAGATGATTCCGGATGTTTTTATGTTCTGTCAGGATGCAGGGATGCTCAGCCCAGTTTGGCAGCGGCCTCCTTGGCCAGGGCAGTCACCGCGTCCAAGTCGGCCTGGGCGGGGGTGAAGGTGCAGCGGAAGGCGGCGTCGGGCACGCTGAACCGCAGCTGAGCCAGACGGCTGCGCAGCATCTCGGGGCCCTCGCCGCTCCAGCCGTAGGAGCCGAAGACAAAGGCGGGCTTCTTGGCGCAGTTGATGGCGTCGATGGAGGTGACCACGTCCCAGATGGGCTTGGGGGCGTCCCGGTTGATGGTGGGAGCGCCCACGGCCAGCACGTCGCACTCGTTGGCCAGGGCGGCGGTCTCGCTCAGGGGAGTGGTGGACACGTCACGCATCTCCACCCGCAGGCCGGACTCCCGGAGGGCGGCGGCAGCGGCCTCCGCCAGAGCGGCGGTGCAGCCGTAGGCGGAGCAGTAGAGCACGGCGGCCATCTTCTCGGTCTTGGCGGCGGGAGTGCTCCACTGGCGGTAGAGACCCTCGATCTCAGCGATACGGCCGGTGAGGCAGGGGCCGTGGCTGGGGCAGATGATGGAGGGGTTCAGAGGCTCGATCTTGTCCAGACCGGCCAGCACGTGGGGCTTGAAGGGCCCGAAGATGCAGTTGTAGTAGTGGGCCACCATGTCCAGGTAGGCCTTCTGGTCGTGGATGTTGCGGTCCAGCATGGTGGGCTCGCAGTAGTGGGCGCCCAGGAAGTCGCAGGTGAAGAGCACCTTGTCCTGGGGGCACCAGGTGAACATGGAGTCAGCCCAGTGGAGCATGGCGGAGGGCATGAACTCCAGGGTGCGGCCGCCGCCCAGGTCCACGCTGTCGCCCTGCTTCACCACCTGGAAGGGCAGGGAGGCGTTGTTGGTGATGTCAACCAGGTGCTTCTTGCCGGCGGCAGTGCACAGGATGGTCAGGTTGGGGCAGGCCTCCAGCAGCTTGGCCACGCTGCCCGAGTGGTCGGGCTCGTTGTGGTTCATGACCAGGTAGTCGATCTTCTCCAGGGGGAGCACCTGCTCGATGTTGGAGCGGTACTCGTCCCAGTAGTCGGCGTGAACGGTCTCAATCAGCACATTCTTCTCGCCGGTGAGCAGATAGGCGTTGTAGCTGGTGCCGTAGGGGGCGGGCATGATGATGTCGAAAATACGCAGGCCGGGGTTGAGCACGCCCACGGAGTAGAGGTGCTCGGCCAGTTGAATGGTACCCATAGCAATCGCTCCTTTTCATCTGGGGCGGCATGCAGGAACCTCCGGGCCGCCCATTTTTTCTCATAACAAAGTATAAGAAAGGGCACGAAAGAAGTCAATCGGAAAACCATATAAAACAGTAGGATAAATGGGAAGGATTCTCAACCGAAATTCCTAATGCAGGGGAGTCTGACCGGAAAAGGTCCCGTCACGCCGCGTTCTTATCCTGCCAGATGTCCTCTTCCGGCTCCTCCGTGGTCTGGACGGCGGGGATGGTGCGGATGCCGAAGACAAAGTACAGGATGTGGCACACCCACACGATGGCCAGAATGATCCGGCCCACCGGCACCCGGCCCATCATGGCAAAGCCGAAGGCCATGGTCAGGGTGACAACGCCCATAATCCGCAGCTTGGTGGGCCAGGTCATGCCCTTGCCCCGGACAAAGCTCTCCAGGTTGTTCTTGTAGAGCTTGGTGGAGGTAAACCAGCTGTGGAGCCGCTCCGAGCTACGGGCGAAGCAGAAGGCGGAGAGCATCAGGAAGGGGAAGGCGGGCAGCAGGGGCAGGGCGGCACCCAGGGCGCCCAGGCCCAGGCCGATACAGCCCAGAATGACATACAGAACTTTTTTCATCCCAGTTCCTCCAGTCGTCGTTTTTCTCGTTTGGTTTCCATTACGTGCCGGATGGCGGCCACAGGGTGGACAAAGAGCATCCGGGGGCCGGAAAAGCGCATCACGTCCCGGATTTTTTCACGCATCTCCGGTTTGTAGCAGTGGACCTTACAGTTGGAACAGAAGGTCTTGGTCGCCATAAAGGGACAGCGGTCGCTCCGCTGCTGGGCGTAGGCCGCCAGAGCGGCGCAGTCGGGACACAGAGCGCCTCTTGTACCGTGTTTCTTCCGGCAGTAGAGGGCGATCATCTCGTTTACCATGGCCTTCTCCCGCTGTCGCTTGGCCTCCACGTCAACGCTCATCAGCTCATCCTCCCGTTGGCCACCCGGCACACCCGGTGGGCGATGCCCATGGTGGAAGCACGGTGGGACACCAGCACCACGGTCCGGTTTTCCTGCTCCTCTTTCAGAGCCTTGAGGATAACCGCCTCATTCAGGCTGTCCAGGTTGCTGGTGGGCTCATCCAGCAGCAGCAGGGGGGCGCCGTGGAGAAAGGCACGGGCCAGACCCAGCCGCTGCCGCTCGCCGCCGGACAGGGTGTCTCCCAGCTCGCCCACCGGGGTGTCGTACCCCTTGGGCAGGGAGAGAATGAAGTCGTGGACCGATGCCTTGCGGCAGGCGTCCTCCAGCTCTGCCTGAGTGGCGTCCGGCTTGGCGATGCGCAGGTTGTTGGCGATGCTGTCGTGGAACAGGTGGGTGTCCTGGGTCACCAGGGCCTCCATCTGCCGCAGGTCAGCGGTGTTGATGTCCTTCACGTCGGTATTGGACAGCTTCACGGAGCCGTGGTTCACGTCCCAGAACCGCATGAGCAGCCGCAGCAGGGTGGATTTTCCGCTGCCGCTGGGGCCGATGATGCCAAGGATCTCGCCCTTGCGGACATCCAGGCTCAGGTCGGAGAGGATGGTCTCCTCACCATAGGAGAAGGTGACGTGCTCACAGCTGCCGCCGGAGAAGGACACAGGGGCCTTACCCTCCACCTCCTCCACCAGGGGAGCCTCATCCAGCAGGTCCAGCACCCGGCCGCCGGCGGCCAGGGTGTTTTGGAGGGTGCTGCCCAGGTTGGCCAGGGCCACCACCGGGCCGAAGGAGCTCATGAGGGCCACCAGGGGGATGAGCACCCCGTCAAAGCCCACCAGCCCGGCCTGGAACAGCAGAGCGGCAGAGAGCAGCATGACCAGGTCGAAGAAGAGAATCACCGTGTTGGTCAGGGCCATACCCCGGGCGGCGGCGTCCTTCAGCTTCTGCTCGGTGTCCGAGAGGGCGGCGGTCCGCTGCTCCAGCTCCTCCAGGCGCTGAGCGCCCCGGCGGTACTGGAGAATTTCACGCAGACCCCGCAGGCTGTCCAGCACAAAGCCGCTGAGGGAGCCTGCACCGGTGCGGAACTGCCTGCCCGCGTTCCCAGTGCTCCGGGAGATGAGGAAGGGCAGCACCAGGCCGATGGTCACATAGGCGATGGCGGCCACCACGCCCAGCAGGGGGTGAAAGGAGCCGATGAATACCGCCATAATCACAGACATGATGAGGGCGATGGCGGCGGGAGAGATGGTGTGGGCGTAAAAGACCTCCAGCAGCTCAATGTCCGAGGTGATGAGGGCGATGAGGTCGCCACGGTCACGACCCTCCAGCTTGGCGGGACACAGGCGGCGCAGAGCGGCAAAGACCTTGTCCCGCACCAGGGCCAGCAGCTTGAAGGCGATGAAGTGGTTGCAGGCCTGCTCGCCGTACCGCAGGAAGCCCCGCAGCACCGCCGCCAGCACCAGGAAGTGGAACAGCAGGATGAAGGACATGGGGGCCTCCTGCCCCAGCACGTCCAGCATGGACCAAGCGCCCAGCACGGTGATGGCGGTGGCGCACAGGAATCCGGCCACGCCCAGCGTCACAGCCAGCACCATAAAGGGCAGCAGCGGCCCCACCAGTACAATCAGCCGGGCCATGATGCCCAGACCGCTTCGGTTTGTGTTCTTCTGATTCATACCGCTTCCGCCTCCTCTTCATAGGTTCCGATATTCTCCAGCGCCTGCTGGCTCTCCCACAGCTTTTTGTAGTGTCCGCCCTGGGAGAGCAGGGCGGCATGGGTGCCCACGCCCGCCAGCCGTCCGCCGTCCATGACATAGATGCGATGGGCGGCGGTGACGTTGGCCAGCCGGTGGGTGATGAGCACCACGGTCTTTTCCCGGCTCAGAAGCAGAATCTGATCCATAATGTCGTTCTCGCTGTCCGGGTCGATGTTGGAGGTGGCCTCGTCAAAGATGTACACCGGGCTGTTATGGAGCAGGGCCCGGGCCAGAGCCAGGCGCTGCCGCTGTCCGCCGGACAGGTTGGCACCCTGGCTCTCCAGGTTCAGGTCCAGGCCGCCCTCGCTGCGGAGAAAATCGGCCAGGTTGGCCCGCTCCAGAGCGGCCCACAGGTCGCTCTCGCTGGCGTCCGGTCTGGCCATCAGCAGATTCTCCCGGACGGTGCCACGGAAAATCCAGCTGTTGAAGCCCACGTAGGTCACCGCCCGGGTGAGGGCCTCATTGGACAGGGTGCTCAGGTCCGCACCGCCCAGGGTGACGTCACCGGCGTACCCACGCAGACGGCCGGACAGGATGGCGGCCACGGTGCTCTTGCCGCAGCCGCTCTCGCCCACAATGGCGGTGCAGCTGTTGGGCGGGAAGTCCATGTCCAGGCCGTGGAGCACCTCACGGCCGGCCTCGTAAGAGAAGCGGAGCCCACGGCAGCGCAGGCCGCCCTCAGGGGCATTCTCCACCGTGCCGGAGGATTCCTCCGGCAGGTCCAGCAGGGCAAAAATCCGGTCGCTGGCGGCCATGCCGTTCATGGCCACGTGGAAGAAGGAGCCCAGCTGCCGCATGGGCAGGAAAAACTCGGCGGAGAGCAGCAGAATGGCAAAGCATCCGGCAAAGCCCACTTTTCGGGTCCACAGCTCAATCACGGCCAGGGCGATGCCCAGCGCGGCGCCGCCGTAGGCCACCAGGTCCATGATGGTGATGGAGTTGAGCTGCATGGTGAGCACCTTCATGGTGATGCGGCGGAAGGACTCGGCCTCACGGTTCATCTCCTCATGGCGGGCCTGATCGGCCTGGTAGATCTTCAGGGTGGTCAGGCCCTGGAGATTTTCCAGGAAGGTGTCGCCCAGGGCGGCGTACTGGCCCCAGTACTTGCCCAGCAGCCGCTTGGCGATGGTCTGCACGGCGGCGATGGCAATGGGGATGAGGGGCACGCACACCAGCAGAGCGGCGGCCGCCTTCAGACTCACCGGGGAGAGCAGGAGAAACAGGGTAATGGGGGCCAGCATGCTGTAAAAGAACTGGGGCAGATAGCCGCCGAAGTAGGTCTCCAGCTGCTCCACGCCCTCGGTGGACAGCTGCACCGCCTCAGCGGTGGAACACTTCTGGCTGTATGCCGGGCCCAGCCGCAGGAGCTTTTCATAAATCCGGCGGCGGAGCACCTGCTTCACCGCCTTGGCGGCCCGGAAGCTCATCCGGCCCGCTCCCACGGCACAGATCCACCGCACCGCCGCCGCCAGCACCACCACACCTGCGGCAGTTGGCAGGCCCCAGGCGGGCAGGGAGCTGTCCAGCAGGCCCTGGAGCACCCAGGCGAAGGAAAAAATCATGGCCGCGTTGCTGGCCATACCCAGCCACTGGAAGGCCACATTTCCCGCAATATACCGTTTGCTCTCGGGTACGATTCCGATGAGCCGTTTGTTGATCATCATGGCAGAAGGTCTCCTCTCTGATATTAGCAATAGCTAACTTTTGGACAAAAAGAAAAGAAGCGGTCTGCTTCCTGAAAAAATGAGCGGTTAGCTCTATCTAACATATAGGAGTTTACAAAAGCTAACCGACTTTGTCAACCGAAAATTGACAGATGAATTATTTTTGTCGGAATTGACAAGAGAAAATGAAATAAAATTTTATATGGAAGAAAAGACAAAAAATGCCCGCCGGCATGACGCCGGCGGGCAGAGAGAACGGGAGTAAAAGTGGTTTAAACCAGGGGCTCAGCGCCCATGGCGGTGTGGAGCTCGGAGGTGAGAGCGCCGCGGAAGAGACGCACCGCGTGGTAGTGCAGGTCCTCCAGACCGGAGGCAACCTGATCGGGGGCGATGTTTCCGGCGGAGGAGAAATCGTTGTCCAGAATGAACTTGACCTCCGGGTCCTTCTTGCCGCCGCCCAGCAGACCGGGACCGGCGTGGACCTTCATGTGGCAGTTGTCCTCCAGCGCCATGCTGACATTCAGGGAGCAGCTGCCGATCTTGGCCTCGTCCACATCGGGCTCGGCCATGACGCCCAGGAAGGCGGGCTGGATCAGGTCGGACCAGGGGGTGCCCTCCAGACCCAGGAACCGGCGGGAGAAGGCGTTGACATACCGCAGGCCCACCCGCTCAAAGAAGGTGGGGTTGTAGATCTGGATGAACTGGGCCAGGGGGCGGTCCAGCCGCTGGGCGAAGTCCTCCCAGCGCTGATAGCGCAGGGTGGACAGGGCGATGAAGTTCTGGGTCAGATTCAGCTTCCACAGACCGTCCTCAGAGACAAAGGTGTAGTTGGTGATGGGATCGGGCTGCACCATCTTGGGGGCGCCGTCCACCATGGTCATCTTGGGCGCGGGGCGCTCCTTGACCTTGTTGAAGCGGGGGAACTCCTGACGGATGGCCTCCTGGAAGTCCACAGGGTCATTGGCGCCGATGGAGAGGATGGCGGGGAACCGCAGCTGGCAGATGACCTCCACCAGGGGGCTGCGGGCGTAGTGATACCGGTCATAGTGAGAGAATAACATGGGAAACGCTCCTTCTTATCTTCTCTGTATTGAAAAATTCACAGGAGGATGACGCCGGCGTTTTCGCAGGCGCTGAGAGTTTCGCTGTCCCAGACGCTGGCCTGGACCTCGCCGATGTGGGCCTTACCCAGCAGCAGCATGCACAGCCGGGACTGGCCGATGCCGCCGCCGATGGTGAGGGGCAGCTTGCCCTCCAGCAGCATTTTGTGGAAGGGGAGATTCCGGCGGTCGTCGCACCCGGCGATGGTGAGCTGCTTATCCAGGGACTCGGGGGACACACGGATGCCCATGGAGGAGATCTCAAAGGCCCGCTCCAGCACCGGATTCCACAGCAGGATGTCGCCGTTGAGGGACCAGTCGTCGTAGTCGGGGGCGCGGCCGTCGTGAGGCTTGCCGGACTTGAGGGCGCCGCCGATGCCCATGAGGAAGGTGGTGGGGTGGTCCTTCACCCAGGCGTCCTCACGCTCCTTGGGGGTCAGGTCGGGCCACTTGTCCTCCAGCTCCTGAGTGGTGACAAAGGAGACCTCGGAGTGGATGAGGGGCAGGGCGGTGAGCTGGGGGAACATGGAGCGCAGGGTGGACTGGGTCTTGCACAGGCAGTCCACAATGGTGCGCACCGTGGTCTGGAGGTATTCCACCGTCCGGTCCCGGGGGGCGATGACCTTCTCCCAGTCCCACTGGTCCACGTAGACCGAGTGGAGGTTGTCGGGCTGCTCATCCCGGCGGATGGCGTTCATGTCGGTGTACAGGCCCTCGCCCACGGAGAACTGATAGCGGTACAGGGCCATACGCTTCCACTTGGCCAGGGAGTGGACCACCTGGGCGTCGTGGCCGGCGGCGGGGATGTCGAAGGAGACCGCACGCTCCACACCGTTCAGGTCGTCGTTCAGGCCGGTGCTGGCCTCCACGAACAGGGGGGCGGACACACGGCGCAGATGGAGCGCGCCGCCCAGAGTGTCCTCAAATAGGCGCTTGAGGATGGCGATGGCCTTCTGGGTGTCATACAGGTTGAGACAGGGGGCGTAGCCCTGAGGAATGTAGGTTTTTTCCATGGCAGTGAACTCCTCTGCGGCGGGCGAACCGCCGCGCAACAAGATATTTTATTATATATCACAGGAAGTGGAAAATCAAGGCGGCGGACAGGACGGGGAAAGACTTTTGCGGTTGCGCCTTGCGGAACAGGGGAAAAAAGGATATAATGACTCAAACGCGTTATCGCGGCAAAGGAGTGAAGCCTGATGGAGAAAATCAAGATGACCACCCCTCTGGTGGAGATGGACGGGGACGAGATGACCCGCGTCCTGTGGCAGCAGATTAAGGACGAGCTGCTGCTGCCCTATATTGACCTGAAGACCGAGTATTACGACCTGGGCCTGCCCGAGCGGGAGAAGACCCGGGACCAGGTGACCATCGACTCCGCCGAGGCCACCAAAAAGTACGGCGTGGCCGTCAAGTGCGCCACCATCACCCCCAACGCCCAGCGTGTGGAGGAGTACAAGCTCACTGAGATGTGGAAGTCCCCCAACGGCACCATCCGTGCCATTCTGGACGGCACCGTGTTCCGTGCCCCCATCATGGTCAAGGGCATCTCTCCCGTGGTCAAGACCTGGAAGGAGCCTATCACCATCGCCCGTCACGCCTACGGCGACGTGTACAAGGGCACCGAGTACCGGGTGCCCGGTCCCGGCAAGGCTGAGCTGGTGTTCACCGATGAGAGCGGCAAGGAGCAGTTCCGCCAGACCGTGTACGACTTCGAGTGCGCCGGCGTGCTCCAGGGTCAGTACAACAAGGACAGCTCCATCTCCTCCTTTGCCCGTTCCTGCTTCCAGTACGCCATCGACACCAAGCAGGACCTGTGGTTCGCAACCAAGGACACCATCTCCAAGAAGTACGACCACACCTTCAAGGACATCTTCCAGGAGATCTACGACGCCGAGTACAAGGAGCAGTTCGAGGCCCTGGGCATTGAGTACTTCTACACCCTCATCGACGACGCTGTGGCCCGTGTGGTCCGCTCCAAGGGCGGCTTTATCTGGGCCTGCAAGAACTACGACGGCGACGTGATGAGCGACATGGTGTCCACCGCCTTCGGCTCCCTGGCTATGATGACCTCCGTGCTGGTCAGCCCCGACGGCAAGTACGAGTACGAGGCCGCCCACGGCACCGTCACCCGCCACTACTACAAGTACCTGAAGGGTGAGGAGACCTCCACCAACCCGGTGGCCACCCTCTTCGCCTGGTCCGGCGCCCTCCGCAAGCGGGGCGAGCTGGACGGCAATGCCGACCTGATGACCTTCGCCGACAAGCTGGAGGCCGCCACCATCGCCACCATCGAGGGCGGCGTGATGACCAAGGATCTGGTGGGCCTGTGGGAGGGGGAGAACCCCGCCAAGGGCGTCACCTCCCTGGAGTTCCTCCGGGCTATCAAGGCCAATCTGGAGAAGAGCCTGTAAAACTAAGAAGCGCCCCGCGGCTTGACTGCCGCGGGGCGCTTGTTTTGTTATGTCAGCGGAATGGTCTCACCGTTGAGAGTTATCGACTCCACCAGCGACAGATCAATAGGCTCGTTGAACTCCCACATCACCCAGCCCACCCGCTGGCTCCACACCTCGTCACAATAGGCGGGGGCGAGGGTCGTACCGTCAGAGAGAGAGACGGAGAGGGAAAGCTCTGAGCCGGTGAGCTGACAGGGGGATTCTTGTCCGTCAGGCGTAGAGAAATCGGCGCAGATACTGAGGGGAGAGACAGTCACCCGGTCCAGTTGGGCGTCCCAATCCCGGCCGTAGGGCAATTCCCCGTTCCGGGTATAAGGGAATAGCACTGTCTCGACCGGAGCGGCGGTCCGCTGCTCCACAGCCTCCACGGGGACAGTAATTTCCCAATTCCCTTCAATCCGTCCGCCCGCCACAGAGTAATGGGCACGGAGCACCAGAAGGTTCAGGTACGGGAAGGTCTCCTGCGTCAGGCTGGGCAGGCACACATCCCAGCCTCCCTCCACTGCGGTCCACGCTGCGTCCCCCACGCCCTGACTGGGCCAGCGGTTGGGGTCCTCCGGGTCATAGAGGTAGTATTCAACGCTGAAAACCGGTTGATCGGCGTACTCCGACGCATCGGCGGAGGAGACCTCCTCACTCTGAGTAAAGCGGATGTGGTAGCATCCGTCTGCGGCAAAGCCCATGGAGGAGATAAAGACATCCGGCTGGTCAGATTCTTCCACAGGACATAGTGTGTCGCCGGGAAGCTGCTCATTCCCTGCTATAAGCAAGGGAGTCTGGCCAGGCAGGAGCACAGTCGCGCCGCTTTCCAACGTGATGCTCTCCAGAACGGAAAAAGGAATATCCGTGTCCGCCAGCGTCATGCGGGCGGACCGTTCCCCGGGGAGAAGGTAGGTCATATCCAGTCTGGCGCTGGTGGGCGGTTCCTGGGAGAGCTCGTCGGTGCCACGGCTGTACACCAACGTGGCCAGATGCCGTTCCGGGTCGTAGTCCAGCACCTTCAGTCCGCTTCCGCCGTTGCCCCAGCTGAACGTCCCGCCGGTCTCCAGGGAGAGAAGCAGGTCGCAGGCGGTATCTTCACGAAAGAGCGTTCCGGTCAGATCTTCCATGGTGAAGTAGAGGCGGGTGAGGCGGCTGTCCGCCAGGGCGGCCTGCACCTCCATGCGGACACCCTGGTCCTCACAGCCACTCAGCACCTCGGTGGCGTAGGGGGCCTGGGGCCCCAAATCCTCCTGAATGATTTTCCACAGGGTGGGCCCTGCCGCCGCAGCGGCAATCACCAGCGCGGCGCACACGGCCAGAGCGGCCGCGGCCCGGCGGGGCAGACCGGGACGGCGGACGGGGTGCTCCGCCGCCTGAAGCACCTGCTCCCGCATGTCCGCCTGGAAATGCAGGCCGTCCAGAGCCCGGTCCAGGGACTGCGCCATGTTATGCTTCTTCATAATACCACTCCTTCAGCATAGGCTTAAGCCGTTCTCTGGCCCGCATGAGACGGACCGACACGGTTCCGGTGGGAAGGCGGAGCATTCGGGCGATTTCCGGCGTGGAAAAGCCCTGATAGTAGTGAAGCACCACAATTTCCCGGTACTTTTTCGGCAGGGACAGCACGGCACGGAGCACGGTGCCGTCCTCCGCATGCTGCTCCGGCGCGGCCAGCTCACCCAGTGCTTCCCAGTCCACCCAACGTCTGCGCCAGGGGGAGCGGAGCTGGTGGCGGCACACGTTGACGGCAATGCTGGTCAGCCAGGTTTTGACCGCCGCCCGCCCGTCAAAGCGCTCCCAGCTCTGCCAGGCCCGGAGAAAGGTCTCCTGGGCGGCGTCCTCGGCGGCGGCGCGATCCCGCAGAATGAGAAAGCACAGCCGCAGAATACAGTCCCCGTGCTCCGCCATGGCCTGCTCCAAATCCATCTGCCTCATCTCCTTTCCTCTGCCTATCAGAGCCATGAGCTGCCGGTTTTGTTTCACCTGTATAAAAATATTTTGTCAGGGCATCCTTCCCATATCCATGATAAGGGAGGTACTGCCCATGTCCGTTTCATTTGACAAGAGCCAGACCAGAGAAAATTTGATGCGCGCCTTTGCCGGAGAAAGCCAGGCCCGCAACCGCTACACCTTTGCCGCCGGTCTGGCCCGAAAGAACAACCTCCAGGTGCTCCAGGGGGTATTCCTCTTCACCGCCGGCCAGGAGGAGCAGCACGCCAAGGTGTATTACGACCTGCTGGAGCAGCTCTCAGGACAGACCATCCAGGTGGACGGCACCTATCCGGTGGATATCTTCCCCGATGTGCTCCGTCATCTCCAGGCCGCCCGGCACAACGAGTACCACGAGTGGGAGCACGACTACACCGGCTTTGCCAAAATTGCCAAGGAGGAGGGGTTCCCTGAGATTTCCCACATCTTCTCCTCCATCGCCAGGGTAGAAAAGACCCACGGCGACCGGTTCGGCGCCTTTGCCGACCTGCTGGAGCAAGGGAAGCTCTTTGTCAGCGATGTGGAGTGCCGCTGGATGTGTCTCAACTGCGGCCACGTGGTGGAGGGAACCATGGCCCCAGCGGCTTGTCCTGTGTGCGGGCATCCTCAGGGCTACTTTATCCGCTGGGAGATGTCCCCCTATGCCGTGCCCCTGAAATGACAAAAAATGCGGAGGCGTCTCGTCTGAGATGCCTCCGCATACTGTTTATCAGGACATGTTGCCGGAGATTTTCTCCTCCGTATCCCGGCACATCTGCTCCCGCAGAGCCTTCAGGAAGGGATAGGGAGCGGCGTCCTCCGTGCCGTAGGTGCGGTTGAGCTCATACTCCAGGGGGATCCAGGTTTCCAGCGGGGCCTCGTTGTGCTGGAGCACCGCCTCCATCCGGTCCAGGGCTTTGAACACCTTGGCCTCGGGGGTCTCTCTGGCTTCCATCTCGGCGAACAGGGCCGCCAGCTCACCGGAGAGAGGATGGGGCAGGGAGGCCACCAGGCCGTCAATGGCCTTTGCCTCGGTGCGCTCGTTGGCGTCGGTTTTTTCAAAGGAAGGAATATCGCCGGTGATGGCCTCGCCAAGGTCGTGGATGAGGCACATGCGAAGCACCTTGTCCATGTCCACGCCGGGAATCTGGTCCTTCATGAGAAAGGCCATCAGGGCCAGCCGCCAGGAGTGCTCCGCCACCGACTCGTGCCGCCAGTTGGAGGTGTAAGAGTGGCGGGTGTTGCACTTGAGCTTCTCAGCAATGTGGAGAAAGTCCAGCAGTTCCTTGGGTTCCATGTCAGTTCACCTCCTGAAAGCGTACTCTGGGCCGGTCGGGGTGCTCACCAGACCAGCCTGTCTGGGGCATGGTGCTCAGCGCTTCCATCTCCTCCTCGGTCAGAGAGAAGGAGAACAGGTCCAGGTTCTCCGCCATCCGCTCCGGGCTGGAGGACTTGGGCAGGGGAAGCACACCCCGCTGAAGGGCAAAGCGCAGGCAGATTTGAGCGGGAGATACACCGTGCTCAGCCGCAAGACGGGTGAGCACGTCATTGCCTGCCAGCCGGTTCCGGCCCAGGGGGCTCCAGGCCTCCACCAGAATATTGTGATTCTGGCAGAAGGCCACGGCCTCATCCTGGGTGTAGCCCGGGTGGAACTCCAGCTGGTCCACCATGGGTGCCACATTAGCCGAGGCCAGAAGGGGCTCCAGGTGGTGGGGCAGGAAATTGCTCACCCCGATGGCGCGCACCAGGCCGGACTCATGCAGCCGCTCCAGAGCACGCCAGGTCTCCCGGTCTAGCTTGGCCCAGTCCTCCAGCTCCAGGTCCGGTCTGGGCCAGTGGATGAGGTAGAGGTCCAGATAGTCGGTCCCCATCCGCTCCAGCGTGGCGTCAAAGGCCCGGAGGGCGGCGTCATAGCCCATCTCGGTTTTCCACAGCTTGGAGGTGAGGAAAAAGTCCTCTCTGGGAATACCGCTCTCCGCCACGGCCTGGCCCAGCGCTGCCTCGGTGCCGTAGAAGGAGGCGGTGTCAAAGTGGCGGTATCCCTGGGCGATGGCGTTGGACAGGACGTCGCCGTCCCCGTCGCCGGCCTTGTAGGTGCCGAAGCCCACGGCGGGGATGGACAGGCCGTTGGAGAGAAGAAAATTTGTCGCAGGGCTGAGCATACGCATACCCCCTTTTCGTTTGGAAAAAGGGTACCACGCCCGCTGGGAGAAGTCAACCGGCCTTTGCGGCGGAGGTGACCTCCGGCACCGAGGGATACACAGGCACGGGAGTGGGAATCCGGCCGCCTCTGGTGAGCAGGGGCACCAGGCCCATCAGCTCGGCAAGGGCGCATACCTTGTCCATGCAGCTGACCACCAGGGACTCCCAGCAGCGGTAGAACCGGTGGAGGGGCAGGGGCCACATGTGGGTGGCAATGATGTCCCGCTCGGTGTCGTTGAGGTCAAAGCGGGACTCGGCGTTGGCCAGGGCGTAGAGGGGATGGTTGAAGGCGTGGTCTCCGCCGGAGCGGGAGCCGGTCTGCCAGTTGTAGAGGAAGAAGTCGTGGAGCAGGCCGCCACGTGCCGCCGAGCGGGCGTCCAGACCAAGGGCGGCGCAGATGCGGAAGCTGGAGTAGGCCACCAGGCAGCAGTGGTCGTAGGTGCTTACCCCTTTGGCGTGCTGGGGGAGAAAGCGCATGGACTGCACGTCAGGGTGGGCCTCCAGATCGGCCACACAGGCGAGGTATTGGGCGGTGTATTTGAAATTCCACATGGTGCTCATACTCCTTTGTTCATCCGTTTCAGCGTGTAACCAGTATAGGAGAAAAAGTGAAAGAGAGGCTTTGCGTCACCTTACGATTTCCTTAAGACTTGCGCAAGGAGCCATAAACAAAAACAGAACCTGTCCTCAGTGTGCCACGCCGTTGGACGGACTGCCACCAGGGCGGCGTATGATCTGTGCAAGAATCCGGTAAAATACGCCGGAGAGAAAATTGAACCTTCCGTCTTGACGGGAACGGGGAAGAGCGAGTAGAATAAAACGTACCGGACAGCCTGGGTACAGCGTACCAGGCTGTTTTGCTTTTTGTACGGAATGAAAACAGAATAGGAAGACAGGGGCAAGGGCGTCCCGGGACAATGGGGTCCCATCTGAAACGATGGGAGGAATTGTAATATGGCAGTGAAGTATATCTTTGTCACCGGCGGCGTGGTCTCCGGACTGGGAAAGGGCATCGCGGCGGCGTCCCTGGGGCGGCTGCTCAAGCAGCGGGGTCTGCGGGTGGCCCTCCAGAAGTTCGACCCCTACCTGAACGTGGACCCGGGCACCATGAACCCCTACCAGCACGGCGAGGTGTTCGTCACCGACGACGGCGCCGAGACCGACCTGGACCTGGGCCACTATGAGCGTTTTACCGACGAAAATCTCACCGTCAACTCCTCGGTCACCTCGGGCAAGGTGTTCTGGACCGTGCTGAGCCGGGAGCGGAGCGGCGACTATCTGGGTGGCACCATCCAGGTCATCCCCCACATCACCGATGAGATCAAGAGCCGGATCTACCGGGTGGGCCGGTCCGGAGAGGTGGACGTGGTCATCACCGAGATCGGCGGCACCGTGGGCGACATCGAGTCCCAGCCCTTCCTGGAGGCCATCCGCCAGGTGGGCCAGGAGGTGGGCCGCCAGGACGTGATGTACCTTCACGTGTCCCTCATTGTGTCCATCCCGGGCACCGGGGAGCTGAAGAGCAAGCCCACCCAGCACTCGGTAAAGGAGCTGCTGGGCCTGGGCATCCAGCCCGACGTGATTCTGGCCCGGAGCGACAGCCCGGTGCCCCGTGACCTGCGGGAGAAGATCGCCCTCTTCTGCAACATCGCCCCGGAGAATGTAATCCCCAACCTGACCGCCCCCATCCTCTACGAGGTGCCCCTCATGCTGGAGCGGGAGGGGCTAGCCGGAGCGGTTTGCCGCCGGCTGGGCCTGGGGGATACCGCCCCTGACCTGACCGAGTGGCAGGCCATGGTGGAGCGGGCCAAGCGCCCGGCGGGGACGGTACGCATCGCCCTGGTGGGCAAGTATGTGGCACTCCACGACGCCTATCTGTCGGTGGCAGAGGCCCTCACACACGGCGGCATTGAAAACGGCGTGAAGGTGGACATCAAATGGGTGGACGCCGAGCAGGTCACCGACGAGAACGCGGCAGAGCTGCTGCGTGACTGCGACGGCGTCCTGGTGCCCGGCGGCTTCGGCAGCCGGGGTGTGGAGGGGAAAATCTCCGCCATCCGGTACGCCCGGGAGAACAAGGTGCCCTTCCTGGGCATCTGCCTGGGCATGCAGATGGCGGTGGTGGAATTTGCCCGCCACGCAGCCGGTCTCACCGGCGCCCACTCCGCCGAGCTGGACCCGGCCACCCCCTATCCGGTCATCGCCCTGATGGACGAGCAGCGGAACGTGACCGAGAAGGGGGGCACCATGCGCCTGGGGGCCTATCCCTGCCGCCTGACGGAGGGGGACACCAAAATCCGCAGGGCCTACGGCCAGGAGATCATCTCCGAGCGCCACCGCCACCGCTACGAGTTCAACAACCAGTACCGGGAGGCGTTGACATCCAAGGGTCTGGTGCTCTCCGGCCTCTCTCCCGACGGCAGCCTGGTGGAGACGGTGGAGCTGCCCGGCCACCCCTGGTTTGTGGGCGTGCAGTACCACCCGGAATTCAAGAGCAGACCCAACAAGGCCCACCCTCTGTTCCGGGACTTTGTGGCCGCTGCTGTGAAAGAGAAGAAGTCATAATATAAATTATGTAAATTAAAATCCTCGGAAAGAGAAAGGAGAACGCCTGTGTTTCAGGGCTTCAGCGACAAGACGATAGATTTTATGTGGGGCATCCGCTTCAACAACGAGAAGACCTGGTTTGAGGCCCACAAGGAGGAGTACCTCACCCACTTCTACAACCCCATGCGGGAGCTTGGTCGGCAGGTGTTCGACGAGATGGCGCAGCGGCACGGGGACCTGGGGCTGGTGCTCAAGGTGTCCCGCATCTACCGGGATGCCCGGCGGCTCCACGGCCGGGGACCCTATAAGGACCACCTGTGGCTGTCCATGGAGCGGCCTGGCGGCGAGGAGTGGACAGGCCGTCCGGTGTTCTGGTTCGAGCTGGCGCCCGAGTCCTGGAGCTACGGCCTGGGCTACTGGTGCGCAGGCGCTCTGACCATGGCCAAGTTCCGTGCCCGGCTGGACCGGGACCCCAAGACCTTTGAGAAGCTGGTGAGGGCCTTCAACAAGCAGGAGGAGTTTGTGCTGGAGGGGGAGGAATACAAGCGCCCCAAGGGACAGACCACCCCGCTGCTGACCCCCTGGTACAACCGGAAGGGGCTGGTGCTCTCCCGGGAGTGCCCCAACGACGGCGTGCTCTTCACGCCGGAGCTGCCCCAGGTGCTGGTGGACGGGTACAGCTTCCTCCTGCCCTACTACCGCTACTTCCTCTCTCTGGAGGGGGACCCGGACCCCAGGGACGGACAGTAAACAAGAAAAAATTGCATCACAAAAAAAGCCGTCCGCCGCACATACTGTCTTTGAACAGACAGAAAGGCGGCGGACGGGATGGAAAACAGGCAGTACAGACGAAAATTTGCTCTTTTGAGCGGCGCGGCGGTCCTGGCGCTGGCCCTTACGGCGGGGGCTGCGCTGAGGGCCGCTTTGCCTGCCGCCGTCACGGCGGAGAGCACCGCCCAGGTGCCCGTGCTGTCCGAAGACGGAGAGCAAAAGCTCATCGCCCTCACCTTTGACGACGGACCCCGCCGCTCCACAACCACCGCCCTGCTGGACGGGCTGGCCCAGCGGGGGGTACACGCCACCTTTTTCCTCATCGGCGCCCAGGTGGAGGGCAATGAGGACATTGTCCGCCGCATGGAGGCGGAGGGGCACCAGGTGGGTATCCACACCTACGACCATGTGGAGCTCACCGGCCTGAGCCGGACGGACTTTGACGCCCAGGTGGGCCGCACCCGGGACCTGCTGGCCGGGATTCTGGGGCACCGGGATTTTCTCCTCCGGCCGCCCTACGGCATGACCGATCCGTCGGTGAAGGCGTGGGCGGAGTGCCCCATCATCATCTGGTCCATTGACCCGGAGGACTGGCGGGACCAGAACACACCCCGGGAGGTGGCGGAAGTGACGGCCCAGGCCAGGGACGGGGCCATTGTCCTCATGCACGACATCTTCCCCGCCTCGGTGGACGCCGCCCTTCAGATTGTGGACCAGCTCCACGCCCAGGGCTATCTCTTTGTCACCGTAGAGGAGCTGTTTGCCGCCCGGCATGTCCAGCTGGAGGCGGGGAAAAGCTACTCCAACGCCTATCCGTAAGCATATTCTAACCTTTTCCGGCCTGGCGCTGCCTGAATTCCGGCGGCGCCAGGCCTGTTTTTGACACAAAAACACCCGAAACATAAAGCACGGAGGCACGGTCCCCAAATCCCTTGCAATTTTCGCCCCCCGGAGGTACAATATTGATACTTTAGCGATAAAATGCGGCAGGCTGACTGCTGCTCAAATCTCCGGAGGGAGGAACCGCAATGACGCGGGAAGAAGCATTTGAATTTTTGGATCGGACCGCCCGGGGCATTGCGGAGATGTTCGGCGGCTCCTGCGAGACCCTGGTCCACGACATGGGGGACCCCACCCACCCCATTTTGTCCATCTACAACGGACATATCTCCGGGCGGACCGTTGGCTCCACCATGGATATCCTGGGCACGGATCTGGCGCTGGATGAGACGGCTCTGGTGACGGACTTTGTCAACCTGTACGCCACCACCCCCAGCGGACAGCAGATCAAGAGCAGTACCTTTCACCTCATCGGGGACGGGTACAATCTGGCCCTGGGCATCAACTTTGATTACACCTCTCTGGTGTACGCCAACCGGATTCTGGTGGACCTGATGAGCGCCGAGGCCGACCTCCAGAGCGCCATGTGGCGGGGCGGGGACAGCCAGCTCTCCGCCATCTTTGACGAGTGCCTCAGCGTTGTGGGCAAGCCGGTGTCCGCCCTGACCAAAAAGGACCGGATGAAGATTATTGCCCTTCTGGACCAGAAAAACGCCTTTTCCTTCCGCAAGTCGGTGCCCTTTGTGGCCCGGCGACTCCAGGTGTCCCGGTACACGGTGTACAAATACTTGGGTGAGCTGACCGGCGGCGGCGAGGAAGAGGAGAAATAGATTGATACCCGGCCAGGCCGGAAACAAGGAGGAACTTCCATGATGAAATATGAGGAGCAGATTCGCGCCTATTTTGACGATCCCGCCAAGCAGCGGGAGTTGGTGGCGGCGGTGTGCCGCCTGGTGTCCATCCGCAGCGTGCGGGGAGAGGCCCAGCCGGGCATGCCCTTCGGCGAGGGTCCCGCCCGTGCTCTGGACGAGGCCCTGAAGCTGTGCGATGAGTTGGGCTTTGCCACCAAGAACCACGACGGCTACGTGGGCACCGCCGAGCTCAACGACAAGGACACCATTCTCCACATCCTGGCCCACATGGACGTGGTGGGCGAGGGCAAGGGCTGGGACACCGACCCCTACGGCCCTGTTGAGAAGGACGGCGTGCTCTACGGCCGGGGCGTGGCCGATGACAAGGGCCCCGCTGTGGCGGCTCTCTTTGCCATGAAGTGCGTGAAGGACCTGGGCATTCCCCTGAACCACTCCGCCCGCATGATTCTGGGCACCGACGAGGAGTCCGGTTCCGAGGACATCGCCCACTACTACGCCACCGAGCCCTACGCCAAGTACACCTTCTCTCCCGACGCTGATTTCCCCGTTATCAACATCGAGAAGGGCCACTATCACCCCGACTTCGGCAGCACCTGGGACAAGGCGGAGGTTCTGCCCCGTGTGACCGGCCTGAAGGGCGGCTTCCGCACCAACGTGGTGCCCCCGGAGGCCGAGGCCGTGGTGGCGGGCGTGTCCGCCGCCGACGTGGAGGCCGCTGCCCGTCAGACCGCCGAGGAGACCGGCGCTGCTTTTACCGTGGAGGAGACCGACGGCGGCGTCCATGTTCACTGCGCGGGCAAGAACGCCCACGCCGCCAGCCCGGACGGCGGCAACAACGCCATTACCGCCCTGCTGACCCTGCTGGACCGTCTGCCTCTGGCCGGCTGCGGCAGCACCGCCGCCATCAAGTCCATGCACACCCTCTTCCCCCATGGGGACACCAGAGGAAAGGCCCTGGGCATCGCCCAGGAGGATGAGCTGTCCGGCCCCCTGACCCTGAACCTGGCCCTCATGACCCTGGACGAGACCGGCTTCAGCGCCAAGTTTGACGTGCGTTTCCCCATCTGCGCCAACGAGGACAACTGCAAGAAGGTCTGCGAGGCCTCCTTTGCCGCCCACGGCATCGCTGTCACCGGCGACGGGGACATGACCACCGTCCACCACACCGACGCCAACTCCCCCTTTGTCCGCACCCTGCTCACCTGCTATGAGAACTACACCGGCGTGAAGGACGCCAAGCCCCTGGCCATCGGCGGCGGCACCTACGTCCACGACATCCCCGGCGGCGTAGCCTTCGGCTGTGAGCTGCCCGGCTCCGATCCCCGGATGCACGGCCCCAACGAGCGCATTCCCGTGGCCGACCTGGTGCTCTCCTGCAAGATCTTCGCCCAGGCCATCGCCGAGCTGTGCGGCTGAGAAGCCCCTCAGCTAGGAAAGAAACCCATTCCCCGTCCCGCGCATAGACAGAGCGGATTGTTCCGGCCTGCCTGAAGCGCCGGAGCCTCCCTCTGGATAGCTTCACCATATACAGAGAATGGAGGAACCGAGAATGAAGAAACTGCGCAAGCTCACCCTGCTCACCCTGGCCCTGTCTCTCGTTCTGTGCCTGACCGGCTGCGACCTCTTCGGCGGCGGTGTCACCAAGGAGGACGCGGTGGACTACGTCAAAGCCCAGATGGATGTAATCTACAAGGGCGAATTTCAGGGCTATCTGGACCTGGTGGCCGATTCCACCGAAGAGGAGTGCCAGGAGGCCTACGACAGCAAGATGACCGCCGAGGCGGAATATCTGATGAGCTGTCTGGCCATCGAGTACCCCACCGAGGAGCTGACCGCCCGCTTCGCCGACCTCTACCGGCAGATCTTCGCCAAGGCGGACTACACCGTCCAGGAGGCCAGCAAGATGGATGACGGCAGCTACTCCGTCAAGGTAGTGGTGAAGCCCATCGACATCATCGACCAGCTCAACAGCGCCTGGTACGACTTCAGCGAGAATTTTGAGGCCAAGTACGCCGATGTGGACCCCGATGCCATGACCGACGCCGAGTGGGAAGACTGGTATGTGAATACCTACGACGCCGACTACGGCCAGAGCCTGGCCGACCTGCTGGAGTCCCTGATTCCCGGCCTGGGCTACATGGAGGAGACCTCCATCCTGGTGCAGGTCCAGCCCGATGAGGACGGCTATTACTATCTCAGCGACGACGATTTCTCCAATCTGGACTGGCTTGTGGTCTACTATGACAGCCTGGGAACCTGAGAACAAATAAAAAGCGGTCGTCCGGCATTTGCCGGACGGCCGCTTTTCGTCTTACTCCGCCAGATAGAGGGATACCTTTTCCACCACAGCCGCGGCGGCATCCTCCGGTGTGAGGGAGCCGTTCAGCAGGCCGGAAATCTGGTCCAGCACCGCCTCCTTCACCACCTGGTCGGTGAGGATGGGGGTGTCCAGCGTGCCGCACAGGTCCAGGAAGCCCATGTCGCTCTCCACGGTTCCGTCCTCCGATGTCAGCGTCTCCTGCACCAGCTTTTCCAGAGAGCTGCCGTTGACCGGGAAACCGTCGGAGAGGTAGGAATCCTGCACCGTGGGGGAGAGCATCATCTCCACGAAGCTGGCGGCCAGCTCCTGCTGGCTGCTGGTGGACAGAATGCCCACAGCGCCCACGGGGGTGTACTGTCCACGGCCAAAGAGGCTGTCCAGCCCATAGTCCATCTGGGACAGATTGGAGCAGATATTCTCCAGACCGTAGATGCCGGACAGCGTGGTGCAGTGGAACCGGGCAAAGCCTGCCTGCAGGTCGCAGGCGCCCATATCCACAATCTCATATCCGCCGCCGTTGGGGCTGACAGAGGCCACCATGGTGAGGGCGGCGTCGTTGGACTCAGGAGAGTAGCGCTTCACGCTCTCGTCCAGGGCCAGGACGGTGCGGAAATAGTCGGCCAGGGCAGCCTCATCCACGCCGTCCTGACTGAGGAAGGAGGAAGCGCTCACGTCGTAGAACTCCATCAGCATGCCGGTGCCCTCCTCGTCCCACAGAGTCTGGGGCGCACGCAGGAAGGGAGGCTCGTCCTGCTCTCCCGCCTGGGTCAGCTTCAGAAGGTCCTCCAGAGAGGTGACAGCCGCCACCTCCTCTGTGCTGCCCATCATGACGGGCAGGGTGAACCGGGCGGGAGCGCCGTAGATCTTCCCGTCTCTGGCGTAGGCGCCCATCAGGTTGGACATGAGCCCGTTCTCAGCCACCATGCGGTCAATCAGAGCGGTCATATCGGCCAGAACGCCCTTTTCGATGTAGGAGTCTACGGGCAGGCCGTCCAGCAGCAGAATGTCCGGTCCGTTTCCGCTGAGGATCTCGGTGTTCAGCGAGCGGATAATGTCCTCGGTGGTGGCAGAGGCGTTCTCGTCCAGGGCCACCCGGAAGTTGACCCGCACGTTGGGGTTGCGGCGCTGGAACTCGCCGATGGTCTGCCGAATGGTGCTGTTGTCCTTGAGGGAGAATACGGTCAGCTCGGTTTCCGGGTTGGTGGGGGTGTCGGGGTCAAAGACGTAGTGCATGAGCTGGAAGGTGTTCTCGCCGGTGGAGAGCAGGGCGTGGAAGCCGTCACCGCCGTCGCCTGCCAGACCGGCGATGGTCACGTTGGGCATGACCAGGGTGGTCAGGCCGCCGTCCACCAGCCGCTCCCACAGCTTGCCGTCCAGGGACTGGCGGTAGATGCCGGTGGTGTCGGCCAGGAAAATGCCGTCACTGTCCATTCCCACGGCGGTGAGAAAGCCCAGACCGTCGTAGCTGTAAGTACCGCTCTGCCTGCCGGTCTCCAGGTCATAGGTCACCAGAGCGCTGGAGTCCTGATTGAGCATGATGAGGGTGTTCTCCCAGACAGCGGTGCTGCCAGGCATGGGCATGCCGGGGTATTCCGCCACCAGGGTGCCGTCCACCGAGTAGCGGGAGGCCCCGGGTGTGCTGAACATCAGCAGGAAACCGTCGGAGAGAGGGAGAATACCGGAGACATATTTCTGGCCGTCAAAGGAGACAACGATGCCGCCCTCCTCGGTGACGGAGATATCCGCGGAGGAGCTGCCAAGGACAAAGGAGCCGGCCGAACCGGCAGCGCCGTCTTCGGGTGCCTGCTGGGGCGCGGCCAGGTCCGGAATGTCAATGGGCTCAAAGGTTATGCCGTCGGTGCTGCGGGCCACCAGAGAGCTCCTTGTGCCGGAGGCGTAGAGGACGTAGATGGTGCCGTCCGCCCCTTCGGTCAGGGCCCGTACGTAGCCATTCTCACCCAGCAGAGCGGGCAGACCCTCCAGAGCAGTGCGCTGGGGCTCGCCGCCGTCAGCGGGGAACACATAGCGATAGTACCCAAGTCCACTCTCCTCCGAGGTCTGGGCCACCAGGGAGAGGTCGCCGTTTTCCAGCCGCCGGAGGCCTCCCGCCAGATACACATTCTCCAGAACAGGACCCTGTTCCTCAATATAGCGGCCCATGGCGGTCTCGCTGCTACTCCCCTGACTGCAGCCTGCCGCCAGTCCCAGCAGCAGAGCCAGGGACAGGGCCAGTGTGATGATTCGTTTCATACCCATGGCATGGAACACGGCGGAGCGGATACAGGAAGAGCGGGCGCGGCTGGCCGCAGGGACCCCGCCGGAGCACAGAATGAAGCACACCCTTCAGCGGAAGGCGGCCAAGGCGCTGGCGGGCTTTTTTGTCCTCATGCTGGTGCTGACCCTTTTGTCCCGGGCGGCCTACGGCATCACCGTGGCCCGGGTGGAGACGGAGAAGAGCAAGAGCGGCATCCTGACCCAGCGCTGCACCATAACCGGCGCCATCCGGGCCATGGGCGACCTGACGGTGGACCTGCCGGAGGGACTGGAGATCAGCCGGATAACGGCGGCTCAGGGGCAGGCGGTCCAGGCGGGTGACACTCTGCTGGAGCTGGACCGGGAGAGTCTGGACCGGGCCGTGGAGACCCTGGAGCAGGAGCTGGCCCTGCTGGACCTGAAGATCTCCAACGCGGCGAAGGGACAGACCTCAGAGGGGACGGACGCCGTCCTCACTGCCCAGGACAATCTGGCCACCGCCCAGACCACACTGAAGCGGGCCCAGGAGGACTATGAGCGGCTGACTGAGAGCCGGGGAGTGACGGAGGACCGGGCCGCCCAGGACCTGACCGAGGCGCAGGATAAGGTGACCCAGGCGGAGGCGGAGCTGGCGGAAGCGGAGGTCAAGGCCAAGAAGGCCCTGGTCAAGGCGGCCCGGGAGGCGCTGGAGGCGGCCAAGGACAATCTGGAGACGGTAAAGGAGTCGGCATCGGAGGCGGAGGATGCCGCCAAACAGGCGCTGGAGACCGCCGAGGACCAGCAGACCAGCACGGACAGCTCATATATTGCCGCCGTCGGCTCCTACAACCGGGCAGAGGAGGCGGTAAAGCAGGCCCAGGCGGAGCTGGACGCCGCTCTGGCCCAGGGGGACGAGGCGGCCATTGCAGCCGCCCGGACGGCCCTTCTCCAGGCCCAGGACATCAGGGATCAGGCGGAAGCCAATATGAATAGCCTGGCGCAATCCAGCAGCACCGCCTATAACGCGGTAAAGCGGGCCAGGGAAAACCTGAAAAAGGTGCAGGAGAAGTGGAAGGAGAAGGTGACGGAGGCTGAGAACAAAGTGACGGAGGCGGAGGAGAAGCTGAAGGAGGCGGAGAAGCGCACCGACATGAGCGAGGAGACCCTGGTGGTCACCGCCCAGTCCGCCCTGGATGCCGCCCGGCAGGGGCTCCGAAGTGCTGAGCGGGCGGCGGAGGACGCCGCCTCCGCCACAGAGGAGCAGCTGCTCACCGCCCAGCGGGCCATCGAGAGCGCCCAGCAGGGGGTGGAGAGCGCTCAGCGGGGACTGGAGAGCGCCCAGCAGCAGGCGGAGAACGACAGAAGAACCAACGCCGCCTCCGCCCAGCAGGCGGAGATTGAGCGGCTGGGCTACGTGAGCCAGCGCCGTGAGAAGCAGGAGACCCTGGATATCCTCCGGGCGGCCCAGGAGGCCGGGGGCCGGGTGACCGCGCCCATCGGGGGCACAGTGAAGAAGATCCGTACCGAAACCGGCGTAACCCAGGCCGGGGAGCAGGCAGCAGTTCTGTCCCGGGGCGACCTTGGGTACCAGTTTACGGGCACTCTGGACCAGAAGGAGGCCGAGCAGCTGGCGGTGGGGGACGAGGGAACCCTCTCCTTCACCAGCCAGGGCAGGAGCCAGAGCGCCAAGGTGATTATCACCGCCATCAGCGGGGCGGACGACAAGGGGCAGGTGACCGTGACGGCGGCGCTGGAGGGAACCGGCTGGGCTGGCGGCGCATCGGCCAAGCTGGAGATTACCAAGCGCAGCGAGCAGTACAGTACTACCCTTCCCCTGGGTGCCCTGCGCAGCGGCCAGAACGGGGAGTTTGTGTTGGTGCTGCGGGAGAAGCAGACCGTCATGGGCACGGAGCAGACGGTGGCACAGGTGCCCGTCACGGTCAAGGCCAGGGACAGCGAGCGGGTGGCCGTGGAGGCGGACGGCCTGCTGCCGGAGGACCAGGTGGTGGTGAGCAGCAGCAAGCCCATCGACCAGGGGGACCGGGTGCGGGTGCTGGACGAGACGGCGTAACCGGAGGGCGAAGCGATGAAGAGACATACATGGGGACTGTCCCGGTGGCTGCCCGCCCTGCTCTTTCTCTGCGCCTGGATGGCGGCCCTCTGCTTTGCCCAGCAGTGCGGACCGCTGACCCAGGGGGCGGCTGTCTGCTGGACGGGGGAGGGTGCCGGCGTCAGCCCCGCCGACCTCTGTCAGGCGGAGCGCTGGGCGGCGGAGGACGGCAGTACTTCCTTTCCAGACCTTGTTCTGTGGCAGGAGCAGGAGAACCAGATGCTCACTGACCGGACAGGGGAACGGAGCACCCCGGTGCGGCTGCTCACTGTGTTCGGCCAGGCAGATCTGCTGTGGCCGGGCGCCTTCCTCCGGGGCGGCTGGCCTGTCCGGGGGGATATCCAGGGTATCGCCCTGGATGAGGCTGCGGCCGCCGCTCTCTGGGGCAGCACCGACGTGCTGGGCGAGACGGTGGAGTGGAACGGGAATACCTATGCCGTCCGGGGCGTGTTCCGGGGAGACGATGGATTGGCCCTGATTCAGACGGAGGGGAGCAGCACGCAGGCCATGGACCGGGCGATGGTCCAATTTCAGGACGGAGGCGGCGGGAGCGAGACAACGGCCTGGCTGAGCCAGAACGGTTTCCCGGTGGGGCAGGTGACCGACCTGCCCCTGCTGGGCTGGGTTCTGAACGCTCTGGCCGCTCTGCCGGGGCTGGTCCTGGGCGTGGTGCTCCTGCTGAGGCTGGGGGAGCGTCTGTGGCGGCTGCGCCGCAGTCCGCTGCTGCTTTCCCAATGTCTGATCCCCGTGCTGGCGGCGGGCGGGCTGACCCTTTGGGTGCTGGGCTTTCCATGGGAGATTCCCGACCGGCTTATCCCCACCCGGTGGTCTGATTTCGACTTTTGGACCGCTCTGGCCGGTGAGCTGACAGAGGAGCTGTGGACTGCGGTTTCCGGCGCCATGGGCACCCGGGACGGACTTCTCTGGCCGGCGGCCCTGGGGTGCCTGGTGTGGGCCCTGGCGGCCTGCGCGCTGCTGGCACCAGCCGGACGGCTGCGCCCGGAGACGGAGACCGGCCTGCTGCTGGCCTGTCTGGGGGCGGCGGGGAGCGTGTTTGTGCTGACGCTGCTCTTTGCACGGATGGGCGGCGGAGCGCCGGGACGGATATGGTGGCTGCTGCCGCCGCTGTGGCTGGCGGCGGATTACGGGCTGCGGCGGCATGACGGGTGGCTGACGGCGGACATCGCGCCGCCCGGTTCGGCGCTGCCAGCGGGAGAGGAGGAGAGACTGTGAGACGGCGCAAAAAAGAGCTTCCGCCCTGGCGGCAGGGGGAGCGGGCAGAGGACCGGGCTGTGCCCTGGCTGTTTTTGCTGCCCAGCCTGCTGGCGGTGTTGGTGCTGGTGCTGGTGCCCTTCGGGGACGTGGTACGCCGGTCCTTCTTCTCCGCCATGAGCGGGCAGTTTGTGGGCCTGAAGAACTATATCTCCGTGCTCCAGAACGATGCCTTCCGGCTGGCTGCGGCCAATACGGCCAAATTTGCCGCCGTGTGCATCCCCATCCTGCTGGTGCTCTCCCTGCTGCTGGCGCTGCTGATCCACGCGGTGGAGGACAAGCGGGGTATCTTCAAGACCAGCTTTCTCATTCCGCTGTCCATCCCGGTGGCCTCCATTGTGCTGCTGTGGAAGGTGGTGTTCCATGAGAACGGCCTGTTCAACCAGCTGCTGGATCTGGTGGGGCTGGAGGGGGCCGACTGGCTGGACAGCAGCCTGACCTTCGGCGTGCTGGTGTTTACCTATCTGTGGAAGAACACGGGCTATGACATGATCCTCTGGCTCTCGGGTATTACGTCCATCCCGCCCGCTCTCTATGAGTCGGCCCAGATGGACGGCGCCGGGGCGGCGGCCCGGTTCTTCCGCATCACCCTGCCCAACCTGGCCCCCACCTTCTTTACGGTGACGGTACTCTCCCTGCTCAACTCCTTCAAGGTGTTCCGGGAGGCCTATCTCATCGGCGGCAGCTACCCCAACCAGAGCATCTACATGCTCCAGCACCTCTTCAACAACTGGTTTGTCAGCCTGGACGTGGACAAGATGTGCGCCGGGGCGGTGCTGCTGGCTTTGACGGTATTTTTGTTGATTCTCCTGCTCCAGCGGGCCTGGGGCAGGGCGGGAGGAGGGATGGAAGGGTGAAAAAATGGTTCATCGGCATGATACTGGCACTGCTGGCCTGTCTGGTGTGGGTGCCACTGTGGATGCTGCTCACCGGCTCCCTCATGGGGGCGGAGGAAGTGGAGCAGAACCTGGCCCCCGTGCTGTCGGAGACCGGGGGAAACGCGGTGTGGCCCCTGCTGCCCATGTACCCCACCCTCCAGCCCTATGTGGAGCTGCTGCTGGACACGCCGGAGTTCTTCGCCATGTTCTGGAACTCCTGCCGCCAGGTGTTCCCCGTGGTGCTGGGCCAGGTGCTCATCGGAGCCCCGGCGGCCTGGGCCTTCGCCCGCTTCCAGTTCCCTGGCCGGAAGGCCCTCTACGGGCTGTACATCGTCCTCATGCTCATGCCCTTTCAGGTCACCATGGTGTCCAGCTACCTGGTGCTGGACGGCCTGGGCCTGATGAATACCATCTGGGCCATCATCCTGCCCGGTGCGGTGTCCACCTTCCCGGTCTTCCTGATGGTCCGGTTTTTCGCCGCCATCCCCTCCGCCCTGACCGAGGCGGCGGCGCTGGATGGAGCGGGGCCCCTGGCCATTTTCCTCCACATCGGCCTGCCCCTGGGGGCGCCGGGGATTCTCTCCGCCGTGGTGCTGGGATTCCTGGAGTACTGGAACGCCCTGGAGCAGCCCCTTACCTTTCTTCAAGATAAGACCCTCTGGCCGCTCTCCCTCTACCTGCCCACGGTGACGGCGGAGAACGCCGGAGCTTCTCTGGCTGCATCTGTAATTATGTTAACCCCTGCGCTGCTGATTTTCCTCTTCGGCCAGCGCTATCTGGAGGCGGGCATCTCGGCCTCCGGCATGAAAGACTGAAAAAGGAGCAGATACCATGGCGGAAACAGCGGGCAGCGTAGGGCTGACCATCGAGCGGGTAAATAAGTGGTATCCCGGCGGTGTCCACGCGGTGCGGGATGTGGATCTGACGGTGGAGAACGGGGAGTTCATGATCTTCGTGGGGCCGTCGGGCTGCGGAAAGTCCACCCTTCTGCGGATGATCGCGGGGCTGGAGACGGTGAACAGCGGGACCATCCGCATGGACGGCAGGATCATCAACCGGGTGCCACCCAGAGCACGGGACATCGCCATGGTGTTCCAGAACTACGCCCTCTACCCCACCATGAAGGTGCGGGACAACATGGCCTTCCCGCTGAAAATGCGCCGCTGGAGTAAGGAGGCGGTGCGCAGCCGTGTGGAGGAGGTGGCGGAGAGCCTGGGCCTGACCGAGTACCTGGACCGTCGGCCTGGCGCTCTATCGGGCGGGCAGCGCCAGCGGGTGGCCCTGGGCCGGGCCATGGTGCGCCAGCCCAAGCTCTTTCTGATGGATGAGCCACTCTCCAACCTGGACGCCAAGCTGCGGGTGGATATGCGCCGGGAGATTGTAGCCCTTCAGCGCCGCCTGGGCACCACCACCATCTACGTCACCCACGACCAGACCGAGGCTATGACCATGGGCACCCGTATTGCCGTGCTGCGGGACGGCGTGCTCCAGCAGGTAGACACCCCCAGGGCCCTCTACGACGCACCCGCTAACCTCTTTGTGGCCCAGTTCATCGGCTCACCGCCCATGAATCTGTGGGATGGGAAGGTCTTCTGGCGGGACGGCTGCACCTGGCTGGAGCTCTCCGGGCAGACCTTCTCCCTGGGGCAGGGGACCCGGCTGCCCCAGGAGGCCTTTGGCCGTGACCTGGCCGTGGGTGTGCGGCCGGAGCACGTGTGTCCCGCAGGACCGGGGGACCCGGTGGCCTTTCCGGCCTGTATTACCGCCGTGGAGAATACGGGGCGGGAGTGTCTGGTGTTCCTGGAGTGTCAGGGTGGGGGAACCTTCACCATGGCGGCAGGGGCCGACTTTCCGGGCCGTCCGGGGGAGAAGCTGGAGGTGTCGCTCCGGCTGGACCGGCTCCATCTCTTTGACCGTGAGACAGGGGAGCGGTTGACGGAAAAATAAGAAGGAGGATGGGATGCACCGCATCCCATCCTCCTTCCTGTTTTTGCAAGAAAATTGGAGAAACAAACAAAATAATAGGTAAACATAAAAATACATAAAACGAAAGTGACAAAAAATAAGTCTAAAATACTTGCAAATTGTCGATAAATTAACTACAATGTTTAGTGGCCGCCTGGACGCTTCTCTGCCAGGCGAGTATAAGGAGGAATAGAGCTTGAAAAGAAGAAACAGAATCATCAGTCTCCTGCTCAGCGGCGCGCTGATGCTGTCCCTGGCCGCCTGTGGCGCTCCCGCAGGCGAGGGTACCCCTTCCCCCAGCATTACCCCCTCCGCAAGCGCTCCTGCTCAGGGCGCCTTTACCGACGGCACCTATACCGGCTCCGCCAACGGCAACAACGGCCCCATTGAGGTCAGCGTCACCGTGGAGAACGGCAACATTACCGACGTGACCATCGTCTCCCACGAGGAGACCGCCGGCATCAGCGATCCCGCCCTGGAGGACATCCCCAAGGCCATCGTGGAGCAGCAGTCCACCCAGGTGGACGCGGTGGCCGGCGCCACCATGACCAGCAACGGCATCATGGCCGCTGTGGAGAACGCCCTCAACGGCGGCGGCGAGGAGGAGACCACCGCCGAGATCACCATTGACCCCGACGTCATCGTGGTGGGCGCCGGTCTGGCCGGCATGGTGGCCTCCGTCCGTGCGGCCGAGGTGGGCGCCAAGGTGCTGGTGCTGGAGCAGAACTTCCGCATCGGCGGCTCCGCCAACACCGCCGGCGGCTCCATCTCCGGCGCCGGTTTTGAGGCCCAGAAGGCCGCCGGCATCGAGGACAGCCCCGAGAAGTTCTATGAGGACTTCATCACCATGGGCGGCGGCGAGCAGAACCTGAATCCCGCCATCGCCAAGGTCCATGCCGAGCGCTCCGGCGCCGCCATCGACTGGCTGAAGAACGACATCGGCGTGGAGTTCAGCGACCAGGTGGACAGCGGCGGATACCTGACCATGAACACCGACCGTGTCACCTACACCGCCGGCGGCGCGTCCTCCGGCGGCGCCACCTACTTCCTCAAGGCCCTCAGCGCCAAGCTGGATGAGTACATCGCCGCCGGCCAGGCCCAGCTCATGCTGGACACCATGGTCACCGACGTGGTACTGGACGCCGACAAGAACATCATCGGCGTGAAGATTGGCGACCAGGAGGTCCTGGCTCCCTCCACCATCATCGCCACCGGCGGTTATGGCTACAGCGAGGAGTGGCTGAAGGAGTTCAACTTCACCAACATCACCTCCAACGACCCCAACACCGCCATCGGCAGCGGCTATGACTTCGCCCGTACCGCCGGCGCCGCCTTCGATAACATGGACTACTGCTCCTGCTACGGCGGTTCCGTGCCCGTCAGCGGCTTCCAGGCCTCCCTGCGCTGCAACATCAACTACAACGGCGCCGTGTGGATCAACACCGCCGGCGAGCGTGTCTTCAACGAGCCCGCCGCCACCTCCATGGACAAGCGCACCGTGTGGCGCACCACCGATCAGAACATCATCTATGTGGTGTTCACCGAGCAGATGCTCCAGGAGGCTGAGGCCCAGGGGCAGGCCCTCTTCACCGGTATGATGAGCAACTCCGCCGCCTTCACCACCCAGGAGAAGATCGACGAGCTGCTGGAGCAGGGCTATATGTTCAAGGCTGACACCCTGGAGGACCTGGCCGCCCAGATCGGCGCGGACAAGCTGCCCGAGACCATTGCCAAGTACAATGAGGACGTGGCCGCCGGCGCCGACAGCGTTTTTGGCCGTACCGACAATCTGGTGGCCTTCGAGGAAGGTCCCTACTACGCCGTGTACACCGTGCCCTACCTGATGATGACCGCCGGCGGTCCCCGTATCAACGAGAACGCCCAGATGGTCCGTGAGGACGGCAGCGTGGTGGGCGGCGCCTACCTGGCCGGCGAGATCATCGGCTCCGCCAACATCGCAGGCCACAACACCATCGGCGGTATCGGCCACGGCATGTGCGCCACCTGGGGCAAGTACTCCGCCGAGCTGGCCGCTGCCAACGCCGGCATCGAAGTGAAGGAGTAATCCCAGCTTCCAGACATAAAAAATCCGGTCTCCCGAGGGAGACCGGATTTTTTATATTACTGTGCCAGATAGTCCTGCCACCACTGTGCCGATTCCTGCCAGTGGGCGGTGTTGTCGGCGGTCTGTTCCCTGGGGACCAGGCCGACTTCTTTTGTCAGGTATTCCCCCAGCCAGGCGGAGAAGATGGCCGCGCCGTCCTGGTTCAGATGGCCGCCGTCGTAGAGGTGGGCGGTGGGCACCAGACCAATCTCCTCAAACATCTCGCTCCAGTTGCAGAAGATCACGTTCTCGTCCAGGGCCTGAATCTCCCGGCCGATGCGCTCGTAGGTCTCCTGGGTGCAGCGGGTGTAGGTGGGATTGAAGGTGATGATGGGGGTGGCCCCGTGCTCGGCGCACAGGTCCAGGATTTTGGCCAGCCAGGACAGGTTGGCGGCGTAGTCCTCGTCGGAAATCTCCCGGTCAGCCACGTAGGGCTCCACGCCCACGCCCTCCTTCACCTCGTCAATGGCGGTGAATCCCTTCAGGTAGTCCCGCTGGATGGGGAACAGGGCACGCTTGATGTCGGCCGGACGGATTTCAGACCACCGTCCGTGGTAGAACCACAGGTCAAAGAGCAATCCGGTGCGCAAATCCGGCTCGGCGGCGGTGAAGATGGCCCCCAGCTTGTTGGGGGAGAAGGGCATCAGATCGATGTTGAGCTGGGTGTAGTTCTGGTACTGAGCGAAAAACAGGGAGGTGGCCTCCAGCACCACGGCGGAGGGGGACTGGGTCTTAAAGACCTCCTTCAGGTACCAGTAGGTGATGGACAGCGTCTGTTCCGAGCCCGCCATCACATACCCCGTCAGGCCGGAGTTGTCGTAGACGACGGACGGGTTGAAGTCGCAGTAGGCGTAGGAGCTGCCCAGGTAGATGACGTCCAGGCTGTCCTCCGGCTCGGCACGGAAGGCGCTCCAGGTGGAGCCGTAGTCCGTGTGGGCGGGACGGAGCACGTCGGAGACAAAGTTGAGCAGCAGAGCGGTGATGAGCAGGAAAACCGCGGCCAGCGGCAGTTCCCTGCGGAGAAAACGAGATTTCAAGCCGGGTCCTCCTTCCGGTCAGAAGCTGAAGCCATAGATAAAGGACTGGGCGTCGTACCCGGCGCCGTAGCTGCCCAGCACCACGCAGGAGAAGAGCAGGAACCACAGCACCAGCCACCGCACCAGCCGGGGCGCGGAGAGGTAGTCGGCGGTGATGTCGTGGTTCACCGACCGCAGGTCCACCGCCAACAGCACCACAAGGCCGAAGAGGGCTGCCAGCAGCTCCCAACGGTCCAGACCCATGCTGGTAAAGACCCACAGGGGGCCGTGGAACATGCCGGAGAGCATGTCCAGCCCGGTGGACACCGACCCGGCCTTGAAGAACACAAAGGCCGCTGTGGCCAGCAGGAAGGTGCAGAAAATCTGCCACAGCCGCAGGGGCCAGCCGTCCTCCTTCAGACGGAGGACGCTGTGGAGGCGTCCTCGTAGGGGGGCGGTGACGCCTCCAATGACCTGGTACAGGCCGTTGAGCACGCCCCACACCACAAAGGTCATGGCCGCGCCATGCCAAAGTCCGCTGACGGCAAAGACAATGAGCACATTCAGGTACTTCCGCACTGTGCCCTTCCGGGAGCCGCCCAGGGGGATATAGAGGTAGTCACGGAACCAGTGGGACAGGGACATGTGCCACCGCCGCCAGAACTCCGCAATGGAGCGGGAGAAGAAGGGGGTGCGGAAGTTCTCCAACAGGGAGAAGCCCATGGCACGGGCCACGCCCAGGGCCATGTCCGAGTAAGAGGAGAAGTCGCAGTAGAGCTGGAGGGAGAAGGCCACGGCGGCCCCCATGAGCTGGAGGGCGCCGAAGTCCTGGGGGGCGGTGAAGATGGTGTTCACCAGCACGGCCAGCCGGTCGGCCAGCACCAGCTTCTTGAACGCGCCCCACAAAAACCGGAACAGACCGGCCCGGAACTCGTCCCAGTCGAACCGGTGCTCGGTTTTAAACTGGGGCAGCAGATGGTCGGCACGGGCGATGGGGCCGGAGACAATCTGGGGGAAGAAGGAGAGAAACAGAGCGTAAATCAACAGGTCCTTCTCCGCCGGTACCTTGCCCCGGTACACGTCGATGACGTACCCCATGGCCTGGAACAGATAGAAGGAGATACCCACGGGCATCAGAATGTTCAGCACCGGCGTGGAGAAGGAGAAGCCCAGAAGATTCAGTCCCCGACCCGCCAGGGACAGGGCGAAGTTCAGGTATTTGAACACAAAGAGCAGCAGGCCCAGTATCACCAGGCAGGCCGCCAGAGCGCCCTTGCTCTTTTTCCACTCCAGCAGGCGCCCGGTCAGGTAGGAGGCCGCGATGGTGAAGAGCAGGAAGGTGAGGTATATAGGCTTGGCGCACAGGTAGAAGAACCAGCTGGCCAGCAGCAGCCAGGGGTTGCGGGCCCGCTGGGGCAGCAGGAAAAAGACCAGCGCCGTCACGGGGAAGAAGCAGAAGAACTGCGGCGTGAGGAAGGTCACGGAGTCACCGCCTTTTCAAAAAGTAGGTATTATATTTTAGCTGATACGGCGGGGAAAGTCAATTTACCGGCGTACTGCGGTCTGCCCGGAGGCGGCCGATGATATGCCCACCGGCCCGGAAGATCAGGCTGCGCACATAGTCCACGCCGATGCCTACGGCGAAGATAGCCAGGCCGACGGCCAGAGCGCCTGCCAGGCACAGAGGCGTGGAAAACTGGGCCAGGAAGGCGGTCCGGCCCGCCAGCAGGTGGGACCACACCAGCGGATGGGCGTGGAGCAGGTACACGCCGAAGGACAAGGGCGCGCAGAAGGACACAACCCGGGCAATGGGAGCGGGCAGAGGGGGCAGGCGGTACAGAGCCAGGAACAGGCACAGTGCGGCCAGAAGAATGAGGGGGGAGGTGTAGGACAGGAGGATTCCCCACTTGAAGAAGGTGCCGGGCTGGGATACGCCGAAGGTCTTGCCCACCAGAGCCAGCAGGGAGAAGCCCACATACCCGGCCAGCAGCAGCCAAGGCCGGGGCAGTCTGGCAGGGGGATGGAGCCGCAGGCATCCGCCCAGCAGGTAGAGCACCGCCAGCCAGGCCACGCTGTACCCGCCGCGGGTGGAGAAAATCTCCTCCGGGGAGATGAAGTCGGCCAGGGAAAAGACGGCAATCAGCGCCAGCACCAGCCGTTTGGCAGAAGCGGGGGACAGGGCGGTGAGGGCGCTGTCCAGGAAGGGCATCAGCAGGAAGAGGGCGAAGTAGGCGCTGAAATACCAGTAGGTGCCGTTGAGTACCGGGAAGAAAGGCGCGATCATGTCCCGTACCCGGAGGGAGCCGGGGTCCAGAAGGCCGAACAGCACCGTGAGTGCGGCGGAGTAAAAGGCGGCCTGGAGCCAGAGGGAGCCCAACCGGGAGAGGGGGTGCCTGTGTCCCACGCCCAGGTAGCCGCTGAGCAGACCGTAGCAATTCACGGCGCAGGAGCACAGGGCTTCCAGTCCCCAGAGAGCCCACCAGCGGAGAGAACCGGCCGGAAGGGCGGCAAGCAGACCGCCCACGCCGGAGACGTGGAGCAGGACCACCATCAGCATGGAGCCGTTGCGCAGGACGTCCAGGCCGGAGAGCCTGGTCTGTGTGGATTGAGACAAGAACATCGCCTCCCTGACATATCTCTGCCGAGTTTTGGAGGTTGCTGTTTTCATCATAGGGAGGGCGGGGGAGAATGTCAAGCCCCGGTCCATTCTGGGCATCAGCACACCAAAACTTTAACTTATTTTAATAAAACCCCCATGGAAGAAATAAGATCTCTCTGTTATGCTTTGACTGCACCTGGAAAAGGAGGATTTCTTCCATGGAACTGCTGCTCAATATTCTGTTTATTGTTCTGTCCCTGCTGGCCGCTGCGGCGGTGGGACTGATGATTTTCTTCAAGCTGACCATCAGCATCCGGGACAGCCGCCGCCGTCCTGCGGAGAAACGGCTGGGGCAGGGGGCGCGGAAGGCTTTGTTTCTGTACCAGCCCTCCAACGCCAAGCGCAACGTGCCCCAGGCGGAGGCGCTGGCCGCACGGCTGGCGGAGATGGGCTACGCCGTGACGGTGAACCACCCCTCGGAGGACCTGCCCTATGCCCCGGGAGACTACGACCTGCTGGTGTTCGGCAGCCCTGTCTACATGGGGGAGACCGCCCGTCCCCTGCGCCGGTATCTGGAGACCCACCCCTTCACCGGCAAGCGGGTGCTGCTGTATGTGGACGGCCTGGACCTGGAGCGCGCCCCCGAGCTGGAGACGCTGAAGGGGCTGGTACCCGCCGGAAACGAGCTCTACACCGTCAAGGTGGAGCCCCGGGACCGGGAAAAGCTGCTGACCTTTGCGGCGGAATATGGAGCCTGAGGGGATGGTCATAGTGGGGGACAAACCTGCATATATATCTCACATCCTGAGAAATGACACGGGAGTGTGGATTGGTATGCAGACAGACTGGAACGAGAACCATGCCTTCCTGCGGGGTGAGGCGGCTGCGGCGCCGGTGGTCTCCCACGAGAACCGGGGCGTCACCTACTGGACCTTCCCCCTGCGGGTGGAGCGGCTGTCGGGCACGGAGGATCGGATCAATGTGGTGGTCTCCGCCGGACAGCTGGAGCAGTGCCCGGTGGCGGAGGGGGCAGAGGTGGAGATTGAGGGAGAGGTCCGCTCCTTCAACAACAAGAGCGGCCGGGGCAGCCGGCTGGTCATCACCCTCTTTGCCCGCAGCCTGCGCCCGGGGGCGGGGGAGCACGCCAACGACCTGTCCCTGGCCGGGGTGCTGTGCAAGCCGCCGGTGCTCCGCCGTACCCCGTTGGGGCGGGACATCTGCGACCTGATGCTGGCGGTGAACCGCCGGTACGGCCGGGCGGACTACCTGCCCTGCATCGTGTGGGGTTCCCTGGCCCAGCGCTGCGCCGCCCTCGGCGTGGGGGACGGCGTACGGCTGGAGGGCCGGCTCCAGAGCCGGCAGTACATCAAGGTGGAGAACGGACAGAACCTGACCCGCACCGCCTTTGAGGTGTCGGTGATGAAGCTGGAACCGGCAGGGGCGGCCAGCCTGACAGAGCAGCTCTGGACAGCGTCTCCCTGACAGCGGACCAAAAGGGGGTTTCCGGAAGGAAACCCCCTTTTGACAGATCCTGATTTTCGCGCTATAATATCGCCTTAAGTCCGTTCCCGGAGGAAATGATACAAATGAACCAATTATTGAGACAAGATAAGCCGGAAACAGCGGTGCCCGGAGAGAAGGAAGGCCGGGCGCTGCTGAAAGACATCCGCCGGTGGCTGCCCCTGCTGGCTGCCCTGCTGCCGACGCCCTTCACCGCCGTGTGGCTGATGCAGCTGGCCTACGGCGCTGCGCCGTGGGCCATGCCGCTGCCTGTGGCAGCGGCAAATGCCCTCTGCATCGCCCTGCTCTACTGGCCGCTCTGCGGCCTGACAGGCCGGGTCTGGCTCAGCTCCTGTGTGGTCCACCTGGCGGCAGGCCTGTGGGGCGCGGCCAACTACTTTGTCAACCTGTTCCGTGGCACTCCCATTCTGCCCTGGGACTTCTCCGCGCTGGGTACTGCCGCCGACGTGGCGGGGAGCTACCGCTTTGTCCCCACCTGGCAGATGTGCCTGGCAGGTGCGCTGGTGCTTGCTCTGGTGTGCCTCCTGAGCCTGAAACGGGTGCGGACCAGACTCCGGCTTACAGGATGGAAGGGGCGGCTGGGCTGGCTGTGCGCCGGACTGGCCTGCCTGTGCTTCCTGTTCCCCACCAGCCGCCTGGGAGAGCTGGGCGTGGTCACCGACGTGTGGGACCCCGCCGGGTCCTACCGCATTGGCGGCTGCCTGGCCACATTCCTGCGCAACACCGAGTTCCTGGAGGTGGACAAGCCTTCGGACACCTCTCCGGAGGGTGTGGACCAGCTCATGTCTCAGGTGTCGGGGCCGGTTGGGACCGCAGACGCCCCGGAGCGGCCCAATGTAATCGCCATCATGAACGAGTCCTGGGCGGATTTTGAGTTCTTCGGCAACCTGGAGCTGAGCGAGAGCGTGGTGGACTATGTCAGCAGTCTGGACAACGCGGTGTTCGGCCACGCCTATACCTCCGTGTTCGGCGCAGGCACCAGCGCCAGCGAGTTTGAGTTCCTCACCGGAAACTCCATGGCCTTTCTCCCCTCGGGCAGCATCCCTTACCAGCAGTATGTGCTGGAGCCCACCTACTCCCTGGCCTCATTGCTGAAAGAGCAGGGGTACAGCACCCTGGCCTTCCACCCGGGTACCCGTACCTCCTGGCAGCGGGACCGGGCCTATCCCCTGCTGGGCTTTGACAACTTCAAGTGCGGCGACGATATGAATGTGCCCCAGACCATGGAGCACGGCTATGTGAGCGACCAGTCGGACTTTGAGCAGGTCATATGGGAGCTGGAGCACAAGGAGGAGGGAAAGCCGCTCTTCCTCTTCAACGTCACCATCCAGAGCCACGGCAGCTACACCGTGGAGGACTATCCGGCGGAGGTGACGGTGGCCGATGAGCCGGGAAAGTACCCCATGGCGGAGCAGTATCTCACCCTGGCCAACAAGTCGGACCAGGCGTTCAAGACCCTGATTGAGTACCTCTCCCAGCTGGACGAGCCCACAATTGTGGTCATGTTCGGCGACCATCAGCCCTCGGTGGAGCAGGAGTTTCTGGACAAGGCCTACGGCGTCACCCAGGCAGAGATGACCATGGAGCAGTACATGGGCAAGTACCAGGTGCCCTTTGTGGTGTGGGCCAACTATCCTCTGCCGGAGGAGGTGCCCCAGGTGACCAGCCTGAACTTCCTGGCCCTGCATGTGCTGCGCTGTGCCGGTCTGGAGGGGACTGCGTGGAATGATTTCCTCTGGGACGTGCAGGAGCAGCTGCCTGCCATGACCTTTGTGGGGTACACGGACACCAGCGGCCATGCGTACAGCCACCTGGAGAACAACGAATATACCAGCCTGATTGAGCAGTACCAGCAGGTACAGTACAACAACCTCTTTGGCGGCAAGGACCACCGGGAGCAGTATTTTTCACTGAAATGACGGCCGTAAAAACACCGTGCCCTGACAAAAGCCAGGGCACGGTGTTTTTACATACAAAACTAATGGACAGACAATTGAGTATGCTTCTCAGATGGAGCGCCATCGCTGGGAGGCGAATGTCTGTCTGATGTGTGCGCGTATTTTAACCCACGCTCCCCGTGTGGGGAGCGACTGAAGGACACCGCCATTCCCGAATATCTGTGGGTATTTCAATCCACACTCCCCGTATGGGGAGCGACCGTGGAGGGGCCGTTGAAGCTCCATGCGGCGGGATTTCAATCCACGCTCCCCGTATGGGGAGCGACGTAACGATTTGACGCTTTCTCCCTGTTACGTCGTATTTCAATCCACGCTCCCCGTATGGGGAGCGACGGTACGACATCGCAACCACCGCCTGCGCCACCCAATTTCAATCCACGCTCCCCGTATGGGGAGCGACGAGAGACGAACGACTTTGACAAGATTTTTGGCGGCGTATTTCAATCCACGCTCCCCGTATGGGGAGCGACCAAAGCACTGCCCATTGGATGGGCCGCTTAGCTATTTCAATCCACGCTCCCCGTATGGGGAGCGACAGCAGATATATACAAATAAATACCTGCAAATTTGCGTATTTTACACAATTTTTAAGTGCATATGCAAATGCTGAAAAACTATAAGAGAGAATAGCGTATCATTATGCGTGGGAAACGGCCGAATATAGGTGCGAACCTCCCTGAGAATTTATGGGGGCTGGAGCCTCGCACACTTATAGAATCAGCGGTTCTTCCGGAAGATAGGAAGTTTTGCGGCCGAAGTGATCGAGCCTGTTTTCGCAGCGGCTTCCGATTTGCGCGCTTGCCATCGTTGAAGAAAGATACGCCGCCTGTTCTCGCTGAGGAAGACGCCGCCGTTTTTACGATATTCAAAATCTGTCTTCTGAAATATGCGGTGGTGCCAGCACCTTCCAGGCCGCGCAGAGAGTCCAAATCTGTCTCACGCAGGCTGGGGCAGAAGTGCTTTCAGCTGCCCGGATACGGCCTCCAAACGCCCTGTGTCCACCCGAAGCTCGTGGTCTCAGCGGGCACGTTCAATACTCCGGCGGGCATTATACAACTTAGCATAGATCATCCCATCCGCTGACAGGTAACGCCGGCAGGGAGGGCGGCCTCGTCCACGGCGACAGTATAGTCCTGATAGGAGCGGGCAGGGGCGGGATCGTCGGGATTTTTCCTGGTGACGGTCACGGCGTCAAATAGCTTCCAGGCGGGGGCACAGCCCAGCTCACTGTCGTGCTTGAAGACAATCAGCTCCCGTACCGCCATCTTGCCCCGGGCGGCGGAGTGGTCGTGCTCAAACATGTTGAGAATGGCCTCCCAAAGCAGGGACAGATCCTCTTCGGAGAAGCCGGTGGTCTTGCGGGCCAGATTGGCGGAGATATAGCCCTCACAGCGGTAAAGGCCGTAAGGGACGATGTACTTGCGGCCCATCTCGGTGCCCTTCTTCTCCGCGTCGGCCTCGGTGGTGATGGCAACCCGGGTGATGGTGACCTCCTGGGGGACCACCGGCTCCACGCTGCGGGCAAAGCCCAGCTGGACCGGACCACGCACCTGACCGCAGTTCAGAGCGGCCTTTACAAAGGTGGTCATCACCGCGCCGAAAGTGCGGATGTCATAGAAATTGGCGCACATCCAGTCCCGGATCTTTCGGTCCAGGTCGGGGTCGGCCTTCTTCTTTTCCTTCACGGTTTTCTCTGTGACATCCAGTTCGGCATACGCCTCCGCGTCACTGCGGTTGAGGGGAACACCGTCCTTGACATAGATGCGGTAGCCGGTGGCGTCCTCCTTTACGGTTTCCACATAGTTGCGGATCTTGCGCTTGAGGCACACATCGGTCACGATGCCCAGGCCGGTCTCCGGGTCCACCCGGGGCATGTTGCCTGCATCAGGGTCACCGTTGGGGTTGCCGTTTTCCACATCGAAGAGGATGACGAATTCGTAGCGGTTCTTGATAGGCTCAGACATATTATTTCTCCTCCTTTTTCTCAAAACGGACCTGGGTCTGGTGATAATAGCCCAGCTGGAAGGAACCCTGCTGGGGCAGATTCAAACGCTGAGGATAGCCCTCGCCCAGCTTGGAGAGCAGGGTGGTGAGCTGTTTGTCATAGTAGGTGCGCAGGCCGGTGTCCAGCTTTTTCAGGTGCTTCTGGGCCAGATTCAGCAGCACGGGGAACACGATGGCAGGGGTGGCGGAGGCAGAGTTGAAGTACTTGTCCTTGATGGTGGAGTTGATGCCCGGGTTGGCGGCGGACTGGATGGTCTCCAGCACGGAGAACAGACGCCCCAGGTTGTAGGGAAGGTTGGAGCTGTCGGGATTGAGGGACACGGTCAAAACCTCCTTCGGCACATCGGAATCGGAATGTGGATTTTTCAGATAATACGCCTTGATAATGGCGGCCCTGCCCCGGGTGACAGCGTGTTCCGCACGGATGCGCAGCGTCACGCCGGACAGCAGGGTGGCTGGGTAGCGGGTGTCTGTGAGAATGGACCGCAGCACTTCGCCGGCCATGTTGGGGGCCGGGGTTTTGTCACGGCTGTTCTGGTTTACGGTCTCGTCCAGCAGCTTCCACAGGGGCAGAACATCAAATTTGTCATAGGCGGGTTTGACAATCTCCAGCCGCTGCTGGTGAGCCTGGGCGTTTTTCAGAAAATGACCGAAGGTGTTGTGCAGGAAAAAGCGTACTGACAGGCGGGCGGCGTTGGGGGAGAGACCCAGAATATAAAATTCCATATTGGGGTCCAGCCGCTCCTCATCCAACTCCACCGGACTCCCGTCGCACAGATTTTTCAGTGCGCCCTGGAGATCCGTCAGCGTGTAGGAGGGCTCCTGTCCGAAGAGTGCCCAGCCCATCAGATTCTGGTAGACGTCCCCGCCGCATTTGGCCCAGCAGACCACCGTGGCGTCCCCCATCCGGTAGACATGCTCCCGGTCGGAGAGCAGATGGTTGAGGGCGGTGGTGTAGGCAAAGGCGGCGTATTTGCTGGTAGGGGCGTTGTAATTCTGCTCCTTGCCGTAGGAACAGAACGCCGGGGCATTAAAGGACACCAGCGCCGCGCCGCTGGACTGGGCGCCCTGTACCTTTTTGATGGGAGGATGGATGTTTTCCGCCGGTCCACGCTCTCCGGTGACCAAACAGACCATCTGAGGGCCGTCTTCCGCCGTCTGATAGTGACTGTCCCAAACCTGACGAATCAGAGCGGCCTCGTGGACGAAGGAGCCATCATAGCGGAACACCAGGTTGGCACCTGACAGCAGTTCGTCCCAACAGGGGATAAGAGCGGGGTGCTCTGCTGCCTGCTCCGGCTGCCAGTTTTCAAAAAAGGCCAGCACCGCCCGGGCGGCAGGGCTGTCCACTACTTCCAACAGGTCCTGATGGAGACTTTTACACGCCTGGAAGCATTCCAGGGCACGTTGGGGCTTGCCCTTACCGTCCACGCCCAGAAGATAGCTGGATGTGTCACAGAGGAAGTTGGCCGCCACGCCGCTGGTGCGCTTCACTGGAGCCGGGAGCGTCATGGGCTGCGGCGCCAGCACAGTCTTTTTCCCTTTTTTCTGTTCGGTTTGGACGGAGATAACCTGCTCCAGGGTTCCGTCCATGCCGATACAGAGCGCGTAGGAGACATTGACGGTGCTCCAGCCCGGGGGAGAGATCTCTCCCCTGTCCGCCAGGGTGCGGTAGTATTCGGTCAATGCCTGCAGGATCATCGCCGTACCTCCTTGCTGTCCCAGGCCGGTACATCCAGCACACCGTTTCGGAGAACACCGCGGAAGAAGAGAGGGGTAATGTTCTCGGGATTGGTATAGTCCATGTCGTAGAGCATCCAGCCCAGGTCCCGTTCCCCTTTCAGTTCGTCAGGGCAGGGCGGTATCTCCTCACACAGGCGGAAGTGGGCGGGAAACTCCCGACAGCCGAAGCAGGGCTGGTGATAAAACTGTCCCTTCTGAATCCGCCGCTTCATAATATCCTGGAATTTTCCCGGGTTGTCTCCGTGCGTGGCCTTCTCCGTCATCTCAAAATGAGCCTCAATCACATAGCGCACATCCCGCAGCAGCAGGGCGGCACGCTGCTGAATCTCCTGTGAAGTGCTGAGATACAGCTCACCCGTTCCGCGTTCCATCACCGTGCGGGCTGTGGTGGCGGAGATGGTGGATTTGACCTCGTTGCGCCGCAGATTGGTGAAGCGGATGGGGGCACAGACATGGATGCGATCGATGCGCCACCGCATTCCAGGATGCCAGTAAATGGCCTCGATCAGCCCTCTGGCCGCTGAGGGGGTCATCACGCCATAGCTGACCCGTTCAACCTTCATTTCCGGGCGAGTGAAGAGGGCATACTCCCCCCAAACCTCCAGTTTTATGGACATAGGTGTCACACCTTTCGCTTTGTATGTTTAATTTATATAAATAGTTCCTTTCCGCTGTCTGCCTCCAGAGAGAGCCCAGTCTCGCCGGAGTAGAGCGCTGTGTTTCTCAGGATGGCTGCGCCGTTCTCCAGTACTTCCAGATCTCCCGCACCCTCCAGAGCAGCAAAATGTTTTTCATAGATGGCAACACCGTACTGTCCCAGCTGACGGAACAGCTGCCGGCTGCTCATACCGGCGCGCAGCTGGTCCACAAGCGCCGCTCCCTCTCCAAGAGGGATATAGACTGTCCTGGTAGGCGAGTCGATGAGATGGAAACGTTCCGCCACAGTGCGGAACGGGAAAAACTCCGACTGAATAAGGGGCAGGATTCGCTCCTTGTCCTGGGCCTCTTTGCCCTTCAAATCCAGAAGTTGGTGGAAATAATCGTGGATGGCTGTCTGAGATGCGATGTCCTCATGGCGGGCCATGACATCCCTTCCGGCGCCGATGGCGGCGGAAAACAGCGGGGGTGCTTTGTCCTCACCTTCAAAAATATAGACAATACTCTCCTTGGTAGAGCGCTTCCCTTCCCGATTGCACCGTCCGGCAGCCTGGAGGATGGAATCCAAACCGGCCAATTCACGGAACACGGTGGGAAAATCCACATCTACACCGGCCTCAATCAGCGAGGTGGAGACCACACGGCAGGGAAGACCCTCCTTCAGGCGCCGGCGGATCTCCGCCAGCTGCTGTTTCCTATGGCTGGGGCACATGAGAGTGGACAGGTGGAAGCTGCCGGCTCTGTCCAGGCGGGTGTATACCTCCTGGGCGGCCTTTCTGGTGTTGACGATACACAGGACCTGGCTGTGTTCATTGAGCCGCGCAGCCAGCTCATCCCAGGTGAGGCGGCCTGCCCGGAGGAAGGAGACACGGCGGAATACCTCCCACTGGCAGGTGTCGGCAGGGCAGAGCTCACGGATGGGGACATTGGGAAGAAATTCGCGGAAGATCGATTCCAGTGCGGGCTGGGTTGCCGTGCAGAGGACGGCGGAGACGCCGTAATGCGCCACCAACTGTGAAACAGCGTGGATGCAGGGACGGAGAAAGGGGATGGGCATCATCTGAGCCTCGTCAAAGATGACCACGCTTCCGGAGATATTGTGGAGCTTGCGGCACTGGGAGGAACGGCAGGCATACAGGGACTCAAAGAACTGCACCGCCGTGGTCACCACTACTGGTATGTCCCAGTTTTCTGTGGCTCTGGCCATACGGATGGTGTGGGGATTGGCCTCGCCTTCCAAATCATAGAGGACATTGGCGTGGTGTTCCAATACGTTCTCCGGTCCCAGTATCCTGCGGAACGTCTCTGCCGTCTGTTCAATGATGGAGATGTAAGGGATAACATAGATTATCCGCCGCAGACCATGCCGTCTGGCGTGAGCCAGGGCAAAGGCCAGGGATGCCACCGTCTTTCCACCGCCGGTGGGTACGGTGAGGGAAAAAAGTCCGGGCTGCTGCGTCTCTCCCTCCTGGAGACAGCGCTTCAGAATTTGACAGCGCTGGCGGTTCAGCTCACCTTTTGGAGGAAACCAGCCCGATATGTAGTGGTGGAGCCTGTCCCACAGCTGATCCGCAGAGAACTGACTTTGTTCTCGGAGCTGTGCCTCCATAAAGGTCTCTGTATCCAGAAAGTCGGCGTCCACCAGACAGGAATAGAGCATCCGGGTAAAAAACATCCCTTCCGGCATTCCGTGCTGTACAAAGGCGGGGATGTCTGCCTGGGACAACTGTACCTCCTGCTGCCAGCCATCACAGGGCTCCAGAAGGTTCCGCTCTTTTCGTTTTATGCGGCCGCATAGAGTGGCCAGTTCCGGCCCATCACCACGGCTGCCGCCGTCAGGCAGGCCGCCATGGTGACCTGCCACAGCAAAAGCTGCAAAGGGCTGCCTGCGCTGCCAACACTCCGCTGCACCCGCTGTGGTGTGGTCTGTTCTGGGGCCACCGTGAAGCCTCCGCTGGAAAGCTGCGCTGTACTTTCCGATATCATGGGCCAGTCCGGCCAGCTCCGCCTGCGTCGCGCCGCCAAAAGGCTCCGCAAACGACCGGGCCAGTGAGGCAGTTCCCTGGAGGTGGGCCAGAATGGTCTGTGTTCGCCCATCGTCGGTAATATGCGCCAAACGGGGAGTATGGTCCATAGCAGATACCTCTTTCACTCTTTCTTTGCCCTCACTATAGCACATCAGTAGTCCGATAAACAGTACAATTCTAAAAAATTCCAATACTTTATCAGACAAACACTGATTTTCCGCATATTCCATCTGATGCCTGGCATACCGACATAGTGGCCTGGCTGTAGGTGGGGAGTCTTACCGGCGGGAGCGGCAACACCCTGTCTCCGGCAGGGTTGCTTTTTATAAGGGTACACAGGCCTATTTTGACTGCAAAAATTTGGCGTGAGTGAGTGCGAATATAAAAATCTCACGGGGCAAAGCTATGTTCGGATTCCCAATCCAACAAAAACAAAACACAAGGAGATGCACACTATGACTAGTTCCAATAAGGCTGTTGTCCCCAGCGCTCGCGAGGCTCTCAACAAGTTCAAGATGGAGGCCGCTTCCGAGGTTGGCGTCAACCTGAAGCAGGGCTACAACGGCGACCTGACCTCCCGTGAGGCTGGTTCCGTGGGCGGCCAGATGGTCAAGAAGATGATCCAGGCCTACGAGAACGGCATGCAGTAATCCTGCGCTGTTCCCATCCACAGCGAGGAAAAGAAGCAACCCCTGAAAACCGGGCGCGCGGCATTGAGCTGCGCGCCCGGTTTTTGCCGTTGAGCACAAAAGAAGGCCCGGAATCCGCTGTCTCTTCTGTTTGACGGAGCGGCGGAAAATAGGGTATACTACTTTCTGACAGAAAATAAAGAAACGTCATGGCGGCCGTTGGCGCCGCTGAGAGGAGAGTTCAAATCCATGTTCCGACCTTACGATATGCATATGCATACCGTTTTTTCCACAGATTCCGAAACACCGATGGAGGCCCAGGCTGAGGCGGCCATCAGCCGCGGTCTGGCCGGTATTGCCATCACCGACCACTATAACCCGGACTATCCCAATCCGGTCCACCGGACCGGGCAGCCCACGGAGGCCTATCACCGGGCCATGGAGCACCTGGCGGAGCAGTACGCCGGCCGGCTGGAGGTGCTCAAGGGCATAGAGATGGGTATCCTGCCTGGCGGCACCATGGCCCGCTGTGAGGCGGCCGCCCAGGATTATGCCTATGATTTCATTCTGGCCTCCTTCCACGCCACACCGGAGCGCACCTTTGACGACCTGGCCCGGGATCCGGCCAGCAATGTTGAAGCGGTATTCCGGCAGTATTATGAGTTTGTCCTGTCCTGCATCGGGCAGTTCAAAAATTATGACGTACTGGCCCACCTCAACCTGGTGGACCGCTACGCGCCCTATGTGCCCGACGACAGCCTGTACACCGATGTGATAGATGAGATTCTCCGCACCGCTGTGGCCGACGGCAAGGGCCTGGAGATCAACACCGCCAGCTGGCGGTACCGTATGGGAGAGCGGACCACCCCCACCGCAGCCATTCTCAAGCGCTTCCGGGAGCTGGGCGGGGAATATATCACCGTGGGTTCCGACGCCCACACCCCCAAGTGGCTGGGAGATCACCTGGAGGAGGGCTATCAGCTGCTGCGGGACCTGGGCTGGAAATACTGCACGGTGTACCGTCAGCGGAAACCCTGTCCCATCAAACTGTGACCTGACGGCGCAGAGGCGCCGGTGATACAAAAATCGTGGCAGAAAGGGGACCATGGCATGTACTCCAAACAGATTACAATCCAGAACAAGAGCGGGCTTCACGCCCGGCCTGCGGCCGACTTTGTCAGCCAGGCGGGAAAGTTCAAGTCCCAGATCGGAATTCAGCGGGTCGGCGAAGAGAGCAAGGCGGATGGAAAATCCATCATTATGCTCCTGGCGCTGGGCCTGGCCCAGGGGGAAGAGGTCATCCTCTCCGCCGACGGCGAGGACGAGAAGGAGGCCGTGGAGACCCTGGCTGAGGTTCTGGCCAACTGCAGAACATAAATTTCCGCAAATGGACTACTGGCCTTGAAACAAGCGCCGGGGGTATGATATCCTTAATTAAAATCAATAGCACGGGAAGCCGCCGCCTGGAACAGTGGCGCGGCAGGCATTTCGTCGCAGGAAAGGAATGAATGGCAGTGGAAATGAACAAGAAGAACATGGACCCCGCCTCCCTCGCCGCCTACATCGATCATACCCTTCTCAAGCCCGAGGCCTCCGTGGCGGACATCAAAAAGGTGTGCGACGAGGCCAAGGAGCACCACTTTGCCAGTGTGTGCGTCAATCCCTCCTATACCCGCTATGTGGCGGAACAGCTCGCCGGCAGCGATGTGACCCCCTGCTGCGTCATTGGTTTCCCCTTCGGCACCCAGACCCCCGAGGCCAAGGCCTTTGAGACCCAGGACGCGGTGGCCAACGGCGCCCGTGAGGTGGACATGGTCATCAACGTGGGCGCCATCAAGTCCGGCGACTGGGACTTGGTGGAGCGGGACGTGGCCGGCGTGGTGAAGGCCACGGACGGCAAGGCGGGCGTGAAGGTCATTCTGGAGACCTGCCTGCTCACCGATGAGGAAAAGGTCAAGGCCTGCACCATCTGCAAGAATGCGGGCGCGGCCTTTGTCAAGACCTCCACCGGCTACTCCAAGGGCGGCGCCACTGTGGAGGACGTGCGCCTCATGCGGGAGACCGTGGGCCCCGAGATGGGTGTGAAGGCCTCCGGCGGTATCCGCACCTATGAGGATGCGGTGGCCATGATTGAGGCCGGTGCCAACCGTCTGGGCGCCAGCGCGGGCATCAAGATCATCGCCGGCCCCTCCGCCGGTGAGAGCGCACCCAAGGCCGGCTACTAAGCCGAAAAAGAGCATACAGCGTCAATGGGGCGGGAGAGTTGTGGAAGCACGGCTCTCCCGCCTCTTTGTCTCAAGGACAGATGTTCACCCTGTAAAAAATGGAGGGTTGAAGCTGGTAAAAATGGGAGGATGGTCTTGCGTTGCGGGGCCGTTTGTGATATGCTAAAAAAACGGGTGAGGAGCCGGAGGAAATTTGTTCAGAAGGATGAAAGCGGAAGACGTTTTCCATCTCTTCGGACGGCCTTCTGACCCCACCTGGTCCGGATGTACGGACAAGTTGAATAATAGTTCGGACGCGGTGCGGCACACAGCCGCCTAACAGGGAAGACCGGTGAAAATCCGGCGCAGTCTTACCTCTACTGTAAGCGCAGACGAGAGCGTCAGTCCATTGGCGAGGAAGCCGAGAAGGGACGCTGGAGGATGAAGCGCAAGCCAGGAGACCTGCCGCAGTTCGGTACGTACTCTGAGGTGGAGGGTACTGGCATACGTCAAACGCGGGCCCTTTCCCATTGGGAAGGGGTCTTTTTTTGTCGGCTGGACCCGGGAGGCGCTATGGCAAAGCTGGAACATTATATTGATGTGGGAGACAGAAAGCTGCGCTGCGGCTACACCACCGGCACTTGCGCTGCGGCTGCGGTCCGGGGGGCGGCGGAGCTGCTGCTTCTGGGACGGCGGCTGAGCGCCGTCCGGGTGGACACCCCGGCGGGCATCCAGGTGGAGGCCGAACTGCTGGAGCTCTCCGCCGGACCGGGCTGGGCGTGCTGCGCCGTCCGCAAGGACGGGGGCGACGACCCGGACATCACTGACGGCACCCTGATTTTCGCCAGGGTGGAGCGGACGGATACCCCCGGTGTGGAGATTGACGGCGGCGAGGGTGTGGGCCGGGTGACCAGACCCGGTCTGGACCAGCCTGTGGGCGCGGCGGCCATCAACTCCACGCCACGGCGGATGATCCGGGAGCAGGCCGAGGCTGTGCTGCAGGAGTCGGGGGCATCCGGCGGTCTGAGAGCTGTCATCTCCGTGCCTGAGGGCCAGCGGCTGGCAGGCGGAACCTTCAACCCCCGGCTGGGCATCAACGGAGGTATCTCCATCCTGGGTACCAGCGGCATTGTCCGGCCCATGAGCGAGGAGGCCCTGATTCGCTCGGTCCACCTGGAGCTGGACCTGGTGCGGGCCGGTGGGGCGGAGGAAGTGCTGGTGACCCCCGGCAACTACGGCGAGGACTTTGCCCGGGATGTGCTGGGCCTGCGGCTGGACCGCTGGGCCCTGTGCAGCAACTACGTGGGCGAGGCCATCGACCACGCCAGGGGGCTGGGGTTCCGGTCCCTGCTGCTGGTGGGCCACCTGGGCAAGCTGGTGAAGGTGGCGGCGGGTATTATGAACACCCACTCCCGCACTGCCGACGGCCGGGGAGAGACCATGGCCGCCCACACCGCCCTGTGCGGCGGTGACCGGGCGCTGGTGGAGCGGGTCTTTGACGCCCCCACCACCGACGGTGGGGTGGAGCTGCTGGAGGAGGCCGGCCTGAAGGAGGCCGTGATGGATTCCCTGGCAGCGGCGCTGGACCGGCGGCTCAAGGCAAGAGCGGGGGCGGATATGGAGATTGAGGCCCTCTTTTTCTCCAACCGGTTTGGAATTTTGGGACAGACCCCCGGTGCGGCGCGGCTGCTTGCGCGCCACCGGACGGAATATAATGACAGAACATAAAAACGGAGGCTCACTGATATGGTACACTTTATCGGCGCCGGTCCCGGCGCACCTGATCTCATCACCCTGCGGGGCGCCCGGCTGCTGGCTGAGGCCGACGTGATCATCTATGCCGGTTCCCTGGTGAACCCGGCCCTGCTGGAGGGCCGCAAGGAGGGCTGCGCCGTGTACGACAGCGCGTCCATGACCCTGGAGGAAGTGCTCGCCGTCATGGAGAAGGCCGAGCAGGAGGGCAAGACCACCGTCCGGCTCCACACCGGCGACCCCTCTCTCTACGGCGCCATCCGGGAGCAGATGGACGAGCTGGACAAGATGGGCGTGTCCTACGACGTGACTCCCGGCGTGTCCTCCTTCTCCGGAGCTGCCGCGGCCCTCAACGCAGAGTATACTCTGCCTGATGTATCCCAGTCTGTTATCATCACCCGCATGGCGGGCCGCACTCCCGTGCCCGAAGGGGAGGCGCTGGCCAAGATGGCCTCCCACGGCTGCACTATGGTGCTCTTCCTGTCCACCGGTCTGCTGGAGGATGTGGAGAAGGAGCTGATGAAGGGCGGCTATTCCCCCGACACACCGGCGGCCATTGTGTATAAGGCCACCTGGCCCGACCAGAAGGTGTACCGCTGCACCGTGTCCACCCTGGCCCAGACCGCCAGGGACAACCACGTCACCAAGACCGCCCTCATCACCGTGGGCGGTTTCCTGGGCACCGAGTATGAGCGCTCCAAGCTCTACGACCCCACCTTCACCCACGGCTGCCGGAAGGGGACCGAGGGATGAAGCTGGCCATGGCCGCCTTCACCGCCCGTGGGGCGGCGCTGGGGCGGCAGCTGGCGGCGGCCCTGACGGCGGAGGGGGAGGAATGCTCCCTGACCGTCCCTGCCCGGCTGGCTCCGGCGCTGGGCCTGCCCGCTATGGACAGCCTGGCGGACTGGACAGCCCGGGAATTTGCCCGGGCGGACGGCCTTGTCTTTGTGGGTGCCTGCGGCATCGCCGTCCGGGCCATCGCGCCCTATGTGAAGGACAAGCTCACCGACCCCGCCGTAGCGGCGGTGGACGAGGCGGGGCGCTGGGTGGTGCCCCTTCTGTCCGGCCATGTGGGGGGCGCCAACGACTTGGCCCGACGCATCGCCGCCCTCACCGGCGGACAGGCGGCGGTCTCCACCGCCACCGATGTCAACGGCCTTTTCGCCGTGGACCAGTGGGCCGCCCGGCAGGGCTTCGCCATTGAGGACAGAACGGCCGCCAAGGCCATTTCCGCCGCTCTTCTGGCGGGGGAAACTGTGGGCTTTGCCAGTGAATTCCCGGTGGACGGCGTCTTACCCAAGGGCGTGACGGCAGGAAAAGCGAACATCGGGTTTTCTGTCACCGCAAAGACGGACCCGTTGTCCTTTGAGACGGAGCTGCGGCTGGTGCCCCGGGTGCTACGGCTGGGCATCGGCTGCCGCCGTGGCACAACCGAGGAGGTCATTGCCGCCGCCGTGGACGCCGCTCTGGCGGAACACGGGTTTTCCACAAAAGCAGTGGCCGGGGTGGGTACCATCGACCTGAAAAAGGACGAGGCAGGGCTGCTTGCCTTCTGTGCCCACCGGGGCTGGAAATTGAACTGTTACAGCGCAGAGGAGCTGCTCCGGGCAGAGGGAGACTTTACTCCCTCTGACTTCGTGAAAGGGGTCACCGGGGTGGACAATGTTTGTGAGCGCTCCGCTGTGATGGGCGGCGGACAGCTGGTCATCCGCAAGCGGGCGGCGGGTGGCGTCACCGTGGCGGCGGCCCTGCTGCCCCTGCGGCTCACCTTTGAATAAAAAGAAAATGTCGTGCCTTATGGCGCGTATGGAGGTTTTTGGATGAAAGTGACCGTAATCGGTCTGGGCCCCGGCGCGGGCGCCGACCTGACCGGCCGGGCCAGAGAGGCCCTGGCCGCCTGCGACCTGGTGGTGGGCTACACCGCCTATGTGGCCCTGATCAAGGACGAGTTCCCCGACAAGGAGTACCGCTCCACCGGTATGCGCAAGGAAGTAGACCGGTGCCGGGCTGCGGTAGAGGCCGCCGTGGAGGGTCACGACGTGGCCATGGTGTGCTCCGGCGACTCCGGCGTGTACGGCATGGCGGGCCTCATCTACGAGGTGGCCCAGGACTATCCGCCGGTGGACATCGAGGTGGTGCCCGGCATCACCGCTGCCTGCGGCGGCGCCGCTGTGCTGGGCGCGCCCCTGACCCACGACTTTGCCGTGGTGTCCCTGTCCGACCTGCTCACCCCCTGGGAGCTCATTGAGAAGCGGCTCACCTGCGCCGCTGAGGCGGACTTTGCCCTGTGCATCTACAACCCCATGAGCCACAGCCGTCCCGACCACCTGCGCCGTGCCTGCGACATCCTTCTGAAGGTCAAAGACCCCAACACCGTGTGCGGCTGGGTGCGCAACATCGGCCGTGAGGGTGAGGAGTGCAAGCTTTTTACTCTGGGCGAGCTGAGAGACGAGAAGGTGGATATGTTTACTACTGTATTTGTGGGCAGCAGCGCCACCATGAACCTGAACGGCAAGATGGTCACACCCCGTGGCTACCGGGGCGTGGGTTCCCGGGAGGAGTAAGCATCCCGGGTAAAAGGAGGAATCAGCGTGGAAATTCTGCTCTTCGGCGGCACCACCGAGGGCCGCATGCTGGCCCAGTGGCTGGATGAGCGGGGAGACAAGGTGACCTACTGTGCCGCCACCGAGTACGGCGGCACCCTGGTCCCGGAGGGAGCGGGCGTCACCGTCCATGTGGGACGGCTGGACCAGAATGGCATGGCCGACCTGCTGGCGGCAGGGCATTTTGACTACGTGGTGGACGCCACCCACCCCTACGCCTCCGTGGTCAGTGCCAATCTGAAAGCGGCTGCGGGAGCGGCCGGTGTGCCCTATCTCCGGCTGGTGCGGGAGGACGTGCCCGACGACGAGAGCTGGTTCCACGCCCCCGACGCCAAGACAGCGGCAGAGATGCTGCTGGGTATGGAGGGCAACATCCTCCTCACCACCGGCAGCAAGGAGCTGGACTGCTACGCAGTCCCCGGTCTGCGGGAGCGGGTATTTCCCCGTGTGCTGCCCGCCCTGGACTCCCTGAACCGCTGCCTGGAGCTGGGATTCCCCCCGGCCCACATCATCTGCATGCAGGGCCCCTTTTCCAAGGAGCTCAACATTGCCATGATGAAGCAATTCAACATCAGCGTGATGGTCACCAAGGCCAGCGGAAAGAACGGCGGCTTCTGGCAGAAGGCAGCGGCTGCCGCCGAGGTGCGGGCGAATCTGCTCCTCATCGACCGCCCCTGTCCGGAGAACGGACTGACCATGCTGGAGATGAAATCCTTCCTGAACCGGCCCTGGACGGAGAAATAAAGGAGAGAAAGAACCATGAAGAGCCCGGTTTATCTGATCGGCGTGGGCATGGGAGACGGCGGTACCCTGACCGTCGATGCCGCCGACGCCATTGACGCCTGCGACCTGCTCATCGGCGCACCCCGTCTGCTGGAGCCCTGGCAGGACAAGGGCAAGGAGACGCAGGCCATTATCCCCGCCCAGGAGATTGCCGACTGCATCCTCAGCCAGGACAACCGCTGCACCGTGGGCGTGCTGCTGTCCGGCGACGTGGGCTTTTACAGCGGCGCCAAGAACCTCTACCCCCTTCTGGAGGAGGAGCGGGAGGTCATCGCTATCCCCGGCATCAGCAGTCTGGTGTACTTCTGCGCCCGGATTCACACCACCTGGCAGGATGTCCATCTGGTCAGCGCCCACGGCCGCAGCTGTGACGCCGCCGCCGAGGTGGGCCGCAACGCCAAGACCTTCTTCCTCACCGGCGGGAGCAGCGGCCCCGCCGAGCTGTGCGCCCGCCTGCGGGATCGGGGCCTGGGCAAGGTCAAGGTGTGGGTGGGCGAGCGGCTGTCCTACGAGGACGAGCGCGTCACCTACGGCACCGCCCAGGAGATGGCCGAGGAGGAGTTTGACTCCCTGGCCGTGATGCTGGCGGTCAACCCCAACCCCGACAAGGGCAGGGCCTACATCCCCACCCTCACCGACGAGGACTTTATCCGGGGCGACGTGCCCATGACCAAAGAGGAGGTACGGGCCCTGGCCCTGGTAAAGCTCCGCCTGGAGCCGGGCCAGAAGGTGTGGGACGTGGGTGCTGGCACCGGTTCGGTGTCGGTGGAGTGCGCCCGGTCCATCCCCGACGGCGACGTGTTCGCCATTGAGAAGAAGCAGGAGGCTTTGGAGCTCCTGTCCAAGAACAAGGCCAGATTCGGCGTGTCCAACCTCCACCTGGTGGCCGGTGAGGCCCCCGGTGCTCTGGAGGGGCTGCCCGCTCCCGACCGGGTGTTCCTGGGCGGCACCTCGGGCAGCCTGGGGGAGATTCTGGGCATTGTGCTGCGCAAGAACCCCGCCGCCCGTGTAGTGGCCGCCGCCATCACCCTGGAGACCCTGGGGGAGGCCATGCGGTGCTTTGAGGGCATGGGCCTGGCCAATGTGGAGATCGCCCAGATCTCCGTCAGCAAGGCCAGAGCCGTGGGCCCCTACCACATGATGAACGCCCAGAACCCGGTGTTTCTGATCTCCGGGGAGGGACAGGGATGAGCGGCGGGGCGCTGCCCCGGCTCCTGCTCTGCGCCCCGTCCAGCGGCGGCGGCAAGACCACCGTCACCTGCGCCATTCTCCAGGCTTTGGTGAACCGGGGACTGTCCCCTGCCTCTTTCAAGTGTGGCCCGGACTACATCGACCCCATGTTCCACAGTGAGATCATCGGGGCCAAGAGCCGCAACCTGGACCTGTTCTTCTGCGGGGAGAACCTGGCCCGCCAGCTCCTCTGGGAGAACGGTAAGGACTGCGGCGTCTCGGTCATCGAGGGGGTCATGGGGTACTACGACGGCGTGGCCATGGGCACCCAGGCCAGCGCCTACCACCTCTCCAAGGCCACAGGCACTCCCGCCGTGCTGGTGCTGGACGGCCGTGGCATGGGGCTGTCGGCGGCTGCCGCGGTGAAGGGTATCAAGGACTTCCGCAGCGACAGCGGTATCGCTGGTGTGATCCTCAACCGTATCTCTCCCATGCTCTACCCCCGGCTGAGAGAAGCTATTGAGGGGGAGACAGGTGTAAAGGTATATGGCTTTCTTCCGGAGCGGAAGGACTGCGCACTGGAGAGCCGCCACCTGGGCCTGGTCACCGCAGCGGAGGTGGCCAATCTGAAGGAGAAGCTGTCCGCTCTGTCCGCTCAGGCCGAGGAGACGGTGGACCTGGACGGCCTGCTGGCCCTGGCCAAGTCAGCACCCCCCCTGAAATTCGAGGAAGAGCCCCTTCCGCCCCCCGTACCCGGCAGACCCCGTATCGCCGTGGCCAAGGACAAGGCCTTCTGCTTCTACTACGCCGACGGTCTGGACGCTCTGGAGCAGGTGGGGGCGGAACTGGTGCCCTTCTCTCCCCTGGAGGACAAGAAGCTGCCGGAGGGCTGCGCTGGACTCTATCTGGGGGGAGGCTACCCAGAGATTTTCGCCAGTGAGCTGGCCCAAAATACCGAGATGTTAAAAGCAATCCGCTCCGCCGTGGAGGGCGGCATGCCCACCGTGGCCGAGTGCGGCGGATTCCTCTATTTACATGAGCACTTGCAGGACAGCGAGGGTGTTGACCAGCCGCTGGTGGGGGTGTTCCCCTGGCCGGCTCGCAACACCGGAAAGCTGGGCCGTTTTGGATATGTGACCCTGACAGCTCAGAAGGACGGCCTGCTGTGCCGGGCGGGAGAGGGCTTCCCCGCCCACGAGTTCCACTACTGGGACAGCCGGAAGCCGGGCGCCGATTTCCACGCACAGAAGCCCGGCAGCAGCCGGAGCTGGGACTGCGCCTGGCACACACCCACCATGTACGCCGGATTTCCCCATTTTCATTTCCGCGCCTGCCCCGAGGCGGCCCGCCGCTTCGTGTCGGCATGCGCCAGATATCAGGAGGAGCGTGTATGAGCATTCTGGAGGAGACACTTGCAGCCATTGTCCCTGCCGATCGGGCGGCCATGGACGCCGCCTGGCAGCGTTGGGATTCCATCGCCAAGCCTCTGCGCAGCCTGGGTCTGCTGGAGGAATCAGTGGTCCGCATTGCCGGTATGACCGGCACTCCCGCTGTGAAGCTGGGTAAGCGAGCCGTCATCGCCATGTGTGCCGACAACGGCGTGGTGGCCCAGGGGGTCACCCAGACCGGCCAGGAGGTGACCGCCATTGTCACCGAGAACATGTCCACCGGCGACACCAGCGTGTGCCATATGGCCGCCGCAGCCGGAGCGGAGGTTATCCCCGTGGACATCGGCGTGGCCCGTCCGGTGGTGGGAGAGCGCATCCGTCAGTACAACATCCGCCGGGGAACCGCCGACATGACCCAGGGTCCTGCCATGACCCGGGAGGAGGCGGTCAAGGCGGTGGAGACCGGCATTCAGCTGGTGCGGGAGCTGAAGGACAAGGGCTACGGCCTCATCGGCACCGGTGAGATGGGCATCGGCAACACCACCACCTCCAGCGCACTGGTCTCCGTGTTCCTGAACTGCCCCCCTGAGAAGGTGACCGGCCGAGGCGCGGGACTGTCCAGCGCCGGTCTGGAGCGGAAAATCAAGGCCATTGAGACCGCCATCCAGCTCAACCAGCCCAATCCCGCCGACCCCATCGACGTGCTGAGCAAGGTGGGCGGCCTGGACCTGGCCGGACTGTGCGGCGTGTTCCTGGGCGGCGCGGCCTGCCGCATTCCCGTGCTGGTGGACGGCTTCATCTCCTCCGCCGCGGCTCTCACCGCAGCCCGGCTGTGCCCCAACGCGGTGGACTACATGCTGGGCAGCCACGCTTCCAACGAGCCTGCTGGGCGCATGGTGCTGGAGGATCTGGGCCTGAAGCCCTTCCTCTACGCCAATATGTGCCTGGGCGAGGGCACCGGTGCGGCAGCGGTCATGCCCCTGCTGGACATGGCCATGACGGTGTATGACGGCATGACCACCTTTGCCGACGAGCAGATTGAGGCGTACCAGCCTTTGACCTGAGAGAAGAGGAAACCATATGCTGATTCTGGTCTCCGGCGGGAGCGGCAGCGGAAAATCGGCCTTTGCCGAGGACCTGATCGTCTCCTCCGGTCTGGAAACAAAGATATATGTGGCCACCATGCAGGTGTGGGACGCCGAGGGTCAGGCCCGGGTGGACCGGCACCGGGCCATGCGGGCGGGCAAGGGCTTTGCCACGTTGGAGTGTCCGGTACATCTGGAAGAAGCTGACGTGCCCCAGGGGTGTGCCCTGTTGCTGGAGGACCTGACCAATCTGGCGGCCAACGAGTGGTTTGGCGGAGAACGCTCAGGAGCAGAGGAGCGGGTGCTCGCCGGACTGAGCAAATTGAAAGACCACACTGCCCTGACGGTGGTGGTGGCCAACGAGCTGTTCTCCGACGGCATTGAGTACGATCGGGAGACAGCGGACTATCTGGCCTGCCTGGCCCGGCTCAACCGGGCGGCGGCCCAGATGGCGGACCGGGTGTATGAGGTTGTGTGCGGCATCCCGGTGCGCTGGAAGGGGGAAGCGGAATGAAGAGCTTTTGGATCGCCCTGGCCATGTACTCCAAGCTGCCCGCCAAGCGGGTGGAGTGGGACAAGAAGAGCCTGTCCTGGGCGCTGTGCTGGTTCCCGGCGGTGGGCGTGGCGGCGGGTGCGCTGCTGTTTGGCTGGCTGTGGCTGGCCGGGGTGCTGGGCCTGGGTGCGCCCCTGCGGGCGGCAGTGGCCCTGCTCATCCCCATCGCCATCAGCGGCGGTATCCACGTGGACGGCTTCTGCGACACTGCCGACGCCCTGGGCTCCCACCAGACCAGGGAGAAGAAGCTGGAAATCCTCAAGGACTCCCACACCGGCGCCTTCGCCGTGTTCTGCTGCGGAGTGTACCTGATTCTCTTCTTCGCCGCCTGGTGCCAGGTGGAGACGCCCTCCCTCGAGACCATGGGCGTCCTTGCCCTGACGCCGGTGCTCTCCCGCAGCCTGTCCGGCATTGCGGCGGTCACCATGCCCAATGCCCGTGGAAGCGGCCTGCTGGCTACCTTTACCGCACCCATGGACCGGCAAAAGGCCCACGGCGTGCTGACGGCGTGGATGTGCCTGACCGGTATGGCCATGGTGATGCTGGACCCCTGGGCCGGCGGCGGAGCGGTGGCGGCCGCGGCCATCAGCTTTATCTACTATGCTGTGATGTCCAAGCGGCAGTTCGGCGGCATCACCGGCGATCTGGCCGGATTCTTCCTCCAGGTCTGCGAGTGCTCCATGGTGCTGCTGGCGGCCCTGGCCCAGCGGGTGGAGGTGCTGTTGTGAGACTCATTATTGGCGGCGCGGGCCAGGGAAAGCTGGACTACGCGCTGAAGAAAATGGAGCTGGACCCCTCAGCTGTGGCTCTCGACCCGGCCCAGGCGGCGGACAAGCCCATCCTGTACCGCCTGGAGGCCTGGGTGAAGGCCAGCCCGGAGGTTGACCACCTCGCCGTACTGGAGGAGCTGCTGGCAGTCAACCCCGGCATCGTGATTCTCTGCGACGAGGTTGGCTGCGGCGTGGTGCCCATCGCCCGGGAGGAGCGGGCCTGGCGGGAGGCGGTGGGCCGCCTCTGCTGTGCTCTGGCCCAGCGGGCGGACACCGTGGAGCGGATTTTCTGCGGCATTCCCATGACATTGAAGGGGGACTCGGCATGGAACTGATACTGGTGCGCCACGGCATTACGCCGGGCAATCTGGAGCGGCGCTTTGTGGGGCGGCTGGACCAGCCTCTGGCCCCGGAAGGGGAGGCGCTGGCCCGTGAAGTGGCGCCCACGCTGCCGCCGGTGGAGCACATCTACCGCAGCCCTCTGCTCCGCTGCCGTCAGACGGCGGATATCCTGTGGCCCGGGGTGGAGCAGACCGTGGTGGACAACCTGAAGGAGACCGACTTCGGTCCCTATGAGGGCAAGTGCCACGCCGAGCTGGACGGAGACCCGGTGTATCAGCGGTGGCTCAACGGGGAACTGGAGATCGGCGAGCCCATTGAGAACTGCAACGCCCGTGCGGCCCAGGCCCTCCGGGACATCGCCGCCGATGTGGCCGAAAAAGGCTGGCAAAGGGCGGGTATCGTGGCCCATGGAGGCATTTTCATGAGCATGCTCGCCAAGTTCGGCCTGCCGGAGCGGTCCTATTACGACTGGATGCTGCCCAACTGCAGCGGCTACCGGGCGGAGCTGGAGACCGACCCCCTGGCGCTGCGGGTCTTTGCAGCCGTAGGGAGGGCCAAGGTATGACGATAACCCTGCGTCTGTTTGCCCTGCTGCTGGGCTTTCTTCTGGATCTGCTGCTGGGAGACCCCCGCTGGCTCCCTCACCCCATCCGGGCCATCGGCGCCCTCATTGCCGGGCTTGAGAAGGTTCTGCGTAAAATCTTCCCCAAGAACCGGAGTGGCCAGCTTGCCGGCGGCGTGGCCCTGGTGATTCTGGTGCTGGTCCTGTCCGGCGGCTTCACCCTGCTGGTGCTGTGGCTGTGCGGGAAGGTGGGGCTGTGGCTCCGGTTCCTGGCGGAGACCATTCTCTGCTTCCAGCTGCTGGCCACCCGCTCCCTCAAGGGGGAGAGCATGAAGGTATACAAGGCCCTGAAGGCGGGCGACCTGGAGGGCGCCCGCTATGCGGTGTCCATGATCGTGGGCCGTGACACCCAGTGCCTGGACGAGGCCGGTGTGGCTCGGGCGGCGGTGGAGACCGTGGCGGAGAACGCCTCCGACGGCGTCATCGCACCCCTCATCTTCCTGGCCATCGGCGGCGCACCCCTGGGTATGGTCTATAAGGCGGTCAACACCATGGACTCCATGGTGGGCTACAAGAACGACCAGTACCTCTGGTTCGGCCGCTGCGCCGCCCGGCTGGACGACGTGGTGAACTTCATCCCCGCCCGGCTGGCGGGACTGCTCATGTGCCTGGGGGCGGGCTTCTCCGGCTTTGACGCCCCCAACGCCCTGCGGATCTTCCGCCGGGACCGGAAAAACCACAAGTCCCCCAATTCCGCCCACACCGAGGCCGCCGCTGCCGGCGCCCTCCACATCCAGCTGGGCGGGTCCAACTACTATTTCGGAAAGCTGGTGGAGAAGCCCACCATCGGCGACGCCGACCACCCGGTGGAGCCCCTGGACATTGTCTGGGTGAACCGGCTCATGTATGCCACCGCCTTTCTCGCGCTGGTGCTGTGCTGCGGCGTGCCGCTGCTGGTGACCCTGGCGCTGTAAAGGCCAACCTTTGAGCAGAGGAGGAATCTTCCGCCATGCAGTACACCCACGGCGGCGATATCTGGAGCTGTCCCGCGCCGGTGCTGGACTTCTCCGCCAATCTCAATCCCCTGGGCATGCCGCCCCAGGTCAGACAGGCGGCGGAGGCGTCCATCACCGACGCCGTCCACTATCCCGACCCGGCCTGCCGCAAACTCACCGCCGGCATCGCCGCCCGGGACGGCGTGAAGCCGGAGCAGGTGCTCTGCGGTGCGGGGGCCGCCGACCTCATTTTCCGGCTGGTGTGGGCGGAGCGGCCCCGCCGGGCCATGGTCACCGCCCCCACCTTCTCCGAGTACGGCCAGGCCCTGCGGGCCGCCGGGGCGGAGGTCATTTCCCACCGCCTGCGCAAGGAGGACGGCTTTGACCTGACGGAAGACATCCTCCGGCATATCGACCACGATTTGGACATGCTCTTCCTCTGCACCCCAAACAATCCCACCGGCCGCACCATCCCCACGCAGCTGCTGGAGACCATCGCCAGGCGGTGCGGGGAGATGGGGGTCCGGCTGGTGGTGGACGAGTGCTTCCTGGAGCTGACCGACGGCGCCCAGGGTATGGCCGGGCGGCTGGAGGAGTTTCCCACCCTCTTCCTCCTGCGGGCCTTCACCAAGAGCTACGCCATCCCCGGTCTGCGGCTGGGGTACTGCCTCACCGCCGACCGGCCGCTGCTGGAGAAGATGGAGGCCTGTGCGCCGGCCTGGGCGGTGTCCGTGCCCGCTCAGGCGGCGGGTCTGGCGGCGCTGGAGCAGCCCGGCTGGCCGGAGCAGGCCAGAGCGGTCATCGGTCCGGCACGGGAACGGCTCCTTGCGGAGCTGCGCGGGCTGGGGCTGGAGGTGTGGCCCGGTCAGGCCAATTACCTGCTCTTCCGGGCCCCGGGCCAGTGTGACCTGAAGGAGCGCATGGCGGCACGGGGCATCCTCCTCCGCTCCTGCGCCAACTACGACGGCCTGGGCCCCGACTACTACCGGGCGGCGGTGCGTCTGCCCGAGGAGAATGAGCGGCTGATTTCCACACTCCGGGCGGTTCTGGTGGAAAACTGACGGTACAGGGAGGATACGACTGGAATGGCAAAGGCGATTATGATTCAGGGCACCGCCTCCAACGCGGGCAAGAGCCTGCTGGCGGCGGGGCTGTGCCGGGTGTTCCGGCAGGACGGCTACCGGGTGGCCCCCTTCAAGGCCCAGAACATGGCCCTCAACTCCTTCATCACCGAAGAGGGGCTGGAGATGGGCCGGGCTCAGGTGGTCCAGGCCGAGGCAGCGGGGGTGGCCCCGTCGGTGCGGATGAACCCGGTGCTCCTCAAGCCCACCAACGATACCGGCTCCCAGGTCATCGTCAACGGGATTCCCCAGGGTACTATGCGGGCTGCGGAATACTATCAGTATAAGAAAAACCTGATTCCCGAGGTGATGGCGGCCTATCAGTCCCTGTCGGACGAGTACGACATCATCGTCATCGAGGGGGCGGGCAGCCCCGCGGAGATCAACCTGAGACAGGACGACTTCGTCAATATGGGCATGGCCAAGCTGGCCGACGCGCCGGTGCTGCTGGTGGGCGACATCGACCGGGGCGGCGTGTTCGCCTCCCTGTACGGCACGGTGGCCCTGCTGGAGCCGGACGAACAGGCACGGATCAAGGGCTTTGTCATCAACAAGTTCCGTGGTGATGTGGAGATTCTCCGGCCCGGCCTGAAGCAGCTGGAGGACCTGGCGGGCAAGCCGGTGCTGGGCGTAGTGCCCATGCTGAAGGTGGACGTGGACGACGAGGACTCCCTCTCTCAGCGGCTGGAGCCGGGGAAAAAGGTGGGCCTTATCGACATCGCGGTGATCCGCCTGCCCCGACTATCCAACTTCACCGACTTCAATCCCCTGGAGCGGCTGGAGGAGGTCACCCTCCGGTATGTGTCCTCTCCCCGGGAGCTGGGCAACCCGGATTTGATCATCCTGCCCGGCACCAAGAACACCATGGGCGACCTGCGCTGGCTCCGCCAGAGCGGACTGGAGAGTGCCATTTTGAAGCATGCCGCCGCCGGCGGGGGCGTGGTGGGCATCTGCGGCGGCTATCAGATGCTGGGCCGCAGTATCTCCGACCCCGACGGGGTGGAGGGCGGCGGCAGCCTGGCCGGTCTGGGCCTGCTGCCCACCGAGACGGTGTTCTTCGGTGAGAAGACCCGCACCAGGGTCAGCGGACAGTTTGACGCCATGGGCGGGGACTTCGCCGCCATGGCGGAGGTGCCCTTTGAGGGCTATGAGATCCACATGGGCCGCACCACCCATCTGGACGGGAGCAGCCACATTCTCTCCTTCCGCACCCTGGATGGAGACGCCCACGCCGACGGCGCGGCGGCGGGCAATGTGTGGGGCTGCTACATCCACGGCATTTTTGACCGGGCGGAGTGCGCCGCGGCCCTGGTCAACTGCCTGCGCCGCCGCCGGGGGCTGGAGGAATCCGCCGCTGCGGTGGACTGGAAGGAATACAAAGAGCAGCAGTATGACGCCCTGGCCGACGGGGTGCGCTCTGCGCTGGATATGGAGCGGATTTACCGCATCCTGAACGGGGAGGAATGAGCATGAAGGTGGAGCTGCAGCGGGTGGCGCCCGCAGAGATTGAGCAGCGGAGCATGGAGATTATCACCGCCGAGCTGGGGGAGCGTTCCTTCCCGCCGGAGGTGCTGCCGGTGGTGAAGCGGGTCATCCACACCAGTGCCGACTTTGACTACGCCGACAATCTGGTCTTTTCCCCCGGCGCGGTGGCCAAGGGCATCGAGGCCATCAGAAACGGCTGCACCATCGTCACCGACACCCAGATGGCCTGGTCCGGCGTGAACAAGCGGGTGCTGGAGAAGTTCGGCGGTAAGGCGGTGTGCTTCATGTCCGACCCGGAGGTGGCCGCCGAAGCCAAGGCCCGTGGGGAGACCCGTGCCACCGTGTCCATGGAGCGGGCGGCGGAGCTGGAAGGACCCCTGGTGTTCGCCATCGGCAACGCCCCCACCGCTCTGGTGCGGCTGTGCCAGCTCATTGACGAGGGCAAGGTGAATCCCGCCCTGGTCATCGGCGTACCCGTGGGCTTTGTGAACGTGGTGGAGTCCAAGGAGCTGATGCTCACCATGGATGCCCCCCACATCGTGGCCCGGGGCCGGAAGGGCGGCAGCAACGTGGCCGCCGCCATCTGCAACGCCCTCATCTATCAGGCCTCCGGCAACGCCCGGGAGTGAGGAGGATATCCATGGACAAGAAAGCCATTCTGGCCGTCTCCTTCGGCACCAGCTACCAGGACACCCTGGAGCGGACCATCGCGGCCATTGAGAAGGAGCTTGCCGCTGTGTTTCCCGACCGGATTCTCCTCCGGGCCTTTACCAGCGGCATGATCTGCCGTAAACTGAAGGAACGGGACGGCATCGTCATTCCCAGCCCTGCCCAGGCTCTGGAGCAGCTGCTGGGGGAGGGGGTGACCGACGTGGTCATCCAGCCCACCCACGTCATCAACGGCGCGGAGTACGACAAGCTCATGGCCCAGGCGGAGCCTTTCCGGGACAAATTCGCCCAGCTGACCGTGGGCGCGCCCCTGCTTACCTCCATTGAGGACTATAAGGCGGTGGCTGACGCCGTTCTGGAGCAGCTGCCCGAGCAGCAGGCGGACACCGCCCAGGTGTTCATGGGCCACGGCACCGAGCACTATGTGAACCCGTCCTACACCCAGCTGGAGTACCTCTTCCACGACATGGGCCGGAAGGACATCATCATCGGCACGGTGGAGGGCTATCCCGGTCTGGAACAGGTGCTGCGGCGGCTCTCCGAGCGGCCCGAGGTGAAGAAGGCCCAGCTGCACCCCCTGATGGTGGTGGCTGGCGACCACGCCCGCAACGACCTGGCCGGTGAGGAACCTGACTCCTGGAAGAGCGCCCTGGAGAGTGCGGGCTACCAGGTGGCGTGTGACCTGCGGGGCCTGGGGGAGTTCCCCGGCATCCAGCGGTTGTTTGCCGAGCACGCCAGACAGGCGGCAGACAATCGGGACTGATCCCGTTCATATAGATAGAAGCGTGGGCCGGCAGAGGGAAGTCGGGTGAGAATCCCGCGCAGTCCCGCTGCCGTAAGAGAAGAGCCGCCGGACAACGGCCACTGGGTGCGCCCGGGAAGGCGTCCGGAGGCGGAGAGGCTCAAGCCGGAAAACCTGGCCGGTCCCCAATTCACCAACCTACGGACGATAGGAAAGGATGAAAAACCGTATGAAATCGTGTACAATGAACCGTTGGATCAGAACGTGCGCCGTTCTGGCCGTGCTGATGGCCGCCCTCACCGCTGGGGCCTCCGCCATGCACATCGCCGAGGGCTACCTGCCGGTTGGCTGGGCCATCGGCTGGGGCGTGGTGTGCGTGCCCTTTGTGGCCGCCGGCCTTATCTCCATCCGGAAGAAGATTGAGGAGGCCCCCAGAACCAAGATTCTGCTGGCCATGTGCGGCGCGTTTGCCTTTGTGCTCTCCGCCCTGAAGCTGCCCTCCTTCAATGGCTCCTGCTCCCACCCCACCGGCGTGGGCCTGGGCGCCATCCTCTTCGGGCCCACCACCATGTCTGTGCTGGGCCTCATCGTGCTGCTGTTTCAGGCCCTGCTGCTGGCCCACGGCGGCCTGACCACCCTGGGCGCCAACACCTTCTCCATGGCGGTGGCCGGTCCTATTGTGTCCTGGGTGGTGTACAAGCTGCTGCGCAAGGTGGGTGCTCCCGCCGCTGTGGCGGTCTTTGCCGCCGCTGCTCTGGGCGACCTGCTGACCTACGTGGTCACCTCCGTCCAGCTGGCCCTGGCTACCGGGGACGGCATGCTCAAGTTCCTCACCATCTTCGCCGTCACCCAGATCCCCCTGGCCATCGCCGAGGGTCTGCTGACCGTGGTGGTGTTCAACGTGCTGGAGAAGTACAGCAAGAACGAGCTCCAGGCGCTCCATGTGGTGTAAGGAGGGGAACGAGATGAAGGTTTGGCAGAAGAATCTGATTTTGATCGCGCTGGCCGTGCTGCTGGCGGCTCTTCCCCTGTGGCTCCTGCCCAACGCCGAGTTCGGCGGCGCCGACGGCCAGGCCCAGGAGGCCGTCGAGGAGCTTAACCCCGACTATGAGCCCTGGTTTGAGCCCATTCTGGAGCCTGCCAGCGGAGAGATTGAGTCCCTGCTCTTTGCCCTCCAGGCGGCCATCGGCGCCGGTGTGGTGGGCTTTGTGCTGGGCCGGATCACCAAGCGGCCCGGAGAAGGGAAACGGAACGAGGAGGAAAACTGACCATGGGAACCGACCGTTACGCCTATCAGTCCAAGCTGCGGCGGGTATCCCCCATGCCCAAGCTGCTGCTGACGGCGGTGAGTCTGCTGCTCTGCCTGTGCTGCGACAGCATCGCGGTGGGGCTGGCCACCCTGGTGGGCATGGGCCTGCTGACACGGCTGCTGGGCGGACTGTCGCTCCGGGTCTATCTCCACTTTCTGAAGATTCCCCTGGCATTTCTGCTCATCGGCAGCATTACCGTGCTGTTTCACAGCTACCCGGAGGGAGCCGCCGTTCTGGCGGCCATCCCTGTGGGCAGCCGCCTGTGGGGATTTGACGCCGCCGCCCTCCAGCAGGCGTCCACCCTGTTCTGCAAGGCCATGGGGGCGGTGGCGTGCATGTATTTTCTCACGCTGAACACCCCGGTCACCGACGTGACCATGGCCCTGGAAAAGCTCCATGTGCCCCGGCTGCTGGTGGAGCTGATGGAGCTCATCTACCGCTTTATCTTTGTGCTGGCCGAGACGGCCGCCAATATCCGCATCGCCCAGGAGTCCCGGCTGGGGTACCAGGGCCTGCGCCGGTCCATCTCCTCCCTGGGCACGCTGATCTCCATGGTGTTTCTGCGGGCCTGGCGGAAGGCGGACCGGGTGTACACCGCCCTGGAATCCCGGGGCTACGCCAACCACCTGACCACCCTGTCCAGCGGCTACCGGCCGGGGCGCTGGCTCTACCCCGCCACTGCAGGGGTGGCTCTGGGACAGCTGCTGGTATTCTGTTTGGAGAGGAGCGTGGTGGGATGAACGCCGCCATTGAGACCAGGGACCTGTGCTACACCTATGAGGACGGCACCGTGGCCCTGGACCATATTTCCCTCAAGGCCCAGAAGGGGAAGATCACCGGCATTCTGGGCGCCAACGGCGCGGGAAAGTCCACCCTGTTCCTCAACCTGAACGGGGTGCTGAACCCCTCCTCCGGCCAGGTGCTGCTGGACGGAGTGGAAGTCCGCCGGGACCGGAAGGGCATCGCTGAGCTGCGCCGCCGGGTGGGCATCGTGTTCCAGGACCCGGACGACCAGCTCTTCTCCGCCGACGTGTACCGGGACATCTCCTTCGGCGCGGTGAACCTGGGCCTGCCTGAGGAGGAGGTCCGCCGCCGGGTGGAGCAGGCCATGGAGCGCACCGGCGTTTCCGCCCTGCGGGACAAGCCCACCCATGCCCTGTCCTTCGGACAGAAGAAGCGGGTGGCCATCGCCGGCGTGCTGGTGATGGAGCCGGAGGTGCTCATCCTGGACGAGCCCACCGCCGGACTGGACCCCCACGGGGTCAGCGAGCTGATGCACCTGCTGTCCCAGCTGCGGGACAGCCTGAATATGACCATTCTGCTGGCCACCCACGACATGGACGTGGTGCCCATCTCCTGCGATTACGCCTATCTGCTGGGACAGGGACATGTCCTGCTGGAGGGTACGCCGGGAGAGCTCTTTTCCAAACCGGAGGTGCTCCGGGCCAACCAGCTGCGCCTGCCCCGCATGGCCCATCTGATGGAGATCCTGCGGGAGCAGGACGGACTGGATGCCGACGTGTCCGCCGCCACCATCAGCGCAGTGCGGCGGGAGCTGCTGCGGCTATTGAAACAGGAGGAGACAACATGAACCGAGGAAAACTGTACGGCGTGGGCGTGGGCCCCGGAGACCCGGAGCTGCTCACCCTGAAGGCGCGGCGCATTCTGCTGGAGGCCGACGTGGTGGCCGTGCCCGACAAGGGCAGCGGGGAAAAGACCGCCCTGAACATCGTCAAGGACGTGGTGGAGGGCAAGAACCTGCTGCCCTGTCCCACCCCCATGGTGCGGGACAAGGCCCTGCTGGACGGCTGCTATGAGGAGATTGCGGCTCGTATCTGCGCTCTGCTGGACGAGGGGAAAAACGTGGCCTTCATCACCCTGGGAGACCCCACCCTCTACTCCACCTACATCTACGTCCACAAGAAGGTCCTCGCCCGGGGCTATGACGCCGAGCTGATTCCCGGCGTGCCCTCCATCTGCGCCGTGGCGGCCAAGCTGGGTACCTCCCTGTGCGAGAGCGCCGAGCGGCTGCTGGTGGTGCCCGCCTCCTATGAGGGCGTGGATGACTGCCTGGACTTCCCGGCCAACAAGGCCTTCATGAAGGCGGGCAAGAGCCTGCCCGCCCTGCGGGACAAGCTGCGTGAGCGGGGCCTGGACGGCGAGATGGTGGCCAACTGCGGCATGACAGGCGAGCGGGTGTACCACAGCCTGGAGGAACTGGAGGAGGGCGAGGGCTACTTCTCCGTGGTGCTGGTCAAGAAGCACCGGAACGAGACATAAGCGGGGCGATATGCCCCTGTAAGGAAGTGCAACATATGAACCTATCCATGTCCGGCCTGGACTACGGCCTGGCCCCTATCGCCCTGCGGGAGCGGCTCTCCTTTACCCGCAATCAGGCGGGGGAGCTGTCAGGGGAGATCCGGCGCAGCGTGCCCGGCGTACAGGGCTGCGTTATCATCTCCACCTGCAACCGGACGGAGATCTACCTCTCCTGCCGGCCCGGGGTGAACCCGGAGCCCGGCGCGGTGCTGTGTGCCGCCGCCGGTCAGGACTACGCCCCCTTCGCCCACGCCTTTGTCACCCGGCGGGATGAGGACGCGGTGCGGCATCTGGCCCGGGTGGCCGCGGGGCTCCGGTCCCAGATCTGGGGCGAGGACCAGATTGTCACCCAGGTCAAGACGGCCATTGCCGCCTCCCGGGAGAACGGGGGCGCCGACCCGGTGCTGGAGACATTGTTCCGCACCGCCGTCTCCGCCTCCAAGGCGGTCAAGACCAAGGCGCGGCTTACCGCCCTCCCCACCTCCGCCGCCTCCCGGGCTGTGGAGGTGCTGGAGCGGGAGACCGGCGGCCTGGCCGGACGGAAGGCGCTGGTTATCGGCAACGGGGAGATGGGCCGCCTGGCGGCCTCCCTGCTGCGGGAGGCGGGCTGCGCCGTCACCGTCACCCTGCGGAGCTACCACCATGGGGAGACCGTGGTGCCCGCAGGCTGCGCCGTGGCTCCCTATGAGGAGCGCTACGCCGCCATGGAGGGGCGGGATATCCTCCTCTCCGCCACCACCAGCCCCCATTACACGGTATCTGCTCCTGAGCTCTCCGCCCTCAGTGCACCCCCGGCCCTGCTGGTGGACCTGGCCATTCCCCGGGACATCCAGCCCGAGGCCGGTGACCTGCCCGGCGTGAAGCTCTTCAACGTGGACGCCCTTGGCGCCGCCCCTGAGCGGCAGGCGCCCCCTGAGGTGGAGGAGATTCTGGAGAGCCAGATCGCCCGCTTCTACCAGTGGGCGGACTACCGGGAGAGCCTGCCCCTGCTGGAGCGGCTCAAGGCGGACATCACCGACCGGGTGCTGGAGCGGCCTGACCTGGAGGAGCTGGACAAGTCCGAGGTAGCCGAGTACGCGGTGTGCCGGGCGGTGGAGCTGCTCGCCGGCGGCCTGAAGGACGTGCTCACCGCCGGGGAGCTGGCCAAGTGTGAGGAGAAAATCCGCACCCGCAACGGCGGAAGGGTGGAGTGACATGGAACAAAAGGAGATCCGCTTTCCCATCTTCATCGACCTCAACGGCCGTAAGGCCGTGGTAGTGGGGGGCGGGGCCATCGCCTGCCGCCGGGCTGGGGTGCTCAAGACCTTCGGTGCTCAGGTGACCCTCATCGCCCCGGAGTGGAAGGAGCACATAGAGGGCGTCAGCTGGCTCCAGCGGCCCTATCAGTCCGGCGACCTGGACGGCGCGGTTCTGGCCGTGGCCGCCACAGATGACCGGGCGGTGAACCGCCTGGTGGGGGAGGACGCCCGTGCGCTGGGTATCCCCGTCAGCGTGGCCGACCGGCGGGAGGAGTGCACCTTCCTCTTCCCGGCGGTGTGCCTGGGGGAGGAGCTGGTGGCCGGCGTCGTGTCCGCCAATAACGACCACAAGGCGGTGGCCAGAGCGGCCGCCGCCATCCGGGAGACCCTGAAGGAGGGGAAAGGATGAAGCTGCGCATCGGAAGCCGGGAGAGCGTCCTGGCTGTGACCCAGTCTGAGCTGGTGATGGAGGCTATCCGGGCCTTTGACCCCAGCATTGAGCTGGAGCTTGTGACCATGAAGACCACCGGCGATAAAATTCTGGACCGTACCCTGGACAAGGTGGGCGGCAAGGGCCTCTTTGTCCGGGAGCTGGACGCGGCCCTGCTGGAGGGCCGGGTGGACATTACCGTCCACTCCTGCAAGGACCTGCCCATGGAGACAGATCCCAGACTTCCTCTGGCGGGCTTCTCCAAGCGGGAGGACCCCCGGGACGCCCTGGTGCTGCCCGCAGGAAAGACGGAGCTGGACCCGTCCCTGCCCATCGGCTGCGCCTCCCGCCGCCGTGCCATCCAGCTGGCGGCGCTGTACCCCGATATGGAAGTGGCCCCGGTGCGGGGCAACGTGCAGACCCGTCTGCGGAAGCTGGACGAGGGGCAGTATTCCGCCCTGGTGCTGGCCTCCGCCGGGCTGAAGCGGCTGGGCCTGGAGGGGCGCATCGCCCGGTACTTTACGGCGGAGGAGATGATCCCCGCCGCCGGACAGGGCATTCTGGCCGTCCAGACCCGGGCGGGGGAGAACTACCCCTGCCTGGCCGCTGTGACCGACCGGGAGGGGACCATCTGCGCCCTGGCCGAGCGGGCCTTTGTCCGGGTGCTGGACGGGGGCTGCTCCTCGCCGGTGGCGGCCCACGGCGTGGTGGACGGGGACACCCTGATTCTCACCGGAATGGACGAAAATGGACGGCGGGACCGGATTTCCGGCCCTGTGACGGAGGCGGAGCAGCTGGGCGAGACCCTGGCCCGCAGGATGAAGGAGGCGGCGGAATGAGCGGCATGGTAACGCTGGTGGGTGCCGGTCCGGGAGATCCCGGCCTGCTGACCCGCAAGGGCCTGGAGGCCCTGGAAAAAGCGGAAGTGGTGGTGTATGACCGGCTGGTGGCCCCGGAGATTCTGGCCCTCATCCCGGAGAAGGCCGAGGCCATCGACGTGGGCAAGCAGGCCTCCCACCATCTGGTGCCCCAGGATGAAATCAACCGCATACTCCTGCGCAAGGCCCAGGAGGGGAAAAACGTGGTGCGGCTGAAGGGCGGCGACCCCTTCCTCTTCGGCCGTGGCGGCGAGGAACTGGAGCTGCTGGAGGAGAACGGCATCCCCTTCCAGGAGGTGCCCGGCGTGACCTCCGCCATCGCCGTGCCTGCATACGGAGGCATCCCGGTGACCCACCGGGACTTTACCTCCTCTCTCCACATCATCACCGGCCATGCCCGGGCGGGCAAGGCCCTGGACATCGACTTTGAGGCCCTGGTGCGCACCAAGGGCACCCTAGTGTTCCTCATGGGAGTGAGCAGCCTGTCCGCCATCTGCGCCGGGCTTACCGCTGCGGGTATGGACCCGGACACCCCCGCCGCCATCGTGGAGCGTGGCACCACCCCCGGCCAGCGCCGGGTCAACGCCACCGCGGCCACCCTGGCCCAGGCGGCGGAGGAGCACCACATTGAAAGCCCCGCCATCAGCATCTTTGGCCCTGTCTGTGGTCTGGCGGACAAGTTTGACTGGTTCGATTCCCTGCCCCTCAAGGGCCGCACCGTGGTGGTGACCCGGCCCAAGGAGCGTGCCGGCACCCTGGCGCCCCGCCTGCGGGCCATGGGCGCCCAAGTGGTGGAGTACCCCTGCATCGAGACCGTGCCCATCCTGCCCTGTCCCGCCATGGAGGCGGCCCTGAACGCCATCTCCGGCTATGAGTGGCTGGTGTTTACCAGCGCCGCCGGTGTGGAGACCGTCTGGCACACCCTGGAGGCCATGGGCAAGGACGCCCGGGCTCTGGGGAGCGTGAAGCTGGCGGCCATTGGACCCGGCACCGCCAAGGCCCTGCTGGCCAGAGGCCTGCGGGCTGACTATGTGCCCGAGGTGTACGATGCGGCCCACCTGGGAGCCGGTCTGGCCGGTCTGACCCAGGGCAAGGTGCTCCTGCTCCGGGCGGAGCTGGGCTCCAAGGCCTTGACGGACGCCCTGGATGGGGCTAAAATTTCCTATGACGACATTGCCGTCTACCGCACGCTGTACGACAACCCCCGCTCCGAGGAGCTCCGGGACCGTCTGCTGGCGGAGGAGGGCACTCTGGTCACCTTCACCAGCGCCTCCACGGTCAAGGGTTTTGTATCCACCGTGGGGGAGGACTTCCCCTTTGACCGCATCACCGGCGTGTGCATCGGGAAGCAGACCGCCGCTCAGGCCAGAGACTACGGCATTCCCGTGGTGGTAGCCGAGCGTGCCACCATTGACGCCTTGGTGGAGAAAATCAGCCACATGTTCTAAAAACAGCAACAATCCGGGCGGAACACCGCCCATGGAAAGGAAGCAGCATGATGGAACTCATTCAGCGTCCCCGCCGTCTGCGGGGGAACGACAGCATCCGGCGGATGTGCCGGGAGACCCGCATGTCCCCCGACAGCCTGATCTACCCCATCTTTGTGGACGAGACCCTGAAGGGCCGCCGCCCCATCCCTGCCCTGGAGGGCCAGTACCACTATGGTCTGGACACCGTGTGCGAGGCGGTGCAGGAGTGCCTGGACGCCGGCGTGGGCCGGTGCATCCTCTTCGGTCTGCCTGCGAAAAAGGACGCCCTGGGCTCCTCCGCCTGGGATGAGCACGGCGTGGTGCAGGAGGCCATCCGGGTCATCAAGAAGGAGTTCCCCGATTTCTATGTGGTCACCGACGTGTGCATGTGCGAGTACACCGACCACGGCCACTGCGGCGCTCTGTACGGCCACGAGGTGGACAATGACGCCACGCTGGAGCTGCTGGCCAAAACCGCCCTCTCCCACGCACGGGCAGGGGCCGACATGGTGGCTCCCAGCGACATGATGGACGGCCGCATTGGCGCCATCCGCACCGCCCTGGACGAGGCCGGGTACAAGAATGTGCCTATCATGTCCTACTCCGCCAAGTACGCCTCCGCCTTCTACGGACCCTTCCGCGAGGCGGCGGGCTCCGCGCCCTCCTTCGGCGACCGGAAGGGCTACCAGATGGACCCCCACAACCGCCGGGAGGCCATCAAGGAGTGCGCTCTGGACGTGGACGAGGGAGCGGACATCCTGATGGTCAAGCCCGCCCTGGCCTACCTGGACGTGATCCGGGAGTGCAAGGACGCCTTTGACCTGCCCATGGCGGCCTATTCGGTGTCCGGCGAGTACGCCATGGTGAAGGCCGCCGCTGCCGCCGGGCTCATCGACGAGTACCGCATCATGTGCGAGAGCGCCGTCTCCGTGTTCCGTGCCGGAGCGGACATCCTCATCACCTACTACGCCAAGGAACTGGCCCAGGCCATGAAGAAAGGGGATATCGGCTGATGGACCGCAGCGAACAGCTCTTTGAAGAGGCGAAACGAGTCCTGCCCGGCGGCGTCAACTCCCCGGTGCGGGCCTTCCGGGCCGTGGGCATGGCCCCCCGGTTCATCACCCGGGCCGACGGCGCCTATCTCTGGGACGAGGACGGCAGAAAGTATCTGGACTATGTGGGCTCCTGGGGGCCCATGATCCTGGGCCACAATCACCCGGTCATCCGGGAGGCGGTGGAGAAGGCGGTGAAGGACGGCCTGTCCTTCGGCGCGCCCACCGCCCGCGAGGTGGAGATCGCCGAGCTGATGGTGGAGCTGGTGCCCGGCATTGAGATGGTGCGCATGGTCAACTCGGGTACCGAGGCCGTCATGTCCGCCCTGCGGCTGGCCCGTGGCGCCACCGGCCGGGACAAGCTCATCAAGTTTGAGGGCTGCTACCACGGCCACTCCGACTGCCTGCTGGTGGGAGCCGGTTCCTCCGCCCTGGCGGGAGGACATCCCACCTCCGCCGGCGTGCCGGATGTGGTGGTGAAGGACACCCTCACCGCCCAGTTCAACGACCTGAAGAGCGTGGAGACCCTGCTGGAGCAGAACCCCGGCCAGGTGGCCGCCGTCATCGTGGAGCCTGTGGCCGCCAACATGGGCGTGGTGGGTCCCGCCCCCGGCTTCCTGGAGGGACTGCGGACCCTGTGCGACAAGTACGGCGCACTCCTCATCTTTGACGAGGTCATCACCGGCTTCCGTCTGGCCCTGGGCGGCGCTCAGGCTTATTACGGCGTGAAGGCGGATATCGTCACCTTCGGCAAGATCATCGGCGGCGGCATGCCCGTGGGCGCTTACTGCGCCAGCCGTGCGCTGATGGAGCAGGTGGCCCCCTGCGGCGCTGTCTATCAGGCGGGAACCCTCAGCGGCAACCCGGTGGCCATGGCCGCTGGCCTTGCCCAGCTGCGCTACCTGAAGGACCACCCGGAGATCTACGCCCAGATTGAGGACTACGCCACCCTGCTGGCCGGCGGCCTGCGGGAGGCGGCGGAGCGCACCGGCGCACCGGTCCACATCAATCAGGTGGGCTCCCTGCTTGCCCCCTTCTTCACGCCCACCGACGTGAACACCTTCACCGACGCCAAGGGCAGCGACGTGGCCATGTACGCCCGGTATTTCGCCGGTATGCTGGAGCGGGGCATCTACCTGGCGCCCGCCCAGTTCGAGGCCATGTTCGTCTCGGCCGCCCACACCCAGGAGGACCTGAGCCGCACCCTGGAGGCCGCCGGCGGGGTGCTGAGCAGCCTGAAGTGAGATTTTTCTCTGGACAGGAGAGAGAATACAGGGTATACTGTATGCAATAAAAACGGGGCATGCCCCGCACAATTCAACACTGTGTACTTGTCAAGTGCTCATCATGGATGAGGTGAAAGGGAATCGGGTGAGAATCCCGAGCGATCCGGTCACTGTATTCGGGGAGCAAACCGCAGGGAGGGAGACCTCTCAGGCCATTGCCGGGCGTATGCCGGCGAGAAGGCGCGGGGCGCGTGGATCCGTAAGTCAGGAAACCTGCTTGACAGGAACGATGGGGTATCTTCCGCGAAAAGTAACCCGTCTGACTGTTGGAGAGGGAATTCCTGATCCAAAACAGACGCCTGCTTTTTGAAAAAGCAGGCGTTTTTGTTGTTTCGGGCGCTTTACGCGGTGATATAAAATCTGCGCACTGCGCGAAAAAAGGAGCAGAAGAACATGAAGTACGCAAAACGGCTCGTATGCACCCTGCTGGGCCTGGCCATGGCCCTGAGCCTGGCCGCCTGCGGCACACCCGCCGCTCAGGGCAGTCCCTCGCCCTCCGCCACGCCCACGGCCACCGCACCTACCGAATCCCTCACCGGCGGGGAGGAGAGCAGCCACTACCCCGTGACCATCACCACCTACAACTATGCCGGTGAGCCGGTGGAGACCGTCTACGAGAAGGCGCCCGAGCGGGTGGTGGCGGTCTACCAGGGCTGTATCGAGACCATGATCGCCCTGGGGCTGGAGGACCACGTTATCGCGTCCTACGGCCTGGACAATGAGGTGAAGGATGAGTGGAAGGACGGCTTTGGCCGCATGCACTACGACGAGAGCGTGTTTGCGCCGGACAAGGAGACCGTCACCCTGCTCCAGCCCGACCTGATCTTCTCCTGGGGCTCCCTGTTCGGCGACAAGAAGCTGGGGGATGTGGACGGCTGGATTGCCAAGGGCACCAACACCTACATCAACACCAACACCAGCTCGGGCGGCAGCCGCACCCTGGAGAATGAGTACACCGACATTCTCAACATCGGCAAAATTTTTGACGTGGAGGACAGGGCCCAGGCGCTGGTGGACGAGATGAAGGCCCAGGTGGAGGAGACTCTGGCCGCCGCCCAGGGCCGGGAGAAGGTGACGGCTGCGGTGGTGGAGCCCCTGAACGGGGAGCTGAGCAATTACTCCGCCACCTCTCTGGCCGGTGACATGGTCACCCAGCTGGGGGGCGTGCTGGCCAAGCCTGAGGGCAACAGCATCAGCAAAGAGGAGCTGGTGGCCTGCGATCCGGACGTGATCTTTGTGGTCTACATGGCCTACGCCGGGGACGACCCGGAGACCGTCATGGAGCAGCAGCTGTCCGCCATTACCGAGGACCCCGCTCTGGCCAGCCTGTCGGCTGTGAAAAATGACCGGGTCCATCTGGTCATGCTGGGGGACATCTACGCCAGCGGTCCCAGAACCATCGACGGCCTGAAGACGCTGGCCCAGGGGCTGTATCCTGAACTGAAAACAGGGGAGTAAGAGAGCGCATGGGCAACATGAGGAGAAAACAGGGCATATTGGGCGGAAAGAGCGCCTGGGGGGCGGCGGTGGTACTGCTGGTGCTGCTGGGATTGTCCCTGGTGGCGGCGGTGACCTTCGGCACCATCGCCCTGCCGGTGGGGGACGTGTACCGGGTCATCGGGTACGCCCTGCTGGGCGTGGGCGACCCGGCGGTCTGGGGACCGGGCACCGCCATCCACGACGTGGTGCTGCTCATCCGCCTGCCCCGGCTGGTGCTGGCCGTGGCGGTGGGGGCGGGGCTGTCGGTGTGCGGCGCGGTGATGCAGGCGGTGGTAAAGAATCCCCTGGCCGACCCCTATGTGCTGGGTATCTCCTCCGGCGCCTCTCTGGGTGCCTCCGCCGCCATCCTGCTGGGGGTGGGGGCAGCTCTGGGCAGCGGCTATGTGGGCATCGTGGGCGCCCTGGGGGCCTTTGCCGTGTCCCTGGCCGTGGTGGCCATCGCCAACATCGGCGGCCGGGCCAACGCGGTCAAGCTGCTGCTGGCGGGCACTGCTCTGTCCTCGGTGTGCGGAGCCCTCTCCAACTTCATCATCTACTTCGCCGACAACGACCACGCCCTCACCCAGGTGGTCCACTGGTCCATGGGCAGCATGGCCGCCGCCGACTGGGAGAGCAACCGCATCATCGGGGCGGTGGTGCTGCTGGGCGTCTTCTTCTTCTGGAGCCAGGCCCGCAACCTGAACCTGATGCTGCTGGGAGACGAGACCGCCATCACCCTGGGCACTGACATGCACCGCTGGAGGCTGCTCTATCTGCTGGTGTCCTCGGCGGTCATCGGCTTTGTGGTGTACAAGGCCGGCATGATCGGCTTTGTGGGCCTGGTGATTCCCCATGTTGTGCGCATGATATTCGGCACCGACCACCGGAAGCTGATTCCCCTCTCCGCCCTGCTGGGCGCCCTGTTTCTCCTCTGGGCCGATGTGCTGTGCCGGGTGGTGCTGCCGGGCAACGAGCTGCCCATCGGAATCCTGACGGCCATGGTGGGCGCGCCGGTCTTTATCTATCTGATGATTCGCAAACAATACGGCTTTGGGGGGCGGGAAGGATGAACATTGGAGCGCAGGCCCTGCGGGCTGAGCTGGGCGGAAAGGAAATTCTGAAAGGCCTGGACATCAGGGCGGAAAACGGCCAGTTTGTGGGCATCATCGGCCCCAACGGCAGCGGAAAGAGCACGCTGCTCCGGTGCATCTGCCGGATTCTCCGGCCCACCGGCGGCGCGGTGTATCTGGACGGACAGCCGGCGCTGGAATGGTCTCCCCGGGAGTCGGCACAGAAGGTGGGCGTGGTGGCCCAGCACAACTATTACAGCTTTGATTTCACGGTGCGGGAGGTAGTGCTCATGGGCCGCTCTCCCCACAAGCGGTTTTTGCAGCGGGACAATGCCGAGGACTACCGCATTGTGCGTAAGGCCATAGCCGACGTAGGCATGGCCGACTTTGAGGAGCGCAGCTTCTCCACCCTGTCAGGCGGAGAGCAGCAGCGGATCATTCTGGCCCGTGCCCTGGCCCAACAGACGCCCTGTCTGATTCTGGACGAGCCCACCAACCATCTGGATATCAAGTACCAGCTGGAGCTGATGGACCTGGTGAAGGGCCTGGGCCGGACGGTGCTGGCCGCCATCCACGACCTGAACATCGCCGCCATGTACTGCGACAGGCTGTACGCCGTCAAGGACGGCAGGGTGGTGGCGGGCGGGACGCCCCGGGAGGTGCTCACAGAGGACCTGATCCGCGCGGTCTACGAGGTGGACGCCAGGGTGCTCACGGATGAAGACGGTGTGCTCCGTGTCCTCTACCAGCCCAGGCGGATGGCTGAGGAGGGCGGGCGATGAAGCTCGCTCTGCTCAACTGTCTGCGGGCCAACGAGGTGTGCGCCGGCTGCGCCTGTCTCAGCGCGTTTTACCAGCGCCGGGCCGCCTTTGCCCGCTATGCCGGGACAGAGGTGGAGCTGGCGGCCTTTCTCCGCTGCAACGGCTGCGGCAGGCCGCCGGAGGAGGACGCCGGCATGCTGGAAAAGCTGGACCGGCTGAAGTCCGAAGGGGTGGAGGCAGTCCACCTTGGGGTGTGCACCCGGAAAAAGGGAGGTGAAGAGTGCCCCACCATCACTGCCCTGGCCCGACTGCTGGAAATGCGGGGGATCTCCGTCGTCAGGGGAACCCACTGAGTATTTCCAGGAATTTGTGACAGAAAGCGCCGCTTTCTCCAGACGATATGGGGAGAACGGCGCTTTTTTGTAACTTGTTTATTTTTGACCCCGTCTGTTTCCGACTGAGTTTTTCCATATAATGGATTATACTGTCTCCGATGCACCTCCCTGTGGGACAAGCCGGGAGGAAAAAGGAGACGTGCGGAACATGGCGACGAAAGAAAAGCTGAAAACCCGGGCCGCCCGGGCCAGGGAGGAGATGCGGGACACCGGCCGCCTGGTGCTCCGGGCCCCGGCGCTGGTACGCACGGCGGAGTGCGTGATCCGGCTCCTGCTGGGGGCCATGCTGTCGGGAGCGGAGATCTTCGGCGGCTGCGCCCCCTTTGGACTGGCCATGGTGGGGGCCTCCGGCTCCGGGCTGGACGGCTTCTCCGCCCTGCTGGGGGCCTGCTTCGGGTACCTCTCCTTCCAGGGCTTTACCCAGGGACTGCGGTATGTGGCGGCGGCCATCCTCATCTTCTCCGTGTCCTTTGCCTTCTATGATGTGAAGGTGTACCGGTCAGCCTGGTTCATGCCCGCTGTGTCGGCCGCCATGAACTTTGTCACCGGCTTTGTGTACCTGTCAAAACGGGGCTGGCTGACGGTGGACACCATCTTTTTTGCCACTGAGCTGATTCTCACCGCCGGAGCGGTCTATTTCTACCGCATTGTCTTCTCCCCCTGGAAGCGGAAGGAGGACGGCGGCGAGCTGACCATGCGGCAGATGGTCAGCTTTCTCATCCTGGGGGGCACGGTGCTCATCACCATGAGCAAGATCACCCTCTTTGACGGCACCATCTCTCTGGGCCGGTTCTCCGCCGCCCTGGCGGTGATGATCGCCGGGTACCAGTGCGGCATCGGCGTGGGGGCGGCGACGGGCGTGGCCGCCGGACTGGCCATGGATGTGGCCACCGGAGGCGCACCCTTTTACAGCATGGCCTTTGGCTTTGCCGGGCTGATCACAGGTGTGTTCCGGCGGCAGGGCAAGCTGTTCGCCGCTCTGGCCTATGTCATCGCCAATGCGGTGGCGGTGCTGTGGACCTGGGACAACGGCCTCCAGATCTCCATCCTCTATGAGGTCTTTATCGCCTCCGTCATCTTTATGGTGCTGCCTCAGCGGGCCTTCCGGTGGGCGGCGGCCCTCTCAGTGCCTGAGCGGCGGCGGGATACCACAGCCAAGGCCCAGGAGTACCTGCGGGAGCGGCTGGACGGGGCGGCGGGGGCTTTCCGGAGCCTCCAGGAGTCCCTGCGGCAGAGCCTGGGCAGCGGCGGCCCCAACGACAATGACGCCGCCGCCATTTTTGACCGGGCGGCCAACCGGGTGTGCCGCAAATGCGCCCTCCAGTCGGCCTGCTGGCAGCGGGATTACATCACCACCTTCAATGCTCTCAACGACGCCCTTCCCGCCATGCTGGACAGAGGCAGAGGGGAGCCGGGGGACTTTCCGCCCCACTTCTCCAACCGGTGCCTCCGGTTTTCCGCCTTTCTGGCGGCGGCCAACGAGGAACTGGTGGGCCTGCTCTACCGGCGGCAGTACGCCGCCCGCCTGCGGGACAACCGGTCGGCGGTGTGCCGGGAGTACGGCGCACTGGCCGAGGTGCTGGGGACGGCGGCGGCAGAGTTCGGCCGGGAGCTGGTGCCCGACCCGGTGCGGGAAAAGCGCATCCGCCAGCACCTGACCGCCCTGGGGCTGGAGGGAGAGGCAGCCGCCTTTTACGACCAGGCGGGACGTCTGCGGGTGGAGATTGAGGGCCGTGGGCTGGACAGCCTGCGGACCCCTGAGGAGCTGAAGAAGCTCTCTGCGTTGGCGGGTGTGCCCCTCCGAACTGCCGGTGAGGAGGAGGGGAAACGGCTCAACAAGCTGGTGTTTGCCCAGGCGGAGCCCTTTATGGCGGTGGCGGGCGTGGCAGCCCGAAAAAAGGACGGCCAGACCGTCAGCGGGGATACGGGAGCCTGGTTCAAGCTGGACGACGGCAGCCTGTACGTGCTCCTCTGCGACGGTATGGGCAGCGGTCCGGCGGCGGGGGAGGACTCCTCCCTGGCGGTGCGGCTGCTGGAGCAGTTCCTCCGGGCGGGCATCCCGGCGGAGACCGCCCTGAGAACCATCAGCTCCGCCCTTGCCCTCCGTGGGGAGAGCGCTGGCGGCTTTACCACCATCGACCTGCTGCGGCTGGACCTGTTTACCGGCTCCATGTGGGTCTACAAGTACGGCGCGGCCCCCACCTATGTACGAAAAGGAAAAGCGGTGACCCGCATCACCGGCGCGTCTCTGCCTGCCGGATTGTCGGCAGGAGAGGGAGGCAGCCCGGATGTGACAACCCTCAAGCTGGAACCGGGGGATATGGTGCTGCTGGTCAGCGACGGGGTGGCCGGCGGCGGTGAGGACCAGTGGCTGCGGGACATGTTCTCCAGCTTTCAGGGGGACAGCCCTAAGGACCTGGCCTGCGCCCTCATCCAGGAGAGCGACGGCAAGGAGGTGGGCCCGGACGACCGCACCGCTCTGGTGCTCCGTTTCTCCCGGCAGGAGTCGTAGCATATAGGCAATGAGCCGCGCCATTCCGGCGCGGCTCATTGTGATTTCAGTGCGTACAGAACTTACTTTACCGCACGCTCCACGCCTTTTCCAATGTCCTCCACGCCCTTGCCGATATCCTCCACGGCCCGACCGGCGCCGTCGATGACGTCCTTGGCCGCATTACCCGCGTTGTCTACCGCATCCTCTATAGCGTTGCCGGCGTTGTCCATGTTGTCTGATAGCGATAGGTAATCCTTTGAAGTTATCGCCGGATTTTCCCCCGCTCCGCACCGTGCATGCGGCTTTCACCGCACACGGCGCTCCA
>CABIYL020000008.1:137206-172173 GCA_902362925.2 Clostridiales bacterium | reverse complement strand
GAGGAACTGTACGAGAAGTTCCTGGATTCTGTCTACGCCGCTTCTGTCAGCTAACTAATTTTTACCGTGCGGGTGTCCAACTTGCACTTGCAATTTGCGTTTAAAAGAAGAAGGAGATGCCAAGTGAAGAACCATACTCCTGACGCCTCCGGGAAGGGTCTGAACCGGGCAAAGCCCTATCAGCTGGTCCTGTTCCCCCTCAACAACGGCGCCACCAACGTCTATTTCGTCCTGATTTTGTCCTATGTGGCCCAGTTTGGCTCCAGCATCCTCCATCTGGGCATCTTCGCCTCCCTCATGGTCACCGTCATGCGGGTGTGCGATGCCATCACCGACCCCATCATCGGCGCCATGATGGACCGCACCAGCACCAGAATCGGCAAATTCCGGCCCTTTATGATTCTGGGCAGTGTGGTCATGGCACTGAGCGTCATCGCGCTCTACATCCTGCTGCCCCTGATCCCCGACACCATGATGCCCGCCCGCTACGTGGGCTTCACCGTGGTCTACTTCATCTGGGTCATCGGCTACACCTTCCAGACCTCCGTCACCCGTGCGGGCCAGACCGTCCTCACCAACGACCCCAACCAGCGCCCCATGTTCACCATCTTCAACACTGTGGGCTCCCTGCTGGGCATGGGCATCATGCAGTTCCTCATCCCTCTGGTCAAGGCCATGTATGACGTGAAGGACGCCGCCGGAAACGTCATCACCTCCGGCTACGCCGACCCCATGGTCTACCGCATCATCACCCCCATCGGCATCGGTATTTCGGTGCTGCTCACCATCCTGGCCATCATCGGCATCGCCGAGAAGGACCGCCCCGAGTTCTACGGCCTGGGCGGCAAGCAGGAGAACGTCAAGCTCTCCGAGTACGCCCAGATCATCAAGGCCAACAAGCCCATGCAGCGTCTGATGGTAGCCGGTGCCGGCTGCAAGCTGGCCCTGGCCATCGCCACCAACACCACCGTGCTGCTGGCCCTGTACGGCATCGTCATGGGCAACTACAACTCCCTGTACCTGCCCATGATGGTCCTGGGCTATGTGTGCGCCGTTCCCTTCTTCCTGCTGTCCATGCGCACCAGCCAGAAGAAGGGCCAGCGGGCCTCCCTCATCCGCTACGTCTCCGTGGCCCTCATCTGCTACGTGGGCGTGCTGGTGCTGCTGATCGTCAGCGATTACGGCAATCCCAGCCTGATGCTCTCCTTCCCCTTCAAGGGCGGCGGAGCCATCAACCTGTATACCATCCTGTTCATCCTCTTCTTCGGCGTGGGCTACGGCGCCTACTACGCCACTGCCGACATGCCCATCCCCATGGTGGCCGACTGCTCGGACTACGAGACCTACCGCTCCGGCAAGTACATCCCCGGCATCATGGGCACCATGTTCTCCCTGGTGGATAAGCTGGTGTCCTCCCTGGCCCAGACCCTGGTGGCCTTTATCTTCCTGGCCTGCGCCGGACTCTCCGAGCTGCCCACCGACAGCACCCCCTACTCTGCCGGCATCAAGGTGGCCGTCATCGTCATGTTCTGCATCATCCCCATGCTGGCCTGGGCCGCCACTCTGCTGGCCATGAAGGGCTACACCCTCACCGGCGCCAAGATGAAGGAGATCCAGGCGGTCAACGCCGCCCGCAAGACCGCCATCGAGCAGGGTATGTCCCTGGAGGAGGCCATGGAGCGGTACCAGACCGTGGACCAGGTGCCCGAACAGCTGCGAAACTGAACTGAAAGGGAGCGTAAACCTTGAATACCTTTCTGACCGACGATTTTCTGCTGGACACCGAGACGGCCAAGGCCCTCTACCACGCCTACGCCGCCAAGATGCCCATTGCCGACTACCACTGCCACATCGACCCCAAGGACATCTGGGAGGACCGGCGCTTTGAGAACATCACCCAGATCTGGCTGGGGGGCGACCACTACAAGTGGCGGCTCATGCGCTCCAACGGCGTGGAGGAGAAGTATATCACTGGCGACGCCTCGGACTGGGAGAAGTTTGAGAAGTTCGCCCAGACCCTGCCCCGTGCCATCGGCAACCCCATGTACCACTGGTGCCACCTGGAGCTGAAGAACTACTTCGGCTACACGGGCGTGCTCAACGGAGAGACCGCCCGAGAGGTGTGGGAGCTGTGCAACGACAAGCTGCAGCACGACCCGGCCATGAGCGCCCGGGGCCTGATTCTGGGCAGCAACGTGGCCATGGTGGGCACCACCGACGACCCCTGCAGCGACCTCATCTGGCATGAGAAGCTGGCAGCGGACAGCTCCTTCCCCGTGCAGGTGTGCCCCAGCTTCCGGCCCGACCCGGCGGTGAACCTCCACAAGAGCGGCTTTGCCGCCTACCTGGAGCAGCTGGAGAAGACCACCGGCCGCACCATCGCCACCGTGGACGATGTGCGCGCCGCCCTGAGCGACCGCATCGCCTTCTTTGACGCCCACGGCTGCCGCTCCGCCGACCACGGCCTGGACTATGTGATGTGCCGTGAGGTGTCCGACGAGGCCGCCACCGCCGCCATGAACAAGGCCCGGGCAGGGGAGCCCCTCACCCGTGAGGAGGCCGAGGGCTACCAGACCGCCGTGATTCTCCACTGCGCCCGGGAGTACCGGAAGCGGAACTGGGTCATGCAGCTCCACTTCAGCTGCATGCGCAACCCCAACAGCCGCATGATGGCCCAGCTGGGGCCGGACACCGGCTTTGACTGCATCGCCGTCACCGACAGCTGCGCCGCCACCTACCGCCTGATGGACGCCCTGGAGCGGGAGGGCAACCTGCCCAAGACCGTGCTGTACAGCCTGAATCCGGCGGACAACGAGTGGATTGACACCCTGCTGGGCGCCTTCCAGGGCCCGGAGACGGCCGGCAAGATCCAGCACGGCAGCGCCTGGTGGTTCAACGACAATAAGACCGGCATGACCGAGCAGCTGACCAGCCTGGCCAACCTGAGCGTGCTGGGCAACTTCATCGGCATGCTCACCGACAGCCGCAGCCTGCTCAGCTATGCCCGGCACGAGTACTTCCGCCGTGTGCTGTGCTCCCTGCTGGGCCGCTGGGTGGAGAACGGGGAGTACCCCCGGGATATGATCACCCTGGGCGGACTGGTGCAGGACATCTGCTTCAACAACGCCAAGCGCTATTTCAACCTGTAACAGAAGGAGAAAAATATGAAGCTTTCGTTTCGCTGGTACGGAGAGAGCGACCCCATCTCTCTGGAGTATATCCGCCAGATTCCCGGTATGCGCAGCATCGTCACCGCTGTGTACGACGTCAAGCCCGGCGAGGTCTGGCCTGAGGAGAGCCTGGCAGGCCTGAAGAAGGACTGCGAGGACAACGGCCTGGTGTTCGACGTGGTGGAGTCCATCCCCGTCCACGAGGACATCAAGCTGGGCCGCGGCGACGTGGACCACCTGCTGGAGGTCTACTGCGAGAACATCCGCCGCTGCGCCAAGTACGGCGTCAAGTGCGTGACCTACAACTTCATGCCCGTCTTTGACTGGACCCGCACCCAGCTGGACAAGAAGGCCCCCGATGGCTCCACCAGCCTGGTGATGTACTGGGAGCAGATGAAGGGCCTGGACCCCCTGAAGGACGACATCCACCTGCCCGGCTGGGACTCCAGCTACACCCAGGACGAGGTCCGTGAGCTCATCTCCGCCTACGGCGAGATTGGCGAGGAGGGCCTGTGGGCCAACCTGGAGCGGTTCCTGAAGAAGGTCATCCCCGTGGCCGAGGAGTGCGGCGTGAAAATGGCCATCCACCCCGACGATCCCCCGTACCCCATCTTCGGCCTGCCCCGCATCATCACCTGCGAGGCCAACCTGGACCGGTTCCTCAAGCTGGTGGACTCTCCCGCCAACTGCCTGTGCCTGTGCACCGGCAGCCTGGGCTGCGCCAAGAGCAACGACGTGGTGGCCATGGTGCGCAAGTACTCCGCCATGGGCCGCATCGCCTTCATGCACATCCGCAACGTGAAGATCATGGAGGACGGCTCCTTTGAGGAGCGGGCCCACCTGTCCAGCTGCGGCAGCCTGGATATGTACCAGATTGTCAACGCCCTGGTGGAGACCGGCTTTGACGGCTATGTCCGTCCCGACCACGGCCGCATGATCTGGGGCGAGACCGGCAAGCCCGGCTACGGCCTGTACGACCGCGCCCTGGGCGCCGCTTATATCAACGGCCTGTTCGAGGCCTGTGAGAAGGCAAAGAAGTAATCTGTTTTTCTGAAAGAAGGAGCTTTATTATGATTAATCTGCCTCTGAATGTGGATTTTACCGGTAAGGTCGTCGTTGTGACCGGCGCCGGCGGCGTGCTGTGCGGCGAGATGGCCAAGGCCTTCGCCCAGGCGGGCGCCAAGGTGGCCGCTCTGGACCTGAACGAGGACGCCGTGAAGAAGCTGGCTGACGAGTGCAAGGCTGAGCGCTATATCTGCGAGGGCTACAAGGCCAACGTGCTGGAGCCCGAGGCTCTGGAGGCCGTCCACGCCCAGGTGCTCAAGGACCTGGGTCCCTGCGACATCCTCATCAACGGCGCCGGCGGCAACAACCCCCGCGCCACCACCGACAACGAGTATCAGCACGAGGCCAAGGAGGGCCAGAAGACCTTCTTTGACCTGGAGCCCAACGGCGTGGACTTCGTGTTCAAGCTGAACTTCCAGGGCACCCTGCTGCCCACCCAGGTCTTTGCCAAGGACATGGTGGACAAGCAGCACGGCTGCATCCTGAACATCTCCTCCATGAACGCCTACATCCCCCTGACCAAGATCCCCGCCTACTCCGGCGCCAAGGCCGCCATCTCCAACTTCACCCAGTGGCTGGCCACCCACTTCGCCGGCAGCGGCATCCGCTGCAACGCCATCGCCCCCGGCTTCCTGGTGTCCAACCAGAACCGGAAGCTCCTCTTCAACGAGGACGGCACCCCCACTCCCCGTACCGCCAAGATTCTGGCGGGCACTCCCATGAACCGGTTCGTGGAGAGCGATGAGCTGCTGGGCGGCGTGTTCTTCCTGTGCGACGACAAGGCCGCCAGCGCCATCACCGGCGTGGTGCTGCCCATCGACGCCGGCTTCGCTGCCTACTCCGGAGTGTAATAAGCCATGGCGCTTCATGTTATGGACGAGGCAGCGCGGTGCCTGGGCTGTAAAAAGCCCAGGTGCCAGGAGGGCTGCCCCATCGGAACCAATATCCCGGAGGTCATCCGCCTGCTGAAGGAAGGCAAGCTGGACGAGGCGGGCTGGATGCTCTTTGAGAACAATCCGCTGACCACCGTCTGCTCCCTGGTGTGCAACCACGAGAGCCAGTGCGAAGGGCACTGCATCCGGGGCATCAAGGAAGCGCCGGTCCACTTCTCCATCATCGAGAACTACATCTCCACCACCTACGCCAACAAGATGGTGAAGGGCCCCGCGCCGTCCAACGGCCGCCGGGCAGCCGTTATCGGCGCAGGCCCCGCCGGCCTGACCATCGCCATCATCCTGGCCCGGTACGGCTACCAGGTGACCATTTTCGACGGCCGGGACAAGATTGGCGGCGTCATGCGGTACGGCATCCCCGACTTCCGCCTGCCCGACGCCGTGCTGGACGACATCGCCTACCGCCACCTGGAGCTCAAGGGCATCAAGTTCCGCCCCAACACCTACATCGGCAACACCCTCACCATTGACGGCCTGTTCCGGGACGGCTATGAGAGTGTGTTCGTGGGCGCGGGTCTGTGGCGGCCCAACCGGCTGAACATCAAGGGCGAGAGCCTGGGACATGTGAGCTACGCCATCAACTACCTGGCCAACCCCGACGCCTTCCATCTGGGGGAGCGTGTGGTGGTCATCGGCACGGGTAACTCCGCCATGGACTGCGCCCGTACCGCCATCCGCAAGGGCGCCCGGCACGTGGTATGCGTGGCCCGGGGAAACACCATCGGCGCCAGCCAGTACGAGACCAGCTACGCCAAGCTGGAGGGCGTGGACTTCCTCATGAACAAGGCCACCCTGGAGATCCGGGACGACGGCGTGGTGCTCTCCGACAACCAGAAGCGGGAGGACGGCTCCACCGTCACCGTGGAGGGGACGGAGAAGCTCTACCCCTGTGACAGCGTGATCATCGCCGTCAGCCAGGGGGCGGAGAGCAACCTGGTCCAGACCACCCGGGGCATCGACACCACCGGAAAGGGCCTGCTGGCCGTGGACGAGGACGGCCGCACCAGCCGGCCCGGTGTGTTTGCCGCTGGCGACGCAGTCAACGGCGCGCGCACCGTGGTGGAGGCGGTTGCCAACGGCAAGCGTGTGGCCGAGGCCATGCACGCCTACATGCAGAGCCTGCCCATGCCCGAGCCCGACCGGTACGCGGACGTGCCCGTGGCCCAGGACGCCCAGGTGCTCCACAACCCCGCCGAGACATAAACAATCTTTCCTGCTGCTGAAAAGGAGCGTTATCAAGATGAATGCCATGAATGAAGCCATTTCCAACATCGGCGTCGTGCCGGTGATTAAGCTCAACCACCCCGAGCGGGACGCTGTGGCCCTGGCCAACGCCCTGTGTGAGGGCGGCGTGCCCGTGGCCGAGGTGACCTACCGTGCCGCCGGCGCCGCCACCGCCATCAAGCTGATGAGCGAGGCCAAGCCCGACATGCTGGTGGGCGCCGGCACCGTGCTCACCACCGAGCAGGTGGATGAGGCCGTTGCCGCCGGCGCCAAGTTTATCGTCACCCCCGGCCTGGACGTGGAGATCGTCAAGTACTGCCAGGAGAAGGGCGTGCCCGTCTACCCCGGATGCACCACCGCCACCGACTACCACACCGCTGCCAAGCTGGGCCTGGAGGTCCTCAAGTTCTTCCCCGCCGAGCAGTCCGGCGGCCTGGCCAAGATTAAGGCCCTCAGCGCCCCCTTCCCCATGTTCAAGGTCATGCCCACCGGCGGCATCTCCCTCAAGAACCTGAAGGACTACCTGTCCTGCCCCGTCATCTGCGCCTGCGGCGGCTCCTATATGGTCACCACCGACCTCATCGACAACCAGAAGTGGGACGAGATCGTGGCGCTGTGCAAGGAGTCCGTGGCCATCGTGAAGCAGGTGCGCGGCAATGGCTGAGTACACGCTGGCCCATGTGGGCATCAACGGCGCCAACCCGGAGAAGGCCCGGAAGGCGGCGGAGCTGTTCTGCACTCTGTTCGGCTTCACCGCCAAGGAGGGCAACAGCTCCATCTTTGCCGGCAGCGGCATTGAGGTCATGAAGGAGCCCTACAAGGGCACCCACGGCCACATCGCCATCGGCACGCCCAATGTGGCGGCGGCCCAGGCGGAGCTGGAGGCCAAGGGCTTCACCTTTGACCCCTCCACCGCCAAGTACCTCTCCGACGGCACCCTCAACGCCATCTATCTGACCGATGAAATCTGCGGCTTTGCGGTCCACCTGGTGGGCAAGAAGTAAGGCGGCATACAGGAGGAAACCGAGAATATGAAAGTTGTTACCTTCGGCGAGCTGATGGTCCGGCTCCAGCCCTACAACTACGAGCGCTTTGTCCAGGCCGACCACCTGGAGTTCAGCTTCGGCGGCGGCGAGGCCAACGTGGCTGTGTCCCTGGCCAACTACGGCGCTGACGCCGTGTTCGTCACCAAGCTGCCCGCCCACGCCATCGGCCAGGCGGCGGTCAACTCCCTGCGCCGCTACGGCGTGGACACCAGCAAGATTGTCCGCGGCGGCAACCGCGTGGGCATCTACTACAACGAGAAGGGCGCCTCCCAGCGGGGCAGCGTGTGCATCTACGACCGCGCCCACTCCGCCATCCAGGAGTCCCAGCCCTCCGACTTCGACTGGGACAGCGTCTTTGAGGGCGTGGACTGGTTCCACTTCACCGGCATCACCCCCGCCCTGGGCCCCAACCTGGTGGAGGCCTGCGAGGAGGCCTGCAAGGCCGCCAAGGCCCGGGGCGTGAAGATCTCCTGTGACCTGAACTACCGCGGCAAGCTGTGGACCCGTGAGCAGGCCCGCGAGGCCATGACCCGCCTGTGCCAGTACGTGGACGTGTGCATCTCCAACGAGGAGGACGCCAAGGACGTGTTTGGCATTGAGGCCGAGGCCACCGACATCTACGCCGGTGAGCTCAACCACGAGGGCTACAAGTCCGTGGCCAAGCAGCTGGCCGACAAGTTCGGCTTCGAGAAGGTGGCCATCACCCTGCGTGAGTCCCACTCCGCCTTCGACAACGGCTGGAGCGCGATGCTCTACGATGTGGCTTCCAATGAGTACTGCTTCTCCAAGAAGTACAACCTCCACATCATCGACCGCGTGGGCGGTGGCGACAGCTTCGGCGGCGGCCTCATCTACGCCCTGCTGTCCGGCAAGTCCACCCAGGAGGCTGTGGAGTTCGCCGTGGCGGCCTCCGCGCTCAAGCACTCCATCGAGGGCGACTACAACATGGTCACCCTTCCCGAGGTGGAGAAACTGGCTGGCGGCGACGGCTCCGGCCGCATCCAGCGCTGAATATCACCAAAACAGGGCCGGCTGCACCAGCAGCCGGCCTTTTTATATGACAGAGAGGAGATGCAGGCTATGATCCACCGCAATCCGCTTCTGAGAGAGCAGGAGGACACGGGGAAGTTCATCACCGTGGGAGAAATTATGCTGCGGCTCACGCCGCCGGACTACGGGAAAATCCGGGTGGCCACCAGCTTTGAGGCCAGCTACGGCGGCAGCGAGGCCAACATCGCCCTGGCCCTGGCCAACCTGGGCATTGACAGCACCTTCTTCACCGTGGTGCCCAACAACAGCCTGGGCAAGAGCGCGGTGCGCATGCTGCGCAGCAACGATGTCCACTGCACCCCCGTCATCCTCAGCACCCCCCAGGAGACACCCACCCACCGGCTGGGTACCTACTACCTGGAGACCGGCTACGGCATCCGCCCCAGCAAGGTCACCTACGACCGCAAGCACAGCGCCTTCGCCGAGTACGACTTCCGCCAGGTGGACCTGCCCGCTCTGCTGGAGGGCTTTGACTGGCTCCACCTCAGCGGCATCACCCCTGCCCTCAGTCCCTCCTGCGCCCAGCTGGTGCTGGACTGCCTGAAGGCGGGCCGGGAGAAGGGCATGACCATCAGCTTTGACGGCAATTTCCGCAGCACCCTCTGGACCTGGGAGGAGGCACGGGACTTTTGCACCAAATGCCTGCCCTATGTGGATGTTTTGCTGGGCATCGAGCCCTACCACCTTTGGAAAGACGAGAATGACCACAGCAAAGGGGACTGGAAGGACGGCGTGCCCCTCCAGCCCAGCCTGGAGCAGCAGACGGCGGTGTTTGAGGAATTCGCCGCCCGGTACCCCAACCTGAAGTGCATCGCCCGCCACGTGCGCTACGCCCACAGCGGCAGCGAGAACAGCCTGAAGGCCTACATGTGGTACCAGGGCCAGACCTACGAGAGCCGCCTCATCACCTTCACCATCCTGGACCGGGTAGGCGGCGGCGACGCCTTTGCCAGCGGTCTCATCTACGCCATGATGAAGGGGTGGAGCCCGGAGGAGACCGTCAATTTCGCCGTGGCCAGCAGCGTCATCAAGCACACCATCCACGGCGACGGCAACATCACCGACGACGCGGACACCATCCGGGCCATCATGAACCAGAATTACGACATCAAGAGATAAAAGCAAAAAGCGCAAACAGGAGGCTCCGGACTGCCAGTCCGGAGCCTCCTGTTACGTTTTAAGCAGTCAGACAGTCCACCACCTGACGCCACTCCAGAGTGCCCTGACCGTGGAACAGGGCGTCAAACTCAGGGGACACACGGGTGAGCCGGGACAGCCGGTCCCAGTGAAGCCGCAGCCCGTCCATGCCCAGGTGGTACCCGGTGGTGTACCGGACCCGGCTCAGATCGGCCCGAAGGCGCTCACCCAGGGCGTCTCGGTCGGCTCCACGGTTCCGGGGGTCCCGCAGGGCCTCGGACAGCTTCTTTTCCAGGCTTGCGGGGGTGGGGATCTGCGCCTGATAAAAGGTGCGGATGGCCGACTTCCACGCCTCCACCTCCATGGGGACAGGCCGCAAAGGCCCGTACTCCGCCAACAGCATGATGGTGAACAGGTCGGGAGGGTATCCCTCCTCCTTCCGCAGACGGGCGGCACACTGGCAGTCCTCCCACTCCCGGCGGTAGCGGCGCTCCAGCTCCTGCTCCAGAGAGACCCTGTCCCGAACCGTGCCCTGGATGTACAGCTCCGGTTCCTGCCGCTCCAGCAGCTCATTGAGAAAACGGATGCGGCAGAGCTGGTTGCCTTTGCTTTCCCGGGAGCAGGAGCGGTTGGTGGTCTCCCACAGGAAGTCCAGCTCCGCCTGGTTGAAGCTGGGGTCCTGACCCGGACCGGTCAGGGCCTCGCCGGAGCCGTCCAGCCGCACTTGACGCCGCAGCAGCAGATCGGCCAGACAGCGGGCGGAGTAGGGCTGGAGCCCCCGCTGAATCTGGTAGATGCGCAGGTAGAGCTGCCAGGCGTGGAGGGCGTGGTCCTTATCCCAAAGGGATTCTTGCGGGATGGGGCTGTGCAGGTGGGGATTTTGCTGGAAAAAGGTCAGCTCCGGGTTGTTCTCCAGCAGCTCCTGCTGGTTTTGGCAGAAGCACCCCAGCATGTTCAGCGCTGCGCCCGAAGCTCCCTCGTGAAAGGCGGCGTAGATGCTCAGCAGCTTTGCCACATAGGAACTCTCCACCAAAAACCGCATTGTCCCGCTGCCCATCCAGTCACTGGTCTGGTAGTGCTCCAGCCGCAGCCTGGCCCGGTCCGCCAGCGCCAGAAGGGCGGGGAGCACCGGGCGGCTCTGGGGCAGAAGCCGTCCCAGCACCGGGTCGGTCTCAGGCCAATCTGTCCCCCGGTCTGCCAGAGCGTGCAGCGCCGTCCAGACCTGATCCGCCAGCGCCCGCTCCTCTGGCAGGATGGCGGTCAGCCACTCCGCGCCGGGATTTCTGCCGTTGAGAGCCTGGGTGACCTGCTCCAGATAGACCTTGGCCAGACTGTGGTAACCGTCGGAGTTTTTGAACTCCGGGTGCTCCTGGTGCACCTGGATGGTCTTTCGGGCTGCCTGGGCCGCCGGGACAAAACGCCCCTCCGTGCGGAGCTCACGGGCCTGCTCGCACAGGTCCAGCACGATGAACTCCACCCCGGGATTGGCGGAACAGGACGGGTCCAGGCTGGCCCGGAGGTCGGCAGCCCTGGCCAGCCACGCCCGCTGCTGGGGGTATCCCATGGCGATGCACAGCTCGGCGGCCAGCGTGCACAGCAGGTAGCCGGAGAACCCGGCGCAGGGGGTGTTCTCCGGGCCGCCCTGGAGAATGTTCCGAATGGGCTCCTCGCCGCCGAACAGCTGGCAGAGAAAGCCGAAGGCGCCCTTCAGCACGGGCTGGGGCAGGTAGTGGACGGGGCAGTCCCAGAAGGGTCCGTCTATGATAATCTGTTGTTTTTGCTGCTGATAATACGCAGCGTAAAACAAATTGGCCAGATGGAGCATGGCCAGATTGTCCCGCATGGCGTGGTTGACAAAGTGATAGGCCCACTCCAGGGTGTCCGGGTCAAAGCTGCGGTGCAGCACAGCGGCGGCCTGTCCGGCGGACAGCCCTGCCGCGTTCAGGACATCGCTCTGGGCGGCGAGCATCTCCAGTCCGCCGTTCCGGTACTGGGGAAAATAGCGCAGCAGCTGCCGGAAGGCGGGGAAGCTCTCGCCGATGAGCCGCTCCACCGTCTCGCCGTCCACCGGCTGGGCGGCGGAGGGCACATAGTAGCTGTCGCACACCTGGTGGGCCAGCATCCGGAAGGCCACCGCGGGCAGGGCGAACAGCAGGAAAAAGGCGTCCGCCTCGCTGCGCACATCGTCACCCGGACAGCTCTCGCACCAGCGGCAGATCTGGACGCAGAGGTAGCGGTAGAAAAGGGCCTCCTGTCCTGTGCCAATCGCAGCGGGAAGCCAGCGGTCCCGGATGCTCTGGAAGACGGGGGTGTGTTTCACAGAGAGAAAACGCTGGGTGGAGCCGTACAGCGTGAGGAGGAAGGGGGTATTCAGACCTTCGCTGTCCTCCGACTGCTCCTGGCCGCTGCGGCGGAGATAGTCCAGCCGCTGGGCAGAACCAATGGTCTGAATCCGGCAGGGCACGCTGCTCCGCCACAGATTGGCCACATCCCGCAGTCCCAGATGCCAGGCGGCAAGCTCCGCGGGAGGCAGCTTGCTGCTGATAATGATGCGTAAAGAGGGGAGACTGCACAGCGCCATCAGGTCATCGCACAGGGCCCGAACCCCCTCAGGGGTGGTGATCTCGTCCAGGCCGTCCAGAATGAGAAGCCGGTTTGCCAGAGCGCTGTCGTCCGGCAGCGGGATGCCTTGGAGCGCCAGCCAGGTGAGCAGCCTGGGCCGCCCGTTCTCCTTTTTGAGGTTGCGCATCTCATAGGCGGTGTACACCCGGCTCAGGGGCACAAAGATAGGGTTGAGCTGAGGCACATACCGGCCCAGCAGCCGCAGGGAGGTGGTCTTTCCGGCGCCCGACACGGCGCTGTCCCGCTCGCCGCACAGGAGAAACAGCTGGGCGGAATCCCAGCGGGAGAGAATCTGCTCCATGGGCGTAGAGCAGGGGCGGCCATTCTGAGCCGGGAGGGTGTGGAAGGCCTGGCCCTCCACGGTTACATCCGGAATCAGCTCGTCGGCAATCTCCTCCATATTCCACTGGAAGATGCCGTCGTCCCTGCTCAGGTCCCAGCGGGCGGGGGCAGGGGAGACTGGGACATCCGAAGCGGCGTCCTCGCCCGCCAGCCAGCGAGCCGCCGGGCTACCGGGAACGGGATAACAGCCCTCGGTCAGCAGAGCCAGGACAAAGAGCAGGCTCAGCTGCCGCAGGGCACGCTCCCGCCCTTGGACCTGCCAGGAGATGGAGGGCTTGCCCATCTCCCGGCGGACACCCTGGAACAGCTCATCAACCCGAAGCGCTGCCTCTCCGTCCAGCTGGAAGCCGCAGCCGGTGCAGGTCTCCTCCAGCCGGTTCCGCACCTGTTCCAGCCGCAAAACCGGCTGGTCCAGATACAGCCCCAGCAGCTCCTCCGCATACTCCTTGCACACCTCCTGATTTCCTGTCTCCCGGTACTGGAAGCAGCCGTGCTGGAGGATGGACAGCTTGTTCTGGATGCTCTTTTTGGTCAGGTTCTTTTTCTGGCGGAGCAGCTGAATGTCAAAGACTGTCCCGCCAAAGACCCAGTCCATCAGCGTTTCCATGGCAGGCGCCTTTCCCACGCCCAGAATGGGCGGCCGAAGGGTACACAGCACCTCACGCAGGCCCCACAGCGTCACATGCCGACGGGGCTCCAGTCCCATCCGGTTCAGCCGCTCCAGGGCCTTCCGGTACTGGTTGAGTTTTCTTTTCAGATCAGTCCCTTCGGCGGGTGAGGCGGTACACAGCGCGTCTTCTATCCCGGCAATGCCTTTGGTAAGATCGGCTGTCACAGCGGCCTGAAAATCCTTCCGCTTTTTGTCGCTGACCAGCCGCTCCTGCCAGGGAATCTCTCTCTTTCTGGGCATACAACACACGCTCCTTCAAAGCATCCCGACACGGTCGGGATGCTTTTTTGCGTATCAGCACGAAATCACAGGAAAAATAAAAGGATTTTTTCGCTGAAATTGGGGGAGTTTGGTTGGATTTAGTGTACCATACAAAATTTTCTTCCGCAATCCTCCGAGCGGGAAGAGAAACTGTCCCAACGGCTTCCCGACTGCTTCCCGAGTCGGCCCGTTGTGGTGTCGAACCCTGGAGAGTAAGGTCAAATCAAGAAAAAAAGAGACAGCGTTTGACCCGATATGCCGGAATAGTTCGAAATTCCTGACGATGAGGTGAGGCACCATGGCAATCAGTCTATATAAGCAGCTCCTGCTGATGAAGCAGAGAATCCCCATGACTTTCGCGCCGCCTGCCGACCGTGAGACGGTGGCTGCCTTCCGGCGGCGCTGTCCCAGAGCGCCGGATATTCTCTATGAGCTGTGGTCCATCAGCGACGGCGTGGAGCTCAATGTCCCTGGTACGGTGCTGTACAGCGCCGGGGAGGCCCTGGAGCAACCGGTTCTGGGCGGCTGTGTCCCGCTGGGACATATGTCATTCGGCGATCCCCTCTATCTGGACGCCGGCGGACAGGTGCTCCAGATGGACCGCAGAAACGGGGCGCTCTTCCTAAGTTGGCCCACCCTGGTGGACTTTCTGGAAGAGGAGCGGAAGGTGGCCCAGCGGCAGGGCGGTACGCTGCCGGCGGAATAGAGACGCAAGTGGAGCGGAGAGAGAAAGAGAGGGCGGACAATGGGAAAGTCAGGCATGAGCGGCGTCAGGCTGGCGCAATGTTCCGGCGCGGCGGTGGGACCCATGGCCGGTGTGGGCTATACCCGCAGTTCCCTTGCGGAGGCGGAGTATTCCTCTGCCGGACTGTTCTGGGCAGAGCGGAGCAAGGAGATTGGGGCAGGGCGTCGCTTCCGGGAGGAGACGGAAATTCTGATGTCCCGTACTCACCCTCAGATGCGCTCGGCTTAATCGGTACATTTTTCGGTGCTGCGACAAGAAAATTCCAGGGATGCGCGGCTGGGGAGAGCGGCTGTACCGACGGGAGACTATCCGCAAAAATTAGAATGGGCACAGCAAAGCCGCCGCGGACAATGCCTCGTCCGCGGCGGCTTTGCTGTATGTAGTATTTGCAAGGGCCGCTATCTCACATCACCCCAGGCGGCGTCGAAAGAGATGGAGATCATTTTCTGGTCCCGCTGTACGCAGTAGATGGGCAGCTGCCGGGTGGTGGCGGATGCGCCCACGACCGCGGGGTGATTGACCACGTAGAACATGGCGGCCGCCGCCAGCGCACAGGCAAAAGCCGCCAATAGTTTGCGCCGGATCAGGAACAGTTTCATAGTAATCCCTCCTCAGATATCTTGTGGTATCTATATGAGACGGATGCGGTTGTCATGTCGGCAGAGCGGCCTGGTCTGCCCGAGAGAGAAATATAGACAAATGAGAAATTTAAATCAGTTATCCGCATGCCATTTGCTGTCGAAAAATACTTAATTACTTTAAATTGCTGCAGTGCGGAAACTTTTAAAAGAAAAACATAATTCATAAAATGAATAAATATTAATAATGAAAAAATAATTCCACACAGATAATTTTTTATAAAGCGAATAAAAATGGAAGTGTAGCACGGAAAAGATAGAGAATCTATTTATAAAAGTGCGAAAAACTTAAAACTTTGGTTAAGAAAACTCTTGCATATAGATAAAGAGTATACTATAATAGGCAACATCATAAAACGCGACGGATTCGGTCGGCTATTTTTCGTCGGAAAAAGGAGCGGAGGAACTGTGAGGACAACACTGATTCGCTGCGGAAAGCTGTTCGACGGCATTCGGGAAGAGCTGCAGCCCGGAATGGAAATCCTGGTCAAGGACAACCGGATTGAGATGGTGGGCAAAAAACTGCCGGTGGGCGAGGAGTGCCGGGTGGTGGATTTGTCGGACAAGACGGTGACGCCCGGCATGATTGACGCCCACGTCCACGCCGACGCCTTTGACAACGACAAGATGTTCATGGAGACCATCTTTGCCTCCTCCACCTACCGGGCCCTGGGTACACTGCACACCCTTCAGCATGCCCTGCGCCGGGGCTTCACCTCCATCCGGGTGCCCGGCACCATCGAGCCCTTTGACTACGGCATCGCCGATGTGGCCCGCTCCATCGAGCGGGGATACTTTGACGGCGCCCGGCTGGTCTACTCCTTCGGAGCCCTGGGTACCCCCGGCGGCCACACCGACCTGAGCCAGCGGCTGTACCAGAACCCCCTGCTGGCCGAGCTGTACACCAGCAAGGTCCAGGGCCTGGGCAACGGAGCTGATTTCTTCCGGGGCGCGGTGCGCCAGCAGGTGAAGTACGGCGCCCAGTTCATTAAAATTATGGCCAGCGGCGGCTTTGCCTCCCCCAACGACAGCCCGGAGGACAAGCAGCTCACCGACGAGGAGTTTGCCGCCATCATCGACACCGCCCACGCCCTGGGCAAGCCCTGCACCGCCCACGTGTACGCCCCCTATGTGATGCAGTGCCTGCTGGACCTGGGCATCGACGGCATGGAGCACGGCTCCCTCATGGATGAGGAGACGGCCGAGCGGTTTGAGAAGTCGGGGACCTATCTGGTGCCCACCTTCCTGCCCTACGACGAGATCGTCCACCCCGACGAAGAGAAGCTGGCCAAGAAGGAGCCCGGCTTCCAGCAGAAGCTGCGCATCTATCAGAAGCGGCTCCAGGACAGCCGGGAGATCATCCGCAAGAGCAATATCCGCCTGGGCTACGGCACCGATCTGGTGGCCGTGTACCAGCCCTACGAGAACGGCAGGGAGTACGCCTGCTGGCTCCGCAGCGGCATGGACCCCTTCCGCGCCCTCAAGGCGGCCACCAGCGTCAACGCCCAGATTTTGGGCCTGGACCAGGTGGGCACCATCGAGCCGGGCAAGCTGGCCGACATCGCCGCCTGGAGCCGGGACCTGCTCACCGACGAGAACGCCCTGTTGGACTGCGCCTTTGTCATGAAGGACGGCGTGGAGTACGAGACGGAGTGTGGACTGGATGGATAACAGAAGCTTTACGCTGGCGGAGACCGGCGTCTCCTTTCCAGGCGGCCTGAGCGCCGACGTATTGATGAGCACGGTCCGGCAGGCGGAGGCGGACGGCTTCCGCTCCTGCTGGATTTCGGAGGACTATTTCAACGGCGGCGCCATGGCCACCGCAGGGGCACTGGCCGCCGTCACCAGCCGGATCGAGCTGGGCGTGGGCGTGGTCAACCCCTACACCCGCACCCCGGTGCTCACCGCCATGGAGGCCGCGGCAGTGGACGCCATATCCCAGGGCCGCTTCATGCTGGCCATGGGCTCCAGCAACCGCCGCTGGATTGAGGAGAAGATGTGTATCCCCTTCCAGAAGCCCATTACCCACGTGGCCGAGTCGGTGGAGATGATCCGCACCCTCATCGGCACCGGACATCTGGATTTTGAGGGCCAGTGCCTGCGGGCTCACAACGTGGAGCTGGACTTTACGCCCTTCCGCCGGGACATGCCGGTGTACATGGGCGTGCGGGGAGAGCGTGCCCTGGGTCTGGCAGGAGAGCACGCCGACGGTGTGCTGCTGTCCATTATGAGCGCGGCTCCCTACGTGGCCTGGGCGAGAGAGCAGGTGGACAAGGGAGCAGCCCGTGCCGGACGCACCGAGCGGGTGCAGCTGGCGTCCTACATCCCGCTGTTTGTGGGTGACAGGGAGGAGGGCCGCAGGGCCTTTGCCAACACCCTGTCCTTCTACCTGGGCCGGTCGGCGGAGCAGCCCTTTGTCCAGCAGTCCGGCGCTCTGCCCCAGGAGATTGCCCCCATCGCCGCCAAAATCGCGGCAGGGGAGGACGCCGCCGACCTCATCACCTGGGAGCTGGCCGACCGCTTTGCCGTCATCGGCAGCCCCGAGCACTGCCGGGAGCGGCTGGCCGAATACCGCGCCGCCGGACTGGACCAGCCCATTCTGTGTGCCTGCGACGGCGTCAGCGCCCTGGACATGATGGGCTTTGCCAAGGAAATTCTGAATTAACATATAGAATCTTGAAAGGAAGGTATGTGTCATGGAACGGAAAGACGAAATTGAAGCCCTGGTAGAGGAAAATTCCGCCGTATTTGAGGACGTGTCCGACCAGATCTGGGGCTTTGCCGAGATGTGCTACCAGGAGAAGCAGTCCGCCGAGCTGCAGAAGAAGGTGCTCCGCGAGCTGGGCTTCACCGTCAACGACCAGATCAAGGGCATGGAGACCGCCTTCATCGCCTCCTACGGCGAGGGCCACCCCATCATCGCCATTCTGGGCGAGTACGACGCCCTGGCCGGCCTGAACCAGGAGGCAGACTGCACCGAGCACAAGCCCATGGAGCCGGGCAAGCCGGGTCACGGCTGCGGCCACAACCTGCTGGGCGCCGGTTCCATGTGCGCGGTCAACGCGGTAAAGAAGTACATGGAGGCCCACAACGTGAAGGGCACCATCCGCTACTACGGCTGCCCCGCCGAGGAGGGCGGCAGCGCCAAGACCTTCATGGTGCGGGACGGCTACTTCAAGGACTGCGACATTGAGCTGTCCTGGCACCCCGCTCAGTTCAACTACGGCTGGGACGGCGAGGACTGCCTGGGTACCTACAACATCCTGTTCAAGTTCAAGGGCATCTCCGCCCACGCCGCCGCCTGCCCGCAGCTGGGCCGCAGCGCGCTGGACGCCTGCGAGCTGATGAATGTGGGCGTCAACTACCTGCGTGAGCACGTGATCCCCGAGGCCCGCATCCACTACGCCTACCTCAACGCCGGCGGCACCGCCCCCAACGTGGTCCCCGCTGAGGCCATGCTGAGCTACGTCATCCGTGCCCCCAAGATGGGCGCCATGTATGAGATCGCCGACCGGGTCATCAAGTGCGCCCAGGGCGCGGCCATGATGACCGAGACCGAGATGAGCTACAAGGTGGTCTCCGGCACCTCCAACCTGATGAGCACCAAGGCGGTGCTGGACCGGTTCAACGCCAACCTGGACAAGTACCTGCCCATCCCCTACACCCCCGAGGAGCTGGAGTATGCCCAGAAGTTCAAGGATACCCTGGACAAGAGCGACGAGAAGCGGCTGCTCCACTGCATCGAGCTGACCTATCCCGAGAAGAGCAGCGCCGAGATCCGTGCCATGTACGAGGAGCCCATGGCCAACTGGTACTGCCCCGAGGTGGGCAACACCGCCTCCACCGACGCCGGCGATGCCTCCTGGGTGGTGCCCGGCTGCCAGCTCCATGTGGCCTGCTATCCCGCCGGTCTTCCCTTCCACTCCTGGCAGATGGTGGCCATGGGCAAGTCCAGCCTGGCCAAGAAGGGCATGAAGACCGCCGCCAAGGTGCTGGCCATGACCGCTCTGGACTTTATGACCGACCCCGCCCTGCTGGAGCAGGCCAAAAAGGACTATCTGGCCAAGCTGGACGGCGAGACCTACCGCTGCCCCCTGCCCGATGATCTGCAGCCCGGCGACAAGAGCTTTTGAACCACCGGAAGGAGCATAACATGAAGCGAAAACTGGAATTCGGCGTGGGCATCCCCACCGGCACCGAGGGCCTGATGTACCCCATCCCCTTTGTGGAGGACATCCGGGACAACATCCGTATCGCGGAGAAGGCCGAGGAGCTGGGGTATGACTCCGTCTGGGGCAACGACCATATCGCCACCCAGCAGTATGTGGTGGAGGACTTCGGCCAGGCCCCCAACTACTTTGCGCCCCTCATCACCCTGGCCGCCATCGGCGAACACACCAAAACCCTCAAGCTGGCCACCGCCCTGCTGGTGCTGCCCTTCCGGCAGCCCGGCATCCTGGCCAAGGAGCTGGCCAGTCTGGACCGGCTGTGCGGCGGACGGCTCATGCTGGGCGTGGGCATGGGCGCCTACCGGGAGGAGTTCGAGGCCCTGTTCGGCAGCCAGGCCAAGGGCAAGATGCGGGGCAAGATGGTGGACGAGTCCCTGGAGATCCTCCATCGCCTGTTCACCGAGGATGTGGTTACCTACAAGGGGGAGTATTTTGAGGTGGAGAACCTCCAGAGCACCCCCAAGCCCGTGTCCAATCCCTTCCCCTTCTACATCGGCGGCAACAGCGACAACGGTATGGCCCGTGCCGCCAAATACGGCCAGGGCTGGCTGCCCAGCGGCTTCACTGTGTCCGAGATGGCCCAGCGGGTGGAGCGCCTGAAGGAGATGCTGGAGGCCAACGGCCGCCCCGCAGACGACCTTGACATTGCGCCCCAGTTTACAGTGGCACTTGGCAAAACCTATGAGGAAGCGTGGGAAAAATATACCAAATCCCAGCAGTACCGACACATGCTGACACTGGCCTCTTCCACAATGAAGGGTATGGATCTGAGCGATTGTGTCAACCGTGACTTAATCGGAACCCCCGAGGAAGTGCTGGAGCGTATCAACCAATACCGGGAAGCAGGGGTTACAAGTTTCCCTGCTATCCTGTTTACCGCCAATAATATGTCGGAATTCTTCGATGAAATGCAATGGTTTGCGGAAGACGTCGTAAAAAAGATAAAGATTGACACCCACTAAAAAAATACAAATTGTCAACCTTGACAATTGGACAAAAGGCGTGTATTCTATCCATAAGGTTTTTTTACAGTGAAGTGTTAAAAATTTTTTATTAGGTTAAATAATTCCTAATGCATGGATTGCAATAATCCAGTATCCGAACTTCCCCAAACCAATACCCGGAGGGGCCTGGCAAAGGTGCCGGAAGGGCCCTCCCGGATGAAGACGCGACAGGGCGCCGGATACCGAACGAGAGCAAAGCCGCTCCTAAGTAGGTGCCGCTTTGCTCTCGCTGCTCTTTACAGGGTGGTAAGCGGGCAGACCGGAGGCAAAACGCAAATCAGGCGGTAGAAGCAGGTGACCACGGCCTGTTTTTATAACCAAGCTGACAGGAAAGGAATGGCCTGACAACATGAACTTAAAGTACATCGCAAAACGACTGCTATACGCGATTCCGGCGGTGGTGCTGGTGGTCATCATCATCTTCCTCCTGACCCGCGTCATGCCGGGTGACCCCGCCCGTGCCTACCTGGGCGAGATGGCCACCGAGGAACAGGTGGAACAGCTGAGAGAGGAGTGGGGCCTCAACGACCCGCTGCCCGTCCAGTTCGTCCGCTACGTCAGCGGCATCCTCCAGGGTGACTTCGGCTATTCCAACCGGACCCACGACACGGTGCTCAACGACTTCATTAAGCGCATCCCCGCCAGCCTGGAGCTGGCTCTGTGGGCGCTGGCAATCGCCATCCTCATCGGCGTACCCCTGGGTATCGCCTCGGCCACCCATAAGAACTCGCCGCTGGACCACGGCGCCCGTATCTTCTCCATGCTGGGCGCCACCATGCCGGTGTTCTGGTTCGGCCTGATGCTCATCCTCATCTTCTACGCCACTCTCCACTGGACCGTGGCCCCTACGGGACGCATCAGCATGGGTATCAATCCCCCCACCACCATCACCGGTATGTACGTCCTGGACAGCATCCTCACCGGTGATATGGTGGCCCTGAAGGACTCCCTGGCCCACATCATTCTCCCCGCCATCACCCTGAGCATGTCCACCATGGCGGTTATGGCCCGTATGACCCGGGCCAGCATGCTGGAGGTCCTGGGACAGGACTACATCCGTACCGCCCGTGCCAAGGGCATGAAGGAGCGCATCGTCATTTACCGCCACGCCCTGCGCAACGCCCTCATCCCCATCCTCACCGTGCTGGGCGGCCAGTTCGGCATGATGCTGGGCTACACCGTGGTGGTGGAGACCATCTTCTCCTGGCCCGGCATCGGCTTCTACGTCACCGACGCCATCCTCAACGTGGACTACAATCCGGTCCAGGCCTTCGCACTGTTCAGCGCACTGCTGTACGTGGTCATCAACCTGGTGCTGGATATCCTCTACACGGTGGTGGACCGCCGGGTCAAGTACGACTGAGCAGGACAAACACTTCGGAATGAAAATGTGGGTGTGAAACATGAAGAAGAAAAAGGAAACCGCAGGAGAACAGCTGGCCCCCCGGCACGCCTCCGCGTGGCAGATCTTCTGCCGCAACAAGCTGGCCGTGGTGGGGCTGTGCTTCATCCTCTTCTGGGTGATTATGGCGGTGCTGGCGCCGGTGATTGCCCCGTTTGAGCCCAACGCACTGGACTACGCAGTCAGCCAGAAGCCCCCCGGATATGAGGGCCAACTGCTGGGTACCGACCAGTACGGCCGCGATATCCTCACCAGAGTGCTCTACGGCGCCCGGATCAGCATGTGGTGCGGCGTCATCTCCGTGGGCATCTCCCTGGTCATCGGCACCGTGCTGGGCGGCATCGCCGGTTACTACGGCGGCGCAGTGAGCATCGTCATCATGCGTGTCATGGACGCCATGTGCGCGTTCCCCTCCCTGGTGCTGGCCATCGTCATCGCCGCCGCCATCGGCAAGGGCACCGTCAGCGCCATGCTGGCCGTGGGTATCGTCAGTATCCCCGACTACGCCCGGCTGATGTTCGCCGAGACCTCCAGCATCCGCGGCCGGCCCTACATCGAGGCCGGTGTGGCCATCGGCCTGAAGAACTCCCAGCTCATCTTCCGCCACGTGCTCCCCAACTGCATGAGCCAGCTGCTGGTAAAAGCCACCCTGGGCCTGGGCTTCGCCATCCTGACCGTGTCCAGCCTGAGCTTCCTGGGCATGGGCGTGCAGCCTCCCACGGCTGAGTGGGGCAACATGATCTCCGAGGCCCGGTCCTACATCATCAGCGGCCAGTGGTGGATGGCCACCTTCCCCGGCCTGGCAATCATGACTTCTATTCTGGGCTTTAACCTGGTGGGCGACGGCGTCCGGGATATCCTGGACCCCAGAAACCGTACCGGCGTGTAAGGTCAGGATTCAAGTAAAGAAGGTAAGTAAAATCAGAGAAAAGAGGTAAAGAGAATGAAGACATGGAAGCGTCTCGCTGCGTTCCTGCTGTGTGGATCCATGGTCCTGGCCCTGGGTGCCTGCGCAGAGAACGCCAACACCAACCCCGGCACTGACCCCAGCACGAACCCCAGCGCCAGCGATCCGTCTGCCTCCTCCGGCAACAATATCGTTGTTGCCGCCGCCTCTCTGGGCAGCACCCTGAACCCCTGGGACCAGACTGACGGTACTACCTCCGCTTTCCAGTACGCCGCCTATGACCGCCTGGTGCAGTACAAGACCACCACCGATGCCAACGGCAACGCCGTGGCCGACACCGCCAACCTGGAGGGTGTCATCGCTGAGAGCTGGGAGACCAGCGAGGACCAGCTGACCTGGACCTTCCACATCGACCCCGACGCCACCTTCGCCAACGGCGACAAGGTGCTGGCCGAGGACGTCATCTGGTCCTATGAGCACGCCAGAGACGGCGCCAACTCCAGCTTCCTCTTCGGCCTGACCAACATCATCGACATGCAGGCCCCCGATGACGCCACCGTGGTCTTCACCCTGAGCCAGAAGAGCCACATGTTCCTCCGCCTGCTGGAGACCTACCCCTTCTGCATCGTCAACCAGGATGAGGCCGAGGCCGGCATCGCCGAGGACCCCGACTACCTGACCACTCACACCGCCGGTTCCGGCCCCTACGAGATCACCACCTACGACATCACCAACTCCGTGGTGCTCACCGCCCGTGACAACTACTGGGGCGCTGACAAGCCCGCCAACGACTCTGTCACCTGGCAGCTGGTTCAGGAGCCCTCCAACCGTCAGCTCCTGCTGGAGAACGGCGACGTGGATGTGGCCCTCAACCTGGACGACAAGAACATCAACACCGTGGCCGAGATGGACGGCATCCAGGTGGTCAAGAACGCCTCCAACATGCACCTGTACCTGGCCATGAACCTGAACATCGAGCCCTTCGACAATGTCCTGGTCCGTCAGGCCATCGCCTATGCCATCCCCTATGACACCCTGGTCAACGACGTCATGTTCGGCAACGCCACCCGCACCACCTCCATGCTGCCCGACAACGTCACCGGCCACATCAGCGACGACAAGACCTGCTATCAGACCGACCTGGAGAAGGCCAAGGAGCTGCTGGCTGAGGCCGGCTATCCCGACGGCTTCACCTGCACCCTGACCCTGGGCAACGGCTTTACCGACTGGAAGGACACCGCCATCACCATCCAGGATGCCCTGAGCAAGATCGGCATCACCATGGAGATCAACGAGATCGACCGTGCCACCTTCCTGACCGAGATCGCCAACAAGAACACTGCCCTGTTCATCAACCGCTTCAACCCCTTCATCGGCGACCCCGGCTATCTGGTGAACAACCTCTATGTGAACGAGGCTGCCTACAACTACAACAACTACAACAACGAGGAGTTTGACGCCCTCTACTTCCAGGCTGAGTCTGCCGACACCGAAGAGGAGCGCATGGAGTGCTACAAGGAGATGCAGTACATCTACGCCGAGGATTGCCCCAGCGTGCAGCTGTATCAGTATGACTTCGCCTACTGCGCCCGGGACAACATTTCCGGCTATGTCTTCTACCCCGACCTGACCCTGCGCTTCGAGTTCCTGAGCAAGGGCTGAGCGCGGCAAAACAAGGCGGACCCTCCGGGGGAACCCTTCCCCCGGAGGGCGGCCGCCCCTCCCGCACCAAGGGAGAGACGCAATATTTGCGAAAGGTGATAAAGTTGGACGAACCGATTTTAAAAGTAAAAGGACTCTGCACAGAGTTCAAGACGGTCGACAGCCGGGTCCGCGCGGTGGACGGCGTCGACCTGGAGCTGTATCCGGGCGAGACCCTTGGCATCGTGGGAGAATCCGGCTGCGGCAAGAGTGTGACCGCCCTCTCCATCATGCAGCTGCTGCCCAAGGGCGTGGGCAAGGTGGTGGACGGCCAGATTCTCTTCGACGGCAAGGATATGCTCAAGCTGTCCACGAAGGAGCTGCTCTCCCTCCACGGGCGGGATATGGCTATGATCTTTCAGGAGCCCATGACTTCCCTGAATCCGGTTTACACCATCGGTTATCAGCTTTCGGAAGTACTGCGTTACCATATGGGCATGAACAAGAAGGACGCCTGGCAGAAGTCCATTGACCTGCTCAAGGACGTGGGCGTCTCCCGGCCGGAACAGATCGTCCGCAGCTACCCCCATGAGCTCTCCGGCGGCATGCTCCAGCGCGTCATGATCGCCATGGGCCTGTCCTGCAACCCCAAGCTCCTCATCGCCGACGAGCCCACCACCGCTCTGGACGTGACCATCCAGGCCCAGATCCTGGAGCTGATGGGCAAGCTGAAGGAGGAGTACAACACCGCCATCCTGATGATCACCCACAACATGGGCGTGGTGGCCGAGGTGTGCGACCGGGTCATCGTCATGTACGCCGGCTATGTGGTGGAGATGGCCGAGGTCAACGAGCTCTTCGACAACCCCGGCCACCCCTACACCCAGGGCCTGCTCAAGTGCATCCCCAACATCGACGAGGACCGCGAGGTGCTGGACACCATCGAGGGCACCGTGCCCCCGCCCTACGCCATGCCCAAGGGCTGCCGCTTCGCGCCCCGCTGCCCCTACGCCACCCCCGAGTGCGAGGCCAACAAGCCCGAGCTCTACGATATCGGCGGCGGACATACCTGCCGCTGCTTCCGCTACAAGGAGGGAAATCCCAATGCCTGAAGAGAAAGAGGTTCTTCTCAAGGTGGACCACCTGAAGACCTATTTCCCCATCCGGAAAGGGTTCTTCAATAAGGTTGTGGGCTACGTCAAGGCCGTGGACGACGTCTCCTTCTTCGTCAACCGGTGTGAGACCCTGGGCGTGGTGGGCGAGTCCGGCTGCGGCAAGTCCACCATGGGCCGTTCCGTCCTGCGCCTGGTCCAGCCCACCGCGGGCAGCGTGGTCTTTGACGGCGTGGACGTGTGCAAGCTCAGCAACGAGGAGATGCGCAAGTTCCGCAGCCGGATGCAGATCGTCTTCCAGGACCCCCTGTCCTCCCTGGACCCCCGCTACACCATCGACCGTACCCTGGCTGAGCCCCTCAAGCAGCACACCAATATGAGCGACGCCGAGATCAAGGACAAGGTGCTGGAGCTGATGGAGAAGGTGGGCCTGCCCGCCTTCCACGCGGCCAAGTTCCCCCATGAGTTCTCCGGCGGCCAGCGCCAGCGTATCGGCATCGCCCGTGCCATCTCCCTCAACCCGGAGTTCATCGTCTGCGATGAGCCGGTGTCCGCCCTGGACGTGTCCATCCAGTCCCAGGTGCTCAACCTGCTGCGTGAGCTCCAGAATGAGCTGAAGCTGTCCTACCTCTTCATCTCCCACGACCTGTCGGTGGTCAAGTACATCAGTGACCGTGTGGCCGTCATGTACCTGGGCCACATCGTGGAGATGGCCAAGTCGGACGAGCTGTTTGCCCACAAGCTCCACCCCTACACCCAGGCCCTCACCAGCGCCATCCCCATCCCCAACCCCCACCTGACCAAGCAGCGCATCGTCCTTCAGGGCGACGTGCCCAACCCGGCCAACCCGCCCAAGGGCTGTCCCTTCCACGAGCGCTGCTCCCAGTGCAAGGCCATCTGCCGGGAGGAGCGGCCCGAGTTCAAGGAGGTCTCTCCGGGGCACTATGTCAGCTGTCACCTCTACAACTGAGTCTGAAACCGCTAGAGATGAGAGCTCCCGGCACCGCACCGATGGGAGCTCTCATCTCTTTTTCTACATATTCATTTTTAGGAGGAGAGACGCATGAAACCGTTGGAACTCAAGGATTTTCTCCAGTACCGTTATCTGTCCGGCCTGACCTGGGCCCCTGGCGGCGGCGCCGCCGCCTTCCTGGTGAAGGAGGCCAACCTGGACAAGAACGGCTATGACACCCACATCTGGCTCCACCGGGACGGCAAGCAGACCCAGCTCACCGCCGCCGGAGACGAGACCGGCCTGTGCTGGGAGGACGGCAAGCACATCCTGTTCCCCGACCTGCGCACCGACGCCGACAAGAAGCGCCGTGCCGACGGGGAGCAGTTCGCCGTGTTCTACCGCATCGGCATCGACGGCGGCGAGGCGCTGCGGGCCTTTGACCTGCCCTTTGCCGTCACCGAGTTGGCCGTGGCCGACGAGAACTACTTTGTGGCCATGGGCAAGATCGACGTCAACTGCCCCGACTACTACGCCATGACCGAACAGGCCCGCCGTGAGACCGAGAAGTACTGGAAAGAGGAGTCCGACTTCCAGGTCATCGACGAGCTGCCCTTCCGCTTCAACGGCATGGGCTATATTAATAAGGTACGCAACGCCATCTTCCTGGTGGACCGGAAGACCCTGGAGGTGCGCCGCCTCAGCGCCGCCAACGAGGAGGTCAACGCCTGGACCATGGTGGACGGCAAGGTGTGCTACTGCGCCGAGGCCATTGAAACCAAGATGCTCTACCGGCAGAAGATCTATGTCTGCGACCCCGCCCAGGGGGAGGCCGTGTGCAAGTACGGCGGCGCGGAGTACCAGATTGAGTACATGGTGGGCTACAAGGGCAAGGCGGTCTTTGCCGGCGGCACCCAGGAGCGGTACGGCTACAACGAGAACCCCATGTTCTACCAGATGGACCTGGACACCGGGGCGGTCACCCTCTTCTCCGACAACCCCGACTCCCTCCATCCCGCCATCGGCAGCGACTGCCGCCTGGGCCGCACCCGTCTGGCCAAGGTCTGCGGCGACGAGATCTACTACCTGGCCACCATCCGCAACTCGGTGTGGCTCATGAAGATGGACGGCAGCGGCGCCCGTACCCCGGTCATCCGGGAGGAGGGCTCTGTGGACGACTTCGACCTGTGCGAGGAAGAGGGGGACATCCTGGCGGTCTGCCTGTACGACGGCACCCTCCAGGACCTGTACGCCTTTGACAAGAACGGCGAGAAGCGCCGCAAGGTCAGCGGCCTCAACACCGCCATCCTCAAGGGCAAGTATGTGGCCGAGTGTGAGCGGGTGTCCTTCCGCTTCCAGGACTACGATCTGGACGGTTGGGTCCTCAAGCCCATGGACTACGACCCCAGCAAGTCCTATCCCGGCATCCTGGACATCCACGGCGGCCCCAAGGTGGCCTTCGGTGAGACCTTCTATCACGAGATGCAGGCCTGGGCCAGCCGGGGCTACTTCGTGTTCTTCTGCAACCCGGTTGGCTCCGACGGCCGCGGCAACGACTTCATGTTCATGCGGGGCAAGTACGCAACCGTGGACTACGACAGCCTGATGACCTTTGTGGACACCGTGCTGGAGAAGTACCCCCAGATTGACCAGTCCCGTCTGGCGGTCACTGGCGGCTCCTACGGCGGCTACATGACCAACTGGATCATCACCCACAACAACCGCTTCGCCTGCGCCGCCTCCCAGCGGTCCATCTCCAACTGGCTGAGCTTCTACGGCTACTCCGACCTGGGCTACAACTTCAACGTGGACCAGATGAACACCACCATCTTTGAGGGCGCCGACAAGATGTGGAACGTGTCCCCCATGAAGTACGCCGCCAATATCCAGACCCCCACCCTGTTCATCCACTCCGACGAGGACTACCGCTGCCCCCTGTCCGAGGGACTGCAGATCTACACCTCCATGGTGGACCGGGGCATCCCCACCCGGATGTGCATCTTCAAGGGCGAGAACCACGAGCTGAGCCGCTCCGGCCGCCCCAAGCACCGTATGCGCCGGCTCAACGAGATCACCGCCTGGATTGAGAAATACACAAAGTAAGCAGAATATGTGGAAAACAGAAGGGACCGCGCAGGCTGCACGGTCCCTTCTGTTTGGGTAAAAAACGCCCCTGGCGCACTCGGTCGTGCACCAGGGGCGTTTCTGCTGTGGAAAGCGCGTTACCGGACGGCAATGGCCTCGATCTCGATGCCTGCGTCCTTGGGCAGCCGGGCCACCTGTACCGCGCTGCGGGCGGGGCAGTCGCCGGTGAAGAAGGTCTTGTAGACCTCGTTGACAGCGGCGAAGTCGTTCATGTCGGCCATGAACACGGTGACCTTCACAGCCTTGTCCAGGGAGGAGCCGGCGGCTTCCAGCACGGCAGAGACGTTCTTCAGGGACTGGCGGGCCTGCTCCTCAATGGTGGCGGGCATCACGCCGGTGGCGGGGTCGATGGGCAGCTGGCCGGAGGTAAACACCAGATCGCCGGCGGCGATGCCCTGGGAGTAGGGGCCGATAGCGGCGGGAGCCTGCTGGGTGGAGAGAACAGTCTTGGTCATAATGAATTACGCCTCCAAAAATTTTTGATGGCGGAGCCGTGAAGCGCGGCTTCGGCTGGGCAGATGAATTAATGATAGAGCAGGTTGGGCAGGAACAGGGAGATCTGGGGCACCAGCACCAGAATCAGCAGGGCGATGATACTGATGAGGCAGAAGGGAATGACGCCCTTGTAGATCTCGCCCATTTTCGCGTTGGCGATGGGCTGGGCCACAAACAGGTTCAGGCCGAAAGGCGGGGTGAACATGCCGATGGCCACGCAGGTGATCATAATGACGCCCAGGTGGATCTCGTTGATGCCCAGGGTGCGGACGGTGGAGAGGACGATGGGCAGCACGATCATGAAGGCGGACACGCCGTCAATGAACATGCCGGCGATGAGCATGTACACGCACAGGATGAGCAGGAAGGTGGTGGCCGTGATATCCAGACCGGACATCCAGGTGGAGAAGGTCTGGGGCAGGCCGCCCACGGTGAGCAGCCAGGCGAAGGCGGAGGCCGCGGCCATGAGGATCATGGTCTGGGCGGTGGTGCGGATGGAGGCCGCCATGGTCTCACGGAACAGCTTCATGTCCATCTCGCGGTAGATAAAGACGCTGACGATGAGGGCGTACACGCAGGACAGGCCGGAGGCCTCGGTGGGGGTGCACAGACCGGAGTAGATACCGCCGATGATGATGATGGGCACGCCCAGAGCCCACAGGGCGTCCAGAGTGGCCTTGCCCTTCTCACGCCAGGAGGCCCGCTTCTCCTTGGGGATCTTGTGCCGCATGGCAAAGATATAGATGTAAATCAGGAAGCAGATGCCGTAGACGATGCCGGCGCTCAGACCCGCGATGAACAGCTCGCCTACCGATGCGTTGGTCAGGGTGCAGTACATGATGGCGGTGATGCTGGGGGGAATGAGCAGGGCCACAGAGCCGCTGGAGGCGATGAGGCCCAGAGAGAAGCCCTTGGGGTACTTCTTCTCCCGCAGACCGGGGTAGAGCAGGCCGCCGATGGCCACCACGGTGGAGGGGGAGGAGCCGGAGACAGCTCCGAAGAACATGCTGGCCACCTCAGTGGTGAAGGCCAGGCCGCCGGTGGCGTCGCCCACCATGGCGGCGGCCCAGTTGACGATGCGCCGGCCGATACCGCCGTTCTTCATGATGTTGGCGGCCAGAATGAAGAAGGGCACGGACAGCAGGGAGAACTTGTCGATGCCGCCGAACATGTTCACCGCAACGGCCATCAGGTCATTGTTGGTGAACAGCAGCAGGCTGACCGCGGTGGGCAGGCAGAGGGCCACAAAGATGGGCGCCCCCATAAAGAGCAGAACAAACATCCCCACGATGAGGAAAATACTCATTTCCATATCTGTTGTGTCCCTCCTCTCAGTTCAGATTCAGCAGATTGATATCGCTGGCGTCCTCAGCCGGCTTTTCCGCAAGGTCGGTGTGCTTGATGCGGACGTAATAGACGAACTTGAGGGCGTACTGAAGGGTGGAGAGGGCGGAGCCGATGGGCAGGGACAGGTAGATAATCCACATGGGGACCTGCATGACCGGGCTCTTGGTGCCGTAGTTGAGGGCCATCATCACGTACTTAACGGAGGAGTAGGTGAAAATGGCGCAGAACACACAGGCAGCCAGCATGCAGATGATTTTCAAAACCTTGCGGGCAGGGGTGGGGGACATCTGGTAGACGATATCCACACCCACGTGGAGGTCGTCCTCGGCGCACAGGGACATGCCGATGAAGGTGATCCAGATGCTGCAGTAGCGCTGGAACTCCTCGGCCCAGTTGAGGGCGGGGATCTGAGGGATACGGCGGAGGAATACGTTGACGGTCAGCACCGCCAGTGCCGCGCAGAAGAGGAAACCGGTGATGGCCAGTTCTGCCACGCGGATGCCTTTCAGGGTCTTTCGAAACATAACTCACCCAACTTTCTCATGGAAAAGGCCGGGCAGTCCGGGGGCTGCCCGGCCCTTTGGAGTACGGTTACTGGTTGGCGGGATCGGCCAGGAACTCCTGGACCCGGTTGAGCAAGTCGGTGCCGATCTCGGCGCCGAAGGTCTCATACACGGGGGCGGAGGCATCCTTGAAGGCCTGACGCTCCTCATCGGTCAGCTCGTAGATGGTGATGTCGCTGGAGGCGATGGTGTTGTAGTACTCCTCGTTGTACTCCTGGAGACGGTCGTAGCAGAAGTCCTGATTCTCGTCCACGACCTCCTGGATCAGAGCCTGGGTGTTGGCGTCCAGGCTGTTCCACCACTGGGCGGAGCAGGCCATGATATACTCCAGATAGGAGTGGTTGGACACGATCATGTAGTCCTGAACCTCATAGAGCTTCTGGCTGGCGATGGAGAGCAGGGGGTTCTCCTGGCCGTCCACGGTCTTGTTCTGCAGGGCAGAGTACAGCTCCATGATATCGATGGCGGTGGTCTGGGCGCCCCAGGCCTTGTACATTTCCATGATGATGGGGGCCTCCTGGGTGCGGATGCGCAGACCCTTGAAGTCCTCGGGCTCATGGATCTCGTAGTTGTTGGTGAAGTTCTTGGCGCCGGAGGAGTAGAAGGCCAGACCGTGGATGCCGATGTCATCCAGACCGGCCATCATCTCCTTGGCCAGATCGCTCTTGAAGAGCTTCATGGTGGACTCCTGGGTGGGGAACAGGAAGGGCATGTCCATGATGTTGAGGGTGGGATAGAAGCCGCCGTACTTGGAGGTGGGCAGGAGCACCATCTCCACGGTGTTCATCTGCATGCCCTCGATCATCTGGGAGGCGCTGCCGAACTGCTGGGTGGGGTAGATTTCAACGGTGATGGCGCCGCCGGACCGCTCCTCCAGGGCGGCCTTGATGTTCTCACAGGCCTCGTGGTGGGGGGTGGTCAGGGGGGCGTCATGGGCCAGGCGGATGGTCATGGTGGGGTAGGTCACGTCTCCTCCGGTGGAGCCGGAGGCGCTGGGAGCGTTAGAATTGCTGGGAGCGGGGGTCTTGCTGCCGCACGCGGCGAGAGTCAGGAGCATACCGGCGGCGAGAAGCAGGGAAAGAAGACGCTTTTTCATGTGAGTTTCTCCTCTCATTTATATCTTTCCTTTTGGGGTGTCGCTGGATATACTTTGCTCTATTCAATTGCTCCGGGGGGAAAACCCCACCGATGACCGGGCCTGAGAGACTCAGACGCCTACGATGCCGATGCCGATGTGGCGCTTGCCGTACCGGCGGTTCATGCCGATGAGCATGGGGGTCAGGCTCTCCAGCGTGACGGCATGGTGGAGACGGCCGGCGTTGAAGCCGCGCAGGCCCATCTCACGGCCCAGTTCCAGAATCATGTCGATGAGCTCGTTGTCGTCGCCGGCAACCAGCAGGTCGCCTTCCACCGGGTTGGCGAGGTCGGAGAGCATCTCGCCGGCGATGGTGTGGAAGCCGGAGGCAACCCGGGAGTTTTCGCCCAGAATGGCCTTGGTCTCCTGAGCATTGGAGCCCTCGGCAGGGGGGGCGAAGCGGATGGGCTTGATGGCCAGGGGGATGGTCACGTCCAGCACGGGCGTGGTGCCGATGTCCTCCTTCAGGGTCTCCAGAGTGGCACGGTGGCCGGCGGAGGGCACGGCGATGACCACCAGCTCAGCCCGGCGGCAGGCGTCGGGGTTGGCCATGCCGACAACGTTGTCCTTGCCGGTGGCCTCCTTGGCCCGCTGAGCGGCCTCCTGGGCCTTCTCAGCCTGGCGGGAGCCGATGCACACGTCGTGGCCGGCCATGATGAGCCGGAGAGCCAGGCCGTAGCCCATGTCGCCGGTGGCGCCGATAATGGAAATTTTCATTGTGTCATTCCTCCTAGGAAAACAGGACAGCGCCGGTCAGATGGTCACGCCGTAGGAGTCCTTCAGGGCGGCGCGGAGCTCGTCCATGGTGGGGTTGATGGTGGGCACGGCGGGCAGGTGCTCCCGGGTGGTGGCGGGGTCCTTCAGGCCGGTGGAGGTGAGGACGGCGACCGCCTTCTGGCCGGGGGCAATCTTGCCCTCCTTGGCCAGCTTGGCCAGGGCCACCAGGCTGGTGACAGAGCTGGCCTCGGCGTAGATGCCCTCGGTGGAGGCCAGCAGGAGCTGCATGTCCATGGTCTCCTTGTCGTTGGAGGACCGGGCGTAGCCGCCGGACTTGCGGACGGCCTCCAGGCCCTGCCAGGTGCACTGGCCGTTGGCGATGGAGAAGGAGATGGACCAGTCGGAGGGGACAACCTTGGGGTTCTCCTCGCCGGCGGCGATGGTCTGCTCCAGGGAGCCGAAGACCTCGGCGCCCACAAACTGGGGCACCTTCTCCAGATAGCCCATCTCCACCAGGTCGGCCATGCCCTTGTAGGTGCCGTACAGGCCGTCGGAGTAGCAGGCGGGGACGGAGATGAAGTCGGGGGCGGCGTTGCCCAGCTGCTCGTAGATCTCGAAGGCGATGGACTTGTAGCCGTCGATGCCGTAGCAGTTGCTGCCGATGGCGGGGGACATGAAGCCGCTCACCGGCATCCAGCCCAGCTCACGCACGCACTGGCCCATGATGGTCCAGCGGTCCAGGGAGGTGGGGGTGACGATGACCTTGGCGCCGTAGGCCTGCATGAGGGTCTTCATGGTGTCGGGCACCTGGGGGATGGTGAAGATGACGCAGGGCATCCCGGCGGCGGCGGCGTAGGCCGCAGCAGCGGCGCCGTGGTTGCCGGTGGAGGCCATGGTCACGGCGGGCACGCCGTCATGGCGGGCCTTGGTGATGATGACGGAGCAGAGACGGTCCTTGTAGGACATGGTGGGATTGCGGGACTCGTCCTTCACGTAGAGGTTCTCGATGCCCAGCTTCTCACCCAGCCGCTCCAGCTTGAGCAGGGGGGTGTTGCCCTCGCCGATGCTGACGGGCACGGCGTCGTCGGGCAGGGGGTAGAACTCACGCCAGCGGAACAGGCCGGGCTGGCCGTTCTGGCCGGGCAGCTTGGCGCCGGTCAGGTCGTAGGTGGTGGTGAAGTTGACGCCCACACCCTCCGCCTTACAGGCGGGGCAGCCCTCGTAGAAGGGGTCGTCCCCCAGGGGACGGCCGCAGCGGATGCACTTTACGCCCTTGAAGTAGCTCATCTCTTACACCTCCAGCACGATGAGAGCGTCGCCGCCCTTGTCCAGATAGCGGCAGCCGTCCTCGGTGACCACAACGGTGTTCTCCATCTGAACGCCGCCCCAGCCCAGCTCATAGTAGGGGGTCTCCACGTTCAGGGTCATGCCGGGCACCAGCACGGTCTTGTCGCCGGGGGCGACGGAGGGCAGGTCGTAGCACTCCACGCCGATGCCGTGGCCGCAGTGATGGCGCTCGTAGTGGGGGATGCCGTTCTCACGGGTCACCTTCATGGCGATGTCAAAGACCTCTTCGGCGGTCATGCCGGGCTTGATGGCGGCAATGGCGTCGTGGGTACCACGGCGGACGGCCTCAAAATAGGTGGCGGTCTTCTCGTCGGGCTGGCCCATGACAGCGGTGCGGGCCAGGTCGGCGTTGTAGCCGTGCCAGATGCAGCCGAAGTCGAACCGGATCATGTCGCCGGCCTTGGCGGCCAGGTCGGTGTTCTTGGTGTCGGAGTAGGCGGCGCGGTGGCCGATGGTGGCCACGAAGAACAGGGGCTGGGCGTCGTACTTGGCCAGCTCGGCCAGGTACACCCGCTCCATGTCCAGCTCGGTCATGCCAACCTTGAAGTTCTTCAGGGCGGCGTCCAGGGCGGCCTCGGCGATTTCAGCGGCGCGCTCCAGACCGGCAATCTCCTCCTCGTGCTTCACCAGGCGGGCCTGCATGAACACGTCGGAGCCGGGGAAGAACTCGATCTCGGGGCAGGCGGCCAGCACGGCGTTCCAGTTGGTCACGCAGCAGCGGCTCTCGTCAAAGGCCACGCGCTTGGCGCCGGAGGCCTTGATGGCGGCCACCAGGGCGTTGATCATGTTGCCGAAGTTGCGGTCCTTCTGGGTCTTGGCCAGCAGCTCGGTGAGGGGGTGACCCTCCACGCCGGCAAAGCGGAAGCCGCCGTAGCAGTACAGGTCGGCGTCCATGCCCACCTCTTCCACGATGCTGGGCAGCTCGGCGATGGAGCCGACGATGCTCACGTGGCTGTCGGAGGGACGGAACAGGGCGTAGCTCTCGGTGCGCTGGAGCACGCCCAGGTTGATGTTGTGATAGCCGGAGACATACAGCACGTTGGCGGGC
>CABIYL020000008.1:0-136922 GCA_902362925.2 Clostridiales bacterium | reverse complement strand
GTCGCGGGTCTCCTCCAGGGTGCTGTCGGCGAAGATGAGGGCGGAGAAGGTGGTCACGCCGGCCTCCATGTAACGCTCCACCTGGGCCTTGACCTCGTCCACGGAGCCGATGAGGTTGCGCTCCATGTAGTTGGTGGCGTCCTTGCCCTTCATGGTGGACTTGCCCAGGGAGCAGCTGTGGCGGTAGATCTGGGACTTCTCCCAGCGCTCGATGGCCTCTTCGTGGGTCTTGGCGATGGAGACGGAGATCTGGGGAGCGATGTCGATGGTGGACACGTCGCGGCCAATGGCGTCGCAGGCCTCCTTCAGGGCGGCCACGCCGTTCTTCACCTCGTCGGGGGTCAGCAGAGCGGGCAGCCAGCCGGTGCCCCACTTAGCCACACGGCGGTAGCTGTTGGAGGAGTTGCCGCCGAAGTAGAAGGCGAAGGGATCCTGGACGGGGTGGGGGAAGCTCTGGCCGTTCTGGATGTCAAAGTACTTGCCCTTCACGGTCACGTTGTCCTCGGTGAACAGCTTGTGCATGATGTCCAGAGACTCGTCCAGCATCTCGCCGCGGACCATCTCGTGGGCCTTGTCGCCGAACTCGGCCACAAACTCCTCACGGTAGGCGCCCAGGCCAACGCCCAGCAGCAGACGGCCGCCGGACAGGTGATCCAGGGTGGCGATCTCCTTGGCCATGACAAGAGGATTGCGGAAGGGGATGACCAGCAGAGCGGTGGCGATCTTCAGGGTGGTGGTGCGCTCGGCGATGGCGGCCAGGGTGATCAGGGGGGAGTAGTACCGGGGCGCCTGGCCGAACTGCTCACGGACATAGTCCTGGCTGGTGATGTGGTCGTTGCCCCACACGGAGTGGAAGCCCAGCTTCTCCGCGTAGATGGACAGATCCACCACGTCACGGGCAGAGGAGTAGGGGATGGGGTACATCAGACCCTCGGTACCGGTGGCAATGCCTAAACCAAAATTCGCCTTCATAACAGTTCCTCCTTACATATGTTTGAAACAAAATGAAGTTCTTTTATTTCCTGCCGACCTGGAGCAGGGGCACTCCGCTGCGGACAGAAATCAAATCATCAGGCGTGTCCACGTCCCAGGCGAAGCCGGGCATCTGGAGCACGGCGGGGGTGATGCCCAGAGCCGCCGCAGCGGCCGTGTGGGCGGCCAGGCTGTCCACCCCAAAGGAGAAGGCGGGCAGCAGATCCGGCGGGGAGAGGACCATGCCGTTGGTGCCTCTGCCGTGCCGGTCGGGCAGAAGGACCATGGGATGCTCCCGGCCGGTCAGAAGGGCCTGTTCCAGCTCGCCGGCGGTGAGCAGGGGCAGGTCCCCCAGGGCAAAGAGCATGGTGGAGAAGCCCTCCGCCGCCAGGGTACGGGAGGCGGCCATGGCCGCCTGGTTCAGATCCCCGGGGTCGGGGAGAAAGCGCACGGCGGGAAACTCCTCCGAGAGCAGGTCTCTCAGGTGCTCGTCGGGGGAGACCACTGCCGACAGGTCCAGCAGCGGACAGTCTCCGGCGGTGCGAAGCATATGGCGCAGCATCTCCAGACACAGGCTCTGGCGCTCATCGGGCGTACACACGCCGGACAGCCGGGTCTTGGCCTGGAACAGCCGCTTTACAGGAATCACAAACGCAGTCAATGTTATACTCCCTTCCGGGGAGGGTGTCATTTATCCTCGGTCACTGTTTTGGCTCTCTCTCAGGTAACGGTATACGGTCTGCTCGGACACGTCCAGCTTTTTCGCCACCAGGGACACCGCGCCCTTCAGGGCGAAAATCCCTCTGGCCTGCATACTGTCCACGGCCTGGCGCTTCTCATCGGTGGTGAGCCGGTTGGGGGCCACATCAAACCCGCTGAGCACCCGGTCGATGGCGTGGAACAGGGTGTCGTCCACTGAGGAGGAGAAGGTCTCCACGCTGGCCACCTGGGGCGCCGGCGCCTTGGTGGGCGTATCCGGGTCGTCCCGGAGGAAGGTGAGCCCCTCGATGAGACGCTGGGCGGAGAGCCAGTCGGTGATGTCAAAGTTGATGCAGAAAAGACCCACGGTCACGCCCGCGTCGTCCCGGATGAAGAAGGTGGAGGACTTGAGGCTCCGCTTTCCGTCGGGGGTGGTGCCGGCGTAGCTGACCACGAAATTCTTGTCCTGATAGCGGGGGTCATGGACCACCTCCAGGCCGAAGTCGGTGATGTGTCCGCCCACCTCACGCCCGGTGATGTGGTTGTTGGCGATGGCCACAATGGAGTGCTCCAGGTTGGTCAAATCGTGGAGGATAACCTCGCAGTTCTCACCAAACACCTGCCCGATATAGTCCACCAGGGGGATGTATCGCTTCAGAAGGGGGTTGACTTCCATATTCAATAACCTATCCTTTTTTACTTTGCAGTGTTAAACAGCCGGATGCAAAAAGAAGCACAGCTACTCTTGCGCGGAATTCGTGCCGGTCCAGGGGATGCTGCATACTTCCTCAAGAATGGTGTGCTTCCTAGTGTTCTTTTAAGATAATATTTTTTTATCATAATAAAAAAGAATTGTCAATATTATAGGCAAATCTTTCTGGACAAATGGGTAAAATAAGCAGATCTTCCAGCTAAATATGGAATAATAAGGAAAAATGAAGCGAAAAAGCGGGAAAAATGGTTTGACCCCCAGGGGCTGCTGTGCTATTTTATTGTGAGACAGTTTTATCACACTGTTACACTAACAGACCAAAAAGTCTGTGTGCGCGGTGTTTTGGAAGAAAAGGAGGGTCGGTATGACTGGAATTTCCTTGCTTCCCCTGAGAGGAATGGGGGAGGTGGCGCCGGGGGACGACCTGGCGGAGCATATCTGGAAGGCCATGGAGGCCTCCGGCGTGACGCCGGAGCAGGGGGACCTGCTGGTGGTAGCCCATAAGGTGGTGTCCAAGGCGGAAGGCCGGGTGGTGAATATGGCGGAGGTGCAGGCGGGACCGGAGGCGGTGCGTCTGGCGGAGGAGACCAGCCATACCCCGGAGCTGACCCAGCTGATTCTGGACGAGTCCAGGGAGGTCTATCCCTACCATGACCGGGGGATTCTCATGAGCCGCCACCGGCTGGGCTGGACCTGCGCCAACGCGGCCATCGACCACTCCAACGCCCCCCAGGGACAGGCCATCCTGCTGCCCCTGGACCCGGACGAGAGCGCCCGACGTCTGCGTGAGGCCCTGGAGGAGCGGACCGGGGTGTCCATGCCCGTCCTCATCAGCGACACCCACGGACGGCCCCTGCGGGAGGGCATCATCGGCATTGCGGTGGGCTGCTGCGGTCTGGAGGCGGTCAAGAACTACGTGGGCCGCACCGACCGCTTCGGACAGCGGCTGAATGTGAGCCGTGAGGCGGTGGCCGACGAGCTGTGCTCCGCCGCCAGCCTGTGCATGGGCCAGGCCGACGAGTCGGTGCCCGCCGTGCTCATCCGGGGCTATGCCTACATCCCGGCTGAGACCGGAACCGCACCCCTGAAGCGCAAGCCCGAGCGGGAGCTGTTTCACCCCGCCTGCGACAAGAGAGAGGGAGGGGAACAGCTGTGAACTCCACGCTGAAAAAGGATATTCTGGCCACCCTGCTGGGTACCCTGGCCTTCCTGATTATGCTGCTGGTGAGCATCCCCGTGATCCCCACGGCCTCCTTTCTCAAGTATGACCCCAGCGGCTTCCTGCTGCTCCTGTCCGGCGCCCTGCTGGGTCCTGCCTGCGGCGTGCTCTCCTGCTTTATCAAGGGCTTTCTCTACTTTATCACCGGCGCAGGCAACATCTTTGGCGTGACCAGTGACTTCCTGGCCAATATTATCTTTATCATTCCCACCGTGCTGGTGATGAAGCGGGGCGGCGGCAGCACCAAGGCCGCCGCTGCGGGCTGCGCACTGGGTACGGTGCTGGCCACGCTGGCTATGATCCCCATCAACCTGGTGGTGCTCAGGCTGGAGCTGGGCATGATGCCCGACGCGGTGATGGCCATGATGATCCCCGCCATCCTGCCCTTCAACCTGCTCAAGGGCGTGCTCAACTCGGTCATCTACTTCGTGGCCGGCCGGCCTCTGAGCAGGGTCATGGCCCGGTACCAACAGAGCGGAGGGAACAGACATGAATAAGCTGGAGCTGTTCCCGGTGGAGGGCATCGGCGCCCTGAGCAAGGGGGATGACCTGGCTGGACTCATCGCCGGACAGTTCTCCCTGGAGGATGGGGACGTGGTGGTGGTCTCATCCAAGGCGGTGTCCAAGACCGAGGGAAATGTGTATACCCGGGAGGACCTGACCCCGTCCCCCTTTGCCCACACCCTGGCGGAGCGGACCAACCATGACCCCTGGTACTGTGAACTGGTGCTGCGGGAGAGCGCCGACATTGTCCGCATGGCGCCGGGTGTGGTTATCTCCCGCACCCGGCACGGCTTTGTGCTGGCCAACGCGGGTGTGGACGCCTCCAACGCCGGAGGGGAAGGCCGTCTGGTGGCCTTGCCCAAGGACCCGGACGGATCGGCCCGCCGTCTGCGGCAGGATTTTCTGGACAGAACGGGGAAGAACGTGGCCGTGATTATCTCCGACACCTTCGGCCGGACCTGGCGTGTGGGCCAGACCGATCTGGCGGTGGGTGTGGCCGGCCTGTCTCCCCTCCGGGACTACCGGGGAGAGAAGGATGCCGACGGCCGGGCCATGTCCCGCACCTGTCTGGCCCACGCCGACGAGCTGGCCTCCGCTGCCGAGCTGGTCCGGGGCAAGGCGGAGGGCATCCCGGCGGTGGTGGTGCGGGGCTACCAGTGCCAGGGGGACGGAGCGGTCTCCGAGACGCTCATGCCCGCTGACCGGGACCTGTTCCGCTGAAGGAGCCCTATATGAACGAGATGCTGGACCTGATCCGCACACGCCGGTCTGTGCGGGATTACGACCCCCGGCCGGTGGAGGATGAAAAGGTGAGGGCTGTGCTGGAAGCGGGATTGCTGGCTCCCTCCGCCCACGACAGCCGTCCCTGGCATTTTGCGGTGGTATCCACACCGGAGGGGAAGGAGCGCCTGCTCTCCGGTCTGGCCGCCCCCTTCCGCCGGGACATGGACGCCGCCGGACTGCCCCCTGAGACGGTGGCGGAGCGGCTGGCCCGCTCTCAGAGGATTTTCCGGGCTGCGCCGGTGCTCATTGTGGCCTTCGCGCCGGTAAAGCTGCCCCACAATCCCCTGGACCGGACAGGTGGGCTGGAAGAGGTGCTGGAGATTCAGAGCGGCGCCCTGTCCTGCGGCCAGATGCTGCTGGCCGCCCACAGCCTGGGGCTGGGGATGTGCTGGTTTGCGGCTCCACTGTTCTGCCCGGATGAGGTGTGCGGCGCCTGCGGCATGGACTCCGCCCGGTGGCGGCCCCGCTGCCTGCTCACCCTGGGCTACCCTGCGCCGGGCAGCACGCCCAAGAACAAGCCTCCGGTGCGTCCGGAGGACTACCTCACGTTTCTGTAATTTGAGAGAAAAGAGCTGAACCATATGGCTACCGTTGTGTTTTCCGGCGGAGTGGGAGGCTCCCGCTTCCTGTCCGGTCTGTGCCGGGTGATGGACCAGAAGGACATCACCGTCATCTCCAACGTGGGAGACGACACCGAATTTTACGGCCTCTATGTCTGCCCCGACATTGATATTGTCCTCTATACCCTGGCCGGACGCATCAACCCCAAGACTGGCTGGGGCCTGGAGGGTGACACCTTCCAGGTGCTGGACGCCCTGAAGAAGCTGGGCCACCCCTGCTGGTTCAACCTGGGCGACCAGGACCTGGCCACCCACCTCCACCGCACCATGCGGCTGAAGGAGAGCTGGCCCCTGAGCAAGGTGACGGCGGAACTGGCCCGACTCAATGGGCTGGAGCTGACCGTGCTGCCCTCCACCGACCAGCGCTTGGAGACCCGCTTTGACACCCCCATGGGGGACATGCCCTTCCAGGAGTACATGGTCAAGCACCGCTGGCAGGTGGACATTGAGAAGATCCGCTTTGTGGGCGCGGAGACGGCCAGTCCCGCACCCGGCGTGCTGGAGGCCCTGGAGAGCGCCGAGCGCATCATCCTGGCCCCCAGCAACCCCTATATCAGCATCGGCGCCATCCTGGCCGTGCCCGGCATCCGGGATGCCCTGGAGAAGGCCAAGTGCCCGGTCATCGCCGTCAGCCCCATTGTGGGCGGAAAGGCCATCAAGGGCCCCGCCGCCCGGCTGCTGGAGCAGTTCGGCCAGCCTGTGTCCCCGGTGGGTGTGGCCCGGGTGTACCAGGGCCTGGTGAGCCATATGGTCATCGACAACGCCGACCGGGAGCTGGCCGGCCAGCTGGAGGCCATGGGCATTGTCTGCGGCGTCACCGACACCATGATGGACAGCTTCCCCCGCAAGGAGGCGCTGGCCCGCTTTGTACTGGAACAGAAGTGAAAACAAACAGGAAAGCGCCCGGACCGAGCAGTCCGGGCGCTTTCACATGTTCAGAGAAGGCTGTGCGCTGAATCACAAAGCCAAAGGAGGGGCGCCGGAGCGGAACGGGAGAGGGACCGCACCGGTCCGGCAATGAGATGGGGGAAACAGAAGGTCTGCACAGCGGATTCTTTGTTAGCTAAAACTAACCATCCGTTGAGAAAATACTACCATATTAATGGGAATATGTCAAGGGCTTTTGCAAAAAATAGCGCATGGTGCTGTCATAAAAATATGTCCGCGCCGGAAATGCTCCGGCGCGGACATAAAACAGGACGATTGGAAAGCTTATCCGGACATAAACAGCCGGTCCAGAAAGCGGAGGAAGATGCCGGGCACCGTGAGCCGTGCCACGGCCTTCTCAGCCACGATGGGAATGGTCTGGAGGACCTGGCCGTCCACCGTCACCACCATCTCACCCAGCTTCTGACCGGCCTCCACCGGGGCCTCCACGTTCTCGCACAGGTTGATCTGGGAGGTCACGCTGTTAAGCTGGGCCTTGTCCACCAGAATCCGGCTGGATTGGGAGAGGACAGGCTGGACGCAGTCCTCCTCGCCCAGAAGCACGTCAATGGGGGGCAGTGCCTGGTCGGGGTACACGTCCATCAGGGTGTAGTTGGCAAAGCCGTAGTCCAGCAGGGCACGGGCCGCGTCAAACCGGTCCTGGGAGGTGGGGGACTTGAGCACCACCGCGATAAGCTCCATGCCGCTCCGCTCCGCTGTGGCCGAGAGGCAGTAGAGGGCGGAGTCGGTGGAGCCGGTCTTCAGGCCGGTGGCGCCGTCATAGAAGCGGATGAGCTTGTTGGTGTTGGTGAGCTGGAAGGCGCCGTCCCGCAGGGAGTCCATCCAGATGGTGGTGTACTCCCGGATGGAGGGGTGGTTCAGAATGAGCTTCCGGCTCATGAGGGCGATGTCGTGGGCGGAGGTCAGATGCCCGGCGGCGGGCAGGCCGGTGCAGTTGACAAAGGTGGTGTCCGCCATGCCCAGCTCAGCGGCCCGCTGGTTCATCAGGGCCACAAAGCCCTCCTCACTGCCCGCCACCAGCTCGGCCAGAGCCACGGCGCCGTCGTTGGCGGATACCACGGCCACCGCCTTCAGCAGGTCATGGACCGTCATCTGTTCCCCTTCCTTCAGCCAGATCTGGCTGCCGCCCATGGACACCGCATGGGCGGAGATGGTCACCGTCTGGTCCAGGGAGATGCGGCCGCTGTCGACGGCCTCCATCACCAGCAGCAGCGTCATGATTTTCGTCACGCTGGCGGGCTCCAGCTTGTCGTGGGAATTCTGTTCATAGAGAATGGTGCCGGTCTCCTTCTCCATCAGCACTGCCGCGCCGCAGTTGACGGTGGGCGTGCCGGATGCCGCCTGGGCGGCCGGTGCGGGAAGCGCCAGAAGAGCGGCGGCCAGTGCTGCCGCAAGGAGCTTTTTTCTGTGGTTCATATGGCAGTTCCTCCGTGGTTGATTTCTAACACAGAGGATATGGAATTCCGCCCGGTTCTATACAGTGCAGAAAAATTTTGATGAAGCAGAAAAAACGCGCTCCGGACCGTTGTCCGGAGCGCGTCTGAGACTGTCGATAAAACCTGAGGCTCAAGGTCTCGGAGGGAAAGATAGTGTGAAAGAAAACCGTCAGGGCTGTCTTTCGCGTGCAATCAAACCACTTTTTCAAACTTTTTTAAAGGTTAAAAAGTGCAGCAGCCTGTCGAAAAGACTTTTTCGACAGGCTGAAACGCGCTCCGGACTGTTGTCTGGAGCGCGTCTGAAGAGCGGAGAGCGCTCAGTCCTTGACCTTGGCAGCCATCTCAGAAGCGAAAGCGGCCGCAGCGGCCAGATCCGCCTGGTCGGGGTGGGAGAGGGCGTGGTCAAAGTTGGCCAGGAAGCTGGCCGCCTTGGCGTCGCCCGGATTCTGGGCGGCCATGGCCTCGTACCGGGTCCGGACGGCGGCGGGCATCTTTCCCTGGCACATCCAGCCGCCCAGCACGGTGTTGCCGGCGGGGAGCAGGGCGGCGGTCCGCTGGAGAATGGCGTCAAAATAGGCCTGGCTGCCGCCGAAACCGGCGGTGCCGAAGAGAGCCACCTGTTTGCCGCTCAGCTTGGCAAAGAGCGCCTGCATATCCGGCGGGCAGACGCCCTTGTCCGTCCAGAAGCCCAGGAAGAGCACCTCTTCCTCGGGGACGGCGGTGTCCGGCCCCACGGCCTCCAGCCGGGCCTCGCCGGCGGGGAGCGCGGCGTAAATGGACCGGGCCACCTGCTCGGTGTTGCCGGTGCCGCTGGAATACAAAACTGCGTAACGCATGTACACACATCCTTTCAGGAGACAAAAACGGAAGGAAAGGGCCGGAACAGTTCCGGCCGGGATGATCATATCACGGATTCACGGCCTTGTCGAGGGACAGGTGGGATGTTATAATGATGGCTGTAATTGTGCAATAAGGAGGAGAGCGGGATGGAAGGAATGTTTCTGCCGGTACTGTCTCACTTTCAGAATGAAAATATCTGGATTGCCAGCGACGGCAAGCTGCGCTATCAGGTGAGTCCTGTCACTGTGGAGAAAGAGGATGGGACCAAGGAAGAGCTCCTCATCGGCGAGACCTGGGAGGGCCCCTGGAGCCGGGAGTTCTCCGAGATCGAGGCGGTGGAGGAGTTCCCCATGACCGACGACGGCATTGAGGAGCTGCGTGCCTGGCTGATTCTGGAGAGCATGGACATCAACGCCCGGCCGGACAAGAGCCTGGAGGAGAACATGGCCCGCAGGGAGGCGGCCATCCAGGCCAGAAAGGACGCCGAAAATAAGGAAGAGGAAGGAAACTGACCCTTTTTCCGTATTAAACCGCAAAAAACCGCGCCTGTCAGATGACAGGCGCGGTTTTTATTATGGGTTTCAGGCTTCCGCAGTGGCGAAGAGGTCGGCGGCCCGGAGAATCAGGGCGGCCAGCTCAGCGCGGGTGGCGGTGGCCTTGGGGGAGAGGGTGTCTCCCTTGCCGGTGCCGGTGACCAGACCGGCCTCAACGGCCCAGGCCATGGCGTCGGCGGCGTAGCCGGAGACGTCGTCAGCGTCGGTGTAGGCGCTCAGGTCAGCCTTACCACTCACGTCCAGACCCAGAGAGGCGGCGTAGTTGTAGAACATGACCACGGCCTGCTCACGGGTGAGGGCGTTGGTGGGATAGAAGGCACCGTTGTTGCCCTGGACAACGCCGGCGGAGACGGCCCAGTTGACAGCGTCGGCGTACCAGGCGTTGTCGGCCACGTCGGAGAAGTTGGCGGACTCAGCCTCGGGAGAACCGGCCAGCCGGTAGAGCACGGTGGCCAGAGCGCTGCGGTCGGTGGTGCTCAGGGGGAGGAAGGCGCCCTTGCCGTTGCCCTGGAGCAGGTCCTTGGCGGTGGCGCTGCCCACGGCCTCAGCGAACCAGTCGCCGGTGTTCACGTCGGTGTACTTGGCGGCAGCCAGAGCCTTGGCGTTGTCGCCGCTGTCAGCGGTGCCGGTGCAGATGTCGCCCAGCAGGCTGGAGAAGGCGGTATTGCTGATGAAGTTGAACTCGTCGCGCTGGTTGACCTTGTTGGTCAGAGTGTTGGCGAAGAGGACCAGATTCAGGCCGTTCTCATGGTACTCAATGGCCTGGACGGAGTCGTTGAGGAAGTCCTCATAGTGCTCGCCGCTGCTGGGCAGGAAGCCCTCCAGCAGCTCCTTGGAGCTGTCCAGCTGGATGAGCACCTGGGCGCCGTCGGGGATGGCGGCGAAGTAGCCGGCGCCGTAGCCGTAGAGGATGTCGTCACCCTCGGAGACATAGCTGGCGGTCACCAGGCTGTCGGTGGGGTAGGTCACATAGGCCAGAGCGTCCATGGCGGAGTCGCCGGCGGTCTCACGGACCAGCTCGCCCTCGGCAAAGAGGGACACGGCGGAGCGGATGGCGTTGGAGCCGTAGCCGATGTAGGGAGTGCCGGACTTGACGGCGGCCAGGGCCTGGTCGTCCAGAGCGGCGGCGCCGATGATGAGGTCGGCCTCAGCGGCGTTGTCGGTGACGGTGAAGCCTAGCATCTCCATGGCCTGCCGGTCGTAGTTGTACTGGTAGGCGCCGCTGACCAGAGTGGTCTTGACAAAGCCGCTCTCATTGTCGGCGGGCTTGCCGGAGATGTAGATGACAGGGGCCTTGGTGATGGTCAGGGACAGGGGGGCCTCAGCGGCGGTGACACCCTTGCCGGTGAGCAGGTAGGTCTTGGAGACGGACTGCCAGTCGGCGTAGTCGCACAGGAAGGAGCCCTTGTCCTCACCGGAGATGATCATGGACACGGTCTTGCCGGCCTGAAGCAGGGCATTGACGGCGCTGGTGGAGTCCTCGGAGGCGTTGGAGAGGATGACCTTCTCGCCGGTGACGCCGGTGAAGGCGGAGGACACATCCCACTCGTCGGAGACGGAGCAGGCGGCGGCGATGGTCTCGTAGGCGGCGGGCTCGGCACAGGTGATCATGTCAAAGCCGCGGGTGTAATTGAAGGCGGTGATGCCCTCGGAGTAGAGGACGGGCCACTCGGTGATGACGGTGCCGTCGTACAGCACGCCGTTGGCCACGCTCCGCTTGGCCTGGTACATGGAGACCACAGCGGTACCGGCGGGATACTCCACGCCGTCATAGGTGAAGGCCTTGTCGGCCACCATGATCTCGACGCCGTTCCGGGTCAGATAGGTGAGCATGTCGTCGGCATCCTGGAGGTTGCTCTGATGCTCACCGTCCAGGGGGATGATGTAGCACTCGGGATAGAAGTTGCCGTTCTGACCCTCACCGTCATACTCGGGACGGAACAGGTCGGCCTCGGCGCCCTCAACATCGTACTGGTCGCAGAACCACTGGCCGACCAGCTCATAGGCGTCGGAGTTGGCGTTGGTCACGCCGCGCTCGAAGATCTTGGTCTGGTTGAGCAGGTAGCTCTCCTTGTTGGCGGCGATGTAGTTGCTCTGGCCCAGCTGGCCGTAGGACAGGGCGGTGACCATGTAGTCGTCGTAGGCGGGAACCTCAACGGTGTAGGCCAGGGTACCGTGGAGCATGGCGTACTGGGGAGTGTAGCTGGTGGACATGTCGTCCCAGGGATCGTACCACTGGGTCTGGTAGCTGCCGTCGGCGTTGACCTCGCCGGTGTAGCTCAGGTAGTCACGCTGGGGGGTCACATAGCTGTTGTGGCCGTCGTTGTTGGCCACGGCGGCAATGCCCAGAGCCTCACCACCGGCCAGCAGGTGCTCAGCCAGCAGGTCGTACTCGAAGTTGGGCTCGTGAGGGGGATCGCAGGGCTCGCACTGGAAGGTCTCGATTCGGCCGTGGAACTCGGCAAAGCTGACGGGGTTCCACTCGGCGATGAGAGCGGTCATGTTCTGAGTCTCGGCCTGGGTCTGGAAGGAGTTGTCCCGGTTCAGGTCAAAGCCGCCGGAGGAGGTACGGGTCAGATAAGTCCGGCCCTCCACGTTCTCCTCGGGCACCAGGATGAAGAACACGTCGCTGAGAAGGTCATCCACGTTGACGGTCTCGGTCTCGATGGTGTAGTACTTCTCCAGGTCCACCACGGTGGAGACGTCGGCGGTGGTGCCGTCGGCGTTCTTGCCCTTGATGTAGCCCAGGTAGGTGGCGGTGTCGGCCACCAGGTCGGGCACGGCCACGGAACCAGCCTCACCTTCGGGGCCCATCTGAGCGGCCAGCTCGGCCTCGCCCTCGGCGGTGAAGCCGGTGAGCTTGTCGTAGTCGATGGTACCGTCGCCGGCGGCGGCGTTGAGGAGCATCCATGCAAAGGCGGTGACGCCGTCGCTGGCGGCCACCTCGTTGGCGTGGACGTTGGAGTACATCACGGGCACCTGATAGTCGCCCAGGGTGCCGTTCTCAATCTTGGCGATGAGACCGGTGGGGTCGCTCTCGGCCTCCTCCTTGATCTCCTTCCACTTCTCCACAGCGGCCTTGTCCTTGGCCACGATGAGGTAGGGCATATCCAGGCTCTCCAGGCCGTTGTCGCCCTGGCTCATGCCCATGGAGAATTTCTCCACGTACAGGTCGGTGTTCTCAGCGGCGAACTCCACCATCTCGTCGATCTCAGCGTAGATCTCGCTCATGGTGTGGAACTGGTCGTAGGGGGCAATCTTCACGCCCACGGAGCCCAGGGTCTTGCCGTCGGCCTCAGCGGTCAGGTTGAAGTAGCCGCACACGTCCATGTAGTAGCCGCCGTTGGTGTGGGGCACGCTGAAGTCGTCCAGGAAGTAGCAGCTGTTGGCAAAGGTCAGGGTCACGTACACCTGGCCGTCGACCTCTTCAGCGGAGGCGCTCAGGTCGGTGAAGAAGGGGGTCTCGCCGTCCTTGCACATCCAGGTGCTCAGGGCGCCGCCCTCAGTCTGGTTGGGGAACAGGGTGTCGTCCAGGTAGTCCTGGGTCTCGTCGGGCACCAGGGACCACACAGCCTCGGCGGCGGCGGTCTTGGCCTGGTCCAGGGTCATGTCAACGGGGAGCATGACCTTGAAGGTCCGCTCGGCGGTGAGGGAGATGGCGTTGTCGCCGCCGTCCTCAGTGGTGTTGACAAAGGTTGCTGCGGTGGCGGCGGCGGTCTCCGTCTCCGCGGCAGCGGCGGGCAGAGAGACCAGCGACAGGCACATGGCCAGCGCCAGAATCAGTGACAGCCACTTTTTCGGGGTGTGGGTACTGCTTTTCATTTGCTTCACCTTTCCTTCTCTCAAATCGCGGGCACACACAGAATAAAAATACGGAATACTCACAACTTGATGAATAATTATGAAAGAATAATACCACCATGAAACAAAAGTGTCAACTGTCCAAATGGTAAAAAACAGACAAAATACGGCGTTAAAAATGGGTATATATTAGTTGAAATGGATGAAACGACATGGAAAGAGAATGAATCATGAGGCTGCATACGGATGAAAATGGGAATAAAAAAGCACCCTGTCGGAAAAACAGGGCGCTTTTTGCCTCAAAAATATTCAGAAGGTAAAGTCCACGGCCACCCGCTGCTCCACAACCTTCTTGATGTAGTCCACCACCTTCAGGTGCTCAGGGTGGTTGGCGTAGGCGGAGAGGGTGTCGGTGTTGTCGGTGTCCACGATGAGGGCCAGGTCAAAGTTGCCTTGGATGGAGCCGATATCAATGCCGATCTCCATGTGCTTCACCTCGGGGATGACCCCCACCAGGGCCAGCAGGCGCTCCCGGACCAGGGCGCAGTTCTCGGCCCGGGATTTGCCCTCGGCCTCGTCCTTGAACTTCCATACGACAATGTGCTTGAGCATGGGAAAAACCTCCTCTGCAAAGTCACCGGAGCCGCCGGACAGTCAGGCAGCCAAAAATCCGGGGAGAAAACCCGCCGTGTTTCCACCAGAATGACCGTTGCGCCGGGCGTCTCATTTATATTATAATGCGTACGGCGCAGAGGGGCAAGCCCGGAACGGGGATGATTTCCTCTGCCTGCCGGCAGAATCCGGCACAACGGCGGATACTGCGGCACTCATCCTGAAAGAAGGAAAAAACATGGAATATCGGATGAATCGGAGCCTGAGCGCCTCCTACCGCCTGGCGGGCGTGGTGTTTCTGGCGGCAGCGGTGCTGCTGTGGGTGTGCAGCGGACTGGAGCTGACGGGGGATGACAGCCTGCAGCTGCTGTGCCGCATCGGCGCCGTGGTGGTGGCGGTGCTGGGTGTGGTGTCCCTGCTGCGGCCTACCCGGGCACGGGTCCGGCTGGAGGATGACGACACCCTGGTCTGCTGCGAAGGCTATGGTCCTGCCAGACGGGTTCCTATGGGGGATGTCGCCCGGGTGGATCTGCTGGGCGGCCGCCGCATGGCCATCTTCCTCAAAAACGGCCGGCGGGTGAACCTGGAGTTCCTCTTTGAGGGACGGGAGATTTTCCTGGCCGAGCTGCGGTCCAGAGGCATCCCGGTGGAAACCCCGGCTCAGCGATAATAGAAGATACAGAGCGCCGCGCCCGTGCAGGGCGCGGCGCTCCTTGCTTTTCAGGGAAACATGTCAGTAGGCGTTCAGGTACAGGATATCCTCGGTCAGAATGGCGAGCGTACCGTCGGGAGAAACGGTATAGACGTCCACGGGAGAGGGGGCTGAGGTTGCGAGGTCAGCAATAGTATACGCTGTGACGCAGGTCAGACTGCCTACCCCGGCGACGGTAATGAAGGCGTCACCATCCTCCGTACCGGGCACTTCCAGCTGGATGGGTTCGCCGCCATCGGAGAAAAGGAGCCTGCTGTGGTCATCGGCGGAGCAGAGAACGGTGTTGTCTACGGTGATCACGGCAAATTCGTTGCCCTGGATCAGAAGCACCGGCTCGCCGCCGGTCTTCAGGGCGTAATAGGTCCGCACCAGATCCGTATCGAGGCGGGTGTAGAGCAGGAGGGACAGGTCGGAGGATGCGCTCAGCAGGGAGAGCGCATGCCCCTGGTCCAGCACATGGGATTCCAGGTCGCCCCACAGGTTGTCAAAGCGGTAGAGGGTGTTCTTCTCGCTCGCGCCGGTGGTCTGGACCACCAGGCTGGTGCCGTCCTGGGAGACATAGGCACTGGTGATGGTGCTTCCGTCGGGGAAGAGGGGAGAGGCATCCCCCTCGCTGTCCAGCAGCCAGACGTTCCGGTCGGTGCGGAGGCATTTTTGCCGCAGCGTGTCCGTGTTGTACAACCAGACAGAGAGGTGATCGGTGTCAATATAGCTGCTGGAGGAAAAGGTCGGGGAGCAGAGGGACTGGAAGGCGAAGGAGCCGATGTTCCGGGGTTCCTCGCCCTCCCGGCAGAACCAGGTGACGGGACCGTCGTCCTCCTCTGTTATATAGAGCAGCTCGGTGCCGTCCCGGTTAAAAGTCAGCATGGCACCGAACGGGGTAAGCCGGTCGGTGAACAGAGTGGACGTCCCATCCCTCCAGACGTACAGGGAAAGCATGTCACCGTCCAGGACGGTGTAGTACAGCGTGCCGTTGTCGGTGACCAGAGCGGGAGCCGCGTCCTCCGGCGGCAGCTCCTGGAGCGCGCCGCCGTCCAGCATCAGGCAGAGATGGGAGCTGCCGTCGCTGTCTGAGGCTGTCTGCCACGCCAGAGTATGGCCGCCGTAGGACAGGAGAACGGAGGAAGGGGAGACATCCTCAGCAATCAGCACCGGTGCCTCCTCGCTCCGCTGGAGCCAGAGCGCTCCCCCTGTGGTGACCCAGGCGGAGGTGCTTCCGTCACCGGAGAGTGTGCAGTATTCGACCCGCTCTGAAAGCGTGGCACAGCTGGCGGAATCGGCGCGGTACAGGGCACCTCCGGCATCCACCAGCAGGAGCACGGACTTGTCTGCGGAGGCGGCGGCGGAGCGGAACGACACGTCTTCCGCCGGGAGGGTCAGCACCTGCTCCGTACCCCGCCACAGCTCCGCCTGGGCGGGGTTGTCCCTGGCCAGGAAAAAGAAAGAGGTCCGGCTGTTCAGAACAAAGGACGGGTCCGGCTGGGACGAGCGGGTGAGGAAAAAGGTCAGCACGCCTGCCGCAGCGGCCAGCACCAGCACCGCCGGAATCACAAACCGGGGCAGCCGCCGCTTGGGGCGGGCTGGAGGCGGAGAAGGCTGCTGAGGGGGAGGGACAGGGGAGGAATCCTCCCGGCCGGGAAGGGCGGCGCCGCAGCGGCCGCAGAAGCGGTCGTCAGGACCGTAGGGGAAACCGCAGTTGGGACAGAACACAGCGCATCATCTCCAGACTGTCGGAATGGACAGAATATTCTTTCCTTGCATCCATCCTAGCACACCGGTGATATGCTGGCAAGAAGAGAAAGAAAAAAGGAGCGGCATTGGCCCAAAAGGTACGGAAATGGGTGACAGAGGGGAGAAAACATGCTATACTATCTATAATTGCGCGTATGCCGCGTATCGGAAAGAAAGGACAATGTACAATGAAATGGATGAAACGTACGGCCGCTCTGGGCGCCGCCGCGCTGCTGACCCTCTCTCTTGCGGCCTGCTCCGGCGGAAATGCCGACGAGACGGTGGCTGCCGCCCTGGAGAAGGTGAAGGGCGCTTCCAGCATGGACGCTGTGATTGAGATTGCGGCGGAGTACACCTCTGAGGACCAGAACCTGTCCGTCACCAACCGGATGAATCTCACCACCTTCCAGGACCCGCTGAAGATTAAGGCGGATGTGGTGCTGGACATGGTCAGCGGTGAGGACACCTACAACCAGACCATCACTATGTACGCCCAGAAGGAGGGCGAGGAGCTGGTGCAGTACGCCACCGACGGCAGCTACTGGGCCAAGCAGGCCACCACCCAGGAGGTGCTGGACACCTATAACGCCGGGGACACCCTCTCCACCTATCTGGCCCAGGCCTCCGGCTTCAAGAAAAACGGCACCGAGACCGTCAATGACGCCGAGGCGGTGAAGTACACCGGCTCCCTCAGCGGCAAGCCCCTGGTGGACATCCTGGATTCCAACGGCTATCTGGAGTCCATCGCCTCCATGTCCGAGGACCAGCAGACCAAGATTAAGACCAATCTGGAGAGCATGCCCGCTGCCGAGATCACCGTGTGGGTGGACCAGGAGGGCTACCTGGTGAAGATGGAGATGGACATGCTGAAGGTCATCAACAATATGGAGGCCAATATTGACGAGACCCTGGGCCACCCCACCACCAGCACCGACGAGGAGTCGACCAGCGAGCTGGTGAGCTCGGTGATCCGCATGAGCTGCTCCAATTTCGACGCGGCCACGGAGTTTGAGATTCCCGCCGAGGCCCTGGAGGCCGAGGACCTGACCAATGCCGGTACCGACGACACCCAGAGCACCGACAACACTCAGGACACTGACAACGCCCAGGGCGCTGCCGGCGCTGAGGACGGCAGCGCTGCGGCGGAGTAAACAGCATATATATAATATAGGTAGAGCGGAGACGGCGGGGCTGTCTCCGCTCTTTTTGCCGTGGAACTTTTTTCGGGGAAAAACGTCTGAAAAGCAGCAGATTTTGGAACGGGAAGAAAAAGACAGGGTTCCCGTTGCTTTTTTCTGGACAAGCCGCTATAATTATGTTAAGTGCAGCAACCCGCCTTGTGGCGGACGCAAGGACGAAGCCCAAATTTGGAGGTGCGCTATGAAACGAAACAGACTGCTTTCCGGTGCGCTGGCCCTGACGCTGGTGCTCTCACTGACCACGGTACCCGCATTCGCTGCCACGTTCCCCGATGTGCCCGCCGGATACTGGGCGGAGTCCTACATCAACGACATGGCCGAGCAGGGTGTCTTCAAGGGCTACGACAACGGCGAGTTCCGGCCCAAGAATGAGCTCCAGGGCAGCGAGGCGCTGGCTCTGTGCGCCCGTATCGCCGTGGAGACTGACCTGCGGGCCCAGATCGGCAAGGACCGGGCCGATGATATCTCCGCCATCATGGGCGACCAGCAGTCCTGGTTCCGGGACGAGTACGCCACCTGCCTGGAGGCGGGCATCCTCTCCTACACCGAGCTGAAGGGCCTCTACGACTCCGGCGCGCTGGACAACGGCAAGACCATCACCAAGGAGGACTTTGCCCTCTACCTGGTGCGGGCCATGCAGCTGGCCCCCATGGCCGAGCATCTGTCCAGCTACACCCTGACCTTTACCGATAAGGCCGACATCACCCCCGGCCGTGAGCCCTACATCTATCTGCTCAATACATACGGCATCATCACCGGCACCGACCAGAACGAGTTCCAGCCCAAGAGCACCGTCACCCGTGAGGTGGCGGCCACCATGCTCTCCCGTGCCATCGCCTTCATGGAGGAGCGGGGCACCAGCGTGGAGCTGCCCAATTACACCGACTACGAGTGGCAGGCGGGCACCATCGTCTCCGCCACCTCCAGCAGCAAGAACGTGATCCACCTCACCCTCAACAGCGACCTGTCCGGGTCCTACACCATCTCTCTGCCGGTGGACACCCCCATCTATGAGAACAGCATGCTGGTGGACAGCGCCCTGCTCCAGACCGGCACCTACGCCCGTGTGTGCTACGACGAGGACGGCACCCCCATGGCCGTGCGCCTGTCCGGCAAGCTGGACACCGTGGCCGGCACCGTGGTGGGCGTGTCCGACAGTGAGATCCTCCTCAACGTAAACGGCGCCTCCGTCACCCTGCCCTACGACCGCTTTACTGAGGTCCAGGTGGGCCAGAAGGTGGGCGGCTACGAGCTCATCGACCCTGAGGGCGGCTACACCACCGCCGTCTGCCGGGTGGATCAGCAGGGTCATCTGGCCGCTGTCCAGCTCTCCGGCGGCACCCGTAAGGTTGAAGGCCTGATTACCGCCGTGGAGACCCAGGCCTCCGGCGGCTCCGTGATCACCGTCTCCGGCTTTGACGGCCAGCTGGAGCGGCTCACCGTTCCCGCGAACACCGCCATCACCGCCAACGGTCTGGCCGTCTCCGGCATGACTGCCAGCTATGTGGGCAGCTACGTGACCCTGCGGGCGTCCAATGAAGACGGTAACGTGACCGGCGCCACCCTGGACACGGTCACCCAGTACATCCAGGGCGCCGTGAAGAGCGTGGGCAGCGCCAGCGGCGTCAGCAACGTGACCATCACCGACCTGAAGACCAACAAGGCCACCACCTATAATTTCTCCGCCGACGCCGTGGTGACCTACAACGGCAAGGCAAGCACCGTCAGCGGCGTCCAGAAGGACTGGTTCATCACCGTCCGCCTGTCCGGCGGCGAGGTGGCCATGCTGGCCGGTTATCCCGGCTCCACCGTCACCGAGGGCACCATCACCGACATCAGCTACCCCACCGGCACCACCATGGAGATCATCAGCGTCACCACCGCTGACGGCCGGGTGGTCCCCTTCCAGATTGACCTGTCCGATCCCCCGGAGGTCCGCCGCAGCGACAAGAGCAGCTCCATCGACAAGCTGCGCACCGGTGACGCCGTCACCGTGACCGTCCGGTACAACGCCGTCACCCAGATTGACTCCCAGCCCCAGAGCGCCAACGTCTCCGGCACCATCACCCGCAAGAGCGAGGACACCTCCGGCATCACCATCGAGGTGGAGCTGGACAACAACGGCGGCACCGCCACCTACTCCATCACCAGTGGCGTGTCGGTCAGCCAGGACGGCAAGCTCATCTCCATGTACGACCTGCGGGTGGGCTACCACGTGGCCATGGTCACCAACGGCGACAGCGTGGCCTCCATCGAGGTGGACAAGACCACCACCAGCAGCAGCCAGCTCAACGGCACCGTCATCTACGTGAACACCTCCGACCGGACCATCACCTTCCGGGCTGACGACGGCACCGGCACCGGCTCTGTCATCCAGGTCAGCGCCCCCTCCGGCACCGTCATGCAGGAGGCAGCCGGCGGCACCTTCTCCCTGAGCAGCCTGAAGACCGGCGACAGCCTGAACATCTACGGCGGCTACACCACCGCCGGTGAGTTCAAGGCCAGCATCATCATCCGCACCGCGAAATAAGCAAAGCGGCACATTCCGACGCCTTTCAGACCGGGTCGTCCCAGCAGGGCGGCCCGGTCTTTTCTGGTCCTGGACAGGCAAAGCGGACAGAAGAAGAGGCTATGTCGACAGCAGGCTTTGTGTAAGTGGCCAAAAGCGTGATTTTCCTGAAAAAATAATAAAAAAATACCCGGAAACCCTTGACATAGATCGGGGTTTAAGGTATTATATCAGAGCGCCTGTTAAGGGCGCGATCTGCGATGATGCGGGAGATTGCGGCGTGAGCCGGTAACTTCCGCGGAGTATGTCCGAGCTAGAATCGGGCGGCTGAGGAATCTGTGCACGGGCGTATATCGCCGGTGCATGGAGTAAACCGGCCTGCTTAGAGCCGGTTTTCTTCATGCCACGGAGTGATACGCACGGAACCGTGGACATAAGATTTCTCACCGTACGAAGCGTGCGAGGAGTACCGAACCCCACTTCGTATGTTTTAAGGAGGAAACACCATGGCAGCCCAGAAAGAAATGATTCGCATCCGTCTCAAGGCCTACGACCATCAGCTCATCGACCAGAGCGCCGAGAAGATCGTGGAGACCGCCAAGCGCACCGGCGCTTCCGTGTCCGGCCCGATCCCCCTGCCCACCAAGAAAGAGGTCGTGACCATCCTGCGCGCTGTGCACAAGTACAAGGACTCCCGGGAGCAGTTTGAGCGCCGCACCCACAAGCGCCTCATCGACATCCTCAAGCCCTCCCCCAAGACTGTGGAGGCCCTGATGAGCCTGGAGCTCCCCGCCGGCGTGGAGATCGAGATCAAGCTGTAATCACAGCTGAGTCTCACAACTATGTTGTACCCGCAGTCCGCCGCGTTTTGAGGCGGACGGGTCAAGTTGGCAGACCAATGGGAAGCCTGATGTCCCAAGTCTTCCAACCAATAACCTTATTTAAGGAGGAAAACACATGGAAAAGGCCATTATCGGCAAGAAGGTCGGCATGACGCAGATCTTCGACGAAGCCGGCAAGGTCATCCCGGTCACCGTCATTGAGGCTGGCCCCTGCGTGGTCACCCAGAAGAAGACCGTGGAGAAGGACGGCTACACCGCTGTGCAGCTGGGCTTCGAGGACGTGCCCGAGCGCAAGCTCACCAAGCCCGAGCTGGGCCACCTGAAGAAGGCTGGCGTCAGCGCCAAGCGCGTGCTCAAGGAGTTCGCTCTGAACAACGCCGAGTCCCTGAACATCGGCGACGAGGTCAAGGCCGACGCTTTCGCCGCTGGCGACCGCGTGGACGTGACCGGCATCAGCAAAGGTAAGGGTTACGCCGGCGTTATCAAGCGTCACGGCGCTCACCGCCTGAAGGAGTCCCACGGTACCGGCCCTGTGCACCGTCACGCTGGTTCCATGAGCGCCAACAGCGATCCTTCCCGTATCTTCAAGGGTAAGATCGGCGCCGGCCAGATGGGTAATGAGCAGGTCACCGTGCTCAACCTGGACGTGGTCAAGGTCGACCCCGAGCTGAACCTCATCGCTGTCTGCGGCGCCATCCCCGGCCCCAAGGGCGGCATCGTGTGCCTGCGCAGCTCCGTCATCAACGTCAAGGAGAAGGGCGCCGGCGCTGACATCTCCAAGAACCCGCAGAAGGCTTCCGGCCGCAATCCCCAGAAGGCTTCCGCCCGTAACAAGTAAGAAAGGAGAGATACCAAATGCCTAAAGCAACTGTTGTTGATATGACCGGCAAGAAGGTCGGCGAAGTGGACCTCTCCGACGCTATCTTCGGCATTGAGCCCAACGTGAGCGTTGTTCACGAGGCTGTCAAGAATCACCTGGCCAACTGCCGCCAGGGCACTCAGTCCGCTCTCACCCGCGCCGAGGTTTCCGGCGGCGGCATCAAGCCCTGGCGCCAGAAGGGCACCGGCCGTGCCCGTCAGGGTTCCACCCGCGCTCCCCAGTGGACTCACGGCGGCGTGGTGTTCGCTCCCAAGCCCCGCGATTACAGCTACACCCTCAACAAGAAGGTGAAGCGCCTGGCTCTCAAGTCCGCCCTCTCCGCCAAGGCCGCTGAGGGCAACGTCATCGTGGTGGACGGCCTGAACCTGGACGCCGTCAAGACCAAGAACATGGCTGCTTTCCTGGGCGCTGTCGAGTCCAAGAAGGCCGTCCTGGTCACCAACGAGGTCAATGAGAACGTGGTCCTGTCCGCCCGGAACATCCCCGGCGTGGTCACCACCACCGCCAAGCTCCTCTCCGTTTACGACATCGTAAACGCCAACCAGTTCATCGTGGACAAGGCCGCCCTGGCCGTCATCGAGGAGGTGTTCGCATAATGGCTACCACCGCTTATGATATCATTAAGCGTCCCGTCATCACCGAGCAGTCCATGGAGATGACCGAGATGAAGCGCTACACCTTCGAGGTGGCCAAGAGCGCCAACAAGATCGAGATCGCCAAGGCCGTCGAGGAAATCTTCGGCGTGAAGGTGGTCAAGGTCAACACCCTGAACATGCAGGGTAAGGAGAAGCGCACCGGCGCCTATCCCAAGGGCCGCCGCCCCTCCTGGAAGAAGGCTGTGGTCACCCTCAGCGAGGACTCCAAGACCATCGAGTTCTTCGAAGGCATGGTGTAAGGAGGATAACGAACAATGGCTATCAAAACTTATAAGCCCACAACGCCCTCCCGCCGCCACATGACCGTGAGCGCCTTCGAGGGCATTGACAAGAAGGCTAAGCCCGAGCGCAGCCTGATTGAGAACCTGAAGAAAAATGCCGGCCGCAACAGCTACGGCCGCATCACCGTCCGCCACCGCGGCGGCGGCAACAAGAAGAAGTACCGTATCATCGACTTCAAGCGTCAGAAGGACGGCGAGGTCGCTGTGGTGCTCCGTCTTGAGTACGACCCCAACCGTTCCGCCAACATCGCCCTCATCCAGTATGAGGACGGCACCAAGAGCTATATCCTGGCTCCTGTTGGCCTGAAGGCCGGCCACAAGATCGTCTCCGGCCCCAACGCCGACATCCTGCCCGGCAACTGCCTCCCCATCGCCAACATCCCCGTAGGCGAGCTCATCCACAACATCGAGCTCTACCCCGGCAAGGGCGCTCAGCTCGTCCGGTCCGCCGGCGTGGCTGCCCAGCTGATGGCCAAGGAGAACGGCATGGCTCAGGTCCGTCTGCCCTCCGGCGAGGTCCGCTATATCCGCGAGGACTGCAAGGCCTGCATCGGCCAGGTCGGCAACACCGACTGGGCCAACATCCAGATCGGTAAGGCCGGCCGTAAGCGTCACATGGGTTGGCGTCCCACCGTCCGCGGCTCCGTCATGAACCCCAATGACCACCCCCACGGCGGCGGCGAGGGCAAGAGCCCTGTCGGTCGTCCCGGCCCTGTTACTCCTTGGGGCAAGCCCGCTATGGGTTACAAGACCCGCAAGACGAAGAACCGTACCGAGAAGTTCATCGTCAAGCATCGTAATTCTAAGTAAGGAGGCAGTAAAAGATGTCCAGAAGCATTAAGAAAGGCCCCTTTTGCGCCCCCGAGCTGCTCAAGCGGGTCGATGAGATGAACAAGACCGGTGAGAAGAAGGTCCTGAAGACCTGGAGCCGCGCCTCCACCATCTTCCCCTCCTTCGTCGGTCACACCTTTGCCGTGCACGACGGCCGCAAGCACGTGCCCGTCTACGTTACCGAGGATATGGTCGGCCACAAGCTGGGCGAGTTCGCCCCCACCCGTACCTTCCGCGGTCACGCCGGCGCCAAGTCCGGTAAGTAAGGAGGAGAGATAACATGGAAGATAAAAAGGTAGCCCAGGCTACTCTGCGTTATGCCCGCATCTCTCCCCGTAAGGTTCAGATCGTCTGCGATCTGATCCGGGGCAAGAGCGTGCCCGAGGCCACTGCTATTCTGATGGCCACTCCCAAGGCTGCTTCCGAGCTCATGCTGAAGATTCTCAAGAGCGCGGCTGCCAACGCGGAGAACAATCACCAGATGGATCCCGAGAAGCTGTACGTGTCTGCCACCTACGCCAACCCCGGCCCCATCATCAAGCGTATGCGTCCCCGGGCCCAGGGTCGCGCGTTCCGCATCAACAAGCGTACTTCTCACATCACCATCGCGGTGAGCGAGCGCTAAGGGAGGAGGAAAAATATGGGACAGAAAGTGAACCCCCACGGCCTTCGCGTGGGCGTCATTAAGGACTGGGACTCCCGTTGGTACGCCCGCAACGAGAAGGTCGGCGACCTGCTGGTGGAGGACAAGAAGATCCGGGACTTCCTGAAGAAGACCCAGTACGGCGCTGGTATCCCCAAGATTGAGATCGAGCGCGACAACGCCAAGGTGCGCATCTACCTGCACTGCGCCCGTCCCGGCGTGGTCATCGGCAAGGGCGGCGAGGCCATCGAGGCCCTGCGCCTGCAGCTGGAGAAGATGCTGGGCAAGAGCGTTGCCCTGAACATCGTCGAGGTCAAGAACCCCGACATGGACGCCCAGCTCATCGCTGAGAACATCGCTCAGCAGCTGGAGAAGCGCATCGGCTTCCGCCGCGCTATGAAGAACGCCATGGGCCGTGCCATGCGCATGGGCGCCCGCGGCATCAAGACTCAGGTGTCCGGCCGTCTGGGCGGCGCCGAGATCGCCCGCACCGAGCACTATCACGACGGCACCATCCCCCTGCAGACCCTGCGCGCCGACATCGACTACGGCTTCGCTGAGGCTGCCACCACCTACGGCCGCATCGGCGTGAAGGTGTGGGTCTACAAGGGTGAGATTCTCTCCCAGGCCCTGCGGACCACCCCCCGCACCCTGGACACCAAGAACTTCAAGGAGCGTCCTGAGCGTCCCCGCCGCGAGCGCCGCGACGGCGACCGGAAGCCCGGCTTCGGCGGCGACCGCCGTCAGGGCGGCTTCAACCGGAACGGCCAGGGCCGTCCCCAGGGTCAGGGCTTTAACCGTGGTCCCCGTCCCGCCGCTCCCGCTGCCAAGGAAGGAGGCGCCAACTAATGCTGCTGCCTAAGAGAGTGAAATACCGCCGCGTTCACCGCGGCCGCATGAAGGGCAAGGCCACCCGTGGCAACACCGTGACCTACGGTGAGTTCGGCCTGCAGGCCACCGAGCCCTGCTGGATCACCAGCAACCAGATCGAGGCCGCCCGTATCGCCATGACCCGTTACACCAAGCGTGGCGGTAAGGTCTGGATCAAGATCTTCCCCGACAAGCCCGTCACCGAGAAGCCCGCTGAGACCCGAATGGGTTCCGGTAAGGGTTCCCCCGAGTACTGGGTGGCCGTGGTTAAGCCCGGCCGCGTTATGTTCGAGATCGCCGGCGTCTCCGAGGAGATCGCCCGCGAGGCACTGCGTCTCGCTTCCCACAAGCTGCCCGTCAAGTGCAAGATTGTGGCTAAGGAGACCGCCGAGACCGAGAATGGTGGTGAATGAAGATGAAGGCTACTGAAATCCGTAAGATGAGCGCCGCCGAGCTGGAGGCTAAGCTGGGCGACCTGAAGAAGGATCTCTTCCAGCTCCGTCTTCAGCACGCCACCAATCAGCTGGACAATCCCATCCGGATCGCCCAGGTGAAGAAAGACATCGCCCGTGTCAAGACCCTCATCCGTGAGCAGCAGCTCGCAGGCCGATAAGAAGGAGGAACTAGACAATGGAAAACAGAACTTCTTCCCGCAAGACCAGAGTCGGCCTGGTTGTCTCTGACAAGATGGACAAGACCGTGGTGGTGGCCATTGCCGACCGTGTGGCCCACCCCCTGTACAAGAAGATTGTTAAGCGGACCTACAAGCTCAAGGCTCATGACGAGCTCAACGAGTGCGGTGTGGGTGACCGCGTCAAGGTGATGGAGACCCGTCCCCTGTCCAAGGACAAGCGGTGGCGCGTGGTCGAGATCATCGAGAAGGCGAAGTAAGGAGGTGTCGGTATGATTCAGCAGGAGACTTATCTGAAGGTAGCCGACAACACCGGCGCCAAGGAAATCAAGACCATCCGTGTGCTGGGCGGTTCCAAGCGCAAGTATGGCAACATCGGCGACGTGATCGTGGCCTCCGTCCGCAAGGCTCAGCCCGGCGGCACGGTGAAGAAGGGCGAGGTCGTGAAGGCCGTTATCGTCCGCTCCGCCAAGGGCGTTCGCCGCGCCGACGGCAGCTATGTCCGCTTCGACGAGAACGCTGCCGTTCTCATCAAGGACGACAAGAATCCCCGCGGTACCCGTATCTTTGGGCCCGTGGCCCGCGAGCTGCGCGACAAGGACTACATGAAGATCCTGTCGCTGGCTCCCGAAGTGCTGTAAGGGGGTAGGAGTAGACAATGAATAAGATGAGCATTAAGAAGGGCGACGAGGTCGTCGTTCTGTCCGGTAAGGACAAGGGCAAGCAGGGCAAGGTCATTGCCACCCTGCCCAAGAGCGGCAAGGTCGTTGTCGAGAAGATCAACATGGTGTCCCGCCACACCAAGCCCCGTCAGCAGGGCCAGGAGGGCGGCATCATCCCCAAGGAGGCCCCCATGTACGCCTCCAAGGTCATGCGCGTCTGCCCCAAGTGCGGCAAGGCTACCCGCCCCGCCCACAAGGTTCTGGCCGACGGCAAGAAGGTCCGCGTCTGCAAGAAGTGCGGCGCTGAAATCTGAGAGAGGAGGAGTTAACAATGGCTGAGAAGAACATGCCCAACCTGAAGGCAAAGTACCAGGCCGAGGTGGCTCCTGCTCTGATGCAGAAGTTCGGCTACAAGTCCACCATGCAGATCCCCCGCCTGGAGAAGATCGTGGTCAACTGCGGCTGCGGCGAGGCCCGTGACAACTCCAAGGTTCTGGAGGCCGTTGTGGGCGACCTGACCAAGATCACCGGCCAGAAGGCCATCATCACCAAGGCCAAGAAGTCCGTGGCTAACTTCAAGCTCCGTGAGGGCATGCCCATCGGCGCTAAGGTCACCCTGCGCGGCGACAAGATGTGGGAGTTCCTGGACCGCCTGTTCAACGTGGCCCTGCCCCGCGTCCGCGACTTCCGCGGCATCAACCCCAACGCCTTCGATGGCCGCGGCAACTACGCCCTGGGCATCAAGGAGCAGCTGATCTTCCCCGAGATCGAGTACGACAAGATCGACAAGATCCGCGGCCTGGACGTGGTCATGTGCACCACCGCCCACACTGACGAAGAGGCCAAGGAGCTGCTGACCCTCATCGGCGCTCCCTTCGCCCGCTAAAGGAGGAGAACGAAATGGCTAAGAAGTCTATGATCCTGAAGCAGCAGGCGGAGCCCAAGTTCTCCACCCGCCGCTACAATCGCTGCAAGATCTGCGGCCGTCCCCACGCCTACCTGCGGGACTACGGCATCTGCCGTATCTGCTTCCGCGAGCTGGCCTACAAGGGTCAGATTCCCGGCGTGAAGAAGGCGTCCTGGTAACTTTGTGAAATGAGAAATTAGGAATACGGAATTAGGCGCCCGCCTAATTCCGAACTCCTAATTTCAATTTTCAATATAACCCCAGCCGGCGGTCAACAGGTCGAAGTTGCCTAGCTCCGATACCTTGCCGCTGATACGGGCAATGCCCGTAATTCTAATAGGAGGTAACACTCATGCATATTACCGATCCCATTGCGGATATGCTCACCCGCATCCGCAACGCCTCGAATGCCAAGCATGACACCGTCGATGTCCCCGCGTCCAACATGAAGAAGTCCATCGCCCAGATTCTCCTGGACGAGGGCTATATCAAGAACTTCCAGCTCATCGACGACGGCACCCAGGGCGTGATTCGCGTCACCCTGAAGTACAACAACCCCGGCAAGGAGAAGGCCATCTCCGGTCTGCGCCGCGTCTCCAAGCCCGGCCTGCGCGTCTATGCGGGCGCCGACGAGCTGCCCCGGGTCCTCAAGGGTCTGGGTATCGCCATCGTGTCCACTTCCAAGGGCGTCATGACTGACAAGAAGGCCCGCGAGGCCCATGTCGGCGGCGAAGTCCTTGCATTCGTTTGGTAAGGAGGAGTCTCAGATATGTCTAGAATCGGAAGAATGCCGATCGAGCTCCCCGCCGGCGTGGAAGTGCAGATCGGCGACAATAACGTCGTCACCGTCAAGGGCCCCAAGGGCGCTCTGACTCAGCAGCTCCACCCCGCGATGAGCATCAATCAGGAGGGTAACGTCATCCACGTGACCCGTCCCAACGATCTGAAGGAGAACCGCGCTCTGCACGGCCTGACCCGCAGCCTGCTGCACAACATGGTGGTGGGCGTGACCGAGGGCTTCAAGAAGGAGCTGGACGTCAACGGCGTCGGCTACCGTGTGCAGAAGGACGGCAAGAAGCTGGTCATGAACCTGGGCTATTCTCACCAGGTCACCATGGACGAGCCCGAGGGCATCACCATCGACGTGCCCAACCCCAACAAGATCGTCATCAGCGGCGCTGACAAGCAGAAGGTGGGCCAGTTCGCCGCCGAAGTGAGAGAGAAGCGTCCCCCCGAGCCTTATAAGGGCAAGGGTATCAAATACACCGACGAGGTCATCCGCCGCAAGGAAGGCAAGACCGGCGTCAAGAAGAAGTAAGGAGGTGTGCCACTATGATCAATCGTCCCAATACCAAGGCTCAGCGGCTTAAGCGCCACAAGAGAGTGCGCGGCAAGATCGCCGGCACGCCCGAGCGTCCCCGTCTGAACGTGTTCCGCAGCGAGACCAACATCTATGCTCAGGTCATCGACGATGTGGCCGGCAAGACCCTGGTCTCCGCTTCCTCCCTGGAGAAGGGCTTTGAGGGCCCCGGCTCCAACTGCGAGGCCGCCAAGAAGGTCGGCCAGATGGTAGCCGAGCGCGCCAAGGCCGCCGGCATCACCACCGTGGTCTTCGACCGCGGCGGCTATGTCTACCATGGCCGCGTCGCCGCTCTGGCCGAGGGCGCCCGTGAGGGCGGCCTGGAATTTTAAGGGGAGGAGAAAACGAACATGGCTAGATTTGAAAGAGAACCCAGCGAGTTCACCGAGAAGCTCGTTTCTCTGAACCGCGTCAGCAAGACCGTCAAGGGCGGTCGCGTGATGAAGTTCGCCGCCCTGATGGTGGTCGGCGACGAGAAGGGCCGGGTCGGCTTCGGCACCGGCAAGGCCGCCGAGGTGCCCGAGGCTATCCGCAAGGGCATTGAGGATGCCAAGAAGAACATGTGCACCATCACCCGCTCCGGCACCACCATTCCCCACGAGGTCATCGGTGAGTTCGGCGCCGGCCGCGTGCTCCTGAAGCCCGCTGCCCCCGGTACCGGTATCATCGCCGGCGGCCCTGTCCGCGCTGTCATGGAGGCCGCCGGCATCCGCGACATCCGCGCCAAGTGCCTGCGCTCCAACAACCCTCAGAACGTGGTCTCCGCCACCTTCGAGGGCCTCAAGTCCCTCCGTGGTCCTGAGGAAGTGGCCCGCGTCCGCGGCAAGAGCGTGGAAGAAATCGTAGGTTAAGGAGGGGCTATACAATGGCTAACCTGAATATCAAGCTGGTCAAGAGCCTGAACGGCCGCATTGTCAAGCACAAGGCGACCGCCGAGGCTCTGGGGCTGCGCAAAATCGGTGACGTGACCGTACAGCCCGACAACTCGGCTACCCGGGGCAAGATTGCCGCTATCGGCTACCTGCTCCAGGTCACCGAGGAACAGTAAGGAGGTGCACGTCAATGAATCTGCATGAACTCTCTCCCGCTGCCGGTTCCACCCGTCCCGCGTACCGTAAGGGCCGCGGCCACGGTTCCGGTAACGGCAAGACTGCCGGCCGTGGCCAGAAGGGCCAGTGGGCCCGTTCCGGCGGCGGTGTCCGCACCGGCTTTGAGGGCGGCCAGATGCCTCTGGTTCGTCGTCTGCCCAAGCGCGGCTTCAACAACATCTTCGCCAAGCCCCTGGAGGCCATAAACGTCTCCGCTCTGAACAAGTTCGAGGATGGAGCCACCGTCAACGTTTGCGACCTGCTGGAAAAGGGTATCCTCTCCAAGTGTGAGTACGGCGTGAAGGTGCTCGGCAACGGTGAGCTCACCAAGAAGCTGATCGTCCGTGCCTCTGCTTTCTCTGCCTCCGCCAAGGAGAAGATCGTCGCGGCAGGTGGAAAGTACGAGGTGGTCTAAGTGTTCAAGACCGTCAAGAACGCCTGGGCAATTCCCGAGCTGCGCAAGAAGATCATGTTCACCATCTTCGCGCTGCTGATCTTCCGGCTGGGCGCTTCGGTGCCCGTGCCCTGGATTGACACGAAAGGCCTTCAGGACTACCTGAATGCCATGAGCGGCAGCATCTTTGGCCTCATCAATGCGATGAGCGGCAACGCTTTCTCCATGGCCACTGTGTTTGCTCTTGGCGTACAGCCCTATATCAACAGCTCCATCATCATCCAGCTCCTCACCGTCGCCATCCCCGCTCTTGAGCGGATGCAGAAGGAAGGCGGCGAGGAGGGCCGCAAGAAGATCGCGGCCATCACCCGTTACACCACCGTGGCCATCGCCCTGCTGCAGGGCTTCGGCTACTTCACCCTGATCAACGCCAACGGCCTGGTCGGCAACGACCTGCCCACCTGGCTGGCCGGTATCATCATCGTCCTGACCTTCACTGCTGGCTCTGCCTTCGTGATGTGGCTGGGCGAGCAGATCACCGAGTTCGGCATCGGCAACGGCATCTCCGTGATCCTGTTTGCCGGCATCGTCTCCCGTTTCCCCAGCATGGTCCGGGACATGGTGCAGGGTGTGCAGCGGTGGTCCATGCACCTGACTGACGAGGAGATCTCCGCCATGTCCAATGGCGAGGCCTTCCGCAACAGCCTGGTGCACCCCGCTATGATCCCTCTGATCATCATCGGTATCCTGGCCCTGGTGGTGTTCATTGTCTTCATCAACGACTCTGAGCGCCGCATCCCCGTCCAGTACGCCAAGCGCGTGGTAGGCCGGAAGATGTACGGCGGCCAGTCCAGCCACATTCCCCTGAAGGTGAACATGAGCGGCGTTATGCCCATCATCTTCGCCCAGGCCATTGCCTCCCTGCCCGCCACCATCGCGGCTTTCATCCCCGGCGGCATGGACTCCACCTTCATGAAGGTGTTTGACTCCAACGGCCTGGTCTACGCTATCGTCTACTTCCTGCTGATCCTGGGCTTCAGCTACTTCTATGCCACGATGCAGTTCAACCCCATCGAGGTGGCCAACAACCTGAAGAAGAACGGCGGCTTCGTGCCCGGCTTCCGGCCCGGCAAGCCCACCGCTGACTTCATCTACAAGGTGCTCAACAAGATCACCCTGTTCGGCGCCATCTATCTGGCTGTTATCGCGCTGCTGCCCATCATCACCTCCAACATCATCAACCTGGCGAGTGGTTCCCAGATGGGCCGTAGCCTGTCTATCGGCGGCACTTCCATCATCATCGTCGTGGGTGTTGCTCTGGAGACCGTAAAGGCTCTGGAGGCCCAGATGCTCATGCGTCACTACAAGGGCTTCCTTGAGTAAACGCAGGGAGGAAGAAATGAAGCTGATTCTCTTGGGAGCGCCTGGTGCCGGCAAGGGCACGCAGGCTGAGATTCTCAGCAAGAAGCTGGGGATTCCCACTATTTCCACTGGCAACATCCTGCGCGCCGCCGTCAAGGCCGGCACCAGCGTGGGACTGAAAGCCAAGTCCTATATGGACGCAGGCAAGCTGGTTCCCGATGACGTCATCCTGGACATCATCGAGGAGCGGCTGGCCCAGCCGGACTGCAATGGCGGCTATATCCTGGACGGTGTGCCCCGCACCATCGCCCAGGCGGAGGCTCTGGAGGAGCGCGGCATCATCTTTGACCACGTCATCTCTCTGGAAGTCTCTGACGAGGATATCGTGAAGCGTATGGACGGACGCCGCGTTTGCTCCCACTGCGGCACTCCCTTCCACCTTGAGTCCAATCCCCCCAAGAAGCCCGACGTGTGCGATGTGTGCGGCGGCGAGCTGATTGAGCGGGACGATGACAAGCCCGAGACGGTGCGTCATCGTCTGGAGATTTACCACCAGTCCACCGAGCCGCTGAAGGATTTTTACCAGAAGCGGGGCAAGCTGGACCCGGTGGCCGGCGCTCAGGGCACCATTGAGGCCACAACTCAGGCGATTGTTCAGATTCTGGAGGCGTGAAAATGGAAATCATTTCCATTAAATCTCCCCGTGAAATTGAGCACATGCGCCGTGCCGGGCGGATTACCGCCCAGGCTCGGGAGCTGGCGGGCAGCATGGTCCGTCCCGGCGTTTCCACGCTGGAGATTGACACCGCAGTCCGCAAGTTCATTGAAAGCCAGGGAGCCCGCCCCTCCTTCCTAGGGTACGGCGGGTTCCCCGGTTCCGCCTGCATCTCGGTGAACGAGGTGGTCATCCACGGCATCCCGGACCACCGGGTGCTCAAGGAAGGCGACATCGTCAGCGTGGACGTGGGAGCCCTCATCGACGGCTTCCACGGCGACTGTGCGGGCACCTATCCATGCGGAGAGGTGAGCGAGGAGGCCATGCGCCTCATCCGTGTCACCGAACAGAGCTTCTGGGAGGGCATGAAGTTCGCCCACCCCGGCTGCCGGGTCTCCGATATCTCCCATACGGTTCAGAAGTATGTGGAGAGCAACGGATACTCTGTGGTGCGGGATTTCGTGGGCCACGGCGTGGGCGCCAAGCTCCACGAGCCCCCCGAGGTTCCCAATTTCGGCCCCGCCGGTCACGGCGTCCGGCTTCAGCCGGGCATGACCATCGCGGTGGAGCCCATGGTGTGCGCCGGCCACTGGGAGGTCCGCGTCCTCAAGGACAAGTGGACCACCGTCACCTGTGACGGCAGCCTGGCCGCCCACTATGAAAACACAATTCTCATCACCGAGGGCGAGCAGCCCGAAATCCTGACCACCACTGCGTGAGAGGGTCGGTGAACAGCATGGAAATCCAAACCGGACACATCGTGCGCGCCCTGGCCGGCCACGACAGCGGAGAGCTCTACTGCGTCATCGCGACGGAGGGGGACTTCCTGCTGCTGGCCGACGGAAAGGGGCGGACGCTCACACAGCCTAAGCGGAAACGCAGAAAGCATGTGGAGCTGGCCGGTGAGTTCGGCCCCATGTCCGCCATCCCGGACTCCGACCGGGAGCTGCGGCGGGTCCTGGCCCGAGCCAGAGACCAGCTGTGCGGAAGCAAAGGTCAAGGAGGTAATCACGCTTGGCGAAAGACGATATGATCGAGCTGGAGGGCGTCGTCACCGAGGCCCTGCCCAACACCACCTTCAAGGTGGACATCGGTAATGGGCACATCATCCTGGCTCATATCTCTGGCAAGCTCAGAATGAACTTCATCAGGATCCTGCCGGGCGACAAGGTAACGGTGCAGATGTCTCCGTACGACTTGACCCGGGGCCGGATTACCTGGCGGAGCAAGTAAGGCGAGGGCCTTCCTGCTCCATGACGGGAAACACCCGCCGTTCCATCAACGACCGGCGGCCGAGGGGCCTTGCCCCCGTCCACGCCGGGGCCATCAGGCTATCAGGAGGTTATCATTATGAAAGTAAGACCGTCCGTGAAGCCCATGTGCGAGAAGTGCAAGATCATCAAGCGCAAGGGCAAAGTCATGGTCATTTGCGAGAACCCCAAGCACAAGCAGAGACAAGGTTAAGTGGAGGTGCACGAGAAATATGGCACGTATTGCCGGCATTGACCTGCCCAAGGATAAGCGGATCGAGATCGGTCTGACCTATATCTATGGCATCGGGCGCACCAGCGCCAACAAGATCCTGGCCGAGACCGGGATCAACCCCGATACCCGCGTCAAGGACCTCACCGAGGCCGACGAAGCCGCTCTTCGTGAGTGCATCGCCCACAACTATACTGTGGAAGGCGACCTGCGTCGCGACGTCGCGATGGACATCAAGCGTCTGACCGAGATTGGCTGCTACCGCGGCCTGCGTCACCGCAAGGGCCTGCCCGTCCGCGGCCAGCGCAGCAAGACCAACGCCCGTACCCGCAAGGGTCCCAAGCGTACCGTCGCCAATAAGAAGAAGTAAGGAGGGAGATACACATGGCTACTGCTGCTAATACCAAGGGCAAGAAAGTGGTGCGTAAGCGCCGCGAGCGTAAGAACGTTGAGAAGGGCCAGGTGCACATCCGCTCCTCCTTCAACAACACCATGGTTACCGTGACCGACATGGGCGGCAACGCCCTGTCCTGGGCCTCCTCCGGCGGCCTGGGCTTCCGCGGTTCCCGTAAGTCCACCCCCTTCGCCGCCCAGACCGCCGCTGAGACCGCCGCTAAGGCTGCCATGGAGCACGGCCTGAAGACCGTCGAGGTCTACGTGAAGGGCCCCGGCGCCGGCCGTGAGGCTGCTATCCGCGCCCTGCAGGCCGTGGGTCTGGAAGTCACCCTGATCAAGGACGTGACCCCCATCCCCCACAACGGCTGCCGTCCGCCCAAGCGTCGTCGCGTGTAATAGAAGGAGGAAGAATCAATGGCAAAGAATATGCAGCCTATCGCCAAGCGCTGCCGTGCGCTGGGCATTTCTCCTGCCGCTATGGGCTACGCCAAGAAGGAGAGCAACCGCAATCCCGGCGGCCAGATGAGAAAGAAGAAGAGCGAGTATGCCCTTCAGCTGTCTGAGAAGCAGAAGGTCAAGTTCGTCTACGGCATCATGGAGAAGCAGTTCCGCTCCTACTATGAGAAGGCCGCCCGTATGCCCGGCAAGACCGGCGACAACCTGCTGGTCCTGGTGGAGCGCCGTCTGGACAACGCCGTGTACCGTCTCGGCTTCGCCAACACCCGTCGTGAGGCCCGTCAGCTGGTCAACCACGGTCACTTCACCGTCAACGGCCAGCGCGTGGACATCCCCTCCTACCTGGTGAAGGCGGGCGACGTCATCGAGGTCAAGGAGAGCAGCCGCTCTTCCGCCAAGTTCAAGAAGCTGACCGGCGAGGACGCCCCCAACGTGCTGCTGCCCCAGTGGCTGGAGCGCGAGAAGAACACCCTGAAGGGTACTGTCACCAAGCTGCCCGTCCGCGAGGACGTGGATCTGCCTGTTGAGGAGCACCTGATCGTCGAGCTGTACTCCAAGTAAGAGAGCGCGTACCCTCGATTATTGGTGAGCTGTAAAACCAGGCGGCGGGCTGCCCGGCCCGCCGCTGCGAAAAGGAGGGTAACACATGGTAGAAATCGAGAAGCCGCGCATCGAATGTGTGGAGAACCCCGGCGACGGCTCCTATGGCAAGTACGTGGTCGAGCCTCTGGAGCGTGGTTACGGCACGACTCTGGGCAATTCCCTGCGCCGCATTCTTCTCTCTTCTCTGCCCGGTACGGCAGTCACTTCCATCAAGATCGCCGGTGTGCAGCATGAGTTCTGCAGCATCCCCGGCGTGAAGGAGGATGTGACGGAGATCGTCCTCAACGTGAAGAGCATCATCGCGAAGCTCCACTGCGAGGGCGTCAAGACGGTCTATATCGAGGCCAGCGGCGAGTGCGAGGTCACCGCCGGTGACATCAAGGCCGACGGCGAGGTGGAGGTCCTGAATCCCGACCTTCACATTGCCACCCTGGGTCCCGACGCCTCCCTGAACATGGAGCTGACCCTGTCCCACGGCCGGGGCTATGTGCCCGCCGACCGGAACAAGCCGGCCCAGAACATCATCGGCGTTATCCCGGTGGACTCTGTGTACACCCCCGTGCGCAAGGTCAACTACACCGTGGAGCCCACCCGCGTGGGCGATCAGACTGACTTCGACAAGCTGACCTTGGAGGTGTGGACCAACGGTACCATCACCGCCAGAGACGCTGTGAGTCTGGGTGCCCGCATTCTCTGCGACCACTTCGTCCTGTTCACCGACCTGTCCGAGACCATGGGCAACAAGTCCACGGTGGTGGAGAAGGCCGAGGCGCAGCGGGACAAGGTGCTGGAGATGACCATCGAGGAGCTGGACCTGTCCGTCCGTTCCTTCAACTGCCTCAAGCGCGCCAACATCAACACCGTCGAGGATCTGATTTCCAAGACCGAGGACGAGATGATGAAGGTCCGCAACCTGGGCCGCAAGTCCCTGGAAGAGGTCGTCAACAAGCTGGCCATGATGGGCCTGAGCCTGGCCAGCGACGACAACTGAGTTTTCCCCACATACCGGAGGGCGGCCGCGGGCAAGTAACGTTCCCTCGCGGCTCCAGGCTCCGCCTGGGCGCTCCGCGCGCTTTCCAGAGAAGGCAATGCCTTCTTCAGGACGAATTTAAAAGGAATTTTGCGTCTGCGTACGTGAAATCGAATAGGAGTGTTTTTCATGTCCGGATATCGTAGACTGGGCCGCCGCAGCGACCAGCGTAAGGCCATGCTTCGTGCCATGGTGACCTACCTGCTGGAGAACGGCCAGATTAAGACCACCCTGCCCCGCGCCAAGGAGGTTGCTCCTCTGGCTGAGAAGATGATCACCCTGGCCAAGAAGAACGACCTGGCTTCCTACCGTCAGGCGCTGTCCTTTATCACCAAGGAGGACGTGGCCAAGAAGCTCTTCTCCGAGCTCAACCTGAAGTATCAGGGCCGCGAGGGTGGCTACACCCGCGTGGTCAAGATCGGGCCCCGTCGCGGCGACGCCGCCGAGATGGCCATTGTCCAGCTCGTCTGAGCATAAAGGAAAGTATACCGCCCGCTGCTCCATAGGGAGCAGCGGGCGGTTCTTTTTGCAGTCTGAAAACCCACGTCTATGCCGGGGAGCCTATTGCTGTGTCTGTTTTCGTGGTACGCTCCTGACGCATGAAGGTTCATCCAAAATCGTGACATGTCCCCCCATGACTTTCCGTCATAAAATATCAAAAAGGATGCACAATGGGAGCAAGGTAGACATTACGAGTAGTCCCCAAATGCTTCTTTCCACCAGGAAAGGAAGATCCTTTAGCTTTCGTGTCTCTAAAAAGACCGGCCATGTCAGAAGATTTATAGGTATTATGGCCACAGCGGTAATCGTGTCGGCAAAGTCAAATACGGTTTGCAAGACACACAGCGTAATAATATATGCCCAAGATATCCAATAAAACGCACCATAGTGCCTGCGAACAAAGCAAAAGAAATTGTCCAATGCATCGCAAAACTTGTCCAAATATATCCCTCCCCGCAAATTCCGATTCCAATTTCTTTTAACTTTATGTTGATTTTATTATAGCAGGCCATGATCGAAAAGCAAGTTATCATCACCCGATTGATCTGTAAGGGAAGCTATGCAAGGAGTGTAACATATCAGGAAAGAGATAAGTTGACAGCGCTATCCCCGCCGCCCGGAGCGGCCCGTCTGAAAATTTCCGGTTGCAATTCCCGGATAACAGGTTTATAATAGCCCCATCCATAAAATGTGAGGTATTCCATGAACCGATCTGCCCTCACAACTGCATCTTTCTTCTTTACCTACGGCTGGGCTCGATTTATGAGCACCGGCTATTTTGCGTTGGGTAAATAAGAGGGATGAAATGAATGGCGCAGGTCCGGATTGTCCGGATCGTGCGTATCTTCGTATCCATTACGGGGAGCACATTGATTTCATCAATGTGCTCCCTTTCTATTTTGCGCTGCAAAGAAAGGATGTTTGAATATGGTTGTCATTATGAAGCCCGGTACGCGGAAAGAGGATATTGACGCCCTGGCTGCCAGCTTTGAGGCCCAGGGCCTGGGCGTGGGCATCACCAACGGCGTGGGCTGCACCATTCTGGGCCTGGTGGGTGACACCACCGCCGTGGATATGGACAAGATCTCCATCAACCCCAATGTGGAGCGTGTCATGCGTGTCCAGGAGCCCTACAAGAAGGCCAACCGCAAGTTCCACCCCGAGGATACGGTGGTCACCGTGGGCAATGCCAAAATTGGCGGCGGCAGTTTCGGCGTCATCGCAGGCCCCTGCTCTGTGGAGAGCGAGGAGCAGATTGTGGAGGTGGCCCAGGCTGTGAAGGCCTCCGGCGCATCCATGCTCCGGGGCGGCGCCTTCAAGCCCCGTACCTCCCCTTACGCCTTCCAGGGCATGGGCACCCCCGGCCTGGACCTGCTGGTGGAGGCCAGACAGGCCACCGGCCTGCCCATTGTCTCCGAGATCATGGCGCCCCGGTACGTGGAGCTCTTCGAGGAGAAGGTGGACGTAGTCCAGATCGGCGCCCGGAACATGCAGAACTTCGAGCTGCTCAAGGAGGTGGGCAAGATGTCCAAGCCCGTCCTCCTGAAGCGCGGCCTGTCCAACAGCTACGAGGAGTGGATCATGTCCGCTGAGTACATCATGGCCGGCGGCAATGAGAACGTCATCCTCTGTGAGCGGGGCATCCGCACCTTTGAGACCTACACCCGCAACACCCTGGACGTGTCCGCCATCCCCGCCATCAAGCAGATGAGCCACCTGCCCGTCATCGTGGACCCCTCCCACGCCGCAGGTATGTACTGGATGGTGGAGCCCCTGGCCATGGCGGCGGTGGCCGCCGGAGCCGATGGCCTCATCATCGAGGTCCACAACGACCCCGCCCACGCCAAGTGCGACGGCCAGCAGTCCCTCACCCCCAAGAAGTTTGATGACCTCATGGGCAAGGTGGGCGCTCTCGTGAACATGATGGGGAAGACGCTGGTATGAAAACGCTGAACGTGAATCTGCCCGGCCGCTCCTATGACATTCTTATGGAGCGGGGGCTTCTCTCCCGGGCGGGGGAGCTGTGCCGGGCAGCTCTGCCCAAGGCCAGCCGCCTCTTTGTGGTGACTGACTCCACCGTGGGCCCCCTGTACCTGAACCGGATTATCCCCGCTCTGGAGAACGCCGGATTTGAGACCGCCATCTGCGAGATTCCCGCCGGGGAGGCCTCCAAGTGTGTGGAGCAGCTCTCCCGGCTGTGGGAGTGCATGATGGACTTCGGCCTCACCCGCACTGACGCCGTGGTGGCTCTGGGCGGCGGCGTGGTGGGGGACCTGGCTGGCTTTGCCGCCGCCACCATCCTCCGGGGCGTGGACTTTGTCCAGATTCCCACCACCCTCCTGGCCCAGGTGGACTCCTCCGTGGGCGGCAAGGTGGCCATCGACCTCCAGCACGGCAAGAACCTGGCCGGAGCCTTCTGGCAGCCCAAGCTGGTGCTGATGGACCCGGCGGTGCTGGGTACCCTGGACGACAAGACCTTTGCCGACGGCATGGCCGAGGTCATCAAGTACGGGTGTATCCGGGATGCAGCCTTCCTCTCCTGGCTGGAGCAGCACCCGTCCCGGCAGGAGATTATGGCGGATATTGAACATGTTTTGTATACCTGCTGCGATATTAAACGCTCTGTTGTGGTAGAGGATGAGCGGGACACCGGCGCACGGATGGTACTCAACTTCGGCCACACCCTGGGCCACGCCTACGAGCTGGCGGGACACTACCAGACCTGGACCCACGGCCAGGCAGTGGCCGCCGGTATGGTGAAGGCGGCGGAGCTGGGCGTCGCCATGGGGATTACCCCGGCTGGTCTGCCCGAGCGCATCGGCGTGCTGCTTGGCTGCTTCGGCCTGCCGGTGTCCATTCCCTGCACCCACGCCGACTACTCCGCAGCCATTGGTCTGGACAAGAAGGGGGCCGGGGATTCCATCTCGGTCATCCTGCTGGAGGAGGCGGGCAGGGCTGTGGCCCACCCCATGCCCAAGGCCAAGCTGCTGGAGGAACTGAAATGAATGTCACCATAACGCCCACTCTGCTCCACGGCGCGGTTACCCCGCCGCCCTCCAAATCCCAGGCCCACCGGCTGCTTTTGGCTGCCGCTCTGGCCGACGGCACCAGCACTCTCTCCAACGTGGCCTTCTCCCAGGATATCCAGGCCACTGTCCGCTGTCTGGAGGCCCTGGGGGCCGCTGTCCGGCAGGAGGGGGACCGGCTGGCAGTCACCGGTCTTGCAGGTCAGACGGCCTCCGGCGAAGAACTGCCTGAGCTGGACTGCGGGGAGAGCGGCTCTACGCTTCGTTTCCTCATCCCGGTGGCTCTGGCTGTCCGGGGCGGCGGTGTGTTCACCGGCCACGGCCGCCTGATGGAGCGGCCCCAGGAGCCCTATTTTGATATCTTCCGGGAGAAGGGCATCTCCTATGAGCAGCAGGACGGCACCCTCACCGTCAAGGGACAGCTCACCCCCGGAGTGTACACCCTGCCGGGGAATGTGTCCTCCCAGTTTGTCACCGGCCTGCTCTACGCCCTGCCTCTGCTGCCCGGCGACTCGGAAATCCACCTCACCACCCCTCTGGAGAGCGCGGACTATGTCTACATGACCATGGAGGCATTGAAAGCGTTCGGCGTGGCGGTGGAGTATGACGGCGACCGCATTTTCAGGGTACCCGGGAACCAGACCGGCCATCCCGCTGGTATGACCGTGGAGGCCGACTGGTCCAACGCCGCCTTCTGGTACGCTGCCCACGGCCTTGGCTGTGAGTTGGATATTCAGGGACTGAACGCCTGTTCCTGCCAGGGGGATATGCGGATTGTGGCCTTCTATACGGCTCTGTGCGGGGAGAGGCTGGTACAGGAGGCCGGCGTTGTCCTGCCCCATCCCCGTCAGCGGCGGACGCTGGAACTGGATGTGAGCCAGTGTCCCGATCTGGTGCCCCCTCTGGCTGCCCTGGCCGCCCTGACGCCGGACTGTGACACTACCATTGCCAACGCCGCCCGGCTGCGCATCAAGGAGAGCGACCGGCTCTCCACTGTGACGGAGGTCCTCACCGCCCTGGGAGCGGAGGTGGAGGAGCACGCCGACCACCTGGTCATCACCGGAAAGGACAGTCTGCCCGGCGGCGTCACCGTCTCCGGCCATAATGACCACCGCATCGCCATGATGGCCGCCATCGCCGCCACCAACTGCGCCGCCCCTGTCACCATCACCGGTGCGGAGTGCGTGCGCAAGTCCTACCCCAGCTTCTGGGATGAGTATGCCCGGCTGGGAGGAAAGATTGCCCTCAGCGAATGATACCCCACCGAAAGGAAGTGCGATTCTATGAAGCATATTATCTTCGGCGAGTCCCACGGCCCCGCCATCGGCGTGGTGCTGGAGCACGTGCCTTCAGGCATTGTGGTGGATATGGACTTTATCCGCGCTGAGATGGCCCGCCGCGCCCCCGGCAAAAGCCCCATGTCCACCGCACGGCGGGAGGCCGACGAGCCCCACATCCTCTCGGGGGTCTTTGAGGGCAAAACCACCGGTACCCCCCTGTGCGCGGTGATTGAAAACACGGACACCCGCTCCAAGGACTACGCGAAATTAAAGGACCTGCCCCGGCCTGGTCACGCCGACTATTCCGGCCATGTCCGGTATGAGGGCTGCAACGATTACCGGGGCGGCGGCCACTTCTCCGGCCGTCTCACCGCACCGCTGGTCTTTGCCGGGGCCCTGGCCAAGCTGGTTCTGAAGGAGAAGGGCATCACCGTGTCTGCCGTCATCTCCAACGTGGGCGGCGTGGCTGATCCCACCCCTGAGCAGGTGGAGGAAATTGTCCTGGCCGCCAAGGGAAACCTGGACAGCGTGGGCGGCGCCATCCGCTGCACGGTGGACGGCCTGCCCGCCGGCCTGGGCGCCCCGGACTACGGCCGCAATGTGGAGGGTATCTTCTCCCAGCAGCTGTATGCCGTCCCGGCGGTGAAGGCGGTGGCCTTCGGCGCTGGCTTCGGCTTTGTCTCCATGCGGGGCAGCCAGGCCAACGACCCCTTCTACATGGACGGAGACGCCGTCCGCACCCGCACCAACCACACCGGCGGCGTCAACGGCGGCATCACCAACGGCATGCCGGTCATTTTTGAGGTGGCCATCCGGCCCACCCCCTCCATTGCCCAGGAGCAGGACACGGTGGACCTGTCCACCGGCAGGGACGCCAAGCTGGTCATCGAGGGCCGGCACGACCCCTGTATCGTCCACCGGGCGGTGCCTGTCATCGAAGCCGCCGCCGCTCTCGCGGCCTGCGAGCTGCTGAGCATCTGATGCGCCAATTCACGGGGGCCCGCGGCTCCCCATTTCAACAACAGGAGTGACCTTTCTATGTCTCAGCTGGAGGAGTACCGAGACCAGATCGACGCCGTAGACCGTGAACTGGTGGAGCTGTTCCGCCGCCGGATGGATATCACGGCCAAGGTGGGGCAGTACAAGCTGGAGCGGCAGATGCCGGTGCTGGATGCAGCCCGGGAACGCCGGGTGGTGGAGGCCCGCACCGCCATGGTGGAGGACGCTGCCCTCAAGGCCGACGTGGCCGAGCTGTACGCGTCCATCATGGCCATCTCCCGCCGCCAGCAGCGGCGGCTGGTCCACGAGGGAACCGAGGACCCGGGTTACGCTGCCTGGGTCTCCGACCTGTCCCGTGCCCGTACGCCGGTGGCCAATCCCAGAGTGGTCTATCAGGGGGAGCCGGGATGTTACAGCGAGGAGGCCGCTGTGGGCTTCTTCGGCCCCCAGGTGAACAGCAGGGGGCTGGCCTGGTTCACCGACGTGTTTGCCGCCCTGGATGCGGGAGAGGCGGATTACGCCGTCCTGCCGGTGGAGAACAGCTCCACAGGCTCTATTCGGCAGGTGTACGACCTGCTGGCCCAGTACCGCTACTACATCGTGGGCGAGTGGCAGGTGAAGGTGGAGCACTGCCTCATGGCTCTGCCCGGCGTGACTCTGGGCGACATCCGCACGGTGTACTCCCACGAGCAGGGGCTCATGCAGAGCGAGCGCTTCCTGGACGCCCACCGGGACTGGAAGCGGGTGCCTACCCTGGACACCGCAGGCTCCGCCAAGGAGGTGACCGCCTCCGGCGACCGCACCGCCGCCGCCATCTGCTCCCGCCGGGCAGCGGAGATCTACGGCCTGAACATTCTGGCCGAGAAGGTCAACTACAACAACACCAACACCACCCGTTTTGTGGTGGTCTCCACGGTGCCGGAGCACCGGAGTGAGCGCAACAAGATCAGCGCCCTCTTCACCCTGCCCCACCAGAGCGGCTCCCTCCACGAGATTCTCACCATCTTTGCAGTGCAGAACCTGAACCTGCTGAAGATTGAGTCCCGTCCCATCCCCGGCCGGAACTGGGAGTACCTCTTCTTCCTGGAGTTCACCGGCGACCTGGACGCCCCCGGTATGGACGGCGTACTCCACGAGCTGAGCCAGCTGGCGGCGGGCATGCGGATCCTGGGCAACTTCAAGGGCTACGAGCCGGAGGAGCAGCCATGAATCTGGTACTCATCGGCATGCCGGGCAGCGGCAAATCCACAGTGGGAAAGATTCTCTCAAAGATGCTCTGCATGCCACTGGTGGATACCGACGTTCTGGTGGAGCAGACGGCAGGGAAGAGCATCCCGGAGCTCTTCGCCCAGGAAGGGGAGAGCGCTTTCCGGGACCGGGAGACCGCCGCGGCCCGACAGGCAGCAAAGCTTGACAACACTGTCATTGCAACGGGCGGCGGGATTATTCTCCGGCCGGAGAATATGGAGGCCCTCGCCGCCACCGGACTTATCTTTTTCCGTGACCGGGACCTGGAGGACATTGTGGGGGAGGACCACATGGGCCGTCCCCTGGTGGGTAAGGACCCGGATAAGCTGCGGATTCTCTATACACAGCGCATAGACCTCTATCGAAAATACGCTCAGTATACAATTTCCGACACAAAAACAGCGGAAGAGGCGGCGGTGCGCATCGTCGCCCTCTATCGGGAGGCATGTCAGTCATGAAATTTCTCATCCTCAACGGCCCCAACCTGAACCTGCTGGGCAAGCGGGAGCCGGGCATCTACGGCGAGAACAGCTACGAGGCGCTGTGTGCCCGGCTGAAGGCCTTTGCAGCAGACCACGGCTCCACAGCCGAGTGCTTCCAGTCCAACCACGAGGGTGCCATTATCGACGCCATCCACGCCGCCGACGGGGTGTATGACGCCATCGTCATGAACCCTGGCGCCTTCACCCATTACAGCTACGCCATTCTGGACGCCCTGAAGGCGGTGAGCGTGCCCTGCATTGAGGTACACATCTCCAACGTCCACCAGCGGGAGGAGTTCCGCCACAAGAGCGTCACCGCTCCCGCCTGCGTGGGCCAGATCTGCGGCCTGGGCCTCTACGGCTATGAGGCCGCTATGGGTTACTTTCTCTCTCGAGAGAGAAAGTAACCAAAGAGAGCTTCCATTCCTAAATCACCCAAGTGCGAAAAGAACCAAAGAGAACGTTCATTCTTAAAGGGTATGGCCTGCAATCTCAACGGGGAGAGATGGACATGAAGGTAGAACTCACAAACACCACAAAAAAGCTCTGCGTCATCGGCGACCCGGTGCTCCACTCCAAGTCGCCCCTGATTCACAACACCATGCTCTCCGCCCTGGGGCTGGATTATGTCTACCTGTGTCAGCCGGTACCCCGTGGCAGTGTAGAGGAGTGGCTCAAGTGCGCCAGGTTCGCCGGATACGCCGGATTCAACGCCACCATGCCCCACAAGGAGGTTCTCTTTCCTCTGATGGACGAGACCGACGAGGATGCCCGGCTGTACCGTGCAGTGAATACGGTTTGTATAAAAAACGGCAGAGTATACGGATATAACACGGATGGCCGGGGATTTCTCCGGGCGCTGGAGGATCTGGACACAACGCCACAGGGGAAAACCGTCCTGCTGCTGGGGGCGGGAGGAGCCGCACGGGCAGTGGCCCTCAAGCTGGTACAGCAGGGGGCGAAGGCGGTATTCGTGTGCAACCGGACGGTGGAAAAGGCCGCCGCCCTCTGCGCCCATGACCCCCTGGGCCGCCTGGCACCTGCCGGATTTGACAGCGCCACCCTGCGCCGTCTGGCTGCCCGGGCGGACCTGGTGGTCAACTGCACCAGCCTGGGCATGGAGGGGACACAGGGACAGTTTGAGGACCTGTCCTCCCTGGAAGCGCTGCCTGACGGTGTGCCGGTGTTCGACCTGATCTACGCCCCCGCCGAGACGGAGCTGCTCCGCCGGGCCAGAGAGCTGGGTCACCCCACCGCCAACGGCCTGGGGATGCTGGTCTATCAGGCGGTGTTTGCCCTGGAGCACTTTACCGACACTACGATTGACGCCGCCGCCATGGCGGAGGCACTGAGAAGCGTTTTGACATGACAGAGCAAGGGCCGGTCTCCGACACAGCGGAGACCGGCCCTTGCCGTCTATATGCCTGGGATGTTCAGGCTCCCTTGTATTTTTTCCTGGTGGCGATGCCGCCGCGGATATGCCGCTCCGCCTTGTTCTCCTCCAGAACCCGCTTGGCCTGCTCATACAGCGGACGGTTGAAAGCGGGCAGACGCTCAGACAGGTCTTTGTGTTTCGTCGTTACGAATTAGAACGGTTTCGTTCAAGCCCAAATCACCCAGCAGCCGGAGGTAAATGTCCACATTCCCGTCCTTGTCCACCTCGATCTTCTGAATAATCCGTTTGAGCTGGGCGTTGGTCATCTGCCGCACATCGGTGATGTCCTCAATCTCCTTGAAAGTCTGTTGCAGAATGTTTTCCAACTGCTTACCTTTTGTCAGGTGGTAGGACACCATTTTTAGCTCGTTTTCCAGCCGTTCGATCTCTTTCCGCATCCCGCCGATCTTATCATTGAGTTCCTCGCGGGAGATTAAATCATCGGCGTACATATCCATATACTTCTGCCGCGTCTTTTGCAGTTTGGCAAGCTGGGCGGTCAGTTCCTTTTCATAGTTCAGGTTTTCATCCTTTGCCTTATAGACCCGCTGGAATTCCCCTACCACATAACGGATCACATTCTTTTTTGCTTTCAGCAGCCCGGTGAAATACTCCTGTAAAACCTCGATAAGTTCATCTTCATCCACCGTCACAGCGTTGGGGCAGTTGTCCGCCCCCCGCCCGTTGTGGCCAGAGCAGACCCAGCGGACATAGGTGTTCTTGTAGGTACGGACGGTGCGCCGGAAGGACCAGCCGCATTCCTTGCACTTGATGAGGGTGGAGAACAGGTATTTGTTGCTTTGCCGCTCCTTATCCACCTTGAACGCCTTGCCGCGGGACTGCATGATCTGCTGGGCTCGCTCAAAGATTTCCGGGTCAATGATCCGCAGGTCTGGCCGCTCCACCACCATCCATTCCGAAGCGTCCTTGTCCGCCCGCTGGCCGGTCAAAAAGTCGGTTACTTCCTGCTTGCCATTGATAATTTTCCCCGTATAGAGCTCGTTGGTCAGGATGCGGCAGACACCGTTCTGGCTCCATTGGCAGTTCCGCTTTGTCCGCAGCCCCCGCTCATTGAGGAAGATGGAGATTTTTGCCGCCCCGTAACCATCCTTAATATACCACTCATAAATCTGGCGGACAACCGCCGCTTCCTCCTCGTTGATAGCGAGGTTGAAGTAATCCCCAATGGTCTTATCATACCCGTAGACGATGTTGGGGACGCGGCCTTTTTCCGCATTCATTCTCTTACCGAACTTCACCCGCTTAGAGGTGTTCGCGCTTTCTTCCTGCGCCAGCGCCCCGAAGATTGTCAGGACAAATTCGCTGTTGCCCATACTGGTCATGTTGGCAGTCAAAAACTGCGTTTCAATCCCCAACGCTTTCAGTTTGCGGACATTCTGCAAAAGGTCAACCGTGTTCCGGGCGAAACGGGAGATGTCCTTGACCACCACCATATCAAAGAGGCCATGCTCCGCGTCCGACATCATCCGCAAAAACTCTTTCCGGTTCTTGATTTTCGTCCCGGAAATGCCCTCGTCTGCGTAAAGCCGAACAAGGTTGTCCCCGGTGCGCTTGGTATATTCGGAGAAAAATTCTTTCTGCGCTTCCAGGCTGTTGAGCTGATCCTCTTTGTCGGTGGAAACACGGCAGTAGGCGGCGATATTCATGGCAAAACCTCTCTGTTAAAATCAAACCGTTCTGTTACAACCCTATTTTATCATGTGCTGTTTGGGATTGCAATAGGGAAAGGGGCGCCCCGCTTATGCAGGGCGCCCCTCGTTATCCTTTTCGCCGGAACCATCCGCCGTATCTGCGGCAGCCTGTATGGCAAGCTGTACCTTTTCCTGGTTTGCTTCCATGAAGATTTTCAGTAAGTAATCGGCGGTAGCTGCCGTTGGGTTTGGGTTATGGAACCGGTAATTGAGTTTGCGTTCTTTCACAGCAGCATTCCCACCTCCCCCTTGCTGTCTGCCCTTTGTCCATGTCTATGAAAACAAGGCGGAAAATAGTACCTGATTGGATTGTCAAAGATCACGCTCCCGGCGGGGCCGCTGTGCCCGTTCCAATTCCCTGCGGATTTCCGGCGGGATACGGTCAACCAGCCGCTGTAAATTGTCCAGTTCGCTTTTCAGCTTTGCCCGTTCCATCGTATCTTTCATCTTGCCTTTTTCGCTGGCCTTTGCCCTCGCTTCCAGCTTCTCATTTTCCGCTAACAGGTCTTTAATCGTGACCTTGTACTTTTTCAGTTGCCCGGAGAAATTCTCCATCTGCGGGAACCACTTTTTCAGCATGGAGAGGGCTTCCTCTTTTTTCTTTCCGGCGTTCAGCGGGTTAATGCCGTCCAGCGTGGCTTCAATGGCTCTGGCCTGCCGGGCGAGGGAAACTGCCTGTTTGAAAAGCCGGGTGGGGATATGCTTCCGGCCTGTCTTGCTGGCGCTTTCCCCACGCTCCAAGTCGGGATATTTCTCCACCATATAGGCGTGAAAATCATCCTGCCACTTCGTCAGGTTTGCCCGGTTGCCGATAATCTCCTTTGCACACAGGCGGTTGTCCTTTGTCAGCGGAACAAAGGTCAAATGCAGGTGGGGTGTTTTCTCGTCCATGTGTACCACCGCCGACACGATATTTTCCCGGCCTACCCGGCCAATGAGGAAGTCCGCCGCCCTCTGGAAAAACGCCTGTATCTCCTTTGGGGATTTCCCCTTGAAAAACTCCGGGCTGGCTGTTACCAGCGTATCGACAAACCGGGTGCTGTCCTTGCGGGTGCGGCACCCTGCCTGTTCAATCCGGCTCTGAATGAAGTGGTAATAGCGTCCCTCCGGCTTGACGATATGGAAGTTGTATTTGCTCCGGCTTGTGTCAATGTCGGGATTGCTGGCGTATTCGTCTTTCTGCCGTTCGTGATGGGCTTCCAGCGGCCTTGCCGGGTTGCCCTTGTGCTTCTCAAACCGCAAAATTGCGTGTTGTGCCATTCTGCTCCTTTCCCCATTCCTTTCCTATCCGGGGTTTTCCACAGGGAAAATCCCGCAGAAAATAGCTCGGATAGGATTGGAATGGATAGAATATAAATCAATCTTTTTAATCTTTGTATTTCTATATACCGTCCGGTTTTCGTACTTCTCAGGAGTGATTTCCGTACTTCATGGGTACGGTTTTCAGCCCTCCGGCGTACCAGAACCGGATTTCTTGAAGTCGGTGTTTGGAACCGCTTCATAGGATTTTGGGAAAATACGGTTGGGTTTTCCACAGCCCTGCTTCTGGATCTCCACCAGTCCGGCGTATTGCAGTTCCCGCAAGGTGTTCACCGCTTTCTGCCGACCACAATGGAGCAGGTCAACCACCTCGCAGATGGGATAGTACAGGTAAATCCGCCCGTACTCGTCCGCCCACCCATTCTTGCGGGATAACTCTGTCCGGCGCAGGATAAAGGCGTACAGAACCTTTGCCTCGTTGGACAGGGGCTTGAATGTAGGGGCTTCAAAGAGGAAATTCGGGAGCCGGGTGAAGCTGAACGCTTGTTCCGGCTGATGAATGTAAATCGTGTTTGTCATAGCGTGTTTTGTGGACGGTTAGAAGCCCGTTTTCCGGGGCGGGCGATACTTTATACCACTCGCCCCGGTTTGGGGCTTGCGAAACCCGATAAATCAAGGCTTTTTTCGCTCCTAACTGTCCACAGCAGACCTCCTTTTCCGTTCACTTTCTGTTTTCTGCCTCCTGTGAACTCTGGCGGCACAGTCCGGGCAGTATTTCCCCCGGTTGGAGCGTGGGACAAAGACCGCCCCGCAGACCGCACAGCGTTTCAAGTCCTTATCCCGGAAAATCTCCGCTTCCAGCGTTCCGTCCAGCGGCAAGACCGCCCAGCGGAACCACTTACAGCAGACCGAGAAAGAAACCGTCTGCGGGCAGGTGCAGGCGTCCCCATCGTCAAGGACAATGCAGTTGCCGTCCTCGCAGCAACAGCACTCCCGGCGTATCAGGCTGGCCGCCTGTTTCCTTTGCGCCGGTGTCATGCGGTAAAGGGAACCGTCCGGCCTGCGTTCCAGCGGCGGCAAAGTTTTGGTAGGATGGATGCTGACCCCTCTTTTCTTGTTGTATTCAACCGGTTGTGAGATCAGTTTATCATGAAAAAATGCAATTCCCGTTTTTCTGCGGGAATTGCATTTATGCCATCGTGTAGACCTTCAAAATTGTAAATCTGCAATTACTGCTATTCCTAAATGTGGAATGGTGTGGTAAACTGAAAGAAATACAGGCAAGGAGGGGGAAATATGGCGGCAAAACAGTTTGAGGAACATCCAGGCGACCGGATTGGCGATTTGAGGACGAACCTGGGGATGACAAAGAAAGAATTGAGCCGGAAAACCGGGATCGATGCATCCCAGATCACCCGCATTGAAAATGGCAGCCTCAAAACTATCAGCAGCGATTATCTGATAAAGCTGGCAAAGGAATTGAAAACATCTACGGATTATATCCTGGGCCTTACCCCTGTCAGTGTCCCGAAAAGCTATGATATTTCTGAACTGGGCCTGTCTAATGAAGCGGTTAAAAGGCTTGTGACGGGCGCGATTGATGTGGAAATCCTCAACCGCCTGCTGGAACACAAAAGTTTCCCACGGTTGATGCACCTGATACGGATTTATTTCCAAGATACAGCGGCGAGGGGGATTATGGCAAGGAACCAGCTTATTGAGATGGCAACGGCTTCCCTGTCTGACCTGATGAAAGAACACCCGGAACACCGGGCGGAAGCAAAGCAGGATTTACAGTTTTTGAACGCTCAAAAGCTGGGGGAGCATGAAGCGGAACTTGAAAAAATCAAAAATGTGTTTCTTGCAATCCTGCGGGATATTAAGAAAGATATGGACAGCGGCGAACAGCCGGGAGAAGTCGCCACCGCTGCGATGCTCCAAACCATGAGGGCCGCGCTGGCGGAGCAACAACAGGAGCCGGTGACAATGGATGATGTTGCCGGGATGATTGCCGGCCAGCTTGGGCAGCTCGTCCCAATGGACGAGGAAACGGTGGAACAGTTCCGGCAGTTGGCAAAGAAGATGATGGAGCAGGCGGGTAACTCTTAAAATTTGTTTTCCACAGCCTATAGTTAAAGGGAAAACGCTTGCTTTATTTCGCTTAAACGAATATAATATACTTGGTTTGATGTACGCATCCATAGTGATTATGAGGTGTCGCAAGTGAATGGATATATAACGGTTCAAGAAGCCGCCGAGAAGTGGGGCGTGACTCCGCGGCAGGTTCAGATATTGTGCAAAGAAAACCGTATAGCGGGCGCGTCGCGCATGAGTCGTATCTGGATTATCCCCGAAAACGCCGAGAAACCGACAAGCGATAAACGCGGACAAGGTAGGGAAAGAAATGATCCTTCAAAGAACCATGTATCAAAAACAGAATATTAATCTATCTTCCGCTCCCTGGACGATGCATGAGTTTTTTGCTGGCAGCGGCCTTGTGGCGTATGGACTCAGGGGGATGTTCGCGCCTGTTTGGGCAAATGACATCAGCGAACAAAAGGCCGCCGTCTACGAAGCCAATTTCGGGTGTGAACGGTTTGTTCTGGATGACATCAAGAACATCAAGGGTGCCGATCTACCGTTTGCCCATCTTTCATGGGCCAGCTTTCCCTGTCAAGACTTATCTTTGGCTGGCTCTATCGGCGGAATCCATGCGTCCCGCAGCGGTTTGGTGTGGGAATGGTTGCGCGTGTTGGATGAGATGGACGATAAGCCCAAAATTCTCTTGCTGGAGAACGTGGCGGGTCTGCTTTCGACAAACGGCGGCGACAATTATAGAGTTCTTCATATGGCGCTCGTGGAGCGAGGGTATCAATGCGGAGCTGTTTTGCTGAATGCGTCCCACTTTGTTCCACAGTCCAGGCCGAGAGTATTCATTATCGCCGTACAAGAGGACTGTCCCATTCCAGAGGAATTGGTGGGTGACGGGCCATGCTGGCTTCATAACAGCGCTGCAACACAGTTGGGCCGCGAACTGCCGAGATGGGTCTGGTGGCATACGGAAAAGCCCTCGCGTCGTGCCGTATCCCTCAAAGATATTGTCGAGGATAACGCAACCTTTGATAAAGACGATGTTTTACGTCTGGTTCCCGAACGGCATTGGGCCAAATTGCGAGCGCACGACACTGTGTTCGCCACAGGCTATCGCAGGACGAGGAACGGGACGCAGCAGTTGGAGCTGCGCTTTGATGGAATCGCCGGTTGCTTGCGGACGCCGGAAGGCGGGAGCAGTAAGCAGTATCTGGTAGTTAAAAAAAATGGCCAGACACACGCGCGGCTTTTGACCGTACGCGAAGCGGCCAGACTGATGGGAGCGCCAGACAGCTTTAAACTTCCCGGAAGTTATAACGACGGATATAAAGCGATGGGCGACGCAGTGGCCGCGCCGGTCGCGCAGTTTATAGGGGAGCGATTCCTAACCAAAATTGCGGAGGCGGTATATAATGATTAGTCCCGAAGAACGCTTGAAAGTCTTTCAAGCTGAAAACCATATTACTACGAAAGGGCCTCTCTCTTTGGTCGTGCAGTTTACCCGCATGGTAAGAGATAAGGCTTTTCCCTTGAACCCCGACGACTTCCAGACAAGCAGTAAAGGACAGGTGGCAGGGCTTGGCGGGGCAAACTTGAAGAAAATTTTGAAAGAACACGGCATCACCCAGCAACTATCCTCCGAAGGTGGAAGAACCAGCAGAGGCAGCATGGGCCTGATGATTAAGTATGTGGACTTTCTGAACGCATGGAACGCAGAGGAAGCGGTGGACTTCGCCATAGTCGAGGACTTTTGGGCCGAACAGGTGCGCGAATACTTTAGAAACCAGCCATTTGTCCTAACCGCCGACACATCCAAAACAATCGGCGCAAACCTGGACGATCTGTTTGAGCAGGCAAAAAAGCGTCAGAAACAGAACGCTGGAACACAGTATCTCGGCACGGTATTGCAGCATCTTGTGGCGGCGAAACTCTGCTTGATCCTGCCGGAAGGTTCTTTTGAAATTCATGGAGCCTCTGTGGCGGACGGCCCCACAGACCGCAACGGCGATTTTGTCATCGGAAATACGGTCATTCACTGTACGACCATGCCCGGCGCGCTGCTGATTGAAAAATGTCGGGCAAATCTCCGCGCCGGTTGCCACCCCGTCATCATCACAATTTTTGAGCGCGTACATACCGCGCTTAATCTTGCAGAGGATGCCGGTCTGGCCGGGCGCGTTGAAGTGTGGGACATTCAGCAGTTTTTGTCCGCGAACGTCTACGAGCATAGCCTTTTTGACGAGTCCAAGAGAAACTCCACGCTCTCCGGCATTATTGACCGATACAACAAAATCGTGTTGGAGGCGGAAACCGATCCCAGCCTTCGCATAGAATTTGAAGCCAGGTGAATTGCCGTGGCTGATGTTTTCGATGCGGAAAAGCGATCTGACATTATGCGTCAGGTCAAGTCTAAAAAGAACAAGTCCACGGAACTACGGCTGATTGAAATATTCAAGGAGAACGGGATTACAGGCTGGCGAAGAAATTACCCGGTAAAAGGGCATCCAGATTTCGTGTTCCCAAAGAAGAAAATCGCTGTGTTTGTGGACGGATGTTTCTGGCACGGGCATGACTGCCGAAACACTCGTCCTGCCGATCATCAGGAATATTGGCAGAAAAAGCGCGAGCGGAACATGAAGCACGACAAAGAAGTAACAGCTATGTTCGAGGCGCGTGGTTGGACCGTGCTGCGGATTTGGGAGTGCGAGTTGAAGAAGAAAAACAGTGAGCAATTAGCGGGCAAAATGTGTGAATTGATGGACTGTAGCCGCACCTCCAAGAATAGTTCAAGCAAGGGGTAAATCTATGGACCGTATAACGATTTTTGATAAAAACATACCACAAATAGGGCTTTTCTCTCGAAATACGCCAAAAGGTGAAGAATATGCTATGGTATCGGAATTTATTGACTATTACTGTTGCAAATTCTTACACGACAACAGGAAAAATAACTTGGCAGTTTTCATCGAACCAAGGATAGCATCAGGTTTTCCTGATGTTGTGTTTGCTTCGTTTTTACCATCTATTACTGACACTTGGAATGATTGTCGTAAGAACATTGATGTCAACGATCTTAAAATTCTTTCTTTTCTGTTACAGGGGGGAGGAGCAACGGGAACGCAATTGCTGTCTTCGCTAAAAATGCCAGAAAGACAAACTTTAATTTCATTAGAAAAACTGCTTGATGCAAGGTTGATTGTATATAAAAAGCAACAATGGCATCCAAGAGATGTGCGCTCCATCTTTAGTATAAAGAAGTTGGTTTCAATTGAGGCGAAAATAGGTGATGTCTCTAAAGTGATGGAGCAATCGTATATCAACACATGGTTTGCCTCTCATTCTTACGCTCTTACAAGTGCAATTAAGCCTCAGAGCGAAACTATCAGGGCATTTTCACAGCGAGGAATTGGCCTATACTGTAAAGGAAAGACATTTCACAAAGTTGTTGATGCAAGTAGATTAACGCTTCCTTCAAGTTATCAGTCGTTACAATTCAATGAATGGATAGGTAATAGGTTAGCCACATAAGAGGTAATAGAGATGATAGATTTTACAGAATTTCAATCGAGTTTTCAAGAAATGGCTGTGCTTGCCAGAGGTGGTCAAAAAGTAGTTTACAGTGCGAAGCACTTCAACTATGGAGATGTCGTCATTAAGCTATACTTCACACAAAATGATCCGCGGGCACACAGAGAAATATCCATTGTGCAGCAGCTCAATATAAATTGTGTTCCTAAAATCTATGAAACCGGCACATTGTTTTATGAGGGAAAAGAAACTTTATACACAATTGAACAAAGAATTATGGGTGAAGTTCTCCGAAAAAGGATTGAGCAAGGACCTCGGTTCTCATTGCAAGAAGCTGTAAATCTGCTTGAACAAGGGTTGCTATTTATTAATCAACTTGAGGACAAAAAAATTATACATAGAGATATAAAGCCAGAGAATATAATTGTTTCTGAACACGGAACAGTGTATTTCCTTGATTTCGGAATTGCAAGAGCTTTAGAAATGGAATCATTAACAAAAACAGAAGCAGTTTTAGGACCTCACACACCAGGATATGCTGCACCAGAGCAATTTAACAACTTAAAAAATGATATTGACTCCCGTGCCGATCTTTTCTCGTTGGGAGTGGTGGTATATGAATGCCTTACAGGGAAAAACCCATTTCGAGAAGGAGCAAGAAGCGCATTAGAGATTCTGCAAAAAACTGAAACCATTACACCTGTCATCTACACTGTTAGAGGCGATACACAGCAACAGTTTATGGCTTTACTTGGTTCACTTATGGGGAAATATCCTTCAAGAAGGCCTAAAAATGCGAAACAAGCATTAGATTGGTTGACAGCAGCTAAGCCAACGCTTCAGTATTAGAACATTGGAGGTAGTATGGATTTTTATATTCAAATGGGACATGGGATGCAAACCATGTGTAAAGAGTTAACATCCGAATGGGGTAGTTCTAAAATTATCTTGAGTCCATTAAATCTCCCCCCCGAAAGGCTTGAAAAATTCACAAGCGACATTGAAAAAGTCAATGGTAGTGTTTTATTCGATCCCCAATTGTATTTCCCAAGAAAGTACCACAAAAATTTGGCAAAATACAATTATTGGCCTCAAGATGAAATTACAAATCTCGAAAATGGGAACTGTGATACTCTCATCGGGAAATTATACGAATTAAATAAGCGGATTTCTACTTCTTCCTTTATTTTGCCCTCATTTATTGTGAGTAAAATAGATCATAGATGGAATGCGCTACAACAATCTTATATCACGAAAGCACAATCATACTCACCAGATAAAGCACTAATTAGCACGGTCGCTATAACCGGAGAGGTCCTTTCTGACAGCACCCAGGTAGAACAAATAATCCAATACATCGAGCATTGGAATGTGGAAGGTATATACATTGTTTGCGAGCATCCGGATCGATATTATCTTGTTGACCAACCATTGTGGTTAAGCAATCTACTTGCGCTTGTAGCAGGAATAAAACGTCAACACAAAAAAGTCATTGTAGGGTACGCAAGCCATCAAATGTTGTGTCTTGCAATGGCAAAGTGTGATGCAATAGCTTCTGGGAATTTTTTGAATGTTCGTTGGTTTAAGCCTGAACACTTTGAAACAATGGAAGATGATGGCATTAGCCGCAGAGCAATTTGGTATTATTGTCCACAGGCTTTATCCGAATATAAAGTGCCTTTTTTGGACATTGCTCAAAGAATGGGGAAATTAGACGTAATGAAACCCGCTCCGGAAATGATGAATCCGTATTGTGATATGCTTTTTGCGGGAAGCCTTCCATCATCTACAGGATATAAAGAAAGTCATGCACACAGGCACTATTTATGCTGTTTGCGGTATCAAAGTCTCATGGCAACGCGAGATTCGTATTCAGAAACCATGGATTCTCAGCTACTCATTTTGGAAACTGCTGAGCAAATTTTATCTGGACTACGAAGTAAAGGAATCAGAGGACAAGATAGAGATTTTTCTGATATTATAGATGTTAATCGTGCAGCAATTGCGGTACATGACGCAGAATTTCGGTTTACTTTATCACGAGAATGGGAAACGCTGTAAATGCGTCATATCCCTGCTGCCACTCTCGAAACCGCTCAGTTTTTTGCTCATCCCCATTCGCAAAAACCTGCCCGTTTTCCTGCCGGGCAAAACGAGCGTTTCCATCCGGCGAAACCCTCATTTTACCCGCCAGCCGTGACAGCAGGTATAACACACTACACTTTGCAAGCAAAGCCGTGTGCCAAAGGGGCGTCCCCTTTGGAAACCCCCTGTTTTGTCGGGAAGTCGGTGCGACCCACAAGATTGCGGCTGCACCCCATCCCTCCAAAACACAAGCAGGCGGCATGGGCCAGCCCGTCCTCGGTGCTGATCTATGCCGCCTGCTTGCCTATATGGGCACTTACCGTATCGCCCATATTAACCGTTCTAATTTATTACTTCCATATGTACCGTAGATTTGCTGATGCCGAACTTCCGGGCGGCGCCGCGCACCGTGGCTCTGTTCTCTATAATGTAAAGCGCCAGCTGACAGGCGCGCTCCTCGATGTTCCCCTTCAAACAGCAACACTCCCTGCTTGTTTCTGAGGCATATATATGCGCCCAAACCGGACGATATGAAGTTGCGGCCTGTTTTGCGCCCTTTTGCGGGGAGATTGTAAATCTTGCGTAAATCCCATTGATAACCGATGGAAAATCGCGTAAACTAAATTGAATATATCTGTTCATTGTGAGGTGTCAGGGAAATGAAATGCGGAATTGTTGATCTTGGCTCCAATACCATTCGGCTTTCCATTTACCAGTGGGAGGGTCGGCAGTTCAAGCTGCTGATGAATAAAAAGGAGATGGCCGGACTGGCCGGCTATATCAAGGACGGTGTGCTGTCCGACCGGGGCATCCTGGTGGCCTGCCAGGTGCTGGCCGGCTTCAAGTCGCTGCTGGAGAATTTCGATATCCGGGATATCCATGTGTTCGCCACCGCCTCCCTGCGGAATATTGTCAACACGGAGGACGCGCTGGACACCATCCGCGCCGTCACCGGCATGACGGTGGAGGTAGTCTCCGGCTCGGATGAGGCCACCTTCTCCTTCCTGGGCGCCACCGTGGGCGGCGGCGCACCCGCCACCGGCCTGTTGGCCGATATCGGCGGCGGCTCCACCGAGCTGGTGTCCTATGAAAAGGGCAGCATTACTTCTGAGTGCAGCCTGCCCATGGGCTCTCTGTCCCTGTTTACAAAGCATGTCTCCGGGCTGTTCCCCACCCGGGATGAGCGCCACGCCATGCGGGACCAGGTGGAGGCCGAACTGGAGCGGGCCAAGACCGCCGGCGTGCGCAGCGCCCATCTCACCGGCGTGGGCGGTACCATCCGTGCGGCGGCCAAGCTGTGCAACGACCTGTCCGGCGCTGACCAGAGCAACCGCACCATCCCCGCTGAGGAGATCCGCGCCCTGTACAAGGACCTGAAGAAGGGCGACCAGGCCACCCTGCGGCAGATTCTCCGCACGGTCCCCGACCGTGTCCACACCATCCTGCCCGGTCTGGCCATTCTCAACGCGGTGCTCAAGAGCTATGAGGTGGAGACGGTGCTGGTGAGCACCTGCGGTGTGCGGGAGGGCTATCTGCTCCAGCGGGTGATGGGAGTGAACGGACATGAGTAAAACGGTAGACACCCGCTACACCCAGGAGCGGGAGCTCTCCTGGCTGCGGTTCAACGAGCGGGTGCTGGAGGAGGCCAGGGACGAGAACGTCCCCCTGTTTGAGCGGCTGAAATTCGCCGCCATCTTCACCAGCAACCTGGACGAGTTCTTCATGATCCGGGTAGGCTCCATCTACGACATGACCCTGTCCAAGCAGGACTATGTGGACAGCCGCAGCGGCCTGACTCCTGCCGAGCAGCTTCAGGCCATCTGCAAGGCGGTACCCGCCCTGTACAAGCAGCGGGACAAGATTGTCTCCCAGCTGGAAAAGCGGCTGCGGGCCTGCAACATCTGCGCCCTCAAGCCGGAGGAGCTGGACGGCAAGGAGCGCAAGCAGGTGGAGCGCTGGTTTAAGGACTATGTGCAGCCGGTGCTCTCGCCTATGGTGATGGATAGCCACCATCCGTTCCCCCATCTGCCCTCCAAGAGCCTGAATATCGTCCTCTCCCTCCGCCGGGACGGGGAGCGGAAGTTCGGCCTGATCTCCATTCCCAAGGCGCTGCCCACCTTCCTCCGGCTGGAGGAGCGGGGGCTGCGGTACCTGCTCACCGAGCAGATTGTCCTGACCTATGCCGACTCCCTCTTTGACACCTATCAGGTGGAGGAGAAGCATGTCATCTCGGTCACCCGCAACGCCGACATCAGCCCGGAGGACGAGGACTACGACGTCATGGAGGACTTCCGGGAGCACATGCAGAAGGTGCTCAAGAAGCGGGCCCGTCTGGCCCCCGTGCGGCTGGAGGTTCAGGGGCATCCCTCCGAGGAGCTGCTGAGCTATCTGTGCCAGCGGCTGGAGCTGCCCAGGGAGCATGTGTTCTTCTCCAAGGCGCCTCTGGCCATGGGGTATGTGTACGCCCTGGAGGGCAAGCTGCCCCCGGAGAGCGCCGCCGCCCTGTGCTACACCAAGTATGTCCCCCAGTGGCCTGCCGGCCTCAACCGGAACGAGAAGATGATCCCCCAGATTCTCCGCCGGGATGCCCTGCTCTTCTACCCCTTCCACTCCATGGACCCCTTCCTCCATCTGGTGAAGGAGGCCGCCAACGACCCATCCGTCCTGGCCATTAAGATCACCATCTACCGCCTGGCCTCCACCGCCAAGCTGGTGGAGTATCTGGCGGCAGCGGCGGAGAACGGCAAGGACGTCACCGTGCTCATGGAGCTGCGGGCCCGCTTTGACGAGCAGAACAACATCGCCTGGGCTGAGCGGCTGGAGGAGGCGGGCTGCACCATCCTCTACGGCTTTGAGCACTACAAGGTCCACTCCAAGATCTGCCTCATTACCCGGCGGGACAAGACCCGCATCCAGTACATCACCCAGATCGGAACGGGCAACTACAACGAAAAGACCGCCAAGCTGTACACCGATTTCTGCCTTATGACGGCCAGTCCGGCTATCGGCGCCGACGCGGCCGCCTTCTTCCAGAACATGTCCACCTCCAATCTGGAGGGAGATTACCAGCAGCTGCTGGTGGCGCCCTACGGGCTCAAGCCCAAGCTCATGTCCATGATTGACGGGGAGATTGAAAAGGCACGGCAGGGCAAGCCTGCCCGCATCTTCATCAAGGTCAACTCGGTCACTGACCGCCACCTCATCGACAAGCTGGCCCAGGCCAGCCAGGCTGGGGTGCCCGTCACCATGAACGTCCGGGGCATCTGCTGTCTGCGGCCGGGTGTGCCCGGCCTTACCGACCATATCCGGGTGTTCTCCATTGTGGGCCGGTTCCTGGAGCACCCCCGCATCTACGCCTTCGGCGTGGGGGAGGAGACCAAGCTCTACATCGGCTCTGCCGACCTGATGACCCGCAACACCCAGCGGAGGGTGGAGATCGCCTGCCCGGTCATTGACCCCGCGGTCCGGCGGCAGATTAAGCACTATGTGGAGCTGTTCTGCGCCGACAATGTGAAGGCCCGCAACCTCTGCGTGGACGGCACCTATGCCCCCGTGGGCCGTCCGGAGGGAGCGCCCGCCCTGGATGCCCAGGCCACCCTGATGGCGGAGGCCCTCCAGGAGGCCAGCTCCACCCAGGCCGCCCCCGCCGCCCAGGAGCGGCGTCCCGGTCTGCTGGGGCGCCTGCTGGGAAAGCTGAAGGGATAAAAACAAAAAACTCCGGCGTGTCTCGTTTTTGAGACACGCCGGAGTTTTTATTGTTCTGAGTTATACGTTGAAGCGGAAGAGGACAATGTCGCCATCTTTCATCACGTACTCTTTGCCCTCGGAGCGGACAAGACCCTTTTCCTTGGCGGCGGCCATGGAGCCGCAGTTCTTCAGGTCCTCAAAGGACACCACCTCGGCGCGGATAAAGCCCCGCTCAAAGTCGGTGTGGATCTTACCGGCGGCCTGGGGGGCCTTGGTACCCTTGCGGATGGTCCAGGCGCGGCACTCGTCCTCGCCGGAGGTGAGGAAGGAGATGAGGCCCAGCAGGGTGTAGCTGGCCTTGATGAGCCGGTCCAGGCCGGACTCGGCAATGCCCAGGTCATCCAGGAACATCTTCTTCTCATCGGCGTCCAGCTCGGCAATCTCGGCCTCCAGCTTAGCGCACACGGGAATCACCTGAGCGCCCTCCTTGGCGGCCAGCTCCTCCACCAGCTTGTAGTAGGCGTTGCTCTGGCAGTCGGCAAAGCCCTCCTCGTCCAGGTTGGCGGCGTAGATGATGGGCTTCAGGCTCAGCAGCTCGGAGGTGGCGATAAGCTCGGCGTCGTCCTCGTCGCACTCAAAGGAGCGGGCGGAGTTGCCGTCGTTGAGCCAGTCCTTCAGCGCAGAGAACACCTCCACCTCGTGGAGATACTTCTTGTCGCCCTTGGCGGCCTTCTGGGCACGGTCAATGCGCCGCTCCACCATCTCCACGTCGGCCATGATCAGCTCGATGTCGATGACGCCGATGTCGCCGGCGGGGTCCACGGGTACGTTGGTGCTGGTGTCGGCCACCACGTGCATGATGTTCTCGTCGTCAAAGCAGCGGACCACGTGGACAATGGCGTCGCACTCACGGATGTTGGCCAGGAACTTGTTGCCCAGGCCCTGGCCCTGACTGGCGCCCTTTACCAGACCGGCGATGTCCACGAACTCCACCACAGCGGGGGTGGTCTTCTTGGGCTGATAGAACTCGGAGAGCCAGTCCAGCCGGCTGTCGGGCACGGCCACCACGCCCACGTTGGGGTCGATGGTGCAGAAGGGGTAGTTGGCGCTCTCGGCGCCGGCGTTGGTAATGGCGTTAAACAGGGTGCTCTTGCCCACGTTGGGCAGACCCACGATTCCTAATTTCATATATCTCTACATCTCCTTAAAAAATGCTGTATTTACAAGGTTTTTCGCACTTTGGCGTTTTGGCGGCTACGCCATTTTTACGCCATTTACGCATCGACTTGTATTGGGTTATATCAACATACGCTGCTGAGCTGAAATTGCTTGACCGCCTGATCCAGCGTTTCATCGGTCACATGGACATACCGATCCATTGTGGTTTTGATGCTGGCGTGTCCCAGCAGCTTTTGCAGCACTTTCGGCTGCATTCCGCTTTCAATCGCACGGGTTGCATAGGTGTGGCGCAGCGCGTGCATACAAAAGCGGTTGATCCCCGCTTCATCGCAAAGCTTATAGAGGTGGGTATCATAGGAACTGTTTTTTGCCGGTTCCCCTGTGCGCCAGTTGATAAAGACCAGATCACGCATCACAAGCCGGGAAGTAACGCCGGTGCGCCTGTCCATATATTCCAGTGTTTGCGACAGCAGCGGGGATTCTTTTCTGCCGCTCCGGCTATCCCATACCTCTTTCAGAATGTCATACGCTTTATCCGTCAAAGGAATGGTGCGATAGCTTTGCTGCGTTTTGGGAGGACCGGCACGCCAAACTTTCTGCGCGTGACGAAATTCCAAGGTCTTGTTCACCGTAAGCGTCCGCCGCTCAAAGTCGATGGCATCCCATGTTAAGCCAATCATTTCCCCGGTACGCAATCCCGTTTCGAGGATGAGCGCATACTGGTTGTAATTGTGGGAGCGCCGTGCTGTTTCGAGAAAGAGGCGCTGTTCCTCCCGCGTCAGATAGTGAATATCATCCACAGCGCGAACGGGCTTTGAAAACTGAACGCCATCCATGGGGTGCTTTGCAATCAGGTCGTTCATCTTCGCAGCCTTAAACATTGTCCCCATCGTGATGTATGCCTGACGAATGGTGGAACCTGCGTAATCCGCATCCATCTGGATGAACACCTTTTTGCAGTGCATCGGTTTTACATTGGCGATCAGCATTTTCCCCATTACCGGCTGAATATTGCGGACATAGCGTTCCCGGTAATTTCTGAGCGTGTTGGGTGCCAGATCCCCGACAATATTTTCAATCCAGAAATTGAACCACTCATCAACCGTCGTATCGGTAGCCACAAATACATCATCGTGCTTATCGGCGTACTTTGCGTCCTCAATCCAGTTTCGCGCCTCGGGCAGCGTCTGAAAATACTTCTCATGCCGCTTCCCGGCTCTATCAACAAATCGTGCGCTATACAATCCGTCCTTTCTTTGGTAGATACCCTTACCGCAGTCTTTTCCCTTGAGATTCTTTCCCATGGACGAGCTCCTTTCCCGCAGAGAAGAAAAGAGCATACTACTACACTATATAGTATAGCGCATGGTGCTCTTTTCCTCAAGGCTTCTCCGCGAATTTTTCAAATGCAATGTCAGATCACGAGCGCCTGACTGATGTACTGTTCAAACTCCTTGCGCTTCACCAATTTTTTGCTGCCCACAAAAAGCACGAACGGGCAGTTTGGAGAACGCAGCATACTGTCGATTTTATTGATTCCGATATTGCTGTACTCAGCGACTTCCTTTGCCGTGAGTGTCATTTTCAGATGGATCGGCACCTTGCCGATGGAATTATCCATGTGATTGCCCCTTTCGTAGAATAATAGTTCGTTAATTTGTCTGATTTAGAATTTTCGCCGCCCGCTTCACATTTTCCACAGCGTTGCCCTTTCGGAAATTCTCGCCGTTAAACTGTATGGGGACGCAGATCTCCAAAACCCTGTCATAGATACGGCGCTCATCCAAATCGGCAGCTTTCTGCATCACGGAGAGTGGGATGTTGGTGGTGACAATCATCGGTTTGCCGGTCAGCAGCCGTTTGTTGACCACATCAAACACGCGCTCCCTGCCGAAGCTGGTATTCCGTTCCGCGCCCAGGTCATCCAAAATCAGCAGCTCCGGGCGCATCAGCATTTTCAGGTAGGCATCCCGATCCACGCCAAAGTTGCCCTGCATACGGTTCACCACATCGGATAGCCCGACAAACAGGACGGAAACCATTTTCTCTATCAGGGCGTTGGCGATGCAGCCTGCTGCATAGGATTTTCCGGTGCCCACATTGCCGAACAGAAGCAGCCCGGTTCCATCTTGGCGGAAAGAATCCCAGTTTTCGGAATATCTTCTTGCTTTAACAAGCTGTGGGGTCATCACTTCCGCGCTTTCAAACCGCCATCCGGCGGCGGGAATGTCCCGGAACGCTTCGGAGCGGAGCATGGCAATCCGGTTCAGCCGTTCCAGCTCCCGCTGTTCTGCTTCGCGCGGCGCCCGTTCCTCAACCGCGCATTTACAGGCAACCGGATGCTTGTCCAACCCGTTTTTGCGGTACTGTTCGGGGAAATAGGCTTCTTTGGGCGTGTGGCACTTGCCGCAGTATTTCAGCCCGTCATCCGGGTTGATGTAATCATCCGGGGCGGTGTTTAGGGTCTCTGCTGCCTCAACGATTGCAGCCATAATCGGGTTCACATTCACAGACATTCTCCTTCCTCATAGGTCTTTGTATAGTCGTAATTTTTACCGGGCTTCGGTTTGCTGTCCTCGTCCAGCCACTTGCGGATTGTAGCGTAATGGTTGGCATAGTGCTTTCCGCTGGATGCCATATAGGCCGACAGTCGGTTGATGTAGTCCTCATACTGGTCTGGATATGTCGATTGCAGTTCAGCCAGTTCACTGTCCAAAAGAAAAACATTCTGATACTGCCCAAAACAGCGGCGGGCGTTCTCCCTCCTGTTATTCTGACTGGAATCTGTTTTCTTCTTCTCTTTCTTACTTATGGGCAAATTTTGCCCCATACAAGGGGAAGATTCCAGCCCATTCATTGGGCAGAACTTGCCCTCTGGACGGGAAGAAAGCTGCACCTCATCGGGCAGTTGCAGGAAAATACGGTTTGCCCGGTTCCAGCCCTGCCGGACGCGGATAATTAGTCCCGCATTCTCCAACTCGGCCAATGCAGCCTTGACCGTTCGCTCGCTCCGGTTCAGGTCATTCGCTATCTGCCGGATTGTATAGATCACATAGACATCCCCATCCTCCGACACCCAGCCGGATTTCTGGGAGAGCTGTGTGCGCCCCAGCAGCAGGGCATAGAGCAGTTTGGCATTGATCGAGTATTCTCCCCGAAGGATAAACCGGGGCAACGGCACGAAAGGCGGCAGCGGGGTATCGGTTTTGTAGTAGATGGTACATCACTTCCTTTCTCCGGCGCAGGGCAATTAAGGCGGGCGGTTGGATCGTTTGGAGTGGTAATGCGGACAGACGATCACCGCAGCACGGAAACTTTGTTTGCAGTCGTGGACACACCTGCGGCACAAGGCGTTATAGGCGATGCGTCCACGGTCATTCAGGAAGAACGCCCATTCTTCTTTTCGTTTTTTACTCATACGCGGCATAGCGGCCTCCTGTGGTTATAATTCCTTTCGCTGGGTCTCTTTGAGCAGCGACCAAATCTCGGCTTGTCGTTCTTTCAGTTCCGCAACATCCTCAGCATAGAAATGCCCGGTGCTGTTGATGCGGCGGCAAATCTGGTTGATATTGCTGGCAGCCCGGCTGACGGCTGCGGCCAGTTTCTTCTGCTGGGTGTAATCCACCTTGATGATGTAACCGTCAATCGCCATCTTGCGGAGATATGCACCCATGTTCCTGGTGCCGAGCTGCGCCATCTTGTTTTGGATGAGCCGCCGCTCCTGCTCGGTGACGCAGAACTCGATGCGGATCGGTCTTGTGCGTTCAGCCATTGGATATTCGCCTCCTCAAACTACAACGGACAATTTTTTGCGGATTGGGGGGACACCTGAAAAATATTCCCTCTCATATTTCAACGGACAGTTTCGGACAAAAACTTGGTACCTGCTCAGAAAAAATTTCTCTCTCACTTTACAACGGACATTCTTTTCGCCGATTAGCGGGTACGGCAGGAATAAAATTTTTCACGCCATAAAGCAATCCCTCTCAATTTACAACGGGCAATTTCTCCGAGAAAAACAGGGGTCTGCCTGAAAAAAGTGAAAATAAAATGCTCCCGGCTTTGGAAAAAGCGGAAGCATCATGTTCTGCGGATATGAGATTTTAGAGAATAGCAAGCACAGCCGCTGTCCGTACACAGCGGCGAAATGAGCGTTCCGGCCTGTCTGCCAGTCTGCTCATTTGTTCTTGTTGGGAGCACCCAAACCCCTACTAATTCGCAAGAAAAATTGACTTGCATCATAATATCAACTCTGATTTTATCTCCATGTTGTCAATGCAGATGTTGACTATCATCGTGATTTTAGATATACTATTATCAGATTGTTGCTGCGAGGTGAGCGGATGGACTATATGACAGAACTTGCTGCGATTGCAAATAAAAACGGCGGCATTATCGAAACGAAAACAGCGGCGCAGCGCGGCATTTCCAAAGCAATGCTCTATAAGCTGTGCAAGGCGGAAAAGATTCACCGTATTGTCAAGGGGCAGTATGTGCTCCCGGAAGATATGCAGGACGAGTTGCTGTCCATTAGCCGCCGGTCGGGAAAGATTATTTTTTCCCATGAAACGGCGCTGTTTCTTCACGGGATTTCCGACCGGACACCCTTTGAGCACACCGTAACCGCGCCCTCCGGCTGCATCCCGTCTGCGGCCATCAAAGCGGAGTGCAAGGTGTACTACATCAAACCGGAGCTGTTTGAGCTGGGCAAAACAATGCTGCAAACCCCCGCCGGGAATCCTGTTCCCTGCTACGATTTGGAGCGCACCATCTGTGATGTGATCCGCAGCCGCAACAAGATCGGGACAGAGACATTTTTATCGGCGCTGAAACAGTACGCCGCCAGCCCGAAGAAGGACTTGAACCGGCTGGATGAGTACGCCCGTCAGATGCGGGTATCGGGCGTACTGCGCCAATATTTGGAGGTGCTACTGTGAGCAATGCCATGAGCCTGAAAGCGAAAATCCGCAACATCGCCAAGCAAAAAAATATCCCGGCACAGGTCATTTTGCAGAACTATATGTTCGAGCGGCTTCTTGTCCGCCTTGCGGCCTCCACATATAAAGACAAGTTTGTGCTGAAAGGCGGAATGCTGGTAGCGGCCATCGTAGGGCTGGACAACCGGGCGACGATGGATTTGGACACTACGCTGAAAAACCTGCCTCTGACCCCGGAGGCCATCCGCAGCGCATTGGAGCAGGTGGCCGCCGTGCCCTTTGATGACGGCGTGACCTTTGAGGTTGGTAAAATCTCGCCCATCCGGGAGGATGATATTTACGGCGGCTACCGTGTAATGCTGAACGCCCATTTTGACACGCTGATTACTCCGCTGAGCATCGATGTGTCCACTGGGGACGCTATCACGCCTCATGCGGTGCAGTACCAGTTTTCAGAAATTTTCGATGATGAAAAATCCTACGAGCTGTGGGCATACAACATCGAAACTGTCATGGCGGAGAAGGTGGAAACCATTCTGCGGCGTGGCGTGTTCAATACCCGACCTAGAGATTTTTACGATGCGTATATTCTGGCGACCACGCAGAAATTTGATAAGGCTGTGTTTGTCGAAGCGTTAAACGCCACCGCAACCCATCGCGGCACAGCTCGTCAGATTGCGGATGTGTCCGCCATTTTGCACAACATCGAGAGCAGCCGGGAACTCAAGGCTATGTGGGAGAAATACCGCAAGCAGTTTGCCTATGCCGCCCACATTGAGTACAGCCAGATCATGGATGTGCTGAAAACACTGGTCGCCTGACAGCGGCCCGGACTCGAAATTAAGGTTCCCACACCTCAGCGTGGGTTCAATTGGACAAAATACGGCCCTCCCGATACGGGAAAGGTCTTTTGCGATAGCAGCAATAGGGAGGAACGACCCATGCCAACATTGGAATGGATTGGAAAAGAGAAGGTCATCAACCACCATCAGGAAGTGCCGTTCCGGGTGCTTGACCGGCAATACAGCTTTGACGAAAACGGCCAGCACGCCGGGGACAACGGCAGTGAGAACATGATCATCCACGGGGATAATCTGGACGCGCTGAAGGCCCTGCTGCCCCGGTATGAGGGCCGGGTGAAGTGCATCTACATTGATCCTCCTTATAACACCGGCAACGAGGGCTGGGTATACAACGACAATGTAAACGACCCGAAAATCAGAAAATGGCTGGGCGAAGTGGTAGGCAAAGAGGGCGAGGACCTCTCCCGCCACGACAAGTGGCTGTGCATGATGTACCCCCGGCTGAAACTGCTGCAAAAGTTGCTGGCAGAGGATGGATGTTTAATTATAAGCATCGGTTACCATGAACTGAATAATCTTGTCAATTTGTTGCGAGAGATTTTTGGATCAAAACAGATCGTTACCATCACGGTTCAGACTTCTGGGGGCAAGCCATCGGGTGGTTTTAACTATGTCCATGAGTACTTGATTTTCGTTGTACCTATGGATTTTCATGCAAATGCGCTTGATTTTTGTGGAGGCAATAATCGAACCCCATTTGAAGGGCTTACATTAAGTACTTTCGATAAGACACAGCGTCCGAACCAAACATATCCAATTTTTATAAATGAACACGGCGTGCTTGTAGGTGTAGGAAAATCGTTGCAGGACCAAATTAACGATGGTACATATACCGGAGAAAAGGTTGATTTTCCCTATGATTATTCTGTTGCCCCGCAAGGAACTGTTGCTGTATGGCCTGTAACTGCAAAGGGGAAACAATGCGTTTGGCGACAAATACCGGAACGCTTGCAAAGCGACTGGGAAAAAGGATATATAAAAATTTCAAAAAATAAGAGTGGAAACAACCAGAACAAGTTTAGTGTTCAATACTTGCCGAGCGGTGTTATCAAAAAGATAGAAAGTGGTGAGCTGGAAGTTTTAGGACATGAAGAAGGTGTCCCTACTCTGCTTTTTGGAGATAATCAGACGGTAGGCGGTCAAGTACCTACGATATGGGCAGAAAAGTCCTTTTTTACCGTAAACGGCACGCAAGCACTCAAAGAAATTTTCCCGGAATCTCCCAAAAAATTTGATTATCCCAAGTCGGTTTCTTTAATTGAAGGCGTCATTCAAGCAATAACGAAAGATACTGATATTGTTCTCGACTCCTTCGCCGGTTCCGGCACCACCGCCCACGCCGTCCTCAACATGAACAAGGCGGACGGCGGCAACCGCAAATTCATTCTGGTGGAAATGATGGACTACGCCGACAGCATCACCGCCGAGCGGGTACGCCGGGTCATCCGAGGCTACGGCGAGGGTAAGAGCGCAGTGGAGGGCACCGGCGGCAGTTTCAGCTACTACGAGCTGGGCGAGCCGCTGCTCATCGGCGAAAACCTGAACGAAGCCGTTGAGCCTGAAAAGATCCGGGAGTACATCTGGTTCATGGAGACCAAAACGCCCTACACGCCCGCCGCTGGGGACAATCCCTATTACCTCGGTAAGCACAACGACACCGGCTATTACTTCTACTACGAACCGCAGCGGATCACGGTGTTGGACTATGATTTCTTGGCTACCGTCACCGAAAAAGCAGGCGGCACCGTGATTTACGCCGACCGCTGCTCCATCGATGACAGCAAACTGTCGCAGATGGGGATTGTTTTCAAGAAAATTCCCCGCGACATCAGCCGCTTGTAAGGAGGCGACATACATGGAACTGAAAACCTATCAGCGGCAGGTCATCGCCGATTTGAACCGCTATCTGGAATTGCTGGGCGAAACCAAGGATTATATCGCCTCCTTCCGCCTCTTTTGGCAGGAGAAGGGCGCGCCCACGCTGGGCATCTATCAGGATGTATTGCCCGGCGTTCCTAACCTCTGCTTCAAAGTGCCCACCGGCGGCGGGAAAACCTTTCTCGCCTGCAACGCTGTCCGGCCTGTGTTTGACGCGCTGCCGTTCACCAAGACAAAAGCGATGGTGTGGCTGGTTCCGTCCGATGCAATTTTGACGCAGACGGTCAAAGCCCTGAAAGACCCGCGCCACCCTTACCGCCAGAAGATTGATGTGGATTTCGGCGGGCGCGTGGAGGTCTACACCAAACAGGAGCTTTTGAACGGGCAGAACTTCAACCCCACCGCCGTTACCGAACAGCTCTCCATTATGGTGCTATCCTATGATTCCTTCCGCGGACGGGGCAAGGAGGGCTTGAAAGCCTATCAGGAAAACAGCAATCTTGCCGCCTTTGCCAAGGTGCTGGGCGCGCCAGAAAATCCCATCGAAAAGGCAGACGAGACGGCGCTGTTCCAGGTCATAAACCAACTCAACCCGCTGGTGGTCGTGGACGAGAGTCACCACGCCCGGTCGGAGCTGAGCATTGAGATGCTCGCCAATTTCAACCCCTGCTTTGTGCTGGATTTGACCGCCACGCCCAAAAAGCGCAGCAATATCATCTCCTATGTGGACGCGGTGCAGCTCAAGGCGGAGCACATGGTAAAGCTGCCGGTAATTGTCTACAACCGGGACAGTCAGGCCGAAGTATTGATGGATACGATTGACCTACGGGACAAGCTGGAAGAAATCGCCTCCACAGAATATCAGAACGGCGGAAAGTATATCCGCCCTATCGCTTTGTTTCAAGCTCAGCCAAAGGGCAAGGAGGATGCGACTACTTTTGAAAAGCTGCGGGCGGAGCTGGTGAACACCGGGATTCCCGCCGAACACATTGCCATCCGCACCGCCGATGTAAACGAGCTGAAAAATGTGGATTTGCTGTCCCCAGATTGCCCGGTGCGGTACATCATCACCGTAAACGCGCTGAAAGAGGGCTGGGACTGCCCGTTCGCCTATATTCTGGCTTCCCTTGCCAACAAAACCAGTCAGGTGGATGTGGAGCAGATTTTAGGGCGTATTCTGCGCCTGCCCTACACCGCCGAGCACAGGGCAAAGTCCTTGAATATGTCCTATGTGCTGACTTCCTCCAACGATTTCAACGATACAGTGCAGCAGATCATCCGAGGACTGAACAGCGCCGGATTCAGCGACAGGGATTACCGCCTCGCCGAGCCGGTAGAACCGGTTAAACCCGCTCCTGTTCCGGAACAGCTTCCGATTATTGAGCCAGAAGCCCCAAAGGAGGATTTTGCCGAGCTGGACGGGAAATCCATCGGGGCAGAGCTGCAACGGCGCAGAGAGAGCGAAAATTCGCCGGAATCCGCCCCGAAAGCGGACAGTATGCTTGCCGAGGCCCAGCAGGCGGGAGACGCATACAATCTGGCAGTGCAGGGCGCGGACAACGACCCGTTTGCCGCCGCTCTGCCGTGGGAGGTGCGAGACAAGGTGAATACATTCCGTATGATTCCCCAGTATCGGGAGAGCGCGGATGGGCTGCTGATCCCGCAGTTTTTCCAGGTGATTCCGCAATCCCTGTTTACCGATGGGGACAAGGTGCTGTTGAGCAAGGAAATGCTTGCAGACGGCTTCACCCTGAAAGGCAAGGCATACGATATTGATTTTGCCGCAGCGGACGATGAGATCGTCAAAGTCGATGTGGAAACTGGCCGCAGTGTGCCGAGGGCTTACCAGATGGAAGCTGCCGACCAGCGGTATTTCAAGGAGTATTTCAGCAGCTTGCCCCCGGAAAGCCGCGTGCGCCAGTGCAAGGACATGATGATCCGCCAGTTGGACAAGCTGAATATGGTGGATGGGGGCGACTTGCGCGCCTATGTCAATCTTATTGTGGATGGAATGGATCGGGAACAGCTTGCCGCTATGGAAAAAGCTCCGCTGGGCTTCGCCGCAAAAATTCGCGTCAAAATCGAGAGCCTTTTGGAGCAGCACTACAAGGAGACTTTCTTCACATGGCTTGACCGAGGCAAAATCGTGTGCGAACCCCACTACTGCTTACCGTCGGCAATCCATCCCACGAGCAGCACGGCGATTTACGGGAAATCGCTCTATGAAGCCGAGGAGGACATGAACGCACTGGAGCAGGATTTGGTGAAGCGGCTGACGGCTATTCCCAATGTGCTGTGGTGGCACCGGAATATCGCCCGGCATGGATTTGCCATCAACGGGTACTTCAACCACTACCCAGATATTATGGTTATGACGCAGAGCGGCAAAATCATCCTTGCCGAAACCAAGGGCGAGCACCTAAAAAACGATGACAGCCGCGAGAAGATCGATCTGGGCGCGGCATGGCGAAATGCTGCGGGGAACCAATACCGCTATTACATGGTGTTCCGGGACGAGGAAAATCTGCCGCACGGAGCGGTGAGCATGGGGCAGTTTTTGGAGACAGTTGAAGCCCTATAACAAGTTAATAACCGCATCTTATACTTATATTTTCTGATGGGCAGCAGAGAAATCTGCTGCCTTTTTCTTATGGTGACTACCCTGTGAGGATTCGTCCCGCAGGGGTTGTCATAAATAAACGCACAGGGAGGCGATACAGATGAAAAGACAAATTTGCGCAAAGGAGGTGGCATACCCATGCAGCACGGGAAAAAGGCTGTAAATTCGATGGAGGCAGGATATGGCAAAACCGCTTGACCCCCAAGAAGATAGAATCGGCCCGTCAGTATAGCAGCCGTGCCGAGCGCAGGGAGCAGCGGCGGAAGCTCATGCAGGACGAGATTGCGGAAAATCAGCGCAGCAACGGCGTGATAGTGATTCCACCAAAAAAGTTGCAGGAAGTGCAGCAAGAGCGCCCAAAACTCCGTGTTGCGGCGTATTGCCGCGTCAGCACACAGGAAGAAGAACAGGTTGGCAGTTTTGATATGCAGGTCCGTCATTTTACCCAGCGGATTGAAGGAAATCCCGACTGGGAGCTGGTGGAAATCTATCAGGACGAGGGCATCAGCGCCACGACCGTCAAAAAGCGCCTTGGTTTTCAAAAAATGATTGCCGATGCAGTGGACGGGAAAATTGATCTGATCCTTACCAAGAGCATCAGCCGCTTTGGCCGGAATATTGTAGACATACTGGATAACCTGAATGTTCTTTCTGCGCTGAATCCTCCTGTCTCGGTGGAATTTGAGACGGAGCACATCACCTACACGGGCGATGGAAAAAACAATCTGCTGATCGTACTTCTGTCCGCACTTGCCGAAATGGAATCCCAGCAAAAAAGCGAGGCCATCAAAGCGGGGATTCGTTGGCGAATGGCCGAGGGAATTTACAAATTCTCTGTACAGAATACGCTGGGCTTCTACCGCGACCACTTCGGCCGTCTGGTGATTGAGCCGACCGAAGCACGGATCGTTGAGTACATCTACGAAAGCTGCTTGGAAGGCGCAATGCCGTCAGAGATTGCTGCTGCACTGACAGAACAGGGGATTAAATCCCCTATGGGCAATGATAGCTGGTCTGCCGGTACCGTCCGCAGCATCCTCCGAAACGAAAAATACTGTGGTGATGCCTTGATGCAGAAAACCTATACCAAGGATTTCCGCACCCACAAGTCTGTGAAAAATACAGACCTGAATATGTACTTCAAGGAAAATCACCATACAGCTATTATCAAAAAAGAGGACTGGCTGAAAGTACAAAAGCTGTTGTCTGAGCGGCACACTTCACCCCATAAGGCGAAACTGCGTTTCCTGAGCAACCGCTTTGTCGCTCACCGCGTCAAAGATGGCCTGTTCAAAGGGTATTTGATTCTGGATTCCCGGTGGTCTCCTGCTGAACGGCAGGAATTTATGAAAATTGTCGATGACACACAGGATAACACGAAATGAAAGGATTTTTACAATGAATTTTGATTTTTCTTCTCTGAATTTTGAAACGATTGACTCCAACATCAACGCTTACCCGGATATGTACCTCAACCAGAGCGGTGTCACCTTCAGCAAGAAGGTGCTGGAGGATCTGGGTTATCCCGCCTATGTGCTGTGCCTGCTGGATGCCAAGGCAAAGGTGTTTGCAATCCGTATGTGCAAGAGCAACGAACCGAAGGGCTTTAAGTTCTCCAAGCCGCGGGGCGAACAGAAGGGCGTTGTGACAATTTCCAGCAAGAATTTGCTGGAACCGCTCCGCGCCGCCACGGGCGAGGATTGGGTTCCGGGCAAGCGGTACCGCGTTCGCGGTTTCTGGGTTGCTGACGCGAAAACCATGTGCTTTGATCTGAACGAAGGCGTTCAGGAAGATTTTCGTCAGAATCCCGCCAATAGCGATGACAAGTAAGCACGGAACCATCTGACCGTATGAAAAGATGAGCACGGCCCGTTTGTATAGGCCGTGCTCATCTTTGTGTTTTCTCAAAGTAGTAGTGCTCTTCTCCATCTGCAAATCAGCCGATTCCTCTACGCCATTTTTACGCCATTTCCGCGTGGGACTGCATAGAGAAATATGAAGTTATAATTTGGTTGGTTTTGCGTAAAACCGCGCTATATCAGGCTTTAGCGGCGTTTGTGGGGAGGTATGGAGATATAGAATCCGGTGTCTGAACGCCGATACCCAATTTCATCGGTTAAAAACCCTCTTTCGGTATTTTAGCCCTAGTATTATATAGTATCACAGGCCAAAATACAAGTCCTCAAGCGGGGATTCAGACGAATTCAGCCCCGGAGACCGCCGTTTTATAGGGCGTCTCCGGGGCTGTGATATGCTCCGCCTGTCAGATGGGCAGCAGGGCGGTGGCGATGTTGAAGTAGACGATGAGGGAGATGGCGTCCACAATGGTGGTGATGAGGGGGGCGGCCATGATGGCGGGGTCGGCGTGGAACAGCTTGGCGGCCATGGGCAGCACACCGCCCACGGTCTTGGCCAGCAGCACGGTGACAAAGAGGGCCAGGGCCACCGTGAGGGCGATCATCTCGTTGCCGGGGTAGGTGATGATGAGCCGGACGAAGTTGACCGCGCTGAGCACCGCGCCCACCATGATGCTGACCCGCAGCTCCTTCCAGAACACCTTCATAAAGTCCTTGAGCTGGATTTCGCCCACGGCCATACCGCGGATGATGAGGGTGCTGCTCTGGCTGCCGGCGTTTCCGCCGGTGTCGGTGAGCATGGGGATAAAGGTGACCAGCAGGGGCATGGCGGCAAAGGCGGCCTCGTACCGGCCCAGAATGCCGCCGGTGATCATGCCCGAGATCATCAGCACCAGCAGCCACACAATGCGGTGCTTGGCCAGGGTGAAGGCGCTGGTCTTGAGGTAGGGCTTCTCCGAGGGGGCCATGGCGGCCATCTTCTCAAAGTCCTCGGTGGCCTCCTCCTCCATGACGTCCATGCCGTCATCGACGGTGACAATGCCCACTAGCCGGTTCTCCTTGTCCACCACGGGCATGGAGATGAAGTCGTACTTCATCATCCGGCTGACCGCCTCTTCCTGGTCCTCGGTGGTCTCGGCGGTGATGACGTCGGTCTCCATCAGGTCCTCCACCTTCTGCTCGTCCTTGGCGATGAGCAGCTCACGCACGGTGATGACGCCCTCCAAGCGGCGGGCGTTGTCGGTGACGTAGCAGGTGTAGATGCTCTCGGAGTCCTCGCCGGTGCGGCGGATGTGGGCGATGGCCTCAGCCACAGTCATGGACTTCTTCAGGTCCATGAACTCGGCGGTCATAATGCTGCCAACCGAGTTTTCAGGGTAGTTGAGGAACTGGTTGATGAGCTTGCGGGTCTCGGGGCGGGCGTTCTTCAGCACCCGCTTGACCACGTTGGCGGGCAGCTCCTCCAGCATGTCCACCGCGTCGTCCACGTAGAGCTCCTCCACAATGGCGGACAGCTCCTGGTCGGTGGCGGCGGCCAGAATGGCCTCCTGGTTCTCGGGGGACAGGTTGGAGAACACCTCCGCCGCCAGCTCCTTGGGCAGGGTGCGGAACACCACCGTGGCCTGTTCGCTGGTCAGCTCCTCCATGAACTCGGCGATGTCCACCTCGTTTTCCTCGGCCAGAATGGCCTGAAGGGCGTGGTAATCCCGGCGCTCCAGCAGGGCGCGGAGCACCTCAAAATTGTTCTTCTTTTCCATCGGATATTCCTCCTGTTTGATGAGATGACAGCAAGGAAGTCACCAAATGGACAAAGCCGCAGCAGGGCCGCCGGACAAAGCGTCCAGCCGCCCTCTGCGGCGATATTCAGCGGGGGATTCGTCAGAATGAGGAACCCAGGCGGACAGCGCCGGCCCGGACCCGCAAATGAATATCACTGCCCATTTTCGTACTTCGGCCGCATTGGTCCACCTGATTTTCCTCCTTTTTCCTATTAATTGGCTGGGGATTCCCAGCCGCCCCATGAGGATAGCACACTCAGCGCATAAAAGCAACCCCCATTTGTTCTTTTTCGACTATTTTTGGCGAATACAAACGGTTTTTTGCCTTGGCATTTTACTGGCTCGCTGAATCTCGCCCGGAAGTGGCCGCACGCTTGTTTTCACACGGTTTTGAACTTCTATTTTCTGGCTGCTCTGACAGATAAAAAATTATTCCATGCCGTACTTGTAAAGGAAAGACGGAGCGTGTAGAATCGTAGGGCAGTGTGTAAGTTTTTCAGGAGGTGTTCTCATGGGACTGATGCGTCCCTCCGGCGATATTACCCAGGGCGTGATCTGGAAGCATCTGCTGGCCTTTTTCTTCCCGTTCTGGTTCGGTACCTTTTTTCAGCAGCTCTATAACACGGTAGACACCCTGGTGGTGAGCCGCTTTGTGGGCAAGGTGGCCCTGGCCGCTGTGGGCTCCACAGGTGCGCTGGTCAACCTGACAGTGGGCATCTTCACCGGCCTGGCCAGCGGCGCGGTGGTGGCCATCGCCCAGCACTACGGTGCACGGCGCTGGGAGGACCTCCACAAGGGCGTCCACACCGCCATGCTCCTCTCCCTGATCATCGGCGCGTTCTTCACGGTGGCGGGCTTTCTGCTCACACCCTGGGCCCTGGAGGCCCTGGGCACCAGAGAGGACGCCTTCCCCGGCGCGGAGCTGTACCTGAGAATCTACTTCCTGGGCATGATCCCCAACGTGGTGTACAACATGGGAACCGGCGTGCTCCGGGCTGTAGGCGATTTCAAGCGGCCGCTCTACTTCCTCATCGCCGCGTCGGTGTGCAACATTGTGCTGGACCTGGTGCTGGTGCTGGGCTTCCACCTGGACGTGGCAGGCGTGGCCATCGCCACGGTGTGCTCCCAGGTGCTCTCCGCCGTGCTGGTGGTGGTCTCCCTGATGCGGGCGGAGATGACGCCCTACCAGTTCTTCCCCAGACAGATGCGGCTCCACGCCGGACCCATCCGGAGCATTATGGTCATCGGCGTGCCCACTGCCCTCCAGTCGGTGATGTACAACGCCTCCAACCTGTTTATCCAGGCCGCTATCAACTCCTTCAGCACCGACGCCGTGGCCGCCTGGACCGCCTACGGCAAGCTGGATGTGTTCTTCTGGATGACCCTCAGCGCCATGGCCCAGTCTCTCACCACCTTTGTGGGACAGAACTACGGTGCAGGACAGTACGAGCGGGTCAAGAAGGGCGTGCGGGTCTCCAGCGCCATGACAGCCGCCTTTACGGTGGCTATGAGCGCGGCCATGTTTATCTGGGCCCAGCCTCTGGTCGCCTTCTTCTGCCCGGATGCGGATGTGATACCCATCGGCGTGGAGCTGGTCCGCTTCCTGGCTCCCACCTACATCACATACATCCTCATCGAGCTGCTCAACGGCGCCATCCGGGGCGCCGGAAAGTCCCTGGTGCCCATGATCATCTCGGTGCTGGGCGTATGCGTGCTCCGATTGGCGTGGATTTTCTTCGTGGTGCCCATGAACCACACCCTGATCATGGTGGCCGCCAGCTATCCCATCACCTGGACCGTCACCACCGTGGCCATTGTGATCTACTACCTCTTCGGCCACTGGCTGGAGCCCAGGGAAAAGACAATGGAAAAAGCATAAAAAACCGCCCGTACCTGTTTTTCAGGTACGGGCGGTATCTTTATCTCGGTAGAAAGCGGGCGGATTAGTAGGCCACGCCCCAGTAGATCATGTGCTTGGCGGGCTTGCCGCAGATGGGGCACACGTCGCCCAGGTGCTCCTGCTCCAGGGGCATGCACCGGGAGGTGACGCCGGCCTCCTCCTTCATGCGGATCTCGCAGGCCTCGTCGCCGCACCACATGGTCTTGGCGAAGCCGCCTCGCTCCTGCATCTTCTCCCGGACTTCCTCCAGGCTGGAGCAGGCGTAGGTGTTGTCCTCCAGGTTCTTCTTGGCGCGGGCATACAGGCCGTCGTGGATGGAGTCCAGCATGGCGGCCACGGTCTCCTCGATGCCGTCCAGAGAGACAAAGCTCTTCTCGCCGCTGTCCCGGCGGGCCAGCACGCACTGGTTCTTCTCGATATCCTTGGGGCCCAGCTCCAGACGCAGGGGCACACCCTTCATCTCGTACTCGGCGAACTTCCAGCCGGCGGACTGGTCGGAGTCGTCCATCTTCACCCGGAAGCCGGCCTTGATCAGCCGGTCCATGACGGCCTGGTTGGCCTCGATGACGCCGGGCTTGTGCTGGGCCACAGGGATAATGATGACCTGGATGGGGGCGATACGGGGGGGCAGCACCAGGCCGTTGTTGTCGCCGTGGGTCATGATGAGGCCGCCGATCATACGGGTGGACACGCCCCAGGAGGTCTGGTGGGGGTGGTGGAGCTGGTTGTCCTTGCCGGTGAAGGTGATGTCAAAGGCCTTGGCGAAGCCGTCGCCGAAGTAGTGGCTGGTGCCGGCCTGGAGGGCCTTCTTGTCGTGCATCATGCACTCCACGGTGTAGGTCTCCTCAGCGCCGTTGAACTTCTCCTTGTCGGTCTTGCGGCCCTTGACCACGGGCATGGCCAGCACGTTCTCCAGGAAGTCGGCATAGATGTTGAGCATCCGCTTGGTCTCCTCGCGGGCCTCCTCCTCGGTGGCGTGCATGGTGTGGCCCTCCTGCCACAGGAACTCACGGTGGCGCAGGAAGGGACGGGAGGTCTTCTCCCACCGCAGCACGGAGCACCACTGGTTGTACAGCTTGGGCAGGTCGCGCCAGGAGTGGATGATGTTCTTATAGTGCTCGCAGAACAGAGTCTCACTGGTGGGGCGGATGCAGTAGCGCTCCTCCAGCTTCTCACTGCCGCCCATGGTCACCCAGGCGCACTCGGGAGCAAAGCCCTCCACGTGGTCCTTCTCCTTCTGGAGCAGGCTCTCGGGGATGAGCATGGGCAGGGACACGTTCTCATGGCCGGTGGCCTTGAAACGGGCGTCCAGCTCCTTCTGAATGTTCTCCCAGATGGCGTAGCCGTAGGGACGGTAGATAAACATGCCCTTGATGGAGGAGTAGTCGATGAGCTCCGCCTTCTTGCACACGTCGGTGTACCACTGGGCGAAATCTACCTCCATATCGGTGATCTGTTCCACCTGCTTTTTATCCTGTGCCATATCGGTCTTCAATCCTTTACAGATGTATTTGCGTGTCAGAGTATCGAACACCATTTTATGCACAAACCCCTGAAAAGTCAAGGGCTGCGGGGGGTATAAGACGAAGAAAACTCCATAAACTCTCCCCGAGGTGTTGCGCTGTGACAAGGGTTGGAATCTGGGAGAAGCAGGAACGGGTATCGGAGGCGGTGCGCCGCTCTCTGGGCCGTGAGCTGGGGGAGATCAGGCTGATTTCCGGGCGGCATCCGGCGGAATTTGCCGGAGAGGCGGTGGATCTGCTGTGCATCGGGCCGGACTCGGACGGCTGGGCGGGTGCCCGGTCGGCGGAGTGCGGTGTCATCCTGCTGCCCGGTGCGGCGGGCCCCCTGGCCAGAGGGATGCGCTGCCGCAGCGCCGTCAGCTACGGCACATCCCCCAGGGATACCCTCACCTTCTCCAGCCTGGAGGGGGACAAAATCTGCCTGGCTCTCCAGCGGGAGCTGGTCAGCCTGGCCGGGCATGTGGTGGAGCGGCAGGAATTTGTGGTGCCCTTCCCGCCGGGGGAGGACCCCATGACCTTTCTGGCCGCCGCCGGGGTGCTCCTGCTGCTGGGAGCGAAGCCGGAAGAAAATTGTCCTTTCGTTCGGGGCATTTTGTGATAAAATAGTGTCTGCTGACACAACATGTATCAGAAAAAATCCATTGCACAGCAGAAACTCAGGTGAGACACATGCCCAATTATTTTACCCATCTTCAGTTCGGCGGCCGGGTGCTCGCCGCTCTGCCGGAACCCCTCCGCACCAGAATCGAGGCCCAGCGGGCGGATTTCGACGTGGGCTGCTACGGCCCCGATCCCCTTTTCTTCTACCATCTGCACCACGACAATCCGGTGCGGCAGGTGGGACTGCGGATGCACAAGGTATCCGCTCTGCCGGTGTTCCGCCGGCTGGCACGGATTATCTCGGAGGACCGGCCCGGCGGTGCAGGCTACGCCGCCGGCTTCCTGTGCCACTTCGCTCTGGATGCCGGCTGCCACGGCTACATAGAGGACCGGGCAGCGGGAGGACAGACCAGCCATCTGCGGATGGAGGGGGAGTATGACCGGGTGCTGATGGAGCGTGCCGGTATCGACCCGCTCCGGCAGACGCCGATGCCCCGGCACCGGCTGAACCCCCAGGAGACCGAGACCATTTCCCTCATCTATCCCGGCGTGACCGCCAGACAGTTCCGGGAAAGCATGGGGTCCTACCGGCGGGTTTGCCGCCTCCAGACCCTGGCCTGCCGGGTGGGGCTGAGCGGTGCGGTGGACGCTCTCTCCCTGCGCACGCCCGACAAGCCGGACTTCCGGGGGGCGGTGCTCAGCCGCCGGGCGGCAGGGGAGTGCGCCGTCAGCAGCACCGTGCTGGACGGCCTGGTGGACCGGGCTGTCCCCATAGCTGCGGAGAAAATATGCGTTCTCTTCCGGACCGCAGCAGGGGAAGCTGTGCTGGACAGCTGGTTTGACCGGGACTTCAGCGGAAACAGATGTGGAAAACCGGTGGAGAATGTGGAAAACTAACAGTGGAGAGAAAAAATCAGGAGGAGCGCATGGGAAAAAAGTATACGAGGCTCAAGCTGAAGATGCTCCTGATGGTGGTGCTGGGGGCGGCTGCCGCCGCTGCGCTGGGACTGTTCCTGCTGGAGGTGGTGGTGGATGGCCTGCTTCAGGACCCCTTTGCACGGGGGTTCGTGTGGGTGGCCCGCCAGGTGTTCGGCCACAGCCAGGAGGAGGCACTGGACCTCTATCAGCAGATTATCCGCAACAACAAGCCCTTTATCCTCAACTGCGCCATGCTGGTGCTCATGCTGGCCGCCTTCTACCTGGCCATGGGCCGCTTTACCCGGTGGCTGGACCAGATCGGCAGGGCCACCCGGCGCATTGTCAACGAGAGCGGCGAGGAGATTAAGCTGCCCCGGGAGCTTGCCCCGGTGGAGGAGGACCTGCGGGCCATCCAGCGCCAGCTCCGCAGCCGGGAGGAAGAGGCCAGGGAGAACGAGGCACGCAAGCGGGACCTGGTGGCCTTTCTGGCCCACGATTTGAAGACGCCCCTCACCTCAGTGGTGGGCTATCTCACGCTTCTGCGGGACAGGCCGGAGATGGACCCGGAACAGCGCGCCAAGTATACCGGCATCGCCCTGGACAAGGCGGAGCGGCTGGAGGAGCTGCTGGGGGAGTTCTTTGACATCACCCGCATGGACCTGGAGGGCGGGGCGGACAGCGGCGAGACCGTCCAGCTGACCATGCTGCTGGAGCAGCTGGCCGACGAGTTCTACCCCCTCTTCGCGGAAAAGGACCTGAAATGCGACGCGCAGATAGAGCCCAGGCTGACCGTGTCCGGCGACCCGGACAAGCTGGCCCGGGTGTTTGACAACGTGCTGCGCAACGCGGTGAGCTACTCCACCCCCGGCGGCACCGTGGGCATCACCGCCCGGCGTCAGGGCGGGCTGGTGGAGGTGGTCATCAGCAACGAGGGCCTGGAGATCCCCGAGGGGGAGCTGGCCCGGATTTTTGAAAAATTCTACCGGCTGGACGCCGCCCGCTCCACCCGCACCGGCGGCGCCGGACTGGGGCTAGCTATTGCCAAGGAGATTGTGGAGCTCCACGGCGGCACCATCCGGGCCGAGAGCACGGGAAAACACACCAGCTTTGTCATCAGCCTGCCCGCACAGGGGGAGCATACATAAGGAGCACAGACATGAGAGAACTTGAGATGGCGGCGGACTATCTGGCCCGACAGGGGCTGCGCTGCGTGGACATGCTGGAGCTGCTCCGCCGGGACAGCGGATCGGTGCGCTATGCCGGGCGCGATGGGCTGCTGCTCTGGGACAAGGAGAGCGGAGCCTGGTTCCTCAGCGCCCGGAGTGAGGCGGATTTGAACCGGGCGCTGGCACTGATTCCACAGGAGGCCAGATTGGCCACCTGCCATGAGGACTGGTATCTGGACGCTGTGGAGAGACACCTGGGCCTGAAGGGCAGAGCCTTCTTCCAGTCCGTCTGGACCAAGGAAGAGTCGCCCGAATTGCCGCCCTTTCAGGGAGAGCTGCGGCGGCTGGGGCCTGAGTGGGCGGAGCGGGTGGCGGAGGCCTACTGCCAGACCTTCGGGGACGTGGACTATATTCTGGGCGCCATTGACCGGGGGATGCTGGGTCTCTTTGACGGAGAGAACCTGGCCGGTTTTATCGGCGTCCACGACGAGGGCAGCCTGGGTATGCTGGAGGTGCTGCCCCCATACCGCCGCAGAGGATACGGTCTGGTGCTCCAGCTGGCCATCATCCGGGCGGCGTTGGCGGAGGGGCGTTATGCCTACGGACAGGTGGCGGAGCACAACGCCGCCTCCCTGGCCCTCCAGCAGAAGGTGGGGATGACGGTATGCCCGGAGAAAATCTACTGGTTTATGGAGTAAGGCGTGAAAAAACGCGGTACCACCGGAACAGTGGTACCGCGTTTTTGTATCTGTGTGTCAGCCCCGCTGATCCAGAGGGATAAAGGGCCGGGCAGGTGCCACGGCCTTGTAGGCCGGACGGATGATCTTGTTGCCGGGGTTGTAGACCTCCTCGATGCGGTGGGCGCACCAGCCCACCACACGGGCCACGGCAAACAGGGGGGTATACAGCTCCTGGGGGATACCCATCATCTTGTACACCAGGCCGGAGTACAGGTCCACGTTGGCGCAGACCACCTTCCGCTGGCCGGAGGCGGACAGCACCTCGGGGGTGAGGCGTTCCACCGCCTCGTAGAGCTCGAACTCGTCCAGCATGCCCTTCTTGGCGGCCAGGGACTTGGCGAACTTCTTCAGCAGCACGGCACGGGGATCGGACAGGGTGTAGATGGCGTGGCCCATGCCGTAGATAAGGCCGGAGCCGTCGCCCGCCTCCTTGCGGAGAATCCGGCTGAGGTAGGAGCGGATCTCGTCGTCGTCCCGCCAGTCCTTCACACCGTCCTCGATGTACCCGAACATCTCCATGACCTTCTTGTTGGCACCGCCGTGGCGGGGGCCCTTCAGGGAGCCGATGGCGGCGGCAATGGCGGAGTAGATGTCCGTGCCCGAGGAGGACAGCACCCGGCAGGCAAAGGCGGAGTTGTTGCCGCCGCCGTGCTCGGCGTGGAGCACCAGGCACAGATCCAGCAGCTTGGCCTCCTCCTCGGTGAACTGGTTGTCATGCCGGACGGAGTAGAGGAAGTTCTCCGCAACGCCCAGACCCTCCTGGGGCCGGTGGAGATACAGGCTCTCGTTGTCAAAATAGTGCCGCTTGGCGGCGTAGGCATGGGCGGCGATGGTGGGCAGACGGGCAATGAGGGCGATGGCCTTGCCCATCTCGCTCTCCAGGGAGCGGTCCTCGGGTGCATCGTCATAGGAGTAGAGGGAGAGCACCGAGCGGGCCAGTTTGTTCATCACGTCGCCGCTGGGGGCGCGGAGAATCATGTCCTCAGTGAACATGGGGGGCAGGGGCTGGTGGACCGACAGAGCCCGCTGGAACAGCGTCAGCTGCTCCCGGGTAGGCAGAGCGCCGAAGAGCAGCAGGTAGGCGGTCTCCTCGAAGCCGAACCGGTTCTCGCTCATAAAGCCGTTGACCAGGTCGTTGAGGTCAATGCCCCGGTAGATGAGCTTGCCCTCCATGGGGAAACGCTCACCGTCCTGCACATAGTAGCCCAGCACGTTGCCGATCTGGGTAATACCTGCCAGAACACCGGTGCCGTCAGCGTTGCGCAGACCACGCTTCACATCCCACTTTTCATAGTAAGTCGGATCAATACGGTTATGCTTCTGAAACTCTCCGCATAGACTCTTAATAAAATCCATGGAGCCGTCCGTGTGGGCCAACTGCATGAGGACTCCTCCTTTGCATCTGTTTGAATATCCCATTTTACTACGGATTTTTATGCAAGTCAACGGCAGAGGAAGAAGTGGAAGGTGAGAGCGGTGCGCGGAAAAGAGGAAAATGGGATGAGACGTGCGGCGGTGGTGGGGCTGGGGCTGCTGGCCCTTTTGTTCCTGCTGCCTCTGCTCTTTCTGGGAAGTGAGGGAGAGAAGGCGGACACGCCGGAGCCCACCGGCACCCTGCCCCTGGACCGGACGGTGGTATCTCCGCCGCCGGCAGAGGGGACAGGTGCCGACGAGACCACTTCCATACGGGTCAAGCTGTCCGACGGCACGGTGACTGAGATGACCATGGCCGACTACCTGTGGCGGGTGGTGGCGGCGGAGATGCCGGCCTCCTTTGAGCCGGAGGCTCTGAAGGCCCAGGCGGTGGCGGCCCGGACCTACGCGGCGGCCAAGATGGCGGCGGGAGAGGCCAACCACCCGGACGCCGACATGTGTACCGACATCAGCTGCTGTCAGGCCTACATCACCCCACAGGACGCAACGGCCAGCTGGGGGGAGTCCGCCTCCTCCTATGAGGCCAAAATCTCCGCCGCTGTGGCCGACACCAGCGGCGTCATCGCCACCTACGGCGGACAGCCCATCCAGGCGGTGTTTTTCTCCTCCGCCGCCGGGCGGACAGCCGACGCAGTGGAGGTGTGGGGCAATGAGGTGCCCTACCTCACCGGCGTGGAGAGCCCGGAGGGGGAGGAGGTGCCCAATTACCACAGCACCGTGACCGTGCCTGTGGAGGAATTCCGGACAACCCTGCTCTCCCAGGTAACCGGCGCCGACCTGAGCGGCGACCCGAGCGGGTGGTTCGGTACGCCGGTGCTGGCCTCCAACGGGGGTGTTACGTCCATTCCGGTGGGGGGCGTATCGGTGACAGGCGCCACCCTGCGCGCACTATTCGGCCTGCGCTCCACCGTGTTTACCGTCCAGGCGGACAGCACGGCGGTGACCTTCTCCGTCACCGGCTACGGTCACGGGGTGGGCATGAGCCAGTACGGCGCCAACGCCATGGCCAAGGAGGGTAAGAGCTATGAGGAGATTCTCAAGTGGTACTACACCGGCGTGGAGCTGGAGCAGATGACAGGATAGATACAAGGAAGTCCCCGGCGCTGTGCGCCGGGGACTTCCTGCTTGAATGTAATCATTCCACCGCCACATGGCACTCGGGGTACCAAGTCATGGCGGCCCAGAGGCTCTTGGGGGCGGGCAGGACGCCGTCAAAGAGGACGGTCAGCCGGCCCGGGTTGAGGGCCTCGCCCTGCCAGGGCTCCAGCCGCACCTGGGGACCCACGCAGTCGGCCAGGTACATTTCGCCGGAGAGGGGGACAAAACCCCGAATCCGACGGGTGTCCCGGGCAAAGACGGAGAGAAAGCGCTCCAGAGAGGCCGGGGAGCAGTCCTGTCCCACCGTGAGGGTCAGCCTGCGGCGGGAAGCGCTGGGGGCCGCAACCGGAGGAGCGTCCAGCCCGGAGAGCCAGGCCGGGTCCAGCATGCCGAAGGAGGTCTCATGGACTGGGCGGCCGGGGCGATGGGCCTCCACCTCCGCCCGCACTAGGGCCACCTGCTCCGGAGAAACCAGGTCGGTCTTGTTGATGAGAATCAGGTCGGCTGCCGCCAGCTGCCGTCTGCACACCCCGGAGGAGGCGTACACGCTGTGAAACCGGGCCGCGTCCACCAGACAGACAGCCCCGGCGTAGGTCAGGCCGGGAAATTTCTCCCGCTGGCCCAGAATCCTGTCCGCACCGGTGGGGTCGGACAGGCCGGAGGCCTCCACCAGAATCACATCCGGTTTCTCCGACAGGGTGGAACAGAGCACCTCCTCAAACTGCTCCAGGCGGCAGGAGCAGAAGATGGAGCCGTTGTCAATCTCGGTCAGGCTGGCCCCCAGGCCGGACAGCAGAGCTCCGTCCACCCCCTCACGGCCGTACTCGTTGACGATAAGGGCGGTCCGCTGGCCGGGAAAGCAGTGGACGAGCCGTTTGAGAAAGGTGGTCTTTCCGGCGCCGAGAAAGCCGGTGACCAGGTAGAGTCGGGACAAGGAGAACACCTCTTTCCGGGGAATGGACGGGGCAGCCGGTCAGCTCCAGCGGATGGCCTTTCGCTCCAGCACGGTGACCAGGCCATTGAGGGCGGTGACCACCAGGGCCACCAGGAGGATACCGGCGATGACATTGGTATAGTTGGCGTAGTCGGCGAAGTTTTTGATGAAGTACCCCAGGCCGCTGGTGGCCCCCATCATCTCCGCCAGGGTGAGGAGCATGAAGGAGGTGGACAGGCTCACCCGCAATCCGGAGATAAGGCCGGGCAGCAGGGCGGGCAGGAAGATCTGGAACACCATCTCCCGGTCAGAGAGGCAGAGCACCCGGGCGCTGTCCAGAATATGGGGGTCCAGCCCCACGGTGCGGCCCACGGTCTGGAGAAAGGTGGGCCAGAAGATGCCCAGAATGATCACCAGGGCGGAGGCCGAGCGGAAGGAGGGCATCAGGGCGATGAGATAGGGGGCGTAGATGATGGCGGGCACCGGGGAGAGCACCCGGGCGATGGGAACCAGAAAGCCACGCAGCCGGGGACTCCACCCCGCCAGCATGCCCAGCAGGGCACCCAGAGGGAGGGCGATGCCGAAGCCGATGGCCAGCAGGGACAGGGAGGAGCCGATGCCCCGGAGCATCAGCGGCCACTGGTCGGCAAAGACATGGAACACCGCCTCGGGAGTGGGCACCAGGATGGGGTGGGCCTTGCCCAGCACCGTGGCCCACAGCTCCCAGACGTTGAACAGCAGAAACAGAAAGGCGCCGATGTCCCCGGCGGCACGGGCATGTTTCTTCCGGATGATATGCCACAGGCAGGCCGCCTCCACCAGGACGGCGGCGCACAGGAACAGGAGAGGGGAGGCGGTCTCGTTTTTGCCCGGCAAGGCCACCTGGACCACCAGCAGCACAAAGAGCAGATGGACCAGCACAATGGGCCGGGATGTTTTATCAGTTGTCTTCACAGCGTCTCACCCACCGCCTCTCCGTACTGGTAGAACAGGCCGATGAGCCGCTTGCGGACCACGCAGCACTCGGCCGAGGTGAGGAACGCCGCCGGGTCCCTGGGACGGGCTCCGCGGACGGACAGGGTGGGGCCCGCTCCGCCGGGGCGGAAGAAGGCGATGCGGTCGGCGAGAAGGATGGCCTCGTCTATGTCGTGGGTGACCATGACCACCGTGCTCCCCTCCGCCTGCCACAGCTCCAGAAGCAGCTGCTGGAGGGCCTGACGGTTTTTGGGGTCCAGGGCGCCGAAGGGCTCGTCCAGCAGCAGCACCTGTCCACCCACCGCCAGGGCACGGGCAATGGCCACCCGCTGGGCCATGCCGCCGGACAATTCACCGGGATAGCGGGACAGGGTGTCCTTCAGCCCCACCCGGATCAGAGCTGCTTCCGCCTGCTCCGCAGCCTGGGCACGGGTCAGGCCGGGTCTGGCCTTCCGCAGGGCAAAGGCCACGTTTCCGCGGGCGGTGAGCCAGGGAAACAGGCCACCCTGCTGGAACACGATGGACCGGCCAGGCGCCGGACCGGTCACCGGCTCGCCGCCGATGGAGACGGTCCCCTCCTCGGGCAGGGAGAGACCGGAGATGAGCCGCAGCAGGGTGGACTTGCCGCAGCCGGAGGGGCCCACCACGGCCAGGAAGGAGCCGTGCTCCACCTCCAGGGACACCCGGTCCAGCACACGGGGGCCGCCGGGGTAGGAGAAGGACACGTCGCGCAGGCAGATTTCAGGCACGGGAAGGCCTCCTTTGGGAGAAATTACAGGTTGTTGGCGTCGTACTCCTCCAGCATCTCCCGAAAATGGACGTCGTCGGGGTACCGCTCCAGCACGGTGTTCAGGGCGTCCAGGTAGATGGTGGAATCCACGTGGTCGGACATGGTGTTCTCCACGTCCGCGTCAATGTCCCCATTGGCCTTCATCACGTCGAAGAACTCCACCACCCGGTTCTTGGCCGGGTCCATGGAGATTTTCATGCAGCCGTCGTAGATGCAGTACTTCACATAGTCCTCGCTCTGGCCGGAGAAGGCGGCCAGGGTGGTGATGGTGGTCTCCGGGTCGTCGTACATCAGCTTCATGGCCCGCAGGTTGGCCACCTCAAAGCGGACCAGAGCGGGCCGCTTCTCCTCGATGACCGCGCCAGAGGTGGTCTGGCGGCAGCACACGTTGTCGGGAGTGTACTCCCCCACAAAGAAGGGCACGACCAACCCCTGGGTGATGGCGTTCTGCTCAAAGCCGCTGTTGACAAAGCCCACGTCGGCCGTGCCCTTCAGCACCGCCTCCACTACCGACTGGAACCCGTCCAGCTCCACAAAGGTGACCGTGCTCATGTCCACCCCGGCCTGGCGCATCTGGTCCTTCATCATCATGTGGCCAGTCTCAGCCCGGACACAGGCCACCGTCTTGCCTGCGAAGTTCTGGATGTCCTGGAACTCCGCCTCCCGCTCGGGCAGGGCCACACAGGCGCTGCCCTCGGCGATGGTGCCGCCGATGACGGTCAGGTCGGCCCCCTGGGCGATAAAGGTGCAGGTGGGGATCACGCCGAAGGGCAGCACGTCCAGCTTGCCCAGGGTGATGGCGGTCAGGCCGTCGTTCAGGTTGGAGATCTGGGTCAGCTCCACGTTGAGGCCCTCTTCCTCGTAGTAGCCCATCTCATGGGCCAGCACCACCATGGCGGCCTTGATGCCGGTGCCCATCTGGCCAACGGACAGGTCATAGGTCACGGACAGGTCCCCCAGAGGGGATTCGTCGGAGCTTGTCTGGCTCTCCTGGGGAGCGGATTGGGAGGACTGGGGTGCGGTGCTGGTACAGGCAACCAGAGACAGAATGAGCGCCATGGAGAGCGCCAGAGACACGAGCCGTTTCATGACAGGGATACTCCTCCTAATGTGTGATGTTCAGGCCTTTTTGGACGGGAAATAGGGGCAGGCGGTGTGGAGACACTCGGCGTTCTTGGCAAAACGGGTGCAGGCAGGTTTGGGCGGCTGGCCCAGGTCTACCCCAAGCACCTCCTTGGTCAGGGGCACCGCCGCCTCAATGGCCAGGTAGGACACCCGCTTGCAGCAGCGGGGGCCGTCCACCGTGGCGATGGACTCCAGACACCGGGCGGTGAAGCGGTTGGCATCCGCCCAGCGGACCGTGCTCTTGGGGGTGGTCTTGAGCCACAGCGCCGCGAAGATGCCCGCGCCCACCGCCGCTCCGCAGCAGCCGCAGTCGCCGCAGCTGCCGCCGGGCACCCGCTTGGAACGGGTCAGGGCGGCGTTCAGATTCCGTTCCAGGGCGGCCCGGTCCCGGCCCGACACGCTGTGGGCGGCGGTGAGCAGGGCGGCAGGGACCATGAAATGGTGCTCCGGTGTGTGCATCTCCACGTTGGGCAGGGACATCATGGCCTCCAGCATGTCCAGCGGCGCCACCGGGCCGCCCTGGTCAAAGGCATCCAGACACAGACGGATCATCTCAGGATAGTTGTCGGCAAAAGGAGTTCCCATGGCAGAACGACCTCCATATACAAGAATAAAAAACACTCAGCGGCAGCCATTGCGGCCGTTAAGTATATTTTAGAGAGAAGGCCGCCTGGGCGGTAGTAAGATATTTTTCTTTCTTGGTAAATATTTATGATGTTTGCGTTGGGACGGGGCAGGGGTGTAGAAAATAGGGTTCTAAGCGATGTTTTTGTAGACCGGACTTGACTTTGTATGTTATACTTTATTGTGGGTTTTTATGGCCCGTATTTTTGATGAAAAGGGAACGATGCACATGAATTCACGGTATGACGTTGCCATTCTGGGCTGCGGCGAGGCAGGCATTTTCGCCGGCTACGAGCTGATGCTCAGAAACCCCGGCCTCAAGGTAGTGGCCCTGGACCAGGGCGCCGACATTTACAGCCGCAGCTGCCCCATCGTGGCGGGCAAGGTGAAGGAGTGCATCCACTGCAAGATCTGCGACACCATGTGCGGCTTCGGCGGCGCGGGCGCCTTCTCCGACGGCAAGTACAACTTCACCACCGCTTTCGGCGGCTGGCTCACCGACTTTATGGACGCCAAGGAGGTCATGGACCTCATCGACTACGTTGACACCATCAACGTCAAGCACGGCGCCACCACCGAGGTCTATTCCACTTCCACCCCCGAGGCCCGCGCCCTGGAGAAGAAGGCCCTGGAGTATGACCTCCACCTGCTCCAGGCCCGCTGCAAGCACCTGGGCACCGAGAACAACCTGAAGATCCTCCAGAGCATCTACGAGACCGCCAAGGAGGGCGTGGAGTTCCGCTTCCGCACGGCTGTCACCAAGATCGAACGGCTGGGCGACGAGGGCTACCGCCTCACCACCGCCAACGGCGATACCATTGACTGCACCTACTTCATCGCTGCGCCCGGCCGGTCCGGCGCCGAGTGGTTCGCCAACCAGTGCAAGGATCTGGGCGTTGAGCTTATCAACAACCAGGTGGACATCGGCGTCCGCGTGGAGCTGCCCGCCAAGGTCTTTGAGCACATCACCGACGTGGTGTACGAGTCCAAGCTGGTCTACCGCACCAAGCAGTACGGCGACCAGGTGCGTACCTTCTGCATGAACCCCTACGGCCACGTGGTGGCCGAGAACGTGGAGGGCATCAACACCGTCAACGGCCACTCCTACTCCGACCCCTCCCTCCGCAGTGAGAACACCAACTTCGCCCTGCTGGTGTCCAACCGGTTCACCCAGCCCTTCAACGAGCCCTACCGGTACGGCAAGCACATCGCCTCCCTGAGCAACATGCTGGCCGGCGGCGTGCTGGTCCAGCGGTTCGGCGACCTGGTGGCGGGCATCCGCACCAACGAGCACCGGATGAGCAAGTCCTTCGTCCGGCCCACCCTTACCGCCGCCGTGCCCGGCGACCTGTCCCTGGCCCTGCCCAAGCGGCAGCTGGACGACATCATTGAGATGATCTATCAGCTGGACAAGCTGGCCCCCGGCACCGCCAACTACGACACCCTGCTCTACGGCGCCGAGGTCAAGTTCTACTCCTCCCGTCTGGCCCTCTCCTCCGAGCTGGAGACCGCCATGCCCAACTTCTTCGCCATCGGCGACGGCGCCGGCGTGACCCGCGGCCTGGCCCAGGCGGGCGCCTCCGGCGTGAAGGTGGCTCAGGTTATTTCCGAGCGGCTGAAGTAAACCACCCAACAGAACACAGACGATACAGGGCCGCCCATCCGGGCGGCCCCGTATTATCTGCCCCTTTTTATCCCCACTGTAATAATGCCTGGTCGAAACAGGGCAAAAAAAACGTCAACTGTCCAGGAGACGCATAATGAACTTTGTATGGTGTGTATCCAATTGCATATGCAGTGAAAAGGGATTGTAAGAAAATTGTAAATCATGTCGTCTCAGAGGTTTTCCACATTATCCACAGGGTTTTCCACATGGGGGAGACCAGGTGGATAACCTGGGGATATACAAAAATAGTTGACATAAAAACATGTCAAGTATAAAACAAACGGCGGAGTGCACAAACTTGCCGGAGCGTCTGTCAGGCCGCCCAGCGACTGGGCGCTGGGGCGTAATCTGAGGAGAAAAATCGGCGGAAGAGGCATGTCAGGAGGTTGCGAAATGGGAGATACCATCGCCGCAGTGGCCACCCCCATGGCCAGGGGAGCCATCGGGATTTTGAGGCTGTCCGGACCGGAGGCTGTCCGGGCCGCGTCAGCGGTGTTCAAGCCCGCCAGCGGGCGGGCCCTGGAAGAATATGAGGGCCGCAGGCTGGTGTACGGCACCCTGTACGACCGGGAGGGCAACGCCATCGACCAGGTCCTGGCCACCTACACCAGGGGACCGGGAAGCTACACCGGTGAGGACACGGCGGAGCTCCAGTGTCACGGCTCACCGGCGGTGCTTACCCTGGGGCTGGAGGCCCTCTTTGCCCAGGGCGTGCGCCAGGCCGGACCGGGTGAGTTTACCCGCCGGGCCTTCCTCAACGGCAGGCTGGACCTGACCCAGGCCGAGGCTGTGGCCGACCTCATCGATGCGGAGACCGCTTCCGCTGTGCGCCAGGCGGCAGGGCAGCTGTCCGGCGCTCTGGGGCGGAGAGTGGCGGCAGTGTACGACGCCCTCACCGACCTGACCGCTCACTTCTGCGCTGTGCTGGACTACCCGGACGAGGATATTGACCCCTTCCGGGCGGAGACCATGGAGCGTGCCCTGTCCCAGGCACAGCGGGAGCTGTCCGCCCTGCTGGCCACCTACGGCCGTGGCAGGCAGCTGGTACACGGAGTGCCCTGCGCCATTGTGGGACGGCCCAACGCGGGCAAGTCCTCTCTGCTCAACGCCCTGGTGGGATATGACCGGGCCATCGTCACCGATATCCCCGGCACCACCCGGGACACCATTGAGGAGAAGTGCCGCCTGGGAGGCGTACTGCTCCGGCTCATCGACACCGCCGGACTCCGGGACACCACGGACACCGTGGAGCAGCTGGGTGTGGAGCGCAGCCGTGCAGCGCTGGCAGAGGCTGAGCTGGCCCTGGTGCTCATTGACCCGCAGGGCGGCGTGACGGCGGAGGACCTGGCCATTCTGGAGCAGGCCCGGGCGGCAGCGGAAAAGGTGATTGTGGTGCTCACCAAGTCCGACCTGGACAGAGGGCCGTGTATCGGCCTTACCCTATGGGGGGAGAACTGCCCGCCGGTGGTTTCTCTCAGCGCAAAGACCGGGGAAGGCCTGGAGGAGCTGGAGGCGGCAGTGGCCGCCCTGTTCCCCCAGGGAGAGGAGAATTGGGGTGAGCTGCTCACCAACGCCCGGCAGGCCGAGGCGGCAGGAAGAGCACTGGAGGCGGTGGGCTCCGCGCTGTCCGCCCTGACAGCCGGAATGCCGGCGGATGCGGTATTCTCCGACGTGGAGGCGGCACTGGACGCACTGGGCGCCCTCACCGGCCGCTCGGTGCAGGAAGATGTGACCGACCGCATCTTTTCCCGCTTCTGCGTGGGCAAATAAAATCATATCAACAGCGCAGGCACGGGCAGGGGAGCACCCTGTCCGTGCTTTTTTCATGCGAAAAAACAAAAGTGAGCACGGGTGAGCACGGGGGTCCCGTCAAAAAGACGGGAAGAAAAATGTTCTGAAATTTGATAATATTTTAACAAAAGAAAAAAGTTTTGAGCAGCCAGATCCTAAAAATATAATTAGCACTGCAAAATTCTGCGCTTTCCAGGCAAAATGGGTGAATAAAATAATGCATTTTTCACATTGACAATTATTTAACGAGTACGGTATAATGCACATCGTTAAAAAAATATCAAATGAGCGGACCCACCGCTCTCCATATTCTTGAGGAGGCTGCACAGATGAAAGAGCAGAAGCAGGCAACCGCAATCATCGATAACGTAGAGGCTCTCGAGGCGAAGATGTCCGCCATGCGGGAGGCTCAGAAGGTATTCGCTACCTACACCCAGGAGCAGGTGGACGCCATCTTCCTGGCCGCCGCTACCGCCGCCAACCAGGCCCGTATCCCCCTGGCCAAGATGGCCGTGGCTGAGACCGGCATGGGCGTTGTGGAGGACAAGATCATCAAGAACCACTACGCCGCTGAGTACATCTACAACGCCTACAAGCACACCAAGACCTGCGGCGTCATCGAGGAGGACAAGGCCTACGGCGTGAAGAAGATCGCTGAGCCCATCGGCCTCATTGCCGCCGTCATCCCCACCACCAACCCCACCTCCACCGCCATCTTCAAGACCCTCATCGCCCTGAAGACTCGCAACGCCATCATCATCTCCCCCCACCCCCGCGCCAAGGGCTGCACCATCGAGGCTGCCAAGGTGGTGCTGGAGGCCGCGGTGAAGGCCGGTGCTCCTGAGAACATCATCGGCTGGATCGACGTGCCCAGCCTGGACCTGACCAACCAGGTCATGCGTGACTCCGATCTGATTCTGGCCACCGGCGGCCCCGGCATGGTCACCGCCGCCTACTCCTCCGGCAAGCCCGCCCTGGGCGTCGGCCCCGGCAACACCCCCGTCATCCTGGACGACACCGCCGACATCAAGATGGCTGTCAGCTCCATCCTCCACTCCAAGACCTTCGACAACGGCATGATCTGCGCCAGCGAGCAGTCTGTCACCGTGCTGGCCCCCGTCTATGACGCCGTGAAGAAGGAGTTCGCCGCCCGCGGCGCTTACTTCCTCAAGGGCGATGAGGTGGACAAGGTCCGCAGCATCATCCTGGTCAACGGCACCGTCAACGCCAAGATCGTGGGCCAGAGCGCTCACACCATCGCCAAGATGGCCGGCGTGGACGTGCCTGTGGACGCCAAGGTGCTCATCGGCGAGGTCAAGAGCACCGATCCTTCCGAGCCCTTCGCCCACGAGAAGCTGTCCCCCGTGCTGGCCATGTACAAGGCCGAGACCTTCGACGAGGCTCTGCAGAAGGCCGAGCGGCTGGTGGCCGACGGCGGCTACGGCCACACCTCCTCCCTGTATGTTGACCTGCGTGAGACCGAGAAGATGGCCAAGCACGCCGCTGCCATGAAGACCTGCCGCATCCTGGTCAACACCCCCGCTGCTCAGGGCGGTATCGGCGACCTGTACAACTTCAAGCTGGCTCCCTCCCTCACCCTGGGCTGCGGCTCCTGGGGCGGCAACTCCGTCTCCGAGAACGTGGGTGTCAAGCACCTCATCAACATCAAAACCGTGGCGGAAAGGCGTGAAAACATGCTCTGGTTCAGAACTCCTGAGAAGGTCTACTTCAAGAAGGGCTGCATGCCCGTGGCCCTGGACGAGCTGGGCACCGTCATGCACAAGAAGCGCGCCTTTATCGTGACCGATACCTTCCTCTATCAGAACGGCTACACCAAGCCCATCACCGACAAGCTGGACCAGATGGGCATTGTCTACACCGTGTTCTCCAACGTCCAGCCCGACCCCACCCTGAAGAACGCTCAGGAGGGCGCCGCCGCCATGTCCGCCTTCAAGCCCGACTGCATCATCGCTCTGGGCGGCGGCTCCGCCATGGACGCCGGCAAGATCATGTGGGTCATGTACGAGCACCCCGAGGAGGACTTCCAGGACATGGCCATGCGGTTCATGGATATCCGCAAGCGTGTCCACACCTTCCCCAAGATGGGTGAGAAGGCCTACTTCGTGGCCATCCCCACCTCCTCCGGTACCGGCTCCGAGGTCACCCCCTTCGCCGTTATCACCGACCAGAACACCGGCGTGAAGTACCCCCTGGCCGACTACGCCCTGCTGCCCAACATGGCCATCGTGGACACCGACAACATGATGAGCCAGCCCAAGGGCCTGACCAGCGCCTCCGGCGTTGACGTGCTCACCCACGCCCTCGAGGCCTATGCCTCCATCATGGCCACTGACTACACCGACGGCCTGGCCCTGAAGGCCATGAAGAACGTCTTCGAGTACCTGCCCACCGCCTATAACGACGGCAGCAACGTGGAGGCCCGTCAGAAGATGGCCGACGCCTCCTGTATGGCCGGTATGGCCTTCGCCAACGCCTTCCTGGGCGTGTGCCACTCCATGGCTCACAAGCTGGGCGCCTTCCATCACCTGCCCCACGGCATCGCAAACGCCCTGCTCATCAGCCTGGTGGTGGAGTACAACGCCGTGGAGTGCCCCCCCAAGATGGGCACCTTCTCCCAGTATCAGTACCCCCACACCCAGGCCCGGTACGCCGAGTGCGCCCGCTTCTGCGGCATCCAGGCCAAGGACGACGCCGAGGCCGTCAAGAAGCTCATCGCCAAGATTGAGGAGCTGAAGGCCGCCGTGGGCGTGAAGAAGACCATTGCCGAGTACGGCGTGGACGAGAAGTACTTCCTGGACACCCTGGACGCCATGGTGGAGCAGGCCTTCGACGACCAGTGCACCGGCGCCAACCCCCGCTACCCCCTCATGAGCGAGATCAAGGAGATGTACCTCAAGGCTTACTACGGCAAGTAAGCTACTGCGACAATAGAACAAATAGAAACTCGCCCGTTCACATAATTGTGAACGGGCGAGTTTTTCATTTCAGAAATAACTCCTCTGTGTGGCATTGTGCCTCTGTCAGGATACGGGTGGCCTCTTGAATATCACCGCTTGATTGCGCGTCTAGGGCATCTGTGATGGCATTAAACAGGTAGAAATACATTGTTTTATAGTCCTGCATAAGAATCACCTCCCTGATATATGTTTATATAAATATATATCTAAACAAGTAAATTGTCAATTAAGCATATATCAACTACGATAAATAACAAAGAGGTGAGAATTGTGCGCAGAGTGCGGCTTTGCCTGAAAACCTATCTGGACAGCCGGGGGATTTCCCGATACGCTCTGGCACAGGCCACGGGAATCGGCTATCCCACCATTGACCGCTACTACAAGAATGAGGTGGTGCGGTATGATGCCGACGTGCTCACCCGGGTGGTCAACGCTCTGGACTGCGGCATAGAGGACATTCTGGAGCTGGCCGATGATTCATAAACCAAATACCGCCCCGGAGCACTGCTCCGGGGCGGTATTTTTTCAAGACTTTTCTTCAAAGCTGGCGCCGCAGCTGCGGCAGGTAACCGTAATTTTCCCCTTGCCCTTGGGCACCCGCAGCTGCTGGCCGCAGTTGGGGCACTTGAAATAGCGGTGGTCCTTGTCCCGGTGGATGGTCCGGCGCAGGCGGACCCAGCGGATGGCAGGCCCTGCCAGCTGCATGAATTTGGCGTTTTCTGCCCGGCGCCGGGTAATGTTCCGGGAAAAAAGCCGGAACAGGGCGTAGGCCGCAATCAGCAGCGACAGCCAGCTCAGAAAGCCCAGCCGCAGCAGGCTGCCCACCAGATAGAGCACCAAATACACCGCTATCAGGAACATGGAGAACTGATCGACGCCATATCGGCCATACATAAATCTCTGCAGCCAATTCATCGAGCGAACGTCTCCTTCAGCGGAAGAATGGCCCGAGCATGACACAATACTGGAGCACATCGGCTTCCGCGGTACTTTTATAACAGTAATGATACCGTTTTGAAGGTTTTCCGTCAAGGCACCAGACGTAAACAATATGTGAATAATCCCTTGAAAGCACAGGGGAAAGCGGTTATACTGGACAAAAACAGGAGGTGCCACGTGAAGCGAATCGATAAGGAAAACTACTATCTGGACATCGCCGAGACGGTGGCCGAGCGGGCCACCTGCCTGCGCCGGTGCTACGGCGCCATCATTGTCCGCAACGACGAGATCATCGCCACCGGCTACAACGGCGCTCCACGGGGCCGCCGCAACTGCGTGGATTTGAACTACTGCACCCGGGAGGCTCTCAACATCCCCTCCGGTGAGCGGTACGAGCTGTGCCGCAGTGTCCACGCCGAGGCCAACGCCATCATCTCCGCCGCCCGGAGCGAGACCCTGGGCGCCACCCTCTATATGGCCTGCAAAAATCCCGCCACCGGTGAGCTTATCGCCGGGTCCACCTCCTGCGCCATGTGCCGCCGGCTCATCATCAACGCCGGTATCCAGCGGGTGGTCATCCGCAACACCAAGACGGATTACTCCGTGGTCCACGTGGAGGACTGGGTGAGGGAGGATGACTCCCTGCCCCCGGAGCGCTGCTCCTGCTGCGGAGACAAGTAAAAATCAAAACCACCAGCCTCCGGGTCAGCGCCCGGCAGGCTGGTGGTTTTCTTATTTGGTGTAAAATTCCGCGCCTTCCGTAGCCAGCCGCTCCCGCCACAGAGCGGCCAGGGCCTCCAGGTCAGCCTTGAACTGGGCGTCGGTCTGGTCCGCACCCTTCTCCAGCTCCTCCAGCACAGCAAAGGTGAAGGAAGCGGCGCCGTATTGGTTCCAGTCGGCGGACAGGGGAAGAAAGGTGCAGGAACCGGTGGCGGCGGAGAACTGAAAGCGGTTGCGTAGGCCAGCCGGGTCGGTTACGGCGCTGAGCAGCACCCGGTTGGTCTCCGTGCAGCGGATGGCGCACATGCCGCCCACTACGGTCCGCTCCCGCCAGGCAGACAGCAGCTCCTTTTGATGTTCCGTCTTAGCCATGATACCCCAACTCCCCCAAAATCCGTGCCAGTACCTTCATCCGCTCCCCCAGCAGCTCGCCGTCTCTGGCCAGCGCGTCCTGGAAGAGGCGGATATCCTCCTGAATGTGGTCGTTCTCCGTGCACACCGACACTGTCATGGCGTCTCCCTGGAGGCCAACCCGGTCAATCTCCGGCTGGTCGGGGTTATAGAAGTCGGGGTACTTGTAGCTCTCCTCCCGGAGATAGAGCTGAGCACGGCAGGTGAGAATGGCCAGGTCCAGTACCCGGTGGAGGGGCAGCTCCTCCGACTGGCGGGACCACTTTTCCCCCGTGTACCGCCACACCTTGGCCGAGATGTCCACCCGGCCCCGGTCGTTCCACTGGGCCAGCCCCAGGGACAGCCCCTTGGCGTCGGTCTGGTAGGCGGAGCGGCCGTCGATGTGGTCGTAGTCCTCCGCCACGATGACCGGCTTGTGCTTCAATGAGGTGGGAATCCGCATAATGGCCTCCTGTATATTTAGTAAATTAGTAATTTAGTAAATTATAAACGAGAGAATAGCACGGAACAGGCCGGACGTCAAGGAATATTTTTTCCCCAGTGAGACAGACTAGTGTGGAAAAAGGAGGCGCAGACGGATGGATATGACCAACAAGGAATACGGAAAATATGTGGAGAAGAAGGCGGCTCCGTCCCCCACACCCAAGAATCTGGCCTGGGCCTTTGTCACCGGCGGGCTCATCTGCACCCTGGGACAGGGGCTGCTCAATCTGTACCGCTCCATGGGCCTGAGCGAGACGAGCGCATCTATTGCCGTGCCGGTGACCCTGATTTTCCTGGCGGTGCTCTTTACCGGCCTGGGCTGGTTTGACAAGCTGGCCAAGCACGCCGGAGCGGGCACCCTGGTGCCCATCACCGGCTTTGCCAACGCCATGGCCTCTCCGGCGCTGGAGTTCCGCAGCGAGGGCCTCATCATGGGCGTGGGCGCCAAGCTGTTCGTCATCGCCGGACCGGTGCTGGTATACGGCATCAGCGCCAGCGTCATCTACGGGCTGCTTCTGGTGCTGCTCACAGGAAACTGAATATTCAGCTGACATGATTTCGGCCGCCCGCTGTCGCTTAAAGACAGCGGGCGGCTGTGCCGCGTCCGGAGAAAATTGACGGTGCCCGGGTGGTGTGATAAATTGATTCCAACCAAACGTGTCACATCCCGGACTGGATTCCGTCTCAATGGGTGAAAGGGAAAGAACAAAGGAGGGATTCCCGTGGAGGACGCAAACATTGTGGCGCTGTACTGGCAGCGGGACCAGGGGGCCATCACGGCCTCGGACGAGAAGTACGGCACGCTCTGCCACAGCCTCTCCTTCAATATCCTCCAGACCCATGAGGATGCGGAGGAGTGCGTCAATGACACCTGGCACAGGGCCTGGGACACCATGCCGCCCCAGAAACCCAACTCCCTGCGGGCCTACTTCTGCCGCATTGTCCGCAATCTGTCCATTGACCGGTGGCGGGCCAGATACAGCCAGAAGCGGGGCGAGGGAATGGGCAGCCTGGTGCTGGAACTGGAGGAGTGCGTGCCAGCCGTGCCCAGCGCCGAGGAGCAGTGGGAGACGGAGGAGATCGGCGCCGCTGTGGAGCGGTGGCTGAGACAGCAGCTTGACCAGGACCGGAGGCTGTTTGTGGGCCGGTATTTTTACGGCGCGGCGGTGCGTGACCTGGCCGCGGCGACCGGTGGCTCTCCCAACGGCACCACCCAGCGGCTGCGCCGTCTGCGGAACTCACTCCGACGGGCACTGGAGCAGGAAGGAGTGACACTATGAGCAGAGAGAGCGAGCGGCTTCTGGAGGCCATGAACAGTCTGCCTGACGCCACTTTGGAGGAAAATGTCCCCGTGACGGCGGGAAAAAAGCGCAGCTGGAAGAGGTGGGCCACACTGGCCGCCTGCCTGGGCGTGGTGGTGCTGGGGGTGGGCATCTTCACCGGATTCATCCCTCTTCTGGGAGGGCGAGCGGGACAGAACGGCTCGGGCAGCGACGGCGCGTCGGTCTTTATGTCCTACGCCGGGCCGGTGTTCCCTCTGACCCTGCGAGAGGAGAACGCCGCCATTGAGGCAGAGCGGAACATCACCCTGGACTTTGAGCCTTGGGTGCCGGTGTGGATTTCCAACCAGGAGGAGGCAGATTCCCGCACCTGGCTGACCGAGGAAGAGCGGCAGGATGTGCTGGACTTCTATAACGAGTACTACCCGGAGGGTGGGCGGTACGAGAGTTCTACCGATATTCTGGTGACGGATTCCTACAACCTGACCAATGCGTCGGAGGAGGACCAGACCGTGACTGTCCTCTACCCCTTTGTGTCCGGGCTGGACAGTCTGGAAGAGAACCGGCCCACCATAACAGCGGACGGGGTGGAGCTGAGCACCACTCTGCGGGTGGGCACCTATGCGGGTGGCTTTGAAGGCGTATGGGGCGCAGACGACCCGGAGGGCACCGCAAACCTGGCCTATCCCCACAGCTGGACGGACTACCAGGCCCTGCTGTCCGACGGCAGCTATCTGGAGAACGCCCTGGGACCCGGTCCGGACGTGACCGGTGTGCCGGTGGTCGTCTACAAGCTGACCGACCCGTACAGTCCTGAACAGGATGAGGAGGCTGGCATCACCAACCCCACTCTGCGGGTCGCCTTCAATTTGGATTACGACAAGACCACTGTCCTCACCTACGGCTTCCACGGCGCCTCCTATGACCGGGAAGCGGGGACGATGATGCAGAGCTTCTCCATCCCCCAGCCGGGAGAGACCGACTACGGAACCAAGGAATACTACCTCCTGGTGCTGGGGGAGGACGTGGAGGACATGACCATCCAGGGCTACGCCAGCGGCGGTATGGAGGAGGACACCCCGGTGCTGGAGGGCTGCGGGGCTACTGTGGAGCGGTACGAGAGCGATCTGGACACCGTGCTCCGGCAGCTGCTGCCCCTCATCTGGGAGGAGAGAGGCAAGGAAGACGCAGACTTCGAGCTGTACTATCGGGCGTTTCTGGAGCAGCTGCTCTCCTACGGGGTGCTGTCCGATGAGCCGGTGGAGCGGTACGACACCGGCTGGCTGGAGTTCATCGAGGAAGGTATGGTACGGGTGTGCTGGCTGGAAAGTGAAGTTACTGTGCCTGCCGGAGGGACGGTTCGCCTGGCCGCCTCCATGACCAAGGCGGGCAGCTACGACTTCGACTGCACCGGGACAGACAACGTGGGTGTGTGCGGCTACGACCTGGTGACCAGGCTGGGTTCCAACCTGGCCTGCTCCGCCCAGACCGCAACGCTAGAGGACCGGGGACAGATTGAGATTGTCCGCCAGAACTTCGGCTTCGACCTGGAGCAGGGGATTACCACTGTCACCCTGGAGCCGGCGGAGGAACACTACTACCTGGAGGTGCGGGCCTCCGGAGCAAGAGAACAGAGGTAAAGACAGGCCCCTGCCGCCAGAATGGCGGCAGGGGCCTTTACACGGTCTAACACGCAGAAAACTTGAACATTTTCACAAAAACTACTTGACAAAAATCAGAATACATCGTACAATATAGCCAGAAAGAAAGAGGTGAGTCCGATGGGCTGAAAGGCTCAGGGAACCAAGAAACCCAATAAGGATACCGAGGTCTTTCCCAGCGAATGAATTCATTCACCATTCGCCACGCGTGACAGATTCCAGGAACCAAACGAAAAACAGCCATCAGTTAGTTCCAAACAGCACTCACATGTGTGAGACGGCACACGGTAACCTCGAGCAAAGTATTGCGTAAGACGGAGCCAGATGTGCAACAGGTGTTTTAGGTAACTGCGCAGAGACATGTTTTCCAGGATCCAGGATTCTTAACGTACAAAATCTGTAGAAAGTAAGAGGTTAATCAGTTGGTAGAGATTCAGAATCAGTAGCCCCCCGGTCACGTTGGATGGCCGGGGGGTTGTTGTTTTGTCTCGCTGTTTTGTGCGGAACAGATGTGCCGGAACCGCGGATATTTACGGAACCGGAATTTTACGCTATAATCAAAAACAAAGCTGAGGGGGCGAGAGGACATGGAAGAGACGTTGAGAACCGCCATTGTGGAGGACGAGGACGCAGCTGCCCGGGATTTGGAGGAATGCCTGAAGCGGTACTGTGAGGCGCGCGGGATCACCTGCTCCACAGAGCGGTTCCGGGACGGAAAGACCTTCCTGGAGCAGTACAGCCCCCGGTATGACCTGATTTTTATGGATATCCGCATGCCCAAGGTGGACGGTATGGCCGCAGCCCAGCGGCTGCGGGAGCTGGACCGGGTGACCGCCCTGGTCTTTGTCACCAGCATGGTGCAGTACGCGGTAAAGGGCTACGAGGTGGAGGCCCTGGACTTCATCGTCAAGCCGGTGCGCTACTCCTCCTTTGAGATGAAAATGCGCCGGATTCTCCAGGCTGTGGATTTGAAAAAGGGCCGGGAGGTGCTGCTGAATGTGGGCGGCACGGTGCGGGTGCTCACCTCCTCATCCATCTACTACGTGGAGGTCATGGACCACGACCTCACCTATCACACCAGCCAGGGGGATGTCACCGTCCGGGGTAAGCTGAGCGCGGTGGAACAGCAGCTGCCCAAGGAGGTCTTTTTCCGGTGCAGCACCTCTTATCTCATCAACCTGCAGCATGTCCGGCAGCTCACCGGAGACACCGTGGTGGTGGGGGACCGGGAGCTGCGGGTGAGCCGGGGCAAGAAAAAGGAGCTCATGGCGGCTCTGGCCGCCTGCCTGGGCAGGGGAGTGTGACGCAATGACAGGTCTGGCACTCTATAAACTGCTCTTTATGGCTCAGCTGCTCTTCGGCGAGGGTATGTTCCTCTTCCGGCTGGAGCGCAGACCCCGCTTCGGCCTGCGTCTGGCTGGCGCCATTACGGCTATGCTTCTTATTGCCGCCCTCTTTCCCCTGCTGGAGTACAACGCCTGGTATGTCTCATTCCTGTTTCTGACCCTGTTCCTGTGCAGCCTGCTGGCAATACGCTGGTGCTATGACGAGCCCTGGGGCAACATCCTCTTCTGCGGCATCGCCGGATACACGGTGCAGCACCTGGCCTATCTCGTCTACACCTATATCAGCGAGGCCACACAGATGGGCCTTCTCCTGGGGGCAAATCTGGACCCTTACAGCAACCAGCCGCTGGATTTAACCCGCCTGCCGCTGATTCAGATCGTATTTTATATCGACTGCTATTTTCTGGTGTACGCCTTTTCCTTTGGGATTTTTGATAAGCTGCTGAAGGAAAATCACAACCTGTATCTGGGCCGTACCAGCCTGGTTGGCCTCAGCGGCCTGCTCATCGCCGCCGATGTGATTTTCAACATGATTACCAACTACTACACCACCGGTTCCCGGGCCTCCCTGCTGCTGGAACGGAGCTACAATATCCTTATCTGCGGCCTGATCCTCACGCTGCTCTACAATCAGCTCTCCAGCCGGGCGCTCCGGGACGAGCTGGACGAGGTCCAGCACCTGCTGGAGCAGGGAAAGCGGCAGTATGAGATTTCCCGCAAGAGCATGGACCTTATCAACATGAAGTACCACGACCTGCGCCACCAGAGCGAGCTGCTCAGCCGCCGGGGCGATCTGGCCCGGGAGGAGAAACAGGAGCTGGACCAGGTGCTGGCCGAGTACGCCGACCAGGCCAAGACGGGGAACGAGGTGCTGGACACCATTCTGACCGAGAAAAACGTGCTCTGCCGCAGCCGGGGCATCCGCCTGAGCTCCATGGCGGACGGGCGGGGTTTGGATTTCATCAAGGCCCACCACCTCTACGCCCTGCTGGGCAACGCCATCGACAACGCCATGGAGGCGGTGCAGAATCTGCCAGAGGAGGAGCGGGATATCCTGCTGGCGGTGAAGCGGACGGGCAATCTGGTGAGCATCCATGTGGAGAACCGCTGCGCCGGGCCGGTGGCCATGCGGGGCGGCCTGCCCGTCACCACCAAGGGAGATCGGGACTACCACGGCTTCGGCATGCTGAGTATGCGCACCGTGGCCGAGCAATACGGCGGCACCCTCACTGTCCGGGTGGAGGATGGGGTCTTTCTGCTGGATGTGGTCATGGCCGACGAGCCAGAGGAGCAGGAGGCGGAATAACCAACTGCGTCGTCTTTTGTGCAAACGGCGGCAAAAGTCTTTTCATGGAAGCAAATAGTTTGTATCATGCTCATGACGAAAGCAAAGTGCACCGGGCGCCGGGCCCGGGCACGGAGCACCCGGCGTCATGAGCATTGATTTTTCTCCGCCCGGCCAGGCGGAGAGACATGCAGCAGGAAGAGAGGAGAAACGGTCCATGAAGGCAAGAAAAATTGTACGCACCAGCGTGGGCGGCGTACTGATCGCCCTGACTCTGGCGGTGGCCATTGCGGCCAACATGATGATTCCCCCCAACCTCAATGTAATCAACGGTTTTCTGGGCGACGGCGGCGGCACCATTATCGAGCAGCCCGACACCTACACCGAGGATCTGGACCTGCAGTACAACAAGGCCGACTACACTGCCGAGGAGATGGCTGCCGCGGAGCAGGCCCTCAACGAGGAAATCGTGGGCGAGGGCGTTGTGCTGCTGAAAAATGACGACAACAACATGCCCTTTGAAAAGGGTACCACCTTCAGCTTCTTCGGACATTCGTCCCAGCTGATTGTAGGCAATACCTGGTTTACCCTGCTCCAGTCCATGGGCATGAACCCTGACCCCGGAACAACGCTGAAGAATACCTTCGAAGAGAGGGGCTTTGGCGTCAATGAGACCCTGTGGAACTTCTATAACTCCGGAAACGGCAGCGGCTACGGCCTGGGTGTGGGTTCCATCAACTACGGTGAGAACGAGGATTTCTCCATCAATGAATGCCCGCTGAGCGTGATGGAGAGCGAGGCCGGCCTGCTGGAGAGCGCCAAGGACACTGTGCCTGTATTTGTGTGGAGCCGCCGGGTGGGTGAGGGCCGTGACATGCCCCGCTCCATGTACAACCATACCGACATCCCCGAGGACCAGGTGAAGAGCTATCTGGAGCCCGACAGCGTGGAGCTGGAGATCCTGACCTACCTCAACGAGAATTTCGACAATGTGGTCCTGCTGGTCAACTCCTCCGCCGCCATGGAGCTGGGCTGGGTGGAGCAGTTTGAGAACATCAAGTCCATCCTGTATATGCCCAGCGCCGGCAATTATGGCCTGTATGCCCTTGCGGATATCTTTGCGGGCGATATCAACCCCTCTGCCCGGACCATCGACACCTTTGCCGCCGACGCCTCCAGCGCTCCCGCAGCCCAGAACTACGGCGACTACCAGTATGTGGATGAAAACGGCCAGCTGACCAAGTACAACTACATCACCTACCAGGAAGGCATCTACGTGGGCTACCGGTACTATGAGACCCGATATGAGGATGTGGTCATGGGCACCGGCAACGCCGGGGATTACGACTATGCCTCTGAGGTGGTCTATCCCTTCGGCTACGGCCTGAGCTACACCACCTTCCAGTGGGATAACTTCGCCGCCGCCTGGGACGGCGACACCTGCACCGTCACCGTGGACGTGACCAACACCGGCGATGTGGCCGGCAAGGACGTGGTCCAGGTCTACGTCCAGTCCCCCTACACCGACTACGACAAGGCTAACAAGGTAGAGAAGTCCTCCGTGCAGCTGGTGGGCTTCGGCAAGACCGAGGAGCTCCAGCCCGGTGAGACCGGCACCGTGACCGTGACCTTCGAGCGGGAGCAGCTCAAGTCCTACGACTACACCAATGCCAAGACCTATATCCTGGATGCCGGCGACTACTACATCACCGCCGCCGCCACTTCCCATGACGCTGTGAACAACATCCTCGCCGCCAAGGGCTACACCACTGCCGACGGTATGACCGCTGAGGGCGACGCCTCCTTTACCAGCATGTTCACCCAGGCTCAGCTGGATGTGGACACCTATTCCGTGGACTCCACCACCGGCGTGGCCGTCACCAACCAGTTTGACTTTGCAAACAGCGGCTGCACCTACCTCAGCCGCAGCGACTGGCAGGGCACCTGGCCCACCCATGACGGCGAGGTCAGCGACGTGATCTCCACCTGGGGCAATGAAATCAACGGCACTGATGCCGAGGGTAACCCCGCCTCCTATGTGTACATCAAGACCATCAGCGATGAAGATCTGGCCAAGCTGGACGGAACCGATTCCCTCAATCCCACCGATCCTGCTTCCATCACCGATACCCCGGTCTACGGCGCGGACAACGGCTTGTCCCTCATTGACCTGCGCGGCAAGGATTATGACGATCCCCTCTGGGAGAGCCTGCTGGATCAGGTGACCCCTGAGGAGTATCAGAATGTGATTACTCAGTCTGGATATGGCAACCCTGAGGTTTCCAGTGTCAGTAAGCCTTTTGCTCTGGATCAGGACGCGGCCACCGGCTTGAGTGGCGGCGGCACCGGCATGAACTACTGCGGTGTCATCGTTCTGGCTCAGAGCTGGAATCAGGAGCTGGCCGTCCGCTACGGCGTGATGATCGGCAATGAAGCTCTCATCGGCGGCACCGTGGGTTGGTATGCTCCTGCCATGAATATCCACCGCCTGCCCTTCTCCGGTCGCAATAACGAGTACTACTCCGAGGACGGCTTCCTCTCCGGTGTAATGGCCGCTGCCACCAGCCGTGGCGCCGCCAGCAAGGGTATGTACACCTTCATCAAACACTTCGCTGTCAACGACCAGGAGAACCACCGCGGCGACCGCGAAGGACAGTTCGGCCTGGCCACCTGGTCCAACGAACAGGCCATCCGCGAGATTTACCTCCTGCCCTTCCAGATGTGCGTAGAGAACGATCCCATCACGCTCAACTATGTGGAGGAGGACGGAAACGGCGGCTATGTCAACACGAGCCGTGACTATCCCGCTGTCACCGCTGTCATGACCTCCTTCAACCGCCTGGGATACACCTGGACCGGCGGCTGCTATAATCTGCTGACCAACGTTCTCCGGGGTGAGTGGGGGTTCAACGGCTTCGTCATCACCGACAACGCCAACACCGGCCTCTTCATGGACGCCTATCAGATGATTGAGGCCGGCGGCGACGCCAAGCTGACCAACGCGGACAAGAGCACCGTGCCCTTCACCTTTGACAAGGACGATCCCGCACACTTCCATTACGGCCGTCAGGCTATGCACAATATCCTGTACACCGTGGCCAACTCCAAGGTCATGAACGGCCTGATGCCCGGCTCTGAGTTTGTCACCCCCATGACCATGGCCGAGAAGATTCTCACTGGAATCAATATTGCCTCCGTGGTCATCATCCTGGCTCTGGCCTACTTCATCTTCCGGGGCTTCAAGCCCACCAAGAAGAAGGCTGCCAAGCTGGCAGCCAAGACCGAGGCAAAGGCCAACGGACAGAAGAAATAACCATCAAAGCAAAAGACCGGAGCGCGGATATTCCGCGCTCCGGTCTTTTTTTCTACATTCGCTTTCCGGGGATAGCATTGAGAATGGTCCGGGCATAGTATTTCCGCTCCTGGTCCGTGAGCAGGGCGGACACGTCGTCGTCACAGCACAGCTCCATATCCCGCATACCCTGCCGGACCATCATCCACACCAGCGGATTGAACCAGTGAAAGGCCCCGGCGGCGTACAGCAGGGCTTTGTACAGAATATCCCGCCGCCGGAGGTGGCACAGCTCGTGGAGCAGCACCAGGGACAGCGCCTCCAGGCCTCCGGCACCGGGAGCGCGGGGAAGGAGAATCACCGGATGGAATAATCCCGCCAGCATGGGGCTGTCCACCCCGGTGCACACCGCCAGGGACACGGAAGCCTTCAGGCCCAGCCGTGTCTTCTGCGTTTCCAGCTGCGCCAGCGCCGAAGGGGCCTCTACCGGCTCCGCCCAGCGGCGCAGGTACCGCCGGAACCGCCAGTGGGCGGCCAGCTGCCACAGGGTCAGGCCTGCCGCGCCCGCCAACCAGAGGCAGAAGAAAAGCTGCCCCGCCGTAAGGGAGAAAGAGATTGAGGGAATATCTGTCTCAGCGGGAGCCTGGGAAACTGGGACGGTGTTGTCCGTGCCTGCCTGTGGAGAGGGAGCGGCTGTATTACTGCCTGCGGGGGTGGTTTGAGAGGAAGATGGGGCTATTGATAATGTGGGGGACGGCAGGGGATGGGATGGGACCGGTGCGGCATCCGTCCCGCCGCTGGCCTGGGGCCTGGGCTCGGAGAGAAACGGCCCAGGGTCCGGAGGTGTGAGCACAACCGGGGCATTGGGCAGAGAGAAGTTGATCGGAATCAGCAGCCGCACTGCCACCGCCAGCCATGCCCAATACCGCCAGCGGATTTTATACCGCCGGGCCAGAACCGGACCCAACGCCAGAAGCAGCAGGATGACGGCGGACATGGTCAGGGTGATCTCCGCTAGAGTGAGAAGAAAGCCGGGCATGGACACCCTCCTGTGTTCTTAAACTCTGGAGTCGGAGAGATAGAGCCGATCTATCACGCCGTCCAGGTCCTTGTCATAGAAAGCGACGACCAGCTGGTAGGTGCCGCCTTCCCCGTCGGGACAGGTGAGGAAGAGCCGCCAGTCGGTGGGCTCGGTGTTGACGCCGTTGGAGAACCACTCCCCGTCGGGATAAGCGGCTCTGGCCTCCTCCATGGTGCTGCCCAGGTGGATGCCCCGCCAGGTGATCAGGGAGGGAAAATCCGAGGTGAGCAGTACCCGGAGCGCCAGGGAACCGCGGGCCGGGTTGTAGAAATAGGTGGCGCTGCTGCTGCCGCCGCTGCCGTACCACTCGGCGTAGCTGTAGACGCCGTCCCCATAGGTATCGTCGGTGGTGGTGCCGTAGGGCGTGCCCAGCAGGCTGGTGACGGATGTGCCCAGGGCATAGGATGCACCGTCCAGGGTAAAAGAGGTCTCCAGATCGGCTATCCCCTCACAGGAGAGGTCGAAGTACTGCAAAAAGACCCAGCTACCTACCCCGTTTTCCACAAGCTCGGGGTGCTCGCTGGCAATGGCCAGGGTGAAATACCGGCGGATGGTGGGATCGTCCCCATCGGGGGCATAGAACTGGACAAAGTCATCCTCCCATTTTGTGATGGTGATGGCCGAGGTATCCACGTGATACCCGCAGGAGAGCAGGTCGGCGCTGTCCTCCCGGAACCAGAGGGCATCGTCAAACTGGAGGATCACCGGCTGAGCCGTATACACATACCGCTGGAACAGCTGGGTACTCACCTCAATGGGGAAAATAATGGTGGACTGGCTGAGAATCTGGTCATCCATCCGCCGCCAGGAGGTGTCCTGGAAGTCGGCAAACTGATACCAGGTGTGCCCCTCGCTGTCGGTATAGGGCTGCCCGGTGGGTGTCGCCTCTCCCCGGAAGCAGTCCATAATCTGGTCGGCCTGGTCCAGCTTGCCCCGGAGGAAGGCCTGTCTGCCGGCCTGGATCATGGCCTCGTCTCCGGCCTCGCTGCCCTGTCGGATGAGGAAGTTGCCCAGAATGCCCTCCCAGTCGCCGAGATGACCGGCGTCGGTGCCGTCGCTGGCAAGAGTGCCCAGCAGCGTCCGGGTTTCGCCGGATAGCTCCACCACCAAGTAGGCAAAGCTGTCGGGGTGGTACCAGCCCTCGTCGTCTATCCAGCTGCCGCCCGCCACCAGCATGTCTGGGTCAGCGGCCTTCAGGAGGTAGTCGACCTGATACACCTCCAAGTCGGAATCCGGGAGAATGCCCGAAAAGGTGCCCTCGCCCGTGATGGAAGTGACCTGGATGGCGGTAAACGCGCCGGAATCCCCGGACAGTTCCTCCATGGACTCTGCGGCGTACTCCTGGGCAAAGACCACCACCTCCTCGGGGATATTCGAAAAGCCGGTCTCCTCCGGGGGTTCCTCCGCCGGGCGGGTGCAGGCCACCAGACCGCCGGCAAAGACCACCAGCACGAGGGCGGCTGCCGCCACCAGACCGCCATTTTTCCTGCCGGGCGCAAATAGGTTGCCCAGCCTGCGGCGGACAGCTCCGGCGCTGCTGCGGAATGGGGTGGAAAACAGGGTGCGGGGCAGAGTAGGGCGCATGCGTGTTCCTTTCATTGTGGTTCACTCCTTTGCGCAAGACCGCTACTTGTCCTGTGTCAGCTCCTCCAGATACTGCTGAAGCTCTTCCAGCTCCGCCTGGTCCACCCGGCCGTCTCCCGCCAGAGAGGCCACAAAGCCCTTGAGGGAGCTGCCGAAGAGCTGGTCCAGCACCGCACGGCCCTCAAAAGCCTGGTATTCCTCCCGGGTGACCAGAGGCGTATAGTAGTTGCTCTTACCCAGCTTCCGGCAGGCAATTACGCCTTTCTTGGTCAGCCGGGTGAGATAGGTATTCACCGTATTGGTGGCCCAGCCGTGACTGGCCAGCGCCTCCTCCAGTACCGAGCGGGGTGTCTCTCCGCCGGCAGCCCACAGCGCCTTCAGCACCTCCAGCTCGGTGTCAGGCAGTCGTCTCAGCTTCATGCTCAGATTCCTTTCTACTTCGATTGTAGTATATCTTCTGATTTCATATTATCATATAAAATCTGGCTGTCAAGAACGAAAGGGTTACAAAATATACGGAGAGCTGAGCGCAGAAAGACAGGGGAAATGAAATTTCCACTTTGACTTTTTGAAGTGGCGGGACTATAATAATCTCACGTGTAGCAGATAGAGCTGGCAAAGCGTGTCATGACGGAAACCGTCGTGACACGCTTTTTTTAATTTGAAAGGAGTGCGTTTGAAATGCCGAAAACCAAGTTCCAGGGGGTCATTTTCGGGCTGCTGATGTCCATTACCATGGCCTACGGGATGGAGGTCTACAATGTGGCGCTGAAAGAGGGGGGGCTGTCCCAGATGACCAACCAGGTGTTCTGGGGCGCTCTGCTGGAGGCGGCCTACATGTGGATTTTTGTGTTCCTTTTCTCCAATCTGTGGGGGAACCGGCTGGGCCACAGGCTGGCGGAGAAAATCTGCAGGTCCGAGGATAGCCCTTTCCTCCATACGGTGTTCATCTCCAGCTGTACGGTGCTGATCATGTGCCCCACCATGAGCGCCGTGGCGGCTGTGCTGTTCTCCGTCATCCTGGGGGGCGGCAGCTGGACTCAGCTGCCGGCATACTGGGTGGCCACTGTGCTGAAGAACTTCCCCATGGCTCTGCTGTGGAACCTGTTTGCCGCAGGACCCCTCACCAGGCTGCTCTTTCGTCGGCTCTTTGCCCGGCAGCTGGCAGAGGCCTGAGGGCTGCGAATGGGCAGCAAGAAAAACGCGGCAGAGCCGGTAAACCTGACTCTGCCGCGTTTTATATTTATGTTGGACCTGACCGGATGCTCAGAGAAGGGTCAGGCCGTTGATGTCCAGCTTGAAGGTGAGGCCGAAGAACTCCGCAGCCTTGCGGCACAGGAGCATCCGGTCCAGGAAGATCTCGAAGTAGTCCATCACCGCGCACACCGCTGTGTTGATGGACAGGGTGAGGGTGACGGTCTTGGCGGCGGTATCCAGGGTCAGGTCGGACTTCTCGACAGCGTAGTTGACCCGGTCGTGGATGTCAAAGCTGATGGTGTCCTTGTTGCGCACACGGCTGCGCCGCACGTCCGTCTTGTCCGCCAGCAGCAGGGCGGCGGCAATGGCATTGACGGGGAAGGCGGTCTTGTCGTCGTGGTAGCCGATGGCGGTGATGACCGCAGCTACATCCGCCGGGTCCATGCCCATCTTGTCAAGAATGCGGAAGGCCATGGTAGCGCCGCTGATGGCGTGGTCGTGGCGGTTGACCACGTTGCCGATGTCGTGCATAAAGCCGGCAATCTTGGCCAGCTCGATCTGCCGGTCGTCATACCCCAGATCCCGCAGCAGGCCGCTGGCGGTTTCCGCACACTTGGTTACGTGGGCAAAGGAGTGCTCCGTAAAGCCCAGCGCGATGAGCGAGGCGTCTGCCTGGGTGATATAGGTGCGAATTTCCGGGCTGTTCTTTACGTCCTCATAAGTGATTTTCATGGGCGTACCTCTTTTTATATTGTAGTGTCAGCGTACATTGGCCAGGTCATATGGCGTGGTCTGGTATACATAGTAATTGAGCCAATTGGTGTACAGCAGCTGTCCGGCGCTCCGCCAGCGGACCACAGGGGGCTTGTCCGGGTTGTCGCCGGGGAAGTAGTGCTCCGGCACCTCAATGTCCAAGCCCTTGTTCCGATCCCGCCAGTACTCCTTGGCCAGGGTGTCCGGGTCGTACTCCGGGTGGCCCATTACAAAGAACTGACGGCTGTCCTGGCTCTTTACCGCATACACCCCTGCCTCGGGGGAGTAGGCCACCAGCTCCAGCTCGGGTACCTTCAGGATATCCGCCTTCCACACCTCGGTGTACCGGGAGTTGGGGGCGTAGAAGATATCGTCAAAGCCCCGGAAGAGGGGAGAACTGGGCTTGAGCACCATGGTCTCATAGACGCCGAAGAGCTTTTTGGGCAGAGAGCGCTTTTCTATGCCGTGGTGATAGTATAACCCGGCCTGAGCGCCCCAACAGATATGGAGGGTGGAGTGGACGTGGGTTTTGCTCCACTCCATAATCTCACACAGCTCCTCCCAGTAGTCCACCTGCTGGAACTCCATGTTCTCCACCGGAGCCCCAGTGATGATCATACCGTCAAAGCGGCGGTCCCGCACCTGCTCAAAGGTGGTATAGAAGGACTCCAGATGGTCGCTGTCCGTGTTCCGGGAGCGGTAGCTGGAGGTACGCAGCAGCTCCACCTGAATCTGAAGGGGGGTGTTGGACAGCTTCCGCAGCAACTGGGTCTCCGTGACAATCTTGGTGGGCATCAGGTTGAGAATCAGCACGTTCAGCGGCCGGATATCCTGGTGCATGGCCCGGTATTCTGTCATAACAAATATATTCTCACTCTCCAGCACTGCCCGTGCCGGAAGGGAATCAGGGATTTTAATGGGCATCTGAGCCACCTCCTGGAAATCGTCCGCATACTTCTTATATTATAATAGCTGGAAAGTCTCTCTGCAACAGCCAAAAAAGACGGAAAGTCCACGATACAGAGACAGATGCACGCGACAAAAATAAAATGAAAAATATGAAGAAAAACGTTGACAAACCGGGAATAGAGTGATAATATATTCAAGCTCTCGCAAGAGAGCAGCCGAGCTGATAAGTATATCGTTTTGGGCGCGCCTGACGGCTGACGACAAAATGAAAAAAGTGCTTGACAAGCGAAGCAAGATGTAGTATCATATAAAAGTTCGCTGCGAGAGCGGTGAGCGGCTGGATGAGAGTTCTGGGTTTGAACTTTTGGAGCTGAAAAGCTCCGAAAAAAGTTTGAAAAAAGTACTTGACAGCAACAAAACGGTATGATATACTAAATAAGTTCCTGCCGCTGAGGTAGGGCGTGCACCTTGTAAATTAAACAACGTGAAGAAACACGAAGCACCAGAAGAGGACAAGAAGTTCTCTTAAACAAGCAAAAGCTTGGTTGAGAGGCTCTTTTAAATTTCTTTGAAGCTATGAATTAGGCTTCAATAAAATTGATTTGAGGAACTGAAAAGTTCTTTAAATACCATTTTATTGAGAGTTTGATCCTGGCTCAGGATGAACGCTGGCGGCGTGCTTAACACATGCAAGTCGAACGGAGAGCTCATGACAGAGGATTCGTCCAATGGATTGAGTTTCTTAGTGGCGGACGGGTGAGTAACGCGTGAGGAACCTGCCTCGGAGTGGGGAATAACAGTCCGAAAGGACTGCTAATACCGCATAATGCAGCTGAGTCGCATGACTCTGGCTGCCAAAGATTTATCGCTCTGAGATGGCCTCGCGTCTGATTAGCTAGTTGGCGGGGTAACGGCCCACCAAGGCGACGATCAGTAGCCGGACTGAGAGGTTGGCCGGCCACATTGGGACTGAGACACGGCCCAGACTCCTACGGGAGGCAGCAGTGGGGAATATTGGGCAATGGGCGCAAGCCTGACCCAGCAACGCCGCGTGAAGGATGAAGGCTTTCGGGTTGTAAACTTCTTTTATCAGGGACGAATCAAGTGACGGTACCTGATGAATAAGCCACGGCTAACTACGTGCCAGCAGCCGCGGTAATACGTAGGTGGCAAGCGTTATCCGGATTTACTGGGTGTAAAGGGCGTGTAGGCGGGACTGCAAGTCAGGTGTGAAAACCACGGGCTCAACCTGTGGCCTGCATTTGAAACTGTAGTTCTTGAGTGCTGGAGAGGCAATCGGAATTCCGTGTGTAGCGGTGAAATGCGTAGATATACGGAGGAACACCAGTGGCGAAGGCGGATTGCTGGACAGTAACTGACGCTGAGGCGCGAAAGCGTGGGGAGCAAACAGGATTAGATACCCTGGTAGTCCACGCCGTAAACGATGGATACTAGGTGTGGGGGGACTGACCCCCTCCGTGCCGCAGTTAACACAATAAGTATCCCACCTGGGGAGTACGATCGCAAGGTTGAAACTCAAAGGAATTGACGGGGGCCCGCACAAGCGGTGGAGTATGTGGTTTAATTCGAAGCAACGCGAAGAACCTTACCAGGGCTTGACATCCGACTAACGAAGCAGAGATGCATAAGGTGCCCTTCGGGGAAAGTCGAGACAGGTGGTGCATGGTTGTCGTCAGCTCGTGTCGTGAGATGTTGGGTTAAGTCCCGCAACGAGCGCAACCCTTATTGTTAGTTGCTACGCAAGAGCACTCTAGCGAGACTGCCGTTGACAAAACGGAGGAAGGTGGGGACGACGTCAAATCATCATGCCCCTTATGTCCTGGGCCACACACGTACTACAATGGTGGTCAACAGAGGGAAGCAATACCGCGAGGTGGAGCAAATCCCTAAAAGCCATCCCAGTTCGGATTGCAGGCTGAAACCCGCCTGTATGAAGTTGGAATCGCTAGTAATCGCGGATCAGCATGCCGCGGTGAATACGTTCCCGGGCCTTGTACACACCGCCCGTCACACCATGAGAGTCGGGAACACCCGAAGTCCGTAGCCTAACCGCAAGGGGGGCGCGGCCGAAGGTGGGTTCGATAATTGGGGTGAAGTCGTAACAAGGTAGCCGTATCGGAAGGTGCGGCTGGATCACCTCCTTTCTAAGGAGACTTCAGTAAGACCAGTTCTTACTGTAACGTCCTAAGGTCAGACTCTTTGGTGCGAATGACTTCACGTTGTTTAATTTAGAGGGTACACGCCTCTCTGGGGGTTTAGCTCAGCTGGTAGAGCACCTGCTTTGCAAGCAGGGGGTCACCGGTTCGAGTCCGGTAACCTCCACCAGACGGGCCCATAGCTCAGCTGGCTAGAGCGCGCGACTGATAATCGCGAGGTCGGTGGTTCGAGTCCACTTGGGCCCACCACTTACTCTTTCTTGAAAGAAAGAGTAAGCAGAAAGAACTTCCATAAGAGAATATGCGAGATTGGATTGAAGCATTCAAGCATTGAGTGTTTCAATCTGGCCTTGAAAAAGGTTGGAAGGCTGCACCTTGAAAACTGAACAATGTAGATTCAAAGTATGCGAAGCAAGCAACAGAGGGCAAAAACAGCAATGTTGTGGAACTTTTAAATAGAATGGCGAAAGCCGTTCTAGTGAATGGGTAAAACAATTAGCCAATTTGCAAAACTTCTGTGAAGCCTGCATAATTCATGATTTAATGTAGAACCAGAGATGGTTCTGCAGAAGGTCAAGCTAATAAGAGCGCAAGGGGAATGCCTTGGCATCAGGAGCCGATGAAGGACGTGGCAAGCTGCGATAAGCTTCGGTGAGGCGCAAACAGCCTTTGACCCGGAGATTTCCGAATGGGGAAACCCGGCAGAGCAATACTCTGTCAACCTGCGTTGAATAAAATAGGCGTAGGTAGGGAACCGCCTGAACTGAAACATCTAAGTAGGGCGAGGAAGAGAAATCAACAGAGATTCCGCAAGTAGTGGCGAGCGAACGCGGAAGAGGGCAAACCGGTGGATTTATCCACCGGGGTTGTGGACTGACATCACGGCACAATAGTTTAACCGAACGGCATGGGAAGGCCGGCCATAGCGGGTGAGAGCCCCGTAGGTGAAAGACGATTTGTGTCAGTCGGTATCCAGAGTACCGCGGGACACGTGAAACCCCGTGGGAAGCTGGGGGGACCACCCTCCAACCCTAAATACTACCTGATGACCGATAGAGGAGCAGTACCGTGAGGGAAAGGTGAAAAGGACCCCGGGAGGGGAGTGAAATAGAACCTGAAACCTTGTGCTTACAAGCACTCAAAGCCCGTTAACGGGTGATGAGGTACCTTTTGTAGAATGGTCCGGCGAGTTATTGTTACTGGCAAGCTTAAGGTATTGAGTACCGGAGGCGAAGGGAAACCGAGTGTGAACAGCGCGTATGAAGTCAGTGGCAATAGACCCGAAACCGGGTGACCTATCCATGGGCAGGTTGAAGTGGGGGTAAAACCCCATGGAGGACCGAACGCACGCCCGTTGCAATGGTCGGCGATGACCTGTGGATAGCGGTGAAATTCCAATCGAACTCGGAGATAGCTGGTTCTCCCCGAAATAGCTTTAGGGCTAGCGTTAGTTTAGATTACCGGAGGTAAAGCACTGAATGGGCTAGGGGCCGATAAGGTTACTGAACCCTATCAAACTCTGAATGCCGGATAATTGATGACTAGCAGTCAGACTGCGTGAGATAAGTTTCGTAGTCAAAAGGGAAACAGCCCAGACCCACAGCTAAGGTCCCAAATACATGCTAAGTGGAAAACGATGTGGAGTTGCGAAAACAACCAGGATGTTGGCTTAGAAGCAGCCACTCATTAAAAGAGTGCGTAATAGCTCACTGGTCGAGTGACTCTGCGCGGAAAATATAACGGGGCTAAGCATGTAACCGAAGCTTGGGCTTGTCTTAGGACAGGGGTAGGGGAGCGTCGTGTATGGGGTGAAGTCGTAGCGAAAGCAGCGGTGGACTGTACACGAGTGAGAATGCCGGAATGAGTAGCGAGAATTATGTGGGAATCATAATGGCCGAAAATCTAAGGTTTCTTGGGGAAGGTTCGTCCGCCCAAGGTAAGCCGGGAGCTAAGGCGAGGCCGCGAGGCGTAGTCGATGCACATACGGTTGAAATTCCGTAGCCGCCGAACTTTAAGCATGCTGACACTTGGAGATAGCCGGACCCGGGCGTTGGTTGACCCGGGCGTAAGGGACCGAAATTACAGTAGGGAAGCTGGCGATGCTCTGAGGCGAGAAAAGGCATGAGGTATACTAAGGCGCCCGTACCGCAAACCGACACAGGTAGATGAGGAGAGAATCCTAAGGCCAACGGGAGAAGGGTTGTTAAGGAACTCGGCAAAATTACCCCGTAACTTCGGGAGAAGGGGAGCCCCCCAAGGGGGGCCGCAGTGAATAGGCCCAAGCGACTGTTTACCAAAAACACAGGTCTATGCTAAATCGAAAGATGACGTATATGGGCTGACGCCTGCCCGGTGCTGGAAGGTTAAGAGGAGATGTCAGAGGCAACTCGAAGCATTGAATTGAAGCCCCAGTAAACGGCGGCCGTAACTATAACGGTCCTAAGGTAGCGAAATTCCTTGTCAGGTAAGTTCTGACCCGCACGAATGGCGTAACGATTTGGGCACTGTCTCAACAGCCCACCCGGCGAAATTGTTGTACTGGTGAAGAAGCCAGTTACCCGCAACTAGACGGAAAGACCCCATGGAGCTTTACTGTAGCTTAATACTGGAAATCGGTAAATCATGTACAGGATAGGTGGGAGACTTGGAAGTTTGGGCGTCAGCTCAGATGGAGTCACCCTTGGGATACCACCCTTGATTTGCTGGTTTTCTAACCTGCGGCCCTGAATCGGGTCGGGGGACACTGTTAGGTGGGCAGTTTGACTGGGGCGGTCGCCTCCAAAAAGGTAACGGAGGCGCTCAAAGGTTCGTTCAGCACGGACGGAAATCGTGCATTGAGTGTAAACGCATAAACGAGCCTAACTGCGAGACCGACGGGTCGAGCAGTAACGAAAGTTGGAGTTAGTGATCCGGCGGTATGCAAGTGGAAGTGCCGTCGCTCAACGGATAAAAGCTACCCTGGGGATAACAGGCTGATCTCCCCCAAGCGTCCACAGCGACGGGGAGGTTTGGCACCTCGATGTCGGCTCGTCGCATCCTGGGGCTGAATTCGGTCCCAAGGGTTTGGCTGTTCGCCAATTAAAGCGGCACGCGAGCTGGGTTCAGAACGTCGTGAGACAGTTCGGTCCCTATCTGTTGCGGGCGTAAGAGACTTGAAGGGAGCTGTCCTTAGTACGAGAGGACCGGGATGGACGTACCTCTGGTGCACCAGTTGTCCTGCCAAGGGCATAGCTGGGTAGCTATGTACGGACGAGATAAACGCTGAAGGCATCTAAGCGTGAAACTCCCCCTAAGATGAGGTCTCTCACTCTTCGTGAGGTAAGGCTCGATGTAGACTACATCGTCGATAGGCCGGAGGTGGAAGTGTGGTAACACATGCAGCTGACCGGTACTAATCAGCCGAGGGCTTGACCTTAACATGAAAACATGCAGGCTGCTTGCAGAGCAGCGGAGAATCTACATTGTTCGGTTTTGAGGGTGCAGCAAGCGCCCCCACTTTTGAGAGAAGAAAGTTCATAAAGAGAATGAATCAAAGTTTTCTTTGCGTACTTTCTTTTTCAAAAGAAAGTACGCGCCTTTAGCTCAGTTGGTAGAGCAACTGACTCTTAATCAGTGGGTCCCCGGTTCGAATCCGTGAAGGCGCACCATTACGGCCCGTTGGTCAAGCGGCTAAGACGGCGGCCTCTCACGCCGCAAACGTGGGTTCGATTCCCGCACGGGTCACCACTTTTCTCTAGCGATTCCCTCTTGACAGCGTAGTGAGAGCGCTGTATAATAGAATAGTTGATTTTGATTGGTGCAAGCCAGTTAAAATAGTTGGTGTTGATTGCGGTGAGGGTCCACCCGTTCCCATCCCGAACACGGCAGTTAAGCTCACCTGCGCCGAAAATACTTGGCTGGAGACGGCCCGGAAAGATAGGTAACGCCAACACAAAGAGGGTCTGGTCTGACCAGGCCGGACTCTTTCATATTCCTCCTTAGCTCAGTCGGTAGAGCCCGCGGCTGTTAACCGCGTTGTCGTTGGTTCGAGTCCAACAGGGGGAGCCAAAATTAAAGTGGCTTGCCGCCACGAAAGCCGTGACGGCAAGCCATTTTCTTTCTAGTGGACGGCATATGGGCCTTTAGCTCAGTTGGTTAGAGCAGCCGGCTCATAACCGGCCGGTCCACGGTTCGAGCCCGTGAAGGCCCACCACATAGGGGTATAGCTCAGCTGGTAGAGCAGCGGTCTCCAAAACCGCGTGCCGAGGGTTCGATTCCTTCTGCCCCTGCCAGAAATCATTACAGCGACCGCTGTCTTTGATAATAAAGATGGCGCGGTAGTTCAGTTGGTTAGAACGCCGGCCTGTCACGCCGGAGGTCGAGGGTTCAAGTCCCTTCCGCGTCGCCACTGTTGGGTGCAATCGCGCCTGACATGCTGCTATAGCTCAGTCGGTAGAGCGCATCCTTGGTAAGGATGAGGTCCCCAGTTCAAATCTGGGTAGCAGCTCCACATGAAGCCCTAGAGCCGCAAGGCTTTGGGGCTTTTTGCTTTTTCTTCCAGCAGACTGAGCCGAGAAAAAAACCAGACAAAAACCCAGACGGGGCAAAAAAATGAAGCCGGACAGGTCAACCCTGCCCGGCTTTTTTCGTGTCCTGTTTGAGGGCGTCCCGGAAAATCTGGCTTGCCCGCTTAATGCTTTCTTGGTCAGCATGGGTGTACATCCGCAGCGTGACGGCCTTGTCACTGTGGCCCAGTTTTTCAGATACGCTGGCCACATCTGCCCCGCTCGTTATGGCAATGCTGGCAAAGGTGTGGCGCAGTTTGTGGGGATGAAGGTCTGGGACATTGTAGCGCTGGGAGAACTTCTTCATATAGCGTGTTGGGCTCTGGGGGTGCATAGGCTCCGGGCTGCCGACTTGGGTGAAAACATAGGAGCTGATAGCCTGGGCGGCTTGCTCAGAGCGTAGGGCACGCAGTAGGGCCATGATATCCGGGTCAACATCAACGGTACGGCTCCGCCCGTTCTTGGGGGTGTCCAGGTATACGCCCTTTTGAGGGGTGTAACAGAGATTGCCGCTTATGGTGACGCTGTTTCCCTGGAAGTCTATATCCTTCCACTGGAGGCCGCAGCACTCGCCACGGCGGATGCCGGTGTCGATGAGCAGCCGCACCAGCACCCGCCATTTGAGAGGCTCCTTGTCCAGACAGGCCAGGATATGGCGTACTTCATCCACGGTGTAGGCCTCTACCTCATCGTGTCGGGATTCGTCCTTCCTGGGCTTGGGGCGCTCCACCTTGTGCATGGGGTTCTTGGGGATGGTATCAGACAGAAAAGCCATTTTGAACAGGCTGTTCAGAATGGTATAGCACTTTACCACGGTTGCGTGGGCCTTGCCCTGGGCCTGCATGGACAGCAGCAGGGCGGAAATGTTAGCGGGGGTAATGTCGGGGAGTTTCAAATCTCCAAGGGCGGGATAGACCCACTTTTCAAGCATCCCCTGGAAGCTGCTTCGGCTGTTCTCTGAAATGGAAACGGTCTTGGCAGGCATAAAAACGCCCTCGCTGTATTGCTTCAAGGTCTGGACTTTGGCAGCGGCCCGCCTGGCCTCAGCTTCCCGCTCGTGCTGCTCTGACCGGCTAAGGATTTCCCCAGCCTGACACCGGCGCTCAAAGTCGGCGGCCACCTTGCAGAGTTCACGGTCTATGGCCCGTTGGCTCCAGCCTGCGGGTGGATACCACCGCATAGACAGAGGAGCAGCACTCCGCCCACGACTGACCCGGATTTCATAGAAGGATTCTCCGGCTTTGTTGGTCATTTTCCGGGTGGAAGGCATAAAATCATTTCCTTTCCCGGCCCCGTGTGATATAATAAGAAGGCATACAGGGCCTATATTTGAACGTGTGGGACTGTGCACATTGCCCGCTTGGAGTTGCCGCTCCGAGCGGGTTTTTTATTTCTTTTCACATCTCATTATATCTCAAATAATCTCGACTGTCAACTCTACCAAATTTCAGTCTCATCTTCATCTAATGGATTTTGTAGAGTTTCCTTTGGGTCCCCAGTCCATCCGAGAGTGTATATTACATTAGCGCTTCCAGTTCCGTCACCATACATTGACATTTTCTGTCCAACATGTAAAAGAATCCAGTTCAATTCCAAGTACATATTAGCTTCTTTTTCGGACGTTGTACTTCTTATTACTGTCACACTTGTAATGTCTGCTTTCTTTGATGCCATGTCGTCATTTTCATGCACTTCAGGAAAGCCTAGTACATAGTTCGGTGTTACCCCAAAAATTGAAGCAAGGCGGCTAATAACCCTATAAGATGGTTCGCGTTTTCCTGTTTCATATTGGCTTAAAGTATTCTGTGCAATATCAAGTTTATCGGATAATTCTACTTGTGAGTAACCGTGCTTATTTCGCAGTTCTGCGATACGATTCATATATCTCACCCCCATAGATAGAGTATCACGTTGGGAGATAAATTCAAGTAAAACTCCAGATTATCTCAAAATATCTTGACAAGAGATTGAATAGAGATATAATGAGATAGAGAGGAGGGATAACCGGTGCTTTCGGAAAAGTTAAAAGAATTCCGGAGAAATGAGGGACTGACACAGAAGGAACTAGCCATGGTACTGAATTCATCTCAGAACACCATTTCTCAGTATGAATCCGGGAAAAGAACACCTACTGTAAAAAAGCTAGTAGAAATTTCTACTCTTTTGGGATGTTCAGTAGATGAACTAACAGTTTAATTCACGAGTGCCGATGTGTCCAACTCGGACACATGGAAAGGAGAATGAACCATGTCAGCACAGAGACAGACGCCGTTCCAGACCATTGAGCAGGCGTGTAAGACCACAGGGTTGTCCATGTACTACCTGCGCCGGGGCTGCTGGGCGGGGACGGTGCCCCACGTCAAGAGCGGTCGGGTCTACTACATCAACGTTCCCGCCCTCCTGCGCAGCCTCGGAGCCACGACAGAAGAGCCGGAACCGGCCCAGCTCCCCGCCAAGGTGACCGATATCAGAGCCGCAGGCCGGAAGAAGGCAAGGGCATGAGGGAAGCGGTACTGGAGGGTATGTCCTTTTGCATGGTGCTGCTGCTGGGGCTATGTGCGGACGGACTGGCAGAGCGCCCGGGCGGGCTGGTTGTCCTGCTGGTGGGGATGCTCCTGTCCGGTGTTCCGCTAATTCTGTCCCAACTTGGGGGCTTTGGGCACCGAGGAAGCGGGCCGGGAGAACCCGGAGAGCTGGACAAATCGGCCAGCGCTGGCCGATTTGGGGAAAGAGAATGCCGTGGGTACAGGCAGCGCACAAGAGGGTATGGCAAATCCGCAAGCGATTGCGGATTTGGGGCAAAAAGAAAGCCGCTGGGGTGGTAACGACACCCCAACGGCAGGTGAAACGAAGCAATCACGCAACTATTTCACGCCTCCATTTTACAGAGGCATAAGGAGTATGTCAAGTATGGGTCGAGATACAAAGAGAATAGAGCGGGAGTTTAAGCGGATGCTTTCCGGGCTGAGCTATGCAGAAAAGGAGGAGCTTTACTTATTCATGAGCCTTTTGGCTCAGCACCCCGGCTTTTGTGCGGAATTAAAGGCGAACACGCCGGAAGGGGCGAAACTCCCTCCGAGTGAGGTAGTCAAGGCACTTGTGGAGAAATGGTCATTGTCAGAAAGCGCGTAGAGCGCAGATTGTGGGATAGCACATGTCTGGAGCTGGATTTTATATCCCATGTCACCAGGTAAGGGAGTTCAACTAACGATGAAATTAAGCCCAGGGCGCGGCGCGACATGCGCTCCGCCCTGGGCTATCAAAATACAGGGGAAGCGCAGCGCGCCGCCCCTGAAGCCGCCCAAAATCCGCAGACGTGGGCGGATTTGAAGCACTGTGCGGGCGCTGATTGTGTCCGAGCGGGACACGTAGGCAACCACAGAGCCGCCCAGGGAGCCGTCCGGCCATTGCCCGGCATCCGGCCCCTGGCCTTGTGTCCGGCCATCTGGCGGCCTGCTGGCCGTCCTCCTGACCGCCCGGAGCTGTGACCAGGTACCACCCACCCGCTCGGCCAGGGCCGCCCAGGGAGACGCGGCGCACCGCGCTGCCTAGTAAATGTAAGGAGAATGAGAAATGAAAGTGACAATGAACATCGGTAAAAATACCGCAGACGTAGATATACAGGACATGAACGAAAAGGAATTTTTAAGGCTGGTGTTTTGTGCTGTAAGGGTTGTTGCTATCACCTGCTTAGAAGCCGGGGCCGAGATGGAGGATATAGAGCCGGTAATCATGGCAGAAGTAGAGGCCGCGCTGGAGGACGCCCAAAGGGCGAGAAGGTTTTAACATTGCATGAAAAAGGCGTTTTACATAAGAACGAAACGAGCGGGCCGCCGGATAAAGTGCGTGCGATATCAACGCCCCCTCCCGTGTGATACCGGACGGGCCAGGGCGGCAAAGATGCGGCACACAAAGGCGGCCCAGCGCTTTATCAACTGTAAAAATACGACAGAGAAATTAGAGCTGCTTTTGTTCGCAAATTTTGATTCTCCGCTTGCCTGTTTCGTAACGCTTACATATGACTGCATCCATCTTCCCAGGAGCAAAGCCGCCGCAAAGGCCAACATGGCGAAAGTAAACGAGCGGATGAGATGCGACAAGCGGAAGCGCGGCGAGCCGTTCCCTTATGTGTACACCACAGAAGGGGCGGCGCAAGCCTCCACAGAATCCATTGACGTTGGAGCGGACGCTTGGGAGGTCTGCCCGTGGAAAGTTAAAGAGCGGTGGGAGGAGCTGGGCGAAAAGCCCACGGAATGGGCAAACGGAGAAGCAAGACTTCATCACCATGCAATTATGCTGCTGTCGGATTCGGATTTTGACGCCCTGCGCGCGGCGTGGCCTCATGGGGCCGTGTACATCTCCCGGATTAAGGTTGATGACATATCATCGTTTGAGCGGCTGGCGAGCTATATGACGAAGGACAGCCGCGCCGAAAAAACAAAAACCGGGGAAAGAGCATATACGCCCAGCGAGGGGCTTGTACAGCCGGAAGTATCCGGGCGGTGGGTTGAGGAATACGAGGACATTGTACCGCCAACGGGAGCCGTTTTGATTAGCGACACCAGGGACGAAACGCAATACTCATCGTATCATCAATGCAGCTTTATTTTACCCAAAGAAGCGAAGCTTCCAGAAGAGTATCAGTCGCCGTATAAAGCCAGAAAAAGGAATAAGTAGCCGCGTAAATTTCCTTGGTGGTGGAGTATTATCTTCTCCGTAACGCCTAGAGAATCAAGGGGTCTGCCATTGCCCCTGCCCTTGCCGGAGTGTAAAATACAGGCAGGGGGAAATTAAAAAGCCCGAAGCCGGGCGAATAAGCAAGCCACAGCGGGCAGGGTGGCTTGCTTTGCTATACCCAAAATCGGTCAGCGCTGCCCAATGCCCAGGGCGGGCGCTGGCCGTTGTGCATTCGGGATGCTACCCCCATCGAAAAAACGCACGTAAACTTGCCGCGGCCCAATCGTGTGGGTACAGGACAATCCCGACGGCTCGCGCACACACGCGCGCCCCGCTGCCGCGCTGCTGGGGGTCTGACTTGGACACCACACGCCGGAGCCTTGGGCGCACGGGCGCGGGCGAGCCATGCCCCTGTGTGTGCGCAGGACAAGCCAAAGGCTTGCAGCACCCTCCCCCGAGGCCTGGAAAGTTTTGGGGAGTAAGGGGTAAGACCGTGCGGCCTCCTCCGCGCGTGATTTTTTCCCCACGGAAAGCGACAGGGCGGAACGGAAAAACAGAAGGGTTGCCGGAGTGTGAAGCTACGCCCGCGCCTGTGGATGCCCGCAGGCGAGCGGGGGTGCATACCCGCTCGCGCGGCGGCGGGCGTAAAAATTTGAACCAGGAGATGATAGCATGAGTGGGACAGCGGCAGAGCTGGTTTGTAAAACCACCGTGGGTGGGACATGGGTCGTGTGTCCGGTGTGTCGTCGGGGGAAGCTGCTGAAACTGACAGAGTCCACCAGAGCGCAGGGGCTGGTGCTGTTCTGTCGGTGCTGCAAGCATGAGACCGTAGTGGAAATCGGGCCGGGCGGCGGCGGACTGCCCAGGGTGTGGGCCGCAGCCGGGGAGGAGCAGCAAGCGTGCCTCAGTCATTGGCCGGGGCGTGCTGCTGTTCCTGGTCACGGAACGGGGAATTTCACGGGGGAAACGGCATTTTCTGTGGGGTAATCTTGCCGGGTGGCTACGTACACACACACGAGCGCAGGAGCAGGCACAGGGGCACATGGGTGCGGGGCCTACGGCCCACCCACCCCCGGCCTGAAAAAGTTCCGGGGGTGATGACGCAAGACCGCGCGGCCTCTCGATTGTGAGAAAAATTCCCCCATCAGAGTTTGTGGCCTGAGACCGGAGCCGCCCGGCCTCTGCCAGACATCCGCCACACCGATGCTCCCCCCCTAGTGAACCAATGCGCGGGTACCAGGGAGACCGATGAGCGGGAGGTAAAAAAGAGCGGGTCACACACAGGAGGGGGGTGTGGAAATGGAAAAGCGACCCAGAAAAAAGAGCTGGGCCGGTTCGCGGACACATATAAAGCGGCCAGTCAGGAGCAGCAGAAAATTTGCCTTCAGCTGATTCTGAACGCGGTGTTCATGGAGGGATGATTGGGCCAGATTTGGGCCAAGATTCGGACGAGCGGGGTGAAATCAGAGTATCAAAACGGTGAAGATTGGGTTAATTATTGCCAGAGCCACCCAGGGCGACGCAGCGCGCCGCGCTGGAGCCGCCTGGCTTCTGCCCAGCGTCCGGCCCGTGGCCCTCTGGCGGCCCACTGTCGGCCCGTCTAGCCGTCCTCCTGACCGCCCGGAGCTGTGACCAGGTGCCGCCCACCCGCTCGGCCAGGGACGCCCAGGGAGGTGTACCGCGCCGCCCTGGAGGCATCCGCCCCTTGCCATGCATCCGCCCCGTGGCCCTCTGGTGACCCACTGTCGGCCCGTCTGGCCGTCCTTCTGACTGCCCGGAGCCGTGACCAGGCGCCTGCCCGTCCACCCGGCTAGGGCCGCCCAGGGAGGCACAGCGCGCCGCGCTGGAGCTGCCCGGCCTCTGCCAAGCATCCAGCCTGTGGCCTTCCGTACGGCCATCTGGCGGCCTGCTGGCCGTCCTGCTGACCGCCCAGAGCCGTGACCAGGTACCACCCATCCACGCGGCCAGAGCCGCCTCAGGGAGCCGCAGCGCACCGCGCCGGAGCTGCCCGGCCTCTGCCAAGCATCCAGCCAGTGGACCTCTACCAAGCCCGCCGGTGGCACGCCTGGCCGTCCTCCTGACCACCCGGAGCTGGACTAGGTGTCCGCCCATCCGCTCGGCCAGAACCGCCCAGGGAGGCACAGTGCACCGCCCTGGAGCCGTCCGGCCCCTGCCATGCGTTCGGCCCCGCTGCCTTCTGTTCGGCCCGCTGGCGGCCCGTCTGGCCGTCCAGATGACCGACCAGAGCTGAGACCAGGTGCCCGCCCATCCACGCGGCCAGAGCCGCCCCAGGGAGCCGCAGCGCACCGCGCCGGAGCTGCCCGGAGTTGTGACCAGGTGCCCGCTCGCTCGGCCAGAGCCGCCCAGGGCGACGCAGCACACTGCCCGTAGCTGCCCGGCCATTGCCCAGCATCCGGCCCGTGGCCATCAGCCCAGCCCAGGGGGGTCACGAATATGGTGACCCGCCCCATTCAGGGGGCTTTAGGGGTATTTGTTTATTAGTTTGTTTCCATGTTATTTTGTTGTGGCTAATTCTTCGTGTACGGTGAATCCGTGTACGGTAAATCAGGACACGGCGCACCGCCAAGAGCCGCCCAAAATCCGCCGACGTGGGCGGATTTGAAGGACTGTGCGGGCGCTGATTGTGTCCGAGCGGGACACATAGGCAACCCCAGAGCCGCCCCAGGGAGCCGCAGCGCACTGCGCCGGAGCTGCCCGGCATCTGGTAAGCGTCCGGCCTGCTGGTGGCCCTCCTGGCCGTCCTCCTGACCGCCTGGAGCCGTGATGACCAGGTGCCAGCCCATCCACCCGGCCAGAGCCGCCCAGGGAGCCGCAGCGCACCGCCCTGGAGCTATCCGGCCATTGCCCAGCACCAGCCCCGTGGCCCTCAGCCCGGCCCGCTGGTGGGCCGTCTGGCCGCCCTGCTGACTGCCCGGAGCCGTGACCAGATGCCCGCCCATCCGCGCGGCCAGAGCCGCCTAGAGAGCCGCAGCGCACCGCCCTGGAGCTGCCCGGCCTCTGCCAAGCATCCAGCCCGTGGCCCTCTGGCGGCCCACTGTCGGCCCGTCTGGTCGTCCTCCCTGGGACCAGGTGCCGCCCATTCACGCGGCCAAAGCCGCCCAGAGAGCCGCAGCGCACCGCCCTGGAGCCGTCCAGCCCCTGCCCGGCGTTCGGCCCGCCGGTGGGCCTGTCTGGCCGTCCTCCAGGACTGCCCGGAGCCGTGACCAGATGCCGCCCACCCGCTCGGCCAGAACCGCCCCAGGGAGGCACAGCGCACTGCCCTGGAGCCGTCCAGCCATTGCCCAGCATCCAGCCCGTGGCCCTCAGCCCGGCCCGCTGGTGGGCCGTCTGGCCGACCTCCTGACCGCCCGGAGTTGGGACCAGGTGCCCACCTATCCACGCGGCCAGGGCCGCCCCAGAGAGCCGCAGCGCGCCGCGCTGGAGCTGCCCGGCCTCTGCCAAGCATTCAGCCAGTGGCCCACTGGTGGCCCGCTGGCCGTCCTCCTGACTGCCCGAAGTTGGGACCAGGGACCGCCTGCCCGCTCGGCCAGAGCCGCCCCAGGGAGGCACAGTGCACCGCCCTGGAGCCGCCCGGCCATTGCCTGGCATCCAGCCCATGGCCCTCAGTCCGGCCCGCTGGTGGGCCGTCGGGCTGTCCTCTAGGACTGCCCGGAGCTGGACCAGGTGCCGCCCGTCCACGCGGCCAGAGCCGCACGGGATGAAAGACAAAACGGCAAGCGCTTGCCGATTTCAAAAAAACGATGATTTAACTATAAAAATCGTTCTGATAGGTTGGCAATGAGGAGAGGGGGCAGACAATGAGGAACCTGAAAGAGCTAAGAAGAAGCCGCCGCAGATTGCAGACAGTTATTGAAGGGTGTTTTAGCTCTGGGTGTTGGCTGCTTGAAGCAAGATACGATAGCGGATGTACATCGGGCCGGGTTGCGTCGTATGATGCCAGGGCATGGATTGCGGCAATAAGACATAATATAGGCGGAATTGAATATATTCATTCAAGAAGCCCGGAGCGGCCTAAGCTAATTAAAAGAGATATCGTGCAAAAGTTGGTAATTGGGGCGGACGTAGATGCGGGACAAGTAGCTAAATTATGGAAATATGGCGACGTAACAATTAGTAGTTGGGTTGGGAAAGAAGCGTATACCCGCCTGGCCGACGAGATTATGAAAGAGTGGATGACGGGAGAGGCTGAAAGCAATAAAAAAGCTTGGTCATCATCACAAAGAAAATAAAAACGACAGCGCTGTCGTTTTTGGCGGTGAGACCAGAGCACAAGGCAATCAAATCGGCAAACGCTTGCCGATTTGGGGTGTGTCCGATTTGGACACATAAAAAACGAGCGGGTCTCCTACCTCGGCAGGAAACCCGCTCATTAAATCTAGCAGGGGTGAAGTTATTTACGCCACGCAGAAGCGGCGGGCAGTGGTGACCTTAGTAAATCGCTCCACCAGTTCAGGGGCGGCGGCTTTCAGAGCCTTAGTGTCCACTCTGGTGGATGTTACAGGTTTCCAGGTAACCTTATACTCACCGGCCCGCAGCTCCTCAACGTCGCCCATGTGGGCCTTGATTGTGTCCTTGATGGCCTCCGCCTCGGCCTGGGCCTCCTCAATGAGGCTCTGGAGCTGTCGCAGCTCCCGGATTCTGCCTTCAAGTTCGTAGCTGCTCATACTGTAAACCTCCTGTTAACTGGGGTCAAGTGCCGGGGGGCCTTACGGCATAGCGTTCTGCTCAGTGCGTCTCAATCTCCCGTATCCCGTTCCGGTCTAACCTTGTGTTCTTGGGATCCACCTTGACTTGACCTGTTCCTCTTGACATTATGAATTATAACATATCTACCGGTAGATAACAAGCGGCATACCGTCCAAATATCTACCGGTAGATTTGTGCAATATATATCTACCGGTAGATTGATTTGTGTGGTATAATTTAGACATAATGGAGGAGGTGGCGATATTTTACCGGCCTCAGAAAGGAGGAAAGTATGGCAGGGAAAACCGATGCACAGAAGCGTGCCCAAAAGGCATATATGGAGGGCTTTGCACGGGTTGAAATCAGGATGACAACACAGCAAAGGGCAGCGGTTCAGGCTCACGCAGAGGCCCACGGTGAGAGCGTAAACGGCTTTATCAATCGGGCCATATCAGAGGCAATGGAGCGGGATTCTGCTGCTTGTGCGACCGCTGGAGGGACTGCGGAGGGCATGAAATAAGCCCTAGGCACAGGTACCCAGGGCTTGACAGCGTGGCCGAAGCGGCCTATAATGAATATAGAAAGAGGCGCTGCCGAGTTGCTGTATCGGTCAGCCCTTACAAACTACTTGATGTGATCGCCGTACTTGTCAGGGTGCCGGCGGTCACTTCTTTTTTGCCTGAATAAACAGGCTGCAAATACCAATGATGACCAAACAAAGTTGAAGAACTTCGGATGTACTCATGGGCAGCCCTCCTTTCCGAAGATCGGAGAGCAAAGAAGCTGCCCTCCGTCAAGAGGGCTGACCGCTGCTGTCTGGCAGCGCCAAGGTCAGGATAGCATAGAATGGTGTCGAAAGCAAGTGTGCAGCCCTATGTCTGGTTTTTGGGCGTATAGGGATGAGGTCAGCGGTCAGGGTGGCAGATAGAAACCCAGACAAAAACCAGACGGGCACCCCGAATAAGTTCAAAAATGCCGATGCAAGTAGGCAAAAGCAGAGAAAAGAAAAAACGGCAAAGCCTTGCGCCGCAAGGGAAAGAGGCGATAACGAGCAAAAGACCGGTAAAATGGAAAATGTGCAAAAAGTAATTGGTAAGGATGAGGTCGGCGGTTCAAATCCGCCCAGCAGCTCCACAGAACACCCACTTTTCGCGTGAAAAGTGGGTGTTTTCTTTGCTTTTCGCAACTATTTTTGATGGTTTGAATTTTGGCTCTTGCCTTTGACCACAGAACAAGCCACAGACAGGAAAAAGACGGCCTCCAAGGGCGCTTTGCCCTCGGAGGCCTGTTTGCGCAATACAGCAGGTTCTACCGATCAACCTGCCGCACTTTCCTGCTTTGCCTGTTTTTCTCCGTCAACGATTTCTGCTTTCATCTCCCGGATCAGCTCTGCCAGCTTTTCCTCACACTCGGCCTCCGTTTTGGCATAGACGTTCCGGGCCATGCGCTTGCCGTTGACGATGGGGGAGTAACGGCCCTCCCACAGGTGGTCATTGATCCGACTGACACATCCGGTGCCCGGTTTGCGCCGCTGACCCTTGCGGGCTTGGAACGTGCTGGGGGCCGGTTTTTGGGGTGCCGCTTCCCGCCTGGGTTTCGGTTCGGCTCTCCCGATCCCCCGGTCGATTTTGTCCGCCGCGCTCTGCCGCATGGCGTCGGTGACATGGGTGTAGGTGTTTAGAGTGGTGGCGCTGGACACATGGCCGATGATGGTGGACAGCGTTTTGATGTCCATGCCGTGTTCCAGGGAAGCGGTGGCGAAAGTGTGCCGCAGATCATGGAACCGCAGGCGCTTGCACTCCGCCCGCTCCAGTACCGTCTGGAGCCGCTTTCGGACGGCGGCCGGGTCCAGCGGGGAGTCCTCTTTCACCGGGGAGGGGAACATCCATCGGGAGTGAACGGTTTTTCTGTATGCCTTGAGTACATGCAGCACCGGAGCGGGGAGAAGGATCGTCCGGTTGCCCGCCTTGGTCTTGGGAGGGGATACCACCAGTTCTCCCTTGACCCGGTGGACCTGCCGCTCCACCCGCAGGGCGCCGGTACGGAGATTCAGATCGTCCCACTGGAGAGCCAGGATCTCACCCCGGCGCAGGCCGGTGGACAGTTCCAGCAGCAGAAGCTCGTAGCAGCCATCCTCCTTGGCCTGGATCAGCAGCCGCTGGATCTCCTCCGGGGTGAGCACCTGCATTTCCCGGGGCCTGGCGGAGGGCGGCTTGCAGCTGTCCGCCGGGTTGCGGAAGATCAGTTTCTCCTCCACTGCCTTGTCCAGTGCGGCGTGGAGGGTGGTGTGGATGCCCCGGATGGTCTGGTCGGAGAGACCCTCTCCATAGAGTTCTGTGCGCAGCAATCTGCCATTCTGCCTAAGATGGGTATAGAACTGCTGGATGTCCCCGGTGGTCAGCTTGTCCAGATGGATATTACCCAGGGCGGGAATGATGTGCTGGTAGATCCGCCGCTCATAGGACATCTGGGTGTTGGGCCGGAGGTTCGCCTTCTAAAGCGCCGCTGTCAAACCGAAAGAAAAGATCTGTTTCATCCCGCGCGCTCCTTTCTGTGTGCGTGCCTCCATCCTACCACGAAGAACCCTGGCGCGCAACCCATCCAAGGGAACACAAAACCGCCCCATCCGTTTCTTTACATACATTTGACAAAGATTTGACATCCAGACGGTCGCGCCTCCGTTTCGCAGCCGCTAAACTTTACAATAGTGTTTTCTACCCTTTGAAAATTTCTGCTGTGCCCCCGAAAATCCGGCGGCGTGTCCGTATCCTACTGCCGGAGGGGGATGGAGGGATGGCAATGGTGCGCACAGAGCACGACATCGTTTCCCAGGTACGATCGGCCAAGACGGACTCGGAGGCGGCGGACGCCCTCATCCGTCAGTACATGGGCTTTATCCGCTCGGAGACGGTGAAGTTTCTTCATACCGCCCCGGAAAACGGCCATGAGGACGAACTGAGCATCGCCATGCTGGCCTTCTATGAGGCGGTGCTGGCCTATGAGAAGAGCCGGGGCGCTTTTCTGCCCTACGCCGCCCGTGCTATTAAAAACCGGCTCATCGACCACTACCGGACGGAGAAGCGCCACGGCAACGTGATCTCCCTCCACACCCCCCTGGGCGGGGAGGAGGACGGCGGCGAGCTGCTGGACACCATCCCCGACACCGTGGACCACGCCGGGGACTATGCGGTGCGCACCGCCAGCCGGCGGGAGATCCAGGAGTTTTCCGAGAAGCTGGCCCAGTTCGGCCTGACCTTCTCCGATGTGGCGGACAACTGCCCCCGGCAGGAGCGGACCTTCGCCGCCTGCCGCCGGGTGCTGGACTTCGCCCGGACCCAGCCGGAGCTGCTGAAACGGGTGGAGGACACGGGCAAGCTGCCCATGGGGGAGCTGTCCGCCGGCTCCGGCGCCGACAGGAAGACCATGGAGCGGCACCGGAAGTACCTGGTGGCCATCCTGCTGGCCTTCACCAACGGCTATGAGATCATCCGGGGCCACCTGTGCCAGGTGGGCCCCAAGAGAGGGGGCGACGAGGCGTGAGCTATCTGGTCATGGAGGTGCATCCGGCCTACGCGGTGGTGCTGGACGAGGAGGGCCGCTTTTTGAAGGCCGCCAACCTGCGCTATCAGGTGGGGGACACAGTGCGGGACATCGTGGAGCTGCGGCACCCCAGGGAAAAACGCCCCGCCCTGTGGAAGCCCCTGTCCGGCGTGGCTGGCCTGGCCGCCTGTCTGTGCTTGGTGTTCTTTGGCTACTACCAGCCAAACTTCACCCCCTACGGCGCCCTGCGCATCCAGATCAACCCGGATGTGGAGCTCACCCTCAGCCGCACCGACCGGGTGCTGGAGCTGGAGGGGCTCAATGAGGACGGCCAGAGCCTGATTGCGGGCTACGAATACAGCGGCAAGGACCGGGAGGACGTGACCGGGGAGCTGGTGGAGCGGGCCATCGATATGGGCTACCTCTCCGGCGGGGAGACGGTGTCCATCACGGTCACCAGCGCCGACGCCGACTGGCAGGCCCGGGAGGAACAGGCGGCCCGGGAGGATCTGGAGGAGCGGTACGGGGAGACCATCGTGATCCAAATCGGCCCCGCGCCGGAGGAGGAACCGGCCACCGAGGTGGTGATCCCGGTGGCGCCGCCCAGCCCCACGCCGTCCCCCACCTCGGACCTCACGCCGGAGCCTGTGCCGGAGCCCACGCCGGCGCCCTCCGCGCCCCCTGTCCCCTCTGCCGACCCGGGGATCACGGACTACGATGACACGGACTACGGCCCCAACGCCGACGGGGTCACCGATTATGAGGATACGGATTACGGTCCTTACAGCGACGGCGTCACCGACTATGAACCTCCCGACGACGGCCCTTATGTGGACGGTGACACCGACTATGAGGACCGGGATGACGGCGATGACCGGGACGACGATGACGACGACTGGGACGGCGATGACGATGATGATGGCGACGATGACGGAGAGCGGGATGACGACGATTAACGCAGAAAAATTTCCGCCGCGGCCCCGGTTTTGGAGACCGGCCGCCGTATCCTCCCTGTGTCAGCCGAAGAAGAGGAAAAAAGTTTTTCCCAGGCCCCGGTTTTTCGGCAGCGGCTCCGTAATCTAAAAGCAGAACACACAAACCAAACACCCTTTTCAAGGAGATGAATGAAATGAAACAGAACATCCGCACCAAATGGTTTGCCCTGACCCTGACCGCCGCCCTGGCCCTGACCACTCTGACCGCCTGCGGGAACGGCGCCGGCACGGCGTCCCTCCCCGAGCCCCCCGGCACCAGCGCCCCCCTCCTGGAAGAGAGCGGCGGCGTGGCCGGCACCGTCCTGCTGAGCGTGAACCCGGAGATCGAGATGGACTATGACGATCTGGGCAACGTGGTGGCCCTCACCGGCCGCAACCAGGAGGCCCAGACCCTGCTGGCCTCCTACACCGGCTATGAGGGCCGGCCCTGTACCCAGGTGGTGGGAGAGCTGGTGGACGAGATCAATGCCCTGGGCTACTTCGACGCCACCGTGGGCGGCCACGAGAAGAACATCATCCTGAAGCTGGAGCGGGGCTCCGTCTACCCCAATGACCAGTTCCTGAACGAACTGGCCGAGGCGGTCCGGCTGGTGGTGGAGACCGACCAGATCGGCTCCCAGGCCGTGACCCTGGACCAAGACGACTACGACGACGCCTACGGGGACAAGGGGTACATCAACGCCTCCGCCGCTCAGAGCATCCTCTCCACCCAGCTGGGCCGGGACGATCTGCAGTTTGTGGAGAAGGAGTACGACCTGGACGACGGGGAGTACGAGGTGGAATTCGTCCTGGACGGCGTGGAGTACGAGTATGAGGTGAACGCCTACACCGGCAAGGTCACCGAGATGGACGCGGAGTTCCAGGACTATGACGACACCGACTATGGCCCGGGCAGCGACGGGATCACCGATTACGGCGTGACTGACTACGACGACACCGACTACGGCCCCAATGCCGACGGGATCACCGACTACGACGACACCGACTACGGCCCCAACAATGATGGAATCACCGATTACGACGACACCGACTACGGTCCCAACGCCGATGGCATCACCGATTACGACGACACGGACTACGGCCCCAATGCCGACGGCATCACCGATTACGACGACACGGACTACGGCCCCAACGCCGACGGCATCACCGATTACGACGACACCGACTACGGCCCCAACGCGGACGGGATCACCGATTACGATGACACCGACTACGGCCCCAATGCCGATGGCATCACCGACTACGACGACTGGGGCGATGACGACGACTGGTACGGCGACCCCACCGGCGAGGACCACTGGGACGACGATGACGACGGCTGGGACGACACGGACTACGACGACCGGGACGACGATGACGACTGGGACGACGATTGGGACGACTGAGCCCCTCCGCCTGCGCCACGAGGTCAAGCACCAGATCTCTCCCCAGGAGGATCTGGTGCTCGCCTCCAGGCTGGGGAAGCTCTTTCCCCGGGACGGCCACGCCGGGCCGGACGGCTCCTACCGGGTGACCAGCCTGTATTTCGACACCCCCTACGATACCGCCCTCCGGGAGAAGCTGGACGGGGTGGACCGGCGGGAGAAGTTCCGCCTGCGGTACTACGGGGAGCGCCCGGATTTTCTCAAGCTGGAGAAAAAATTTAAGGTGAACGGCCTGTGCGGCAAGCGGTCCGCCCGCCTGACCTGGTCGGAGGCGGAGCGGCTGCTCTCCGGGGAGGACGCCTTCCTTCTGGAGCGGGGGGAGCCCCTGCTGTCGGAGCTGTACCACAAGCTCCGAGGGACGCTGCTGCGGCCCAGGACGGTGGTGTGCTATGACCGGGAGGCATTCCTGTACGCCCCCGGAAACGTCCGGGTGACCCTGGACCGGGACCTGCGCACCTGCGGGGACAGCGCCGGCTTCCTGTCCCCAGGAGCCTTTCCCCTCAGGCCCCTGGAGGGGGTGACGGTACTGGAGGTCAAGTACGATGCCTTTCTCCCCGACCTGGTGCGGCTGGCCGTCCAGACGCCGGGCCGCCGGGCGGGGGCCTGTTCCAAATACGCCCTGTGCCGGCGGTTTGACTGAGAACGAAGAAAAGAGGTGTGGCTGCCATGCCCACGTTCACCTTTCAGGACATCTTCAAATCCAGCTTTCTGGAGCGGCTGGACGCGGTCTCCCTGCCGGACGCCGCCATCGCCCTGGCGCTGGCCTTCTGCCTGGGCCTGTTCATCTTCCTGGTCTATAAAAAATGCTACGCCGGGGTCATGTACGCCCCCAGCTTCGGGGTGACCCTCATCGCCCTCACCCTCATCACAACCCTGCTGATCCTGGCGGTGACCAGCAACATCGTCCTCTCCCTGGGCATGGTGGGCGCCCTGTCCATCGTCCGCTTCCGTACCGCCATCAAGGAGCCCATGGATATCGCCTTCCTGTTCTGGGCTATCGCGGCGGGCATCGTGCTGGCGGCGGGGCTGATCCCCCTGGCGGTGGTGGGCAGCCTATTTGTGGGGGTGGTGCTGCTGGTGTTCTCCCGGCAGAAGAACGGGGAGTCCCCCTACATCCTGGTGGTCCACTGCGCCGACCAGGATGTGGAGGGGCAGGTGCGCGCCCTGGTGGAGGCCCGGGTGCGGCGGCTGAATCTGAAGAGCAAGAGCGTGGCCCCGGGCCAGATCGAGCTGAACTACGAGGTGCGCCTGCGGGATGCCGACACGGAGTTCGTCAATGAGCTGGGGGCCATGGAGGGCGTGGGTAACGTGGTGCTGGTCTCCTACAACGGGGACTACATGGGGTGAGGCCATGATCCGCCACCGGCATATCGATCTTATCTGCGGCGGGGCCATCCTATTGGCCCTGGTCCTCACCGGTCTGCTCTGCTTCGGGGAGGCTCTGGGCCTCCGGCCCGCCAGCGCCGCGCCCGGGTACGCCTCCCGCCTCTTTGACGATGGCCGGGTCCACACCGTGGACCTGCGGGTGGAGGACTGGGCGGCTTTCCTCGAAAACGCCCCGGCGGAGGAGTATATCCCCTGCACCGCGGTCATCGACGGGGAGGAGTTTTACCAGGTGGGCCTGCGGGCCAAGGGGAACAACTCCCTCCGGCTGACGGAGGAGTACGGCCTGTCCCGGTACAGTCTGAAGCTGGAATTCGACCACTATGTGGACGGGGGCAACTACCATGGCCTGGACAAGTTCTCCCTGGACGCCTCCTTTCAGGACAACAGTTATCTCAAAACGTACCTGGTCTACGACATGATGGACTATATGGAGGTACCGGCGCCCTTGTGTAGCTACGCCTGGGTGACGGTGAACGGTCAGCCTTGGGGGCTGTTTCTGGCCATCGAGGAGCCGGAGGAGGCCTTTGCCCGGCGGAATTTCGGCCCGGATCACGGAGCGCTCTATAAGCCGGACTACCGCTCCCTGAACGCGGAGAACGCCGACGTGGCCCTGCGGTACATTGGCGATGACCCCGACCGCTACCCCAACATCTTTGACAACGCCAAGTTTGACACGGACGGGGCGGACCGGGAGCGGCTGATCCAGGCCCTGCGGGTGCTGTCTACCGGCGAAAATCTGGAGACGGCGGTCAACGTGAACGAGGTGCTGCGATACTTTACAGTGCAGGTCTTTGTGATGAACTGGGACAGTTACCTGGGCCATACCGGCCACAACTACTTCCTCTACGAGGAGGACGGGGTACTCTCCATCCTGCCCTGGGATTACAACTTAGCCTTCGGCACCTATGCCCTGGGCATGACCAATCCCGTCCGGGACCCTGACGTGCTGATCAACTGGCCGGTGAACACCCCCGCCCGGGGGGAGGTCATGCTGGAGCGGCCTCTGTATCACAATCTGATGAAAAACAGAGACTATTTTGCCCGGTACCACGCCTATTTCGGCCAACTGCTCTCGGAGTATTTCGAGAGCGGCCGGTATGAGGCAGTCATCCGGCAGGCACAGGTCATGATCGTTCCCTATGTGGAGGTCGATCCCACCGCCTTCTGCTCCTATGAGGATCATCTGCTGGCTGTGGACACGCTGCTGGAGGTGTGCCGCCTGCGCTCTGAGAGCATTCGGGGGCAACTGGAGGGGAACTACCCCATCACCCTGGCCCAGCAGGAGTCGAATCCGGGGGCGGGGGTGGACGCCTCCCATGTGGATCTGCGGGCGCTGGGGGATTTCGACGACCTGGAGGCTGCGAAGGAGCGGCAGAATGAGGCCGCGGCAATTGCGGGGGTGGAATAAGAGGGTAGCTCATATTGTTTACTGTCCCGTAAATTTTGAGCTGCCTCCGGCATAAATGGATTACATTATTTCCCTCCAAAAATTACAACGCAGACGGGCAGAAAATGCCTCCCCACTTTGTCGGCGGACGTGCCGCCGGCAAAAGAGGGGAGGCGCTTTTGACCACATTTTCAGCCACAGCGCGATGTGGAGTATACGGAAACAGGATGCTCAAAAAGTGGCGGAAAGCAAGCAGATCGGAGTGTATATCGCTATAAAGTACGAAAAATAGTTAGAAAAAAGTTCCAAAGCCGCTTGGTAAGGATGAGGTCCCCAGTTCAAATCTGGGTAGCAGCTCCAAAAAGCTCTCGAAATCATTAGATTTCGAGAGCTTTTTTTCATCGCAAATTGCAAGTGCAAGTTGGACACCCGCACGGTAAAAATTAGTTAGCTGACAGAAGCGGCGTAGACAGAATCCAGGAACTTCTCGTACAGTT
>CABIYL020000007.1:106534-176990 GCA_902362925.2 Clostridiales bacterium | reverse complement strand
AGGAACTGTACGAGAAGTTCCTGGATTCTGTCTACGCCGCTTCTGTCAGCTAACTAATTTTTACCGTGCGGGTGTCCAACTTGCACTTGCAATTTGCGTTTAGCATTGGACCAATTTATAGATGAAATTGCTGCTGAGATAACTGGCAATGATATTATGGGAACCAGTACTAAATATTGATGAACATCCACTAAACTTAATACTCTAAAATACTAATGCCCGGAGAGCCTTTTGCCTCTCCGGGCATCGCTTGCATTATTAAGTAGTGGATGTTCATAATGCTGGGTTCCGCTAACGCTGTCCAGGCTCCTGAGCCCCGCCAGGATGGCCTGTATCTCTGGGGGGGTGAGCACCATCCGATCCACCCGGTAGCCCTCCATGATGGAAATGCCGCCCCTCGCGCCCTGGGCGGTGGCGATGGGAATGCCCGCCCGGCACAGGGACTCGATGTCCCGCTGGATGGTCCACCGGGACACCTCGAACTGCTACGCCAGCTCGGGGGCGGTGACCTTCTCCCGCTGAAGCAAAATGGACAGGATGCCGATGAGCCGCTCCATCTTCATGGGGTGCACCGTCTTTCGCATTTCTGTCTGCATTATAGCATAGGAACAGGACAACTGTCTGTCATGTTTATCTTAGAGAAAAACTTTTGCCGATGGGATCTGGGATTGTCTTGCCGTGGAGCCTGACTCTCAGGGCAGGGGCTATGGAAAGATCCTGGTAGAGTTTCTCGTCCGGACATATGCGGACCAGTATGTAACTATGCAAGTGGGCACCGGGGACAGCCCCTCCACCATCCCGTTTTATGAATCCTGCGGCTTTCGCAGACATCATCTGGTCAAGAATTTTTTTACCGACCACTACGACCACCCCATCTACGAGGGAGGGGTGCAGCCGGCGGACATGGTATATCTGCAAAGGAGACTGTAAACATAGAGAGTGGGCGTTGCGGACGAATTTAGCAGTTGTCACTGACATAACGGATGCGGTGATGTCAGCGCTCCGCCCCATCAATGGCAGGCCGTCGGACGGATATTGACAGGCAACGGCACATGGTATAGTATTTACAATAGCAAAGCGAGGTGAGCACGATGTTGTTCGGAAAATTCTGTATTGATTTCGGCTCCGTACAAATGGATACCACAAAACATTGTGCGGAGCCTTTTCGGATTGTCAAACTGTAACCGGAGGGCCAGGGCAGAACATCTCTGCCTTTGGTTTTTGTACCCTTTTTGCAGACTGACGGGAAAAGATAGATTATTTTAGGCCGCGGACGATGTTTTGTCTGCGGCCTTTTGTTATGCCCATTTTAGGGGTGATGGAACAGAGGGCGCACAGCATTGTGCTGCCCTCTTACGTTTTGAAAGGAAAGTATTATATGACCCAAGAACAAGATTTATTGACCGGGAGCGTGCCGAAAAAACTGATTTGGTTCGCCTTTCCGCTGTTTCTGGCCAACCTGCTGCAGGCCCTCTACAATGTGGTGGATATGCTGGTAGTGGGGAAAATTGTGGGCGAGACCGGCCTGGCCGCTATCAGTAACGCCTCCATGCTGTGCTTTATCATCAATTCTCTCTGTATCGGCCTGACCATGGGCGGGAGCGTTTTGGTTGCCCAGTACAAGGGGGCAGGCGACCAAAAGGGACAGCATGACACCATCGGAATGCTGTTTCTCCTGTCATTGGCGGCCTCCGTTGTAGTTACCATGCTCGGTCTTGCTGTCTATGAGCCTCTGTTCCGGATGCTGGATGTACCGGCGGAGGCCTATCCGGATGCCTGCGGCTATATGGAGATCATCTGCTGGGGGACTGTATTCGTCTTTGGCTACAATACAGTCTGCTCCATTCTGAAGGGCCTGGGCGATTCTAAAACGCCGCTCTTTTTCGTAGGTGCCGCCACGATTCTCAACGTCTTGCTGGATGTACTGCTGGTAGGGCCGTGTTCCATGGGCACCGCCGGTGCGGCCTGGGCCACAATCGCAGCCCAAGGCGTTTCCTTTGTGGGCTCGCTGGCATATCTGAAACGGCACCAGCTGAGCTTTTCCTTCAAAAAAATCGAGTTTCGCCGGGAAATCCTGCTGGCCATCTTGAAGGTAGGCCTTCCCACTGCCACCCAGATGGTGGTAGTGAACACGGCCTATCTGCTGGTGACGGGGATGCTCAATCCCTTTGGCACCGCAGTGGCCGCCGCCTCCGGCGTGGGACTGAAGATCAACACCTTTGCGGGGATGCACTGCTGGGCCATCGGGCAGGCCATCACCGCCATGGTGGGCCAGTGTATGGGAGCAGGCCAGATTCGGCGGGCCCGCCAGGTGGTGCGGTCCGGTCTGGTGCTGAACCTCGCCGTCACAGCGGCGGTGGTCGTGACTGTCCAGTTTCTGGCCGAGCCGCTCATCTGCCTGTTTGACAGCACCAGCCCGGAGGTGATCCGGGTTGGCGTGCTCTATCTACGCCTGTGCTGCGGCGTCAACAGCCTGGTCTATGCCGCCATGTACACGCTGGATTCCTTTGCCATCGGCGTGGGCGCGGCCCATGTGGCCATGGTCAATGCCCTGTTGGACGCAGTGGTCGTTCGTTTGCCAGTAGGGTGGCTGCTGGCCTTTCCCCTCTCCATGGGCTTTCCTGGAATCTATCTGGGCCAGGCCCTTTCGCCCATCCTGCCCGCTCTGGTTGGGTTCATCTACTTCAAAAGCAGAGTCTGGGAAAGAAAAACGCTGGTGCGTGAGCATTTGGGAGAGGTCAGCCGAAACAAATAAGAGGAGGAAAAGAATATGAATCCATCCAATATCTATCCCCGGACAGGAGATACGCAGACTGTCTATCTCAACCAAGTCGTGACAGATCCCAGCATCCTTGTGGGGGACTACACCATGTATAACGACTTTGTCAATGACCCCATTGACTTTGAAAAGAACAATGTGCTGTATCACTATCCTGTCAACCATGACCGGCTGGTGATCGGCAAGTTCTGCTCCATCGCCTGCGGCGCAAAGTTCCTCTTCAACAGCGCCAACCACAGCCTGCAATCCCTCTCCACCTATCCCTTTCCCATCTTCTTCGAGGAGTGGGGACTGGATCGGAGTCAGGTGGCCAACGCCTGGGACAACAAGGGTGACATTGTCATCGGAAATGATGTGTGGATCGGCTACGAGGCAGTCATCCTGGCGGGGGTGACGGTTGGTGACGGAGCCATCATCGGCACCCGGGCCGTCGTAACGAAGAATGTCCCGCCCTATACCATTGTGGGCGGCGTTCCGGCAAAGCCGATCCGAAAGCGGTTTTCCGAGGACACCATCGCCGCGCTGCTGGAACTGCGGTGGTGGGACTGGCCGGAGAAACGGATCCAGGCCAATCTGGACGCAATACAATCTGGACAGCTGGATCAAATCAGATGACCTGTTTTGTTTGAAGTTCGGGCTTAAATGACACAGAGCAAAAAATACATCCCTCTGAAACCGCAGATTTCAGAGGGATGTATTCATGTCTCGGGCTGTTTCCAGTGGTTCAGTTTTGGCAGCTGAGCTGCAAAGTAGGCCCTGACCTGCTCCGGGGGCCAGGCTTCATTGGACATATGACGTTCCAGAAAGTTCAGCAGTTCCTCAAGGCTTGTGTAGACGAATTTCCCGTCGGCATAACACCACTTGCAGTACTCCTCGTTGAAGGTGCCGTCCGGCTCCCGGCTGATATTGGCGTCCTCCAGGGGCATGCCGCAGCACTGGCAGATCAGCTGCCGGGGCGAACCAAGCAGGGTGTTGATGGAGACATCAAACAGCCTGGAGAGCAGCTTCAAGGTTTCTGTGTTGGGCACCGTTTCGCCGGTCTCCCAGCGGGAAACCGCCTGCCGGGTCACATGCACTTGTTCCGCCAGCTGCTCCTGGGAGAGTCCCCGCTTGGTGCGCAGTTCCAGAAGGATTTCTTTGGTATCCATGTTGATCACCACCTTGCCCGGATTGTACCACAGCGGGAGCAAAAAGCAAAGCAACTGGCTGTTGCCCCAATTCTGCTTTGCTCTCGCATTAGGCGTATCAGTATTTAACAAGCTATATACAAAGAATACCGCCCGCTGAACATCCACGGATTTCAGCGGGCGGTATCATCTCTTTCAGAAATCTGATTTCGGGTACCTGCCGTAGGCGCCTGTCCAGTGTTCCGCCGCTTTCAGAAAGGCAGAGTAGCCGTGGGCGCGGATGAACTCCAGTGCCTGCTTGTATTTGGAGTATTTGTAGACTGAATGGTTGAGAAAGGCCTGGACGGTCTCGCAGTGTTCATATTCCTCGCAATCTGCGCAGGTGATGTGACCTTTAGTCAGGCAGCACTTCTTCATTTTGCATCTGGCCCGGTTCAGATCACGGGATCCATCCAGATAGCCCGGCTTGCAGCCCTTGCAGGTCTTCTCAAATTCACGGCAGGTCCCGCAGTAGGCACCACAGCAGCCGATTTCCTCTGTACAATTCATAGGGAGGAACTCCCTTCAAAGTGATAGATTTTTAGAAAATTGCTGATGCGTTCCTCGACCGCACGAAGGAACTCTTCATCGCCGTATGGGATGTTGATGCACCGCTTGCCCTTTTTGCAGGCGGGCAAACTCTCAGACAAGCGGTTCAGAAACTCTTCGTCGGAAAAATGAATGGAGAAGTGGCTTTTCGCGGCGAAAACTGCCACATATCCCTCGTACATCTTTTCACCAGCAGCCACATGGGCATGGAAAAGGAGATTTTAGGAGTCAACTGCGGATATTCTGCACTCATAAAGTCAATGAATGCGCTGACATGCTGCCGCTGCTCTTCGTTCAGCGATGCCACATACTCCGAAACAGAAGCTGCGCCCATATCATACCTCCAACTGCCTATTGGGACTGCTGCCGGTCCCACTCTTTTTTCAAAATGGCATACTGCATGGTGTTTTCATACTGGGGCGAGCCGTCGGGATTGTTCACGAAGGAGATGAATTCCAGGAACAGGCCCTCCCGGCGCATGCCCAGCTTTTCGCACAGGTGCTGGCTGGAGAGGTTGTAGTCCTCGGTGTAGGCGTAGATGCGCCGCGCGCCCTTTTGGGAGAAGAGATAGTCGAAGAAGGCCTGGGCCGCCTCGAAGGCGTACCCTTTGCCATGGTAGGCCTCGTTGAGCATCCAGCAGGGGCTGAAAGTATCCCGTGGGGTGTCCTCGCCTGCGTGGGGCTCGCCCGCCTCCAGATAGGCGTCGATCTCTCCGATCACCTTGCCGCCCTCCTTCAGGGTGATGGCGAAATAGTACTCCGTCTCACCGAGCCGCTTTTTCATCTCCTCTTTAGCCTCGTCCAGGGAATGCAGCTTCATGCAGGCAAAGCAGTTGACCGCGGGTTCTTTCAGATATTCGTAGACATCCGCCGCGTCATCCTCTAAAAAGGGGCGCAGGATCAGCCGTTTTGTCTCGATCACCATATTTCGGCACCTCAAGAAAAGTAAAGATGGATAGTGGAATTTTATCAAATAGTTTTGTTGTAAAAGTTAAGAAAAATCCGTCAAAATCACAAGATTTTGACGGATTTTTGGTCCGAGTGGGGCGATTCGAACGCCCGGCCCCGTGAACCCAAATCACGTGCGCTACCAACTGCGCTACACCCGGATATAAAATGATTATAACTGTGGTCAAACATGTGGTCAAGGCCGTTTTTTGACCAACGACTTTGCCGAAATGGTTCCCGCTTCTGGTAGTGTCCCAGCGGGTTGCGGGGTTGCGGTTTTGTCCTCATGGATGGCCCCCGCGCGCTCCCAAAGCAAGCGCGCTACCAGCTGCGCTACACCCGGATATGAAATTTTCTAATTGTGGTCAAACATGTGGTCAACGCCGATTTTTGACCAGTTACCGGCGAGTGGGAAAGTGCTGTCAGCCCAAGTGTCCCAAGGCTTTCCAGGTTTTCCGAGGTCTTCGGCTCGAACCCGAGCCTCACGCTCCCAAAGCAAGCGCGCTACCAACTGCGCTACACCCGGATATGAAATTTTCCAATTGTGGTCAAACATGTGGTCAACGCCGATTTTTGACCAACGGCTTTGCGGAACTGGTTCCCGCTTCTGGTAGTGTCCCAGCGGGTTGTGGGCTTAGGCTTTTTCCCTCATGGATGGGCGGGATATGCTCCCAAAGCAAGCGCGCTACCAACTGCGCTACACCCGGTTATGAAATTGTAGAGCGGTCTAAGCCTATTCGCCCAAGATTGACCTCAAAGGGAAGACGAACCGGCAAAGAGCGTTAATAGTATACGATAAAAGAATTGATATTGCAAGAGTACCTTTACAGAAAAGCGTATAATATGATATGATACTAAAGATTTTTAAGCGAGGTGCAGACAGTATGAGAATGCGGAAAAAGCCAAATCTGATTCCGAGAATGGAGCGCTGCGCGGCGTGTCAAGTCAGAGACCCCGAGGCCAGACGCGGACACTGGCGTGACCTGATGCCTGAAGCCAAGGAGCTGCGGCTGGAACTGGGCTGCGGCAAGGGCCGTTTTACTGCTGAGACGGCGGCGCAGAACCCGGACATTCTTTTCATCGCTGTGGAGCGTGTGCCGGACGCCATGGTGATTGCCATGGAGCGTGTGACGGCCATGGAGCTTCACAATGTATTTTTTGTGGACGGAGACGCGGCCAAGCTGCCTGAATACTTCGCCCCCGGTGAGGTGGACCTCATCTACATCAACTTCTGCGATCCCTGGCCCACCAAGCGGCATGCCAAGCGGCGGCTGACCTTTGTAGCCTTCCTGAAAAAGTATCGCGAGGTCCTGAAGGAGAAGGGGCAGATCCACTTCAAGACGGACAATCGGGATTTGTTCGAGTGGTCCCTCACCCAGTTCCCCCAGGCTGGGTTTGAACTCTCCGAGGTGACCCGGGATCTGCACGCAAACGGCATCTGCGGTGTGATGACCGACTATGAGGAGAAGTTCCACAACCTGGGCACCCCCATCAACCGCTGCGTGGGTACCATGGGGGAGCTTCCGACTGAGCCTCCCAAGGAAGAGCCCGAGGCAGAAAAAGCAGAAGAAGAGGCCGGAGAATAAAACATACCGGAAAGAGAAAAAGCGCCTGTGTGGCCTGAAAGCCACACAGGCGCTTTTGTGTGCAAGCAGCGATTAGAGGAGGCAGACCACCCGGTACATCAGCAGGAAGTGGCAGACGCTGCCCAGAACAATAAACACATGGAAAATCTCATGGCAGCCGAAACGGGGATTGTCACGGCCGGGCCACTTCAGCGCGTAGGACACGCCGCCGATGGTATAGAGTACACCGCCGGCCAGCAGCCAGGACAGCCCTGCCCAGCCCACAGTCTGGTAGAGGGGATAGACTGCCACCACGGCCATCCAGCCCATGGAGATATAGATGGCGGCGGTGAGCTGGCGGGGCATGTTGATCCAGCCCATGGTGAGGATGATACCGGCCAGAGCCAGGACCCAGATGATGGAGAACAGGGCCCAGCCCCAGGCACCCACGGTGCGGAGCACGCCGAGACAGATGGGCGTGTAGCTGCCGGCAATCAGAAGATAGATGGAAGCGTGGTCGAACTTGCGCAGGGCGATACGTCCGCGGACGCCGGTGTGAAGGCAGTGATACAGGGTGCTGGCGGTGTAGAGTCCAATCATGGACGCGCCGTAGATGGCAAAGGAGACGATGTGCCAGGCGTCCAGTCCCAGGGTGACGGAGCGAATCAGGAGCAGTACGGTTCCCAGTACCGCCAGCACAGCGCCGATGCCGTGGGTGATGGCGGACCAGGGACGCAGGCCGTCATAGGGGTTGCGGCCCTTTTCCTGAGGACGGCGGCTGGTTTTGGTGGGGGAGAAGCGGGGGACAGAAAATTCGGGATACATCATTAATTCATCCATAAGAAACCTCCATGCGCTGCTGCGCGTTCCAAAAAGCGAGGTATTCTCCGCCGTATGATACGGACAGGGAAACGATTGTACGGTAAAAAGGAAGAGCGGACCGGCTGTGTACTGCCTTGCTTTGGTATAGTATAACACGGTCATTCTGTGATATCAATAGAAAAACTATATAATCTAATATTTAAAATTACATTAAAAAATATAGCAAAAAAAGGAAAGCAAACTATCAAATATGACTGGTATTATGGTGCGCTTTGTGCGATTCGCGCAAATTTGACTTCCAATTTCACGCGGATTATGGCATAATGAGGGCATAACACTGGGAGGGAAGACCATGAAAAAGCGCATAAGACGAATCCTTACACTGTTGATTACGCTGGTGCTGGCGGCAGGGTGTCTGATGATGCCCGCGTCTGCTCAGGAGGAAGAGGGGAAGGTTGCCACCATCCTCTTTACCCATGATATGCACTCCCACCTTTTGCCCGCCGAGCAGGAGGGAGGCGGGGAGTACGGCGGCTTTGCCCGGCTGATGACCGCCCTGGAGCAGGAGCGGGCCGAGGCGGAGGCGTCGGGCTATGCCTGCATCACCGTGGACGGCGGCGACTTTTCCATGGGCACGCTGTTCCAGACCATCTACACAACCCAGGCCACCGAGCTGCGCAGCCTGGGCGCCCTGGGGTATGACGTGGCTACCTTCGGCAACCACGAGTATGAGTACCGGGCGGACGGACTGGCAAAGATGCTGCGTGCCGCCGCTGAGAACGGCGACCCGCTGCCCGCACTGATCCAGGCCAACTATGTGACCCCCAAGGACCCGGAGGCGGACGCAGAAGTGGTGGAAGCCATGGCCGACTGCGGCGTCACCGATTACGTGATGATTGAGCGGGACGGCGTGCGCTTTGCGGTGTTCGGCGTGATGGGCGAGGATGCGGACGCCTGCGCGCCCATGTCCGGCATGGAGTTTGAGCCGGTGATTGAGGCCGCCCAGCGGGTGGTGGATGAGATTAAGGCCAACGAGGAGTACGACTTCCTCATCTGCCTGTCCCACAGCGGCACCAACCCGGACCCCAAGAAGTCAGAGGATGAGCTGCTGGCCAAAAATGTGGACGGCATCGACTTTATCGTCTCCGGCCACACCCACTCCACCATGCTGGAGCCCAAAATCGTGAACAACACCGTGATCGGCTGCACGGGGGAGTACTGCACCAACCTGGGCAAGGTGACCATCAAGAAGGATGCGGAGGGCAACAACGCGGTCCTGGACTATGAGCTGATTCCCATTGACGAGAACGTGGCTGATAACCCGCAGATTGCCGCCCAGGTGGCCGACTACAAGGAACTTGTGGAGACGGAGTATCTGTCCCAGTTTGACATGACCTTTGACCAGGTGCTGGCGTACAGCCCCTTTGATTTCACGCCTATCTCCCAGTTCGCTCAGGAGCAGGAGGAGGACAGCCTGGGCAACCTGATCACGGACGCCTATATCTACGCCGTCCGGCAGGTGGAGGCGGGCACCAATGCGGCCCCTATTACGGCGGCCTTTGTCAACTCGGGCGTCATCCGGGCCAGCTTCTCCCAGGGGGATATCACAGTCTCCGACGCCTTCAACGTCAGCTCCATCGGCTCGGGTGCGGACGGGACACCGGGCTATCCGCTGATTGACGTGTGGCTCACGGGCAAGGAGCTGAAAACCGTGCTGGAGCTGGACCCGTCGGTGGGCCCCATCTTCTCCGGCGCTCAGCTGTACAGCTCCGGTGTGCGCTACAACTTCAATATGAACCGGATGCTCTTCAACCGGGTCACTGATCCGGCGCTGCTCAGCTCCAATGGTACCACCTCGCCCATTGACGACAACAAGCTCTACCGGGTGGTGACCAACCTCTACTCCAGCCAGATGCTGGGCACCGTGACCGACATGTCCTACGGCATCCTGAAGATTACCCCCAAGGACGAGTGGGGCAACCCCATCACCGACTACGAGGCCCACATCATCCATCTGGAGGACGGCTCCGAGCTGAAGGAGTGGTATGCGGTGGCCACCTACCTGGCCTCCTTCACGCCCACCGACGGCGTGCCCCAGGTGCCCCAGCGGTACGCGGGACCGGAGGGACGCAAGGTGCGGGATGACAGCGTCAACCCCATCGCCCTGCTCCGCCAGCCCAACTGGATTACCCTGGTCGTGCTGGGCGTGGCACTGCTGCTGGTGGCGCTGGTGGTGTTCATCATCTACCGGGTGGCTACCAGGAAGCGCCGCCGTTCCCGCCGCTCCGGCATCCGGAGAGGCTACCGGGGTTATCGGGGCTGAGAAAATCCCAGATAAGAAAGCAGAGAAACTTCCATGAAAGAGAATCAATACGACGACAGCCACTTTTTTGAGCAGTACAGCCACTTCCCCCGCTCGGTGGAGGGGCTGAGCGCCGCCGGAGAGTGGCACGCGCTGAAGGCGCTGCTCCCTGACTTCCGGGGCAAGCGGGTGTTGGACCTGGGGTGCGGCTTTGGCTGGCACTGCCGGTACGCTGCCGAGCAGGGCGCTGCTCAGGTGATGGGCATTGACCTGTCGGAGAAGATGTTGGCCCAGGCTGAGGTGCGCAACCCCCACCCCGTGATCACCTACCGCAGGGCGGCCATTGAGGACCTGGACCTGCCGGACGGCTCCTTTGACGTGGTGCTCAGTTCGCTGGCGCTCCACTATGTGGAGGACCTGGGCCAGGTGTGCCGGATGGTGTACCGTCTGCTGACGCCGGGCGGAGCCTTTGTGCTCTCCTGTGAGCACCCCGTGTTCACCGCCAGGGGCGACCAGGAGTGGTACCGGGACGGGGAGGGGAACATCCTCCACTGGCCTGTGGACCGCTACTTTGACGAGGGGGCCCGGACAGCCCATTTCCTGGGCTGTGACGTGACCAAATACCACCGCACGCTGACCAGCGACGTGGGGGCCCTGCTGAAGGCGGGCTTTGTCCTCACGGATTTGGTGGAGCCCCGGCCCGACCCCAGGCTCATGGATGTGCCCGGTATGGCCGACGAGCTGCGCCGCCCCATGATGCTGATTCTGTCCGGCCGCAAACCGGAGTAAAAGAGAACAGGAGGCTCCCGGACCGCTCAAACGGTTCGGGAGCTTCTTTTACTCCTTGGGCTTGGGCCGGAAGATGAGGGCGGCCAGCCAGCTGAAGAAGATGGCGGCGGTAATGCCGCCCGCCGCGGCGGTGATGCCGCCGGTGAGCACGCCCAGCACCCCCTGTTCCTCCACCGCCTTGGCCACGCCCTTGGCCAGCAGATAGCCGAAGCCGGTGAGGGGCACGGTGGCTCCCGCGCCGCCGAACTCCACCACGTATTTGTATAGTCCCAGACCGCCCAGTACCACGCCGGAGACCACATAGGTCACCAGGATACGGGCGGGGGGCAGCTTGGTCTTGTCGATGAGCAGCTGACCGATGAGACACAGCAGGCCGCCGCACAGAAAGGCGCGGCCGTATTCCCACAGCATTTCCATTGCAATTCCTCCTTTCATGCCCTTTCGCAGCCCGGGGCTGCCAGGGCCACTGCGTGACAGATGGCGGGAATGGACTCCCCCTGCTGGGTGGAGGTGGGGGAGAGAAGGGCACCGGTGCCGCAGAAGAGGAGCCGCTTCCAGCGGCCCTGCTTCAGACCGTCCATCAGGTACCCGTTGAGCACCACGGCCGAGCAGCCGCATCCGGAGCCGCCGCAGTGGACGTCCTGGCCCTCCAGGTCGTAGATCATGGTGCCGCAGTCGGCCAGGTTGGACAGCTCCATGCCGTCCTGACGGAACAGGTCCAGCACGATGTCCCTGCCCAGCTGGCCCAGGTCGCCGGTGAGAATCAGGTCGTAGCAGGCGGGTTTACGCCCGGTGTCCTGAAGATGGGCCTTGATGGTCTCGTAGGCGGCGGGAGCCATGGCCGCGCCCATGTTGTTGGCGTCCTTGATGCCCTTGTCCGCGATTTTGCCCGTGGTCACGTGGGTCACCCGAGGACCGTCCCCCTCTGCGGCCAGGATGGTGCAGCCTGAGCCGGTCACCGTCCACTGGGCGGTGGGGGTGCGCTGACCACCGTACTCCAGAGGCGTGCGGTACTGCCGCTCCGCCGAACAGAAGTGGGAGGAGGTCATGGCCGCCGTGTGGCTGGCAAAGCCGCCGTCTATCATCAGCGCCGCCAGGGACAGACTCTCCGCCATGGTGGAACAGGCGCCGTACAGCCCGTAGAAGGGGATGTCCTGCCCCCGCAGGGCAAAGCCGGTGCCGATGCACTGGTTGAGCAGGTCGCCGGCAAAGATATAGTCCAGATTGCAGGCCGCCAGACCCGCCTTGTTCAGCGCCATGGACAGGGCCAGCCGCTGCATGGCGGTCTCCGCCTTCTCCCAGGTCTTTTCGCCGAAGCTGTCGTCCTGCTCGATGTGGTCAAAGGAGGCCGCCAACGGGCCGTCTCCCTCTTTCTTGCCCACCACGCTGGCATACCCCATCACAGCGGGCGGACTGGCCAGCGCCACCGTCTGGGCGCCCAGACGCTTTGTCTCCATACGTTCCACCTCGTGTCTTCAGAAGTGGGCTTAGTTTGAACAAAAAGGGAAGAAAATATAAGTGCGTATTTTGTGGGCGGACATGCTGGTCAAACGGTGATATTTGCGGTATAATGCTATTATCTCCCCGCAGGGGCCAAGTGAGGGATTTTTTCATGGAACAAGAGAACAAACGGACGCTGGCCTATATCTGCCCGTCCTGTCATCAGAGTGTGATTGTGGAGCGCAGTGTCTTTCAGCTGGCCGCATCGGCCAATGAGCTGCCCTGTCCCTGCGGCAAGTCCGCCCTCAGGGTGGAGATGATGGGGGACCGGGTGAAGCTGACCGTGCCCTGCCTGTTCTGCAAGACCGAGCACACCGTCACCTGCCCGACCCATGCCTTCCTCCACGAGAAGGCGCTGGCCTTTTCCTGCTCCGTGTCCGGTTTGGACTGCTGCTATGTGGGCGAAGAGGGACCGGTGTTTGCCGCCGTGCGCCGCCTGGAAGAGGCGGTGGACAAGCTGGAACAGGACGCAGGGGAGAAGGGCGCCTTCCTGGACGAGCTGGTGATGCACGAGGTGCTCTCCGAGCTCAAGGAAATTGCCGCACGGGGCGGTATCTCCTGCGCCTGTGGCTCCAAGCGGTGGAAGATGCAGGTCAATTACAGCTCTATCGACCTGTCCTGTGCCGACTGCGGCGCTACCATGCGTATCCCCGCCGCCACCGCTTCGGACATTGACGACATCTGCTGCAAGAACACCATTGTGATCCACAGCGGGCACTGAGTTTGCTCCGCAGCAGATGGATGACTGCCGGAGAATGCTCCGGCGGCCTGGGTATACCGGGAAAGGAAGAACTATCTTGAGCGTTTATTTTGAAGGCACTTACCCTGTGGACTCCAGGGACGTGGACCCCTTTGACCAGTGCCGACCGTCAGCTCTGCTGGGGATTCTCCAGGAGGCGGCCACCTCGGCGGCGGTGGAGCTCCACGTGTCCCGGGATGAGATGATCGCGCGGTACAACGTGTTCTGGATGCTCTCCCGCATCTGGTACCGGCTGGACCGGCCTCTCCACTGGAGCGAGCCGGTGACGGTGCGCACCTGGCACCGTGGCGGCAAGGGAGCGGCCATGTACCGGGACTTTGACCTGTTCGTGAAGGGCGAGAGAGTAGGAGAGGCGGTATCCTCCTGGGTGCTGGCCGACCTGGACACCCACAAGCTGTTCCGGCTGAACAACATAGAGGAGTTTGCGGGCACCGACGGCGGCGAGCTGTGCAAGGACAAGCGGCTCACCGGATTGCGGATGCCGGAAGGACTGACCCTGGCCGAGCACCGCACCCTCCATTACAGCGACGCCGACATCAACGGCCACGTCAACAACGTCCGCTATGCCGACTTCGCCTGCGACGCCCTCCATCTGGAGCGGCTGGACGGCAGGCAGTATGTGTCCCAGCTTCAGCTGTGCTACCTGGCTGAGTGCCGTCCCGGCGAGGCCATCGACCTGCTCACCGGTCAGTCGGAGGGCAGACAGTTGGTCCAGGGTATGGGCGAAGAGGGCAAAATCCGCTTCGATGCGGCCCTCACTTTGGATAACCTGTAAGAATGGACAGGCCGCCTCTTGACAAGACGGCCAGTCCGCCGTAAAATAGGAAAAATTTATTCGGATGGGACAAGTGTCCGTTTGCTGTGCCGACATTGTGCACATGCAGTTTTATCCCGTATGCCGAGTGAAAATTCACTGGAAAAGATAAAGGAGATGCGATATGGTCAATACCGATGAGCGACAGAAGTTTACCAAGCAGGGCCTGACCTTTGACGACGTGCTGCTGGTTCCCGCAGAGAGCGACGTGCTCCCCGCCGACATCGACCTGCACACCAATCTCACCAAGAAGATTCAGCTGAATATCCCTCTCATGAGCGCCGCCATGGATACCGTCACCGAGTACCGCATGGCTATCGCCATTGCCCGTGAGGGCGGCATCGGCATCATCCACAAGAATATGTCCATCGGCGCGCAGGCCGAGCAGGTGGACATGGTCAAGCGCAGCGAGAACGGCGTTATCACCAACCCCTTCTGGCTGGCCCCCGGCCACACCCTGGCCGAGGCGGATGAGCTGATGGCCAAGTACCGCATCTCCGGCGTTCCCATCTGCGACAACGGAAAGCTCATCGGCATCATCACCAACCGCGACATGAAGTTCGAGACCGACATGTCCCAGCTCATCGACAACGTGATGACCAAGGACCATCTGGTCACCGCCAAAGAGGGCATCACCCTGGAGGAGGCCAAGGAGATTCTTCGCAAGCACAAGATTGAGAAGCTCCCTCTGGTGGACGACGACTTCCGCCTCAAGGGCCTCATCACCATCAAGGACATCGAGAAGGCCACTGTGTACCCCAACTCCGCCCGTGACGCCAAGGGCCGCCTGCTGGTGGGCGCCGCCATCGGCGTGACCAGCGATGTGCTGGACCGTGTTGCCGCTCTGGTTGAGGCCGGCGCCGACGTGCTCTGCCTGGACTCCGCCCACGGCCACAGCCACAACATCATCGAGTGCGTCAAGCGCATCAAGGCCCTGTATCCCGACGTGCAGCTCATCGCCGGCAACGTGGCCACTGCGGAGGGCACTCGCGCCCTCATCGAGGCTGGCGCCGACTGCGTGAAGATCGGTATCGGCCCCGGCTCCATCTGCACCACCCGCGTGGTGGCCGGTATCGGCGTGCCCCAGATTACCGCCGTGTACGACGCCGCCTGCGTGGCTGACAAGTACGGTATTCCCATCATCGCCGACGGCGGCGTGAAGTACTCCGGCGACATCGCCAAGGCCATCGCCGCCGGCGCCAACGTGGTCATGCTGGGCTCCCTGCTGGCCGGCTGCGAGGAGTCCCCCGGCGACACCGAGGTCTACCAGGGCCGTCAGTTCAAGGTCTACCGCGGCATGGGCTCCCTGGGCGCCATGGCCAAGGGCTCCAAGGACCGTTACTTCCAGCAGAACAACAAGAAGCTGGTTCCCGAGGGCGTGGAAGGCCGCGTGCCTTACAAGGGCTCCACCTCCGACACCATCTATCAGATGATGGGCGGCCTGCGTGCCGGTATGGGCTACTGCGGCTGCGGCACCGTGTCCGACCTGCAGAAGAAGGCCCAGTTCATCCAGATCACCTCTGCCGGTCTGAAGGAGAGCCACCCCCACGACGTGTATATCACCAAGGAGGCTCCCAACTACACCATCAGCGCCCAGTAACAAAAGTAACACAATCAAAAAGTGCCCGTACCGGACTGGTACGGGCACTTTTCTGCACTTTTTCGGAGGGCGACCGGGAACGACAAAGAAAACTCTTGCAATTTGGAAACAGATAGGTTACAATATGGTAACAAAAAGTTTCCGAATGGAAACGGCATGAGGAGTGGACACATGAAGAAGCGTTTTTCCTGCGCCTTACTCGGACTTGCACTGATGATTGGCCTCAGCGGTCACGCGCTGGCGGCTGACGATATCACCGCCCCCGTGGTGGTGGACGGCGTGGAGCAGACCAATTTCTGCGCCACCCAGTACGGGGATACCACCTACACTTCCTTCTACGGCGTCACCCTGGCCCTCCGGCCCGACGCGGTCATCACCTGGGAGAACAACCAGCTGGTGGCCCGGGCGGATGACTTCACCATGTACGCCCGCATCGGCACCAACTTCCTGGTCATCAACGACCGGTACCTGTACATCCCCGACGGCGTGAAGGTGGACGACACCGGCGACACTCTGGTGCCCACCCGTGTGCTGGCCACCGCCCTGGGCGCCACCATCGGCTGGGAAAACGGCAGCGTGACCTACACCACTGCCGGCACCCCGCTTGCCTCCGGCAGCACCTACTACGACGCCGCCACCGTGGACCTGCTGGCCCGGGTCATCACCCACGAGAGCGGCAACCAGCCCCTGGAGGGCAAGATTGCCGTGGGCAACGTCATCCTCAACCGGGTGGCCAGCCCCTCCTTCCCCAACACGGTGGCCGAGGTGCTCAGCCAGCCCAACCAGTTCCCAGGCGCCACCGACTGCGTGGCCAACAGCGAGTCCATCCTGGCCGCCAAGCTCTGCCTGGAGGGCGCCATGGAGGCACCCGGTGCCTACTGGTTCAACGGCGCCGGCATCTCCTGCTGGGCTTCCAACAACAAGAGCCACATCGTCACCATCGGCGGACATTCCTTCTACGGTTAACATCACGGCGGTCTCCCATCCGGGAGGCCGCTGTTTTTTATGCTTGACTTTCGGTGCGGAACATGGTAGTTCTTTCACTGAACGACGAAACTGTACCCGGCGGACACGCCGGAGGAGGAGAAAAGATATGAACCTGATGATTGCCTCGGATATCCACGGCTCCGCCCGGTACTGCCGGGACCTGCTGGCCGCCTTTGACCGGGAGGGCGCCGAACGCCTGGTGCTGCTGGGAGACCTGCTGTACCACGGCCCCCGCAATGACCTGCCCGACGAGTACGCCCCCAAGGAGGTCATCGCCCTGCTGAACGAGCGCAAGAGCCGCCTGCTGTGCGTCCGGGGCAACTGCGAGGCCGAGGTGGACCAGATGGTGCTGGAATTCCCCGTGCTGGCCGACTACGCCATCCTCTGGGCGGGAGAGCGGATGATCTTTGCCACCCACGGACACCACCACAACAAAAACGCCATGCCGCCTCTCCAGCCCGGCGACATCCTGCTCCACGGCCATACCCACATCCCTGCCTGGGAGCCGGTAGGGGAGAACCTGTACCTGAACCCCGGCTCCGTGTCCATCCCCAAGGAGGGGAGTGAGCGGGGCTATATGACCTTTGACGCGAAGACCTTCCTGTGGAAGAATCTGTCCGGCCAGGTCTACCACACCCTCAGCCTGTAAACACCATAGTGAGCACGGGTTCCCGGCAGAGCATTTTTTTCCAATGCTCCGCCGGGAACCTTTTGTATCCGCCGTGCATCTTATCAGTGTCCGGACAATGAAAACATGAGTAGGTGACACCATGGAGATGATCAAAGCCGTGCCCGCCGCCGGGGCGCGGGAGCGGTTCGCCGCCGCAGCCCAGGCCCACACCCGGTCCATGTACCGGGCGGCCCGGGCCATCCTGGACAGCGACGCCGACGCCGAGGACGCGGTGTCCGAAGCGCTGCTGCGGGCCTGGCAGGCCTTCGGCAGACTGAAAAGTGAGGAGGCGCTCAAGGGCTGGCTGCTGAAAATCACGGTCAACTGCGCCCGGGAGCAGCGGCGGAAGGGGGCCAGGGTGACCTATACCGACGACCTGGAGCCCCTGGCGGGCAGCGCGGAGGACAGGCAGTACGACGGCCTGTGGGACGCGGTGCTGGCCCTGCCGGAGGACCAGCGGACGGCGGTGGTCCTGTTCTACTATGAGGATATGACGCTGGCCCAGATCGCTTCGGTGCTGGGCGTGGCCCAGGGGACGGTCAAGTCCCGGCTGTGCCGGGCCAGAGGCCGCCTGCGGGAGATGCTGAAGGAGGAGCTATGAACGAGTTTGATATGCGGATGAAGGAGCGTGCCCGGCGGGAGGACTGTCCCATCCCTGAGGGCTTCGACAGACGGATGGACGCGGCGCTGGAGCAGCTGCCCCAGACTGTCCACAGGAGAGGCAGAAGGTTCTATCGCATCGTGGCGGCCGCCGCGGTGCTGTGCGTTCTGGCCACGGCGGCAGGTGCTGTGGGCGCCGCCCTGCGGCAGACCCAAGTCCACTTCTTCCAGGACGAGGAGCAGCTGTTGGCGGCCATGGAGGAGGACAAGACCGACGGTCTGAACGGCTACTACATTCCCCACGGCGGGCAGGACTTCGACCCGGCTTCCCTGGCCAAGGAGAACGAGAAGATGTGGAACGACTACGCCGGAGGTACCATCACCGAGGAGCGGCAGGGCTCGAAGGCTGACGGCTGGACCGACATGCGCGCCTGGACGTTCACAAAAGGGGAGGTGCCCTATCAGGCGGAGCTGTACCGGGCGGAGCAGCTGTCCGACCTGAACGGCCTGCGGGACGGCCCCAGCTGGGACGTGAGCTGGCTGGAGGAGCACTATGACACAAGGCCCGGTACCTGCGTATACCATACCGAGACCGACATGGAGACCGGCAAACTGACCTATGAGTCCTTCATCGGCGGATTTGAGGGCGAAGATGGAAAGTCCTTCAACGTGGAGTGCAGCTGGTTCTATCAGTATGAGATGGAGGAGAACCGGTATGAGGTGGCCGACGGCGTGCACTATGTGACAGCCGACGGCGTCACCGTGGCCATCACCACGTGGACCACGGCCAGCGGACAGCAACGCTTCGATGCCAGCGTCTACTCCGGCCACATGGCGTGGTACATGCAGGGCGCCGGGCTGGAGCTGGAGGAAATTCAGACCCTGGCCGACCACATGGGTCTGGCGGCCCTGTGCGAATATGCCTGACAACAGCTCATGTGAGCCTGCAAAATTCCGGGCGCGGCAATGCGCCCGGAATTTTTGCGCTGTCTGTAACAATCCGGGGAGATGCCGCGTGTAATAGGCAGAACGGAAGAAGGAGGCGGTGAACATGGAACGGGAAGAGGCGGCGCGGCTGGTGGAGGCCCACGGTCAGGCGGTGTACCGCCTGGCCTACGCCCGTACCGGCAGCCGGGAGGACGCCGAGGACATCACCCAGGAGACCTTTCTCCGGCTGGTACGGGCAGCGCCCGTGTTCCGGGACGAGGCCCATTGCCGGGCCTGGCTGCTCCACGTGGCCATGAACTGCACCCGAAGCCTGTTCCGCAGGCCGTGGCGCAGGCGGGACCTGCCCCTGGAGGAGGCGGCAAACGCCGCTGCGCCGGAGGGGGAGCGGGGGGACGTTCTGGAGGCGGTGCTGAACCTGCCGGAGCAGTACCGGGCGCCGGTACATCTCTTCTACTATGAGGACCTGACTGTGGAGCAGATTGCGAAAATTCTGGGGCTGCGGGAGGGCACGGTCCGCACCCGGCTGAGCCGTGCAAGAGGAATGCTGCGAGACATGCTGAAGGAGGATGAGGAGCATGCTTGAACGGGAATACCGCAGGGAGATGGACGCCGTGACCCTGACGGCGGAGCAGAAGGAGAAGCTGGTGGACGTGATGACGGGGGCGGCGAGAGCGCCCCGGGCAATCCGTGCGGGCAGGACCGTTCTGGTGGCCGCGGCGGTATGCGCCGTGCTGGCCGCATCCGCCCTGGCCTACGTCACCGGCGCACTGGACTTCCTGAAGGGCAGGGAGGAGTATCAGTTCCTGGGTCAGGCGGCCCTCTATGAGGACTGCGCCCAACGGGTCGACCTGTCCGCTACGGCGGACAACGGAGACACCCTGACCATTGAGTACACGGCCATGGACGAGAATTTCTGCACCGTATTCTACACCCTCCAGACAGTCCAGCCCATGGAGGCCTGGTCCCAGCGGGAGCATCTGTCCATCTCGCCGGACGCGCCCGCCCTCTGGCAGGCCATGGGCCTGGAGCCCAGCTTTACCCTGGAGGCGGACGGGGAGACGCTGACCGGCGGGCAGGACGGGCAGCAGTACCTGCTGGACGCCAACACTCTGGTGGGCATGGTACGGCTGCCCCTGAACCGGGCCGGTACCCTGGCGGACGGGGAGACCGTCACCTTGAGGGCGGAGGCACCGTTGACGGACTGGGACGGCGTGTCCGACCGGGAAGAGGACGGGCAGTGGAGCTTCACCCTGACGGCAGAGCCCATGGAGGCACAGACCTACACCCTCTCCACACTGGCGGCACTGGGGGAGCGGCAGGTGGAGTCCCTGAGCGTCACCGTCTCCCCGTTGGGCACGGTGCTGCGGACCCGAGTGACAGTACCCGAGGAATACCGGGCGGAGCCGGACCTGTGGGGCGGCCTGGGCTGGTTTGTGGTCCGGGATGAGGACGGCAGATACTACCCCTACGATGCGCTGACCTCTGCGCTGTCGGAGGACGGCACCGCCTGGGAAGAGTCCTACATTCTCTATGGCCTGGAGGATGCGGAGACGCTGGAGCTGCTTCCGGCGGAGCTGGAGGGCGAGTTTGTCACCGTGGGCCTGGAGGACCTGCCCTGGCAGGGGGAGGGCGGCTATACCTTCGCGTCTTTCACGGTGGAGGAGGGCCAGATGACCCTCCGGCTGGAGCCGGACGGCGTGGTGGGCAGCACCGGCTACTGCGGCAGCGTGGCCTATTTCCTGCGCCGTGAAGCCGCTCCGGATGAGGTGCCCCAGGGCTTCCGGGAAGATGAGAGCGGAAAGCTGTTTTACGGCGACGGAGCCCCCGACATCTACCAGAACAGCTACACCGACTGGCGGGACGGCAGCGTCACCATCACCTGGTCTCTGGACAAGGCCGCACAGGCTCAGGCGGAGGAACTGGCCGGTCTGGAGCTCTATGTGGAGACTTATGTGCCGCAGGAGGGGACAGGCGTCCTGCTCACGCTGACAAAGTAAAGAAAAATCAGAAAAGAGCGCCTGCCGGATACCCGGCAGGCGCCCGTCTTTCCTGCGGAACCTCTTGAAATTCAGTCACTTTTCCAGTATAATATGACAGATTGAACCAAGACCGAAGCGGTCTGCTATGATATCACAGGAAAGCGTGAGAGATTTGAAGTACGATTTTGCCAGCATTGAGCCCAAGTGGCAGAAGAAATGGGCGGAGGAGAAGACCTTCCACTGTGAGAACCACAGCGACAAGCCCAAGTTCTACGGCCTGGTGGAGTTCCCCTATCCCTCCGGCCAGGGCCTCCACGTGGGTCACACCCGCCCCTATACCGCCATGGACGTGGTGGCCCGCAAGCGCCGCATGGACGGGTACAATGTGCTCTTCCCCATGGGATATGACGCCTTCGGCCTGCCCACCGAGAACTACGCCATCAAGAACCACATCCACCCCGCCAAGGTGACCCACGACAACATCGAGAACTTCACCAAGCAGCTCCACATGCTGGGCTACTCCTTCGACTGGGACCGGGTCATCAACACCACCGACCCCAGCTACTACAAGTGGACCCAGTGGATTTTCCTCCAGCTGTGGAAGAAGGGTCTGGCCTATAAGTCCACCATGCCCGTCAACTGGTGCACCTCCTGCAAGTGCGTGCTGGCCAACGAGGAGGTTGTGGACGGCGTGTGCGAGCGCTGCGGCTCTCCCGTCATCCGCAAGGAGAAGAGCCAGTGGATGCTCAAGATTACCGAGTACGCCCAGCGCCTCATCGACGACCTGGACGGCCTGGACTTCATCGAGCGGGTCAAGACCCAGCAGAAGAACTGGATTGGCCGCTCCACCGGCGCTGAGGTGACCTTCAAGGCCACCACCGGCGAGGACATCGTGGTGTTCACCACCCGTCCCGACACCCTCTTCGGTGCCACCTATATGGTCCTCTCTCCTGAGCATGCTCTGGTGAAGGGCTGGCTGGAGAGCGGCAAGCTGAACAACGCCGACGAGGTGAAGGCCTATCAGGCCGCCGCCGCCTCCAAGTCCGACCTGGAGCGCACCGAGCTGAACAAGGAGAAGACCGGCGTGTGCCTGGACGGCGTGAAGGGCATCAACCCGGTCAACGGCAAGGAGATTCCCATCTTCATCTCCGACTACGTGCTCTCCACCTACGGCACCGGCGCCATCATGGCCGTGCCTGCTCACGACGACCGCGACTGGGAGTTTGCCAAGAAGTTCGGCTGCGAGATCATCGAGGTGGTCTCCGGCGGCGAGGACGTGCAGCAGGCCGCCTTCACCGCCAAGGACGAGACCGGCATCCTGGTCAACTCCGAGTTCCTCAACGGCCTGACCGTCAAGGACGCCATCCCCGTCATCACCAAGTGGCTGGAGGAGAAGGGCATCGGCGCGGCCAAGGTCAACTACAAGCTCCGCGACTGGGTGTTCTCCCGTCAGCGTTACTGGGGCGAGCCCATCCCCATGGTGTACTGCGAGAAGTGCGGCTGGCAGCCCCTGCCTGAGGACCAGCTGCCCCTGCTCCTGCCCGACGTGGACTCCTACGAGCCCACCGACGACGGCGAGTCCCCCATCAGCAAGATGACCGACTGGGTCAACACCACCTGCCCCCACTGCGGCGGTCCCGCCAAGCGTGAGACCGACACCATGCCCCAGTGGGCCGGCTCCAGCTGGTACTTCCTGCGCTATATGGACCCCCACAACGACAAGGCCCTGGCCTCCAAGGAGGCGCTGGAGTACTGGAGCCCCGTGGACTGGTACAACGGCGGCATGGAGCACACCACCCTGCACCTGCTGTACAGCCGGTTCTGGCACAAGTTCCTCTACGACATCGGCGTGGTGCCCACCAAGGAGCCCTATCAGAAGCGCACCTCCCACGGCATGATCCTGGGTGAGGGCGGCGAGAAGATGTCCAAGAGCCGGGGCAACGTGGTCAACCCCAACGACGTGGTGGCCCAGTACGGCGCCGACACCATGCGCACCTATATCATGTTCATCGGCGACTTTGAGAAGGCCGCCTCCTGGAGCGACAACGCCGTCAAGGGCTGCAAGCGCTTCCTGGACCGGGTCTGGAACCTGTCCGAGAACCTGACCGACTCCATGGATTACTCCGCCGCCAACGAGAGCGCCATCCACAAGACCATCAAGAAGGTGTCCGACGACATCGAGGCCATGAAGTTCAACACCGCCATCGCCGCCCTCATGGCCCTGGTCAACGACTTCTACGCCAACGGCTGCTCCAAGGGCGACTACGCCGCTCTGCTGCTCATGCTGTCCCCCTTCGCGCCCCACATGGTGGAGGAGCTGTGGGAGACCCTGGGCTACGCTGCCCAGCGCGGCGGCATGGCCTGCCAGCAGTCCTGGCCCGCCTACGACGAGAGCAAGACCATCGACGCCCAGGTGCAGATGGCTGTCCAGGTGTGCGGCAAGCTCCGTGCCACCATCACCGTGCCCATGGACAGCGACGAGGCCACCGTGGTGGCTGAGGCCCTCAAGGACCCCAAGGTCCAGAAGTTCACCGAGGGCAAGAACCTGGTCAAGACCATTCTGGTGCCCAACAAGCTGGTCAACCTGATCGCGAAATAAGAGGGGGTTCATCCCCCCAGTCCCTGTGGGCTGATCAAGGAAATTTTTTCACTTTAAAAGATCTCCTTGACAAGACGCAGAATTTTTCATATAATACTACTGTTAAAGCCATATCTAGTAGGCGCAACCGCCTATGCCTGTGGCCCTTTCGTGGCAGACAGGTCTGCCATGTCGGAGGGAGGGGAAATCAATGTCGGAAGTCCGTGTGAAAGAGGGCGAGTCCCTGGAGAACGCCCTGAAGCGTTTCAAGCGCAACTGCGCCAAGTCGGGCGTCCTGGCCGAGGTGCGTAAGCGCGAGTGCTATGAGAGTCCGAGCGTCAAGCGCCGCAAGAAGTCCGAGGCCGCGCGCAAGAACCGCAAGAAGTTCTACTAAGAATATAAAACCCCGCAGCCGGAAGGCTGCGGGGTTTTTGCTGCCCTGAGACGGAAAATGCCGCATCAATTCCCGCCTTTCTGAGCACACTGTGGGAGAGGTGATGCAGCATGAGACGGGAGTACAACGACATGTACGCCCTTTTCCGCCACGAGCCGGGCGCGGAGGAGTACTTTGAGCGGCTGCCCAGCTATCTTCAGGACCGCATCCGGCCCCGATACCGGATGGTGAATTCCTTCGCCACGCTGGAGGACTGTGCGGATCGGTTCCGTGGGCTGGAATGAATAGAAGCAGCGGGTGGGGACGCGCCCAAATGCGTCAGATCTCACAATTGAAAAATCCGGCCTGTGCTCTATAATGGGTAGAGCCTCATTTGAGGCTCTACCCATTCGTATTTTTGTATGTTCAGCATTGTGCAGAGAGCCAGGTGTGTGATGGAAAAGACAATGACAAAACCCAGAGCGTCCGGCGGCCGGGAGAACAACATCCTCCTGCTGACCGGCCCGATTTTTGTGGAGCTGCTGCTCCAGATGCTGGTGGGCAACGCAGACCAGATCATGGTGGGTTGGGTGGACCCCAACGGCGTGGGCGCCATCGGCAACGCCAACCAGGTGACCAACCTGCTGCTGCTGGTGTTCTCCGTGGTGTGTACCGCCTCCATGATTCTCATCTCCCAGTACATCGGCGCACGGGACACCAGAAGCGTCAACGAAACCTATACCGTGTCCCTCTTCACCAACATCGTTTTCGGCGTGGCGGTGAGCCTGATTCTGGTGCTGGGCTGCGGGCCTATCTTCCGGCTTATGGGCGTCCATGAGGAGATTTTTGAAAAGACCTGCCTCTATATGCGCATCATCGGCGCGGGTATGGTGTTCCAGTCGGTGTACCTGACCTTCACCGCCTTCTTCCGCTCCAGCCAGATGATGAAGGAGACCATGATCATCTCCGTGTTCATGAACTGCCTGAACATCGCGGGCAATTACATCCTCATCAACGGCGTGGGCCCCCTGCCCGCTCTGGGCATTGCCGGCGCGGCCATCTCCAGCGGCCTGAGCCGCCTGGTGGGCGTGGTCATCATCGCCGTGCTCTTCTGGAAGAAGTTCGGCCCGGTCATCCGCTTCTCCCAGCTGCGTCCCTTCCCCAAGGACCAGCTGCGGCGGCTGCTGCGCATCGGTGTGCCCGCCGGCGGCGAGTCGGTGAGCTACAACATGTCCCAGATTTGCATCCAGACCGTGTGCAACCGCTTCGCCACCTATGTGGTGAACACCCGGGTGTACGCCAATATCTTCGCCAACGTCACCTATATGTTCGGCTCGGCCATGAGCCAGGCCTGTCAGGTGGTGGCCGCCCGGCTCATGGGCGCGGAGAAGGTGGAGGAGACCAACAAGCAGGTGTACCGCACGGTGGTTTTCTCCCTGATTATCTCGGGTGCGGTGTCCGTGCTGCTGTTCCTGGTGTGCGAGCCGGTCTACAGCCTTTTCACCACCGACCCCCAGGTGTTGAAGCTGGCCAAGACCATCATGCTCATCGAAATCCCCCTGGAGCTGGGACGGGCGGTGAACATGACCATGTGCCGGGCCCTTCAGGCCTGCGGAGATATCCGGTTCCCCATCATCATCTGCGTCATCGACGCCTGGATTGTGGGCGTGGGCGGCAGCTGGCTGCTGGGCGTGGTGTTTGAAATGGGCCTGGCGGGACTGTGGATCGCCATGGCGGCCGACGAGTGCATCCGGGCCTGCCTCTTCCTCTGGCGCTGGCACAGCCGTGCCTGGGTGAACAAGCGCCTGCTGGCGGGATAAAAGAAAAGGACTGCCTGTCTTATGACAGGCAGTCCTTTTTTACGTTGTCGGCACGAAGGGGTCTCCTGCACTGCCTGAGCCGGTGAACACGGCCTCAGCGGACAGAGCCACCACCGGGCGGACGCCCCAGGTGTCGGCGGCGTCCCGCATGTAGAAGTACCCGTCGGCGCTCAGGATACGCACCATGGAGCCGTTGTTGAAGTAGGGGGTGTCCATCCAGCAGGGGGTACCGGAACCCAGCCCTGTGCGGGCGAGGGAAGCCATCAGGCCGATGTCGGGCAGACGGACGGTGTCGGTACAGTCCATGGCCACCGCCTCCTCCATGCCACGGTCGCTGTAGGCGGGCACGTGGAAGGCGAAGAAGTCGTTGAAGCCGGAGTCGGCCAGCTCACGGTCCGTAATGGACAGGAGCACCCGGTGGCTGCCCGTCACCAGCAAGTTCCGCTCCGACTGGTCAAAGGCGGACGTGAGAAAGTCGCCGTTGAGCCACTCCCGCAGGGCAGAGTCGCTCCAGCGGCTGCTGCCAAAGTCCCCGTCCTGGTCAAAGGCTCGGTCGTCCACCGCGTCCACCGCCAGGAGCAGCCAGCTGCCGTCCTCCTGCTCCTCCACAGCCTGCCACAGAAGGGGCTTGCCCTCCCAGGTGCCAAGCTGGACATAGGCGCCGGTCTCCAGGGCGTTGTGGGGCAGCTGCGTCCGTACCAGGGAGATGCCGGCGGGCACGGCCAGCAGCAGGCAGAGCACCACGGCGGTGCCGCCAGCCAGCACAGCGGCAGGGCGGCGTACCCGCTCAGATATTGACAGCCGGTACCCCAGCCAGGCCAGCACCAGCAGGAGCAGCAGGTCGATGAACTGGGCAAAGGCGAACATGTGCTTGGCCAGGTCACCCTCGCCGTTGGTGACCGTGGGCATCAGAAACTGGTAGGCCATGGAGCCCAGCACGGTGAGCACCAGGAAGGCGGCGGAGAGCTTGTCCCGCCCCGTGCCCTTCCGGCCAGCCACAGCCAACCACAGGGCCCAGCAGCCAGCGGCCATGATGAGCCCGGCGGCCAGCCAGGTGTTGACGGGCAGCTGGCTCCGCAGCCAGCTCCATCCGCCGAAGCGGCCTGCAAAGGTGAGCCGGGGATGGGTGGCATCCAGATTGGAGAGGTAATAGGGCCGGATAAAGCCGGTGTGGGCCATGGCTACGTCCAGCTTTTCCAGGTAGTAGCCCGGATGGGAGAGGTAGAAGAACAGCAGGTCGAACTTGGAAACCTGGGAGAAGTCCTCCTTGAACTGCTCGCTCTCACGGGCGGGGGCCACCCGGTCCATATAGTAGTTGGAGTTGGCGTACTCCGCCATATAGTCCGGCAGGCCCAGGTCGGAGAGGTACTGCGCTGTCTGCTCCGGGGTGGTGTCCTTGAGAACGCCGTAGAACACGGCGTTGTAGTTGGTCTCGTAGTCCATCCAGCTGGGGAGGGAGAGGTACACCGCCCCCAGCACCGCCACGCAGGCCACAGCGCCGCCGCACAGCCACTTCCGGTATTTCTGTTCCGCCCGGAGGAAGAGGACCGCGCCCATGCCCAGAGCGCACAGGGCGGCCACCGGCAGGTTGATGAACTTGCTCCAGCCGTACACCACGCAGGCGAGGAAGGACCACCCGGCGTTCCAGCCCAGTCTGCCACGGCCTGTCAGCAGCCGCAGGCCAAAGACCGCCATGGCCAGCAGGCCCAGCATCTGTACCGGCTCGCTGTACAGGGAGTTGAAATAGGTGATATACCCCTCGTCGCACAGGACAAAGAGGATGGCCAGCTTTGCCAGCAGGTCGCACCACAGGGAGGGCAGCCGGAAGGAGCGGAACAGCAGGAGCAGCAGCCCGGCATAACACAGCAGGTAGATGAGGCCCAGCACCTGGATGTGGTAGGTGTCCAGGCTCTGGCCGGTGAGCACGTTGAGGGCCAGGTTTCCCGCCAGGGAGGCCCGGACAAACACCAGATGGATGGAGGGGTAGGCGGCGGTGTTGTCCAGGTTGAAGAGCAGGTTCCACAGCTTCTCACCGGCGGAATCTCCCTGAAAGACCATGCGGAAGGTGTCCTCATACACAAAGGAGCCGGTGCTCTCGGCATAGTCCAGGGAGTTGGTGCTCAGCACGCGGCCGAAATCCCCGTTGTTGGACAATCCCGCTCCGCCCCCCGCAAAGAGCACCAGGGCCATGATGATTGCCGCCAGAGCGGCCAGCAGGAAGGGGCCGAACCGGTCATAGAATTGTGCCGCCCGTGGGGCAAAAGGCTGTCTCTTCATACGTCACCTCGCTGGAAATGGGGATGATGGAGGGTCACAGGGCCGTCTTCAGGTCGGAGAGGAAACCCTCCACGTCGGCGCTCCGGGTGGCGAAGGAGGTGACCAGCCGGACCACCGTGTGGTCAGCGTCCTGACGGGTCCACACCTCGTAGGTACACAGCTTGTCCAGCACGGGCAGCAGGCGGTCGGGCACCACGGGGAACACCATGTTGCTGGCCGAGCGGGACATCATGGGCAGGCCCATGGCCTCCAGGCCGGACTGGAGCGCCTGGGCCATGTCCACCGCGTGGCGGGCGATGGTCCAGTAGAGCCCGTCCTCCAGCAGGGTCTGGAACTGGAGTCCCAGCAGCCAGCCCTTGGCCAGCACGCCGCCCCGCTGCTTCTTGATGCGGAAGAAGCCCTCCTGAAGGGCGGGGTTGACGATGACCAGGGCCTCGCCCATGAGGGCGCCGTTCTTGGTGCCGCCGATGTAGAAGGCATCGGTGAGACGGGCAAGGTCGGGGAGGGTCACATCGTTCTCGGCCGCGCCGAAGGCGGCACCCAGCCGGGCACCGTCCAGGAACAGGAGGAGGTTGTTGGCCTTGCAGCAGGCGGAGAGGGCCTCCAGCTCGGCCAGGGTGTACACCGCGCCGCTCTCGGTGGCGTCGGAGATATACACCAGACGGGGGAGGGTCAGATGCTCGTCGGCAGCGGCCTCCACCAGGGGGAGGATGAGCTCCGGGGTCAGCTTGCCGTCGGGGCCGGCAGCGGCCTGGACCAGCTTGTGGCCGGTGGCCTCCACAGCGCCGCCCTCGTGGCCGTTGATGTGGCCGGTGTGGGCACAGATGACGCTCTCCCAGGGGCGGAGGAAGGCGGCGATGGCGGTGAAGTTGGTCTGGGTGCCGCCGATGAGGAACTGGACGTCCGCCTCAGGGCAACGGCACAGGTCCTTGATGAGCCGGGCGGCATTGGCGCAGTAGTCGTCGGTGCCGTAGCCGATGACGTGTTCGTCGTTGTGGGCGGCGATGGCGGCCAGGACAGCGGGATGGGCCGCCTCGGAGTAATCATTGCGGAAATTGTACATCTTCATTCACCTCATAGACAAAAAGGGGCCGCAGGCCGCCCCGGAAGCTGGGGCATGGCCTGCGGCCGCCGGGAATTAGAATTTGAAGCTGTCCTTCAGGCTCACGGACCGGTTGAACACCAGGTGGCCGGGCGCGGAGTCCTTGCTGTCCACGCAGAAGTAGCCCTGACGCAGGAACTGGAAGGAGGCGGGCGCGGAGGCGTCAGCCAGGCTGGCCTCCACCTTGGCGCCGGAGAGCACCTCCAGAGAGCCGGGGTTCAGGCAGTCCAGGAAGTTCTTGTCGCCGGCGTCGGGGTCGGCATCGGAGAACAGGTTGTCGTACAGCCGGATCTCCGCGTCCACAGCGGTGGCGGCGTCCACCCAGTGGATGGTGGCACCCTTCACCTTGCGGCCGTCGGCGGGATCGCCGCCCCGGGAATCGGGGTCGTACTCACAGAGGACCTCCACCACGTTGCCGCTCTCGTCCTTCACGCAGCCGGTGCACTTGATGAGGTAGGCGCCCTTCAGGCGGCACTCGGGACCCTCGGGATAGAGACGCTTGTACTTGGGCACCGGGGTCTCCAGGAAGTCCTCGGCCTCGATGTACAGGTGGCGGGAGAAGGACACCTCACGGGTGCCGTCCTCGGGACGGCTGGGGTTGTTCTCCACGGTGAAGGTCTCACTCTGGCCCTCGGGGTAGTTGGTGACGGTGAGCTTGATGGGGCGCAGCACCGCCATACGGCGCAGAGCCACCTCGTTCAGGTCCTCCCGGAGGCAGTGCTCCAGGAAGGCGAACTCCACGGTGGAGGCCGCCTTGCTCACGCCGTTGCGCTCGGAGAAGTTGCGGATGGAGCGGGGGGTGTAGCCGCGGCGGCGCAGACCGCACAGGGTGGGCATACGGGGGTCATCCCAGCCGGAGACCCGGCCCTCCTCCACCAGCTGGCGCAGCTTGCGCTTGCTCATGACGGTGTAGTTGATACCCAGACGGGCGAACTCGATCTGCCGGGGCTTGGCGGGCAGGTCGCAGTGCTCGATGACCCAGTCGTACAGGGGACGGTGGTCCTCAAACTCCAGGGAGCAGAGGGAGTGGGTGATACCCTCCAGGGCGTCCTCGATGGGGTGGGCGAAGTCGTACATGGGGTAGATGCACCACTTGTCGCCCTGGCGGTGGTGGTGCATGTGGTTGATGCGGTAGATGACGGGGTCGCGCATGTTGAAGTTGCCGCTGGCCAGGTCAATCTTGGCACGCAGGGTCATGCGGCCGTTCTCAAACTCGCCGGCGCGCATGCGGGCGAACAGGTCCAGGGACTCCTCCACGGGACGGTCCCGGTAGGGGGAGCGGGCAGGGGTGCTCACGTCGCCCCGGTACTCCTTGAACTGGTCGGGGGTCAGCTCGCAGACATAGGCCAGACCCTTCTTGATGAGCTCCACGGCGCAGTCGTACATCTTCTCAAAGTAGTCGGAGGCGTAGTAGAACCGGTCGCCCCAGTCATAGCCCAGCCAGTGGATGTCCTCCTGGATGGCCTCCACGTACTCCACGTCCTCCTTGGTGGGGTTGGTGTCGTCCATGCGGAGGTTGCACAGGCCGCCGTACTTCTCGGCAGTGCCGAAGTCGATGAAGATGGCCTTGGCGTGGCCGATGTGGAGGTAGCCGTTGGGCTCGGGGGGAAAACGGGTATGGACGGTCATGCCCTGGAACTGACCACCCTGGGCGATATCCTCGTCAATGAAATCATGGATGAAGTTTTGGGTCATGGTGGTGTTCAGCTCTTCGGTCATGTTGTTTCACTCCTTAAATGTTCCATTTCCGCCGTGCTGCCCGGAGACAGCCAGCTAAATTCTTATTTTACCCGCTATATACAGAAATTGCAATCCATTTCTTGCAGAAAGGCAGAAAAATCCGTCCCCTTCTGCCGTCACCCCACCACGTTGATGGGGCTGCCCTCCAGATAGGCGGCGATGTTCCCCGCCAGCAGGGAGACCAGCCGCTGCCGGGTCTCCAGACCCTTCCAGCCCATGTGGGGGGTGAGGATGACGTTTTCCATGGTATAGAGGGGGTTATCCGTCGCCGGAGGCTCGGTCTCCTGCACGTCCAGACCCGCGCCCGCGATGGTTCCGGCCTTCAGAGCGTCGATGAGGGCGGCCTCGTCCACCAGAGCGCCACGGGAGGTGTTGATGAGGAAGGCGGTGGGCTTCATGAGGGAGAGCGTGTCATTGTTGATGAGGTGCCGGGTGGCGTCGGTGAGGGGACAGTGGAGGGAGACATAGTCGCTGCGGCGGAGCAGCTCCTCCAGGCTGACGCAGGTCACACCGGGGCCGTAGTCCCGGGGGGTGCGGCTGTAAACCAGCACCTCCATGTCCAGGGCCAGGGCGATTTTCATCACCGCCCGGCCGATGTTGCCCGCGCCGATGAGGCCGATGGTCTTGCCGTTGACCTCCACGTGGTCCAGGCCCAGGCAGCGGGTGAAATTGCTCCGGTCGCCCCGCTCCAGCATGCGGATTTGGGCGCCCATGGAGGAGCTGAGACAGAGCAGGAGCATGATGGCCGTGTGGGCTACCCGCTGGGAGCTGTACGCCGGGATGTTGCACACGGTGATGCCTCTGGCCCTGGCGGCGGCCAGGTCGATGTTGTTGTAGCCGGTGCCCGCCTCACAGATGAGCTTCACCGAGTCTGGGAACTGGGCGATAAGCTCCGCCGGTACGGGCAGCTCCTTGGTCACGGCAATTTCGCAGCCCTGGAGCCGCTGGGGAATCTGCTCGGGCGTGCTGTCGTCATAGATGGTCACATGGGGAGCCAGGGTGGTCAGGTCCAGCCTCCCGTCGTAGTTCATTTTCGCGGCATTGAGCACCACGGTAGTTCCGTTCATTCCTATCCTTCCTCTCAAAGGGGTGGTTCAATTTACTATATCAGCATGGAGACAGGCTGACAAGAGAGGGGAGAAGATTTGTGTATTTTCAGGCTTCGAAAGGAGATGCTGCGATATGCCTGCACTGACCAAGGCCCAAAGAGCCATGATGAGTAAGAACAAGGACGACTTGAAGCTGACGGCGCTGCCCGGCATCGGGCCGCGCATCGGCAAATACCTCAACGATGTGGGCTTTTACCGCGTGGGAGATTTAAAGGGAGAGAATGCGGAGGACCTCTATGCACGCAACAACGTGATCCGGGGCTTTGAGGACGACCCCTGTTTTCTCTATGTGTTCCGCATGGCCATCTACTTTGCCGAGCATGACGTGCAGGACCCGGAGCTGCTCCAGTGGTGGAGGTGGCGCAGGCCGGACGAGGGCCCTCAGGGCGAAAAGCACACCGAAGAATAGTACAAGCCCGCCGGAACTGCGTCCCGGCGGGCTTGCTTCATTCAGGCGGCAATCAGCGCGATGACGCCGATTACCCAGAGATGGAGGGGGTAGAAGACATAGAAAAAGTACTTGGAGAAGGGGGTGTTGGGGCCGCGCTGGCCGTTGTAGAGGGCGATGAAGGGCAGCACGGAGATAAAGAGGAAATCCGAGTTGAAGCCCAGCATCAGCAGCGTCTCCCGAAGCGTGGGGTAGAGGTGGAACGCCGAAAAGAAGAGGAGAAGGGAGAAGCCCAGATACACAATATTGCGGACAAGGGGACGTTCACGGAAATAGTATGTAATCAGGATGAAGGGCAGGATGACCGGACCGCCCTCCGCGCAGATCAGCCCTGCGAACAGCACGGCGCAGCCGCCGACGATGCGCAGAGCGCGCTGCCACAGCGGGGCGTCAGGCTGCGCGCCCGCCAGCAGGTTGAGCATGAGCACCCCGAGCGCCAGGGTGAAAAAGATGTTGTTGGAAAGGGTCAGACCCTTACCGGCGGCCAGCAGATTGTAGAGCTGGTTTCCGAGCGCCATGACCGCCGCCCAGCCGAAGAGACGGAGGTTATAGCGCAGGCGGCTGCGGGTGTACAGGAAGCCCTCCACAACCAGATAGGCAAACCATACGCCCACACAGCGGGTGACCGCGTGGAACAGCGCGCTCAGTTCGGGCGGGAGCAGGCCGGGGATATGGTCCAGATGGTCCAGCACCATGAGCAGCGCCATAAAGAGCTTGAGTTCAAATGCATTCCATTTTCCTAATTTCATCGGACAGAAGGACACCTCTCACAACAAAAATTCAGCCTTGACAGGATATCAGGCGGTACGAAAGAACGCTTTAGAAATATTTGAAGTTTTGTTTAAGAAAAGAGGAAAGAAGCCTTTTAACAAGCAAAGCGGCGCGGGAATGTCCCGCGCCGCTGGCAGTTATTCAGAGCATTACCGGGCGTAGGTGGCCCGGCCGGTCTCGTAGAGGTTGCCGCCCTGGGCGTCGATGGCCACGGTGAGGGGCAGGTCTTTGACGGTCATCCGCTTGACCGACTCACAGCCCAGGTCCTCGAAGGCGATGACCTCCACGGTCTGGATGCACTTGGCGATGAGGGAGCCTGCGCCGCCCACAGCGGCGAAGTACACCCCGCCGTTGCGGACCATGGCGTCCACCACGGCCTGGGACCGCTGGCCCTTGCCAATCATGGCCCCCAGACCCAGGTCCAGCAGCCGGGGGGCATAGGGGTCCATCCGGCTGGAGGTGGTGGGGCCGCAGGCGCCCACCGCCATGCCCTGCTGGCCGGGGGTGGGTCCGGCGTAGTAGATGACGGCGTCCTTCAGGGGGAAGGGCGGCTCCTTGCCCTGGTCCAGCAGGGCAAAGATGCGCTTGTGGGCGGCGTCACGGGCGGTGTAGATGGTACCCGACAGCAGTACCCGGTCTCCGGCACGCAGGGTCGGAGCCACGGCGGGCAGCTGCTCGGTGGTGAGAGAGATGGTCTGTGCCATGGCTTATTCCTCCGTCAGGGGAGAGGGGGCCTTGGGGGGCTCGCCCTCACGGCAGACCTGGAGCAGCTTCTCCAGGGCGGTGTCGTGCTCGGCAAACTCGGCGGTGATGTGCTCCAGGCTGCGGGCCACCCGCTCCAGTTCGCCGGAGGCGTGGGAGATAGTGGCGTCCACATCGGTGCGCAGGCGGTCGTACCCCGCCTCCACCCGGGTCAGCCACTGGCTCACCTGCTCCCGGGTCTCCTGGGCCTTTTTCTCCGCCTCGGCCTGGACGGCCTGGGCACGGTAGTGGGCGTCCAACTCAATGCCGGCCACACGGTCCTTGACGCCGGCGTAGGCCTCGGCATCCGCCTCCGAGCGGGACAGGCGGGACTGGGCGGCGGAGAGTTCCTCCTCCACCCGCACCAGCCGGGCGGTCTTCTCTTCCAGCTCGGCCCGGATGGCGTCCAGCGCGTCGCTCTTCTCCTTCAGCTCGGCGGCCAGAGCCTCCGCACGGGCGGACAGCTCCTCCTCCCGGACAGCGGCGTCCGCCGCCTTCTTCTCCGCCTCGGAAGCGGCCTTGCGGGCCTCCTCCAGGTCCCTGTTCAGGACGGCTACCTTCTCCCGGTGCTGCCGGGAGGAGGTCTCCACATAGTTCAGCACATCCTGTTTATGAAATCCGCCAAAGGCCACCGTGCGGAACTGCTGCTCACTCATATGAGACACCTCGTCTTTTTCTCAGAACTGCGGGCCATTGCCCACGGACAAATTCCGTATTTTTCATTGTAGCATAGATCCAAAGACGATACAATCATTTATGCCGCAGGGACGGGGGGAAGAAAAAATTCTTCCCCCCGCTGAGATATTCCGCCGTTTCCCAGGGTATTATGGGTGAAAAGCTTTTCAGAGAGGAGCCCGGGCATGGAGCAGCAGGCCTTCAACGCACTGGCACAACAGCATATGGACATGGTGTACCGTCTGGCCTTTCACTATCTCCGCTCCCCACAGGACGCGGACGACGTCACCCAGGAGACCTTTCTCCGCCTGTTCCGCCGCAGGGAGGGATTCGACAGCGGAGAGCACGCCAGGCACTGGCTGGTCCGGGTGGCGCTCAACGAGTGCAAGCGGCTGGCCATGTCCCCCTGGCGGCGGCACACCGAGCCGCTGGAGGAGTACGCCGGCACCCTGACCTGGGAGACGCCGGAGCAGAGCGCCCTGTTCCAGGCGGTGATGGACCTGCCGCGGAAATACCGCGTGCCGCTGTACCTCTATTATTATGAGGGATACGCCGTCAACGAGATTTCCGCCATGCTGGGGCGCAACCCATCCACCGTTCAGACCCATCTGGCCAGAGGGCGAGAACAGCTGAAACATCTTTTCAAGGAGGAATGGAGCGATGTATGACAGAGAGCTGTACCGCGAGACCTTTTCCCGCCTCCACACCTCCCCGGAGACCAGGAGGAACATTATGAATCTGAGTGAAAAGCATACCCGCCGTTTTCGGCCCGCACGGGTGGCGGCGGTGGTGGCAGCGGCCGCCGTTCTGAGCATTACCGCCATGGCAGCGGCCTTTGGTGGCGGCATGCTGGACTGGTTCGGCAGGGAGTGGGACAGCTGGACGGGCCAGTCCCTGGGCGAGAGCCAGGTGGAGACCATCCAGCGTCTGACCCAGCCCGTGGGGGAGAGCGTCACGGACGGCAATATCACCGTGACCGTGGACAGCATCACCGTGGGCACGGACAACCTGTGGGCCCTGCTGAAGGTGAGCGGTATGGAGTTTTCCAACCGGGAGGAGTATGGTTTCGCGGACGTCTCCGTGGAGATTACGCCCGACCCCGCCGATTTGTCCGCCAATGTGGGCGTGGTGTCCTACGGCACCCAGCTGTTGGGCGTGGATGAAAACGGCGACCTCAATCTGATTCTGGAGTACTTCGCCACCCTGCCCACCGACGCCCAGCTCAGCGCCGGCGGCTGCACGCTGGAGCTTACCCTGACCGGCCTGACGGAAGGAGTATCCGGCGGCGAGAAGCCTGAGACGGCGGCGGAGGGGACATGGCGTTTCTCCATTCCCCTGACCGTGGAGAGCCGCGCCCCGGTGGTGACCATTGAGGAGACGGAGGTACCCTCCTGGAGCCCGGCCACCGATGAATATTCCAGCGAGCCGGTGACCCTGACGGATATCCGGATTTCCGACACCGGCATCCGCTTCCGGGCGTCGGGGGAGTTCATCTCCGATGTGTCCGCCGTGCTGAAGGACGGCACGGAGGTGCGCAACTCCGGCGGTGGCGGCGGTGTGGACGAGGACGGCACCTATACCTTCTCCTACACCTGGGTGGTCCCGGTGAATGTGGAGGACATCGCCGCGCTCCGGTTCGGAGAGACTGAGATTCCAGTTGAATAAGAGGCAGCATCAAAGGAGCTCCGTGCCATGCACGGAGCTCCTTTTTTCGTCCGGACTGGCAGAGCTGACCGAAGGTGAAGGCGCAAAAAGCCGTTTTCCGGGCGGTTTTCGAATTGACGTTCCAGTGGAAGGGGTGATATAATATACTGATTTTGTATGCACATATGTTTTGAGGGATATGCTTATGTGGATTTCTGACAAGTGGAACGATTACGAACTGATTGACTGCGGCGGCGGGGAAAAGCTGGAGCGCTGGGGCAAGTACACCCTGGTGCGGCCCGACCCCCAGGCCATCTGGAACACACCCCGGGAGAACCGGCTGTGGCGGCGGCCTGACGCCCGGTACGCCCGCTCCTCCACCGGCGGCGGCCAGTGGGAGAAGAAGGACGTGCCCGAGCGCTGGCAGGTGTCCTACGGAGACCTGACCTTCAACATCAAGCCCATGAACTTCAAGCACACCGGACTCTTCCCTGAGCAGGCCGCCAACTGGGATTTTGCCCGGGAGCAGATCCGGAAGGCGGGGCGGCCCATCTCGGTGCTCAACCTCTTCGCCTACACCGGCGGCGCCACCGTGGCCTGCGCCGCTGCCGGCGCCAGCGTGTGCCACGTGGACGCGGCCAAGGGCATGGTGGCCTGGGCCAGGGAGAACGCCAAGTCCTCCGGCGTGGAGGACCGGCCCATCCGCTGGATCATTGACGACTGCGGCAAGTTTGTGGAGCGGGAGATCCGCCGGGGCCGAAAGTACGACGCGGTGATCATGGACCCGCCGTCCTACGGACGGGGACCCTCCGGCGAGATCTGGAAGCTGGAGGAGAACCTCTACCCCTTTGTGGAGCTGGTGGCCCAGGTGCTCTCCGATGAGCCCCTGTTCTTCCTCATCAACTCCTACACCACGGGCCTTGCCCCCTCGGTGCTGACCTACATTCTGGAGACCGTGGTGTCCAGCAAGCACGGCGGCCACACCGAGAGCGCCGAGCTGGGCCTGCGGGTCACCGAGACCGGTCTGGCGCTGCCCTGCGGCGCCACCGGACGCTGGATGGCCGACCGGTAAAGAACAACAGGGAATGGGAGGCAAAAAATGGCCAATTCCATTGTAAAAACCGAAAATCTCCGCTTCTCCTACGAGGCCGAGGGAGGTCTCTCCCCGGTGGTGCTGGACGGGGTGGACCTGGAAATTGAAGAGGGCAGCTTTGTTGCGGTGCTGGGCCACAACGGGTCGGGCAAATCCACCCTGGCCAAGCACATGAACGCCATCCTGCTGCCTACCGGCGGCAAGGTGTACGTGGACGGCATGGACACCTGCGACGACGACCTGCTGCTGGACATCCGCCGCACTGTGGGCATGGTGTTCCAGAACCCGGACAACCAGATTGTGGCCAACGTGGTGGAGGAGGACGTGGCTTTCGCCCCCGAGAACCTGGGCGTGCCTCCGGAGGAGATTCGCCGCCGGGTGGACGAGGCCCTCAAGCTGGTGGACATGTACGAGTACCGGGAGCACGCGCCCCATCTGCTCTCCGGCGGCCAGAAGCAGCGGGTGGCCATTGCGGGCGTCATCGCCATGCGGCCCCGGTGCATCGTGCTGGACGAGCCCACCGCCATGCTGGACCCCATCGGCCGCAGCGAGGTGCTGCGCACCATCCGCCAGCTCAACCGGAACGCAGGCATCACCGTGGTGCTCATCACCCACCACATGGACGAGGCCGCCCAGGCCGACCGTCTGGTGGTCATGAGCAAGGGCAAGGTCATCGCCGACGGAGCCCCCCGGCAGGTGTTCCAGCGGGTGGAGGAGCTGAAGGCCGTGGGCCTGACGGTGCCCGAGACGGTGGAGCTGTGCTGGGAGCTGCGCAAGGAGGGGCTGGATGCCCCCCTGGACGCCCTCAGCGACGAGGAGTGCGCCAAGGCGCTGTATGAGCTGCTGAAATAACGGAAGGAGACACCGGAGAAGGACAACTGAACAAGGAGGAATATGGATGGAAAAGGTGCGAAAAGAAGCGATCCAAAGCTTTGCTACCGGATTTTTCGTGACAGTTTTTCTGCTGGTCCTGGTCAGTATCATTGTGTCATATCTGTTTATGGGACATGAAATGGAATTCGAAGCGATTGCGGGCTGGCTTGTCTACCTCCTGTTTGGTGCCTTTGTGGGCGCTCTTCTCTATGTCTATACTCTGCTGAGCGGGCGCATCCGCCTGCTGGAGGAGCGGCTGGCCGCGGCGGAAGCCGGGGTGCAGCCCGGAGAAAAGAGCGGAGACTGACGGCCGCTGCGGGCGCGATCCTGAAAACGGGACGTGCACCGACTTCAGATAAGGAAATGTGATGTATGGAACCGATTATCCAGACGGAAAAACTCAGCCACATCTATTCCGCCGGCACCCCTTTTGAGCACGGCGCGCTGATTGATGTGGATTTCACGGCCTACCGGGGGGAGTACCTGGGCATCATCGGCCACACCGGGTCGGGCAAGTCCACCCTGATCCAGCACCTCAACGGACTGCTCAAGCCCACCTCCGGCCGGGTGCTCTTTGAGGGCAAGGACATCTGGGAGAGCAAGGAGCGCACCCATCAGACCCGCTTTCAGGTGGGCCTGGTGTTCCAGTACCCGGAGTACCAGCTCTTTGAGGAGACGGTGTATAAGGACATCGCCTTCGGACCCCGGAACATGAAACTCTCCGAGGAGGAGATTGACCGCCGGGTCCGGGAGGCTGCGGCCTTCGTGGGCCTGTCCGACGCCATGCTGGAGCAGTCCCCCTTTGAGCTGTCCGGCGGACAGAAGCGCCGGGTAGCCATTGCGGGCGTCATCGCCATGGAGCCCTCCGTCCTCATCCTGGACGAGCCCACCGCCGGTCTGGACCCGGTGGGCGTGGAGAGCATCCTGTCCAACATCCACGACTACCACGTGGCCAAGAACGCCACCATTATCATCGTCTCCCACTCCATGGAGGAGGTGGCCCGGACGGTGGACCGGCTGGTGGTGGTCAACGACGGCCGCATCCCCTTCGCCGGCACACCCCGTGAGGTCTTTGCCCACGAGGAGGAGCTGATTGCCATGGGCCTGGGCGTGCCCCAGGTGACCCGGGTGCTCCACCAGCTGAGAAAGCTGGGCGTGGACGTGGACGACACAGCCTACACCATGGAGCAGGCAAAGGCGGCCGTCATGGCGGCGTACAGAGCACGGAAGGGGGCGGTGTAAATGGCGCTGAAGGATATTACCCTGGGACAGTATTTCCCCGGAAACTCCATTCTCCACCGCCTGGACCCCCGGACCAAGATTCTCCTTACCGCCATGTATATCGTGGCCCTCTTCTTGGCCAAGCAGCTGGTGGGATACGGCATCATGATGGTGGTGCTGGCCTCCGCCATCGCCGTGTCCAAGGTGAAGCTGAAGACCATCTTCCGGGGTCTCAAGCCCATTATGATCATCATCATCATCACCGCCTTCCTCAACCTGTTCTGGACCCCTGGTCAGACCATCTGGAAGTGGGGCTTCCTCAACCTGACGGTGGAGGGCATCTGGTCGGCCATCTTTATGGTGCTGCGCATCTCCATGCTCATTCTGTGCACCTTCCTGCTGACCTACACCACCTCGCCCATTCTCCTGACCGACGGCCTGGAGAACCTGATGGGACCCCTGAAGAAAATACATGTGCCCGTCCATGAGCTGTCCATGATGATGTCCATCGCCCTGCGGTTCATCCCCACCCTCATTGAGGAGACGGACAAGATTATGTCCGCCCAGAAGGCCCGCGGCGCCGACTTCGACACCGGCGGCCTGATGGACAAGGCCAAGGCCCTCATCCCCCTGCTGGTGCCCCTGTTTATCTCGGCCTTCCGCCGGGCGGACGAGCTGGCCATCGCCATGGAGTGCCGCTGTTATCACGGCGGCGAGGGCCGCACCCGCCTGCGCCAGCTGAAATACCGCAAGGCCGACGTGGCGTTCCTGGTGTGCGGATTGGCGGTCTGTGTGGCCGTGGGCGTGCTGGGTCACTTCGGCCTGTGAAAAATTTTAAGAAATTTCTAATGAAAGCTCTATGATTTTATGAGAAATATAGCGTTAAAATTGATGTACGTTGGAACGGCCTACCACGGGTGGCAGATTCAGAAGAATGCGGTCACCGTGGAGGAAACCCTGGAGAAGGCCATCGCCTCGGTGGTGGGCCATCCGGTGAAATGCACCGGCGCAGGCCGCACCGATGCAGGCGTCCACGCGGAGAACTATATCGCCAATTTCCGAACCACCTCCACCATCCCCTGCGACCGGCTGCCCCTGGCGGTGAACACCCGCCTGCCGGAGGACATTGTGGTGGTCAAGGCCACCGAGGTCCACGACGGCTTCAACGCCATCGGCTCCTGTATCAAAAAGGAGTACACCTACCGCATCTACAACTCCCGCATCCGCAACGCCTTTTTCGTCAACCGGGCCTGGTTCTACCCCAAGCACCTGGACGAGAAGGTGATGCAGGCGGCGGCCGACCGGTTTGTGGGCACCCACGACTTTGCCGCCGTCCAGTCGGTGGGCACGGAGGTCCAGTCCACCGTGCGCACCGTGCACTACTTCAACATGACCCGCTCGGGGGACATGATTGAGTGCAGGGTGTGCGCCAACGGCTTCCTCTACAACATGGTGCGTGCCATGGTGGGCACCTGCGTGTACGCGGCCGAGGGCAAGTTCCCGCCTGAGGCGGTGAGCGACATTCTGGAGGGCCGCTGCCGCACGGCGGCCGGTCCTACCGCACCTCCGGGCGGCCTGTACATGACCAAGCTGTGGTATGAAGAGGACGTGCTCTGAGCCGCAGAATTTTTAAGGAATTTGGTGCATACACATGAACGACAGACAGGAAGTGCCCAACGACAAGAAAAAACCGAATATTCTGGTCCGTCTGCTGGCCTTTCTGGTGACATTGGCGCTGGTTTTTGGCGCGGTGACCCTGGTGGTCTACCGGGACCGGCTGAATTTCGACGTCATCCGGCGGTACTTCACCTATCGCAGCCTGGAGCGCAATGACAGCGGTCAGGCCGAGTCCTTTGCCCACGAGGGCAGCACCCGGGACATTTTCGTCTCGGCGGGGGAGAACCTGCTGGTGTGCTCCACCACCGGCGTGCGGCTCTTTTCCGGCAGCGGCACCCAGTACGCAAATGAGCAGATTGTGATGGAGCAGCCGGTGGCCATGGCGGCAGGGGAGTGGTCCCTGACCTATGACGCCGGCGGCAAGAGCCTCTATCTCTTCCGGGACAAGGAGAAGGTGTTCTCCCTGGGCGCGGACAGCGGCAAGACCATCCTCTCCGCCCGGGTCAATGAGAACGGCTGGCTGGCGGTGGTCACCCAGGCGGCCAGCTACAAGGGCTCTGTGACCGTGTACAACCCCCAGCAGCAGCCGGTAATCCAGCTCAACCGCTCCAGCGGCTTTGTGATGGACGCGCTGGTGACCGAGGACGGGAAGTACCTGGCCACGGTCACCGTGAGCCAGAGCGGCGCGTCCTTCAGCAGCAGCCTGGACCTCTACCGGCTGGACCGGACCGAGGAGGAGACCGAACCGGATGTGTCCGCCAGCCTGGACGGCAGCGTGATTCTGGACCTGCGGGAACAGAGCGGTGCGCTGTGGGCCCTGGGCGATACGGGCGTGTTCGCCGTCTCTCTGGCGGAGAAGAACCTGGGAGAGCGGAAGGGCGCGTACAGCTACCCGGACCAGTACCTGAAGGAGTTCTCCCTGGAGGGGGACGGGTACGCGGCGCTGCTGCTGGGCAAGTACCGTGCCGGTACCCAGGCCCAGCTGGTGGTGACCGACGAGTCGGGCGAGGTGACGGGCACCCTGGACATTGGCGAGCAGGTGCTCTCACTGTCAGCGGCAGGGCGGTATATCGCCGTACTCACCGCCGACCGGCTGGACATCTATACCTCGGATCTCCGGCTCTACGACAGCCTGTCCGGCACCCAGAACGCCCAGAAGGTGCTCATGCGGGCAGACGGTACCGCCATGCTCATCGGCGCGAAAACAGCCCGGCTCTACATCCCAGGCTGAACAAGAAACCCTTTTCAGTGATTCCATATGGAGGTTCCCATGGCTTATCTGGTATTTGATATCGCAATTCTGGCAATTCTGGTCCTCTTCGCCTGGCGGGGTGCGTCCAGAGGCTTTGTGCTCTCCCTGTGCGGCCTGCTGGCTGTCATCGTGGCCTTTGTGGGTGCCAGCTTCCTGGCCAACCTGCTGGCGCCCAAGGTGGGCGCCGCTCTGGAGCCCCAGTTCGCCCAGGTGATTGAGGAGAAGCTGGAGGAGCAGTTCCAGCAGTCCGACCCGGCGGGAGACGCCGCCGCCGGCCTGACAGAAGGGGAGGATTACCCCCTGCAGGACGTGCTGTCCGTGCTCCGTGATATGGGACTGTATGAGGAGCTGGTGAACACCATCGACCAGGCGGTCCAGGACGGTATGACTGTTGTAGCCGCCAACGCGGCAGCGGCCGTGGCCGCCGCCATCGCCCAGTCGGTGGCCTATTCGGTGATTTTCACCGTGGCCTTCGCGCTGATTTTGATTGCGTGGAAGGTGTTCTCCCACGCGGTGGACCTGGTGGCAAAGCTGCCCGGTCTGAACTTCCTCAACAAGACCGGCGGCGCGGCCATGGGCCTTATCAAGGGCGTACTGATTCTCTTCCTGGCGGCCTGGCTCATCCAGTACTCCGGCAAGCTCATCCCGGAGGAGACCGTCCAGCAGACCCATCTGCTCAAGTTCTTCATGACCACCAATCCCATGACCCTGCTCCAGGGGCTGTAATACCGGAGCATTTCCCGCCATTCCACACAAATGAAGGTGTTAAAGATGAATGTGCCCAATTTTCTCTCCCTGCTCCGGCTGGCTATGGTGCCGGTCTTTGCAGTGGTGTTCTTCCAGCCCATCCCCACGGCGCGGTACTGGGCGGTGGGGGTGTACGCCCTGGCCTTTGTCACCGACATCGCCGACGGATACATCGCCCGCCACTTCAACCAGATTACCCGGCTGGGGCGGATTCTGGACCCGCTGGCGGACAAGCTGATGACCTTTACTGTCATCGTCTGCATCACGGCGGCGGGCATCATTCCCATCTGGGCGGTGGTCATCTTCTTCTGCAAGGAGGCGGCCATGGGCCTGGGCGCCCTGTCCATGCTCCACAAGATTGACGACGTCATCCCCTCCAACTGGCTGGGCAAAATCTCCACCTTCGTGTTCTTTGTGGTGTGCGCCGCTCTGGTGCTCTTCCCCCAGATTCCCCGCAGCTGGGCCACCGGCATGATCTCCTTCGCTCTGGCCCTGACCATTCTGGCTTTCCTCTACTACCTGTGGCTGTACATGAGCGTGCTGGGCAAGAAAAAGTAAGCCCATTCCCCAAAAGACGGAAAAAAGAAAAACCGAGTAAATTACCAGAAATTCATACCCAGTTCACAATTTCGCACTAGAATTTTTTCTCCGGGGCATACCAGTGCCCCAAGGGGAGAAAATCTCCCCCCTTAAAGGAGCTGAACAATATGCAACCTACACTCTGTTCCAGATGTCATAAGAATGTGGCTGTTATTTTTATCCAGAAAATTGAGGGCGGCGAGACCAAGAGCGAGGGTCTGTGCCTCAAGTGCGCCCGGGAGCTGGGCATCAAGCCCGTTGAGGACATGATGCAGAAGATGGGCATCACCGACGAGGACCTGGACGGCCTGACCAACGAGATGCTCTCCGCCTTCGGCGGCGCCGAGGGTATGGAGGGACTGGTGCCTCAGAGCGACGAGCCCGACAGCGACGAGGACGACGAGGGCCGCACGGCCACCTTCCCCTTCCTCAACAAGCTCTTCGGCGGCAGCCAGGGCGGTGACAGCCAGCCCAGAGAGGAGTCCCGTCCCCGGGAGGAGAAGAACAACGGCAAGGAGCGTGCTCCCAAGCGGAAGTTTTTGGAGAACTACTGTATCTCCCTGACCCAGAAGGCCGCTGAGGGCAAGCTGGACAACATCGTGGGCCGTGACCAGGAGATTGAGCGCACCATCCAGATTCTCAACCGCCGCCAGAAGAACAACCCCTGCCTTATCGGCGAGCCCGGTGTGGGCAAGACCGCCATCGCCGAGGGCCTGGCCCAGCGGATTTACTCGGGCAACGTGCCCTACAAGCTCCAGGACAAGGAGGTCTACCTGCTGGACCTGACCGCCCTGGTGGCGGGCACCCAGTTCCGCGGCCAGTTCGAGAGCCGGATGAAGGGCCTGATTGACGAGGTCAAGAAGCTGGGCAACATCATCCTGGTCATCGACGAGGTCCACAACATCGTGGGCGCAGGCGACGCCGAGGGCAGCATGAACGCCGCCAATATCCTCAAGCCCGCTCTGTCCCGCGGTGAAATCCAGGTCATCGGCGCCACCACCCTCACCGAGTACCGCAAGTACATCGAGAAGGACTCCGCCCTGGAGCGCCGGTTCCAGCCCGTCATCGTGGAGGAGCCCTCCATTGAGGACGCGGTGCAGATCATCATGGGCATCAAGTCCTACTATGAGAAGTACCACTTCGTGTCCATCTCTCCCGAGATGGCCCGGCTGGCCGTCACCATGAGCGAGCGGTACATCACCGACCGCTACCTGCCCGACAAGGCCATCGACCTCATCGACGAGGCCTGCTCCGACGTAAACCTCCACAACGCCAATCTGGCCCGTGAGGCCCAGCTGAAAAAGGACCTGGAGGCTATCTCCAAGGAGCGTGAGGCTCTGGTGGCCGAGGCCAACAGCCGTGACTTCAAGCGCCAGAGCGACCTGAAGGCCAACGAGAACCGGCAGGCTGAGATTCGCCGGGAGCTGAACAAGCTCACCGAGCAGTACAGCGTTCTGTCCGCCGCCGGCGACCAGGAGGCCGGTATGAAGGACAACGAGCGGGAACAGGCCCGTCTCCAGCGTGAGCTGCAGAAGCTGGTCCAGGACCGGAGCGCCCTCAACGCCGCCACCGGCGACGAGGACTACCAGCGCCTGGCCGTCATCAAGAGCCGGGAGCTCCAGCTCCAGCAGGAGCTGGACAAGCTGGAAGCCCAGAGCGCCCCGCCCCTGACCGTGGCCCACCTGGCCCGTGTCATCGAGCTGTGGACCAAGATTCCCGCCAGCCAGATTCAGGAGGCAGAGTACGAGCGCCTGGCCCAGCTGGAAAGCCGCCTCAAGGAGCACATCATCGGTCAGGACGACGCAGTGAAGGCTGTGGCCGCCGCTGTCCGCCGCGGCCGTGTGGGCATCGCCTCCAAGCGCAAGCCCGTGTCCTTCATCTTCGTGGGTTCCACCGGCGTGGGCAAGACCGAGCTGGTCAAGCGGCTGGCCATGGACATGTTCCACTCCCCCGAGTCCCTCATCCGGCTGGATATGTCCGAGTTCATGGAGAAGTTCGCGGTGAGCCGCATCATCGGCTCTCCTCCGGGCTACGTGGGCTATGACGAGGCCGGCCAGCTCACCGAGAAGGTCCGCCGCAAGCCCTACTGCGTCATCCTCTTCGATGAGATTGAAAAGGCCCACCCCGACGTGCTCAACATTCTGCTCCAGATTCTGGACGACGGCCACATCACTGACGCCCAGGGCCGGAACGTGAACTTTGAGAACACGGTCATCGTCATGACCTCCAACGCGGGCAGCGAGGCCAAGGGCTCCGGCAGCGTGGGCTTCGGCCGCACCGCCGCCGAGCAGGGCCGTGAGCGGGCCATGAAGGCCCTGGAGAGCTTCCTGCGGCCAGAGTTCATCAACCGGGTGGACGAGATTGTCTACTTCAACCGTCTCAGCGAGGAGAACTTCAAGGCCATCGCCGGCATCATGCTGGGCGAGCTGAAGGGGACTCTAGCCGAGAAGGGCATCACCTTCACCTACGACGACAGCCTGCTGGACTACCTGGTGAAGAAGTCCTACTCCCTGACCTACGGCGCCCGCAACCTGCGCCGCCAGATTCAGAAGGACCTGGAGGACCCCATCGCCACCCGCATCATCGAGAGCTATCTCAACCCCGTCCGCACCCTGCACGCCTCCTCCGACGGAGAGACTGTGCAGATTACCGGCGAGTAAGCAGAACAAAAACGCCCCGTCTCAGGAAACTGAGACGGGGCGTTTTTTAGGTATCGGTGGGGTCTATTTCGGAGGAAAAGAGGACCAGATGGCCCAGAGCAGCGAGACCAGCGTCAGGACACCCATCCCCCCGCCCACTGGACTGTTCAAAAGATTGCCGCAGGTGACAGTTGCCAGGCACATCCCTACTGCCGCCAGCCAAATGACACCTCGCAAGCTGTAACACTCGCTGTGAAAACGGGCTCGGAAGGTAGATGCCTGGGCAATTTGAAGGTCCAAAGCATGCAGCTGGGCTTTCTTCTCTTCCAGTTTATCTTCCAGATAGTTGAGAAAGGCACGTTCCGGCGCGCTTTTATCCAGCTTTTGGAGCGGCATCATATCGGGACCGTGGACAAGAAACGTCAAGTCGATGATTTGCCGCCGCAGTGCTTCCCTCTGTCGTTCCAACTCTTCTAACTCCATCCCTGTGTCACCCCGCTTTTCCTGTTGCTTTCATCATACATAAAGGGAAAGCGATGTCAATGGAAAGAGAGAAAATAGGGAGGAGATATTTTACTGCTGGATGGTGCGGAGAATCTCGCCCTCGGCGGAGATGACGGTAATGGTGAGAGGGATGTGCTTGCCGGAATTGGCCACGGCCACCTCGGCGGCCCGCTGGATGCCGCCGCAGCAGGGCACCTCCATCCGGGCAACCGTGACGCTGCGCACGTCGTTGCGGCGGAAAATCTCGGTGAGCTTGTCGGTGTAGTCGCCCTCGTCCAGCTTGGGGCAGCCCACCAGTACCACGCGGCCCCGGATAAAGTCCCGGTGGAAGGCGCCGTAGGCGTAGGCGGTGCAGTCGGCGGCGATGAGCACGTCGGCGCCGCTGAGCCAGGGGGACATGGGATTGACCAGCTTAATCTGCACCGGCCACTGCCGCAGTTCGCTGGGAATCTCACCGGCGGCAGCGGGGCGCTCCTGACGGTGGATGGCGCGGCTCATGCTGCCCGGACAGCCGCAGGGCAGGGGAGCGGCCTTCTCCTTGGCCGCCTTGGCGGCCATGACGGCGGCGTGGTCGTAGGCGGGAGCCTCTCGCTCCTCAAAGGTGATGGCTCCGGTGGGGCAGGCGGGGAGGCAGTCCCCCAGGCCGTCGCAGTAGTCCTCGCGGAGCAGCTTGGCCTTGCCGTCCACCATGCCGATGGCCCCCTCGTGGCAGGCCGCCGCGCAGGCGCCGCAGCCGTTGCACTTGTCCGCGTCAATCTTGATAATCTTCCGAATCATAGGGAAAACCCTCCTTGTATTTGTAAGGAAAGCATACTATACTGGTATCAAATTTTCTGTTGCAGTTGCAACGTGGGAGGAAAAAACATGGGGAAATTTCTGCCGGTGCTCCAAAAGTCACCCCTCTTCGCCGGGATTTCGGAGCAGGACATGGAGACCATGCTGGACTGCCTGGGGGCGGTGGAGCGGAAATTCAGCAGGGGAGAGGCGGTGCTCCGGGCCGGAGAGCCTGCCCGCTGGCTGGGCGTGGTGCTGTCCGGGCGGCTCCAGGTGTGCCGGGAGGACCGGGAGGGCCGCAGAACCGTGCTCTCCTCAGTACCACCGGCGGGCATCTTCGGCGAGGCCCACGCCTGCGCCGGGACAGCCGCTCTGCCGGTGTCAGTGTGGGCGGTGGAGGACAGCGGCGTGCTGCTGCTGGACATCGCCCGGGTGGTGGGCACCTGTCCTTCCTCCTGCACCTTCCAAAGCCGCCTGGTTACCAACCTGCTCTCCGTGCTGGCGGGGAAGAATATCCTCCTGTCCGCCAAGCTGGAGCATGTGTCCCAGCGGACCATCCGGGAGAAGCTGCTCTCCTACCTCAACGCCCAGGCGGCTCTGGCTGGGAGCGACTCCTTTGCCATCCCCTTTGACCGGCAGGCCCTGGCGGACTACCTCTGCGTGGACCGGAGCGCCCTGTCCCGGGAGCTGTCCGCTCTGCGGCGGGAGGGAATTCTGGAGGCGGAGAAAAACCGCTTCCGGCTGCTGGGGCAGGGAGAAAAAATTTCTCCCCATATATGAAACCTTTTGCTCCGTCCATCCGTATATCAGGGCGAAACCGGTTTTAGGAAGAGAGGAGTGGCGGCATGGAGGATGAAAAGCTGGTACGCCGCCTGCAGAAGGGCAGCCGCACGGCGTTGGAGCAGGTCATCAACCGATATACCGCCTATGTCAGCACCATCGTCTGGCGCACCCTGGGCGCTGCCGCCACCCGTGAGGACACGGAGGAGGTGGTCTCCGACGTGTTTCTCAGCCTGTGGTCCCACGCCCACGAGCTGGACCCCAAGCTGGGTCTGCGGCCATGGCTGGGTGCGGTGGCCCGCAACCGGGCCACCGACTGTCTCCGCAGGTCAAAGCCCACCGTGCCTCTGCCGGAGGACGACGGGCCGTCCCAAGCGGAGGGACCGGAGGAGACCGCCACCGCCAAGGACCAGGCGGAGCGGCTCTGGCAGGCGGTGGACGGTCTGGGAGAGCCGGACCGGACCCTCTTCCTCCGCCACTACTACTACGGCGAGAAGCTCAGTGAGGCGGTACGGGGTCTGGGCCTGAGCACCGGCGCAGCCCGCATCCGCCTGTCCCGGGGCAGGAAAAAGCTCCGGGAGATTTTGACAAAAGGAGGGGAAGGACTGTGAGCAGCATGGAGAGGCTCTGGAAGGACATGGAGCTGAACGGCCCATGCCCGGAAATCAACCCCGCAGACATCCGGCGCAGGGTGAACACCGCCCTCAATGCCGACCCCTCGGAGAGGAGCATCTATATGAGACAGAAAATCCGCATAGCGGCCGTGATGGCCGCCGCCGTCATCGCCTTCACCGGAACCGCCCTGGCAGTGGGCACCAACTGGGACGCCCTGATGGAGCACCTGGGCATCTTCGCCCCCTATGTTCAGGCCGTGGACGGCGTGTCGGTCACCGACCAGGGGCTGAAGGTCAGCGTTGTGGCGGCGCTCAGCGACGAGAGCGGCACCAAGGCCTACGTGTCGGTCACCGACCTGACCGGCGACCGCCTCAGCGAGAATCTGGCCTACAACGGCAGGTTGGGCACCAGCTGCATCAGCTACGACCCTGAGACCCGCACCGCTCTGCTGGAGATGCCCATGATGACCAACCGGGACTTCAACAAGGACGGCAGCCTGACCCTGACCTTTGCCAGCTTCCAGCCCGGGTTCCGGGAGCTGACGGGCATCCCCTTCCCGGAGGAGGCCCTGAGCACCGCCGCCCGCAGCAGCCGCCTGTTCACCGACGAGGAGCTGACCAAGAAGACGGTGAACTCGGGCACCGAGGTCAGGGGCCTGCTGCCCGGCCAGAACCCGGTGAAGCTGGAGGGCACCGACCTCATCTGGATTTCCTCCTCCGGCTTTGATGAAAACGGCGTGTTTCACATCCTGTACGAGATGGCGGAAGGGGTGCAGTGCACCGCAGACCCCACCCCCTTCATGGAGTTTGACGACCGGGAGATGCCCAGTTACAGAATCAACCAGATTGCCTGGGAGGACGGACGATATCTGGACATCAGCTTTCCTGACAGCAATGTGTTTACCAGAGAGAGCGTCCCCCATCTGGAGCTGGGGGACATGGACATCAGGCTCTACACCGAGGAGGACATTGAGGGCAGCTGGGAACTGACCTTCTTCCCCGAAAATCTGCCCCAGCGGTCGGCCACCATGTCCGAGACCCTCAGCGGCATGTCTATGACGGGCGTGGACCTGACCGCCATCAGCCTCCGTCTGGAGCTGACCAGCAAGGGCGGCACCCCCGCCAACTATCCGGTCAGCGTCTATCTGGCCGACGGCACCCGGATTGACATCGAGGGCTGGGGCAGCATCACCGACCGGGACGACACCGCCATGGAGAAAGTCGTCATTGACGGCGTCACCTATTATAAGGCTGACGCAACAGCGGACCCGTACGGGGAGCGGCACTACGCTGTCACCTGGTATTTCCCCACGCCCATTGACCCGGCGCAGGTCACCGGCTTCTCCCTGGGCTACCGGATGTACGCCATCCAGGACGGCGCCGCTGTCCCCACCGGCTGGCTCACCCAGCTGCCCGGCGAGACCGACAAGTAAAACAGCACCAAAAGGGAAGAGACGGCGGAGAATTTCCGCCGTCTCTTCTGCATTTTTCCATATGCGGAGCGGGAAAACGAAAAAGGTGAGAGCAGGTAACACTTTTTCGGCGGCACAGGGGGAGCGGGCGATGTTATAATTTTAACGAGACCGGGCGGGAACCCGGATTTCAGTAAAAGAGGAGAGAAGAAGACATGAAAAGAAAGCTGTCCCTGCTGCTGGCCGGCGCGCTGTGTATCAGCCTTGCGGCCTGCACCAACACCACGCAGCCCAGCGAATCCCCTTCTGTTCAGCCCTCTGAAAGCGCCCCCGTCAGCACCGAGGGTACCGGCGCCCTGACCGCCGGCACCTACACCGCCAGCGCACCCGGCATGAACGGCCAGGTGACCGTTGAGGTCACCGTCACCGACAGCGCCATCGAGTCCGTTGAGGTTACCGAGCACCAGGAGACCACCGGTATCGGCGCTCCCCTCCTGGACAGCGACGGCAACGTGCTCCTGACCGCCGGCGAGGCCCCCATCACCAAGATTCCCGCTGAGATCGTGGCCCAGCAGAGCGTGAAGGTGGACACCGTGGCCGGCGCCACCATCACCAGCTATGCCGTCATCAACGGCGTCAAGGACTGCCTGGAGCAGGCCGGTGCCAACCTGGACGACTGGCAGAGCGAGACCGCGCCCGAGGCCCTGGCCGCTGACGCTTCCGCCGACGTGGTGGTTGTGGGCGGCGGCGGCGCCGGTCTGGCTGCCGCCATCTCCGCCGCTCAGAACGGCTCCTCCGTCATCGTGCTGGAGAAGAACGGCCTGGTGGGCGGTGACACCCTGGTCTGCGGCGGTATCTACAACAACCCCGACCCCGAGCTCCAGAGCAAGGTGGAGATGAGCGACTCCGTCAAGTCCACCATTGAGGCCGCTCTGGCCGAGGAACCTGTCAGCGACGAGCACGCCGCCCTGCAGGCCGAGGTCAAGGCCCAGTGGGATGAGTACAAGGCCTCCGGCCGCACCGACCTGTTCGACAGCGCCGAGTGGTTCGCCCTCCAGACCTGGATCAACGGCGACAAGGTGGGCAATCTGGACCTGGTGAAGGTCCTGACCTACAACGCCGAGGCCGGCTACGACTGGATCCGCAGCCTGGGCATGGAGTACACCGACGTCATCGGTCAGGGCGCCGGCTCCCTGTGGCAGCGCACCCACTCCTCTGTCATGAACATGGGCACCGGCATGATCTCCACCTACATCAAGGAGATTGACAACCTGGACAACGTGACCATCCTGACCTCCGTCAGCGGCAAGAGCCTCATCCAGGATGAGAGCGGCGCCATCGTGGGCGTGAAGGCCGAGGACAAGTACGGCAACGAGTGCACCATCGACGCCGCCAAGGGCGTGGTGCTGGCTACCGGCGGCTTCTCCGCCAACGGCGAGATGGTCCAGCAGTACAACACCTCCGGCAAGTGGGACGACCTGTCCAAGGTCATGACCACCAACCGCTTCAGCTGCTCTCAGGGCGACGGCATCACCATGGCCGTTGAGGTGGGCGCCTCCCTCACCGACATGGAGCAGGTCCAGCTGCTCTACCTGGGCACCACCAAGGACGGCACCATGACCAAGTATCCTCCCCGCTGCCTGAGCGGCACCGACCAGGTCATCTTCATCAACGCCGAGGGCAAGCGCTTTGTCCGTGAGGACGGCCGCCGCGACGAGATCTGCCTGGCCGTGCTGAACCAGACCGACAGCATGTACTACATCCTGGAGTCCGGCGACGGCGACTTCGTGGAGCTGGACAAGGCCGTCTCCGGCGACGGCTTCTCCTTCGACTACCTGGAGGAGAACGGCTACATCGTGGTGGGCGAGACCCTGGAGGAGCTGGCCACCAAGCTGGGCATGGACCCCGCCACTCTCCAGGCCACCGTGGACACCTTCAACGCCGACGTGGACGCCGGTGTTGACGAGGAGTTCGGCCGCACCCTGTTCAACTGCAAGCTGGAGAACGGCCCCTGGGTGGCCACTGCCCGCACCGCCTGCGTGCACCACACCATGGGCGGCGTGACCATCGACACCGAGGGCCACGTCCTGGCCGAGGATGGCAGCATCATCCCCGGTCTGGTGGCGGCCGGTGAGGTCACCGGCGGCATCCATGGCGGCAACCGCCTGGGCGGCAACGCCGTGGTGGACACCGTGGTCTTCGGCAAGCTGGCCGGCGAGACCATCAGCAAGTAATCGCAGTTCCCACACCGCAGGGGGCGCGTCAGACCGCGTTCCCTGCGGTTTTTTATACTGCGGCTTGCCTCAGCGCCCGGGTGTCTGATATAATGAAAATGAAACCGGGCGAATACGGGAGAAGCGTGAGGGAAACCCCATGGATACAAAACAAATCCTGACCTTTATCACCCTGGCGGAGACAAGCAACTACATCAAGGCGGCCGACCGGCTCAACTATGCGCCCTCCACCCTGGCCAAGCACATCCGCAGCCTGGAGGAGGAGCTGGGCACCAAGCTGGTGGAGCACCGGGAGAACCGTATCCGCCTCACCCGGGAGGGCGAGCGGTTCTACGCCTACGCCCAGAAGATGATGGAGACCTACTGGGAGGCCATGGAGAAGGTGGCCGACCCGGCCTGCCTCACCGGCGGCGTGCGTATCGCCGGGGGAGAGCCTATCGTGGGCTTCAGCCTGTCCCCCTTCCTGCTGGATTTCTCCAACCAGTACCCCAAGGTGTCCGTCAACGTGCAGATGATCTGCTGTGCCCGGGTGCCCGCATGGCTCCGGGGCCGTGAGGTGGACATGGGCTACATCTACGAGATGGAGCAGCTGGAGGACGACGTGTTTGAGCGGGTGTCCCTGTACAACGAGCCGGTCTGGCTGGTGACCACGCCGGGGAACCCTCTGGCCGAGCGGGAACAGGTCTGCTACCAGGACCTGCAGGACCAGAAATTCGCCTTTACCTATGACGACTGCTGCTTCACCATGGCCTTCCGGGACCGGATGCGGCAGCGGGGCATTGCCCCCGCCTCCGAGCTGTTTCTGGGCAGCGTCTCGGCGGTGATCAACAGCGTCACCCAGAGCGACCGGATTGCCCTTATCCCACATTCCACCCTGCCCCATATCCCGGGGGTCTCCGGGCTGGTGCGGCTCAACTGGGTGGATGAGCCCCTCCGCTCCTGGGTGCAGATTGTCTACGACAAAAACCGGCATCTCAGCCACGTGGAGAAGGAGATGATCCGGCAAGCCCGCCAGTACGCCGCCGCGCTGGTGGAGCAGGACGGCGAAGGCCAGCTCCACGCATAAGTGCTGAAAAAGAACACGCCCCTGTCCTTCATGGACAGAGGCGTGTTTTGTTGTCTCGAGGTCAGTCCTGACGCTGGACCAGGGCCTCACCAGCGGTGTAGATGTCGCCGGCACCCACGGTGAGAATCAGGTCACCGGGCCGGGCCAGCTCCGCCAGAGCGTCGGTCAGCTCGGGCAGGGTGGCGAAGTACCGGGAGCCGGGAATCTGGGCAGCCAGGTCCCGAGAGGAGATGCCGATGGTGTTGTCCTCACGGGCGGCGAAAATCTCGGCCAGCAGGGTCACGTCAGGCTCCCGGAGAACCTGGACGAAGTCGTCAAACAGGGCCTTGGTGCGGGAGTAGGTGTGGGGCTGGAAGGCGCAGATAATCCGGTCATAGCCCAGGCCGCTGACGGCGGAGAGCAGAGCCTTCAGCTCACCGGGGTGGTGGGCGTAGTCGTCATAGATTTCGGCGCCGTGGTAGCTGCCCTTGTGCTCAAAGCGGCGTGCGGCGCCCCGGAAGGCGGACAGACCCTCCTCCACGGCCTTGGCGGGCATGCCCAGCACAATGGCCGACGCGGCGGCGGCCAGGGCGTTCTTCACGTTGTGCTCCCCGGGCACCCGGAGGGACACGTGGGCGAAGGGCTGACCCTTCCAGATGACGTCAAAGGTGGGCAAACCCCGGCTCCAGGTCAGGTTGGCGGCGTGGACGTCGCCCTCCTCCAGACCGAAGGTGACCATGGGACGGGTCTCACCCTCCAGGGTGTGCATGGTGTTCTCGTCGTCCCGGTTGGCCACGATGACACCGTCCTCAGGCACCAGGTCGGCAAAGGTGCGGAAGGACTTCTCCACGTCCTCCAGGTCCTTGAAGAAGTCCAGGTGGTCGGCCTCAATGTCCAGAATCACCGCCACGGTGGGGAAGAAGGAGAGGAAGGAGTTGCAGTACTCGCAGCTCTCCAGGATGATGGTGTCGCCCCGGCCCACCCGGTGGCCGGCGCCCAGCAGGGGCAGGGTGCCGCCAATCATCACCGTGGGGTCGGCCTGGGCGGCCATGGCGATGTGGGTGCACATGGAGGTGGTGGTGGTCTTGCCGTGGGTACCCGAGATGCACAGGGCGTTCTTGTAGCCCCGCATGATGGCGCCCCAGGCCTGAGCACGCTCAAAGACGGGGATGCCCCGGGCGTGGGCGCCGGAGATTTCGGGGTTGTCGTCGTGGGCGGCGGCAGTGCGGATGACCAGCTTGGCGCCCTTCAGGTTTTCCGCCCGGTGGCCGATGGCGATGTCCATGCCCAGGGAGCGGAGATGCTCCACCGTGGCGCTCTCGTGCATGTCGGAACCGGTGATGACCATACCCATGCCGTGGAGCACCTCGGCCAGGGGAGCCATGGAGACGCCGCCGATGCCCACCAGGTGAGCGTGGCAGCCGGGGACGAAATAATCGTGAATATTCAAATCAGACACAGGGAGCACTCCCTTTTTGAAAAATATGAAATGATACTTGGTCTCTTCCAGAAAAAATATTATAATATGAACGAAAGAAAATGGCAAGGCCAATTCCATATGACACCATTATAGACGGCGGCATTGGAAAACATACCGGAGAGAAGGTGAGGGGCGTGGAAATGAGAGAAATTCCCGGCAGCGTGGCGGCGCTGTGCGCACGGTTGCGGGCGGCGGGATGGGAGGCCTACCCGGTGGGGGGCTGCGTCCGGGACCTGCTGCTGGGGCGTACCCCGGGGGACTGGGACGTGACCACCTCCGCCCGGCCGGAGGAGGTCACGGCGCTTTTTGACCGCACCGTGCCCACCGGCATCAAGCACGGCACCGTGACCGTGCTGACCGAGGACGGCGGGGTGGAGGTGACCACCTTCCGGGCCGAGAGCGGCTATGCCGACGGACGGCACCCGGACGCGGTGACCTTCGGCGGTGACCTGACGGGGGACCTGTCCCGCCGGGACTTTACCATCAACGCCATGGCGCTGGGACCGGACGGGACGGTGATTGACCCCTTTGGCGGCCGGAAGGATTTGCAGGCCCGGATTATCCGCTGCGTGGGGGAGCCGGAGCGCCGCTTCCGGGAGGATGCCCTGCGGATGCTGCGGGCGGTGCGGTTCTCCGCCCAGCTGGGCTTTGCCGTAGAAAACGCCACGGCAGAGGCCCTGCGGAACAATGCGGGGCTGAGCGCCTGTCTGTCCGCCGAGCGGGTGCGCACCGAGCTGGAAAAGACCTTGCTCGCCCCGTGGCCGGAGCGGGGAGAGGGGCTGTTTGCCTGGGGGCTGCTGGCCGCCTTTGTGGGGACGGACGCTCAGCCCGACCTGACCACCCTCCACCGTGTTCCTGTCAGGCCGCTGGAGCGGTGGGCGGCCCTGTGTGCTCTGCTGCTGGACGAGGGGAGCATCCGCAGCGCGGGGGAGTTTCTCAAGGCCCTGCGGCTGGACGGCCGCACCGTCCGGGCCTGTGCCGCCGGCGCGGAGCTGGTCAAGACCATGCCCCGGGGCGCCGTGGGATGGCGTCATGCCCTGGCGGAGCACGGAGAGGACGCCTGCACGGCAGCCGCTGCCATCGGCGCCGCCATGGTGGGGGGCACCTATCTCCAGGAGCTTGCGGAGACTTTGGCGGAGGGGAGCTGTGTGACGGTCCGGGAGCTGGCGCTCTCCGGCGCGGAGCTGGCGGCCATGGGCTACCGCGGCGCGGACATTGGCGCGGCCCAGCGCCGTCTGCTGAGCCACGTGCTGGACCATCCGAAGGACAACCGGCCGGAGCGGCTGAGAGAATTGCTGAAAGCAGAGCGTTAGGGGGGAGTGCAGTGGAGGAAGAAATGGGTGACGTCCGACTCACTGTGGAGCGATGGCGGGCAATCATGGCGAAGGAGCTAAATCAGGCTTCCAGGTTTGAAATCCACTGCTGGGCGGAAGAGACGGGGGAGATTGCCGCCGCGCTGGCATACGGAACCCGAAAAGAGACGTCCTGGCTTTATGGGACAGTGATTACCGGAGAGGTAACGGCGGCGTTTTCCGCTTTTCTGTTGAGCCTGCCGAAGCCTGCAGACACGGAGGTCTGTGACAAAGTAACACCGTTTTTCTCTGTTTTTCTTGACAATGGCTTTAGCTCTGAGCACTATGGTACAGAGCTTAACCGGTGCTGATTCCGGCAGGGAAAGAGAATAAAGGGGACGGTCCCGCTTGGGGGCCGTCCCTTTTTTTGCGTGGGACAGGCAAGCGGGGCGGCACTGCGTCATATGGATAACAGGACGAGGAGGTGGGCGCGGTGGAGAAGCGGCAGAAGCGGGAAGGGCTGTTGGAAAAGACAGCCCAGGTCCTGGACCTGCCCGGGGACGTGGTGGCCGGACTGCCCCGTGTGGAGCTGACGGGCAGCCGGGAGCTGCGGATGGAGAACCACAAGGGGATTCTCTCCTACGGCACGGAGGAGATTCACGTCTCAGGCGGCAAGCTGATTCTGAAAATCCGGGGCAAGGGGCTGGAGTTGAAGGCCATGAACGCCAGCGAGCTGCTGATTACAGGGGAGATTGAAGGGGTGGACCTGACATAGGACCGCTGGAGGTGGAGCATGCAGAAGGTGATCAATTTTCTCCGGGGGAGCGTGCGCCTGGAGGCGGAGGGGGCCTTTCCCGAGCGGTTTCTCAACCTGTGCGCCCAGAACGGCGTGGCCTTCTGGGCGGTGGAGTGGCTGGAGACGGGCCGGGTGGCCATCACCGTCCCCCGGCGCGACGCCAAGCGGGCCCAGGCCCTGGGAGAGCGGGCCTCCTGTCAGGTCCAGCGGCAGAGGACAGGCGGCGTCCCCTTTTTCCTGGCCCGGTTCCGCAAGCGGTACGCCCTGCTGACGGGGTTGGTGCTCTCCCTGGCGGCGGTGTGCGTGCTGTCCCAGTTTGTGCTCAATGTGGAGGTGTCGGGCAACGAGACCGTCACCACGGCGGAGATTCTCACCGAGCTGCGCCGCCTGGGGGTGCGCCCCGGAGTGTACGGACCTGGCATCGACCCGGCGGCCACGGCCCAGAAGCTGCTGCTGCAGCTGGACGATCTGTCCTGGTGCGCCATCAACCTGAAGGGCACCGTGGCCGAGGTGCTGGTGCGGGAGCGCATCGAGCCGCCGGAGGTGGTGGACGAGAGCGAGCTGGGGGATGTGGTGGCCACGGTACCCGGCATTGTGACCCAGGTGGAGGTGCTGGGGGGCGAGCCCGCTGTGGAGGAAGGGGACACGGTGGTGGAGGGACAGGTGCTCATCACCGGCAATATCCATATGGAGGGGGCGGAGTACAGCGGCATCGACCTGGGCTGGCGTCAGGTGCGGGCCCAGGGCCGGGTGTACGCCCGTACCTGGCGCACCCTGGAGGCGGAAATTCCCCTGACAGCCCAGGTCAAGGCCTACACCGGAGAGGAGAAATCCTTCTGGTCCCTGAGTCTGCTGGGTTGGCGGGTCAATTTTTATGGAAACAGTGGAATTTCCTATGAGAGGTATGATAAAATAAGCGACGTATGGACCGCCCATCTGCCCGGCGGACAGGAGATGCCCCTGTCCCTGACCAGAGAGACGGTCCGGGCCTATGAGACCGTCCCCGCCCGGGTGGACGCCGCCGCGGCGGAGAAGCTGCTCCGGGCGCAGCTGGAGGAGGACCTTCTGGCCGCTCTGGGAGAGACGGGAGAGGTGGTCTCCATGGATTTTGCCGCCCGGGAACAGAGCGGCATGCTCATTGTCCGGCTCCAGGCCGAGTGCCGGGAGGAGATTGGACGGTTTGTGCCCTACGAGGGACAGCAGGAAAATGAAACACAGCCGGCGGAGGAACAAGGCTCTTCCGGCTGAAACAGCGAGGAGCGTAGAAGCTTGATTGAACAGACGATAAGCATGGAGCGAATGGAGGAGGCCGTCAATATCTTCGGCTCCTTCGACGAGAATATCCGCATCATCGAGCGGGAGCTGGGCGTCACGGTGGTGAGCCGGGACGGAGAGCTGAAGGTGTCCGGTGAGGCGGAGAACGTGATGTACGGTGTCAAGGCCATTGAGGGGCTCATGTCCCTCTCCGCCAAGGGCGAGACCATCAACGAGCAGAACGTGCGCTATATCATCTCCCTGATCCGGTCGGGCAACGAGGACCGGATCGGGGACCTGGCACGGGATGTGCTGTGTGTCACCGCCAAGGGCAAGCCCATCAAGGCCAAGACCATCGGACAGAAGAAGTATGTGGAGGCCATCAAGAAGAACCTGGTCACCCTGGGTATCGGCCCGGCGGGTACCGGCAAGACCTATCTGGCGGTGGCCGCGGCGGTGGCCGCCTTCCGGGACAAGCAGGTCAACCGCATCATCCTCACCCGTCCGGCGGTGGAGGCCGGCGAGCGGCTGGGCTTCCTGCCCGGCGACCTGCAGAGCAAGGTGGACCCCTACCTGCGGCCCCTGTACGACGCCCTTTTTGAGATGCTGGGGCCGGAGACCTATCAGAAGTACCTGGAGCGGGGCAACATCGAGGTGGCCCCCCTGGCCTACATGCGCGGCCGCACCCTGGACGACAGCTTCATCATCCTGGACGAGGCCCAGAACACCTCCCGGGAGCAGATGAAGATGTTCCTGACCCGCATGGGCTTTGGCTCCAAGATTGTCATCACCGGCGACGTGACCCAGATTGACCTGCCCAGCGATAAGATTTCCGGCCTGAAGGAGGCCATGCGGGTGCTGGGCGGCGTGGAGGACATCGCCATCTGCCGTCTGGGCCAGGCCGACGTGGTGCGTCACGTCATTGTCCAGCGGATCATCAAGGCCTATGAGGAGGACGAAAACCGCCGTAACGCCAAGCGTGCCAAGGAGAAGGAGGGGCGCTGACTATGAAGAAGATGTTCTGAGGATTGCTGTTTCTGTTCTTTGACATCAATCTGGGGCGGCTGTGTGTTACCCCTGCCTGGATGGGCTATCTGTTGATCTGGTCCGGCCTGGGCGAGGTGCCCGAGAGTCAGGTTTTCCAGAACATCAGGGGTCTGGCTGTGGGTGCCGCCGCCTTTTCCGGCCTGATGTGGCTGAAGCAGCTGTTTGCTATCTCCATCAGTGTGCCTTTCGTGGAGACCGTGCTGCTCCTCGTGGGGATCTGCCTTCAGCTGCTGGTCACCTACCGTATGGTGGAGGGCGTCCGGGAGCTGGAGGCGGTCTATAACCGGGACATGAGGAGTGCCGGACTTCTGACGGGCTGGAAGGTCATGCTGGGCGGCATCATTGCGGCCAATGCGCTTATTCTCTTCTTCCCCGGCCTGGCTTTGGTCGGCCTGGTGCTTACCGTTGTAGCGGCCATCTGCTATGTGGTAGTGTTCTTTCGGGCCGCCCAGGCCTATGAAGAGGCGGTGAGGGGACAGTGACACGTTTTGAATGGTTTGGCTATACGGTGGAGGTGGACGAGCCCGCCACCCGGGATTGTTACGCCCGGGCGGAGGACTGGGGGTGCGAATGCGGCCACTGCCGTAATTTCGTGGCTCTGGCCCGGGAACGGAAGCTGCCGGAGGAGCTGCTGGCCATTTTGGACAGCGTGTCCATCCCGCCGGAGAAGGCCACCTATGTGTGCGAGCTCTACCACGAGGAGGATTGGCGGGAGAAGGGGCTGCTCTATGAGCTGTCCTGGCGCGTGGCGGGCACCATTCTGGACAGGCCCGCCGGGAAGGATAACGGCCCCGATTGGGGGCCGCTGGTGAAGCTCCCCTGGGGCAGCATGATACTGGGCCATGAGACCTTCCCGGTGGAACCGGAATTTCCGCAGCCCCACTTTGACATGGATTTTACCCTGTACCTGCCCTGGGTGCTGGACGAGCATGTGGACAGCCCGGAGAAAAAGAAGGAGGATGCTCCGTGAACCATGAACTGATTATCGAGACTGAGGTGGAGGGCGCCGAGCCCTATGCCGACCTGCTGCGGCAGGTTATTCCCGCCGCCCTGGAGGCAGAGGGGGTGGCGGTGCCCTGGGAGGTGGACGTGCTCTTCACCGACGACGAGGGTATCCACCAGATTAACCTGGAGCAGCGGGAGGTGGACCGTCCCACCGACGTGCTGTCCTTCCCCATGTTCGACCTCCGTCCCGGAGAGCACCCCACCGAGGAGGACGCCGACCCGGGTACCGGTCTGGTGCCCCTGGGGGACATGGTCATCTCTCTGGAGCGGGCTCAGGCCCAGGGTGAGGAGTACGGCCACGGCACCCGCCGTGAGGTGGCCTATCTGGCCGTCCACTCCGTGCTCCACCTGCTGGGGTACGACCACATGGACGAGGGTCCCATGAAGGCCCAGATGCGGGCCCGTGAGGAGGCTATCCTGGAGCAGCTGGGGATTACCAGAGAACAGGAGGGGTAACATGCGGTACGGATACATCATCGGCGGAGGTTTGTTCTCTATTGCCCTCTTTTATGCCATCCTCATGGTGCTGAGCGGCCTGGGTGCGGGAGGCGGCCTGCTCGAACTAATGTCGCTGTTTCTCCTCATGGCCCTGCCGGGCATCATCGTGGGTGCGGCTGCGGCTGTGGGGGAAAAGCATGAGAAGGAGCTCTCCGAGCTGAAGAAGGAACTGTCCGACATTCGCGCCCTGCTGGAGAAGCAGGACAAACAGTGAAATATACGGCCTGAAAAAAGACCGCATATGAATAAAATTGCTCAAGAAAGTTGAGGATAACCTATGGAAATCAAAAAATCCGGCATGATTGCCATTGTGGGACGGCCCAATGTGGGTAAGTCCACCCTGACCAACGCCCTGGTGGGCGAGAAAATCGCCATCGTCACCAACAAGCCCCAGACCACCCGCAACCGCATCTGTGCCGTGCTCAACCGGGACGAGTGCCAGTTCGTGTTTATGGACACGCCGGGCCTCCACCGGGCCCGGACCCGTCTGGGCGACTACATGGTGAAGGTGGTGCGGGACAGCGTGGCCGACGTGGACGCGGTCATGCTGCTGGTGGAGCCCATCCCCCATGTGGGCGGGCCGGAGGAGGAGCTCATCGAGCGCATCAAGGCCCTGGGCGTGCCCTCCGTGCTGGTCATCAATAAGATTGACACCGTGAAGAAGGACGAGTTGCTGGCGGTCATGCAGGCCTACGGCGAGAAGCACAGCTTCGACGCCATCCTGCCCATCTCCGCCAAGAACAGCGAGGGTCTGGAGGACCTGCTCAAGGTGCTGGGCGAGTTCCTGCCCGAGGGTCCCCAGCTCTTCCCCGAGGACATGGTCACCGACCAGCCCGAGCGGCAGGTGTGCGCCGAGATTGTCCGGGAGAAGCTGCTTCTGTGCCTGGACAAGGAGATTCCCCACGGCACCGCCGTGGAGGTCACCCGGTTCATCGAGCGGGACGACGAGGTCATCGAGATGGACGCCACCATCTACTGCGAGAAGGACTCCCACAAGGGCATCATCATCGGCAAGGGCGGCGCCATGCTCAAGAAGATCTCCACCCTGGCCCGACAGGACATCGAGCGCTTTATGGGCACCAAGGTGTTCCTCCAGACCTGGGTAAAAGTAAAAGAGAACTGGAGAGATAACCTGAATCTGATTCAGAATTTCGGTTATCGGGACGAATAACGCCGCAAAATTTACCGTTCATAAACAAGACGCTCCGGGCCAAGCTATGGACGAGGGGGCTTGGATATGGACTGTGAGACCATGTGGCGGCTGTTTCTTGCCACCGGACTGCCCGAGGCGTACAGCCTGTACGCCCATCTGCGGGAAGAGGCGGAGCGGGCGGAGGAGAGCAAAACCGCATAACGCGCTATTACGTTCCGGCCCGGTGAACCCGCTGTTCGCCGGGCCGGTTCGGTCCGAAAGAGAGAATATACATACTGCGTGGTGAAGTATATGCACCTGACAACCCAGGGGATTGTCCTGCGGGAGGTCAATTACAAGGAATCGGATAAAATCCTCACCGTCCTCACCCGGGACCTGGGGAAGCTGACGGTGAAGGCCCGTGGCTGCCGGCGGAAGAACAGCCCGCTCTCCGCCGCGTCCCAGCTGCTGGTGTACTCGGAGCTGACCCTGTTCGAGTACCGGGACTACTGGTCCATGGACCAGGGGGACTCTCTGGAGCAGTTCTGGGGGGTGCGGCAGGACGTGGAGAAACTGGCTCTGGGCTCCTACTTCGCCGAGGTGATGGAGACGGTGGCCGAGGAGGGGAGATCGGACCCGGCCCTTCTCTCCCTCATTCTCAACTCCCTCTACGCCCTGGACAAGCTCAGCAAGCCTCTGCCCCTGGTGAAGGCGGCCTACGAGCTCAAGCTGCTGTCCCTGGTGGGCTATGAGCCCATGCTGGACGCCTGCGCCGTGTGCGGCGTACCCGAGCCGGAGGAGCCACGGCTCCACCTGCGGGAGGGCGTACTCCACTGCGCCCGCTGCCGGGGCGGCGTAGGGGACGGGGTGTCCATGCCCCTGGACGGTCCCGCCCTGGCCGCCATGCGCCACGTGGTCATGGGCGACCCCAAGCGGCTGTTCTCCTTTAAGCTGGATGTGCCCTCCCAGAAAAAGATGAGCGACGTGTGCGAGGCCTTTCTCCTCACCCAGCTGGAGCGGGGGTTCGGAACCCTGGACTTCTACAAGCAGCTCTCCGCTCTTCAGCCATAAGCTACCAAATCCGCCGCACCGAAAATGATATTTCAGGTGCGGCGGATTTTTCCTTGCTTTTTTCACGGGGCGGGGCTATAATGGCCTCTATCAGGCAGAGTAGGAGCGCGTGTGCAGTACCTCGCAAGAGGTCCAGTGCCGGCGGGACGGGGAGTTGTCCGCCGGACGAAAAGCCACAGGCTTGCAGTACGCCCTCCGCATCCCGCTGCCGCATATCAGGCGTGCCGTGGGAGTCCACGGTCCTCCTCTGTGCGGCATTCCCGCTTTTGCGGGCTGCCGAATACAGAAGGAGGTTTTTTTATGCCCGTACTCAACAAGACCCGCACCATGTTCAAAACGCCCTTCTCCGCCGCCTACTGGCGCTGCGCTGTGGATGACTTCCGCAGTCTGCGCAGCCTGGTGTTCGCCGCGCTGATGATCGCCGCCTGCATCGTCCTCTCCAAGTTCTCCATCCCCATCTACGCGGGACTGAAAATCAGCTTCGGCTTCCTGGCCCGGTCCCTGTGCGCCCTGGTGTGCGGCCCGGTGACCGCCCTGGTGTTCGGCGCCGCCGAGGACACCCTGTCCTTCTTCCTCTCCTCCAGCGGCGACCCCTATTTCCCGGGTTATATGCTCACCACCATGCTGGGCACCTTCATCTACGCCCTGTTCCTCTACCGTGCCCGTGTGACCGTGCTGCGGATTTTCCTGGCCAAGCTGTGCACCAACATTCTCAACGTGTTCCTGGGCAGCCTGTGGAGCGCGATTCTGTACAGCAAGGGCTATATCTACTACATGACCAACAGCATGATCAAGAACACCCTGATGCTCCCCGTTCAGACTCTCATGCTGGTGGTGCTCTTCGGCGCGCTGGTGCCGGTGCTCTACCGGATGGGCGCTCTGCCCAACCAGGCCGAGCGGCGTCTGGCGCTGATCTGAATCAAAAAGGGAGGATGCCCTGGCATCCTCCCTCTGCTTTTATCGGAATACCGTCTCGGCCCCTGTTTTGCAGCAGCCCTCGGGGGCGTAGCGCCAGCGGTCCAAACGCCCGCTGGGGGGCAGGAAGTAGGTCAGGGGCTGGGGACCCTCCGGCGGCAGCTTCTCAATGACCAGCAGCTTGATTTTCATCCGGTCGGGGAAGATGGCCTTGATGTACACCGACACCCGGTCCCCCTCATGCAGGTCCCCTCTGGGCTCCGCCAGACCGGAGAGATTGGGAGCCAGCTCCACAAAGATGCCGTAGTCCTTGATGCCCCGCACATAGCCAGGGACGGTCATACCGGCGGAGAAGCGGGTGGCGTTTTCCTGCCAGGTGCCCAGCAGCTCCCGGTGGGAGAGGATGACCCGTCCCAGCTCCGGGCAGGTCTCCATGGCCACGGCATAAATCTCCTGGCCTACGGTGAAGCGCCGGTCCGGATGGGGAATCCGGGAGACCGAGATGCGCTCAATGCTGATCATGGAGGGCACACCGCAGCCGATGTCCACAAAGGCCCCGAAGGGCTCCAGGTGGGACACGGTGGCAGGGAGGACGGTGCCGGGCTCCAGAGTGTCCATCAGATGCTCCAGGGCCATGGTCTGGGCGCTGCGGCGGGACAGCCTGGGCCGGAGCAGACCCTCTTCCTGTTCCACCGCCTCAACTGTAAAGGCAACCGGCTTTCCGACCCGGGAGAGAATGGCAATCTCCCGGGTGTTTCCCTCGGCGATGCCCAGAGCCGCTTCCTCCCGTGGGATATAGCCTGTAAAGGGACCTAACGTTACAGCTAAGTTGTGCTCGGCGTCGCAGAGGACGGCCTTTCCCTCCAGTACCCGCCGTCCCTCCATGGCCCGGATGAGCCCCGCCTTTGTGGCGCAGAGGGCCTGATTCTCCTCGGTGTGCAGCAGCCGCCCTTCGGGCGGAAACAGAGTCGTCAATTTCACCAAATCCTTTCGGCCGCAGCGGAGATTTTTCCCGATAGGCCACTATATGCGGTTTGGCTCTGCGAATTGACAGAGAAAGGGAAAGAAACTTATAATATAGAAACACAGCCAATTCTATTTTTTGGACGGCCGGTGGCCGACAGGAGGAATTTCCATGGATGTGCGCGTAGGCGACGTGCTGGAGCTGAAAAAAGAGCACCCCTGCGGCAGCAAGCGCTGGCAGGTGCTGCGGGTGGGCATGGACTTCAAGCTGCGCTGTCAGGGCTGCGGCCACGAGCTGATACTGCCCCGCAGCAAGGCGGAGAAAAATATCAGAAAGATTCTGCGTACCGGGGAGGAAGAGACATGAAGGAACTCTGGAGCGAACGGATTCGGGAGCTGGTGCCCTATACGCCGGGGGAGCAGCCCAGAGGCCGGAAGTTCATCAAGCTGAACACCAATGAAAACCCCTATCCCCCCTCCGCCATGGTGACGGAGGCCATCCGGCAGGAGGCCGGCAGCCCGCTGCGGCTCTATCCCGACCCGGAGTGCACCGAGCTGCGGGAGACCATCGCCTCCTACCACGGCCTGACCCCGGACCGGATTTTCGTGGGCAACGGCTCCGACGAGGTGCTGGCCATGTGCTTCTACGCCTTCTTCAACCCGGGGAAGGCAATTGTGTTCCCCGACATTACATACAGCTTTTACCCCGTCTACGCCCAGCTCTTCGGCCTGGACTACCGGGAGATTCCCCTGGACGAGAACTTCGGCGTGCCGGTGGAGCAGTTTCTGGGCAATAACGGCGGTGTGGTCATCGCCAACCCCAACGCCCCCACCGGCCGTGACCTGCCCCTCCACGCCATCCGGGAGATTGCCGACGCCAACCCGGACGCGGTGGTGATGGTGGACGAGGCCTATGTGGACTTCGGCGCCCACTCGGCGGTGGCACTGCTGGACATCTGCCCCAACCTGGTGGTGGTGCGCACCCTGTCCAAGTCCCGGTCCCTGGCCGGACTGCGGGTGGGCTACGCCATGGGCAGCACCGACCTGATGGCCGCCCTCAACTGCGTGAAGAACTCCTTCAACTCCTACACCGTGGACCGGCTGGCCCAGGTGGGCGCGGTGGCGGCCGTGCGGGATGACCCTTACTTCCGCTGCGTGGTGGCCAAGGTGAGCAACACCCGGGAGGTCACCGCCTGCCGCCTGAAGCAGATGGGCTTCCGGGTCTACGACTCGGCCGCCAACTTCCTGTTCATCTCCCACGAAAACGCCCCCGCCAAGGCTCTGCTGGACGGCCTGCGGGAGAAAGGCATCCTGGTGCGCTGGTGGGACAAGCCCCGCATCGCCAACTGCCTGCGGGTGTCCATCGGCACGGACGAGGACATGGAGACCTTCTGCAGCGCCATGGAGGAGCTGCTCAAGCAGTTCCCGGCAGGCTGAGAAAGTCTGAATTCCTGAATACACACAAAAAAGCGGAGGCCGCACTCAGGTGCGGTCTCCGCTTTTCGATTACAGGAATATTCAGTCGCCGGACAGGATAATCCGGCCGTTCTCCACCCGCTCCACGCAGGCCAGGGCCTCCACCCGGAAGCCCATGCGGCGCAGAACCTTGCCGCCGTCCTGCATGGCCTTCTCGATGGCCACCGCCACGCCGGCCACCTCAGCCCGGGCCTTGGAGACAATCTCGGCCAGACCCAGGATGGACTGTCCGTTGGCCAGGATGTCGTCCACCAGCAGCACCCGGTCGTCCTCGTCCAGGTAGCGCCTGGAGACCCGCAGGGTGTAGGACTTCTCCAGGGAGAAGGAGTGGATTTCGGTGGAGTAGACCTCCGGGTCGATGTACCCGGTCTGAAACTTCTTGGCGTAGATAACGGGCACGTCCAGCGCGCGGCCCACAAAGCAGGCCACCGCAATGCCGGAGCTCTCGGCGGTGAGCACCTTGGTGACCTTCTCACCCCGGAAGCGCTTGGCCAGGGCGTTGCCCACGTGCTCAATCAGGTCTATGTCCATGCAGTGGTTGAGGAACATATCCACCCGGATGATGTTGCCCTCCCCAACCTCAGCGTCGTTGAGGAGCCGGCGTTTCAGATCGTCCATGTTTTTTCCTTTCTGTGCTGCCCGGACTGGGCCGGACAGGAAACTTGGCAAGCATTTTTTCACCCACAGGGTGATGCGCATATTATTATAGAGCATACGAAACAAAGCTGCAATACGGCTGCGGCCCTTTTCAAAATTCTATTATAGACGAAAGGGAGAAAAACTGCAAGAGCGGGGGGCAGATGACCCTGCGAAAAGCGAAATTTTTGAAACTTCGGCTGCATCGCCCTGCAAGAGCAGGGTGCATCTGAACGTCCGGCCAGCAGGGGAGGACGTGGGCCCGGCCCTCTGTCCGCCAGCCGGATACGGGGAAAAACCGGGGAAACCGGGCTGAAAGGTTAAGCGGAAGGTTAGGAGAGGGATAATGCAAGTTTGTTTCCTGCCAGTCGCAATTTTGCATATTGACAAAGCACTTGTTTCACGGTAAAGTAATTCATATACGCGTCGCGTGGCCGGTGGGCCGGGCGGGAGAAAGTGAGGAAGCCTTAATGAACGTTTTGTTTGAGAAATTCACACTTCCGCAGGAGCTGCAGAATATTATCTACAACAGCCCCAGCGTTATCATCCCGGAGAGCAAGGAAGTGCTGTTCGAGCTGATTTTCGGCAATGAGTACACCGATAAAATCGAGGTACTCTATGATGTGAACGGCAAGAGCGTGAAGGAAGCGGAGGTCGTGCGCTGCAAAAACGGCGCTTCCGTGAACTTCACCGAGGACTACATGCGCCGCCGTGACCCGGACTGCATGCGCATCGCGGATGACGGCCCCACCGACAAGCCCCGCTTTGCCGACGTCTACGGCTATGATTTCTCCGAGCTGCGGGAAGAGACCTTCCGCTGGCTCACCCGGCAGGAGCTGATTCTGGTGCCCTTCAAGGCGGGCGGATATCAGTACGGGTACGATTCCGTGCTGGTCTGCCCCCGGAACGCGGCCTTCTTCGCCTTTACCCTGGCCCAGCTCCAGGCCTTTGTGGAAATGAAGAACGTGGAGCACTTCAAGCCCCGCTCCGTGGTGTACGTTGCGCCCCCCTTCCGTCACACCCACTTCAAGGGCAAGCAGGTGGTGGTCCACAGCCGCCACGAGGACCTGCATGAGATCTTCTCCTACAACCTCTATCCCGGACCCTCCGCCAAGAAGGGTATTTACAGCGTCCTGCTGGACATCGGCGAGCGCGAGGGCTGGGTCACCGCCCACGCCAGCACCGCCCGCATCATCACCCCCTACGAGAACGAGATGGTCATGATGCACGAGGGCGCCTCCGGCGGCGGCAAGAGCGAGCTGCTCCAGGACGTGCAGCGTGGCTCCGACGGCCGTGTGCTGCTGGGCACCAGCACCATCACCGGCGATGAGCGGTACATTAGCATGAGCGATACCTGTACCATTGAGCCCGTTACCGACGACATGGCCATCTGCCACCCCTCCTTCCAGAAGAACAACGGCAAGCTGGCCGTGGCCGACGGCGAGGACGGCTGGTTCGTCCGGGTGGACGGCATCACCCAGTACGGCAGCGACCCCCTGTATGAGGGCATCTCTATCCACACCAAGGAGCCTCTGGTGTTCTTCAACATCGACGGCGTGCCCCGTTCCACCTGCCTGCTGTGGGAGCACACCCTGGACTCCAACGGCAAGACCTGCCCCAATCCCCGTGTCATCATCCCCCGCCGCATGATCCCCAACATTGTCTGGTCCCCCGTGGAGGTGGACGTGCGCTCCTTCGGTGTGCGTATGCCCCCCTGCACCGCCAAGAAGCCCACCTACGGCATCATGGGCCTGATGCACATCATCCCGCCCGCTCTGGCCTGGCTGTGGCGTCTGGTGGCCCCCCGCGGCTTCAACAACCCCAGCATCGCCTCCAGCGGCTCCGGTCTGGCCAGCGAGGGCGTGGGCTCCTACTGGCCCTTTGCCACCGGCCTGCGGGTACGTCAGGCCAACCTGCTGCTGGAGCAGATTCTGGCCTGCAGCGCCACCCGCTACGTCCTCATCCCCAACCAGCACATCGGCGTGTACAAGGTGGGCTTTGCCGCCGAGTGGATCGCCCGTGAGTACCTGGCCCGCCGTGGCGGCGTGAACATGAAGATGGACCGCCTGGTGGCCGCCCGCTGTCCCCTGCTGGGCTACGACCTGAAGGAGATGAAGGTGGACGGCCAGCGCATCTCCAGCAAGTTCCTCCGGCCCGAGACTCAGGAGCTGCTGGGCGAGGAGGCCTACGACAAGGGCGCCGAAATCCTCTACAAGTTCTTCGAGAAGGAACTGGCCGTGTACGACGTGGAGGAGCTCCACCCGGTGGGCAAGCAGATTCTGGAGTGCTTCAAGAAGCGGGGCACCATCGAGGACTACTGCAAGATCATCCCCCTGGGCCTGGAGTAAGGCGTACAGAACGAAAAAATCCGGCGGGGAAGCCGCCGGTACGGATTGCCGTTCCCCCGTAGCGGGGTCGGATGGAAAAAAGGAGCCTTTTGGGCTCCTTTTTTCATACTGATTTTTGAATTGATGGCGTTTTATAGGGGAAAACAGCGAAAAAGGTTGTATTTTTCTGCCAACTGCCCCGCTTGCATTTTCCCGAGTGAAGTGATATAGTTTTTCTAAAATGCTTTGATTTGGAGATGCGGGGAGCCATTGGGAGGTAGAACACATGCCGGATTCCAGTCTTACCAAGCGGGCGCTGGCCCGGACCATGAAGGAGCTGATGGCCAAGGAGTCCTTCTCCAAAATCAGCGTGGGAGAGATCTGTGAGGCCTGCGGCATGAGCCGCAAGAGCTTCTACTATCATTTCCGCGACAAGTACGACCTGGTCAACTGGATTTTTGACACGGAGTTTATTGAGGTCATCCAGAAATGCGGCTTTGAAAGCGGCGTCTCCATCTTAAACGGCATGTGCCGGTACTTCTATGAGGAGAAGGCCTTTTACCGCTCCGCGCTGGAGATTGAAGGACAGAACTCCTTCCGGGACCATTTTACTGAGGTTATCACCCCGCTGATGTACTCCCTTGCCCAGGAGCTGTTCTCCGACCGGGAGGACGAGGAGTTTTTCACCACCTTTTTCAGCGATGCGTTTCTGGCCTCCATTGTCCGCTGGCTTACAAAGGGCACGCCTATGCCGGCAGAGGACTACATGGCCCGGCTGCGGAACCTGGTGCAGGGACTCAGCCGGCTGGACCAGCACAAAAGAGAACAGAACGGCGAGTGAAGAAACAGCGCGGCCTGCGCCCATGGGCGCAGGCCGCGCTGTCTGCATTATGTCCGGCGGAAGCGGCTCCGGAGAAACTCCGACAGGGACAGGCCGGAGAGCACGTCGGGCAGCGGCTGCTTTCTGCCGTCCGCGTATGTGACGGCTTGCCCGTCGGGCAGGAACTCCAGATAGCGGGGACTGTCGGAGATGACCTCGTCCACCAGCAGCACGTCCCGGCAGTAGTCCATCAGGAGCAGGGGATACTGATGGGTGTTTCTGGCCTGTGCCACATAGTTGTAAAG
>CABIYL020000007.1:66807-106216 GCA_902362925.2 Clostridiales bacterium | reverse complement strand
CCTTCCGGGCCAGCTCCAGCGCAAGCTCCAAAGCCCCGGCGGAGGCGCCGCAGTGGAGAAAATAGGCGTAAATGCCCAGTGCCCGCCCCTCGTCCAGCAGACGGAGACAGTCCGTGCGGGCGGAGGAAGCGGCGCCCTCCAGCTGCAGGGTGATGCACCAGGGAATGTCAAAGTTCTCCCGGGCCTCCGTATCCCGAATCTGCTTGGCGCCCAGGGTCCAGCACTGCAAGCCGATGTTGACGCCGAAGGTCCGCAGATTTACCCGGTCGGTGCTGCGTACCGTGTCCTGCACCAGGTCGTAATAGGGGCTGCCGCCGTTCTCCAGCATCTGCTGGATGGTACCGATATAGCGCTTTTGAAACGGTCCCTTGGCGAAGGTCTGCCCCATATCCACCAGCTTGCGCAGGCTGCGCTGAGGGTCCTCGCCGATGTCCCGAATGGCACGATCCACAATGGTGTCCAGAATGGTTCTGGCGATTGCTTCACGCTTCAACTGAAGTGCCTCCCTTGAAGTGCGGCCTGAGCGGAGGCCGCAAATGTGTATCATATTAATTTTATCATAATACCGATATCATCCTGTGAGAAGGGACAAAACCATACGAATGTCCCAAATTGACCCGGTCCGGCGTTTTCCGTGTTCTGTCACTGGCGGGCGGGAGCAGACGATGGTATAATAGCCGCAAAGCGTCTATTATACTTTGCTTTCAGCCGTTTTTCTCGCCCCTTGCGGGGCAACCGAAAAACCTGGCAATATACCATGCCGTCATGGTATCATCATCTCTGCAAGCCCAGACGAGAGGAGAGAGGGACATATGCTGAATTTGCTGCTGGGCCGCTCGGGGAGCGGAAAGACCACAGCCATGCTCCGGCGCATCGGAGAGAGCGGAGGCGTCCGGCCTCAGGTGCTGGTGGTGCCGGAGCAGCACTCCCACGACATGGAGCGCCGCCTGTGTGCTATCGGGGGGAACCGGGTGTCCCGGTACGCCGAGGTGCTCTCCTTTACCCGCATGGCGGGCCGTGTGTTCACCGTCACCGGCGGACTGGCCGCCCCCACCCTGGACGCGGGCGGACGGCTGCTGCTGATGTACGCCGCCCTCCAGGCGGTGGCAGGGGAACTGAAGGTGTACGGCCGTCCCTCCCGGAAGCCGGAGTTTCTCTCCGGCCTCATCGCCACGGTGGACGAGCTGAAGAGCTGCTGCGTCACGCCCAAGCACCTGTGGACAGCAGGGGAGGAGGCCGACGGCCCCGAGGGGGACAAGCTGCTGGACCTGTCCCTTATCTACGGCGCCTATGAGGCCCTCACAGCACGCCGTGCCGCCGACCCCCGGGACCGGGTGACCCGTCTGGCGGAGGGACTGGAGAAGAGCGGCTGGGCAAAGGGGATGGACGTGTATCTGGACGGCTTCACCGACTTCACACCCCAGGAAAACCTGGTCATCAAGGCCCTGCTCAAGCAGGCCAATTCGGTGACCGTGGCCCTGACCTGCGACAGCCTGGACGACGAGCGGGACAGCGCGGGTATCTTCGCGCCCGCCCGTCACACGGCCCGCAGCCTGCTGCGTCTGGCCCGTGAGAACGGCGTCCACGCCCGGACGGAGGTACAGGAAGGCCGTGCCAAGGAGGGGCCGGAGGAGCTGGCCTTTCTGGAGGCCCATCTCTTTGACGCGCCTGAGACACCGTGGGCGGACAAGCCGGCCCATATCTCCCTCTTCAAGGCGGGCAGCCCCTACGCCGAGGTGGAGTACACCGCCGGGGAAATTCTCCGGCTGGTGCGGGAGGAGGGCTACCGGTTCCGGGATATCGCCGTCACCGCCCGCAGCATGGAGGGGTACGGCGAGCTCATCGAGACCATCTTCGCCCGGTACGGCGTGCCCGTGTTCCTGGCCAAGATGAGCGACATCCTCCAAAAGCCCATCCTGGCCCTCATCACCTCCGCCCTGACCGCAGTGGCGGGGGATTACCAGTACGACGACCTGTTCCGCTACCTCAAGACCGGCCTCACCGGCATCTCGGAGGAGGATCGGGACCTGCTGGAGAACTACGCCCTCAAGTGGGACCTGCGGGGGAGCCGCTGGACCCAGAAGGGGGACTGGACCATGCACCCCAAGGGGTACGGCCTGCCTGTCAGGCCGGAGGACGAGGCCCTGCTAACCCGGCTCAACGCCGTCCGGCGGCAGGTCATCGCACCCCTGGAGGAGCTGCGGAAGAACCCGGACCACACCGGCCTGGGCCACACCAAGGCCCTGTACGCCTTCCTGGAGCGTATCGGCCTGCCTGAGCGGCTGGAGGAGCGGACCGCCGCTCTTCAGGAGCGGGGAGAGCCCGCTCTGGCCCAGGAGTACAGCCAGCTGTGGGACATCCTGTGCAACGCCCTGGAGCAGTGCGCCCAGATTGTGGGAGACACCCCCATGGAGGCCGACGAGTTCGCCAGGCTCTTCTCCCTGGTGCTCTCCCAGTACGACGTGGGCGCCATCCCCGTGTCCCTGGACCGGGTCACCGCCGGCGAGATGCCCCGTCTGGCCCACAAGCACTGCAAAGCGGTGTTTCTCCTGGGTGCGGACGACGGGGCTATCCCCCAGGCAGCCCCATCCCCCGGCCTGCTCAACGACGACGACCGCTCCCTGTTGGCCTCCTACGGCCTGGAGCTGGCTCCCACCCTCACCGAAAAGCTGGGCCGTGAGCTGACCATCGTCTACGAGACCTGCGCCCTGGCGGGGGAGCGGCTGTCGGTGAGCTGGGCGGCCATGGGCAGCGGCGGGGAGGAGCAGCGGCCCGCCTTCCTGATTCCCCGGCTGCGGGGGCTGTTCCCGGCCCTGCGCCCGGTCACCGAGGCGGAGCTGGAGGGGGCCTTCCGGCTGTTCGCCCCACGGCCCGCGCTGGAGCTGGCGGGGCGGTACCCCGAGGCGGCGGAGGCTTTGCGGGCCATGCCGGAGTACGCCCCCCTGGTAGAGCGGATGGAGCAGGCCGCCGGGCTTACCCGGGGCAAATTGTCCCGTGCCGCCGTGGACGCCCTCTACGGCAGCCGGGTGCCCATGTCCGCCTCCCGGATGGACAAGTACAAGTCCTGCCACTTCTCCTACTTCATGCAGTACGGCCTGAAGGCGGAGCCCCGGAAGAAGGCGGGCTTCCAAGCGCCCGAGTACGGCACCTTTGTCCACTACGTGCTGGAGCATGTGTTCCAGAGCGAGGAGTGGCGGGATGAGAATGGGGGCGTGGACGGCGACAAGCTGGACGCTCTCACCGACGAGATTGTGGAGCGCTATATCAGGGAGGAGCTGGGCGGCCTGGCCGAGGAGACGCCCCGGTTCCGCTATCTGTTCCAGCGGCTGCTCAAGCCGGTGCGGGCGGTGGTCCGCAACGTGGCCGAGGAGCTGTCCGCTTCCGACTTCAAGCCCATCGCCTTTGAGCTGGGCTTCGGCTCGGGGAAGGACCTGCCCCCGGTGGAGCTGGAGGTGGACGGGGTCACCATCAGCATCTCCGGCTTTGTGGACCGGGTGGACGGCTGGGTGAAGGACGGCCGCCTGAATCTACGGGTGGTGGACTACAAGACCGGCCGCAAATCCTTTGACCTGACCGACGTGTGGAACGGCATGGGCCTTCAGATGCTGCTCTACCTCTTTACCCTCCAGAAGGAGGGCAAGGACCTGTTCGGCGGGCATGAGATAGACCCGGCGGGGGTGCTCTACCTGCCCGCCCGGGACGCGGTCATCGCCGGCAGCCGCACCATGACCGAGGCGGCACGCCGTCAGGCGGTGGACCGGGAGCTGCGCCGCCGTGGTCTGGTGCTGGACGACCCGGAGGTGCTGGAGGCCATGGAGCACCCCGGCCCGGAGGGCATCCGCTTTTTGCCTGTAAAGGTGTCTTCCCGTACAGGTGCCATCACCGGAGACGCTCTGGTGTCCGCCGAGCGGCTGGGCCGTCTGGAGCGGCACATTCAACGGGTACTCCGGGACATCGGCGGGGAGATTGCCGCCGGAAACATCGCTGCCGCCCCCTTCTGGAAGGGGCCGGAGAAAAACGCCTGCCAATACTGCGACTACGCCGTGGCCTGCCACTTTGAGGAGGGCAGAGGCTCCGACCGCCGCCGCTGGCTGCCCACGGTGAGCGCCGGGGAGTTCTGGGCCAGAGTGGAGGAGCAGGAGGGCGGCGGACAGACGGACAACACGTAAGAGGGGGAATTGTTATGGCCTTTCAGCTGACAGAGCAGCAGGCCGCTGTGGTGAACAACCGGGGTGGAGCATTGCTGGTGTCCGCCGCCGCCGGCTCGGGCAAGACAAGAGTGCTGGTGGAGCGGCTGCTGGGCCGGGTGGAGCACGAGGGGTTGGACATCGACCGCTTCCTGGTCATCACCTACACCAAGGCCGCCGCCGCCGAGCTGCGCTCCCGCATTGTGGAGGAACTGTCCCAGCGGCTGGCCCGGAACCCCACCGACCGCCACCTCCGCCGCCAGCAGACCCTGGTCTACAAGGCGCAAATCTCCACCGTCCACTCCTTCTGCGCCCAGCTCCTCCGGGAGTGCGGCCACATGCTGGACGTAAACCCGGATTTCCGCCTGTGCGACGAGGGAGAGGCGGGGGTGCTCATGCTGCGTGCCCTGGACGAGGTGATGGACCGGCGGTATGAGGACATCACCCCGGACAGCGATTTTGCAAAACTGGTGGACACCATGTCCGCTGGGCGGGACGACAGCCGCCTGATGCAGATTGTGCTGGACATCCGGGGCCGGGTCCAGAGCCACCCGGACCCAGCTGCCTGGCTGGACCAGCAGGGGGCGGCCTTCTCCCTGGAGGGGGTCACCGACGCGGGGGAGACCCCCTGGGGCAAGCTGCTGCTGGAGGACGCCGCGGCTCAGGCGCGGTACTGGCTCAGCCGCATGGCGGGCGCCCTGGAGGACTGTGCCTGCGACCCCAATCTGGACGCCAACTACGCCCCCACCATCTCGGCCACCATCGCCGGGCTCCAGGCCTTCCTGGACGGAGCGGCCCAGGGCTGGGACGCCGCTGCCGCCGCTCTGCCCATCTCCTTCCCGCCTGCGGGACGGAAGAAGATGACCGAGTGTCCCGAGGCGGCGGAGCGGGTCAAGTCGGTGCGGAACCGATGCAAGAAGCGGCTGGAAAAGCTGGCCGAGGGCTTCTCCGACGACAGCGCCGGACTGCTCTCCGACATGGCGGCGGTGTACCCCGCCGTCCGGGGGCTGTTCGCCCTGGTGAAGGATTTTGAGGCGGCCTATGCCGCCGAGAAGGAGCGCCGGGGCGTGCTGGACTTCTCCGACCTGGAGCACATGGCGGTGCGCCTGCTGGTGGGGGAGGACGGCAGCCCCACACCTCTGGCAAAGCAGTGGTCGGCCCGGTATGACGAGATTATGGTGGACGAGTACCAAGACACCAACGCCGTCCAGAACGCCATCTTCTCCGCCATCTCCCAGGACGGCAGAAACCTGTTCATGGTGGGCGACGTGAAGCAGTCCATCTACCGCTTCCGCCTGGCCGATCCCACCATCTTCCTGGAGAAATACCGCACCTTCACGCCCTATGAGACGGCGGAAGAGGGAGAGCCGAGACGGATTATCCTGTCCAAAAACTTCCGCTCCCGTGCCCAGGTGCTGGAGGGGGCCAACTTCATTTTCCGGGGCATCATGTCCCGCTCCTTCGGCGAGATGGACTACACCGCCGACGAGGCCCTCTACCCGGGCGCATCCTATCCGGACGGAGCGGACTACGCCGTGGAGCTGGACGCCTTGGACCTGGCTGCCGGCGGCGGGGATGACGAGGATGAGAGCGGAGAGAAGACCCCCCGTGACCTGCTGGAGGCCCGGTTCCTGGCCAAGCGCATCCGGGAGCTGAAGGACGGCGGCTTTCCGGTGTCCGACGGGGAGGGTGGCACCCGTCCCGCCGGGTACGGCGACATGGTCATCCTGGTCCGCTCTCCCAACTCGGTGCTTCACCACTACGCCCGTGCCCTGGGCGAGCGGGATATCTCCTGGGAGGCCGACGCGGGCGGCGACTACTTTGAGACCACCGAGGTGTCGGTGGCCCTGTCCCTGCTCCAGATTGTGGACAACCCCCGGCAGGACGTGCCCCTGATTTCGGTGCTCCGCTCCCCGGTGTACGGCTTCACGGCGGACCGGCTGGCGGTGCTACGTGCCGCCTCGCCGGACACGGACTTTTACGCCGCTCTGGTGAAGGGGGCGGAGGAGGGCGGAGCGGACTGCGCCGCCTTCCTGGCCGAGCTGGAGGACCTGCGTTTCCGATCCGGTGACCGGAACAGCCACCAGCTTTTGTGGCAAATCTACGACCGCACCAACCTGCTGGGCATCTTCGGCGCCATGGACGAGGGGGAGAAGCGGCAGGGGAACCTGCTGGCCCTGTGTGAGCTGGCCCGGCAGTTTGAGGCCGCCGGACACAAGGGCCTCTTCGGCTTCCTCACCTACCTGACCCGCCTGCGGGACAACGGCGGCAAGCTGGCTGCGCCTCAGGCGGCCCGGGAGGGGGGCGGCGTGCGCATCCTGTCCATCCACAAGTCCAAGGGCCTGGAGTTCCCCGTTGTCCTGCTCTCCGGGCTTACCCGGCGGCTCAACCGGGATGACATGCAGCGGCCCATCCTCTTCCACCCCCAGCTGGGCGTGGGTCCCAAGCGGCTGGACACGGAGCGGATGATTGAGTATCCCACCTTGGCCCGGCGTGCGGTGGCCCGACAGCTGGAGTATGAGATGATGGCCGAGGAGCTGCGTCTGCTCTACGTGGCCATGACCCGGGCAAAGGAGAAGCTGATTCTCTCCTGCGCCCTCACCCGGGGGGCGGCCGACCTGCGAAAGCTGGCCGAGGACGCCGAGTACCCCGCCGATCCACAGGTGCTCTCCGGCTGTCAGTCGGTGGGCCAGTGGGTGCTGCTGCCGGTGCTCACAAGGCCCGATGCCGTTGCCATCCGGCGGGCTGCGGACTACCCGCTGCCCATTGCGGCGGCGGAGCTGGGACCGGACTGGGACATCCGCTGGGTGGACGGCAGCGACCTGCTCCAGCCGCCTGAGCGGAGGGCCGCTGTCCTGCCTGAGCGTGTTGAAGAAAAGTCAACGGGTGATTTGACCGGCGTGCTCACCTGGCGGTACCCTCACGCCGGAGACGTGGAGATTCCCTCCAAGCTGACCGCCACCCAGCTCAAGGGCCGGGAGCTGGACCAGGAAGCCGCCCAGGAGTCCGGGGCGGAGTTCCCGTTGCCCCAGGGTGAGCCGGAAGAACCGGCCGCCGTCCCCGCGGGCAAGCGGAGCGCTCTGTGCCGTCCTCGGTTTGCCGAGGAGGAATTCGGCCTTACACCGGCCCAGAAGGGCACCGCCCTCCACCTGGTCATGCAGTACATCGACTTCGAGCGGGCGGGCACGGAGGAGCAGGTGAAGGAGGAGATTGCCCGTCTGGTGGCGGGAGCCTACATCACCCCCGAGCAGGGGGAGGCGGTGAACCCGGCCAAAATCGCCGCCTTCTTCCAGTCCCCGCTGGGCCGGGAGATGATGGAGTCGGTGTCTCTGCGGCGTGAGTTCAAGTTCTCCATCCTGGTGCCCGCCGCCGACTACTGTCCCGGTGCCGGAGAAGGGGAGCAGGTGCTGCTCCAGGGCGTGGTGGACTGCTGTTTTGAGACCCTGGAGGGCATCACGGTGGTGGACTTCAAGACCGACCGGGTGACCCGCCGCACCATTCAGGAGCGGGCGGAGGAGTACCGCCCCCAGCTGACGGCGTACAGTCGCGCCCTGGAGGAGATGACCGGCAAACGGGTAGTCCGCCGTGCCCTGTGGTTCTTCGCCCTGGACCAGGCGGTGGAGGTATAACAGCACTCAGCAAAGCAAATGCGGCGCTGCCGAAAAGGCAGCGCCGCATTTTTACTGTTCGGGTTTTGGACAGTCGAACTGGTAACCCACCCTGGGGATGGTGCGGATCAGGACGGGCTCCGACGGGTTGGCCTCAATCTTCTTCCTCAGATTGCGGACGTGGGAGAAGACCGTGCGCAGGTCCCCGTAGCTGGGCTTCTTCCAGATATACTGGTAGATCTCCTCAAAGCGGAGCACCGTGCCCTGATTGTTGATGAAGTAGAGCAGCAGCTCGAATTCCGTGGGGGAGAGGTAGATTTGCGCCCCATTGCGGGTGAGGGTGCGGTCTTTGGGGGAGAGGAGCAGGTCGCCGATCCGGATGTCGTTGAGAATCCGGGAGCTGCCCAGCTGCATCCGGCGCAGGGCGGCCTCAATGTGGGCCAGCAGGACGGCGCAGCGGAAGGGCTTGGTCAGATAGTCGTCTCCCCCCATCCGCAGCGCCCGGACAATGGTCTCCTCGTCGTCCAGGCAGCTGATGAAGATGATGGGGCAGTAGAGGGTGCGGCGCAGCTGGACACACAAGTCGATGCCATCGGTGCCCGGAAGCATGATGTCCAGCAGAATCAGGTCAATCTGCCTGGACGCCGCCACGGACAGAGCCTCCCGGGCGTCGTGGGCCACAATGGTGGCGTAGTTGGCCCGGTCCAGATAGTGACTGAGAATGTCACAGATCTCCCGGTCATCCTCTACCAACAGAATCTGATACATGCTGCCCCTCCCCGTTCAAGAGATGTCAGTTTCCGGCCACCGCCTGAGCGGCGGCTTCACCGGCCACACGGCCGGACACAAAGGCGTAGGCCTGGGCGATGCCGCCGTAGTTGGCATAGCCCTTGGTGTTGGTGAACAGAACGCCCATGGAGTCGGTACCCACGGCGTAGAGGCCCTCAATGGGGGCGCCGCTCTCGTCCAGGACCCGCATGGAGACGTCCACATCCAGGCCGCCGCAGGTGCTGTAGATGTAGGGTGCGCCGGTGACGGCGATGTAATACTCGCTGTCCATGGAGGGAGCGCCCAGACGCTGGAAGAGGGAGGCATCCTTGCCCAGGGGGTCCTCGCCGGCGGCGGCCTGACCGTAGGCCTCCACAGAGGCCTTCAGGTTGTCGGCGCTCATGTCGCCGCCGATGGCCTGGGCCAGAGCCTCCAGGCTGTCGGCCTTGTAGATGAAGCCCATGGTGATGCCCTCCTCCAGGACGGCGTCGATGTTGGACAGGGGGGTGTCGGCCTTCACGCCGCCCTGGCTCAGGTAGCGGCCGGAGGCGTCGGCGGAGAAGCCCTGCTCCCGCAGGGTGTCAATCTGCTCCTTGGAGAAGATGGTGAAGTAGCGAGAGCCCATGGTGTAGGCGTTCATGGCCAGGCCGGACTCGCTCATCTGCCGCACGCCGGTCTGGTCCACGGCCAGCACCTCGCCGCTGCACACCATGCCGTAGGGGATGTCGTTGTCGGAGGGCTCGAAGGAGGTGATAATCTGAGCGGGAGCCACAAAGTGGGACATGGGGGGCATGTCGATGTTGTAGGTGGCGGCGCCCGCCTCAACGGCCATGCGGATACCGGCGCCGTCGTTCTGGGCCATGCCGTAGAGCTTCCAGCTCTCGCCCAGGTACTCCTCCTGCAGCTCGGAGCTGCCGCCGAAACCGCCGGTGGCCAGGATGACGGCGTCCGCCTTGGCGGTGACCTGGGTGCCGTCGACCTTGACGGCCTTCACGCCGGTGACGCGGCCGTCCTCCACGATGAGCTCAGTGGCCTCGGTCTCCAGCAGGTACTGTCCGCCCATCTCGGTGAAGCTGTCATAGGCGGAGGAGAAGAAGCTCTCGGTCAGAGTCTTGCCGCCGCTGTAGGGAGCAAAGATGCCCCACTTTCCGCCCACAAAGCCACGGGCGGGGTCAAACTGGAAGCCGTAGCCGGACAGCCAGTCCAGGGTGTCGCCGCTGCGGTCAATCTCCAGGCGGATGATGTCGGTTTTGGCGTGCTGCTGGCCGTCCACGGTGGTGTAGCTGGTCCACTCGTTGTACAGGGCCTCGGCGTCCACCAGCTCCTCACCGGCGGCCTTGGTGCGGGTCTCGTTGGTGATGGGGTCGGGCCAGTCGGCGATCTCGGCCTCCACCTGGCTGGGGGCGTTGACGGCGGCGGGGCCGCTGGTGATGGCGCTGGTGCCGCCCCACTTGCCGGCCTTGTCCATGGCCAGCACCTTGGCGCCGTTTTCCGCGGCGGAGAGGGCGGCGGTGGTGCCGGAACCGCCCATGCCCACCACAATCACGTCTACCTCATAGGTCTCCTCAGCGGTGGAGGCGGGAATCTCCGCATAGAGAGCGGCCTCGTCGGCGCCGGCCTGGATGCAGCAGTCCAGCACAGCGGCCTTTACTGCATTGGAGGTGGAGGTGGCGCCGGTGATGGCGTCCACGGCCAGGCTCTGGTGCTCCACGATGCGGGGGATGAGCAGGTCGTTGACCGAGGCCAGCATGCCCACGGTCTCCTTGCACTCGCCCACGGTGATGGAGGCAATCTTGCCGTCGGAGATTTCCACGGTGACGGGCACGGGAGTGGTCAGGTCAAAGCCGTTGCCGGTGGCCTCATAGGTGCCGTCCTCCATGGAGAGGGTGGCGGACTCGCCCTTGGCCTGGGCCAGGGCCTGCTTGGCCGCGGTGAGGACGGCGTTGCTGGAGATGGTAGCGCCGGAGATGGTCTCCACGTCAACGGAGCCCGCCTCCTGGATGGCGGCGGGGAGCTCCTCAATGGCGCGGGAGCCGATGCCGTCGGTCTCGTCGTCGCCCACGGCGGAGACGGAGAGGATGGCGTTCTCATCCACGGTGACGGTCACCGTGACGGGGCCGCCGAAGCCGTCCACCGTGGCGGAGTACTCGCCGGGGGTGTAGATACCGGCGGCGGACTGGGAGGGGGACGGGGACCCGGAGGTCTCAGCGGGTGCGGGAGAGGTGCAGGCCGTCAGAAGGGAACCGGCCAGAACCAGGGAAAGCAGGGGAAGACAGCGCTTTTTCATGTTCTCTTTCTCCTTTTTCAGATTTGTGCGGGGGTATCTCTATTATATAGGGTCCAAAAGGAGAGAGTGTTGAAATTGCGATGAAAATGTCTAAGAATTAACAATTTCTCTGGAAATGTCCGCCGGCTCCAGGGGGAGCTGGAGGATAAAGGTGCTGCCCTCGCCCAGGGTGCTGCGGACCAGGATTTTGCCGCCGTGGTGCTGGACGATCTCCCGGCAGATGGACAGGCCCAGGCCGGTGGAGCCGCCGGAGCCCTTGCTGGAATACCGCTCAAAGATGTGGGGGAGCTGCTCGGCGGAGATGCCGTCGCCCCAGTCCTGTATCTCGATGCACGCCGTGTCCCCCTGGACAGCGGCGGAGACCTGAATGGAGGACCCGGCGGGGCTGTGCCGGATGGAGTTGTCCAGCAGGTTGTCCAGGGCCTGCCGCAGGTGGAACTGGTCCCCCACCATCAGGATGGGCGGACAGCGGAGCACGGGCGTGATGTGCTTTTCCTCGGCCTTGACGGCGGCGTCCTGAACGGCGTCCCGGAGCAGCTCCTCCAGCTGGAACTGGGTGAAGTGGAACTTGATCTGGCCGTCCTCCAGCCGGGAGATGAAGAAGAGGTCATCCACCATCCGCTCCAGGTAGCCCAGCTTTTCCGTGGCCAGGGTCAGGTACTTCTCACCGGAGGGCGTCAGATTGCCCCGCTCGTCCGACAGGAAGTCCAGATAGCCCTCAATGACAAACAGGGGACTGCGGAGGTTGTGGACGATATCGGTCATGAAGCGCTGGCGCTTCTGCTGGGTGTCCAGCAGCTGCCGGTTTGTGTCGGCCAGCACCTGGGTGCGCTCGGCCACCCGCTGCTCCAGCTGGGCGGTGAGGATGTCGGACTGGGAGAATTTTCTGGAGAACTTCTGGCAGGTCACCACTGCAAGGGCCAGAATGGGGGCCAGACGGGCGTACTGGGCAGGCATAATCTGGACGTCCACCACGCCCTGGGGGAAGATACCCGCGTTCAGCATGGTGTAGAACAGCTCGTTTCCGGCCGCAATGGCCCACCCGATAATGAGGATGGTGGTGCCGCTCCGGTGCCGCCTGGCGCTGAGGGCCAGCACGCAGCCCTGCATGACCAGATAGGTGATATAGGACACACGGAGAATCAGCGCGGCATTTTCCCGGAAGAGCAGACAGCCCAGAAGGGTGCAGGCCATGTCAACATAGACGACGTAGTCCATCCACTTGGGGACATCGCCGGGCTCACAGACCAGAAGCTTGCAGATGAAGTAATTCAGAAAGTTGAACTGACGGTAGAGAATCGTGGAGCCGACATGGAAAAAGGCCATCATGGGCTGCCGGGCGATGAGCAGGAAGTGGGCCAGCTCGGTCAGGGCGGAGACGGTGAGGAGGGGGAGATAGAGCTCGCTGCGCTTTTGCAGGAAGAGCACCAGCATCAGCGCGCAGAGCATGAGGTACAGACCCACTGCAATCAGGTCCAGCATGAGCCAGCGGTTCTGGATGGAGGAGAGCAGGTCCCTGTGTCCAATCAGGACGCCCTGATACACGTCGTAGATGGAGGAGCTGGACACCTGGAGCACGAACTCAAAGCGCTGGGGGTCATCCGGCTGGGCGTAGTCGGAGAGCAGAAGGGCGTCCATGGAAAAAGAGGTGGAGTCCTCCCCAATGGGGACGGCGTTGCCGTTGATCCAGAGCAGGCTGTTGTGGGGGCGGGGGAGGAGAAAATATGTGGTCTCCGGCTGGTCGGAGAGAAGGGTGAACTCATAGGTATAGCCCCGCATTTTCCGGATATAGCGGATGTCCTCCACAAAGCTGCCCTCATGTTCCGACAGGGTCTCAGGGGTGAGCAGGCCCCGAAAGCGGAGCCATTCCCCGGTGAGCATGTATGGTCCGCCGTCCAGGGCGCAGCCCCTGGCGTCAATGACGCCGTCCTGTGCCTCCAGCACCGGAGAGGTGTAGTTGAGCCGGGCAAAGAAAAAAATAACGCCGCACAGCAGAACCATGCCCAGGACAACGGGCAGAAAGCCGGTCCATCTGCGTCTGTCCAGGTGGGGGAGATAAGGGGCCATACCGCTGAACCTCCATCAAAACATACAATTTTCGCCGTCCGATAGGCACCATTATAATGCTCCAGAAAAATAAATGCAAAAAAGAAAAAAACTATTGCATTTTCGGGAAAAGAGTGCTATGATATCAAATGCGTTGTGAGGACGTGTGTCCTTGCGCCTATCCTCCGAAGAGAAAGAGGTGAACCAGCATGAAGGAAGGCATCCATCCCAACTATCAGCAGACTACCATTAAGTGCGCCTGCGGCAACGTGATTGAGACCGGCTCCACGAAGCAGGACATCCGCGTCGAAGTCTGCTCCAAGTGCCACCCCTTTTTCACCGGCAAGCAGAAGATGGTGGATACTGGCGGACGTGTCAGCCGCTTCAACAAGAAGTTCGGCCTGGACAAGTAAGCTGGATTTGGTCAAAGAGCCCGTACCGGTACCGGTACGGGCTTTTTTGTATTCTGCGCGGATATCCGTAGACAGCGGGCGTGTTCCCGCATAGAATAAAAGCGCATGATAAATAACAGGAGGGAACCGCATGTTTAAGAAGATTGACCCGAAGACCCTGGACAAGAATGTGTTTTCCATGGTGGGCGACCAGTGGATGCTCATCACCGCCGGTACGCCCGAGCGCTGCAACACCATGACCGCCAGCTGGGGCGGCCTGGGGATTCTCTGGAACAAGTGCGTGGCCACCTGTTACATCCGGCCCCAGCGGTACACCAAGGAGTTTGTGGACCGGGAGGAGTACTTCACCCTGGCCTTCTTCGGCGAGGAACAGCGCAAGGCTCTGGCTCTGTGCGGCAGCAAGAGCGGCCGTGAGGTGGACAAGGTGGCCGAGTGCGGCTTCACCGTAGCCGCCGGCGAGGGCAACGCCCCCTATTTTGAGCAGGCCGAGCTGGTGCTGGTGTGCCGGAAGCTGTTCCGCCAGGCCATGGACGAGAGCTGCTTCCTGGACAAGAGCCTGATTGAGAAGAACTACCCCGGCGGGGATTTCCACGTCACCTATGTGGGTGAGATTGTGGAGTGCCTGGTGCGGGAATAAGAGAAAAACGCCGGACTGAGGTTCCGGCGGCGGAGGTTCTATGACGGAACATACCACAGAGGAAAAGCGGAACCGGGCGGTGCTGGTGGGTCTCAACGCCTCCTGCCTGAGCCGGACGGAGAACGCCGACGAGGAGTCCATGGCGGAGCTGGCCGCCCTGCTGGAGACGGCAGGGGGCGAGTGCGTGGGCGAGGTGCTCCAGAACAAGGACGCCCCCGACCCCCGTACCTTCATCGGCGAGGGCAAGGTGCGTGAGGTCAAGGAGCTGGTGCAGAGCATGGGGGCGGACATGGTGGTCTTTGACAACGCCCTGTCCCCCTCCCAGCAGCGGGCCCTGACCGACGACCTGGGCGTGTCGGTGCTGGACCGGTCCGCCCTGATTCTGGACATCTTCGCCCAGCGGGCCCGGACCAAGGAGGGCCGTCTCCAGGTGGAGCTGGCCCAGTACAAGTACCTGCTGCCCCGTCTGCTGGGCATGTGGACCCACCTGGAGCGGCAGGAGGGCGCCATCGGCACCCGCGGCCCCGGTGAGACCCAGCTGGAGACCGACCGGCGGCACATCCGCAAGAAGATTTCCAAGCTGGAGGAGGACCTGGAGCAGGTGCGCCGGGTGCGCGCCACCCAGCGGGAGCGGAGAATCAAGAACGAGGTGCCGGTGGTGGCCATTGTGGGCTACACCAACGCGGGCAAGTCCACCCTGCTCAACAAGCTGACCGGGGCGGATATCCCCGCCAACAACCGCCTGTTCGACACTCTGGACACCACCACCCGCACCCTGGAGATTTCCGACACCTGCACCGTCCTCATCTCGGACACGGTGGGCTTTATCTCCAAGCTGCCCCACCACCTGGTGGAGGCCTTCAAGGCCACCCTGGAGGAGCTGAGCTTTGCCGATTTGCTGCTCCACGTCATCGACGCGTCCAACCCGGAGTGGCGGGAGCAGGCAGCGGTGGTGGAGAAGCTGATTGTGGAGCTGGGCGCCGCCCAGACGCCCCGCATTGACGTGTTCAACAAGTCCGACCTGTACGTGGGTGACATTGTGCCCCACGGTGAGGACATCGTGTCCATCTCCGCCAAGACCGGCGCGGGACTGGACGAGCTGCTGAAGAAGATTGGCGACCGGCTGGACACCGGCGCCCACCGGGTGGTGCTGCGCATCCCCTACGACCAGGGGGGCGTGCTGGACATGCTCCACCGGGAGGCCAAGGTGGAGCGGGTGGACTACGGCGAGGCCATTGAGGTGGAGGCGGTGTGCACCCCCATCCAGCTGGGCCGGCTGAAGGACTTCATCGTCTCCGGCTGGACGCCGCCCAAGGAGTTCTGGGAGGACTGAGCGCATGGAAGCGGGAAAGGGCGTGCTGTACCTGCGGGGTGTGGAGAAGCGCCCTGTGGAGGGGGAAGAGGAGGACTATGCCTTCCGTATCCCGGCCATCGCCCGGCTGAAGCGGCTGGAGTTCCGCCGCCCCGTCACCTTTTTTGTGGGGGAGAACGGCAGCGGCAAGTCCACCTTGCTGGAGGCCATCGCCGTGGCCTGGGGCTTCAACCCGGAGGGCGGCTCCCGCAACTTCCGCTTTGCCAGCCGGGACACCCATTCCGGCCTGTACAGGGCTTTGCGGCTGGTCCGCAGCCCGGAAATCCCCGAGGACGGGTATTTTCTCCGGGCGGAGAGCCTGTACAACATGGCCAGCTATGTGGACGAGATGGAGGACGACCCCCTGACGCCTTCTTATCTCCAGTATGTGGGCGGGAAATCCCTCCACGGCCAGTCCCACGGAGAGAGCCTGCTGGCCCTGGCCAAGAACCGCTTCTGGGGCAGGGGGCTCTACCTGCTGGACGAGCCGGAGTCCGCCCTGTCTCCCATGCGGCAGCTCTCCTTTCTGACGCTGATGCACGACCTGGTGTCCCGGGGCGGCCAGCTGCTCATCGCCACCCATTCCCCCATTCTGATGGCCTATCCCCAGGCGGATATCCTGCGGTTTGACGGTCCGGACGGGGTGGAACGGGTGAACTACCGGGACACGGAGCACTACCGGATTACCAGAGAATTTCTCAGCGCGCCGGAGCGGATGCTCTCCGTCCTTCTGGCGCCGGAAGAGGAGGAACCATGAGCCAGCTTGAGACGAAGCGGCTGATTCTGCGGCCCTTTGAAGAAGGGGACGCGGAGATGCTCTTTTCCTACGCCCGGGACCCGAGAGTGGGGCCTCCCGCGGGCTGGAAGCCCCATGAGAGCCTGGAGGAGAGCCGGGAGATCATCCGCACCGTATTTTCCGAGCCGGAGACCTATGCGGTGGTGCACCGGCAGGACGGGCGGGTCATTGGCTCGGCGGGCTTCACCGGCCGGCACCGGAAGGAGGCCGGCGGCCCGGACGACGAGATTGGCTACTCCCTGGACCCGGCCTACTGGGGGCGGGGACTCATCCCCGAGGCGGTGGCGGAGCTGCTGCGCCATGGGTTTGAGGACCTGGGGCTCCACACCATCTGGTGCGACCACTATGATGGCAACAACAAGTCCAGGCGGGTCATCCGGAAGTGCGGCTTTACCTTCCGCTTTGTCCGGATGCAGCGGCTGGAGGCCTTTGACTATGAACCCCGCCTGGTGATGTGCTACGCCATGACCCGCAGAGACTGGGAGAAGCGAAAAAGTGAGGGACGGCCATGACGGAATATTATATCCCCACCGCATCCGCCGAGGCGGAGCTGGTGGAGAAGCGGTCCCGGTTTATCGGCCAGGTAAAGCCGGTGGAGACCGAGGAAGAGGCACGGGCCTTTGTGGAGCAGGTGAAGAAGAAGCACTACGATGCCCGGCACAACTGCTGGTGCTACCGTCTGCGGGACGGGGGCGTGGAGCGGTACTCCGACGACGGGGAGCCCCAGGGCACGGCGGGACAGCCCATGCTCAACGTGTTCCAGCGGGAGGAGGTCACCAACGTGGTGTGCGTGGTGACCCGGTACTTCGGCGGCGTGCTGCTGGGAGCGGGCGGCCTGGTGCGGGCCTACACCCAGAGCGCCAAGGACGCCCTGGACGCGGCCGGCATCTCGGTGGTGCGCCGCTGGGTGGAGACGGCGGTACCCTGCCCCTACTCCTTCTTTGACCGGGTGCGGCTGGAGGTGGAGGCCCACGGGGGCGTGCTGGGGGAGACCGAGTACGCCGCCGACGTGACCGTCCACGCCCTGCTGCCCGAGGGTCAGGTGGAGGCATTCTCCGCCCGCATGACCGAGCTGACCGCCGGCGGCACGGCGGTGCAGATTCTGGGCGAGGCCTTCAAGGCCGTGCCTGTGGCACGATAACAGGACATACTGGGGCTTGCCCCGCCGGTTTCCGGCAGGACAGGCCCCGGATTCTGTCCGGCAGAAAGCGCCTTGGGAGGAAGAAAAATTTTTTGTTTTTTTGAAGGGTTTTTCAAAAGAACGGCGTATACAGTATACAGGCAGAATTCATCGGCGGATGAAGGAGGCGGCGGCTATGACGGTAAGAGAGCAGACCGAGGCCATGGAGCGTCAGTTCCTCTCGCCCCACGCCTGTCTGGCGGCAGAGTCCAGAGGACGGGCGCGGCCCATTGAGGAGTGCCCCATCCGCACCTGCTTCCAGCGGGATATGGACCGGATTGTCCACTCCAAGGCCTTCCGGCGCCTGATGCACAAGACGCAGGTTTTCCTCCAGCCCGAGGGGGACCACTACCGCACCCGCATGACCCACACCATCGAGGTCTCCCGCATTGCCCGGACCATCGCCCGAGGCCTGCGGCTCAACGAGGATTTGACTGAGGCGGCCGCCTTCGGCCACGACCTGGGCCACACCCCCTTCGGCCACGCCGGGGAGCGGGCCCTCAACGAGCTGATGCCCGGCGGCTTCCAGCACAACGTCCAGTCCCTCCGGGTGGTGGACGTGCTGGAGAAGGACGGCGAGGGGCTCAACCTGACCTGGGAGGTGCGCAGGGCCATCCTGTGCCACACCGGTCCCGACCGGGCCGAGACCCTGGAGGGCCGGATCATCCGCCTGGCCGACAAGATCGCCTATATCAACCACGACATTGACGACGCCATGCGGGGACAGATCATCTTCCCCACCGATATCCCCATCCACATCTCCCAGGTGTTGGGCTTCACCCACTCCGAGCGCATCAACACCCTGACCACCGACGTGATTGCCCAGAGCATGGGGAAGAATGAGATTGTCCAGTCTCCCGCCTGCGGCGAGGCCATGGCGGAGCTGCGGGCCTTCATGTTCGACTTTGTGTACACCAACCCCCGTGCCAAGGGAGAGGAGACCAAGGCTCAGGACATGCTCCGGCGGATGTTTGAGTACTATGTCCGACAGCCGGATGAGCTGCCGGCGGAGTACCAGGACATCCGGGTGAAGGAGGGTGTGGAGCGGGCCGTCTGCGACTACATATCGGGTATGACCGACAAGTACGCGGTGGAGAAGTACGGGGAACTGTTCATCCCGGCGTCCTGGAGCGTGAAATAGGGCAGATTCCGTATGACAGCAGAAAACTCTGGCAATCATAGGGGAAAGGAGGGCTACCGTGCCGATTCCGGAACAATTTATTGACGAGCTGGTGGCCCGGAGCGAAATCTCCGACGTGGTGTCCTCCTACGTGACCCTGACCAAAAAGGGCAGCAACCTGTGGGGCCTGTGCCCCTTCCACAACGAGAAAACACCCTCCTTTTCCGTCAATCAGGACAAGCAGATTTACCACTGCTTTGGCTGCGGCAAGGGCGGCGGGGTCATCTCCTTTATCATGGAGATTGAGAACCTGTCCTTTCCCGACGCGGTGCGGTTCCTGGCCAAGCGGGCGGGGCTGGAGGTGCCCGACACGGGCAGCGACGACGCCGGGCGGAAAAAGCGTGCCAGGGCCCTGGAGGCCAACAAGGACGCCGCCCGGTTCTACCACGACTATCTGAAGGGTCCCGGAGGAGCGCGGGTGCGGGATTACATCGCCCAGCGGCAGATTTTACCCCGGACAGCCACCCGCTTCGGTCTGGGCGCCGCCCCCGACCAGTGGGACGCCCTCACCAAGGCCCTCACCGCCAAGGGGTACAGCAAGATGGAGCTCATCGACGCGGGCCTGGCGGTGGCGGGCAAGAACGGCGGCATTTACGACAAGTTCCGTGCCCGGCTCATGCTCCCCGTCATTGACGTGCGGGGAGACGTGGCCGGGTTCACCAGCCGTATCCTGCCGGGGGAGGAGGGGGCCAAGTACCTCAACACCCCGGAGACCGTGGTATTCAAGAAGGGACGGCTTGTCTACGCCCTCAACTTCGCCAAGAATACCAAGCGGCCCAATCTGATTCTGGTGGAGGGCAACATCGACGTCATCACCCTCCATCAGGCCGGGTTTGACAACGTGGTGGCCACCATGGGCACCGCCCTCACCGAGGAGCACGCCCGCATCCTGGCCCGGTACACCAAGGAGCTGGTGCTCTGCTACGACAACGACCCGGCGGGCAAAAAGTCCACCGACCGGGTGCTGGGCATCCTGAAGAACGCGGATTTGAACGTCCGGGTGCTCCAGCTGCCCAACGCCTACGACAGCGAGGGCAAGCCCCTCAAGCAGGACCCGGACGACTTCATCAAGCGCTTCGGCGCGGCTGCCTTTGAGAAATGCCTCAACGGCAGCGCAGGGCAGAACGACTACCGGCTGGAGTCCCTGCTCCAGAAGCACAGCCTGGCCGACGAGGAGGGGCGCATGGCCTTCCTACGGGAGGCGGTGGAGACGGTGGCGTCCCTGCAGAGCCCCATCGAGCGGGAAATTTACGGCAACAAGGCCGCCGCTGCCGGGGGCATTTCGGCCGCAGCCTTCGCCCAGGAGGTGGAGCGGTACCGGAAGAACCGGGCCTGGCAGGCCAAAAAGAAGCAGACCCGGAAGGACCTGACCCCAGCCGCCCAGCTCCAGCCCAGAGAGCGGGAGCTGCGGTACGAGAACATCCGCTCCGCCCGTGCGGAAGAGGGTGTGCTCCGGCTGATGCTGCTGGAGCCGGGACTGTTCCAGAGCGCAGGCGCCCTGGAGCCGGAGCAGTTCTCCTCGCCCCTGCTGGGTCGGGTGTACGGCATGCTGCGCACGCGCTGGCAGGAGGGGAGAAGCACTCAGCTGCCCGCCCTGACCGGAGAATTGACCGCCGATGAGATGAGCCATCTGGTACACGTACTGGACCAGCCTGAATCCCTGGCCCACAGTCAGAAGGCACTGGCGGATTACATAGAGATCATCGCCACCGAGTACGCCAAGCGGTCGGGCGGGTCCCAGACGGACCCCCTCATGGCCGCCCGGGAAAAATTCCGGGAGAAAAAGGCGTACAACGGACAGAATACCTGAAGTCACAGAAAGAAAAAGCATATGGAGGATGACCGCACATGAGCGAGAAAAAGAAGAACGACGCCAAGGGCATAGCTGTGGAAGGCAAGTCCGTCATTTCCGGCGCGGAGAAAATAGAGCAGGTCAGAATTGAGGTCAGCAAGATTGTGGAGGGCGTCCAGGGCTCTGAGAAGCTGGCCGAGCTTGTGGAGCGTGCCAAGAAGAAGGGCAGCCTGTCCACCAACGAGCTGATGGACGTGCTGGAGGGCATGGAGCTGGAGTCCGAGCAGATGGACAAGATCTACGATGTCCTGGAGAACCTGGGCATCGAGACCGTGAGCGAGTACTATCTGCCCGAGCTGGACGCCGATATCATGCCTCCCATGGAGGAGCTGGAGGAGATCCCCGAAGAGGAGATCGTGGACCCCAACACCCTGGTGGACTCCTTCGGCATCGACGATCCCGTGCGTATGTACCTGAAGGAGATCGGCAAGGTCAACCTCCTGAATCCCGACGAGGAGGTCCAGCTGGCCCAGGACATGGGCGCCGGAGACGCCGCCAAGGCCCGGATGGCCGAGATTGAGGCGGCTGAGAAGCGGGGTGAGCCCATTGTCCTCACCCCCGAGGAGGAGAAGGCCCTGAAGAAGGACATCAGGCGGGGCGAGGCGGCCAAGCAGCGTCTGGCTGAGGCCAACCTCCGTCTGGTGGTGTCCATCGCCAAGCGGTATGTGGGCCGCGGCATGCTGTTCCTGGACCTGATCCAGGAGGGCAACCTGGGCCTTATCAAGGCCGTGGAGAAGTTCGACTACACCAAGGGCTACAAGTTCTCCACCTACGCCACCTGGTGGATCCGCCAGGCCATCACCCGCGCTATCGCTGACCAGGCCCGTACCATCCGTATCCCCGTCCATATGGTGGAGACCATCAACAAGGTCATCCGCGTCTCCCGCCAGCTGCTCCAGGAGCTGGGCCATGACCCCAGCCCCGAGGAGATTGCCGAGGAGATGAACATGCCCGTGGACAAGGTGCGGGAGATTCTGAAGATTGCCCAGGAGCCCGTCAGCCTGGAGACCCCCATCGGCGAGGAGGAGGACTCCCACCTGGGCGACTTCATCCCCGACGAGGACGCCTCCGAGCCCTCCGAGGCCGCCAGCTTCACCCTGCTCAAGGAGCAGCTGGTGGACGTGCTGGGCACCCTGACCCCCAGAGAGGAGAAGGTGCTCAAGCTGCGCTTCGGCATTGAGGACGGCCGCACCCGCACCCTGGAAGAGGTGGGCAAGGAGTTCAACGTGACCCGTGAGCGTATCCGTCAGATTGAGGCCAAGGCCCTCAGAAAGCTCCGTCACCCCAGCCGCAGCAAGAAGCTGAAGGACTTCCTGAACTAAGTACAAAAAATCCCCGGTGCACCACGTGCACCGGGGATTTTTTCATACAGACAATCAGGCGCCCGCCTGCTTCAGCTTGGTGAGGAACAGTCCGCCGATGATGAGCACCGCGCCCAGCAGGGCAATCCAGGTGATGGAGTCGCCCAGCATGGCGGCGGCCACCGCCATGGTGACCAGGGGCTCCAGATAGATGTAGGTGGTGGCACGGACCGAGCCCAGCCGGTGAATGGCGTAGTTCCACAGCAGGTAGGACACCGTGGAGCCCAGAAGGCCCAGATAGGCCACGGAGCCCAGCACATCCCACCGGACCAGCTGCTCCGGCTGGACCTGCACGCCTTGGAACAGCAGCAGGACCACCGAGAAGAGCAGGGCATACACGAACATTTTCCGCACCGAGGGGATGAGGGGGTGGCCGAAGGAGCTGATTTTCTTGCTGACAATGGCATACAGGCCCCACACCACCGCGTTGAGCAGGGCCAGCACATCGCCCTGTGGGTTGAGCTGGAGCACGGCGCTGCCGTTGTACACCGTCAGGGCGGAACCGGCGGCAGCCAGCAGGCAGCCAAAGTAGAACAGGCCGTGAGGCCGGGGCGTGCGGAGCAGAAGCGGAGCGGCCAGAGCGGTGACGATGGGCGCCAGGGCGCACAGCACCGACACGTTGGAGGCGCTGGTGTAGGTCAGGGCGGCGTTCTGGAGGTAGTAGTAGAAGAAGATGCCCAGCAGTCCGCCCAGAACATAATACCCCTCGGTCTTCCAGCCCAGCCAGCCCAGCGGACGGGGGTGGATGATGGTGGTGGCGATGACGGCGATGGTGATGCGCAGGAACATGAGCACGGTGGGGCTCATGGCCTCCAGCGCTATCTGGGCGGCCACAAAGGCGCCGCCCCAGATGGTGATGGCGCACAGAGCCGCCAGGTGTCCGGAACTGTTCTGCCTGGACATAAAGCATACCTCCTGTCAGTTCGCCGTTTTTCCGGCGGCTGGGGGGAAACTCAATCCTGCTTTTTCTCCTTGCGCCGGACAGGGGGCTTCTCCTTGGGCGGCAGGGAGAGGGAGCGGCCCAGAGGACCCACGGAGCCGTCCACCGCGGAGGAGATGAGATAGCGGTAGACCCGGACCTTCCGGCGCTCGTACAGGTCCAGCTGCTGGTAGAAGTCCTTGTATTCGTTGAAGGTGAGCCGCTTGGTCTGGATGGTCTTGCGCAGGGTGGCCTGGGTGCTCACCAGGCTGCCCTCCCGCTTGCGGTAGTAGTACACCGGCCTGGGCACCGCCGCAATGAGGCGGCAGCAGGCGATATAGTCCAGGTTGAACAGAAAGTCCTCGCACCAGGCCACGTCTGCGGGGCATTCCAGGTGATTTGCCTCCACAATGGCCCGGCGGTAGAGCTTGTTCCACATGACGCCGTAGTAGAAGTTGGCGGGGGCTTTGACCATGTAATCGGCGTACTCCGTCCGGGTCATGACGCGCTCATCACGGATGTGTCCTCTGGCGGCGCAGCGCTCACCGGCCACCCGGTAGAAGTGGGCCACCGTCAGGTCGGCGCCGGTGGACTCGGCGGTGTGGAGGAGAATCTCCACGCTGTCAGTGGGCAGCCAGTCGTCCCCGTCCACGAACTGGAGATACCGCCCGGCGGCCTTGGACATACCCAGGTTCCGGGCCGCCGACGCGCCGGCGTTGGCCTGTGTCAGCAGGCGGAAGCGGCTGTCCAGCGCCACATAGGACCGGCAGATGTCGGCGCTGCCGTCGGTGCTGCCGTCGTCCACCAGCAGGACCTCAAAGTCCCGGCAGGTCTGGAACCGGATGCTGGACAGGCATTTCTCCAGGTAGGGCTTTACGTTGTAGACCGGGACGATGATACTGACTGCGGGACTTTCCATAGGCGCACCTCGCTGAGATGGTATTTGTATTATTATAGCAGGCAGCGGCCTTTTCGCCAAGAGCGGGGTTGACAAATACCGGGAAAACCGGTATGTTGGACCGGAGAAAGCAGGAACGGAGGCGTGACTATGACGGAAAAGGAAAAGATGCAGAGCGGCCAGCTCTACGCGGCGGATACCGACCCGGAGCTGATTGCCGACCGGGCGGCCTGCAAGGACAAGTGCTGGGCCTACAATCAGATGCGGTACACCGACTGGGACAGCCGGAACGCCCTTCTGCGGGAGCTGCTGGGCAGCACGGGGGAGCGGTTTTGCATTGAGCAGCCCTTCTGGTGCGACTACGGCTACGGCATCTCCATCGGGGAGAACTTCTACATGAACCACGGCTGTGTGATTCTGGACGGCGGCGGCATCACCTTCGGGGATAATGTGTTCATTGCGCCCCAGTGCGGGTTCCACACCGCCGGACACCCCATCGACGCCGACACCCGCAACAGCGGCCTGGAGTACGCCAAGCCCATCAAGGTGGGAAACAACGTGTGGATTGGCGCCGGAGTGACGGTGGTGCCGGGCGTGACCATCGGGGACAACGTGGTCATCGGTGCGGGCAGTCTGGTCAACCGTGACATCCCCTCCGGGGTGGTGGCCGCGGGCAATCCCTGCCGGGTGCTGCGTCCCATCACCGAGGAAGACAAGAAAAAGCTTGTCTGATAATAAAAATGTGAGCCGCTGCGCAGTGTGCGCGGCGGCTTTCGTTTTGCTGTGGCAGGACAAAAAATTTTTTCAAAAAACCTGTTGACAAATTAGAATATTAGAATATAATAATATTAGAAAAAACGAATATGAGGTGAACGACATGACGGACGCAACCGGGATTTACGAGGAGAAGGCGGCGCTGCTCAAGGCCCTTTCCCATCCGGTACGGCTGCAGATTGTCCGGGGGCTGCTGCGGTGCGGCTGCCGCAACGTGGGCTGTATGGAGGCCGATGTGGGCCAGTCCCAGTCCTGCATCTCTCAGCATCTTATGCGCCTGAAGGCGGCGGGGATTGTCAAGGCGTCCCGCTCCGGCAACGAGGTCTATTACGAGATTGACGACCAGGCAGGCGTCACGGCGGTGATTGCCGCTCTCTTCGGCGACAGGGAGGAGGACTATCAGCATGATTTATGATATCGCGGTCATCGGCGGCGGTCCTGCGGGGCTGTCGGCGGCGGTTCAGGCCAGACAGCGGAACCGGACGGCGGTGGTTGTCAGCGGCGACGACCGGGACGGTCCTCTCAGCAAGACCGAGCGGGTGGACAACTACCTGGGCATCCACGGTGCCACCGGACCGGAGCTGCTGGAGCGGTTCAAAGCCCACGCCAAGGCTATGGGCGTGGAGCGGGTCACCGGCCGGGCGCTGAATATCATGCCGCTGAACGGCACATTCTATATCGGAGTAGGCAGCGAGCTGGTCCAGGCCAGAGCGGTGGTGCTGGCACCCGGAGTAGTCCGCCGGGCCAAGTTCCCCGGTGAGGCCGAGCACATGGGCGCGGGCGTCAGCTACTGCGCCACCTGCGACGGCATGCTCTACCGGAACCGTGACGTGGTGGTGGCGGGCCGGTCCGCCGAGGCCCCCGAGGAGGCCAACTACCTCCACGGCCTGGGGTGCCGGGTGACCTATACCGCTCCCGTCAGACCGGAGGAACTGAACCCGGAGATTCCCTTTGTCAAGGCGGCCAAAATTGAGGTCTGCGGCGACGGAAAGGTGACATTCGTAAAGGCGGACGGCCAGGAGCTTCCCTGTGACGGCGTCTTTATCCTGCGCTCGGCGGTGGCGCCCAACGACCTGCTGCCCAATCTGGAGCTGAAGGACGGCTATATCGCGGTGGACCGGGATATGGCCACCAACATCCCCGGCGTGTTTGCCGCCGGAGACTGCACCGGTCAGCCCCTTCAGATTTCCAAAGCGGTGGGGGAGGGCCAGGTGGCCGGACACCGGGCGGCAGAGTATCTGGACCGGCTGGACCGGGAACAAAACGGATAAACAACCCATTCAACATAGAAAGAACATTGAAACATTGAGATGAAAGAAAGGAAGTATTGATTATGGCGACCATTCACTTCAACAAGGAAGGCTTTGACAAGGCGATTACCTCCGGCGGCATTACCATGGTGGACTTCTGGGCCTCCTGGTGCGGTCCCTGCCGCATGCTGGCTCCCGTGATTGACGACCTGGCCAACAAGTACGAGGGCAAGGCTGTCATCGGCAAGGTCAACGTGGACGACGAGCAGGCCCTGGCCATGCAGTACGGCGTGATGAGCATCCCCACCGTCATCTTCTTCAAGGACGGCAAGGAGCTGGACCGGAAGGTGGGCGTCATGCCCGCTGAGGCCTACACCGCCATCCTGGATGCCAACATCTGATTGACGCAGCGGAACAGCGGGCGGAGCGTGATGCTCCGCCCGCTTGTTTACATAATCACAAAATGAAAAAATATAAAAATTTTAGTTGACAAATCGGGAAGCAGCCGCTATAATAAACAAGTGGCTTCCGGTAAGAGCCAAACAGAATATGCGGATGTGCTGGAATTGGTAGACTGGCTAGCTTGAGGTGCTAGTGGCCCACGGCCGTGCGGGTTCGAGTCCCGCCATCCGCACCAGCTCGTCACAAGCGGTAATCGTTTGTGACGAGCTTTTTTTATTTTTAGTCATATCCCGCTTTTCGCGCAGATTTTGGGGAAAGCGGGATTTTTTCGTCTCCGGGGGTCTTGAGAAATCAAGGCCCTTTTCGTATAACACCGGCATCTTGCAATGAAAAGGGGCTGTGGAATCGCCGGATTCCGCAGCCCCTAAATATTCTCCGTTCTGCGTCCCCTGTGATGGAAGGGGAGTGGGAGACCGGTGGTTCCTGTTATTTTAAAGCAGCCCGTGAATGCAGCGGGACAGCAGATTTTTGGCGAACTCCGCCATGTCATAGCTGCCTTCGTGGGCGCTCCAATCAAAAATGACACCCTTGACCATCACGCACAGATCCTTGGATACGGCGTAAGGCGTCCGACCGGGGCTCAGCTGAAAGCCCTGTTCGCAGGCGGACTCAATGCAGCGGTTCGTCATCTCGATCATCTGATTGTGGAAGAGATTGGTGTTCATCTGCTTATTCTTGCTGCTGAAAAAGTTCCGGCAGAAGTCCACGCCCAGATCGGCGGTAAAACCGCAGACCCAGACGTAAAAAGACACCAGCTGGTCCGGCAGCGGCAGTCCCGCCAGCTGCTGGTTGATGACCTCGTCAAAGTCGCCCTTGGCTTTGTCGTAATAAAAGGCCAGGATGTCCTCTTTGGAATGAAAATGCTGATAAAACATTCCTGTGGAGATCCCTGCTTCCTGACAGATCATGCGGACGGTGATGTTGTCGTACCCGATTTGCTGCATGAGGGAAAGGGCCACCTGAAAGATATGCTCTTTCAGCTTCCGGTTTTTCATATCTCTGGTTTCAAAATTGCTGTAATCCATCTGATCCACGCTCCACGTTTCTTTATGGTTTAGTATAAAGCACACGCCGGAAAACTGCAAGAAATTCCGGCTGTTGGGACAAGATGGGATTGACAAAAAAATTCGAGTGTGCTATTTTGAATACGTTCAGAACACGTTCTGAGCACATTCAAAACGTTGTGGGGAGGTCGCTCCTATGGAAAACAGATACCCAGAGTTGTTTCAGCCATTTCGGATCGGCAAGGTGGAGATCAAGAATAAAGTCGTCATGTCCCCCATGCTGTCCATCGGCTGGTTCGACGAACAGTCCGTCATTTCCGACCGGATGATTGATTACTACGTGGAACGGGCCAAAGGCGGTGTGGGCGCCGTGTTCACTTGCGGCAACGTGCCCGACGCCCATCTGGAGCGCTGCCCCTTCACCATTTCGCCCTTCGCCGCCCCCGAGCGGTTCGTGGCACAGGTCCGCAAGCTGGCCCAGGCGCTGCATCAGTACGATACCAAGCTGTTTGTGCAGATCTGGTTTGGCCTTGGCCGCGTGGCCTTCTCCGATTTCATGGAGGATCAGCCTGTGGCGGTCAGCGAAGGGCCCAACCGCTGGAAGCCGGAGGTAACGTGCCGGGAGATGACCACGGAAGAGGTCTATGGCCTGATTCAGGCTGTGGTGGACGGCGCGAAGCTGATCTATGAGGCCGGCGCCGACGGCATCGACATCAACGGCGCCTACGGCGGCTATATGGGCGACCAGTTCACCACCGATGTGTTCAACCACCGCACCGACGAATTCGGCGGCAGCATGGACGGCCAGCTGCGGGTGCTGACCGAGATTGTCAGACGCATCAAAGAGGAGACCGCCTCTGACTATCCCGTCACCTGCCGCCTGGGCACCAAGCATTATATGCGTGCCGAGCGCCAGGCCGCCGTGCCCGGAGAGGTCTACACGGAGTACGGCCGGGACGTGGAAGAGTCCATTGCCATGGCCAAAAAGCTGGAGGCGGCCGGATACGATGCCTTCCTCATGGGCAACGGCGCCTACGACTCCTTCCACTGGCTGTATCCCCCCATGTACCACAAGGAGGGCCTGTGGCTGGACGATTTCGCTCCGCTGACGGCCCAGGTACATATTCCCGTCATCGGCCCGGGCAAGATTCTCCAGCCCCAGATGGCCAATGACGCCATCGCCCAGGGCAAGGTAACCGCTGTGGCCATCGGCCGCGCCCTGCTGGCAGACCCCAACTGGGTCAACAAGGCCGCCGCAGACAAGGCCGAGGAGATCCGCCCCTGCATTGGCTGCAACGCCGGCTGTATCGGACGTATTTTTGCCGGTCAGACCATGCTCTGCGCCGTCAACGCCGACCTCTTCCACGAGGCGGAGGAAGCGCTGACTCCGGCGGAAACGCCGAAGAAGGTGGCTGTCATCGGCGGCGGCATTGCCGGCATGGAGGCCGCCCGCATCGCGGCGGCCCGTGGCCACAAAGTCACCATCTATGAGGCCGGGGCCCAGCTGGGCGGCGCCACACTGGCGGCCAATGTCCCCGACTACAAGGCCGCATCCCGCAGACTGCTGAAGTGGTTTGAGCATGAGCTGCAAAAGACCGGCGTGGAGGTAAAGCTGAACTGCAGCATCACCCCCGAGCAGGCCGCCGCCCTGGATGCCGATGTGCTGGTGGTCTCCACCGGCGCCAAGGCCAAGATTCCGCCCATCCCCGGCGTCCACGGTGCAAATGTCATGACCGCTGTGGATGTGCTGCTGAAAAAGGCGCCTGTGGGACAGAACGTGGTGGTCATCGGCGGCGGCCAGGTGGGCTGCGAGGTGGCCTATGAGCTGCTGCGGGACGGCAAAAAGGTCTCTGTGGTGGAATGCCTGGACGGTCTCGTCTCCGGCGGCACCGAGGCGATTTCCGCCGCTGTGGTCCTCATGCTCCAGGATCTGCTCAACTACTACAAGGCGGAGATTCACGTCTCCACCAGTGTGAAGGAGATCAGGGAACACACTGTGGTCATCGAGTCCAACGGCACCCGGAGCGAATTGCCCGCCGACACGGTGGTGCTGGCTGTGGGATACGCCGCCAACGACGCCCTCTATACAGCGCTGAAGGATTGCGGCAAGGAGCTCTATCTGATTGGCGACGCCAGAAAGAGTCCGGGCAACATTCTGCACGCTGTTGCAGACGGCAACAAGGTGGGCCGTAAAATTTAAGTTGAGGAAGAGGGGGCGCCTTTTATGGCGCCCCCTTCCTGAATCAGGAGGATGTTACCATGAAGCGTGTCAGGATTACCGTTCTGAAATGTGCCTGGAATGAAGACCTGGTGGAGAAATACGCATCCCCCGGGCTGCGTCCCTGCGATTATCACCAGCCCGGTCAGGTCTACTACACCAACGGCTGGCAGAAGCCCGAAGGTATGTGCGACAACGCCTGGAAGTCCATGATGGAGTACGCCATGACGCTGGCCCATGGCGGCGGAAACTTCTACAACGGGGAGCTGAAAGACCCGAAGGCGTTTATCGCTTCCTGCAATGATGGTTTTCGTCCGGTCAGTTTTCTCCTGGAGGCTACGGAGGACGACGCCCCGATTTTTATGTAAATTGCAGGGAGCCTTTCTGTAAAAAACGGAGGCATTTTGACCAGGCCATCCATGCAAGCGCAGCCCCTGCACCGGTAAAGCAGAGCAAATGCGCAAAATCCTTGATATCTGCCGCTATTTCAACGGAAAAGAAAAGAGAGCACACCGGCCCATTGTCACGGGCCGGTGTGCTCTGTTGTTTATTGGCCCTGCGGGCCTGAACCAGAACATTTACATGGAGAAAATTGCATTTTTCATTTGATGGCCGCTGCGGCGTTCCAACGGTATGCCAGCGGAACACATTGGCGCCCTGCTTTTATCGGTTCAGATACCCTTCCCGGGGTGTGAGATTGAAGCGTTCCGCCAGCAGCCACATCTGTTCATCGGAAATGGTATTTTTGATGGGCAGATGGGCAATGGACATATAGATCTCAGCGGCCTTTTCGGCAGTTTCGATAAGGCCGAAGGTCTCGTCCAGATCGGCTCCGGCACCGTAGATGCCGTGCTGAGCCCAGACCACCAGCCGGGCGGTGACCATTTTTTCGGCAGTGGCTTCGCCGATCTCGTTTGTACCGCAGAGCATCCAGGGCAGGACGTTCACGCCATCCGGGAACACCACAATGCACTCAGTGCACATCTGCCACAGGGTCCGGGTAAAGGCCTTCTCGTCCAGATCATGGACATAGGTCATGGCCAGAAGCTTGCCGGGGTGGCTGTGCATCACCACACGGTTGCTGGGGTTTACCTTCAGCCGGGCCATATGGCTCATCAGGTGGGCGGGCAGCTCGCTGGTAAACTTGCCGCCGTCGTCGTAGCCCCACAGCAGCTCAGCCGTCCGGCCGTCAGCGCCGATGCGAAGCAGACCCAGATTTGTCGCCGGAGCGTACTGGACGTTTTTGAAGTACTTGCCCGTTCCGGTGACGAGGAAGTATTTCCCGATTAACTCCCTGGCCTCAAAGCCGGTGGGGATTTCCCGGATGACCTTGGTAGTGTCCAGATATTCGGCCACTTCCGCTTCATCCAAAAGCAGACTGATGTTGCCGCCGTTCCGCTCATCCCAGCCGTGATTGTACATATTGGTGGCGGTTCGAATCATCTCTACCATGAATGGGGCTGTCAGAATGTCTCGCATGTTCTCATTCTCTCCTGTTCGTTACATTTTTTCGCAGTCCATAGTGGACTTTAACACCTGGTCGATGTCCGCTCACATTGTCTCCTGCCGGCAGCGGAGGGACAGGGGGACGGGTTTCAGCCGTCTGAGGGCGGCGTGGGTATCCGCACCGGACGACTTATATTTCTTCCTTGCCGCTGGACAGCGCATGAATTGAGCCCATTGATTTCAAAGCGGACGGGAATCCGCTTTTATAGAACTGTACAGCCAATCCCGGATTTCGTTCCAGACCTGTCTGCTCTCGGGGAACTGCGGGAATATGGCAAAAGCGTGCATCAGCCGGGGCATGACGTCCAGCTTACAGGAGACGCCGCTGTCCCGCAGCTTCTGATAAAACAGAATGGAGTCATCCAGCAGTACCTCGCTGCCTGATACGCTGATAAACGTAGGCGGGAAACCGGACAGCTCCCTGTACAGAGGCTCTGCATATGCTGAATTTTTCAGGTCAACTCCTCTGAGATAGGTGTTTCGGACTTCAAGATTCAGATTCTCATTTACCATACAGTCAGTCTTTGCGTTGCGGCGGTAGCTGGCAAGGTCTGCGGAGAACTGCGTTGCAGGGGATAAGGCGATGACTGCTGCGGGCAGCTTCAGATTGGCGTCCATGGCGCGGAGCGCCGTGGCCAGAACGAGATTGCCTCCTGCACTTTCGCCCACCAGGACGACCTGTGCATATCGGGAGCATAACGCCTGATATGCGGCAAAACAGTCGTCAACTGCGGCTGGATATGGAAATTCCGGCGCAAGCCGATAATCAATGGCCGCAACAGGGCAGTGAAACATATCGGCAAGAAATCCGGTAAACATCCGCTTGGTGGCATAGCTGCCGCCCACAAACCCACCGCCGTGGAGATAGAGGAACAACAGGTTATCCGCACTTCCGGCGCCCTGCAGCAGCTCACCCCTGACCCCGTTCAGATGAATCGGCGTGGCCAGAATCCCCCTGGGTAATCTGCTGTTGGCCTTGCCCTGCGTTTCCTCCGCAATGCGCCGGGCCTGATAGTCCGGCGGCCTTTGGGGGTCGTATGTGTGCTTGCTCTGACGGATGATGTAAGCGTATAGGCTGTGCAAAAAACTCATGAGCGCCTCCTGCGGCCGGTAATCATCCGCTTGATACCCCGGAAGTAGTGACCGTTGGCCATGTCCAGAAGCCCTTCGAAAATGCAGGGCGGCATGCCGGCGGTGGAGATTACGCTGCTTAACGGCGTATCACAGGACGATGCAATCATCATCCTGAGCTCCGGCGAATCCTCGCTTGCCCCATCGGGCAGCCCTTTCTTGATAACACTGACGGTGGAGGCGTACATGATTTTCATGATGAGAGAGTAGTCCTTCATCTCACTGATGGTGTTGTCCATGGTGAATTGCCGCTTTTTCAGGGTGCGCTTACGCAGGCTGTGTCCGAGCATGGCCTCCAGCTGGGCCTGTGAGGGCTTGCCTGACAGGGTTTCGTACCAGCTGTTTGCCTGCCAGGGGGGAGCCGGAATATCCACGCCGTTCCGGTGGATGTCAGCGGTCAGGCCATGGACTTCAATGGTATAGGTGCCTTTCTGTACGCTCCAGCCGTTGTTCCAAACCGCAAAGCTGCGGTCATTGAGCGGCATGGAGACTGTTTTTTCTTCTCCAGGCGCCAAGAATACCTTTGCAAACCCTTTCAGCTCCCGTACAGGGCGGGAGAGCGCCCCCTTGGGCGGACGGATGTACATTTGCACCACTTCGCTGCCTGCGCATTTGCCTGTGTTTGCAACCCTGACCGTTACGGTATCGCCGGTGACATGCAGATCAGAACAGGCAAAGCTGGTGTAGCTCAGACCATAGCCAAACGGGAAGCGAACGGGAACATTTGCGCTGTCGTAGTAGCGGTATCCGACAAAAATACCCTCCCGGTATTCCGCGTCGGTGAAGCCCTCGCCATAGCAGGCCGAGCTGGGGCAGTCCTCGTAGCGCATCGGCCAGCTTTCCGCAAGGCGGCCGCTGGGATTTACCCGGCCGTACAACGCGTCGGCAATCGCCGTGCCGCCAGCCTGCCCGGAGAGTCCGGCAAACAGGATGCCTTTCACCTGGTCTGCCCACGGCGTTTCAACCGCAGAGCCGCACATCAGCACTACCACAGTATTTTTGTTTGCCTTTGCCACCGCTTCGACCAGCCGGTTATGTCCGTCGGGCATTTTCATATTTTCCCGGTCAAAGCCCTCTGACTCATAGGTATCCGGCAGACCCACGCAGAGGACGACGGCCTCAGCGGTCTTTGCGGCCTCGGCCGCTTCTGCAATCAAAGCATCGTCGGCAGAGCCGTCTTTCTCACAGCCCTTGACATATGGCGCATCCGGCAGAGCGTCCCGAAGGGAGGTCAACCTCGTAGGATTGATGTGGGAAGAGCCAGCACCCTGATACCGGGGCGTTTCCGCCATGGCGCCGATCAGGGCAACCCGGGTACCAGCGGCAAAGGGCAGAATGTGCGCCTCGTTTTTCAGCAGCACAATGCTCTCCGCAGCAACCCTTGCGGCAAGGGCGTGATGGGCCTCCAGATCCACCGGCGGGGTATCCTGCTGCACCCATGCTTCCTTCAAAAGCAGCTCCAGCACACGGCGGGCACAGGCGTCTACCTGGGCTTCCGGCAGTGTGCCGTCTTTTACGGCCTGCAGAGCCTCCGCTTCGCCATAGCCGCTGCCGCCGGGCATTGCCAGATCACAGCCTGCCCGGAAGCTCTCCGTGCGGTTGTGTAGCGCGCCCCAATCCGTCACGACGACACCGCCGAAGCCCCATTCCGTCCGCAGAATGTCCGTCAGCAGCCGCTTGTTGGAGGCGCAGAAAATATCGTCCACCTGATTGTAGGCGCACATGACGCTGGAGGGCTTTCCCTCTTTTACCGCAATTTCAAACGCCGGCAGGTAGAGCTCCCGGAGGGTCCGTTCATCCATCTGGCTGGAGGACAGGAAGCGGCGGTATTCCTGGTTGTTGGCCGCAAAATGCTTCAGACTGGTTCCGATTCCGCTGCCCTCGGCGCCGCGGATAAAGCCAGCCGCCAGCTTTCCGGCCAGAAACGGGTCCTCGGACAGATACTCGAAGTTTCTGCCGCATAGCGGGTTGCGCTTCATGCAGGCGCCGGGGCCGAGCACCAGTCCCACATGGAGGGCGGCGGCTTCCTCAGCGATTGCGGCGGCCTCCAGGCTCAGAAGCTCCGGGTCCCAGCTGCAGGCGCTCAGGGATGCGGAGGGGAAACAGGTTGATGGGACAGACTCGTTGATGCCCAGCATATCGGTGCCGCCCGCTGTTATTTCCTGTTTCCGCAGGCCGTGGGGGCCGTCGCACATGAACAGGGAGGGGACTCCGTATTGGGGCAAGCCTTTGGTCTGCCAGAAATTTGCCCCGCTCCCCAGAGCAATTTTCTCCTCCAGGGATAACTGCTTCAGAATTTCGTCTGCCGTCATTTGTCCACCTCCTGATAGGTATAGGTTCCGGCCTCTGCCGACGTCTCCTTTCCGCCGGGAAGCCGGATAACGGCGGTTGTGCCTGTGGGAATGGTGATGGTATAGAAAATCCGACCATCTCGTTTTTCCCAGCGGCTGGACACCTCACCGTACACGCTTTTATAGGTGAATGCCGCGTGGGTTAAAGAGCCGCCCGGGCAAGGGGCAATCTCAAATCGGTTTTCTCCCGCCACACGGATGCCGCACATGGTCCGGAAAATCCACTCGCACACAGCGCCCTTTGAGTAATGGTTGAGGGAAGAGGCGATATCCCGTTGGGAAATACCCTCCCAGGACTCCCAGACGGTGGTAGCGCCGTTGAGGGGCATAAACAACCAGCCGGGCATCTGCTTATTTTCCAGCAGCCGGTAGGCGTATTCCGGGTCGATGTCCGTCAGAACGTCCAGGATGAGCGGCGTGGACAAAAAGCCGGTGCCCAGGCGCCAGCCGTAGTGGTCCAGGGCTTTTATCAGACGGGCTTTGGCAAACGCGCGCTGCTCCTGATCCAGCAGACCGAAATACAGCGGGCGTACAAGACGGGCCTGCCGATCCGTATCCAGGGTAAACTGTTTGGTCCGGCTGAGATCCTGATATGCCCGTTTTGTAAGCTCCTGATAGTGCCCAAAGAGCTTTGCGTCCTCTGTCTTGCCCAGATGGTCCGCTATCTCTGCCATCAGGCCCATGACATAGCTGGTGTAGGCCGTGGCCTCCTCCGGGTGCGGACAGGACATATCGGTCCAATGGAAAGGCCGGACGTCTTCCGGCTCAGCCCATTCTCCGTATGCCTGACCGCAATTTACAATGTATTTTTTGTATTGGCTCTTTACATGGAGCGGCTTTGCGGTAATATACCATTTCCCGCAGCGGCGGATCATGAAGCGGGCATATAGGCACATGGAATCGTAGTTGTCCCGAATGATTGACACGTCGCCGTACAGCTTCCATTGGCGATAGGGAATCATGACGCCTGCGTCCGACCAGCCCACAGACCCGTCCATGGGGGACATATAGGCGTCGATGCCCCCTGTGGGAACAATCTGCTTATAGCATCCGTTTTTCTTTTGGGTATCCACCATGCCCCGGACAAATTTCCGGGCAAAGGCCGCATAGTCAAATAAGTAGCCCGCTGTGTTGTAGAATATCTGCGCGTCGCCGGTCCAGCCGTGGCGCTCCCGCGTAGGGCAGTCCGTGGGCAGATCCGCGGAATTGTCCTTTGCCGACCAAAGGGTGCAGTCCACGAATTGGTTAATCAGGTCGTCCGAACAGTGGAAGAAGCCGGTCTGCTCCAAATCGGAATAGACCGCAATGGCGGTAAAGTCCTCCGGGGCAAACGGCACATCTGTTTCAACCAGCACATACTGAAAACCAAAAATCGCAAAACGGGGCTTATACACATTCACCCCGTCACAGCAGGTATAGCACACCTGCTGCAGGGGCGTTGTAATCTTCTTGTTGCTGCACTGGATATTCTTCTGGGTAAACTCGCCCCGGCTGTCCAGCATCTCGCCGAAACGGAGAGAAATCCTTTGACCGGCCTTTGCCTGAAGCTTGAAGGACAGATAGCCCGCAATATTCTGCCCAAAGTCAAGTACGGTTTTCCCGCTGGGCGTGACAAGCAGCTTTGCTGAAAACCGCTCCTGCTCCACAAGGTCGGGACTGTTGGCGCTGGTGGGAATGACGTCATAACTGGTAACCCGTGCCTTTTTGTCATAGCTGGGGAGCATGCGCGCGTCTACGATTTCTCCGTCCTTGTTGTCCGCAAAACGAATGGGGCCGTCGTTGGACCAGCACCAGCTGCCGTCGGTGCAGATGGTCGTTACGCTGCCGTCCATATCGGTCAGCTCCAGCTGAGCCAGCAGCTTGGTCTCCACGCCGTACTGCCACTTGGAGCCCCATGCGCCGACGCTTCCCCGAAACCAGCCGTCTGCCAGCTGAAAGGTCAGCGTGTTTTCGCCCTCTTTCAAAAGCGGAAGAACATCGGTCGTCTGATACTGCAGGCGTTTGGTAAACTCCGATACGCCGGGGGCCAAAATGTAATTGCCGATACGCTGCCCGTTCAGTGCGCCTTCATAGACGCCGCAGGCGGTTGCATAGAGGCGCGCTCTGCGGAGGGGCTTATGGACGGAGAACCGCTTTTGAAAGCAGTCCACAGGATACCGTTCCTTTTTCCGCGCGCGGTAATCCCCTGTGATCCATGCGGCGCGCCAATCCGATTCATGCAGCAGACCAACCTCAAAGGACGCCTCCTCGCTCCACGGACCGGGGACATCCGTTTCGTCCCACAGCCGCACCTTCCAGCGGCGGATATCCCGGCTGTGAAGGGGGATGCCGCAGGAGATTCCGGTCATGCGCGCCGAGCTGACCTTTCCGCTGTTCCAGATTTCGGTTCCGAGCTCGTCACGGATACATATTTCATACGCGGACTGCTTTTTCCCGTCCGTACAGTTCCACGAGAGGCGGGGGTTTACAATGTCAATCCCTACCGGGTTGGTCAGGTATTCTGTTTTCAGCCTGATTGCTCTCATCGATCAGTGCCTCCTTATTTGGCTTTTCTCGCTTCGATTTCGGCCTGCTCCTGGTCGATGGTTTTTTCAACTTTCAAACCAAACAGCAATGCGATTAAAATGATGCCGGTGATGACTTCGAAACCTACAAAGCAGAATGTAATCGCATTCTGGGTCGCGATAGGCTGGACAAAGGCGTTGGTGATGCCGGTGGCGGCGTCATACACAGGCGCGATATACCCGGTCTTTGCCAGAAGGATATTGAACACACCGCTGACAAAGCCCGCTGCGGCGGTCAGAACGACGGACTGTACGGAAGCGCAGAGGCCGTCGCTGCGGAAGCCGTTTTTCCATTCCAGATGGTCCAGCACATCCGCAAACAGGGCGCTGACACATAGGCGCAGGGCAGACCGCCGGTATTCTTGATGAATTGGCCGATGAGCACCACCACCATGTTTTTGGGGGCGGCCAGACAGACGAGACCGCCTGCCACATAGAGCACAAAGCCCGCCATCGTCACATTGCGTTTACCGAACTTCTTCGCCAAGGGCCACACCGCGAAAATACCGATGCCCATGGGGATGCCGCCCAGAGCGGAAACCAGCGTCTGCGTGATGCCGTCGTTATAGCTGCCCAGGACATAGTTGCAGTAATACACCAGGCCCATGTTCTTGAGCTGACTTCCAAAATTGTAGACGATAATGTAGAAGAACATCAGAAGCCAGTATTTGTCGGTAAAAATCGCCTTGAGCTGGGTCATAAAGGGCACAGAGGCCTTTTCCCCTCCGGCGGACTCCTCGGTAATCCGCTCCTTGGTGTAGTAGTATTCCACCAGCGTCAGCGGCAGGGCAATCAGGGATACAATGCTCATGGCGGAGATCCATGCGCTCTTGTTTGCGCCAAGGGCGGGGATGATGACCATGGGGAACACCAGCGCCACAATCATGCCGCCAATCATCACGCTTGCAATATTGTTGAATACGGAAAGCTGTCCTCGCTCCGTCACATTCCGGGTGGACAGCGGCACCATCAGGGAATGGCTCATGTTGTAGATTGTATATGCAAAGGAGTAGAACAGATTGTACGACAGCATGACCCAAATCACTTCTACGGTTTCATTGGCCTGGGGCACAACGAACAACAGAATCCCGGTGATGGCCATAAGGAAGCCGGACAGCAGCAGCCAGGGGCGGGCTTTGCCCTGCTTGGTGCGTGTGCGGTCAATAATCTGCCCCATGATGACGTTGGTGATGGCGTCAATGATTTTGGAAACGATGAGGAAGACCATCAGGAAGGCTCCGCCCCAAACAGAGGTCAGCTTCAAAACGTCCGTGTAGTACACGTTCAGATAGGAAGCCAGTACAGAGTTCAGGAGCAGCGCGCCGGCGGGTCCCAGCAAATAGCCCAACCACTTCTCCTTCCTGGTCACATGGTCGCCCCTGATCCTGCTCCCCAATGCCGGGTTGCCCAATGCTGTTTGCTTTGCCATTTTCCCGCATCCTTTCATTTTGTGATTATTCACAAGAAACTGTCCATATCCTAACATTTTTTCTCCCTCTTGTGTTGCGATTTTGTCTGATATAGTGTAATATATGAAATAAATTTTGAAGGGGATGGGAAGATGATTGATTTTGAATACATGGCAATGCTGCTGGCGGATCTCTCAGGCATCCCAGTGCGTGTATACTGCAATGAAAAGTTCATCAAGCTGTTTCACATCAATAAATTCAAGCCGGATTTGGCGATTCTGGAGGAGGAAAATATTTTCCGCAATCCGGCCAGCGTCAGCTATTACATGACAGATTCCTTCCTCTTCTTCGGCCTGTTTCGGGTAAAAAGTGAGCCTATCAGCTTCATGCTCGGGCCGGTGACGCAGATTCCACTGGATAACCGGGCTGCCAGAGAGATTCTCCTGTCCATGGGTGAATCCCCGAGCCGGTCTGTGGAGCTGCTGAATTATCTGCGGGCCATTCCCAATTATCCTCTGCGGAATTTTTTGCAGATACTCTGTACGTTCGCGTATTTCATCAATGATGAGAAAATTGAAATCAGCAGCCTGCTGACAAACGAGCTGGATGCGGAAGCGGTGTCCAGAATGCGGAAGCCGGCGATCTCCAATGTCAGCGAGGGAAATGTGGCCAATCACAATACGTTCGAGCTGGAGCAGGAGCTGATGTCCAATATTGAGCATGGCAGGCCCGATGAGCTGCAGAAGATGTTCCGAATAGCTCCGGTGGGCCGGGCAGGGAAAATGGCGCAGGATACCCTGCGCCAGCAGAAGAATCTGTTGATTGTCACCGCGACTCTGGCCAGCCGTGCTGCCATCCGGGGCGGGATGGATACGGAAACCGCCTTTATATTAAGCGATTTATTCATTCAAAAAGCGGAGCTTATGAGCAGCTATGAGAGCCTGGTGCGCCTCTCCATGCAGATGACCATAGAGTTCGCCGAGCGGGTTGCTGCACTGCAATGCGGCGAATCCGGCCGAAAGCTGATTCGCGACGCCCGACTGTATATTCTGCAGCATATCGACGAACGGATCACAACAGAGCAGCTGGCTGAGCATTTGAGCCGAAACCGCACCTATCTCTGCTCCGTTTTCAAAGCGGAGACAGGCATGAGTGTCAACGCATACATCACCCAGATGAAGATTGATGAGGCAAAGCGGCTGCTTGAAGTCACCGACAAATCGCTAAAGTCCATTGCTGAGCACCTGGGCTTTTCCA
>CABIYL020000007.1:34902-66640 GCA_902362925.2 Clostridiales bacterium | reverse complement strand
AACAGCCGCCCGCAAGGGTGTCCAATACAAGTTGTCTGCTGTCCGGAAAACGTTGATACCGCAGGCACTCCCAGACATTCCGTGCTGCTGCCTCAACCAGTCAGCCGCCTGCAGCTGGCTTCAGCTATTGAATCTGATGCATAAGCGAGAAGTAATTGGAAGGGGAGACGCCCATCACTTCCTTGAAGATTTTGGAGAAATGCTGCTGACTGCAAAAGCCGGTGTCCAGCGCCAGGGAGAGCATGGGGTATTCCGGGTGCTCGTCTTTCAGCTCAATTGACTTGGCGATGCGGACGAAATTGATATAGGCCGCTACGCCCATTCCGAAATTGACATCAAAGAGCTTGCTGAGGTAGCGGGGCGAGATGTTCACATGGTCGGCGATGTCCTGGATGTAGAGCTTCTCCATATAGTGCTGATCAATGTACAGCGTGGCGTTGATGAGGTGGGGGTTTTCATACAGGCGGTTGCTGGCTGACAGCCGCATGTCCCGGGAGAGCAAGATGCTCAGCTGGGCCATGTAGAAATAGAGCATATCGTCAGAGTACTCCTGAGGATTGGAGAGCTCGGCACGGATTCCCTCAACGCAGGATTGGAGAAAGACGGTGTTCTGACCCTTGAAGTATTTCCGCTTTCCAAGGATAATTTCCAGGATAAAGGGGAGGGAGAGGACAGACTGGTTGACCTGGGGGAGCATGTCCAGAAGGACGCGGCTGTGAAAGTGTATCTGAAGGAGGGTGCAGTCCTCCTCACAGACAGCGGCGCTGTGTGGGGTGTTGGAAAAAATCACAACATACTCGCCGGGCTGAATGGTCTGCGTCAGGTTGAGCACGGAGAAGGTCAGCTTGCCCTGGAGGCAGATGAAGAGCTCCATTGTCCGGTGCAGATGGGTGGAGCAGTGGTATCCCACCGGCAGAGTCTGCAGGGATGCGTTGTCCAGAAGCTTCTTTTCCTTCGATGGGGAGTGCCAGCTGAGCGCGGAAGCCATCAGAATTCCTCCAAGCAAGTGAAATCAAATCGCAGGGCATGGAAAGCTCTGCTGTATTATAGCAAAAAAGCTTTTGAAGGAATAGGAAAAAAGAAAAAACCTCTTCTGACAAAAGAAATTTAATGGGCAAAAAATAAAGTAAAAAGTGTTGTGATTTGATAAAATAGAGAGAAAACGCAGTAAAAACAGAAAAGAAGAGAGCAAAAGTAAAAAAAGAGGGAATCTCTGACAGACATGGACAGCAAAAAATGAGTGCAAAAATATATAAAAAGTAAGATAATTGTGCCGGTTTAATAGAAGTGTGCTAATGGAATCAATGATATAGTTTTTCCAGAAAGAATGCGGAGCTGCCGCAGGGAAGGAAAACAATATGAAGACACCGAGAGAGAATTTGCTGGGGCTGCTTAGAAAGCAGGGCTATGATTGGGTGCCCTGTGAGTTTTTCCTGTGCCGGAGTCTGGAGGAGCAGTTCCATAAAGATGTGGGAGAAGACGTGGATTACATGGATTACTTCTCCATGCCGTGGCGCCGGCTTCCCGACCTGATTCCGGATGACGATGACCGGAGCCGTTTTCTGCCCTACCACGCGGAACAGAACCATATCCAGTGCGAGGAGCTGGACGAGTGGGGGGTAGGCCACCGGGCCACGCCTACCTCCATGCACATGACCCAGATGTTCTGCCCCCTGCGGGAGGCCGAGTCCGTAGATGTGCTGGAGGAGTATCCGCTGCCAACCTACTCCAAAGAGAAAAACCCCAACCTGCGGGAGTATGCCGATGCGCTTCACGCCCGTGGGCTTGCCTCGGTGGGCAATATGCAGTGCACTGTCTGGGAGACGTCCTGGTACATCCGGGGCATGGAGCCGCTGATGATGGACATGATGTGCGATGAAGAGATGGCGGAGGCCATTCTGGACCGGGTCACGGAGATGTCTGTCCAGAGAGCGAAGCTGTACGCGGAAGCGGGCGTGGACATCCTCTACCTGGGGGATGACGTGGGCATGCAGCAGAGCCTGATGATGAGCGAGGAGATGTATGTCACCTGGCTCAAGCCCCGTCTGAAGCGGGTCATCGACGCGGCCAAGGCCATCAATCCCAACATCATTGTGTTTTACCACTCCTGCGGCTATGTGGAGCCACTGATTCCCCACCTGATTGAGGCCGGAATTGACGTGCTCAACCCCATCCAGCCTGAGTGCATGGATTTTGGGGAGATTTTTGAGAAGTACGGCGACCAGGTTGCATTCCACGGGACAGTGGGTACCCAGAGCGTGATGCCCTTCGGTACACCGGAAGAGGTGAAAGCTGTGGTCAAGAAGCATCTGGACATTGCGGGACCCAAGGGCGGCCTCTTTGTGGCGCCCACCCATCTGCTGGAGCCCGAGGTGCCCTGGGAGAACATCCGGGCCTATGTGGAGGCGTGCAGCGAGTACCACCCCGCCGGGTGAAAGCGCATCACTGTTGATTTGGAGGAGAGAACCATGAGCATTCTGACTGATATTTCTGAGAACATGCAGCGCGGCAAAGCGAAAATCGTGAAGGAGCTGGTACAGCAGGCCATCGACCAGGGGATTCCCGCACAGCAGATACTGGAAGAGGGCCTGCTCAGCGGCATGTCCGTCATCGGCGAGAAGTTCAAGAACAACGAGATCTTCGTGCCCGAGGTGCTGGTGGCGGCCCGTGCCATGAACGCGGGCTCCGAGCTGCTCAAGCCGCTGTTGATGGAAAACGGGGTAAAGGCCAGCGGCAAGGTGTGCATCGGCACCGTCCGGGGTGACCTGCACGACATCGGCAAGAACCTTGTGAAGATGATGATGGAGGGCAAGGGCCTTGAGGTCATCGACCTGGGCGTGGACGTGGCACCTGAGACCTATGTGGAGACGGCGAAGAACGAGGGCTGCCAGATCATCTGCTGCTCCGCCCTGCTGACCACAACCATGTCGGTGATGGGCGACGTGGTCAAGGCCGCCGAGGCCGCCGGAATCCGGGACCAGGTGAAAATCATGATAGGCGGAGCGCCCGTGACCGAGGCGTTCTGCCAGCAGATTGGCGCGGACAAGTACACGCCGGACGGGGCCACCGCAGCGGATACCGCCGTGGCGCTGTGCTCCGGGAGCTGCTAATCAGTACATAACCGGACCGACAATCATTTGGAGAAAGAAGAGGTGTGCAGAGCAAATGACGCCCAAAGAACTGCTGTTTGCCGCCCTGCGGCATGAGAAAACACCCCGTGCCCCCTGGGTGCCCTTTGCCGGGGTCCATGCGGGACTGCTGATTGGAGCAGACGCCACCCAGGTGCTGACCGATGAGGACACGCTGGTCAAGTCCCTGCTGGAGGTAAATCGTCTGTACAGACCTGACGGACAGCCGGTGATGTTCGACCTGCAGCTGGAGGCTGAGCTTCTGGGCTGTGAGCTGACCTGGAAAGAGGGAACGCTCCCCAGCGTGTCCAGCCACCCCCTGGCGGACACCATGACCGTGCCCTGCCGGTGCAAGCTGCCCAGACCGGACCAGGGACGGCTGCCCATCGTGCTCAACGCCATGCGCCGCATGAAGAAGGAAGTGGGGGACACCACCGCGCTGTACGGCCTGATCTGCGGCCCCTTTACCCTGGCGTTCCATCTCCGGGGCAACAACCTGCTGATGGACATGTACGACGAAGAGGACTATGTGGCCGAGCTGCTGGGCTACTGCATGGAGTGCGGCAAGCGGATGATAGATTACTATGTGGATGCGGGCATGGACGTCATCGCTGTGGTGGACCCGCTGGTGTCCCAGATCTCCAGCGCCCACTTTACCCAGTTCCTCTCCGCCCCCTTTACCGCGCTGTTTGACTACATCCGCTACAAAGGCGCGTTCTCCTCCTTCTTTGTCTGCGGCAACGCCACCCCCAATATCGAGGTGATGTGCCAGACCAACCCGGATTCCATCTTCGTGGATGAGAACGTGGACATCATTGCCGCCAAAGCCACCACCGACAAGTACAATGTGGCCATCGGCGGCAATATCCCCCTGACCACCGTCATGCTCCACGGCACCCAGCAGGACAACATGAAGTACGTGGTGGACCTGCTGGCCAAGCTGACGGAGTACCGCAACTTTATTGTTGCACCCGGCTGCGACATGCCCTATGGGGTGCCGGTGGAGAACGCCATCGGCGTGGCCCAGGCAGTGCTGGAGACCGAGCGCGTGCGCAAGATGGTGGAGGACTATATGTCCGGCACCTTTGACATGGATGTGGAGCTGCCCGACTATGAGCACCTGACCAAGCCCCTTGTGGAGGTGTTCACCCTGGACAGCGCCACCTGTGCGGCCTGCACCTACATGATGGGGGCCGCCGTGGCGGCCAAGGAGCAGTTCGGCGACGCCATTGACATGGTGGAGTACAAGTTCACCGAAAAGGAGAACATCGCCCGCTGCATCAGGATGGGGGTCAAGAATCTGCCCAGCATCTACATCAACGGCAAGCTGAAATTCTCCTCCCTCATCCCCAGCAGGGAGGAGCTGGAGCAGGCGATTCGGGAAGTGCTGTAACGGATGCCGGACGGTTTGGAAAAGGCGAATATTCAGCAAGCGGTGTGCCGCCGGTCCTGTCCGGACCGGCGGCATGCCGCTTTCTGCGTTTTGCGGTGTTGGCCGCCGGGATGGAGAGAAAACATGGCGGATGGAAAGACCGCCTCTTGACTTCGCTCCTTTAAAGCGGTAAAATAAGCGAAATGGAAAAAAATCCATGATTCTCCCAGGACATACCGCCGTGGGAGAGAGAGGGGACTCCTTATTATGGTAATTACGGATTTCCTGGAACGAAATGCCCGGCTGTACCGGGACGAGACGGCGCTGGTGGAGATCAACCCGTCAGAGGAGCGGGACCGGGCCACCACATGGCGGGAGTACAGCCTGATTGAGCGCAGCCGCCCCGACGAGCCCTACCGCCGTGAGATCACCTGGGGCCAGTTCGACAAGAAGGCCAATCGCTTTGCCAACCTGCTGCTGAGCCGGGGGCTGAAGCGGGGGACCAAGGTGGGCATCCTGCTGATGAACTGCCTGGAGTGGCTGCCCATCTACTTCGGCATCCTGAAGGCGGGCTGTCTGGCGGTGCCGCTGAACTTCCGCTACTCCTCCGATGAGATCCAGTACTGCCTGGACCTGGCGGACGTGGAGGCCCTGGTGTTCGGTCCCGAGTTCATCGGCCGTCTGGAGCCCATTCTCCCCAATCTGGGCCGGGTGCGGCAGTGGTTCTACGTGGGCAACAAGACTCCGTCCTTTGCCGAGAGCTACCGGGAGCTGGTGATGTACTGCACCTTTGAGAATCCGCCGGTCCACCTGGAGCTGAGCGACCTGGCGGCTGTCTATTTCTCCTCGGGCACCACCGGCTTCCCCAAGGCCATCCTACATAACCACAAGGCTCTGCTGTCTGCCTGCCTCACCGAACAGCACCACCACGGCCAGACACATGAGGACGTGTTCCTGTGCATCCCGCCCCTGTACCACACCGGCGCGAAGATGCACTGGTTCGGCTCCCTGGCCAGCGGCGGAAAGGCCGTGCTGCTGCGCGGCGTGTCCCCCCAGTGGATTCTGCGGACGGTGACAGAGGAGAAGTGCACCATTGTCTGGCTGCTGGTGCCCTGGGCACAGGATATCCTGGACGCCATCGACCGGGGTCAGGTGAACCTGGACGACTACCTGCTGGACCAGTGGCGGCTGATGCACATCGGCGCTCAGCCGGTGCCTCCCAGCCTGATCCACCGCTGGAAGAAGGTCTTCCCCCACCACCTCTACGACACCAACTACGGCCTGAGCGAGTCCATCGGCCCCGGCTGCGTACACCTGGGCGTGGAGAACATCGACAAGGTGGGCGCCATCGGCAAGCCGGGCTACCTCTGGCAGGCCAGGGTGGTGGACGAGCAGGGCAACGAGGTACCCCAGGGCCAGGTGGGCGAGCTGATTGTCAGCGGACCCGGCGTCATGCAGTGCTACTACAAGAACCCGGAGGCCACCGCCGAGGTGCTCAAGGGGGACTGGCTGTACACCGGCGACATGGCGGAGATGGACGCCGACGGCTTCATCTACCTGGTGGACCGGAAAAAGGACGTGGTCATCTCCGGCGGTGAGAACCTGTATCCCGTGCAGATTGAGGACTTCCTCCGCCGGTTTGAGAAGCTCAAGGACGTGGCGGTCATCGGCCTGCCGGACGCCCGTCTGGGCGAGATTGCCGCCGCCATCGTGGAGGTCAAGGAGGGCGTGGACTGCACGGAGGAGGAGATCAACGCCTTCTGCCAGGAGCTGCCCCGCTACAAACGGCCCCGCAAAATTATCTTCGACAGGATACCCCGCAACCCCACCGGCAAGATTGAAAAGCCGGTGCTGCGGGAGAAATACTGTCACGGCCGTCTGGTGGAGGCCCAGATTACCAACTGAGCCGGTTCCAGGAATCCCCTGGAGAAGGACGGAAAATACGTTGACTTCATCGAAAAAGCGTGATAAAGTAAAACCGTTCAAGCTTAGCGGGAACGGAACCAGGTAGAGGCCGTTTCGCCGGAATTTTTCGTCCTCTGCAGGGAATGCAGAGGACGTTTTTTGTTTTCCGGACCTCTGAAAAGGAGAGATTCACCATGAAAACCCTGATGCTTGGCAACGAAGCGGTAGCCCGGGGCCTCTATGAGGCGGGCTGCGCCGTTGTCTCCAGCTATCCCGGCACCCCCAGCACCGAGATCACCGAAGCCGCGGCCAAGTACCCCGAGATTTACGCCGAGTGGGCGCCCAACGAGAAGGTGGCCATGGAGACCGCCTTCGGCGCCAGCCTGGCGGGAAAGCGGTCCTTCTGCGGCATGAAGCACGTGGGCCTCAACGTGGCCGCCGACCCTCTGTTCACCATCGCCTACACCGGCGTCAACGCCGGCATGATCATCGGCGTGGCCGACGACGCGGGGATGCACTCCTCCCAGAACGAGCAGGACTCCCGCCACTACGCCAAGGCGGCCAAGCTGCCCATGCTGGAGCCTGCCGACTCCGCCGAGGGTCTGGCCTTTGCCAAGGCGGCCTATGAGCTTTCCGAGCGGTTTGACACGCCGGTGCTGCTGAAGATGTGCACCCGGGTGTCCCACTCCCAGAGCGTGGTGGAGACGGGGGAGCGGGTGGAGCCTGCTCCGGTGCCTTATGAGAAGAAGGCCGCCAAGTACATCATGATGCCGGGCAACGCCAAGCAGCGCCACCCGGTGGTGGAGCAGCGCACCCAGGACCTGATTGCCTACGCCGAGACCACCTCCCTCAACCGGGTGGAGGAGGGCGCCGACCACAAAATCGGCATCATCACCTCCTCCACCAGCTACCAGTATGTGAAGGAGGTCTGCGGGGACAAGTACCCGGTGCTCAAGCTGGGCATGATCTGGCCCCTGCCCGAGCAGAAAATCAGAGACTTTGCCGCCTCGGTGGACCTGCTGACCGTGGTGGAGGAGCTGGACGGCTTCATTGAGGAGCACTGCCGCAATCTGGGCCTGGCCCTGGCAGGGAAGGACTACTTCTCTCCCATTGGGGAGCTGAGCCAGAACCTAGTGGCTGAGAAGCTGGGCGTGGTGCCTGACGCAGGCAAGGCTCTGGATGAGCACATTCCGCCCCGTCCTCCGGTCATGTGCGCCGGCTGCCCCCACCGTGGACTGTTCTACACCCTCAACAAGCTCAAGCTCACCGTGCTGGGCGACATCGGCTGTTATACCCTGGGCGCTGTGGCGCCCCTGTCCGCCATTGACTCCACCATCTGCATGGGCGCGTCTGTGTCCGGTCTCCACGGCTTCCTGAAGGCCAGCGGGGGAGAGATGGACAGCAGGACTGTGGCGGTCATCGGCGACTCCACCTTCATGCACTCGGGCATCACCGGCCTTGTGAACATCGCCTACAACGAGTCCAACGCCACCGTCATCATCCTGGATAACTCTATCACCGGCATGACCGGCCACCAGCAGAACCCCACCACCGGCTTTAACCTGAAGGGGGACCCCTGCACCAAGATTGACCTGGAGTCCCTGTGCCGTGCGGTGGGTATCCGCCGGGTGCGTGTGGTGGACCCCTACGACCTGGTCGAGTGCGAGGCGGTCATCAAGGAGGAGCTGGCGGCCCCCGAGGCGTCGGTGATCATCTCCCGCCGTCCCTGCGCCCTGCTCAAGTACGTCAAGCACAAGGCGCCCCTGACGGTGGATACCTCCAAATGCGTGGGCTGCAAGGCCTGCATGAAGATTGGCTGCCCCGCCATCTCGGTGCGGGACGGCAAGGCCGGGGTGGACGTCACCCTGTGCGTGGGCTGCGGCGTATGCCAGCAGCTGTGCAAGTTCGACGCGCTCCAGGCGCCCCGGGAGGTTTGAGTTATGCAGACGAAAAACATTATGATTGTGGGCGTGGGCGGCCAGGGTACCCTGCTGGCCAGCAAGCTGCTGGGCCGTCTGCTGCTGGACCAGGGCTATGACGTGAAGGTCTCCGAGGTCCACGGCATGAGCCAGCGGGGCGGCAGCGTGGTCACCTACGTACGCTACGGCGACAAGGTCTATTCCCCCGTCATCGACAAGGGCGAGGCCGACTTCATCGTGTCCTTTGAGCTGCTGGAGGCCGCCCGGTGGATGGAGTTCCTCCGGCCCGAAGGCCGCATCATCACCAACACCCAGCAGGTCAACCCCATGCCGGTGATCACCGGCGCTGCGGAGTATCCTCAGGACCTGGCGGCCAAGATGACCGCCGCCGGCGCCAAGGTGGACGCCATGGACGCCCTGGCTCTGGCCGAGCAGGCGGGGAGCAGCAAAGCGGTGAATCTGGTGCTCATGGGCCGGCTGAGCCAGTACTTTGACCTGCCGGAGGAGGCCTGGCAGCAGGCTATTACCCGGAGCGTGCCGGAGAAATTCATGGAGATGAACCGGATGGCCTTCCATCTGGGCAGAAATTCCTGAGGGACGGGGGAAGAAAGGGTCATGGAACGGTACTATCAGAAAGAGATTGAGTGCGCCAGCCGGGAGCAAATCCGGGCCTGGCAGGACGAGCACCTGGTGAAGCAGGTGCAGAATGTATGGGACAACGTGCCCTACTACCGGAAGAAGATGGAGGAGAAGGGGCTGACTCCGGCGGACATCAAGGGCGTGGATGACCTGCACAAGCTGCCCTTTGTCACCAAGGCCGACCTGCGGGACGCCTATCCCTACGGCCTGGTGGCCCGGCCGCTGAAGGACTGCGTGCGCATCCAGTCCACCTCGGGCACCACCGGCAAGCGGGTGGTGGCCTTCTACACCCAGCACGACATCGACCTGTGGGAGGACTGCTGCGCCCGGGCCATCATGGCCGCCGGCGGCACCAATGAGGACGTGTGCCAGGTGTCCTACGGCTACGGCCTGTTCACCGGCGGACCCGGCCTCAACGGCGGCAGCCACAAGGTGGGCTGTCTCACCATCCCCACCTCCTCGGGCAACACGGAGCGGCAGATCATGTTCATCCGGGACCTGAACGCCACCATTCTCTGCTGTACCCCCTCCTACGCCGCCTATCTGGGCGAGAGTATGAAGGAGATGGGCCTCACCCCCGAAGAGATTCCCCTGAAGGCGGGCATCTTCGGCGCCGAGGCCTGGAGCGAGGAGATGCGCCAGGACATCCAGAAGACCCTGGGTATCAAAGCCTATGACATCTACGGTCTCACCGAGCTGTCCGGACCCGGCGTGGCCTTTGAGTGCTCCGCCCAGAACGGCATGCACATCAACGAGGACCACTTCATCGCCGAAATCATCGACCCGGACACCGGCGAGGTGCTCCCCGAGGGGAGCAAGGGCGAGCTGGTGTTCACCTCCATCACCAAGGAGGCCTTCCCGCTCCTGCGCTACCGCACCCGGGACATCTGCGTGCTTCACCATGAGCCCTGCCCCTGCGGCCGCACCCACGTGAAGATGAGCAAGCCCATGGGCCGCAGCGACGACATGCTCATCGTCAAGGGCGTCAACGTGTTCCCGTCCCAGATTGAGACCGTGCTCCTGGGCCAGAGCTTCGCGCCCAACTATCAGATTGTGGTGGACCGGGTCAACAACACCGACACCATGGAGGTGCTGGTGGAGATGACTCCCGAGATGTTCTCCGACCAGCTCAGCCAGGTGGCCGAGAAGGAGAAGCAGGTCGTCGCCGCCCTCAAGGCCATGCTGGGCATCTACGCCAAGGTCCGCCTGGTGGCCCCCAAGTCCATCCAGCGCAGCGAGGGCAAGGCGGTCCGGGTCATCGACAAGCGGAAGATTTAAGAGAGGAGCTGGAGAATCATGACCATTCAACAGATTTCCGTCTTTCTGGAGAACCGTGCGGGACAGCTGGCGGAGATTACCTCCATCCTGGCCGCCGAGGGCATCAACATGCGTGCCCTCCATATCGCCGAGACCGCCGATTACGGCGTGCTGCGCATGATTGTGGACAAGCCCCAGCGGACTGCCAGACTGCTGCTGGAGCACGGGTTCATCCTGTCCATGACCCCTGTGCTGGCGGTGGTGGTGCCCGACGAGCCGGGCGCCCTGGGGAAGATTCTCACCCTGCTGGCCAAAGAGAACATCGACGTGGAGTATGTCTACTCCGTGTTCGGCCAGGTTCAGGGCCAGGCCTGCATGATTTTCCGTGTGGCCGACCTGGACCGTCTGGCCGGTCTGCTGAAGGACAACGGCATGCCGCCCGCCCTCCACGGAGAGCTGGGCATCCAAGACGAACAGAAATGAGGGAACCGCTATGCAGCCCATGAGCAACAAGACCCAGTACTTTACCGACTCGGTCATCCGCCGGATGACCCGCATTGCCATCGCCAGCAACGCCATCAATCTGGCCCAGGGCTTCCCCGACTTTGACCCGCCCAAGGCCCTGCTGGACCGTCTGGCCGAGGTGTCCTACGCCGGACCCCACCAGTACCCCATCACCATGGGCGCGCCCAATTTCCGCCGTGCTCTGGCAGGGAAGTGCAAGCGGTTCATGGGCCGGGACATCGACCCGGAGAACGAGATTGTGGTGACCATCGGCTCCACCGAGGCCATGGTGGACTCCATCTTTGCTCTCACCAATCCCGGCGACAAGGTGGTGCTGTTCTCCCCCTATTTTGAGAACTACCACGCCCAGGTTCTCTTTGCCGACTGTGAGCCTATCTATGTGCCCCTGGTGCCGCCCCGGTTCCACTTTGACCCCAACGTGCTGGAGGACGCCTTCAAGCAGCATCCCAAGGCCATCATCATTTGCAACCCTTCCAACCCCAGCGGCAAGGTATTCACCGAGGAAGAGCTGAAGCTTATCGCCGAGCTGTGTGTCAAGTACGACGTGTACGCCATCATGGACGAGGTGTATGAGCACATTGTCTACGCCCCCCACAAGCACCTGTACATGTGCAACATGCCCGGCATGTGGGAGCGGACCATCTCCTGTTCGTCCCTGTCCAAGACCTACTCCATCACCGGCTGGCGCATCGGCTATGCCATTGCCCCCAAGCCCATCATGGACAAAATCAAGCAGTACCACGACTTCAACACCGTGGGCGCTCCGTCCCCGCTGATGGAGGCGGCTGTTGTGGGCCTGGAGATGCCCGACAGCTACTATGAGGAGTTCTCCGCCCACTACGCTCACATGAAGCAGCTGTTCACCGACGGTCTGCGGAACATCGGCATCCCCTTCACCGACCCCCAGGGCACCTATTTTGTCCTGGCCGACATCGGTCCCTACCTGAAGAAGGGCCAGACCGACGTGGAATTCTGCGAGGAGATGGCACAGAAGGTGGGCGTGGCCGCCGTGCCCGGCACCTCCTTCTTCATGGAGGATGTGCGCAACATTATCCGGCTCCACTTCGCCAAGAAGGACGAGACCCTCAACGAGGCCCTGGACCGGCTGAGCCATATCAAGGAAAGAATGGCGTAAAACAAGAAAAGAGACCCGGCTGTATGCCGCCATAAGGCGGGATACAGCCGGGCTTTTTTCGTTCATATATGCATTAAAGGTTCTCATCCAGGGCGTAATACTTTTTCACATGGGCCACAAAGGCACGGATGTGCTCACTGAGCACATGGTTTCGCTTCAGCACAAAGTAGAGGTACCGCTGGGAGACGTGCTCAGGCAGGTCGAAGAGGAGTACCCGCTTTTCCTGCACGAAGTTGAGGGCGGCCCGCTCGGAGATGATGGACACGCCCAGTCCGCCCGCCACCAGGTTTTTGATGGACTCCTGGTCGTTGATGCGGGCGGTGACCTTCAGCTCTTCCTCGGCCACCCCCATGCTGTCCAGAAAATACTCGGCGCTCTTCTTGCTGCCGCTGCCCTGCTCCCGGAGGATGATGGGCTCCCGCAGTAGCTGCTGCAGGGGGGCGTCCTGCTCCTTCAGTGCCAGAAAGTGGGGGTCGACCGGGGTGATGAGCACCATCCGGTCCCGGTAGAAGGGGATGCAGGTCAGGTCCTCGTGGTCGTACTTCATGCCAATCATGCCCAGGTCAAAGCTGCCGTTGAGGATGCCCTCCACCACGCCGCGGCTGTCGCTCTGGTGGATGGTGAAGTAGGCCTCCGGGTGCTCCTTGCCGTAGGCTGGGAGGATTTCCGGCAGGATGTAGGCCGAGGGGATGGTGGAGGCCCCCAGCTGGATGATGCTGCTCTCGTTGGAGGACCAGCGGCGGATCAGGTTGTCCCGCAGGCTGAGGATATTGCAGGCGCACTCATAGAGCTCCTGACCTCTGGGGGTCACGTCCACGCTCCGCTTGGTGCGGATGATAAGGCAGGTGCCCAGCTCCTCCTCCAGGTTGCGGATGTGGGTGCTGATGGTGGGCTGGGAGAGGTAGAGCCGTTCGGCGGCCTTGGTGAAGCTGCGGTACCGCACCACCGCCGTGAAGGACTGGAGCTGCTTCATGTCCATCAGCGGGCGTCCTCCTTCAGGATGGCGTCCAGGGCGTCAATGGCCCGGTCCACCTCTTCCTCCGTGTTCCACCAGCCGAAGGAGAAGCGGATGGTGCCGGCGGGGAAGGTGCCCAGGGTCTTGTGGGCGGAGGGGGCGCAGTGGAGCCCCACCCGGGTCATGATGCCGTAGGAGCTGTCCAGCTCATAGGCCACTCCGGCCATGTCCCGGTCCGGGGTCTCCACCGACACCACGCCGGTGCGGCCGTCCGTTCCGGGCAGGCCAACCGCCCGGATGGAGCGGCCCTGTTCCCGCAGAGCGTTGACGCCCGCCAGGAACCGGGCGGTGAGGCCCAGCTCGTGGGCGCGGATGGCGTCCATGCCCGTCTCCTCCAGCCAGAGAAGGGCGGCGTGGAGGCCGATGATGCCGGGCAGATTGGGGGTGCCCGGCTCGAAGCGGTCGGGCATGAAGTCGGGCACCTCCTCGGTGTGGCTGATGCTGCCGGTGCCGCCCGAGAGCAGAGGGGTAATCTGGCTCACCAGCTCGGGGCTGAGCAGGAAGCCGCCCACACCCTGAGGCCCCATCAGGCCCTTGTGGCCGGTGAAGGCCAGGGCGTCAATGTTCATCTCCGCCATGGAGATGGGGTACACGCCGCCGGTCTGGGCGCAGTCCACAAAGAACCGCAGGCCGTGGGCCTTGCAGAAAGCCCCCACTTCCTGGATGGGGAGCAGGGTGCCGCAGACGTTGCTGCCGTGGGTCATCACCACGGCCTTTGTGTTGGGCCGCAGGGCGCTTTCCAGAACAGCCGGGTCCAGGGTGCCGTCCGGATTGCAGGCCGCCCGGGTGAAGGACACGCCCTGCTGCTCCAGCTGCACCAGGGGACGCATCACCGCGTTGTGCTCCATGGAGGAGGTGATGACGTGGTCGCCGGGCTTGAGAAAGCCCTTGAGGAGCACGTTCAGGCTCTCGGTGATGTTGCGGGTGAACACCACGTTTTTGCACTCCGAGCCGTCAAAAAGCCTGGAGAGCCGCTCCCGGGTGTCGTAGACCAGCTCCTCCACGTCATAGGCCCGCTCGTAGCAGCCCCGGTTGATGTTGCTGCCCACCCGGGTCATATAGTCGTACATGGCGTCGGGCACCGTCCTGGGCTTGGGGAAGGTGGTGCTGGCGTTGTCAAAATAGATGGTATCCATTCCAAACGCTCCAATTCATTTCCGGTTTATCCCACAATATGCCGGTTTCTCACAAAAAGAGCGAGGTATCGACGGGGTGGATTGTGAGATTTTACATTATTCTACCATATACTTATCAAAATATCAAATAACAACTTTCAATTCATTAATAATTGATATTGGAAATCCCCACCTGCTTCCACTATACTGGACTCATACCCGACAAAAAGGAGTGTGTGTGTATGGGTTTGAAGAAAGAAAAAACGGAAATTTTGGTGGTGGGCCTGGGGATAGGCGTCATCGCCGCGCTGCTGGTGCTCTTCGGCAATCCGGTGAACATGGGCTTCTGCATCGCCTGCTTCCTGCGGGACACCGCCGGCGCTCTGGGTCTCCACCAGGCGGCCAACGTGCAGTACATCCGTCCTGAGATCATCGGCCTGGTGCTGGGCAGCTTCCTGCTGGCTACCGTGCGGGGCGAGTTCTCCCCCAAGGGCGGCAGCGCCCCTCTGACCCGCTTTGTGCTGGGCTTTTTCGTCATGATTGGCTGCCTGATGTTCCTGGGCTGCCCCTTCCGCATGATTCTCCGTCTGGCCGGCGGCGACCTGAACGCCATCTTCGGCCTGGTGGGCTTTGTGTGCGGCATCCTGGTGGGCGTGTTCTTCCTCACCAAGGGCTACTCCCTGAAGCGGACCTATCAGCTGCCCGCTCTGGAGGGCCGTCTGCTGCCCATCATCCAGGTGGCGCTGCTGGTGCTGCTGGTTGCGGCGCCCACCTTCATCTACTTCACCGAGGCGGGCGGCGGCCCCGGCGCCATGCACGCCCCCATCATCATCAGCCTGGCTGCCGGCCTCATCGTGGGCGCCGTGGCCCAGAAGACCCGCCTGTGCATGGTGGGCGGCATCCGCGACGTGGTGCTCTTCCGGGAGTGGAAGCTGCTCATCGGCTTTGTGGCCATCTTCGTCAGCGCCCTGGTGTGCAACCTGATCTTCACTGCCGCCACTGACGGCACCTACTTCACCCTGGGCTTTGCCGGCCAGCCTGTGGCCCACACCGACGGCCTGTGGAACGCCCTGGGCATGCTGCTCACCGGCTTCGGCTGCGTGCTGCTGGGCGGCTGCCCCCTGCGCCAGCTGGTGCTCTCCGGCGAGGGCAACACCGACAGCGCCATTACCGTCCTGGGCCTGGTGGCGGGCGCCGCCTTTGCCCACAACTTCGGCCTGGCCTCCAGCGGCAACGGCCCCACTGCCAACGGCAAGATTGCCGTTATCATCGGCATTGTGGTGGTGGCCCTCATCGCCTGCTTCAACACCTTCCGCAAGGACACCGCAAAAGCGTAAGAGAGGAGAATGTACCATGAAACTGCTGGACGCCAGAGGGATCTCCTGTCCTGAGCCTGTCATCATGACCCGCAAGGCCATGGCCACCGGCGAGAACGCCTATCAGGTTGTGGTGGACAACCCCACCGCCAAGGAGAACGTGACCCGCTACGCCATGCACCAGGGCTACAAGGTGTCGGTGGAGGAGAAGAACGGGGAGTTCACCCTGTCCATCACCAAGTGATATGACCTACATCGCCACGTTTTACTCCCATTTCGGGGCCATGCACTTCAAGAAGCAGTGCGAGGCCCGGAAGATGACCGCCAGAATCATGCCCGTGCCCCGGGACCTGAGCAGCAGCTGCGGCACCTGCGTGCGCTATGAGGGAGAGCAGCCCTGCCCGTCGGACGCCTGGAGCGACGAGGTGGAGCAGGCGGTGGAGGTCACCGCCCAGGGGTACCGGACCGTGTACCGGGCGGAGAACAGCTGAAAATGACAGAGACCGGAGCGCCAATATGGCGCTCCGGTCTCTGTTTTTTCCCGGCGGGGTGGACGGGAGGGGAAAATCCCGCTATAATGTTGCCTGCGTGACAGAAGATTTTCAGCGAACAGGTGAACCATATGAGATGTTATTTCGCCCCCATGGAGGGTATCACGGGATATATTTTCCGCAACTGCCACAGCCGGTATTTCCCCGGCGTGGACCGGTACTACATGCCCTTTCTCTCACCCCGGCAGGACCACAACTTCACCCGCCGGGAACTGGACGACATCCTACCCGAGCACAACGAGGGCGTCCATGCCGTGCCCCAGCTGCTGACCCGTCAGCCGGAGGACTTTCTCTGGGCGGCGGGGGAGCTGGCCGCCATGGGCTACCGGGAGGTGAACCTGAACCTGGGCTGTCCCTCGGGGACGGTGACGGCCAAGGGCAAGGGCTCCGGCCTGCTGGCCAGGCGGGAGGAGCTGGAGCAGCTGCTGGACGGCATCTTTGCCGCCGCCCCCATGGCCATCTCCATCAAAACCCGGCTGGGCATGCACGACCCGGAAGAGTTCGGACCTCTGCTGGAGCTGTACAACCGCTATCCGGTGGCCGAGCTGACCGTCCACCCCCGCATCCGGGGCGACTTCTACAAGAAGCCGGTGCGTCCGGAGTACTTTGACCTGGCGGTCCGCATGAGCCGTGCGCCCCTGTGCTACAACGGGGATATCATCACGCCCGGAGACTGGGAGAAGGCGTCCCGGCGCTGGCCCAGTGTGGAGGCGGTGATGATAGGCCGTGGTCTGGTGGCCGACCCGTCCCTGGCGGGGCGACTGAAGGGGGAGCAGCCCGCCGGACTGGACACCCTGCGGGCCTTCCACCACGAGCTCTACGAGACCTACGCCCAGGCCTTCGGCAGCCGCCGGAATGCCATGCTGCGGATGAAGGAGATATGGGTCTACCTCATCCACCTCTTCGGGGACAGCGAGAAGCTGGAGCGGCGTATCCGCCGGGCGTCGGACACGGTGCACTTTGAATCCGCCGTGGCGGAGGTGTTCCGAACACTGCCGCTGCTGGATGCTCCGGCAGGGGAGTGGTAAGAAAAAGCGGGGTGCGCAGTGCGCACCCCGCTTTTTTCAGCAGACTTATTTCTCGTAGTAGCGGATGAGGCCCTGGGTGCCCAGGTCGCCCAGACCGGCCTCCTCCAGGCTGCGGCACTCGGAGAGCACCTGGGTCAGCACGGGCAGCGTCAGGCCGATGGTCTCGCTCTGCTCCACCGACAGCTTCATGTCCTTGATGAAGTGCTTCATGATGAAGCCGGGGGCAAAATCGCCCACCGCCATCTTGGGGCCCAGGCTCTGCATCTGGAAGGAACCGGCCGCTCCGGCGGAAATGGCGGAGAGCAGGTCGTCCAGATTCAGACCGTTGGCTCTGGCGTAGGTGAGGGCCTCGCACACGCCGGACAGAGCGCCCGCAATGGCAATCTGATTGGCCAGCTTGGCGTGCTGACCGGCACCGGCGGCGCCCATGTGGACGATGATCTTGCCCATGGCCTGGAAGAGAGGGAGACAGGCGTCAAAGTCGGCCTTGTCGCCGCCCACCAGGATGGACAGGGTACCCGCCCTGGCGCCGGTGTCGCCGCCGGTGACCGGCGCGTCCAGGGGCCGCAGGCCCTTGGCCTTGCCCGCTTCCCAGATGCGCTCTGCCAGAGCGGGGGAGCTGGTGGTCATGTCCACGATGAGGGCGCCGGGCTGTGCGTTGGCGATGATGCCGCCGTCGCCGAAGTAGACCTCCTCCACGTCCTTGGGGTAGCCCACGATGGAGAACACCGCCTCCGCGTCTTTGACGCAGTCGGCCACCGTGTCCGCCCAGACGGCGCCCTCGGCGATGACGTCCTCGCACTTGGCTTTGGTGCGGCTGTATATGGTGAGGGAATAGCCTGCCTTCATCAGGTTGCGCACCATGGACTTGCCCATGATGCCCACGCCGATAAACGCGATTTTGTTCATCTCAATCCGCTCCTTTCGCATTCCTGCTGCCTTAATGGTAAAACAGGGGAGGGGCGCTGTCAAGGAGAAACAGAAGGGGACGGCATCCCCGGCACGAAACATGGCTTTTTCCACAAAACAGCGGCGGAACGATTGACGATGCGGAGATGCTTCGATATAATAACAGTGTAACCAGAAGCGCCGCCATGCCAGGCGGTTTTTTTATCTGCAAACGGGGTTTTTTGCGAAATTTTGGAGGTGTGTGGAATGAAAACCGTAATTACCATCGGCCGTGAATATGGCTCCGGCGGACGCCTCGTAGCCAAGAAGCTGTCCGAAGCGCTGGACATCCCTTTCTATGACAAGGAGGTCATCCAGGGCGTGGTGAAGAAGACCGGCTTTGCCGAGAACTTTGTCCGCGACGCGGAGCGCCGTCCCACCAACAGCTTTATTTACGACCTGTACTTCTCCGCCCAGTCCCTCTCCACCCAGGACCAGGTGTTCATCGCCCAGTCCGGCGTCATCAAGGACCTGGCGTCCAAGGGCGGCTGCGTCATCGTGGGCCGCTGCGCCGACTACATCCTGCGGGAGCACAAGGACCTGCTGCGGGTGTTTATCTATGCGCCCATGGAGGAGCGTATCCGCCGGTCCGTGGAGGAGTACGGCGACAAGGAGAGCAACATGGAGGCCTTTGTTGCCCGCAAGGACAAGCAGCGCGCCTCTTATTACAACTATTTCACCAGTGTCCGCTGGGGCGACCGGAAGAGCTATGATCTGTGCATCAACTCCGCCCTGGGCCTGGACACCGCCGTGGAGCTCATCCGTACGGCGGCGCTGGCCAGGGAGGGACAGAGCAAGTAATGTCAAACAGTGTACCCCAGGAGAACAAGATGGGCGTCATGCCCGTCAACCGGCTGCTGATCACCATGTCGGTGCCCATGATGCTGGCCATGCTGGTGCAGGCGCTCTACAACGTGGTGGACAGCGTATTCGTTTCCCAGCTCAGTGAGGACGCCCTCAACGCGGTGTCTCTCGCGTTCCCCGTTCAGAACATTATGATTGCCCTGGCGGTGGGCACCGGCGTAGGCGTTAACGCCCTGCTGTCCAAGAGCCTGGGCGAGCAGGATGCCGAACGGGCCAACCGTACCGCCGAGCACGGCGTGCTCCTGGCCGCCATCACCTGTGTGGTGTTCATGGTGCTGGGCACCCTGCTGGCCAGACCCTTCTACATGGTCCAGGTGGCCAACGAGCCCGTCATCGTGGAATACGGCACCCAGTACATGCAGATTTGCAGCCTCTTCTCCGCGGGCATCTTCATGGAGGTCATGTTTGAGCGGCTGCTCCAGTCCACCGGCCGGACCATGTACACCATGTTCACCCAGGGTGTGGGCGCGGTGTTCAACATCATCTTCGACCCGCTGCTCATCTTCGGCATCGGGCCCTTCCCCCGGCTGGAGGTGGCAGGCGCCGCGGTGGCCACGGTCATGGGACAGTTTGTGGCCGCCATTCTGGCCATCCTGTTCAACCACTTCCGCAACCACGACATCAAGCTCTCCCTCAGGGGCTTCCGCTTTGACGGCTGGATTGTCCGGCGTATCTACATGGTGGGCGCTCCGTCCATCATCATGAACGCCATCGGCTCCCTGATGGTGTTCGGCATGAACCAGATCCTCCTCACCTTCACCAAGACGGCCACCGCCGTGCTGGGCGTGTACTTCAAGGTGCAGAGCTTCGTGTTCATGCCCATCTTTGGCCTGAACAACGGCATGGTACCCATCATCGCCTACAACTACGGCGCCCGCAAGAAGGACCGCCTGCTCAAGACGGTGAAGCTGGGCGTGCTCTACGCCGTGCTCATCATGATTGTGGGCCTGGTGGTCATGCAGACCATCCCGGACAAGATTTTCCTCCTGTTCCAGGCCGACGAGAACATGCTGTCCATCGGCGTGCCCGCTCTGAAGATCATCAGCCTGAGCTTTGTCTTTGCCGGCTACTGCGTTGTGGCCTCCGCCACCTTCCAGGCTCTGGGCGAGGGTATTCAGAGCATGATCGTGTCCATTGTCCGCCAGCTGGTGGTGCTGCTGCCCGCCGCCTGGCTGCTGGCCAAGCTGGGGGACGTGAACCTGGTGTGGTATTCCTTCCCCATCGCCGAGCTGGCGTCCCTGACATTGTGTACCGTGTTCCTGGTGCGGACCTATCAGAAGCTGATCAAGCCTCTCGATGCGCCTGTGGGTGAATAAACAAAGATAAGCACCAAACAGCCGCGGATATGCTCCGCGGCTGTTTTTTATTGATAGAGTGGTATATTATGGGAATAGTAGGGGATTAATGCACAACAGAGAGCGCTGAAAGAAGTAGGTATCCGTGAAAACGCCGGATATTTTGGGAGGAAGGGCATTGTCAAACAGGGGGGAAGTGTGTATACTAGACGTTGCAAGCTGTAAACGAAAATGGGAGGTATGCTCAGTGGAGAGTTTATACAGTGTCCCGCTGGGGAAGCTTATCAGTGAATTTAATCTGGAGGTCATCCGGGGCGGCAAGGACTACGAGACCCGGGCCATCCGTACCGAGGATGTGAACCGTCCCGGCCTTCAGCTCATCGGATTTTTTGACTACTTTGACCCCAAGCGGATTCAGATGATCGGACGGGTGGAGACCACCTATCTCACCGGTCTGACCCATGAAGCCCGCCTGGAGTGCTTTGACAGCCTGATGGCACGGGATATCCCGGCCCTCATCATCTCCCGGGGCATGGAGCCCTTCCCCGAGTGCATGGAGATGGCGGAGAAGTACGACCGCACCGTCCTGCGCACCCAGGAGACCACCTCCACCTTCATGAGCGCCCTCATCGCCTATCTGCGCACCGAGCTCTCTCCCCGCATCACCCGCCACGGCGTGCTGGTGGAGATTTACGGCGAGGGCGTGCTGCTGCTGGGCGAGTCCGGCGTGGGCAAGAGCGAGACCGCCATTGAGCTGGTCAAGCGCGGCCACCGCCTGATTGCCGACGACGCGGTGGAAATCAAGCGTGCCGGCACCAAGCAGCTGGTGGGCACCGCCCCCGAGCTTATCCGCCACTACATCGAGCTGCGGGGCATCGGCGTCATCGACGTGCGCCGCCTGTTCGGTATGTCCGCCATCAAGGAGGAGTCGGACATCGACCTGGTGATCAACCTGGAGCAGTGGAAGGACGGCGCCATGTACGACCGCCTGGGCCTGGAGAACCTGTACACCACCATTCTGGACGTGCAGGTGCCCTCCCTCACCGTGCCGGTGAAGCCGGGCCGGAATCTGGCTGTTATCATCGAGGTGGCGGCCATGAACAACCGCCACAAGAAGATGGGCTACAACGCCGCTCTGGAGTTCACCAAGCAGATCAACGAGCACTTTGACCAGGCTATGAGCCAGCAGCTCAAGGGCTGATACAAGCACATATCCGAGGCCGCGGAACAACTGTTCCGCGGCCTTTTTCTATGGAAAACTGACTGGACAAATGTCATATCTGATAAAATAGCAAGAAATATAAAGGGCAAATAAAGTGAAAATGCACAAATTAGACAAGTCGAAAACAGGAAAAACGCCAAAAATTTAACGATGTGCCGCCAAAGCATTGCGTTCTGAAAGAAACTGTGCTTCAATAAATTTGTAATGGTCCCATGGGACGGAAAGGAGCGGGATATGTCGCTGGAAGAGATCCGGGAACAGAACAAGCAGCTGGTGGCGGAGACGGCGCTGGAGGTATTCACCCGCCAGGGCGCGGCCAACACCACGGTGGCGGACATCTCCCGGGCCTGCGGCCTGACGGAGCGGTCCATCTACCGGTACTACAAGACCAAGGTGGACCTGATTCAGGCGGCGGTCTATCTCTACTACGACAAGATGACCAGGGAGGCGGACCGGCGGAGCCGGGAGATGTGCCGTCCTGGCATGACCGGGCTGGAGCAGATTCACCAGATGCTGCGGTTTTACTCCCACATGTATCTGGAATACCCGGAGCAGATTCGCTTCTGTGCCGACGCGGAGGTTATCCTCAGCCGTGCGGGCCGGGAGCGGGACGACGTGAACTGGCCGCCGGAGCAGTTTGAGCGGTCCAGCAGTCCTCTGGTGCGGGCCATCGGCCAGGGGCTGGCCGACGGAAGCGTGTCCCCCAAGGTGGACGTGCGAAGCCTCTACTACAACGCCTACGACTCCATTCTGGGCGTGATGCAGAAGATGAGCTGGAGCAGGCATGAGCTGAGCCGTGAGGAGGCCGAGCAGCGGATGGACCAGCTGTGCGACATCTTCACCGCAGCGTTCCGGGGCGATTTTTTGATGTAAGGAAGCAATTCAGGCGGGCTTTTGGGAGGAAAGCTGAACGCCGTTTTTTCAAGGCCATAAATGTCAGAGTGACTGACAGATTAGACGGAAACAACACAGAGACAAAGGAGGAGCAGACATGGGAAACGCAGTCATCACCGTCGCCGGAAAGGGAGGGGTGGGAAAGACCTCCATTTCGGCGGCGATCGTGCGGCAGCTGGTGCGGGACCATCCGGGGGCCCGGATTCTGGCCATTGACGCCGACCCGGCGGTGGGTCTGGCCACGGCACTGGCCGTGCAGGTCAACGAGACCATCGACGACATCCGCAAGGCCATCACCGCCTCCGGCGAGGAGGACAAGAGCAAAAAGACCGCCATCGAGCTGCTGGGCGAGTCCAAATTCCGCATCTTCGACGCCATGGTGGAGCAGGACGGCTTCGCATTTCTGGCGGTGGGACGGCCTGAGGCGGCCGGGTGCTACTGCAGCATCAACTCCTACCTGAAGGCGGTCATCAGCATGGTGTCCGACGAGTTTGACTACGTGGTCATCGACGGCGAGGCGGGCATCGAGCAGGTCAACCGCCGGGTGATGGAGCGTGTGACCCATCTGATTCTGGTGACCGACCCCAGCAAGAAGGGGACCCAGGTTATCCAGACTATCAAGAAGGTGGCCGACGAGCTGGTGATGTACCAGGCCATCGGCGTCATCGTCAACCGGCTCAACGACCCCGAGGTGGCCCGCTACGTGGATACGGGCGGCATCCCGGTGCTGGCTGAGATTCCCGACGATGTAAACCTGGCACTGTGCGACGTGCAGGGCAGAAGCGTGATGGAGCTGCCGGACGACTCCAATCTGGTGCTGGGCGTGCAGCGGGCGCTGAAGGCCCTGGGCATCGCCTGACGCCGCCGGACGGAAGGAAGGTGCGATATGCGGGACTTAAAACATCTCTACTACTTTGAAAAGCTGCTGGACGACGCCAACAACGAGCTGGTGCGTCAGGCCAAGGCGGACGGCCGCCTGGCCCTGGGCTACACCTGCTACCACATGCCCGAGGTACTGCTCAACCTGGAGGGCTGCTTCTCGGTGCGGCTGCGCGCGCCCCGTACCGGCTCCATGGAGGTGGCCACCTACTACATGTCCAACGCCACCTGCGAGTACGCCCGTGCTCTGCTGGAGCGGGGACTGGAGGGAGGCTACAAGTTCCTGGACGCCATGGCGGGCGTGGACGTGTGCGAGTGCATGAACCGGAGCATGGAGAACATGGAGCTGCTGGGGGTCAACGACCCGGACAAGAAGAATTTCTTCTGGTGCAACCTGGACTCCCCCTGCTCGGACAATGAGGACTGCGTGGAGCATCTGCGGGAGCAGCTGTCCCGGAAGATTCTCAAGCCCCTCCGGGAGGACTTCGGCATCGACACCTCGGACCAGGCCATCCGGGACGCGGTGGCCAGGCACAACGAGGTCTGCCGCCTCATCACCGAGATTGGCAACTACCGCAAGCTGGACAATCCCACCATCACTGGCTACGAGTTCCACGTGCTCACCCTGGCCACCTACGTCTGCCCCAAGGACCTGGTGGTGGAGAAGCTGCGTGAGACCCTGGAGGAGCTGAAGACCAGAGAGCCTGACCCGAAGAAGAATTTCCGGGCCAAGGTGGTGGTGGTGGGCTCCGAGATTGACGACCCGGAGCTTATCAGCCTGATTGAGGACAGCGGCGCGCTGGTGGTGGCCGACCGGTTCTGCTACGGCAGCTTCCCCGGCCGCCAGGAGATTGTCCTCACCGACGACGAGGACGCCCTCACCCAGGTGTGCCGCAACTACCTCCAGACCACCCTGTGCGTGCGCCACTCGGCCCAGCACAAGGTGCAGAAGCGGCTGGACTTCGCCGCCCAGCTGGCCAAGGACTACCACGCCGACGGCATCATCTACGAGCAGATCAAGTTCTGCACCTACTGGTCCTACGAGCGTGCCCTGGCCAGCCACATCATGCACAACGAGTACAACATCCCCACGCTGTCCATCGATCGGCCCTACATGTCCCGCACCAGCGGTCAGCTGCGCACCCGGGTGCAGGCCTTTGTGGAGAGCATTGAGATCAAGAAGATTAAAGCCAAGCGCGGCCAGGAGGTGAAGTGAGATGGCGTACAATCCCAAAACCGGAAAAGGTCTGGGCGACCTGTACTCCGCCGAGCACCGGTGCACCAAGCGCCGGGAGTGGAAGGGCCTGAAGGACACCATGTACGACTATTTCCGCTGGCTCAAGCTGCTGGGCATGCTGGGCGCCAAGCTGGGCCCGGTGCTGCCCCAGTTTTTCAGGGGCCTGAAGCGGTACCGCTGGCTGGTGTCCTACATCACCACCCCCGCTTTCCTGGACCGGCACACCATCGGTCTGCGGGGCTATGAGCTGCGCTACACCCACCAGCAGTTCTACGCCGTGCTCCAGAACTCCGCCGGCATGATCCGGGACCTGCTGGAGCGGGACGAGAACCTGAACCCCAACTCCAAGAAGGCGGCGGAGCTGCGGTCCAAGACCGTCATCTTTGACGAGATGATGCCCATCCAGCTGATGAACGGCTTCCCGACGCTGAAGGGCATTCCCATCCAGATGGCCCCCATCTTCGTGGTGGGCGAGGTGGACCAGCAGGCCAATATCTACTACATCGACGCCATCGAGCACTACGGTCTGGCCTCCGACGTGTGCCCCCTGCCCGCTGCCGAGGCCGGCTGCTGCGTGGTGGACGACTACCCCAAGGTGGGCGCGGCCTACATCTCCAGCTCCATGCCCTGCGACGGCTCCGTGGCCAGCACCATGTACAGCAACCGCTACTTCAAGCTGCCCAACTACCAGGTCACCCCGCCCCAGCGCTTCAACGAGCCTGAGGTGCAGAAGTACGCGGTAAAGAACCTGTGGGGCTGCATCGAGTTCATCGAGAAGCAGTTCGGCGTCAAGTTCGACTGGAACGCCTTCTTTGAGGGCGTGAAGCGGTACAACAAGGAGTCCAACTACATGATTGAGAAGTGGGACGTGAACTGTACCGACTATCCCCAGATCTGCGGCGCCGCCCTGGCCCTCCACCGGGAGTATGAGATGCAGATCGCCAGCTCCCTGGACCCCAAGATGTGCATGTACGACGCCAAGGTCAACAAGCTGATGAAGAAGGGCTACGCCCACTCGGTGGCCACCGACGACAAGCCCCGCTACCGTGCCATCGTCTGGAGCTGCCCCGCCCACTACTATTCCAACTTCACCTACTGGGCCCAGAACTGCTGGGGCATCAAGACCCTGGTGGACATGGAGTGCATGCTGGCCTACCACCACTACGACGAGCACGACAAGGAGAAGGTGCTGGAGGACATGGCCCGCGGCTACGAGCGGATGACCATGCGCTCCCACTCCAACGGCGGCTACATCAACGCGCTGGACGAGTGCTGGAAGATGTGCGAAAAGTTCAACGCCAACATCGTGTTCATGTACAACCACGTCTCCTGCAAGAACTTCGCCGGACTCCAGGGCCTCTTTGAGGAGCAGGCCAGAGAGCGGGGCATCCACCTCATCTGGATTGAGCACGACCTGATGGACCCGCGCACCGTGTCCCGCAAGGCCATGCGTGACCGTGTCAACCGCTACATGACCACCGTGTTCCGGGCTGAGCCTCTGGACCCCACGCTGGTGGACTATGACGACGACCTGACTTGGTAAAAGGGGGATATTGAGATGAAATATTTCGGCGGGTGTGACGTAGGCTCCACCTACACCAAATGTGTCATTCTGAACGAGAAGGGCGAGATGGTCAGCGACGTGACCATCCGCAGCCGCATCAACTCTGAAATCAGCGCCAAGGAGGCTCTGGACCAGGCGGTGGCCAAGGTGGACGGCCTGTCCTCCATCGGCGACTTGGCTTACCTCATCGGCACCGGCTACGGCCGCAACAAGGTGCCCCAGGCTCAGGAGAACATCTCGGAGATCTCCTGCCACGCCATGGGCGTCCATGTGGTGGACCCCACCGTCAAGGCCATCATCGACATCGGCGGCCAGGACGTAAAGGGCATCGCCATCGACCAGGACGGCACCGTCCTCAACTTCGCCATGAACGACAAGTGCGCCGCCGGTACCGGCCGCTTCTTCGAGGCCATGGCCCGTGCCTTTGAGTGCACCCTGGACGAGTTCTCCCAGCTGTCCCTGTCGGCCAAGAACGTCATCCCCATCACCGCCCAGTGCACCGTCTTCGCCGAGAGCGAGGTCATCACCCTGGTGGGCGAGGGCAAGCCCCGGGACGAGATTGCCGCCGGTATCCAGCAGTCTGTGGCCAAGCGCTGCTTCGTCATGGCCAAGAAGGCGGGCGCCAAGGACCACATCACCCTCACCGGCGGCTGCGCCAAGAACAAGGGCCTGAAGGCCGCCATTGAAAACGTGCTGCGTGTCAAGGTCATCGACCTGCCGGTGGACCCCCAGCTGATGGGCGCCCTGGGCGCCGCGGAGTACGCCCGGCAGAAGTGGTTGGAGTAAGGAGGACCGCAATATGGCCTGGTATTGGATTGTACTGATTGTCATCGCCGTGCTCTTCGTTCTGTCCTTCCTGATGTACATCACCAACGCGGACATGAAGATGGCGGAGAAGCTCTATAACAAGCTCATCGCCTACCACGACGCGAAGGATGTGGAAGAGAAGCTGTGATGAATGTCTATGACGCCGTCATTGCCGACGTGAACAACTGTCTTGCCCCCTATACCCCCAAGGTGTGGCCGGCCAACCCGGACCGGGCCGCCAAAGAGGGTGGCAAGAACCAGCTGATTCTGGGCAGCGAGGCGGCCTACGAGCTGGGGGCCCTGTCCTGCGACAGCGTCAGCTGCCTGCTCCTCACCGAGGATGCGGAGCAGGTCCCCCGGGACGAGGTCGTGCTCTACGGCCCGGACCTGCCGGAAATCAAGGGAGATTGCAGCTTTGCCCGCATCACCGTCCTGCGCACCGAGGACATCACAAAGGACGGGGAGCAGGCCGCCTTTGCCATCATCAAGGGCATTGAGACCAAGAAATACGGCGTGTACCCCGAGGGGTACATGATCCGGGCGGCCGCCTTCTCCAACCGGGAGCAGGCCCGGGTGTCCCGGAAGGCCCTGGACAAGGGCCTGACCTTTGAGCAGGTGGGCAACCTGTTCATCCGCCAGTACCGGCGCAGCCGGTTTGTCCAGGCGGTGAAGGTGATTTTCATCACCCTGCCCCAGGCTCCCTACCGGGACCTGGACGGCCTGGCCACAAGGACCAACAAAATCACCGGCGCCCTCAACCACATTCTGGACGATGTGGACATGGACTGCAAGGCCTGCGAGTGGAAGCCGGTGTGTGACGAGGTGGAAGGCCTCAAGGAGATGCACGGAATCCGGCGCCGCCGGGGCAGCTGAGCCCGGAGCGCTACACAAGGAGGTACTTTGGCTTTGAGCGAACTGAGAACGGACGCGCCCATCCAGGAGCTGTGCGACCACTTCGGCGACTGGTTTGAGGGCGGCGTGAAGAACTGTGCGGGCAACGGCGCCCGCATGACCAAGGAGCTCTACCCCTATACGTCCATCTTTTCCCCCATCCGGGTCAACCGCATGACCATCAAGAACCGGGTGGTCATGGCCCCCATGGGCAACCTGATGATGTGCGAGGAGTACGGACGTCCCAGTGAGAAGATGATCCGCTACTTTGTGGCCCGTGCCAAGGGCGGCGTGGGCCTCATCACCTCCGGCCTCATCCCCATCAGCGACAAGATTGACCCCACCGTCACCGAGATTGGCGGCAAGGTGATGATGCCCCGCATCAGCCCCGCCCGCACCCTCATGTCGGGCTGGCGGGACCTGGCCCAGCAGTGCCACGGGTACGGCAGCCGCTTCTTCATCCAGCTGACCCCCGGCCTGGGCCGTGTGGGTCCGCCCACCTGCCTGGTGCAGCAGACCAAGTTCCCCGTGTCCGCCTCCTTCAACCGGAATTTCTACATCCCCGAGCTGCCCTGTCTCCGCCTCTCCGACCGGAAGCTGACCCGCATCATCAAGAACGCGGGTCAGGCGGCGGCGGATGCCAAGGCCTGCCTCATTGACGGCGTGTACCTCCACGGCCACGAGGGCTATCTGCTGGAGCAGATGACCAACCGGGCCTTCAACCGCCGCAAGCTGGGCAAGTACGCCGACTGGCAGCGCTTCGGTCTGGACATGGTGAAGGAGATCCGCCGCCGTGTGGGTCCCAACTACCCCATCATGTACCGCATCGACCTGTCCCTGGCCCTCAACGAGACCTACGGCGACCGGATGGACCAGGTGGCCTCCCTGAAGAAATTCAAGAACGGCCGCAGCGTGGCCGAGACCCTGGACTACATGGAGAACCTGGTGAAGGCGGGCGTGGACCTCTTCGACGTGGACATCGGCTGCTACGACAACTGGTGGCTGCCTCATCCCCCTGCCGGTATGCCGGCGGGCTGCTTCCTGCCCGTGTCCCGCATCGTGAAGGAGCACTTCGCTAAAAAGGGCATCCGCTCCAACGCTGGCGTGGAGGTGCCCGTGGTGGCCGTGGGCAAGCTGGGCTACCCCGACGTGTGCGAGCAGGCCCTGCGGGGCGGCGACTGCGACATGGTCATGCTGGGCCGTCCGCTGCTGGCCGACCCGGAGTGGTGCAACAAGGCCTATGAGGGCAGGGTGGAGGATATCTGCCCCTGCATCGGCTGCCAGGAGGGCTGCGTCAACGAGTTCGTGGAGGGCGGCCACATCCAGTGCGCCGTCAACGCCCGCACTGGCTTTGAGGACAGTCTGCCCGAGCGGGGACCTGCCCCGGAGAAGAAAAAGAAAATCGCCGTGGTGGGCGGCGGACCGGCTGGCATTGTCTTTGCTGTTCAGGCCGCCAAACGGGGCCACACCGTGGAGTTGCTGGAGAAGAGCGACAAGCTGGGCGGCCGTGTGGTGCCCGGCAGCGTGCCCGCTGTGAAGTTCGACTTCAAGAACTACCTGGACTGGCTCAACGAGCAGGTGCGCCAGGCCCAGCAGCTGCCCAACTTTACCCTGCGGCTGAGCACGCCGGTGACCACCCAGTGGCTGGCGGAGCAGAAGTTCGACACCATCGTCTTTGCCGTGGGCACCAAGAATGCCTGTCCGCCCATCCCCGGACTGGACAAGGTGAAGGCCGTCCAGGCGGTGGACCTGCTGGTGAATCCCGGATTGCTGGGGGACGCCAAGAAGGTGGTCGTGGCTGGCGGCGGCGTGGTGGGCTGCGAGACGGCCTACTGGCTGCGGTATGAGCAGGGCCGGGAGGTCAAGGTGGTGGAGATGCTGCCCAACTTCATGGAGGGTGTTTGTACCGCCAACCGGGGCCACCTGCTGCACTACATGGAGAAGGCGGGCGTGGAGCTGTACAACTGCGCCAAGGTCACCTCCTTCGAGCCGGGCAAGGTCCACATCAGCCGCAACGTGTCCAAGGGTGCGCCCAACCCCTACAACACCTGGCAGCCCCTGCTGCCGGAGAACATCCCCAACCCCCTGGCCCCCAAGCTGGGTCCCGAGACCCAGGATGTGGCGCTGGATGCGGACCTGGTGGTGCTGGCCATGGGCGGTCGTCCCGACGATACGGCCTACTTTGAGGCTCTGGCGGCCAATGCCGCCCCGGAGATTTACAACATCGGCGACAGCTTTGCCGGCGGCCGGGTGCTGGAGGCCAACCGTGCGGCCTTCCGTCTGGCGGCAAGGGTGTAAACAAAATCATATAAAACAAGAACAGTCCCTGTCCCGCATACTGCGGGGCAGGGACTGTCTTTGCTGTGCGGGTAACAGAGAAAATGGGCACGTGCACGGAAAATTTTTTCTTGTCACAGGCGTCCCATGCCGCTATAATAAAAACGTTATTTCATAAAAGGAGTAAAAAACCTTGAAAACGATTCATAATATGAAGCATATGGAACAAACGGGACGAAACATCCAGGTGACAGGAGGAGATCTGCCATGTGCGGTATTGTAGGATATATTGGAAGAGAAGAGGCGGCGCCCATTCTGCTGGACGGCCTGAGCCGTCTGGAGTACCGGGGCTATGACTCGGCGGGCATCGCCGTGTGGTCGGAAGGCGAGGGGCTCAAGGTGGCCAAGGCCAAGGGCCGGCTCCAGGTGCTCTCCGACATGGTGGACGGCGGCGCGGCCATCCACGGCACCGTGGGCCTGGGCCACACCCGCTGGGCCACCCACGGAGCACCCTCCGACGTCAACTCCCACCCCCAGGTCAGCAAGAGCGGCCACATCGCGGTGGTCCACAACGGCATCATCGAGAACTACGTGGAGATTAAGGAGTTCCTCCAGTCCAAGGGCGTGGAGTTCGTCTCCCAGACCGACACCGAGGTGGTGGCCCAGCTGCTGGAGTACTACTACCGGGGCGACATTCTGGAGGCTCTGACCAAGGTGCTCCACCGCATCAACGGCGCCTATGCCCTGGGCGTCATCTGCTCCGACTGTCCCGACCGGCTCATCGCCGCCCGGAAGGACAGCCCCCTGATTCTGGGCCTGGGGGAGGGCTTCAACTTCCTGGCCAGCGACGTGACCGCCGTCATCAAGTACACCCGTGAGGTCTACTATCTGGACGACGGGGAGATTGCCGTACTCACCGCCGACGGCATCCAGGTCTATAACCACCCCTACCTCCAGCCGGTGCACAAGGAGCAGCACCACGTGGACTGGGAGATCTCCGCTGCGGAGAAGGGCGGCTATGAGCACTTCATGTTCAAGGAGATCATGGAGCAGCCCAAGGCCTTCCGGGACACCATTTCCCCCCGGATTCAGGACGGCCGTGTGGTGCTGGAGGGTCTGAACCTGACGGCGGAGGATTTGAAGGCGCTGGACAAAATCTACGTCATCGCCTGCGGCTCCTCCTACCACGTGGGCATGGCCGCCAAGTACACCCTGGAGCGGCTGCTCCGCAAGCCGGTGGAGGTGACCCTGGCCTCTGAGTTCCGGTACTGCGACCCCATCGTCACCCCCAGAACCCTGGCTCTGGTCATCTCCCAGTCCGGCGAGACCATCGACACCCTGGCCGCCATGCGGGAGGCCCGCAGGCTGGGGGCCAGACTGCTGTCCATCGTCAACGTGGTGGGCTCCACCATCGCCCGGGAGAGCGACGACGTGCTCTACACCTGGGCCGGACCGGAGATTGCCGTGGCTACCACCAAGGCCTACTCCACCCAGCTGGCGGTCATCTACCTCATCGGCCTGTGCTTCGCCGACCTGATGGGCACCATCGCTCCCGAGGAGTATACGGCAATTGTGGAGGAGCTCCAGCGCATCCCCGACAAGATGGAGGAGATTCTCTCCCACCGGGAGGATATCCAGTACTTCGCCTCCATCTACTTCAACCACCCCTCCATCTTCTTCATCGGCCGCAACATCGACTACGCCGTGGGTCTGGAGGGCTCCCTCAAGCTCAAGGAGATCTCCTACATCCACTCGGAGGCCTACGCCGCCGGTGAGCTCAAGCACGGCACCATCTCCCTCATCGAGCCGGGCACCTTGGTGGTGGCCCTGGCCAGCTACGGCAAACTCTTTGAGAAGCTGATGAGCAACGTGGTGGAGGTGAAGAGCCGTGGAGCTGACGTGCTGGGCGTGACCACCGCGTCCCTGGCGGATGAGATGGCCAAGACCGTGGACCA
>CABIYL020000007.1:31482-34677 GCA_902362925.2 Clostridiales bacterium | reverse complement strand
TTATATAAGGAGAGAAGGAATCCTCAGCCGTCCTGGCGGATGGCCTCCACCGTGGCCTTCAGGCCGGGGAGCAGGCGCTCCAGACAGGGCAGCGCCTGTTCCGGTGCGCCGGGCAGGTTGACCAGCACAGCCTGCTTGCGCATGCCGGAGGTGGAGCGGTCCAGCATGGCGCCGTCGGACAGGTCGGCCAGGGTACGGCGCAGAGCCTCGCACACGCCGGGGAGAGCACGCTCGGTCACGTCGGCCGTGGCCTCGGGGGTGCAGTCGTAGAGAGAGCAGCCGGTGCCGCCCATGGTGACCACCAGGTCGGCCAGACGGCTGTCGGCCAGCCGGGTGAGCTCGGCGGACAGCATGGCCCGGTCACGGGGCAGCAGGGAGGTGGACACCAGCTCAAAGCCGGCCTTGGTCAGCTGCTCAGAGGCGGCAGGGGCGGTGGTGTTGGGGCTGGTGCCGGCGTAGATGCTGTCGCTGACGGTGATGAGGGCGGCCCGGAGTACGCCCTCAGGGACGGAGACGGTCTTGTTGACGGAAGAGGATTCCATGACGTTCACTCCAATCTCGCGATAATAGTAGTGCAGGAGAAAATCTGCCACAGCCTGGCAGTCAAAGGGCAGCTGGGGCACGTCGCAGTGGGGAAGGGACAGGTCGGTCACCAGGGCCAGCACGGTGGACAGGTCACAGGACGGCCCGCTGGAAACACCAGAGCGCACCAGCTCCAGCTTGGGCCAGAAGCTGCGGTCAAACCCCTCCAGGAGGATAAGACCCGCGTCCTGAAACTGGGCAATCAGGTGCTGCTCGGTGATTCTGCGCCGCTGTACCACCATGGACAGCTCCCCGTCAAACACGCCCACGGCGCTGGCGCCCGCCTGACGGAAGGGCGTGGAGTAGCGGTCGGGGCCGGACGGGTCCAGGGGACGGCGTTCCCGCTTGATAACGGCTGTTTTGATGCCTGCCACCGTGAGCCGGGGCAGGATGCTGCGGATGAGCCAGCTTTTGCCGCACCCCTCGGAGCCACAGACTGCCACCACCACGGGGGTCTCCCGGATGACGTCAGGTGGAGCGGGGGGACGGGGGATGGGATTCATGCGCTCCACCTCCAGAAAAAAGGACCGCCGTCTGGCGGTCCGACAGAAAAAGTATACCAGAAACCAGCGGAAATTACAACAGGGAAGCGAAGAGGACGGGGTCATGCCGGACGTTGTCACAGGGGCGGGGATGTGGTAAAATCACTATATTATAAAGGTAGGAGACGCCGCCTCAGAGCGGCGGATGGAGAGGAAAGACCATGGAGAAGAACATCCGGGGGCGGTTTGCCCCCAGCCCCAGCGGGCGGATGCACCTGGGGAATCTGTTTTCGGCCCTGTTGGCCTGGCTGTCGGTGCGCTCGTCGGGGGGCGTTCTGGTGTTGCGGATGGAGGACCTGGACCCGGACCGCTGCCGGCCGGAGTACACGGCGCAGCTGGCGGAGGACCTGCTGTGGCTGGGCCTGGACTGGGACGAGGGCTATGGAAAGGGCGGTCCGGACGGCCCCTACCTCCAGAGTGAACGGACGGAGCAGTATGCCGCCGCTTTTAAACGCCTGGAGGAGATGGGGCTGGTCTACCCCTGCTACTGCACCCGGGCGGAGCGGCTGGCGGCCAGCGCACCCCACCGGTCGGACGGTCAGGCGGTGTACGGCGGCCGGTGCCGGAATCTGACGGCGGAGGAGCGGGTAGCGCTGGAACAGGCGGGACGCCATCCCGCCTGGCGGCTGAAGGTGCCCGATGAGGTGTGGACGGTGAACGACGGCCACATGGGCCTCTATGGGGAGAACCTGCTCCGGGACTGCGGGGACTTTATCATCCGCCGGTCCGACGGGGTGTACGCCTACCAGCTGGCCGTGGTGGTGGATGACGGCGCCATGGGGGTCAATCAGGTGGTGCGGGGCATGGACCTGCTCTCCTCCACGCCCCGTCAGTGCTATCTCTACCATCTGCTGGGCCTGGAGCCGCCGGAGTTCCGCCATGTGCCCCTGCTGTTGGCGGAGGACGGCCGCCGCCTGTCCAAGCGGGACCGGGACCTGGACATGGGGGCGCTGCGGGAGCGCTGGACGCCGGAGGAGCTGGTGGGCCGTCTGGCCTTGCTGGCCGGGCTTCAGAGCACGCCGGAGCCGGTGAGCCCTGCCGCTCTGGCGGAGCGCTTTTCCTGGGAACAGGTGCCCAAGGCGGACATCGTGGTACCCAGCGGTCTGTTTGAATAAAAAGCGAAACGGCGGGAGACTATCGATAAACCCTGATGCTTAAGGTTTCGGAGGGAAAGATAGTGTGAAAGAAAACCGTCAGGGTTGTCTTTCGCGTGCAATCAAACCACTTTTTCAAACTTTTTTAAAGGTTGAAAAAGTGCAGCAGCCAGTCGAAAAGACTTTTCGACTGGCTGACGGCGGGAGGCGTTGGCCTCCCGCCGTTTGCGGTCTGTTTCCAGAACTTGTGCCTTGTGCCATAAGGGGAAAATCCGTTACAATTTTTGTATCATTCAGCAAAAGGAAGTGAACAGAATGCGAAAAATTGTAACCTTACTCCTGTGTCTGCTTCTGACCGCCGCCCCAGCGGGGGCAGTCAGCGTGATGGTGGACGGCGTGCCGCTGGAGAGCGACATTGACCCGGTGGTCATCAACAGCACCACCTACGTGCCCCTTCGGGCGGCGGCGGAGGCTCTGCGGGAGGACGCCGTTGTGACCTGGGAAGGTCAGGCTGTGGTACGGGCTGGCAGCGACCTGGAGCTGACTGCTTCTCCCGGGGCCATCTATCTGGAGGCCAACGGACGGGCGCTGTACATAGCCGACGGCGTGCAGGCGGTATATGGCCGGGTGCTGGTGCCGGTACGGGTGCTGGCCAAGGCCATGGACGCCCAGGTGGACTGGGACGGGGGGAGCCGCACGGTGTCCATCACCTCGGGCACCGGGGCCATCGAGGACGCCTCCTTATATTATAAGGAGGATGAACTCTACTGGCTCTCCCGTATCATCTCCGCCGAGAGCAGGGGAGAGCCGCTGATGGGCAAAATCGCGGTGGGCAACGTGGTGCTCAACCGGGCGGAGCACAAAGATTTTCCGGCCACCATCTACGGGGTCATCTTTGACGACCGCTGGGGCGGTCAGTTTGAGCCGGTCAGCAACGGCACCGTGTACCAGACCCCCACGGAGGAGAGCGTTCTGGC
>CABIYL020000007.1:25564-31167 GCA_902362925.2 Clostridiales bacterium | reverse complement strand
TAAACAGGAAACTATACAAAATAAATACAGAATATAGATATTTATGGAAAAATAAAAGGGCGGAAGAGCGGAAAAAATGGGGGTCCAGTGGGCGGAATGGGGGAGGGAAGAGGGGAAAACTGGAAATAGTGAAAACCCTTGGGGGACAAGGGATTGGCCGCCCTCTGTCCCAGTCCATAGGCGCTCGTGCAGAGTCTGATGACAGGCGTGACAGATGGGTCAAAAACGATTCGTTTCCTTTTTATAGAATAAAGTGAGAATAAATGGGTAAAATACCAGATGAACGCACTTTTTATCGTAACCATTTGTAACCGTCAAACTGCACGAAAAGTGGTCGAAACAAGCCTGCGACAAAACTTTCTCTTGCAATTCGCGAGAGAAGCGGTTACAATACGGTTACAAAAAAGAACAAAACAGAAAACAGGAGTACATGTTATCATGAAGACGCGATTGCTTTCCGCAGCCATGTGTCTGGCGCTGGTACTGACCCTTGCCAGCCAGGCTGCAGCCACGGAGACACCCAGCTTTACGTTGGATGGCACTGCCCTTCAGATGGAAGTGGCCCCTATGGTGGTGAACCGTACCACCTATGTCTGTTACTGGCCCGTCGTCAAGGCGATGTATCCCGACGCCGTGGCAACCTGGGAGAATGACCGTGCTGTGGTCCGTGCCCAGGGCCTGGAGCTGACCATCCAGATTGGAGCCCCCTATCTGGTGGCCAACGGCCGTTACCTCTACTTTGAGGGCGGCCCCCTCCTGCAGGACGGCAACATCATGGTTCCCATCCGCACCCTGGCCCAGGCGCTTGGCGCCTCCGTGGTGTGGGAGAAGGCGACCGGCTCTGTGGCCATCCAGTCGGGCACCGGCCCCATCCTCTCCGGCGACCAGTACTACAACGCCGACAGCCTCTACTGGCTGTCCCACATCATCTACGCCGAGAGCGGCAATCAGCCCCTGGCGGGCAAGATTGCGGTGGGCAATGTGGTGCTCAACCGGGTCAACAGCCCCCTCTTCCCCAATACGGTGTATGAGGTAGTGTTCCAGCGCAACCAGTTCACCCCGGTGTCCAACGGCTCCATCTACCGGGAGCCCAACGCCGAGAGCGTGATTGCCGCCAAGCTCTGCCTGGACGGCGCCAACACGGTGGGGGCCAGCCTCTACTTCGTCAACCCCTACACCGCTCCCAACAGCTGGGCTTCCCGCAACCGGCCCTATGTGGCCACCATCGGCGCCCACGCATTCTTCGCATAACCCCAAACGCCCGGAAGCAATCGCTTCCGGGCGTTTTCTTTCGTCATCCCTCAATTTGCGTTCTCTGGGATTTGTGTTATAATAGTCGGAATGGAGCGGGGCAGCCGCCCTGCTCAGTCTTACATGAACCGCTGTCCAAGAAAGGAGGAGGTTCCGCCTATGAACCCGGCAAATTTTCCCCAGGCTCTGCTGGACCAGTTGACCGCGCTGCTGGCCGCCAATCCGGAGCTGGGGGCATGGTATACTGCCATTGTGCGCTTTGTGTTTCCCGTGCTGGCCCTGCTGATTCTCATCCGTACCATCCGGTCCCTGCTGACGGTGCCCCATGTGCCCGAGGTATGGGCCTATCTCACCCTGCCCAATGGGGCCAGCGAGCCCCTGACCCACTGGGAGAACATCCTGGGCCGTGCCGGAGCATCCGACGTGGTGCTGGGCTACCCCACTGTGTCCCGGCAGCATGCCGCCCTCATCCGGGCGGAGGACGACAGCTGGACGGTGTACGACCTGGACTCCAAGGGCGGCGTAGCCGTCAACGGCAGAGAGGTGAATGGCCAGGCACCTGTGGAGTACGGCGACGTGCTGTCCCTGGGCGGCGTGGAGACCGTCCTGCTGGCCGTGTCCCAGGAGGAGCTGGAGGCCCGCCGCAAGGCCCGAAAGGCCCAGCGGCCCGTGTCCCCCTGGCTGGGACTGGTGCTGCTCACCGTCTTCCAGGTGCTCACCGCCGTGCAGCTCATTGTGGCCGAAGGGGAGGGGGCCTCTGTGGCCATCCCCACCACCTACCTGTGCCTGACCGCCGTCATGTGGGCCTACTTCATGTTCATGCGTGCCACGGGCCGGGTGGGCTTTGAGATGGAGACCATCGCCTTTTTCCTGTGTACCCTCTCCCTGGCGGTCACCGCCTCTAAGAACCCGGGCGGACTGTTCAAGCAGTTCGCCGCCATCCTGCTGGGCCTGGCCCTCTTTGTGGTGCTGGGGGTCTTTATGCGTGACCTGGAGCGGGTGAAGAAAATCCGCTGGCTCATGGCCGCCGCCGCCATCTGTCTGCTGGGGGCCACCCTGGTGCTGGGTACCGGCCTCAACGGCGCGAAAAACTGGATTGTGCTGGGCGGTATGTCCTTCCAGCCCTCTGAGATCGCCAAAATCTGCTATATCTTCGCCGGAGCCGCCACCCTGGACCGGCTCTTCCGCAAGCGTAACCTGGGGTTGTTCATCGTCCTCACCGGCGCCTGCATGGGCTGCCTGGCCATTATGAGCGACTTCGGCACCGCGGCCATCTTCTTCGCCGCCTTCCTGGTCATCGCCTACCTCCGCTCCGGCGACTGGGCCACCCTGGGCCTTATCACCGCCGCCGGCGTGGGCGCCGCCGCCGTGGTGGTCACCCTGAAGCCCTACATCCTCCGCCGCTTCGCCACCTGGGGCCACGCCTGGGAGTACGCCTCCTCCGGCGGCTTCCAGCAGACCCGCACCATGTCCGCCGCCGCATCCGGTGGTCTGGTGGGCGTGGGCGCGGGAGAGGGCTGGCTCCAGCGGGTCAGCGCCGCTGAGACCGACCTGGTCTTCGGCATGCTCTGCGAGGAGTGGGGCCTCATCATCGCCGCCCTCTCGGTGGCGGCCATTGTCACCCTGGCCGTGTTCGCCGTCCGGTCCTGCCGGGCGGGACGCTCCAGCTTCTACACCATCGCCGCCTGCGGCGCTGCCGGGCTGATGGTGGTCCAGACCTGCCTGAACGTGTTTGGCGCGGTGGACATCCTGCCCCTCACCGGCGTCACCTTCCCCTTTGTGTCGGTGGGCGGCTCGGCCATGATGGGCTCCTGGGGCCTGCTGGCCTTCCTCAAGGCCACCGACACCCGCCAGAACGCCAGCTTTGCCATCCGTCTGCCCTCCAAAAAGCAGGGGAAGCGGCTGGCGGCGCCCGTCAGACCGGAGGAAGAACCCGACTGGGAGGAAGGAGATGAGGAGGCGTGAAACGGATTGAAAAACGGGCGGGTGTGTGCCTGATTCTGGCCGCCGCTCTGGTGCTGGGCCTGTGCTTCTATGTCGTGCGCTACGTGCTCTACGGCGGCAAGTGGGTCTCCCTGGCCGCCAACCGCCACCTCTACAACAGCGCCGGACAGCTCTCGGTGGGCCGGGTGCTGGACCGGGACGGGGACGTGCTCTCCTGGGCCGACGAGAACGGCAACCGGTGCTATTACGACGGTGAAACCGTCCGCAAGGCCACCCTCCACGCCGTGGGGGACGCCTCGGGCAAAATCGGCACCGGCGCCCTGGTGGCCTTTGCCGACCAGCTGTCGGGCTACAATCTGCTCACCGGCGCGTACAGCCTCCAGGGCACGGGCAACGACCTGTACCTGACCCTGGACGCCCGGTACAACTACATCGCCTACAATGCCCTGAACGGACGGAAGGGGGCGGTGGGGGTGTACAACTACAAGACCGGCGAAATCCTCTGTATGGTCTCCACGCCCACCTTTGACCCGGCCAACCCGCCGGTGATTGAAGAGGGGGACGAGCAGTACGACGGCGTGTATATCAACCGCTTCCTCTCGGGCACCTTTGTGCCCGGCTCGGTGTTCAAGACGGTCACCCTGGCCGCCGCCATCGAGAACATCCCCGACCTCTTTGACCGCACCTGGACCTGTACCGGTTCCGCCCAGGTGGGGGAGGGCACCGTTACCTGTCCCTCCGCCCACGGGGACATGGACATCTACGGCGCTCTGGCCTCCTCCTGCAACGGCGTGTTCGCCCAGCTGGCCGTGGAGCTGGGGCCGGAGGTGATGACAGCCTACGCCGAGAAGGCGGGGCTGACCTCCAGCTATGAGGTCAGCGGCATCTCCACCGCCAAGGGCCGCTTTGACCTGACCAGCGCCACCGTCAACGACCAGGGCTGGGCCGGTGTGGGCCAGTACAGCGACGCGGTGAACCCCTGCGCCCTGATGGTCTACATGGGAGCCGTGGCCAACGGCGGCAAGGCGGCGGTGCCCCAGCTGGTGCTCCGCACGGAGAACAGCCTGGGCTGGAGCATGCCCTACCTGAAGCACAGCACAGGCCGCCTCATCGAGGCGGACACGGCGGAGCTTCTGGCCGACATGATGGCCCGCAACGTGACCGAGACCTACGGCGCCTCCCGCTTCCCCAACATGGACATCTGCGCCAAGTCGGGCACGGCGGAGGTAGGCGGCGGCAAGGCTCCCAACGCCTGGTTCACCGGCTTCCTGCGGGGCGAGGATACGCCCTACGCCTTTGTGGTGCTGGTGGAGAACGGCGGCAGCGGCGCGGACGCGGCGGGCTCTGTGGCGGCCCAGGTGCTGGACGCGCTGGTAAACGGATACTGAGCGGAGATGAACATTCATGGACAATAAAGTGTACGCGGTGCGCTGCACCGACTACGCCCAGGCGGACGAGAAGCTGGGGCTGCTGCTGGACATGATGGGCGGCATGGGCCGCTTTGCGGGGAAAGGGGAGACCCTGGCCCTGAAGGCCAACCTGCTGGAGTCCATTGCCCCCGACCGGGCGGTGACCACCCACCCGTCGGTGGTGGCGGCGGTGGCGTCCCGTGTGGCAGGAGCAGGGGCAAAGGCGGTCATTCTGGACAGCCCAGGCGGCGGCCACTGGCAGAACAGCCCCGCCGCCCTGGAGAAGCTCTACAACGTCACCGGCATGGCGGAGGCCGCCCGGCAGTCTGGTGCGGAGCTCAACTACGACATGAGCCGGGAGCAGCGCTCCTTCCCCCAGGGGGAGCTGGTGCGCTCCTTTGAGGTGCTGTCCGCGCCCTTTCAGGCTGACGGCATCCTCAATCTGTGCAAGCTGAAAACCCACATGTTCATGATGATGACCGGCGCGGTGAAGAACACCTTCGGTCTGATTCCCGGCCTGGCCAAGGCTGGGTGCCACACCCGGTTCCAGAGCAAGGAGCAGTTTGCCCACATGCTGCTGGACCTGTGCGCGCTGGCGGCGCCCCGGCTGTCGGTGATGGACGCGGTGGTGGCCATGGAGGGGGAGGGACCGGGCGCATCCGGCACCCCCAGGCCCGTGGGGCTGCTGCTGGCGTCGGAGAACCCCCTGGCCCTGGACGTGGTGGCCGGGGCCATCATGGGCCTCAGCAAGGCCAACAATCCGCTGCTGCTGGCGGCGGAGCAGCGGGGTATGGGGCCGGTGGACCTGGATCAGGTGGATCTTATCGGCCTGGACAAGGCTGAGCTGCCGGTGCCCGGATACAAGCTGCCGCCCGCGCCCAAGGGGAATATGGTGGGGCTTCCGGCTATCCTCAACCCCTTCGTGGACCTGGCACGGCGTGCCCTGTCCGCCACGCCCCGGGTGCGGGAGGCCTGTGTGGGCTGCGGCATCTGCGCCGC
>CABIYL020000007.1:5924-25254 GCA_902362925.2 Clostridiales bacterium | reverse complement strand
CTCACCGAGATGCAGGGCAGACCAGCGTTGCGGGCGGTGGCGATGTCCACGTCGGAGTCGCCGATGTACACGGCCCCCTCAGCAGGGACCCCCAGGTCCTTCAGCGCCTTGAACACGGTGTCGGGGGCGGGCTTGCGCGCCACGCCCTCAGATTCGCCGATGGCCACCGGAATCAGGTCCCCGAAATAAGTCTGGCACAGGCCCTTGACGGCGCTGTCGAACTTGTTGGACACAATGGCCAGATGGAAGCCCGCCTTTCCCAGCCGGTCCAGCATCTCCATGACGCCGGGGTAGGGGGCGGTCTTGTTCTCCATGTTGAGGAAGTAGTGGGCCCGGAAATCGCTGAGGCATTTGGCGGTCAGCGCCTCCGGGGTGCCCTCGGGCACAGCACGGGCGATGAGCCTGCCCACTCCGTTGCCCACAAAGCGGCGGACCTCGTCCAGGGTCCGGCCGGGCAGGCCGTTGACTGCGAGGGCGTAATTGGTGCTGTCGGCCAGGTCCTGGAGGGTGTCCAGCAGGGTGCCGTCCAGGTCAAAGACCGCGGTGTGAAATCTCATGTAAATCCCCCGTTCCGCCGCACCGTGCGGCACAGATAAAAGTAAAATATTCCCCCGGATGCGGGGGAAGCGGTGGTTTCCGCTAAGATATTCATTATAAGTCAGGCCGCCGGAAAAATCAATTGCAGGGCCGGGGGAAGGGTGAAAAAGAATTTTTTTATATTTCTGAAATTTATGCTTGACATCTTCGGATATCTCTGGTATTATAACATTCGTTCCGCACGGGACAAACGCGGACGACAAGTGAATCCATGGGGGTATAGCTCAGCTGGGAGAGCGCTTGAATGGCATTCAAGAGGTCAGCGGTTCGATCCCGCTTATCTCCACCAAAAAAGACCTGAAATCGCAAGATTTCAGGTCTTTTTCTTTGCTTGTGGACAATAAACTGCGGACTGTGTTGAACGGATGCTGAACGGGATATAGCCGGATGCCTGCGTTGTGGTAGTCTATGCGTCAGAACCCGAGGCCTCCAGCTGGCGGACCACTGGCGGTTCGTCATAGACCTTGACGTAGCCTGTCACGACCTCACCGTCTACCGAGAACTGAATGTCGGAGACGTCCACAGCGGCGTCACGCACAAAGAGGAAGGTCTCGTTCTGCCTGAGCGAAGCCGAGTCCTCCTGCTGGTCGGAATAGGTGGTCCTGACCTCTGCCGCGTCAAAGGAAACGGTCTCCTCACCGCCGGGGAAGAGGATGAACTTTTCGCCCACGCCGCCAAAGACGATGGTCAGCTCCTCAAAATGCAGGACCTCAGCCACAAATCCCGGCGACAGGATGGGGTCACAGTGATAGCTGCTCAGAATTTGATATTCTCCGTCCTGTTCCGACATGATATAGAGCGCAATCTGGCCGTTTGCGGCGACCTCGTTGGGACGCAGTTCCCCCAAAGCGAGGCAGTACGCCCCGTGGGGGACAATCCGGATCAGGTCCGACTCGCTCTGAAGCGTGTAAAAGGCATCCTCTGCGGCCTCCAAATCCGGGGATGCTGCCGGCGGCTGAGCGGCCTGCTCCGGCGCCGGCCTGGGCATCAGCAGGGCGGCTGCGGCGATAATGACAATCAGCGCCGCAACCCCCGCAATCCAGAATTTTTTCCTTCCCATGTCATCCTCCTTCATCGCACTGCGCTCTCATAACGACTGTGCGTATCATTCCGCTTAGATGTGCTGGGATGCCCGATAGAGGTAGTAGCGTCCGCCGATTTTCAGCAGTATATCGGGGCAGTCCCCGGTGCCCCAGACGCCCTCCGGCTCCAAATCCAGGAACGCCTCGGCACATCTTCCGCCGAAGAGGGAAATGTCTCCGTCCGCTGTGCGCACCGCCGTGATGCCGTACAGGACGTACTCATCTATCTTTCCCGGCAGGGCGACATTCTGGAAGAAGGACACCAGCGTGGCCTGAGACGCTCCGTCCTTGTCTGTACGGACACCCAGGGCGTACCGCTGCTGGTTGAAGTCAGACAGGTAGGTCCAGCCGGAATCCAGTGTGCCTTTCTGGCCGTCGGGCTTGATTGTGGAGAAGGTCCCGTCGGCCCACTGCACCACCGCCTGCTCAACGGGCATCAGGAAGGGACCGGCTTTCCTGAACTGGCAGTCCACGACCAGCTGGAGATGGTTATCTACATACCCCCAGCCATCCTCTGTGCGCACGGTTGCGTAGCTGCCGGTGAAGTCCCTCACATCCAGGTACTCCTCGCCGAACAGGCTGCCGTCACCTGTGTTGAAGAGATAGCCGCGGCCATCTTTGTCCAGCCGCACATAGCCCCACATGAAGGAGAGACCCGCAAGGTCACCGCCGCCGCAGTCCCGGGTGCTGAGCGTCTCCCCACGGGTGTTGATAATCGTGATGGGTCCGCCCGTCTCCTCCTGTACAGCGGCTTGCCCGGCGCTGAAGTTGGTTCCGGCGGCCCAGGGCGTCTGGCGGAAGGGCTGCCCCTCCGACGTATAATACATGACGCCGCCGGCGCTCTCGTGGCGGAACACGCCGCCCTCTTCCTGCCAGGTCAATGTCCCCGTGGGGGCGGAGAAGATCCGCTCTCCCGTCAGGTCATAGACGGCCACGCCGTCCTCCTCCGACGCAAACACATAGGTTCCGTCAAAGCCCGTGACGGCGATACCGTCCAAAGCGGGCTGAGGGGTCAGGACCTGTGACATGGGGGTGTAGATGCTGCCCCACAGGGAAAACTCAAAGATATACACCCCCAGTTCACCCTCCGCCTGCAGGGCAAGCTGCTGATCATCCAGAGACAGGAGCTTTATTGCCGTGATGCCCGGAATTTCCTCCTCCAGCTTGCCGTACAGCTCGGTCCGGCCGCCGGTCCCGTGCACCACCCAGAGGTGAGGCCGCCCATCCTCATCCGTGCCCAGCAGCGCGGAGGCAGCCTTGCTCTCCAGCTGCTGCGTAAGGGTGAAGCCATCCAGCGCACGGGTCAGCTCCTCCTCATAGGGCACCAGCCCGGTTTCCAGGATGTACACCTCCCGTGCAAGCCGCAGGAAGATGAGAATGGCCTGTTCCCGGGTCAGATGGCCCAGGGGCAGGAAATTCCCGTAGTTGTCCCCCTCCATGACGTCCAAATCCCTGAGCCGGTCGATGGATTCCGCCGCCCAGCCGGGGAACAGGTACGCGTCCCCATAAGCCGGCCTGCTGCTGGAATCCGGCAAAGCCGCCTGGCCGGAATAGGCCAGGTAGGTGCGTGCCGCCATGACAGCCGCCTCCTGCCGGGTGATGAGCCCATCCGGATCAAAGGTGCCGTCCCCACGGCCCTGGACAATGCCCAGGGCGGAAGCCAGGGTTCCCCAGAAGGTGGCGTCGGAGAACGCTGCCGGGATGGCCTCCACGGTGTTTCCCGCCTCATCCCGGAAGTAGCGCCGGTAGTCCTCCAGGAACTGCTCCGGGCTGCCCACATAGCGGAGCTGGGCCATGCACAGGGTGACGGCCAGCTGGGCGAACTCGTCCCGGGTGATGTTTTGCTGATAGTCCGACTGGAGCTCCTCCGGCACAAGGCCGATGGAAATGGCCGCGTTCACCTCCGCTTCCGCCCACGGAGAGGGTCCCGAGCCATCCACCGCCGATACAGGCACAGCCGAAATGCAGAGCAGCAGGCATAAAAGAGCGGCAAGGCAGCGTTTCATGGCGACAACCTCCTGACAGAATTTTTGAGCACGTTTTCTTTGCCTTCATCTTATATATGTGGTGAGACGCCGAAAAGGTGACACGGATGGAGGATTTTGAGCGCATGTATGACGGATTTATCTGTCTGACAGCTCCAGCACGGCCCGGATGCTGCCGTCCACGCAGTTGTACCAGAAATAGCCGTCGTGCCGCTGGTCGTCCTCACCGGTGAAGGCGTAGTAAATCAGCATGGACTGGCTGTCCAGCCCCCACTGGAGAAACTGGAAGTCGATGTCCGGCTGGCCGTCCGTCTCCGTCCAGCCGTATTGGTTCAGGTCGCTGTTCTGCGCCATGGCCGAGGCCAGATAGGCGGGAAAGTTGCGTTCGAAGCTGTACTCCAGCCAGGCAAGGGCCAGATAGGTCCTGCCGTCGTAATCCAGGGCCAGGACGTATTTGGTGCTGTCCGGCGCCCACCAGAGCCCCTGGAAGGCGTGGTCGCCGTAGGTGATGAGCAGTTCTACGCCGTTGTCGTCACGGACGATGAGGGACGTGGCGTCCGCCAGCCCAAAGCCGCCGGAGACCAGGTCCTTGCTGTACACTGTGACCTCCTCGCTCCCGTCGGGGGAGGTGCTTCTGGCCACCACAAAGAGCACGCCGCTCCGCCACAGGGCAATCCCGCCCAGCAGCAGCACCAGGACCACAGCCGCCGTAGCCAGCAGCCACCAGCGGCGGGTGAGCCTGACCCGGCGGCGCACCTGCTGGATGGAGTAGTGGAGCACGTCCCTGGTGCGGGCCTCCTCCTGGCTGTCCGCCGCCTTGGCGGTCCGCTCTCCCGCCATCAGGTCCAGGACGGAGCAGCCCAGCGCCTCCGCCAGCGGCTCCAGTAGGGAGATTTCCGGCGCGCACAGACCACGCTCCCATTTGGACACGGCCCGGTCCGTAATATGGAGCTTGTCCGCCAGCTCCTTCTGGGTCATGCCCTTCTCCTTGCGCAGGTCCCTGATCAATTGTCCGGTTTTCATGTTGTCCATCACTGCACCTCCTGTGTGCCGGTGATTATATTATAAGGGATGGGCGGGAGAAAAGCACCAAACCAGCGGTTGAGTTTGGCGGCCCGGCGACAAAATCCACATTGCGCCCGGCGGGAAATTCGTTTACAATAATGTCTGCTGAATGAATTGCAGCAGCCCCGCAGCCGCGGAGCTGAAATCCAGACTGGAAGTGGAGAACACCATGAACGAAAAAGAAATCGCGGAAATCCGCCGCCGCTTTCGCCCCGACAAGACCAGCATCACCCATGTGCGGGGCTGCTACGTCAACGAGCTGGGGGAGATTGTGGCCCAGTTCGACCAATCCCTGGCCCTGATGAGCCAGGAGGAGAGCGAGAAATTCCTGGGTATCCTCAAGCGCACCCTGTCGGGCACGCTTGGGAAAAACCTGATGGACATTGAATTTGCCACCCGGCAGGTGGCGGAAGGGGAGGAGCACAAGCTGCTCATGACCCTGCGCAGCTCGGGCCTGAAGGACGAGGAGGCGGTGCAGGCCTTCTTCCAAAAGGTCATCGGCTCCCTGACCATCGAGGGCAACTACCTGATTCTTCTTGCCCACGACGCCTACGACGTGCCCTACCGGGCCAAGGACGGGGAGGAGCTGGAGGACGGCTCCGAGCAGGTCTACTCCTACATCCTGTGCAGCATCTGCCCGGTGAAGCAGACCAAGCCCGCCCTGAGCTACCACGTGCAGGAGAACGAGTTCCGCAACCGGACCGCCGACTGGCTGGTGTCCGCCCCTGAGCTGGGCTTCCTGTTCCCGGCCTTTGACGACCGCAGCACCAACCTCTACAACGCCCTCTACTACAACAAGGACGTCAAGGAGAACCACAGTGACTTTGTGGACGCGGTGTTCCGCAGCGAGGTGCCCATGCCCGCCGCCGCCCAGAAGGAGACCTTCCAGTCCATCCTGGGGGACGCCCTGGCCGAGGACTGCCGCTTCGACGTGGTGCAGGCGGTGCAGGACCAGCTGTGCGGCCTCATTGAGGAGCACAAGGCCAACCATGAGGAGGAGCCGCTGGTGGTGTCCAAGGGCACGGTGAAGTGCGTGCTCCGGTCCTGCGGCGTGGCCGACTCCCACGTGGAGGCCTTTGACGCCAAGTACGACAGCGAGTTCGGCGATGACGCCCAGCTCAGCCCCCGCAACCTGGTGGACACCCGCCAGATGGAGGTGCGCACTCCCGATGTGGTCATCAAGGTGGCGCCCGGCCGGAGCGACCTGGTGGAGACCCGGGTCATCGACGGCAAAAAGTACATCCTCATCCGGGCCGACGAGGGTGTGGAGGTCAACGGAATCGGCATCCACATCGACTGAGCGGACCGAAAAGCTGTAATGTAAAATTGCATTACATATCCTGCAATCACAAGTACAGATTGAAAAGCAAAGCCGCCCGGCACTGTGAAGGAAATACCTTTACAGTGCCGGGCGGCTTTTTATCGTTTGACTGCTCTCTTACACCTGTTCCAGGAAGCGGAGGAAGGCGGCGCGGCCCTCGTCGGTGCGCTTGTACACACCGGCGTGCTCCAGGACGGTGGCGAAGACCTTGCCGGTCTCCTGCTTGACAATGTCCAGGGCGTTGTCGGCGGTGATGGTGTAGTTGCCCTTGAAGCCCTCGGCCCACTCGGCGTGCTTGGCGGTGCGCTCGTCGGAGCGCAGGTCGGCGCCGGAGGCCAGAGCGTCGGCCACGGCGGTCAGCTCCTCCTTCAGACGGGCGGGGAGCACGGCCAGGCCCATGACCTCGATGAGGCCGATGTTCTCCTTCTTGATGTGGTGGAGCTCGGCGTGGGGGTGGTAGACGCCCAGGGGGTGCTCCTCAGTGGTGATGTTGTTGCGCAGCACCAGGTCCAGCTCATAGCGGCCGTCCCGCATGCGGGCGATGGGGGTGATGGTGTTGTGGGGCACGCCCTCGGTCTCGGCGAAGATGAAGGCGGCCTCGTCGGTGTAGCCCCGCCAGGAGGCCAGAATGCGGTCGGCCAGCTCTACCAGCCGCTCCGGGTTGCCGCAGGAGATGCGGATGACAGACATGGGCCACTTGACGATACCGGCGTGGACGTCGGCAAAGCCGGGGAAGGAGAACTCCTTCTCAATGGGGGCCTTGGCCATGGCGAAGGTGTAGTGGCCGCCCTGGAAGTGGTCGTGGGCCAGGATGGAGCCGCCCACGATGGGCAGGTCGGCGTTGGAGCCCACGAAGTAGTGGGGGAACTGGCCCACAAAGTCCAGCAGCTTGGCGAAGCAGGCCCGGTCAATCTTCATGGGGGTGTGCTCGCTGTTGAGGCAGATGCAGTGCTCGTTATAGTAGACGTAGGGGGAGTACTGCAGGAACCAGGGGGAGTTGTTGATGGTGATGGGCACAATGCGGTGGTTCTCACGGGCGGGGTGGTTGACCCGTCCGGCGTAGCCCTCGTTCTCAGAGCAGAGCTGGCAGCGGGGATAGGCGGAGGCGGGCAGGTTGCGGGCGGCGGCGATGGCCTTGGGGTCCTTCTCCGGCTTGGAGAGGTTGATGGTAATGTCCAGGTCGCCGTACTCGGTGGGGGTGACCCACTTCATGTCCTTGGCAATCCGGTCCCGGCGGATGTAGTTGGTGTCCTGGCTGAACTGGTAGTACCAGTCGGTGGCCTTCTGGGGGCTCTGGGCATAGAGGGTCTTGAACTTCTCCACCACCTGGGCGGGGCGGGGAGTGAGACGGCCCATGAGCATGGTATCGAACAGGTCACGGTAGACCACGGAGTCCTCGGGCAGAACGCCACGGGCGTGGGCGTCGTCCATCAGCTCACCCAGCACGGCGGCCAGGTCGATGTCCCCGGACACGGGGGTCTCGGGGGCGGTGTAGCTGTCCAGCTTGAGGGCCTCCAGCAGGGTGTTCACGGCCCAGTTCCGCTCGCAGGGCTCAATCAGGCCGGTGCGCTCGGCGTAGGCCACCAGGCTTGCAATGGCGGTGTCAATCATGTCTATCAACCTCACAATTATATGTTGCCTTATCAGGCGTTGTAGCCGTTGGGATGGGCCTTGTGCCAGGCCCAGGCGGTGGAGATGATGGTCTCCAGATTGTCGTACTGAGGCTTCCAGCCCAGGACGGTCTTGGCCTTCTCGGAGGAGGCCACCAGCTGAGCCGGGTCACCGGCACGGCGGGGAGAGACCACAGCGGGGATGGGGTGGCCGGTCACCTTGCGGGCGCACTCGATGACCTCGTTGACGGTGAAGCCCACGCCGTTGCCCAGGTTGAACACGTTGTTCTCTCCGCCCTGGAGCAGGTAGTCCAGAGCCAGGATGTGGGCCTGGGCCAGGTCGGTGACGTGGATGTAGTCCCGGACGCAGGTGCCGTCCCGGGTGGGGTAGTCGTCGCCGAACACGCTCACCGCCTCACGCTGGCCGTTGGGCACCTGGAGGATGATGGGCACCAGGTGGGTCTCCGGGTTGTGGGCCTCGCCGATGGCGCAGGAGGGATGGGCGCCGCAGGCGTTGAAGTACCGCAGAGCCACATACCGCAGGCCGTGGGCACGGGACACCCAGCTCATCATGTGCTCCATGGCCAGCTTGGTCTCGCCGTAGCAGTTGGTGGGCTGGGTCTTGTCGCCCTCCAGGATGGGCACCTGCTCGGGCTCACCGTAGGTGGCGGCGGTGGAGGAAAAGACAATCTTGTCCACCCCGTGGGCCACCATGGAGGAGAGCAGCACCATGGTGCCGCCCAGGTTGTTGTCGTAGTACTTGAGGGGGTCGCTCATACTCTCGCCCACCTGGGAGGAGGCGGCGAAGTGGATGACGCCCTCGATGTGCTCTTTCTCAAACAGGGCGTCCATGGCGGCGCGGTCCCGGATGTCCGCCTCATAGAACCGGGCCTTGGGGTGGACCGCCGCCTTGAAGCCGGTCTGAAGGTTGTCGGCCACGACCACGTCCCGGCCGGCGTCGATAAGCTCATATACCGTGTGGGAGCCGATGTACCCGGCTCCGCCCAATACCAGAATAGCCATGGGAAATTACCTCCTGATGATGGATTGGCGGCGCTCAGCCCGCCACCAGGCAGCCGCCCTCGGGACGGATGGACAGCATGTGGCACATATCCTTGCCCAGCAGCTGTTCCATGGCGTTCAGGAAGGCGGGCAGCTTGTCGTTGGGCACGAAGGCCTGGACGGTGCCGGCGAAGCCGCCGCCGTGGACACGGACGGCGCCGGTGCCCTGGAGCACCTCCTCAGCGGCCCACAGCACCATGGGGATGGCCTGCTGCTTGGGGTCGGAGGGGGCGAAGGTGTTCTGGAGGTACAGGCTGGAGGACATGCCGGAGGCCCGCACCAGCGCCAGGAAGGCGGCGAAGTCGCCCTTCTCCAGGGCCTCAGCCTCCTGGACAGCCCGGCGGTTCTCGTCAAAGAAGTGGATGGCCCGCAGCACGGCCCGGTCGCCCAGAGCCTTGCGCAGCTCGGGGATGGTGGCCCGGAAGGTGGTCTCGTCCACGTCACGGAGCACCTCCTTGCCGAAGCAGGCGGCCACCGACTTCATCTCGTTGGTGATGGCGGCGTAGGCGTCGGTCAGGTCGGCGTGGTCGGCGCCCGAGTTGATGATGCACAGGGTGTGGCCGGTGGCGGGGAAGTCGAAGTCCACCTTGCGCACCACGGGGGCGGAGGGGTCCTTAAAGTCGATGGACACCACGCCGCCCACAGCGGAGGCGGTCTCGTCCATCAGGCCGCAGGGCTTGCCGAAGAACACGTTCTCGGCGTACTGGCCAATCTGGGCCACCTGGACGGGGGTAAAGACCTGGTTGCAGAAGAGCACATTGAAGATGGTGCCCACCAGCACCTCGTAGGCGGCGGAGGAGGACAGGCCGGACCCGGCGGGCACGGAGGAGCAGACGTAGGCGTCAAAGCCTGCGGGAGCCTGGCCCAGCTCGGTCATCCGGGCGGCCACGCCACGCACCAGGGAGGCGGAGGTCTCCTTCTCGCTCTCCACGGGGGAGAGGTTGGACAGGTCCACCGTCAGCACCGGGTAGCCCTCCGAGTGAATGCGCACCTGGCTGGTGCCGTTGGGGGCGGCCACGGACAGCATGTCCATGTTCACGCTGGCGGCCAGCACGCAGCCGTGCTGGTGGTCGGTGTGGTTGCCGCCCAGCTCGGTGCGGCCGGGGCTGCTGAACAGGGCCACCTGGACGTCGTCACCGGCGGAGAAGAGCTCCTGGTAACGCTTCACGGCCTCAATGGTCCGGGCGCGGACGGCCTCCAGGGCCTCGCCTCCGCTGCAGCAGTACAGGTGGTTCAGACGCTCATCCCAGCTGCCGCCGGCAATCTGGTCCATCAGAGTTTTACAGGAAAGCATGTGCAATCACTCCCAGTCAGATTATGGTGGTGTCTCATGGTGATTTTAGTATATTTAATTTTTACTAAAAATTCAACCGCAATATTTTCCCTTTCCAGAACTTCGGCGTTCCCCACAAAAACGGGCGGCCTGATTGTGCAGAAAAGCGAAGACGAAGGCGGATTTTACCGCTGTGCCGGGGGAGCGGTGCTCTCGCGGACGGCCAGGGTAGGGGGGACGACCACTTTCTGGGGCAGGGTGCGCACCGGACGCCCCGCTACGGCGGAGGTCCACTCGCTCAGCAGGCCCACGGCAGTGCGAGCCATCTCGCCGGCGTGGGTGGACACTGAGGTGAGGGGCGGGGTCATGAGCTGGGACAGGGGGGTGTCATTGAAGGACACCAGGGACACGTCTCCCGGCACCGACAGCCCTCTGGCCTCCAGCGCACGGCTGGCGCCCATGGCGTTCTCCTCGTTGGCGGCCAGGAAGGCGGTGGGCGGATTGGGGCACCGGTCCAAAAAGGCGGACATGGCCGCCGCCGTGGCCCTGCTCTCCATGGGGGCCTCCACCAGCAGGGAGGGGTCCAGCAGACCCCGCGCCTCCATCATGGAAAGGAAACAGCTCCGCCGCACCTCGGGGGCAGGCTCCTTGCAGTCGCCCAGCTTCTCCGCCGGACCGATGAAGCCGATGCGGGTGTGACCCAGGGAGAGGAGATGGTCCAGGGCCAGACGGATGCCAAGGGCGTAGTTGAGCACCACCGAGTCAAACCGGGCCTCGTCGGGGGAGGAGTCCAGGAACACCAGGTTGGGGCTGACGGCGGCCAGCGCCGCCTGCTGCTCCCGGGTAAAGATGCCGATGGCGATGATGCCGTCCAGGGCGGCGCCCTCCGGCGGGGCGAAGCCCTCCTCACCCTGCCGCTCCAGGGGGAGAAAGGCGTATTTGCGCTCGCCGCAGGCCTGTTCCACAAAGTTGCGCAGATAGAGGTAGTAGGGGTCGGCCAGCTGCTGCTCCGGCGTGAGCATTTCGGCCACTCCCACCCGCAGCAGCATCTTGGGCGACCGTCCCCGGCGGCTGCGGGTGGCGGCGTAGTCCAGCCGTCCGGCCTCCTCCAGCACCCGCTTTCTGGCCTCGTCGGTCACCGTCAGGGAAGGGTCCCCGGTCAGGATGCGGGAGATGGTGGCAGGGGAGTAGCCCGTGCGGTCAGAGAGCTCTTTCAGCGTTGCCATAGCGGACCTCCTTTTTTTAGTAAAAAAATTGTACCACAGGTTGCCCAAAGATACAAGGTGGAGGAAGGGAGAAAATAGAGGTTTTGCAGCGATAATGTAAAACTATTGTAAAGTCTATTGACGCTGGATTTTACAATTTGATATACTTAACCCGTATCGGTTTACAAACATGATAAATTAAGAGAGGGTTTTGCACATGATGGATGACGCCGCATGCTGGCGCCTGCATCAGCTGCCGGACAAAAGCATAGAGGAAAAATGAGAGTATGACCTGCGTTCCGGACTTCCGGGAGGCGGGCTATGCTCTTTTTTCTTTTTGCCCAAACCGGTGGAAAAAGAATTGTGTGTAAGGAGTAAGGAGAAAGAGAATGAAAATTACCGACATATTGAGTCTGCTGGGCGGTCTGGCCCTGTTCCTCCACGGAATGCAGATGATGAGCTCCGGCCTGGAGGCCGCCGCAGGCAACCGGATGAAGAGTATCCTGGAAAAGCTCACCTCCAACCGTCTGCTGGGCGTGCTGGTGGGCGCGGTCATCACTGCGGTCATCCAGTCCTCCTCGGCCACCACGGTCATGGTGGTGGGCTTCGTCAACTCGGGCATGATGACCCTGCGCCAGGCCGTGTGGATCATCATGGGCGCTAACATCGGTACCACCATCACCGGCCAGCTCATCGCCCTGGACGTGGGCGCCATGGCCCCCCTGTTCGCCTTCATCGGCATTGCCCTGATGGTCTTCCTCAAGAACCCCAAGGTCCACCACATCGGCTCCATCCTGGCCGGTCTGGGCATTCTGTTCATCGGCATGGACATGATGAGCGCCGCCATGTCCCCCCTGCGTGACTCCGAGGCCTTTGTGAATCTGGTCTCCACCTTCTCCAACCCCCTGGTGGGCATCCTCACCGGCACCATTTTTACCGCCATCATCCAGTCCTCCTCCGCGTCGGTGGGTATCCTTCAGGCCCTGGCCATGAGCGGCGTGGTGACCCTGCCCACCGCTGTGTACGTCCTCTTCGGCCAGAACATCGGCACCTGCATCACCGCCGTGCTGGCCGCCATCGGCACCAGCCGCAACGCCAAGCGCACCACCATTATCCACCTCTCCTTCAATATCATCGGCACTATCATCTTCACGGTGGTCTGTATGCTCACGCCGCTGACCGACCTCGTCGCGAGCCTGACGCCGGACAACGCCGCCGCCCAGATCGCCAACATGCACACCCTCTTCAACGTGGTTACCACCCTGCTGCTCCTCCCCGTGGGCGGTCACCTGGTCAACCTGGCCATGCACATCCTGCCCGACCGCAAGGAGGAGAAGGAAGAGGGCATGCACCTGCAGTACCTCAAGCCCATTGCCGTGGACAAGGACCGCTCCATCGCCATCGGTACCTCTGCCATCTACCTCAACCAGATCCGTGAGGAGCTCCAGCGCATGCTGGGCAAGGCCCGCGGAAACATCGATCTGGCCTTCCAGGCTGTGCTGGAGGTCAAGCCCGAGCTGCTGAGCAAGGCCGAGGAGACTGAGACCTATATCGACTACCTGAACAAGGAGATCTCCCAGTATATCTCCAAGGTCATCTCCCACGAGACCAACGAGACCGACTCCGCCGCCGTGTCTGCCTACTTCAAGATTACCGGCAACATCGAGCGTATCGGCGACCACGCCATGAACATCTGCGAGTACAGCACCATGATGGAAAAGAAGGGGATTCACTTCTCTGAGGGCGCCAAGGACGAGCTGCGTGAGATGCGTGACGTGTGTCTGGCCGCGCTGGACACCCTGGCCGCCGACGCCGACGTGTCCCAGGGCTGGCTCGGCTCCATGGAGAAGCTGGAGCAGCGCATCGACGACATGACCGCCGAGTTCCGCCAGAGCCAGCTGGAGCGGATGAAGAGCGGTTCCTGCTCCGACGAGGCCTGTATCCTCTTCTCCGAACTGCTCACCGACTTTGAGCGCATCGGCGACCATGCGCTGAACATTGCCCAGGAGCGGGCAGAGGCCGCCCACGCCCGGTAACACAGACAGAAAACAGTCCGGCCCGGTCCCCAAAAGAGGGACCGGGCCGGTTTTTTGCCTGTATGGGGGCTGTCCGCCGTCACCTGGGCGGATTGCATTTGGAACAGGGGGTGTAGCCGCCAGCCTTGGCGTCCGCCAGAGAGATGGGAATCTGGCTCCTGCTGAGGTACTGGCACCCGTCTGAATGGTACTTCTCCCCGGTTTTGGTGAGGTAGACTGTGACCTCCACCGGTTCCTCAGAGGCCGTATCCGTGACCGGGGCCTCCGACACCGGGGCCGCGCTGGGAGAGGGAAGGGGGACCGGAGCGGTCTGGCTGGGGACCGGTGCACTTTGGCTGGGGGACGGCTCCGACACCACAGTGGCCGGAGTGGGGGAGACGCTGGGCTGAATCTCGGACAGGGCGGTCTCACTGGGAGACGGGCTGGGGGAGATACTGGACTGGACCTGGCTGGGTGCCGGCTCACTGGGGGTAGGGGACACACTGAGGGAAGAGTCCGGTGTGCCCGCAGTACACGAACAGAGCAGCACCAGGGAGAGCAGCAGGGGAAGCAGACGTCTTTTTAAGGAACCCATGGGAAAACCCTCCTTTTCTGTGCCTCCAGTATAGACACAGCGGGCGGCGAGGAAGGTCGAAAAGAGGCGAAACGCCCGGAAGGAAGACGGAACAGGAAATAAAGGGTAGGAACAAAAAAGAAAAAACCCGAAGTCTTTGAAATCAAAGACTTCGGGTTTTTGGCGCAGAAGGAGGGATTTGAACCCTCGCACGGTTTTACCCGCCTACTCCCTTAGCAGGGGAGCCCCTTCGGCCACTTGGGTACTTCTGCGTATCGGCCGGGATGCGCATTTGCATCAGATAACTCGTCTGCCATCTTTCAAAAAAGAAAAGTGGCGGAGAGAGTGGGATTCGAACCCACGGCTCTTGCGAGTCACCGGTTTTCAAGACCGGCTCCTTAAACCACTCGGACATCTCTCCACGCCCGGGTTCAAGTCAGATGCAACGGATAGAATAATATCACATGCCGGACAGCTTGTCAACAGCAAAATAGAATTTTATGAAAAAAGATTTTGCGGCGGAGGCAGGATATGGGAGGAGCGGGGGAGAAGAGGAATTTTGGCGGCCATGGGCCGCGAAATAAGTTAGAAAAAGCAGAAAATGGACTTGCCAAGTACACATGTAAAGGGTAAAATATAACGGTTAACGAAAAATGGAACGGACTGACGGGGGTTTGTCATGAATCGTAGTCTGGAGCGCATCCTGCCCAGGGTGCAGAAGCCTGCCCGGTACACGGGAGGAGAATATAACGCGGTGGTCAAGGACCGGCGGAAGGTGGAGGTACGGTATGCCCTGTGCTTCCCGGATACCTATGAAATCGGCATGTCCAATTTGGGCGTGCGCATCCTCTACGGCGTGATGAACAACCTGCCCTGGTGCTGGTGCGAGCGGGTGTTCGCCCCCTGGGGGGACATGGAAGAGGAGATGCGGGCCGAGGGTCTGCCTCTCTACGGCCTGGAGAGCGGCGACTCCATCGCGGACTTTGACATGATTGGCTTCTCGCTGGGCTATGAGATGGCCTACACCAACGTGCTCAATATGCTGGACCTGGCCGGTCTGCCCGTGCGGGCGGAGGAGCGGCATGAGCTGTCTCCTATTATTGTAGCGGGCGGCACCTGCGCTTACAACCCGGAGCCTCTGGCCCCCTTTGTGGACATCTTCTCCCTGGGTGAGGGCGAGGACGTGTCGGTGGAGCTGCTGGAGCTGTACCGCAAGGCCAAGAGCGAGGGCTGGGAGAAGGAGGAGTTCCTTCAGGCTGCGGCCAGGATTCCCGGTCTGTACGTGCCCTCTCTCTATGATATCTCTTACAATGGGGACGGCACCGTGGCGGCCATTACGCCCAGGGACGGCGCGCCCGAGGTGGTGACCAAGCGGATTGTCCAGGACTTCAACAAGTCCTACTTCCCGGTGAAGACCATTGTGCCCTCCACCGAGATTACCCAGGATAAGGTGACCCTGGAGGTGTTCCGGGGCTGCATCCGTGGCTGCCGGTTCTGTCAGGCGGGCTACGCCTACCGGCCTGTCCGGTCCCGTGACCCGGAGCTGCTGGTGAAGTACGGCATTGAGGCCTGCAAGGACTCGGGCTACCAGGAGATGACCCTGTCGTCCCTGTCCACCAGCGACTACCGCCACCTGCTCAAGCTGTGCGACGGGCTGCTGGAGTGGTGCGAGCCGGAGAAGGTGAGCCTGGCGCTGCCCTCTCTGCGGGCGGACAACTTCTCCATGAACCTGATGCACCGGCTCCAGCACGGCAAGAAGTCCGGTCTGACCTTTGCGCCCGAGGCGGGCACTCAGCGTCTGCGGGACGCCATCAACAAGAACGTCACCGAGGAGGACCTGCTCCAGTCCTGCCGCACGGCTTTTTCCGGCGGCTGGTCGTCGGTGAAGCTGTACTTCATGCTGGGTCTGCCCACCGAGACCGACGAGGACGTGCTGGGCATTGCCGACCTGGCGGAGAAGGTGTACCAGGCCTGGCGTGAGACCACGCCGGAGCCCCGCCGTGGTGTGCGGATTACGGTCTCCACCTCCTTCTTTGTGCCCAAGCCCCACACCGCCTTCCAGTGGGAGGCGCAAATCTCCATGGAGGAGTACCAGCGGCGGGTGAAGCTGCTGCGGGATAACATGCGGGGCCGTTCCATCAGCTACAACTGGCACGACCCGGACACCAGCGTGCTGGAGGCGGTGTTTGCCCGTGGCGACCGCCGTGTGGCCGACGTCATCGAGGAGGCCTGGCGGAACGGGGCCAAGTTCGACTCCTGGAGCGAGTACTTTGACTTCCAGCGCTGGCAGGACGCCTTTGCCTCCTGCGGATTGTCCATGGACTTCTACGCCACCCGTCAGCGGGACAAGGACGAGGTCCTGCCCTGGGACATGATTTCCACTGGTGTGAGCAAGCGTTTCCTGTGGCGTGAGCGGGAGCAGTGCTACCAGAACAAGATTACCCCCGACTGCCGGAAGCAGTGCACCGGCTGCGGGGCGGACAAGCTCTATCCGGGAGGTAAGTGCGATGCGGAATAGTAACCGGCTGCGTTTTTCCAAGACCGGGCGGGCCAAGTACATCTCCCACCTGGACCTGATGCGCACCTTCCAGCGGGCATTTCTCCGTGCCGGGATTGAGATTACCCACACTGAGGGCTTCAATCCCCACGCCTTTGTGTCCATTCCGCTGCCGCTGTCGGTGGGCTTTGCCAGCCAGTGCGAGGTGCTGGAGTTTGAGCTGCGGGGCGGCGCGGAGCTGAGCGAGGTGCCCGAGCGGATGAACGCGGTGCTGCCCGAGGGCATTATGGTGCAGAAGTGCTACGAGGCGGCCAAGCCCGTGAAGGCCCTGACCTACGTCAACTATATCGTTACCTTGGAGTATGAGAACGGCGCGCCCTTTGGGGCGGAGACCGCCATCCGGGACCTGCTGAGCCGGGAGAGCCTGGTGGTGATCAAGAAGTCCAAGAAGGCCAAGAGCGGCCAGGTGGAGGTGGACCTGATTCCCCTCATCGCCAAGTTCACCGTGGAGGGACGGCGGGACACCATCGCCCTGGACCTTATCATCCGGGCCCAGAATCCGGGCCTGAACCCGGAGCTGATTGTGTCTGCCATCCGGGAGCACTGTCCCGAGGCGTCCCCGGACTATGTGGCCTTCCACCGGAAGGACGTGCTGGACGCCCAGTTCCAGCCCTGGGAATAACCATAATAATAAAGGAGAGGTCTCCGCTGTGTGCGGAGACCTCTTTTTTCGTGCTCGCATTTTTGAGAAATACTTTTATCCTCTGCGGTAGGTCCTGGTGATGTCGCCCAGTCTGCGGGCCACGTCGGGGTTGAGGGCGGCGTCACGGACACGCCAGGTCCAGTTGTGGGGTCCGGCGGTGCCGGGGGTGTTCATGCGGGCGTCGGCGCCCAGGCCCAGCAGGTCCTGCATGGGGGCCATGGCCAGGCGGCTCATGGTGCTCCACGCGCCGCACACAGCGCCCCAGCCGTAGCCCTCATCCTCACGGAGACGGAGGTACCGCATGGCGTACTCACGCTCACCGGGGGAGGCCTCCTGGAAGAGCCACTGGACAAAGGTGGGGGTGTCGTGAGTGCCGGTGTACACCACCGAGTCGGGCTGGCAGTTGTGGGGCAGGTAGGCGCTCTCGCCGTTGGGGTCAAAGGCGTAGACCAGCACCTTCATGCCGGGCAGGCCGCTGTTGGCGATGAACTCCAGCACATCCTCTTCCAATGCGCCCAGGTCCTCGGCGATGATGTTCAGGCTGGGCACCTCGTCCTGGAAGCGCTGGAGCAGCTCCATGCCGGGACCGGGCTCCCAGTGGCCGTAGGTGGCCACCGTGTCCCCAGCGGGGATGGACCAGTAGTTGTAGAAGGCCCGGAAGTGGTCGATGCGCACCACGTCGTACAGCTCAGCGGCCCAGGCCATCCGCTCCACCCACCAGTCAAAGACCTCCTTCCGGTGGCCCTCCCAGTCGTAGAGGGGGTTGCCCCAGTGCTGGCCGGTCTCGGAGAAGGCGTCGGGGGGCACACCGGCCACAGCGGCGGGATGCCCCTTTTCGTCCAGCTGGAACAGCTCGGGTCTGGCCCAGAAGTCGGCGCCGTCCTCGGAGACGTAGATGGGCAGGTCGCCGATGATGGACACGTTTTTCTCGTTGGCGTACCGCTTGAGGGCGTGCCACTGGCGGAAAAAGACGGTCTGGAGGAAGATGTGGAAGTTGACGTCGTCCTCCTCCGGCTCGGGCGTGGGGGAGGGCCACTCAGCGGGGGGCAGGTTCAGCTCCTCCCGCAGGGCGGCGAAGCGGGCGTAATCCTTTGCCCAGTGGGCGAAGGTGAGGAAGGCCTCCATCCTGGGGGCCCACAGCTCCTTGCCCCGCTCCCAGGCCTTGCGCAGCAGGGGGATGCGGGTGGTGCGGAGGAAATCGTAATCCACCCGGTCGGGGTTGTCGTGGCGGGCGGAGTCCAGCTCCTCACGGGTGAGGAGACCCTCCTCAGCCAGCTCTTCCAGGTCCAGGAAGAAGGGGTTGCCTGCGAAGGAGGAGGGGGACATATAGGGGGAATCGCCTCCGCCCGGAGGGACCAGGGGGAGAATCTGCCAGTAGTGCTGGTTGGCCGAGGCCAGAAAGTCGATAAAGCTGCGGGCCTCCTTACCCATGGTGCCGATGCCGTAGGGGCCCGGCAGGGAGAAGACGGGGAGGAGGATTCCGCTGGAACGTCCGTCCATTCGTGTTCCATCCTTTCCGGCGGAGGGGGGACCGAAGACCCCGCCGCCCGGTAGTCGTCGCATACACATCTATTATAGTCCGCTGTTGGAAAACTGGCAACCCTTGAAAATACGGGGCTTGCGGCTGAGGCGGGAGTGGGATACAATGAGGGAAAACGAAATCCGGGGAGGAAATATGAGATGGGAATTCGGCTGATTGCGGTGGATTTGGACGGCACGCTGCTCGCTTCGGACAGCGCCACGGTGCCGGAGGAGAACGTCCGTGCGCTGCGGCGTGCGGCGGAGAAGGGGGCGGAGATTGTGCTGGCCAGCGGCCGGTCTCTGGCCATGATGCGGGACGCGGCGGAGCAGCTGGGCTGCGTGAACTACGCGGTGTCCTCCCTGGGCGCGGCGGTGACCGACCTGAGGACCGGCCGGCAGCTGGCGGTGCAGGGGCTGACGCCGGAGCAGCGGCGTGCCATTATAGCGGTGCTGGCGCCCTACGGGCCGCTGATTGAAGTGTACTGCGACAACCGGATTTACGTGGAGCGGGAGGAGCTGGAGCGCCGTCCGCCGGAGTCCAGCTTTGATTTTCTCCGTCTCCGGTATGACGACCGGGTGGACGGCCTGGATGCTGTTCTGGGCGAGCGGACGGTGGAGAAGGTGGACGCGGACTTTTTCCCGGACACGGCGGCGCTGGAGGATGTGCGGGTGAAGCTGGAGGCCATGGGCGGACTCCATGTGCTCACCTATCCCCGCCATCTCCACATGGAGGTGAGCGACGCCGGAGCCACCAAGAGCAGCGGCATGCGGGCGCTGTGCGGTTATCTGGGCATCGCTGCCGGAGAGGTGCTGGCCCTGG
>CABIYL020000007.1:0-5692 GCA_902362925.2 Clostridiales bacterium | reverse complement strand
CCGCCGTGTTTTGTTCTTGTACGGTGGGAATCAGGGCTCCTCCACGCTGGCGCCGCCGGTGAGATTCTTGTAGAGGCGGACGACGAACTGGTAGAACAGGGCCTTCTCCTCCTCGGAGAAACCGGCCAGTTCGGTCTCCTCCAGCTGGCGGCGCATCTCCATGGACGCCTCATGGCGGGCATAGCCGCTGGGGGTGAGGGAGATGGCGGTGGCCCGCTTGTTGCCCGCCACGGTCTGGCGGGAGATGAGGCCGTCGGCCTCCATTTTGTCCAGCAGGCGGGAGATGGTGGCGGGCTCGATGTCGCACATGGCGGCCAGTTCCTTCTGCATGCAGCCGTCGTGGCGGGTGAGGAAGCCGAGAATCTTGGGCTGGCCCACCGAGAGACCCAGCTCGGCGATCATGGGGCGAAAGACATTGTTCTGCGCGTGGTAGGCTTTCAGCAGGGCGATACTAAAGGGGACATCCATAAAACAGCAGTCCTTTGCAATAAGAGAGGCTCCTCGACGGGAGCCTCACAGATGGTTTTTGTACCAACTGTTAGCAATACAATTTTACCAGATGTGAAAAGAATGTCAATTCTTTTTTGCCCCGTTCTGTTTGCCCCGCCGGTGCTCAGCCCTTTGCGCCCTCCTCAATGGCGGAGCGGATGGCGGTGAATACCTCATCCTGACCCTCGCACATGACCAGCAGGATGGTGCCGTCCTCCAGGGTCTCCAGCCGGGCGTTGTTGGCGATGTCGTACTGGTCGGCCAGGTACTGCTCAAAATTTTGCTTCTGCCGGTCCACAAAGCCCTCCAACGCCTTCTTTACCGCCTCGTCCTTGCCCTCGGCGGGGTAGACGGCGGCGATGCCGTAGGCTTTGACGTTCATGGCGGAGGCCGAGATGGCGAAGGCGCTCATGTCCTCGGCGGACAGGCCCATCAGATCCAGCAGAAAGGAGGCCGTGTCGTCATCGGCTGAGGTGATGATGGGGAAGGCGTCGTTGGCGTCCTGGTCCCGGGCGTTCTGGATGGCGGAGCGGTAGAGCTCGGTCCGCTCCTGGGCGGTGAGCTGGGACTCGGGCTGTGCGGAACAGCCGGCAAGCAGCAGGATGGGGAGAAGAATGAGAGAAAAGAACCGTTTCATGTCAAAAACTCCTTTGTTGTGTTTGGGGTTCCGATGAATGGTCGGCCACGGCGGGGACAGCCTGTTCCGGCGTGACGGTGAGGGTGTCTCCGTCCCCGTCCACCACCGCCGTGCTCCCTCTGACCAGAGCGCCTGTGAGGAGCAGCTCGGCGGCTTTGTCCTCCACCTGGGCGCGGATGGTGCGGCGGAGGGGCCGGGCGCCGTAGTCCGGCTCAAAGCCCTGGCGGGAGAGCAGGTCCAGGGCGTGGTCGGTGACCCGGAGGGAGACCCCCAGCTGCTCCATCCGCTCCGCCACATCCCGGAGCATCCGTCCGGCGATGGCGCGGATTTCCTCCCGGCTCAGCTGGCGGAACACAATGGTCTCGTCCACCCGGTTGAGGAACTCCGGCCGGAACACTTTTTTCAGGTCCTCCAGCACAGCGCCCCGCAATTCTTCCGGCGGTCGGGTCTCTCCGTCGGCGGCGGGGCGGAAGCCCAGACGGCCGCCCTTTCCCGTAATCCGGGCCGCGCCCACGTTGCTGGTCATGACCACCACCGTGTTGCGGAAGTCGGTCTTGCGGCCCTGGGCGTCGGTGAGCACACCGTCCTCCATAATCTGGAGCAGGATGCCCCAGATATCCTGGTGGGCCTTTTCAATCTCGTCGAAGAGCACCAGGGAGTAGGGGCGGCGGCGCACCTTCTCGGTGAGCTGGCCGCCCTCCTCGTGGCCCACGTAGCCCGGCGGCGCGCCCACCAGCCGGGACACGGTGTGCCGCTCCATATACTCGGACATGTCGAACCGGAGCAGGGCGTCGGCGCTGCCGAAGAGGGCGGCGGCCAGGGCCTTGCACAGCTCGGTCTTGCCCACGCCGGTGGGGCCCAGGAAGAGGAACACGCCGGTGGGGCGGCCGGGCTCCTTCAGGCCCACACGGCCCCGGCGCACAGCACGGGCCACCGCCTTCACCGCGTCCTCCTGGCCCACCACCTGCCGGTGGAGCTCCTCCTCCAGACCCATGAGCCGCTGGGACTCCTCCTGGGTCAGGGTGGTGACGGGCACCCCCGTCCACTCGGCCACCACCGCCGCCACATCCTCGGCGGACACACAGCCGCCCCGCTGTCCGGCCCGCAGGGCGGCCTTTTTCAGCTCCAGCTCCTTGCGGAAGTCGGCCTCCGCGTCCCGGAGCATGGCGGCCTTCTCAAAGTCCTGGCCCCGGATGGCCTCCTCCTTCTCCTGGCAGGCCCGTTCCGCCCGCTCCTCCAGCTGGCGCAGGGCGGGGGGCGTGGCCAGCCGCTCCATGCGCACCCGGGAGGCGGCCTCGTCCATCAGGTCGATGGCCTTGTCGGGCAGGCGGCGGTCGCCGATATACCGGGCGGACAGGGCCACCGCCGCCTCGATGGCGTCATCCCGGATGGTCAGCTTGTGGTGGGCCTCGTACCGGTCCCGGACGCCCCGAAGGATGGCGGCGGCGGTCTGGTGGTCGGGCTCGGCCACGGTCACCGGCTGGAACCGGCGCTCCAGAGCTGCGTCCTTTTCGATATACCTGCGGTACTCGTCCAGGGTGGTGGCGCCGATGACCTGGAGATCACCCCGGCCCAGAGCGGGCTTGATGATGTTGGCCGCGTCGATGGCCCCCTCCGCCGACCCGGCGCCCACGATGGTGTGGAGCTCGTCGATGAAGAGGATGATGTTGCCTGCCCGGCGGACTTCTGCGAGAATGTTCTTCACCCGCTCCTCAAACTCGCCCCGGTACTTGGTGCCCGCCACCATGGAGGACAGGTCCAGGGACAGCAGCCGCTTGTGGCGCAGCTCGTCGGGCACCTCTCCGGCGGCGATGCGCAGGGCCAGACCCTCAGCGATGGCGGTCTTGCCCACGCCGGGCTCACCGATGAGGGCGGGGTTGTTCTTGGTGCGCCGGGAGAGAATCTGAATGACCCGGCGGATTTCCTTGTCCCGGCCCACCACCGGGTCCAGCAGGTGGCCTGCGGCCAGCCGGGTCAGGTCCTTGGAGAACTGGTCGGCCAGCTTGGTGTCCCGGCCGCCCTCGGTGAAGTCACGCTCCTGCCTGGGGCGGCCTGGGTTGCGGTAGAAGGAGGCCCCGTCGCCGCCCAGGGCGCTCATCACGTCGCCGTACAGCCTGCGGGCGTCCACGCCGCTGTCGGCGATGACCCGAGCGGCCACCCCGTCCCCCTCCTGGAGGATGCCCAGCAGCAGGTGCTCGGTGCCCACATAGGAGCAGCCCAGCCGGGCGGACTGGGCCAGGGCCAGCTCGATGATTTTTTTGCACCTGGGGGTAAGCCCCTGGGAGGGCTGGCCTGCCGGCGCGCCCACGCCCACCATGCCGGCGATGGCGGCGCGGATGGTCTCGGGGGAGAGGCCGGCGGTGCGCAGTACCCGTGCGGCCATACCCTGCTCCTCCCGGGCCAGGCCCAGAAGCAGGTGTTCGCTGCCCACGTAGCTGTGGCCCAGCTCGGCGGCGCAGGCCTGGGCCAGGGTCAGGGCCGTTCTGGCCCGCTGTGTAAATCTGGTTCCGCTCACGGCCTCACGCCCTTCCGTTGCCGGAGTGGGGCTGAGCCGCCTTGTCTGCCTGTTTTTTTTCACTGTGCTTATGCTCCTTTGCGGTTGGGGTTGTGCGGTTTTGGTGCCGGGCGCTGACGGGAGCACCCTCCAGGTCGGGGGCCAGACTGCCCGCCGTCTCCATATGAAAGAGAGAATTAGGAATTTTTTCCATCTAACAGTCCTCCTGACTTCAAATGGTCCCTATATTTTTTCCGCCCACAGGGAAATATACCCGCCTTCCGCACAATTTAGCATTGCAATTTGAAAAACTTGTGGTACAATGAAATCACACTTGAATTGGAGGTGTTTCCAATGGCCTATGTTATCGGTAATGACTGCGTGAGTTGCGGTTCCTGCGAGGGCGCCTGCCCCGTGTCCGCTATCTCCCAGGGTGACGAGCACTATGTCATCGACGCTGATACCTGCATCGACTGCGGTACCTGCGCCGAGACCTGCCCCGTGGGCGCCATCGCTCAGGGCTGATGTACTCTGATGAAAAACAGCGGCACCGGGTAACGGTGCCGCTGTTTTTTTCTCCGAACCAGGAAAAGGAAGCCGGTGCAGGTACTGCCGGCAGGAAACGGGAGGTCATGTATGAAGGAGCTGAAGGGGAAGGAACTGCTGCTGGTAGGGTTCACCCTGTTTTCTATGTTTTTTGGAGCGGGGAACCTGATATTCCCGCCCTTCACAGGCGCTCAGGCGGGTACCGCCACCTGGATTGCCTTTGCGGGTCTGGCGGTGTCAGCGGTGGGCTTTCCCATTCTGGGCGTGGTGGCGGTGGCCCGTTCCGGCGGACTGGATAAGCTGGCAGGCCGGGTGAGCACCCGGTTTGCGGCAGTGTTCACCTTTTTGATTTACCTGTCCATCGGCCCCTGCCTGGCCATTCCCAGAACGGCCAGCACCTCCTTTGAGATGGCGGTCACGCCCTTTCTGGGCCAGAACGCTCCCGCCGGACTGCTCCAGCTGATTTACTCCGTGCTGTTCTTTGCCGCGGCGCTGGCGCTGGCGCTGCAACCCGAGCGGCTCACCGACCGGCTGGGCAAGGTGCTCTGCCCCATCCTCATCGCCCTGATTGTGGTGCTCTTTGTGGGCTGCCTGGTCAAGCCGGTGGGAGGCTACGCCGCCCCCACCGGGAATTATACCGGCAACCAGGCCGTCCGGGGCTTCCTGGATGGCTACCAGACCATGGACACCATCGCCGCATTGAATTTCGGCATCATCATCGCCCTGAACATCAAGGCCAGGGGCGTGGAGCAGGAAAAGAGCGTGGTGCGTGGCACCATCCGTGCGGGCTGGATTGCAGGCGCCATGCTGCTGGTGATTTACGCCATGCTGGCTCATATTGGCGCCATGGCGGGGAGTGCCTTCCCGGGCGCGGCCAACGGCGCCGAGATTCTCACCAAGATGGTGCCCGCCGTGTTCGGCACCTGGGGCAGCGCCATTCTGGCGGCTGTGTTTGTCATCGCCTGCTTTAACACCTGCGTGGGCCTCATCAGCTGCTGCAGCGAGTACTTCTGCGGCCTGTTCCCCAGAATCTCCTACCGGTGGTGGGCGGTGTTCTTCGCCGTGGTGAGCATGGCGGTGTCCAACGCGGGCCTGAACATGATTCTCAAGGTGTCGGTGCCCGTGCTCAACGCCATCTACCCGGTGGCCATTGTGCTCATTCTCCTGTCCTTCTGCCAGAAGTGGCTGGAGGGTCTGCGGTATGTGTACCCCGTAGTCATCCTGTTCACCGGCGTGTCCAGCGTGCTCTCCGCCCTGCGTGGGGCGTCTCTGCTGCCCAGCGGGGTGGCCGAGCTGCTGGTCAAAGCGCCCCTGGCGTCCATGGGGCTGGGCTGGGTGATTCCGGCGGTGCTGGGCGCCGCCATCAGCATTCTCCTGTCCCTGGTGCTGGGCGGACGCCGGACCCGGCTTGGATAAAGAAAACAAAAAGCCGCCCTCCATATGGAGGGCGGCTTTTTGTATAAAGAAAACCACTCGCTAGGCGAGTGGTTCAAAAAAGCCTAGGGCGATGAGGCGGAAAAGAAAAC
>CABIYL020000006.1:202679-236387 GCA_902362925.2 Clostridiales bacterium | reverse complement strand
TTCACGGGTCGCAGGTAACAGTCTCCACGCGGCTGGCAGACCGTATTACGCGTTGTACGCGTTACGCGAAGAACGGAGGGCTTTGCCCGCATAGGAAATACCCCCGGCTGGGCCGGGGGATATTTATTTCATAAAATGTGGGAAAACAAGGAACAGCGGCAGGGAACCGGGTGAATTAATAGAAAATTCATGTCTGCCGTATTGCCATTTCCACAGCGATAAAGTATAATCTTTAAAATAGGCAGAGTATGAGAACATCAGTCCAGCCTGCCCGTACACGAATATGCCCGGACAGCTAAAGTGCAGGTGAAGGGAAGAATGGAACAGATAGTGCAGTGGATTCAGGAAAGCCTGACGGCTTTTCCCACCATTGGTGTGGCGGATATTGTAGATATCCTTATCATGGCGTTTATTTTCTATAAGCTGCTGATGATCGTTCGCCGAACCAGTTCAGGTCAGGTTATGAAGGGCGTTCTTCTGGTAGTAGTGGCTTTTGTGGTGGTCAGTGCCTTCCAGCTCCGGATGCTCAGCTATTTGATGGGCAAGGTGTTGGAGTGGGGCGTTCTGGCTCTGGTTATTCTGTTCCAGCCTGAGATACGGCGCTTTCTGGAGCAGATGGGCCGCAGCCGGATCGGCAGTGTCTTTGTCCGGGAGGAGACCCCCGGTGAGCTGGAAAACGCCATTACCCAGACTGTGCTGGCCTATACGGACCTGTCCAAGACCAAGACCGGCGCCCTGATGGTCTTTGAACGCAAGAACCAGCTGGACGACGCCATCAAGACCGGTACCGCGCTGGACTGCGTGGTCAACGCCGAGCTGCTGAAGAATATCTTCTGGAACAAGGCGCCCCTCCACGACGGCGCAGTGATTGTGCGGGGCGGCCGGATTGTGGGCGCGGGCTGTATGCTGCCCCTGTCCGGCAATGTGAATCTCTCCCGTGAGCTGGGCATGCGTCACCGGGCCGGCATCGGCGCCAGTGAGCACTCGGACGCGGTGGTGGCCATTGTCTCGGAGGAGACGGGTTCCATCTCTGTGGCGGTAGGCGGCATGCTCAAGCGCCATCTTGCCCCTGAGACCCTGGAGCGCCTGCTGCGCAACGAGCTTCTGCCTCAGAGCGATGAGAATGATAAGCCCAAATTCAACCCCATCAACATCATCTTTAAATCGAGAAGAGGTGAGAAGGCCGATGTGGAAAAAGATAAAGGACAGTAAGTGGCTCTACGTCGTGCTCTCCCTTTTGATGGCCTCTGTTTTGTGGATTTACGTGGTGAAGGAGGCCAATCCCACGGAGAAGCGCTCCATTACCAATATCCCCATCACCTTCACCGGAACGGAAATTCTGGCAGCCCGCAACCTGATTATATCTGATGGCGCCAACCAGACCATGACGCTGAACCTGGAGGCAAAGTCGGACGTATTCTCCAAGCTGAACCGGGAGAATATCACCCTGAGCGTGGATGTGTCCCAGATTTCCGAGCCGGGCACCTACCGCCTGCTGGTAAAACCCAGCTACCCCATCAACGTCAACCAGCTGGACGTCACCGTGAACAACGATGTCTCCGAACTCTATGTGGAATTTTCCGTCTCCGAGCTGGAGAGCAAGGAGATTCCTGTCCGCCTGGAGTTCAAGGGAAGCTATGCCGATGACTATATGGCAGGCAAGCCTACCATTACGCCGGGTACCATCAACATCAGCGGCCAGCAGGAGCTTGTAAACCAGGTGGCCTATGCCAAGGTGGTGCTCACCATTGAGGACATGAGCGAGAGCTACGAGGGCGACCTGCCCTTCGTGTACGTGAGCGCGGACGGCACCGAGCTGACGGACCTGGATGTGACAGCCAATGTGGACACCGTCCACGTGGAGTACCCCATCGTCAAGACCAAGCAGATTCCTGTGACCGTTGATATTATCCCCGGCGGCGGCGCCACAGCCAGCGATGTGGATGTCACCTACGGCGTCAACAATGAGACGGTCATGTACCTCACCATCTCCGGTCCTGAGGACCAGCTGGAGGCCTGCGACAAGATTGTCCTGGGTGAGATCGACCTGTCCAAGGTGTATACCCAGCAGACCTTTACCTTCCCGGTGGTGCTCAATGAGAACTTCACCAATGAGAGCGGTATCAGCTCGGTGGATGTGACGGTCACCATTGACGACACCCGGCTGACAACCCGGGAATTTACCGTGGACAATATCCAGATGATCAACAAGCCGGAGGGCTATAACGCCCAGCTGGTGACCGAGTCCCGCCTGGTGACTGTCCGCGGCCCTGAGGACGCGGTGAACGCCCTCTACCAGTCCCAGCTGCGGATTGTGGTGGACCTGTCCCAGGCCCAGCTGGCCACGGGACGTCAGACCGTTCAGGCCCAGGTCATCATAGACGGCAGCAGTGACGTGGGTGTGCTGGGCGGCGAGTACGACGTCCTGGTCAACTTCACCCTGGCAGAATAACGGCAGGCGAAACCGACATGTTTGGATATATTCGCCCCTGCCGGGAAGAGCTGAAGGTCCGGGAGCTGGAGGACTATCAGGCCATCTACTGCGGCCTGTGCCAGGTTATGGGCAAGCGCTGCGGCTTTACAGCCAGAATGTTGCTCAACTACGATTTTACCTTTCTGGCCATGCTGCTCTCGCAGCCGGAAACCCGGCCGTCCACCTGCATGTGCCGCTGTCCTGCCAAGCTCTTTCTGCGTAAGAAGTGCTCCTGCGTCTCCAGTCCCTGGCTGGAGGCGGCAGCGGACGAGAGTGTTATTCTCAGCTACTGGAAGGTACGGGACAGCATTGAGGACGGCGGTTTCTGGGAGCGGCTGGGCGCCAGGATACTCTCCCTGCTGCTCCGGCGGGGCTACCGCCGGGCTGCTGTGGCACGGCCGGAGTTCGAGCGGGAGGTCCGTTTTCAGCTGGAGAAGCTGCACCAGCTGGAAGAGGAGCGAACCCCTTCTCTGGATCGGACGGCGGACACCTTTGCCCGCATTCTCCAGGCTGCGGCCCCCAAGACAGGGGACGAGACAGAAAACCGGGCCCTGGAGCAGCTGCTCTACCATGTGGGACGCTGGATCTATCTGGTGGACGCATGGGACGACCTGCAGGAGGATGTGGCCGCAGGACGGTACAATCCTATTCACGCCCGTTTCGGCGGCCGGGAAGAGGAGGAGCGGGACTATCTGCGCACCACGCTGCTCCACTCCCGCAATCTGGCCCTATCCGCTTTTGCGTTTTTAAATCGGGGCTGCTGGGAGCCGGTGCTGGGCAACATCCTGTGTGTGGGCATGCCCATGGTAGAGGAGCTGGTATTCCGCGGCTGCTGGAAGCAGATGAAGCGGCAGGCCATACTGGGCGTTGGAGCGGGCGGAGCCCGAAGAAAATAAACGCCAATGACTTATGACAGGAGACAGTGACACATGAGCGATCCGTACAGCGTTCTCGGGGTATCCCCCAACGCCAGCGACGAAGAGGTTAAGAAGGCATATCGCGAGCTGGCCCGGAAGTATCATCCGGACAATTACCAGAACAATCCTCTGGCCGACCTGGCCGAGGAGAAGATGAAGGAAGTTAACGAGGCCTACGATGCCATCAACAAGATGCGCAGCGGCGGCGGTTACAGTGGTGGCGGGAGTTACGGCGGCAGCGCCTATCAGCAGAGCGGCAGCAGCTATGGCTACGGCTATCAGCAGCAGAGCCAGTCCTCCTCGTCCAACACGCTGTACAGCCGTGTCCGTCAGGCCATCAACGTGGGCAACATTGACGCCGCTGAGCGCCTGCTCCGTGAGGCTCCCACTCAGGACGCGGAGTGGCATTTCCTCTCCGGCTGCATTGCGTACCGCCGGGGCTGGCTGGACGAGGCCCGGCAGCAGTACCAGATTGCCTGTAATGCCGACCCGGGCAACATGGAGTACCGCCAGGCCCTGAACATGATGCAGCAGGGCGGACAGGCCTACCGTCCCTATGGCAATACGGGTGCGGGTATGGATGCCTGTGACTGCTGCACCACGCTGATGTGCATGCAGTGCCTGTGCGGAGGCTGTAACTGAGATGGGGCGGCGAAATTCAGGCGGCGCCGGTCAGGTGGCGCTGGTAGGTGTTCTGGCGGCTCTTTCGCTGGTGCTCCTGCTGCTGGCAGCTGTCTCACCGTCGGGACGGATGGGCATTGTGGCGGTGGCCGGACTGGTCAACGCCGCAGCCGTAATATCGGGCGGACTCCACGCCGGCTTTCTGTGCTGGGCCGTGGCCGGAATTCTGGGCCTGATTCTCTCGCCCGACAAGGGAAATGTGCTGCTCTATCTGGTCTTTTTCGGCCTGTATCCCATGGTAAAGAGCCTGATTGAGCAGCTGCGCAAGGCCCCTTTGGAGTGGCTGTGCAAGCTGGCGTTCTTCAACGTAGTGCTGACCTTCTGTTGGTTTGTACTGCGGGACGTGCTGCTGGCCGGGCTTCCCGCTGTGTTTGAGCAGCTGTGGGTGCTCTATGTGGGCGGGAACGTGGTGTTCCTGATCTACGACTACGGCTTCTCCAAGCTTGTAATGTTCTATGCCGCCCGGATTGACAAGGCAATACGGCGGAGATAGAGGGTTTTCAAAACGGGAAAAATCTGATATAATATATTGCTAAACAATTGAAAGAAGGGAAGCGAGCCCTTTGGTGAAGAGCATGACCGGCTATGGAAAAGGTGAGGCGGCGCTCCACGGACGCACCATCACGGTGGAGGTCCGTTCCGTCAACAACCGCTATCTCGACTGCACCATCAAGCTGCCCCGTATTTATGTCTTCGCGGAGGACGCCATCAAGGCCCGGGTACAGAAGAGCATCTCCCGTGGCAAGGTGGACGTCTTTGTGACCATCGGACAGTCGGAGAACGGCGACGTGTCCATCTCCCTGAACAAGGGCGTGGCGGATGGCTACTACGCTGCGCTGTGCCAGATGCGGGATACTTACGGCCTGCGGGACGATATCTCGGTCTCCCTGCTCTCCCGGTTCCAGGATGTGTTCCTGGTGGAGAAGAGCCCGGAGGACCTGGAGGCAGTGGCCGCCGATATCTGTACGGTACTGGATATGGCGCTGGCCGACTTTGACGCCATGCGCACCCGTGAGGGCGGCAAGCTGGAGGAGGATATCCGCAGTCGGGCCGTTACCATCGGCAGTCTGACCTCCCTGGTGGAGGAGCGTGCCCCCGGCATTGTGGCGGACTACCGTGCCCGGCTGGAGGCCAAGATGGCAGAGGTGCTCCAGAATACCCAGATCGACGAGAGCCGCATCCTCACCGAGGCCGCCATTTTTGCGGACAAGGTGGCGGTGGACGAGGAGACGGTGCGCCTGCGCAGCCATCTGGACCAGCTCGCTCACATGCTGGACCAGGGCGGCGCCATTGGCCGCAAGCTGGACTTCCTGATTCAGGAGTTCAACCGGGAGGCCAACACCATCGGCTCCAAGTGCAACGACATTGAGACCGCCCGCCATGTGGTGGACATCAAGGCGGAGATTGAGAAGATCCGGGAGCAGGTCCAGAACATCGAGTAAGGGGGCGGAGCGCAGTGAAGCTTATCAACATTGGATTTGGCAACATGGTCTCCGCCGGACGCCTCATCGCCATTGTGAGCCCGGAATCTGCGCCCATTAAGCGCATGATCCAGGAAGCAAGGGACAGAGGCATGCTGATTGATGCCACCTATGGCCGCAGAACCCGTGCCGTTCTGATTATGGACAGTGACCATATCGTCCTCTCGGCCATTCAGCCGGAAACCGTGGCGGGCCGCCTGAGCGGTAAGGACGCACCGGAGCCGGTAACCGAGGAGGATGACGAGGAATGATACGAAAGAAAAAGACACGTGGCCAGCTGATTGTGCTCTCCGGCCCTTCCGGGGTGGGAAAGAGCACAGTGATTGCGGAGCTGCTGGGAGAGCGGAAGGACATCTATTTCTCCGTGTCCTTTACCACCCGTAATCCCCGCGTGGGCGAGGCCGACGGCGTGAACTACAATTTTGTCAGCCGTGAGGAGTTCGAGCGGATGATTGCCGCCGACGAACTGCTGGAATACGCCCAGTACGTAGGCAACTACTACGGCACTTCTCTGAAGGTCATCCAGGACAAGCTGGCCGCCGGCATTGACGTGCTGCTGGATATTGAGGTCCAGGGTGCCGCCAAGGTGCGGAGCAAGTGCCCTGAGGCGGTGCTGATTTTCATCATCCCGCCCTCCTTTGAGGAACTCTCCCGCCGTCTCCACGGCCGCGCCACCGACAACGAGGACGTGATTGCCGGCCGGCTCCAGAAGGCCCGGGAGGAGTACCAGCAGATCCCCAATTACGACTATCTGGTGGTCAACGACAAAGTGTCCACCGCGGCGGAGGAGATCATCTCCATCCTGACGGCGGAGGACTGCCGTACCCGGAACCGCCTGGCCCTGGTAGAGGGAGTTTAACAGCCTTAGGCTGTTTGCCATAATACGCACCGCCGTAACTGGCGGACGCGCCCCAAAGAAAGGAACGATGCTTTATGATGCTGAAACCCGCAATGAACGAACTGCTTGCCCAGGTCCCCAGCCGCTACATGCTGGTGAACGTGGTGGCCCAGCGTGCCCGCCAGATTGCCAGCGAGGCAGAGGAGGAGGGCATCTCCCTGGAGGATAAGCCGGTCACTCTGGCCCTGCAGGAAGTGGCCGAGGGGAAGTATGCCCCCCAGGTTGCGGACGAGGAGTAAACGGAACACAGGTTTCTGCGGAAGGCAAGTGAGAGGGCGGCAGCGCCTGTCACTTGCCTTTTGCGGGATAGTTGGACAAGTCTCATCACCGAAGGGAGCAGCGGCGTGGAACAGGTCATTCTGGCAAAAGTAGCCCTCAGTGCGGCCACCTTTGCGATTGATAAGCCCTACGACTATCTGCTTCCCGACGAGCTGCGGGAGAGTGCATCTCCCGGCATGCGAGTTTTAGTGCCCTTTGGGGCGGGAAACCGCCGGATTGAGGGCATTATTCTGGCCTTGGGCCAGGGGCAGCGGAACGCAAAGCTGAAGGCAGTCATCGCCCTGCTGGATGATAACCCTGTGCTGGACAGCGAGAGCATCCAGCTGGCGTTGTGGATGCGGGAGCGGTATTTCTGCACCGTGTACGAGGCAGCGCGAGCCATGCTGCCGGCGGGACTGTATTTCTCCCTTCAGGACCAGTACCACATCGCCAAGGGCGTGGACAAGGAGACGGCCTATGAGGCCGCAGGCCGGTCTGAGCATGCCCGGCGAATTCTGGATCTGGCCTACGCCTGCGGCGGCACTGCCGAGATGGGACAGATCCGTGGAGCATTCGGGACCAAGGATCCCAATCCAGCCATCAGGCTGCTGATGGAGCGGGGCATCCTGACCCTGGAGACCAGCGCATCCCGGGGGGTGGGGGACAAGACCGAGCAGGTGGTGTCCCTGGCCGTTCCACCGGAGGAGGCGCTGGCCCTGACGGCCCCCAAGCGGAAGACGGCCCCTCTGCGCTATGCGGTGGTGGAGTTGCTGTCGGCCATTGGACAGGCCTCTTCCAAGGAGATTTGCTATTTTACCGGCGCTTCACCGGCCACGCTGCGCTCTCTTGTGAAGAGTGGCCTGGTCGCCATGGAGAAGCGGGAGGTATTCCGCCGTGCTGCGCCGGAGCAGGGAGAGCCTGCGGCTCCGGTGGTGCTCAATGAGGAGCAGACGGCGGCCTTCGAGGGGATTGACAAGCTATGCGCGGCGGGAAAGTCCGCCGCCGCCCTGCTCTATGGCGTCACTGGCAGCGGCAAGACCCAGGTCTATATCCGTCTCATTCAGGAAACCCTGAAACGGGGGAGAAGCGCCATGGTGCTGGTGCCCGAGATTGCGCTGACGCCCCAACTGCTTCATATCTTCACCTCCCACTTCGGCGACGCCATCGCCGTGCTCCACAGCTCTCTGCGGGCCGGTGAGCGGTACGACGAGTGGAAGCGGGTGCGCGCCGGGAAAGCCAGAGTGGTCATCGGAACCCGGTCGGCGGTCTTTGCGCCACTGCAGAGCCTGGGCCTCATCGTGCTGGATGAGGAGCAGGAGTACACCTACAAATCGGAGAATGTCCCCCGGTATCATGCCCGGGACGTGGCCAAGTTCCGTTGCGCCCGCAGCGGCGGGGTGCTCCTTCTGGGCTCCGCCACACCCTCTGTGGAGAGCATGTACCTGGCCAAAACCGGGGTCTACCATCTCTTTACCCTTCGCAGCCGGTACAACACCAGGGCGTTGCCACAGGTGCGGATTGTGGACATGAAACGGGAACTGCGGGGCGGAAACGGCTCTGACATCAGTCAGCAGCTCCGGGAGGAACTGAAGGCCAATCTGGAGCGGGGAGAGCAGAGCATCCTCTTCCTCAACCGCCGGGGCAACAGCCGGATGGCTGCCTGCGGTGAGTGCGGTGAGGTGCCGTCCTGTCCCCGGTGCTCGGCCTATCTGACCTACCACTCGGCCAATGGGCGGCTGATGTGCCACTACTGCGGCCACTCGGAGCGCCTGCCCGATGCCTGCCCCCACTGCGACGGTTCCTTCCACTTCATCGGCACCGGAACCCAGAAGGTGCAGGAGGAACTGGAGGCACTGTTTCCCGGCAGTGAGGTAATGCGGATGGACACGGACACGGTGTCCGCCGTGCAGTCCCATGAGAAGCTGCTGTCCCGCTTTGAGAAGGAAAAGGTGCCCATACTGGTAGGCACCCAGATGGTGGCCAAGGGACTGGACTTTGAAAATGTCACCCTGGTGGGGGTCATCTCAGCGGACCTCTCCCTGTATGTGGACGACTACCGGGCGGGGGAGCGGACCTTTTCCCTCCTGACCCAGGTGGTGGGTCGGGCAGGCCGGGGTGAAAAGACCGGTCGGGCCATCATCCAGACCTTTACACCGGAGAATGAGGTCATCACCACCGCTGCCGCTCAGGATTACGACACCTTTTATCAGCAGGAGATTACCATGCGACGGGTGCGGGGATGCCCGCCCTTCCGTGACCTGTTCGTGCTCACGGCCTCTGGAACGGAGGAGAGCCGGGTAATGCGGATGTGCGTTCGGCTGCGCCGCACGCTGGAGAGTTGGTTTGCAGACCCGGCTTATCAGGGCCTGGATGTCCAGCTGCTGGGTCCGGCACCTGCGTCAGTGGCCAAGGTAAACAACCGGTACCGTTACCGGCTGACCATATCCGGGCATAATTCAAAGACCATGCGTGCTCTGGTGGCGGCGCTGCTCTGCGCCGCCCACAATGACAAGGAAATGAGAGGGGTATCCGTATTTGCGGACGTGAACCCCATGGATTAAGGAGGAATATATTATGGCACTTCGTACCATTATTACCAAGGGCGACCCGGTGCTGAACAAAAAGGCCCATCTGGTCACCAATTTTGATGAGAAGCTGGCCATTCTGCTGGACGACATGGTGGAGACCCTGCGGGACTCCGGCGGCGTGGGCCTGGCCGCCCCCCAGATCGGCATTCTCCGCCGGGTGGTGGTGGTTATCAACGACGAGGATCAGGTCATCGAGCTGGTCAACCCTGAGATCATCGCCACTGAGGGCGAGCAGGTGGGCTTTGAGGGCTGCCTGTCCGTACCCGGCCGCTGGGGCAAGGTGGCACGCCCCATGAAGGCCAGAGTCAAGGCTCAGAACCGGAAGGGCGAGTGGTTTGAGGTGGAGGACGAGGGCCTGACTGCCCGGTGCTTCTGCCATGAGCTGGACCATCTGGACGGCCACCTCTTCACCGAGCTGACCGACAAGCTTTACACCTCTGAGGAGCTGGAGGAACTGATGGAGCAGGAGGGTCAGGCGTGAGAATTCTCTTCATGGGCACCCCGGAATTTGCCGTCCCCTCCCTGGAGGCTCTGGTAGCCGCCGGGCACGAGGTCTGCGGGGTGTTCTCTCAGCCGGATAAGCCGGTGGGACGGCACCAGAACAAGCTCCAGCCAACACCTGTAAAGGAATGTGCCCTTGCAAACAATATCCCGGTTTTCCAGCCCGTGAAGATGCGGGATGGCACCGCCCTGGCCCAGATTCAGGCCCTGGCACCTGAGCTGATTGTGGTGGCGGCCTATGGCAGAATCCTGCCCGACGACATTCTGGCCTGTCCGCCCAAGGGGTGCATCAACGTCCACTCCTCGCTGCTGCCCAAGTACCGGGGGGCAGCGCCCATCAACTGGGCGGTGATCAACGGCGACACGGTGTCCGGCGTGACCATCATGCACATGGCTACCGAGCTGGACGCAGGTGATATCATCGCTCAGGAGTCCACGGAGATTGGGGCCAATGAGACGGCGGAGGAGCTGTACCGCCGCCTGTCTATTCTGGGTGCCGACCTTCTGGTTCAGGCGGTCAGCGCTATCGAAGCGGGCCTCGCCCAGCGGACACCTCAGAACAGCGAAGAGGCCACCCTGGCCCCCATACTGGGCAAGGAGCTCTCGCCCATGGACTGGAGCCGCACCGCCCACGCCCTCCACTGCCAGGTTCGGGGCCTGCTGCCTTGGCCGGTGGCGTCTACGGACAAGCTGACCGGCGAGACCATCAAGGTCTACCGTACAGAGGAGACGGGCGACAAGACCCATGCACAGCCCGGCACCGTTCTGGCTGCCGGCAAGCAGGGCATCGACGTGGCCTGCGGTGAGGGAACTGTGCTCCGCATCACCGAGCTCCAGGCCCCCGGCAAAAAGCGGATGAAGGCTGCGGACTATCTGCGGGGCCACCCCATTGCCGTCCAGTCTCAGGACTGATGGAGAGAAATGTAAGAGAGAAAGAGGGAAATACCCATGCCAAGCACCGACCAAACTGCCCGGGAGACTGCGCTGTTGGCGCTGTCCGCCTGTGAACGGCAGGGGGCCTGGTCCGACGGATTTCTGAAAAAAACACTGCGGGAGGCCGGACTGGACAGCCGGGATGCGGCTCTGGCTACACGGCTGTGCTTCGGAGTACTCCAGAACCGGCTGCTGCTGGACTTCTATATCGGAAAATTCTCCACCACACGGCCGGAGAAGATGGAGATCAAGGTGCGCAATGCCCTCCGTCTGGGAGTCTATCAGATGGCCTTTATGACCAAAATTCCCCACAATGCGGCAGTAAACGAGTCGGTAGAGCTGACCAAGAAGCACTGCAAGAATCCCAGAGCTGCGGGCATGGTCAACGGAGTGCTCCGGAACGTGTCCCGGAACATCGACCGGCTGCCGGTAATTGAGAGCGGCAGCCGAGAGGAGTACCTCTCCATCCGGTACAGCCACCCCCTGTGGCTGGTACGGGAGTTTACCGCTCTGCTGGGCAGCGAGGAGGCGGAGGCTCTGCTGGAGGCAGACAACGGCCAGACGCCCATCACCGCCCAGATCAACACCTGCCGGGCCACCATGGAGCAGACGCTGGAGCGCCTGGCTGAGGCCGGTGTGGAGGCTCAGCCCCATCCCTGGCTGCACGACTGTCTGGTGCTGTCCGGAACGGGAAATCTGGAACACCTCACTGCCTTCCGGGAGGGCCTGTTCTACATCCAGGACCCGGCTGCCCGTCTGGCTGTGGAGGTGGCGGATCCCAAGCCGGGAATGAAGGTGCTGGACGCCTGCGCCGCGCCCGGCGGCAAGACCTTTGCCTCCGCCATCCGGATGGGAGGCGAGGGGGAGATCCAGTCCTGCGACATCCACGCCCACAAGGAGAAGCTGATTCAGGCCGGCGCGGAGCGTCTGGGATTTAACTGCATCAAGACCGCCGTGATGGACGGAAAGAAACACCGTCCGGCCTTTGAAAATGCCTTTGATGTGGTGATTGCTGACGTGCCCTGTTCCGGACTGGGTATTATCCGCAAGAAGCCGGATATCCGCTACAAGGACCCGGAGCCGCTGGCGGGACTGCCGGCGGTGCAAAGCGCCATTCTTGACAATGTGGCTACCTATGTGAAGTCGGGCGGCGTGTTGCTCTACGCCACCTGCACCCTCCTAGAGCGGGAAAACGGCGACGTAGTGCGCGGTTTCCTTGACAGGAATAAAGACTTTACACTTGAGAAATGCCAACTGCCGGAGCCGCTCGGAAGGGCGGATAACGGCATGTTCACCTTCTGGCCTCAGCGCCATGGAACCGACGGCTTCTTTATTGCAAAGCTGAGGCGGAACACCTGAGCGGCACGGACCGCTTCAAGGAGCGACACAGATATGACCGACATCAAATCCATGAATCAAGCGGAGATGGCAGACTATTTCCGGCAGCTGGGCGAGCCGGCCTTTCGGGCCAAGCAGGTGTTCCAGTGGCTCCACCGGGGCGCCGTCTCCTTCGACGATATGACTAACCTCTCCAAAGGTCTGCGGGAGAAGCTGAGCGGCAGCTGTTATATTACAGCGCCCGCTGTAGAAAGAAAACAGGTCTCAGCTCAGGATGGAACCATAAAATACCTCTGGAAGCTGAGAGATGGAAACTGCATCGAAACTGTTTTGATGCGCTACCACCATGGGAATACTGTATGCATCTCTTCCCAGGTAGGCTGCCGGATGGGCTGTGCCTTCTGCGCATCCACATTGGGTGGCAAGGTGAGAGACTTGACACCATCTGAAATGCTGGACCAGGTGCTCTTTACCCAGCTGGATTCCGGGGTGCCTATCTCCAATATTGTGCTGATGGGAATCGGTGAGCCGCTGGACAATTTTGACACTGTCATGCGTTTCCTGGAGCTGGTAAATCATCCGGACGGACTCAATATCGGCATGCGCCACATCTCCCTGTCCACCTGCGGTCTGGTCGAAAAAATTGACAAACTGGCGGATCTTCGGTTACAATTGACGTTGTCTGTATCCCTGCACGCGCCGGACGACGAGACCCGTTCCCGCATTATGCCGGTAAACAAGGCTGCGGGTGTGGAGCGGCTGTTCAAGAGCTGCCGCCAGTATTTTGAAAAGACCGGGCGGCGGATTTCCTACGAGTACGCCATGATTGACGGCGTCAACGACTCTGACTGGCAAGCCGACCTGCTGGCCAAGCACCTCAAGGGGACACCGGGACATGTAAACCTGATCCCGCTCAACGAGGTGAAGGAGAGCCCGCTGAAGCCCAGCCGCAGGGTAGAGGCATTCCAGAAGCGGCTGGAGCAGCACGGCATCACGGTAACGGTGCGGCGCAAGCTGGGCGGGGATATCGATGCATCCTGCGGCCAGCTGCGCAGGAAGGCTATGCAGGAGAGCTGAGAGAAGACGCCGCCCGTTTGCGGAGGACGGCAGAGAGAAAACTGTCCGCAGAGAAGAGGCAATCGACATGATAAAAGCGTGGGGCATCACGGACCGTGGTGCCGTCAGACATCAGAATCAGGATGCCTATTACCTGGACGTTCCGGACGAAGGTCTGGCACTGGCGGTTGTCTGTGACGGAATGGGCGGCGCCAAGGCAGGCAATGTGGCCAGCACGCTGGCAGTGGATACCTTTGTGGAGGCACTGCGCAGCGGCAGCATTGACGCCCAGGAGCCGGACGAGGCCCTTGCCGGGGCTGCGGAGCTGGCTAACCGTGCGGTATTTGAACGCGCAGCCAGCGATCCTGCCTGTCAGGGCATGGGCACCACCATGGTGGCCGTGCTGGTGACTGGGCATGGGGCTCACATCCTCAACATCGGGGACAGCAGATGCTACCTGGTGACGGAGGAGGGCATTTCCCGTGTGACCCGGGACCACTCTGTGGTGGAGGATCTGGTCCAGAAAGGCCGGATTACGCCCGAGGAAGCCCGGCTTCATCCCCGTAAGAACCTGATTACCCGGGCTCTGGGTGCGGAAGAGCACGTGAGAGCTGATCTGTACCGCCTAGACCTGAATGAGGAAGACTGCCTGCTGCTGTGCTCTGACGGTCTGTCCAACATCGTCACGGATCAGGAGATACTCTATGAGATTATCCACGGCGGAGAGAAAGCGGACTGCTGCCGTCGGCTGCTGGATATCGCCATGTCCCGGGGCGCGCCGGACAATGTGACGGCGGTACTGCTTCAGGCGTGACGTATTGTGCCGTACCATGTGTGCGGCAGATGCCGGCTGTCGGGCAAAAACGGACAGCGCCGCGGCGTGCCACTGCTTTCCAGCACAGCCGCACGAAAATCCGGCCATTCTCACCTGATGTGAACAAGGCCCTCGAGGAGGAGATTTACCATGGATCAATACATAGGTAAATTACTCGATAACCGATATGAAATCCTGGAGCGGATCGGCTCCGGCGGTATGGCAGTGGTGTATAAGGCCCGTTGCCACCGGCTCAACCGGCTGGTCGCCATCAAAATTCTGAAGAGCGATCTGGCCCAGGACGCGGAGTTCCGCCGCCGGTTCCACGACGAGTCCCAGGCTGTCGCCATGCTGTCCCACCCCAACATTGTGGCAGTGTACGACGTCTCCCACTCCGACGATCTGGACTATATCGTCATGGAGCTGATTGACGGCATTACCCTCAAGCAGTACATGCAGAAGAAGGGAGAGCCGCTGAACTGGCGTGAAGCCCTGCATTTTATTACCCAGATTATGAAGGGCCTCTCCCACGCCCATAGCCGCGGCATCATCCACCGGGATATCAAGCCCCACAATATCATGGTGCTGCGGGACGGCAGCGTGAAGGTGGCTGACTTCGGCATTGCCCGGCTCACCTCTGCGGCTCAGAATACCCTGACCCAGGAGGCGCTTGGGTCCGTCCACTATATCTCGCCTGAACAGGCACGGGGCAGCTATATCGACGCCCGCAGCGATATCTACTCCGCCGGTGTGGTGCTCTATGAGATGCTGACCGGACGCCTGCCCTATGAGGGCGACTCGCCCATCTCGGTGGCCATTCAGCACATCAACTCCATCCCGCTCTCTCCCCGTGAGATCAACCCTGATATCCCCGAGGCGTTGGAGGAGATCACCATGAAGGCCATGGCATCCAACGTGGATCAGCGCTATGTCTCCGCTGACGCCATGCTGGTGGACCTGGAGGAGTTCCGGAAGAACCCCAGCATCAACTTTGACTATGCCGACGTGGACCTGCTCAACAGCAACGATGAGCCCACTCAGGTCATGAAGACCGGGGGCACGCACAACACCTTTCACGGCACAGGCAGTGGGGCAGCCCGCCAGACTGCCGGAAACAGTCAGGGCAGAGGGATACAGGAACCCCAGCGGCGCCGCAAGAGCCGGGAAGAGGACTATGAGGACGACTATGACGACTATGACCGCCACGGCCGGTCGGAAAAGGGAAGTCCGGTCCCTGTCATTCTTGCCATAGGCGCCATCATCATCTTCCTGGCCGGAATCGGATATTTCCTGTGGGTGTCCTTCCTGGGACCTCTGCTCAATCCGAATATTCCCCTGTACACCACCCCTCAGGTAGTGGGCATGACCCTGGAAGAAGCCCAGAATGACAGCGCTGTATTGGAAAATGGCTTTACAGTGGAAATCGAAAAAACGGTGGAAAGCGAAGAATACCCGGAAGGGGAGATCATCGAGCAGAGCCCTGATTCGGGTACCCAGGTTCAGTCCGGTGAGCGCACCATCAAGGTGACAGTCAGCGGCGGCAGCGCCTCTGATATCAAGATGGGCGACTATGAGAACAAGAAGCTGGACGAGGTCAAGACCCTGCTGGAGAGCAAGGGGATTGTCGTAAAGGTGGAAGAGCAGGCATCTGAGGAAGTCACAAAGGACTATATCATCTCCCAGAGCCCTGAAGAGGGAACCGCACTCAAGGCGGGGGATGAGGTCACGCTGGTGGTGAGTACCGGACCCGACCTTGAGCCCATCCCCATGATTGACCTGCGGGGCCAGCCCCTGGAGCAGGCCAAGAAGTGGCTGGAGAAGATGGACCTGATTCTGGGAACCCCTGTGGAGGTCTATGACGACGTTCAGCCCGCCGGCTATGTGGTCAGCCAGGATAAGGAGCCCAGAACGGAGGTCCTGCCCAAGACCATCGTCAACCTGACGGTCAGCAAGGGACCGGACCCCAACGCAGGCGCGACAGAGCCCCCTGAGCCCTCTGAGAGCGAGCCCACCACGCCGCCCACTGAGAGCGTATCGCCCAGTCCCTCTCCGTCTCCTTCTCAGCCCACAGTGCAGAAGACCATCCGGATCGAGCTGCCCTCTGACCGGGATCTGGTTCATGTGGTGGTGACAGTGAACGGCCAGACCCAGTACGATGATACGGTGGACACGGTATTCCGGGTAATCACGCCGCCGCTTAGCGCACCGGAAGGTACCATGCAGGCAGAGGTGTGCGTCTATCTGGACGATCAGCTCCAGAGCACCACCTATATTGATTTTGTAAAATGAGTGAAGGCATTATTTTGAAAGCCCTCAGCGGCTTCTATTATGTGGACGACGGAAGCGGAGCTGCCCCTACGGCCTGCCGGGCCAGGGGGCGCTTCCGCCACGCCAAAATCTCCCCGCTTGTGGGAGATCGGGTCCGCTTCACGCCGCTGCCGGACGGCAGCGGTGCTGTGGACGAGATTCTGCCCCGCCGCAACCAGTTCCAGCGTCCGGCAGTGGCCAACATTGACCAGATGGTGATTATCGCATCGGGCGCCATCCCAGTTACAGACCCGTTCCTCATCGACCGTATGATCTCGCTGGCATCCTGGAAGGGCTGCGAGAGCATCGTATGCCTCAATAAGTGCGATCTGGATTCGGCACAGTCTCTCTATGAGATTTACCACTCCGCCGGCTTCACCACGCTGCGTGTCAGCGCTGAGACAGGGGAGGGAATTGACGAGCTGGCCGAGATAATTGCCGGGAAGGTTTCTGCCTTTACAGGCAACTCCGGCGTAGGGAAATCCAGTATTCTCAATGCGCTGGAGCCGGGTTTTGGCCTTCCGGTAGGCGAGGTCAGCGATAAGCTGGGACGCGGCAGACATACCACCCGTCACGTAGAGTTGTTCCGCCTGAAGAACGGTGCGATTGTGGCGGATACCCCTGGATTCTCTTCCTTTGATACTGAGCAGATGGAGGGATGCCGCAAGGAGGACCTTGCGGCCACCTTCCGGGAATTTATGCCTTATCTGGATCAGTGCCGGTTCACCGGATGTGCGCACGTAAAGGAAAAAGGCTGTGCAGTGCTTGCAGCTGTGAAGGCAGGAGAAATTGCACGCAGCAGACATGCCAGCTATGTCCGCCTCTATGAGGAGGCCGCTCAGCGCAAAGACTGGGAAGAAAAGAAGCGGGGAACATAATGAAATCAAAAACATGTCTTTCGGCTGTATGCTGAAGGGCATGTTTTTTTGTCCAAAAGAGCCTATGGAAAAGATGGGTTACATCATAGAGAAGCTACATGAATTTTGTAAGTGCGCTTTCTTTGATAAAAATAGCAAGGCAAATTTTAAAAACTCCTCATTGTCCATTGACAATAGGGATAAGAGGCTCTATAATGATGCCGCTCAATGAATAGTAACATAGTATGGAATTATTACAAAACAGGAGAAGGAAATGAAACCAGATATCAAAAAAATACCCATCGCGCTGACCGCGATTGCTCTGGTTGGTCAGCTCTCTATGCCTGCAACGGCCCTTGCTGTCATGCAGCCCCGCACTTATATGGGAGATATTAATATTACAGAGGTATTCCGGGACCAAAAGTTTCAGGCCTGGCTGCTGAAGTCCAGTAACCTCGGCGGCGTGGGTGCGGACGGCATCCTGACAGAAGAGGAGCGCCAGGCGGTGACGGAGCTGAATCTCTCCGGCCTGGGCCTGACTAGTTTGGAAGGCCTGGAGGTGTTCCCCAATCTTCAGTTGCTGGACTGTTCCCGGAATAACCTGACGCAGCTGGATCTGTCCCAGAACCCTGCGCTGGTTCAGCTGTATTGCTCCAATAACCGGCTGACCAGCCTGGACGTGTCTCAGAATATGAATCTGGAGCATCTCAGCTGCAGCTTTAACCGAATTACCCAGCTGGATCTGACTGGCCACAGCAAGCTGATCGCCCTGAACTGTGAGATGAACCTGCTGACCAGCCTGACGTTGACCGGATGCACAGACCTGTTGTCTATGTATTGCCGGAACAACCTGCTGACCAGCCTGGACCTGACCGACAACACCAAACTGGTATTCATTGAGACCTTTGACAACCGTCTGACCTCCATTGATGTAAGCAAGCTTGAAGATCTCACCTTCCTGCACATCGACCATAACCGGCTCACGGAACTGGATATGAGTCACAACACCAAGCTGCAGGGCGGCGGCTTTGTGGCGCGGAACAATTTCATGGAGAAGATTTACCTGCCCAATCAGCCTGGCCTTATCGTCTATTTGGACGACTACGAGGAGCAGGACCCCATCGATGGCCATGACCGGGCGGCCTGGTTCCTGGATCCCGAGTTCCAGACTCCCGCACCCGCTGAGCTTGAGGCCGCAGGACAGACCCTGTACAGCCGGCGGATTCCCAACAAGTATACCATCTATTTTTCCGCCAATGGCGGCAATGGTTCCATTGCCGGTGTGTCTGCCCAGTGGGACAGCAAGGTCACGCTGCCCGAAAGCACGTCCCTCAAGCGCTACGGTTACACCTTCTCCAAGTGGAACACGCAGCCACGAGGCGATGGAACGGACTATGCAGACGGCGCTGAGGTGCTGAACCTGGCTGGCCGTAAGACCGACGGCGACCGCATTACCCTCTATGCCCAGTGGGCACCCAATCAGTATACCATCCAGCTGAACCCCAACGGCGGTGAGGGTGAGGTCAAGACCATGACTGCCACCTACGGCCAGAACGTTACGCTGGAGGCCAACACCTTCACCAAGGAGGGCAAGGAGTTTGCCGGCTGGGCCACTATGCCGGAGGGTACTGTACGCTATGCTGATGGGGCTCAGGTTCAGAGCCTGACCGGTGAGGCTGACGGAGTGGTGACCCTCTATGCAGTGTGGAGAACATCCCACAGCGAGATTCAGAAGCCCTATCTGGAGAATCTGGAGACAGCGTTCAAGACATACAGCGAAGCCTCTTATACCAAAGAGGACTGGGGTGTGCTCTCCGGCGCCTATACAGAGGCCATGAGTAAGATTCAGGGCGCCGACTCCATTTCTGTGATGAACAAGGCTGTGGAGGATGCCAAGGCGGCCATGGAGGCTGTCCCTACTCTCGAGGACCGTGTGGAGGAGATTACCTCTTCCTGGAAGTCCGAGCACAGAACTGCGCTTGACAGTGTGTCCGCCAAGACGCTGACCGAGTCCAACGCTGGGCAGGCCATCACTCTGGCGCAGGCCGCACTGAAGGACCTGACTCAGAACCAGCTGGCAACCCGCAGCACCCTCGTAAACGAGGCTGACCGCAAGCAGGTGGTAGGCAAGGCTGCGGAGCAGCTCCAGGCTGATGCCGACAAGCTGATGACCCTTGGTGAGGCGGCCGAATGGGTCGAGTCCCTTGATGACCTGACCCTCCGGTCTATGGCTCAGGTGCAGGAAGAGCACCTGAGCGCCTATCAGGACGCCATTTCCGATTATGAGTCTCTGGATGCGAAGCTGAAAAACTGCATCAGTGAGAGTGTGTCCGCCGACCTGGAGCAGCGCTATGAGCTGTCCGGGCAGAAGCACACCGAGACCCAGCTTCTTCAGAGTAAGTATGACAGTCTGGACCAGAGCAAGTATTCCGCTAAAGGTCAGGCGGCGTTGTCCAGTGCACTGAACAGCGGTCTGGCCGCTATCCGTTCCACCGATTCGGTGGATGCGGCTCAGAAGGCCGGTGCAGATGCCTGGAAGCAGATTAGCCAGGTTCCCACTGCCGACCAGGAACCTGTCACCCCGCCTGAGGGCGGCGGAGGTACCGGCGGTGGCGGAAACACCGGTGGTGGTGGCAGTACCGGCGGCGGAAGCACTGGCGGTGGTTCTGTTGAGAAGCCTGAGGAGCCTGTCACCGTGACTGTGACGGACGAAAAGACCGGCGCTACTGCTCAGGTGACCACTGCGCCCGGTGGCAAGGTGACCGCTCAGGTGACCGTTCCCAATGGCGTGGACCATGCTACACTCCGAATTCCCTGCAAGACGGCCAGCTCAGGCACTGTGGCAGTCCGGATTCTGGCGGACGGAACCCGTCAGGTGCTGTCCCGCTCGGTGTATCAGGACGGCGTCCTGTCTGTCCGGCTGGATGAGTCCGCCTCCATTGAGCTGGTGGATAACAGCAAGAACTTTTCCGATGTGGCTGCCGGCGACTGGTTCGCCGATCCCGTCCAGTTTACCGCCAGCCGTGAGCTGTTCTCCGGCGTGGGCAACGGCGGGTTTGCCCCTTATGACACCATGACTCGCTCCATGCTGGTTACGGTGCTCCACCGGCTGGAGGGCAGTCCTATTCCCACTGCAAGCGGCAGCTTCCAGGATGTGCCTCAGGGCACCTGGTACAGCACTGCGGCTGACTGGGCGGCAGAGCAGGGGATTACCAGCGGCACCTCTGCCGGCCTCTTTGACCCCAACGCGCCTATTACCCGTGAGACCCTGGCCCTGATGCTCTACCGCTCTGCCGGCAGCCCTGCGGTTGCCTCCGACGGAAGGCTGGAGAGCTTCCAGGATGGGGCGCAGGTCTCCTCCTGGGCACGCGATGCCATGGAGTGGGCGTGCGCCAACGGTATTCTGACCGGCGACAACAACGGTCAGCTGCGGCCCCAGGCCGACAGCACCCGTGCTGAGGTCGCGGCTATGCTGACCCGGTTTGTGTCCCTGACTACCCTGTAACAGTAGAACAGGCGACGCGGAATTTTCCGCGCCGCCTGTTTTTGTATAAGAGCAAGGGCCTCCGGCATTTGCCGGAGGCCCTTGTGTTTTTATTTGTCAAAGGCAGGGTTGGTGAAGTAGACGTTTTTCTGGTCCATCTTCTCCTTGGCCAGGCGGACCGCCTCGCCGAAGCGCTGGAAATGGACGATTTCCCGCTCGCGAAGGAAGCGGATGACGTCGTTGACGTCAGGGTCGTCAGACATGCGCAGGATATTGTCGTAGGTCACGCGTGCCTTCTGCTCTGCTGCGTTTGCATAAAAGCAACCTCAGGAGAGCCGTCCCTTGAAGTCCTCATACCCGAACTGCCGGACTACCCGCTGGCTGCCGTCCTTGTCCCGCCAGACAATGGAGGGGAGAGGCATGCCGTTGAAGGTGTTGGTCTTGACCATGGTGTAGAGGGCCATGTCCTCAAAGACCAGCGTGTCTCCCTCCTGGAGTGGCTTGTCAAAGGAGTAGTCCCCGATGATATCGCCCGCCAGGCAGGTGGGACCGCCCAGACGGTAGGTGTAGTGCTTCTCGCCGGGCTGGCCGCTGTTCTGCAGGGGAGGCCGGTAGGGCATCTCCAGCACGTCGGGCATGTGGCAGGCGGCAGAGGTGTCCAGAATGGCAATGTCCATGCCGTTGTGGAGGGTCTCCAGAACACTGGTTACCAGGAATCCGGCGTTGAGCACCACAGCCTCGCCCGGCTCCAGATAGACCTCCACACCGTAGCGTTCCTTCAGACGGCGCACCAGTCCGATGAGCCGCTCCCGGTCGTAGTCGGTACGGGTGATATGGTGCCCACCGCCCAGGTTGAGCCACTTCAGACCCTTCAGATAGGGGCCGAATTTCTCCTCAAAGGCGTCCAGAGTGGTCTCCAGGTCGTCGGAGTTCTGCTCGCAAAGGGTGTGGAAATGGAGGCCGTCCAGCAGGGGCAGCTGCTCAGGTTTGAAGTTGGCCAGCGTGGTGCCCAGCCGGGAGCCGGGAGAACAGGGGTCGTAGATGGCGTGGCCCTCCTGGGTGGAGCACTCGGGATTGACCCGCAGGCCCACCTGCTTGCCCGCTTCTCTGGCCCGCAGGGCGTATTTCTCCAGCTGCCGGGGGGAGTTAAAGACAAAGTGGTCGGCGTACTCCAGCAGCGCCTGGAACTCATCCTCCCGATAGGCGGGGGAGAACACGTGGACCTCACCGGGGAAGTGCTCCTTGCCCAGCCGGGCCTCATAGAGGCCGCTGGCGGTGCTGCCGGAGAGATACTGCGCCAGCAGGGGATAGCAGGCGAACATGGAGAAAGCCTTCTGTGCCAGCAGAATCCTGGCGCCGGAACGCTCCGCCACATCCTTCAGAATTTCCAGGTTGTGGACCAGCCGCTCCTCATCCACCAGAAAATAAGGGGTGCGCAGCTCCGCCATGGCTCAGTCCACCAGAGCGGGGTTGTCGTTGATCTGCCAGGGCAGGCCCCACTTGTTCAGGGCGTCCATGTAGGGATCGGGATCGAACTCCTCCACGGTGTACACGCCGGGCTTGTTCCACTTGCCGGTGAGGAGCATCATAGCGCCGATCATGGCGGGCACGCCGGTGGTGTAGCTGATGGCTTGGGAGCCAACCTCCTTATAGCACTCCTGGTGGTCGCAGACATTGTAGATGTAGGCGGTCTTCTCCTTGCCGTCCTTCTTGCCAGTGAAGATGCAGCCGATGTTGGTCTTGCCCACGGTGCGGGGGCCCAGGGAGGCGGGGTCGGGCAGCAGGGCCTTGAGGAACTGGATGGGCACAATCTGGTGGCCCTCAAACTCCACGGGAGTGGTGGACAGCATGCCCACGTTCTCCAGACACTTCATGTGGGTCAGGTAGCTCTGGCCGAAGGTCATGAAGAAGCGGATGCGCTTGACGCCGGGGATGTTCTTGGCCAGGGACTCAATCTCCTCGTGGTGGAGGAGGTACATATCCTTCTGACCAACCTGGTCGAAGTTGTACTCCCGCTTGATGGACATGGCGGGGATCTCCACCCAGTGGCCGTTTTCCCAGTAGGAGCCGGGGGCGGACACCTCACGGAGGTTGATCTCGGGGTTGAAGTTGGTGGCGAAGGGGTAGCCGTGGTCGCCGCCGTTGCAGTCCAGAATGTCGATGGTGTCGATCTCATCGAAGAGGTGCTTCTGGGCGTAGGCGCAGTAGGCCTGAGTCACGCCGGGGTCGAAGCCGGAACCCAGCAGGGCGGTGAGACCGGCCTTCTCGAACTTCTCCTTGTAGGCCCACTGCCAGGAGTAGTCGAAGTAGGCGGAGAAGCCCTCCTCCTTGCAGCGCTTGTCGTAGACGGCGCGCCACTCGGGGTCGTCGATGTCCTCGGGCTCGTAGTTGGCGGTGTCCATGTAGTTGACGCCGCAGGCCAGACAGGCGTCCATGATGGTGAGATCCTGATAGGGGAGGGCGATGTTCATCACCAGGTCGGGCTGGACCTTCTTGATGAGGGCGATCACTTCGTCCACCTTGTCGGCGTCCACCTGGGCGGTGGTGATTTTGGTCTTGGTCTTGCCCTCCAGCTGGGCCTTCACGGCCTCGCACTTGCTGACGGTGCGGCTGGCGATGCAGATCTCCTCAAAAACCTCGCTGTTCTGGCAGCACTTGTGAATGGCCACTCCGGCCACGCCGCCGCAGCCGATGATCAGTACCTTTGCCATGTTTCATTCCTCCTGTATGTTGAAAAATAACAGACAATCAATTCCCGCTGCTGAGAGCCAGCAGCATTTCGCGGACCACCTTGGCGGCCACCGCGTTGGACACACCGCTCTGGTCGAAGGGAGGGCAGAGTTCGTTGACATCGCAGCCCACCACGTTGCAGCGGCTGCACACTAGAGTTACCGCACGGCGCAGGGCGTCAAAGGACACACCGCCAGGCTCGGGAGTACCGGTGCCGGGGAACACCGACGGGTCCATTACGTCCAGATCTACAGTGAAGTAGACCGGGGCGTCGCCCAGCCGCTCCACCACGTCCTCCAGACCCTCCAGGTCAAAGGGGTGGCAGGTCACATGGTCCCTACCCCAGAGCCACTCCTCACGGTCGCCGGAGCGGATGCCGAACTGAAAGATTTTGCCGTCGCCGGTAAGCTCCCAGCAGCGGCGGATGACGCAGGCGTGGGACAGGGGCACGCCCAGATAGTCCTCACGCAGGTCGGTGTGGGCGTCAAAGTGGATGATGGCCACGTCGGAGAATTTCCGGTGCACTGCCCGGAAGGCACCCAGGGTCACCAGATGCTCGCCGCCGATGAGGAAGGGGCGCTTGCCGGCGGAGAGAATCTCCTCCGCTCTCGCCTCAATGTCGGCCAGAGCCAGCTCGGAGCTGCCCATGGACAGCTCCAGGTCGCCGCTGTCCAGCACAGCGCAGTCGGACAGGTCCTTGTCCTGATAGGGGCTGTACAGTTCCAGCCCGTAGGACTCGCGCCGCAGGGCGGAGGGGCCAAAGCGGGTGCCGGGCCGGTTGGAGGTGGTGGAGTCAAAGGGCGCGCCGAAGAGCACGGTCTCAGCCTGCTCAAAGGGGCAGTCGCAGCCCATATATACGTCAATCTGCGGATTCAACATTTTTCAGCAGCTCCTCTACGTAGGCGGGGATATAGAACGCGCCCTTGTGCAGCATGGTGGTGTAGTACTTGCAGCTGAGCTTCCGGGCGTTCCAGCGGACCTCATCCAGGTCCCGCAGGGGGTGGTACTTCTTGCTGGCAAAACCGAAGAGCCAGTGGCCGGAGGGGTAGGTGGGGATGTGGGCCTGGTAGACCTTGGCCAAGGGGAAAGACTCCACAATCCGCTTGTGAGCACGCTGGCAGGCAATGGCGTCCTCCTGGTAGAAGGGGCTCTCGTGCTGGTTAACCATGATGCCGTCCGCACGCAGGGCCTTGGAGCAGTTGCCGTAAAACTCACGGGTGAACAGACCCTCGCCGGGGCCGAAGGGGTCGGTGGAGTCCACGATGATGAGGTCATACTGCTCCACGGGGGTGCGGACGTACCGCAGGCCGTCCTCATAGTGGATGGACACACGAGGGTCGTCCAGGCTGCAGGTGGTGAAGGGTAGATACCGCCTGCACACCTCCACCACCTGGGGGTCAATCTCCACCAGGTCGATGTGCTCAATCTCCGGATAGCGGCACAGCTCACGGACCACGCCGCCGTCACCGCCGCCGATGACCAGTACGTCCTTCACGTTGGGGTGGACGGCCATGGGGATGTGGACCATCATCTCGTGGTAGATGAACTCGTCCTTCTCGGTGAGCATCATGTAGCCGTCCAGGGTGAGGAAGCGGCCGAACTCCTGGGAGTCGAACACGTCGATCCGCTGGAACTCGCTCTGGCCGCTGTACAGCTGCTTGTCCACCCGGATGGACAGCTTTACATTGGGGGTGTGGGCCTCACGAAACCAAAGCTCCATACCGTCAGTCCTCCTTTAAATCCAAAACATTCAGGCAGGTGATATCGGGGTCCTCCGGGCCGGTCATGGAGCAGCCCTTTTCCTTGGCGTAGAGGATGTAGGCGATGATATCCTGCGTAATGCGCTCGCCCGGTGTGAGAATGGGAATTCCGGGAGGATAGCACATGACAAATTCGCTGCACACCCGGCCCACGGTATCCTCCAGTGGCAGCCGCACCTTGGGGGCGTAGAAGGCCCGCTGGGGGGACACCACAACCTCCGGGTCAATGTACTCCTGCTTCATCAGTCCGGCGCTGCTCTTGCCGAAGCGGCGGCGCACCTCGCTGAGAGCGGAGACCAGCCGCTCAATCTCCCTGGGCCGGTCGCCGATGGAGAGGTAGGCCAGGATGTTGCCCAGGTCGCCGAACTCAATCTGGATGTCGTACTCGTCCCGCAGCAGATCGTACACCTCGATGCCTGCCAGGCCGATGTTCAAGGTATTGACCGACAGCTTGGTGATGTCAAAGTCGTACACGCTGTCGCCGTTGATGAGCTCCTTGCTGAAGGCGTAGTACCCGCCGATGGCGTTGATCTCCTCCCGGGCGTAGTCCGCCATCCGCATGACCCGGCCGAATTCTTCCCGGCCACGGAGGGCCAGGTTGCGCCGGGCGATATCCAGGCTGCTGAGGAGCAGATAGGAGGCGCTGGTGGTCTGGGTCAGGTTGATGATCTGCCGCACGTGGCCGGGGGACATGTTGGGCCCGGCCAGCAGCAGGCTGCTCTGGGTCAGGCTGCCGCCCGACTTGTGCATGGACACGGCGGCCAGGTCAGCACCTGCCTCCATGGCGGACATGGGCAGGTCATCATGAAAATAGAAGTGGGTGCCGTGGGCCTCGTCGGCCAGGCAGAGCATCCCATGAGCGTGGGCCAGCTCCACAATGGCCTTCAGGTCGGAACAGATGCCGTAGTAGGTGGGGTTGTTCACCAGCACAGCCTTGGCGTCCGGGTTTTCCCGGATGGCCCGCTCCACCTCGCTGACCTTCATGCCCAGGGGAATACCCAGACGGTCGTCGCACTCAGGGTTGACATAGACGGGGATGGCGCCGCACAGCACCATGGCGCCCATGACGCTGCGGTGGACGTTACGGGGGAGAATGATTTTCTCTCCGCCCTTGACCGCCGAGAGCACCATGCTCTGCACGGCACTGGTGGTGCCGCCCACCATCAGGAAGGCGTGGGCTGCGCCGAAGGCATCCGCTGCCAGTTCCTCCGCGTCCCGGATGACCGACACAGGGTGGCACAGATTGTCCAGGGGTTTCATAGAGTTGACGTCCATGCTCACGCAGGTCTCGCCCAGCAGACGGGCCAGCTCCGGGTTGCCCCGGCCCCGCTTGTGGCCGGGGACGTCAAAGGGAACCACACGCATGCTGCGGAAGCGCTCCAGCGCCTCGTAAATAGGCGCGCTGGTCTGATCCAAAACCGGCATGCTTCTCATCTCCTATCAGTAGATATTGCGGCCGCTGAAGATTTCGATCATCTCACGGCGGATATTGTCCATAATCTCAAGCCGCACCTGGGGAGGAAGCTCATAGACGTCGGTCTTGAACAGATAGTTCTGCAGGTTGATATCCTTCAGCATCATCTTGGTGTGGTAGAGGTTGGCGCTGTATACGTTCACGTCCACCGCGTCGTAGCGGCGGAGAGTGGCAGGGTCGATATAGTCCTGGATGGACCGGACCGTGTGGTCCATAAAGAGCTTTTTGCCGTTCACATCTCGGGTGAAGCCCCGGACCCGGTAGTCCATGGTGATGATATCCGAGTCAAAAGAGCCAATCAGGTAGTCCAGGGTGGAGAGGGGAGTGATCTCACCGCAGGTAGCCACGTCGATGTCCACCCGGAAGGTGGCCAGGCTGGTCTCCGGGTGATATTCCGGATAGGTGTGCACCGTCACATGGCTCTTGTCCAGATGGGCCAGCTGGGTCTTGCCCGCCGGAATCATGGAGCCCTCGGCGATGAGAATGGTGACCGACGCGCCCTGAGGCTCGTAGTCCTGCTTGGCGATGTTGAGCACCTTGGCGCCGATCATATCGGTCAGGGAGGTTAGGATATTGGTCAGACGTTCCGAGTTATACTGCTCGTCGATATAAGCGATATAGTCCCGCTGCTCCCGGGGGGTCTTGGCGTAGCACACATCGTAGATGTTGAAGCTCAGCGCCTTGGTCAAATTGTTGAAGCCGTAAAGCCTCATTTTCTCTCCCATTTCCCAACACTCCTGTCCGGGTTCTATACAGAACCCGCGATACTTCCTGACAAACACGCGCCGCAGAAAAAGAAAAACAGGTAATGTGAAAACCACATTACCTGTAAAACAGTCTTTTGTCCGTCAGACCTGACCTTATGGCGCGGCACAAGAGAAGAGCAGACGGCAAAACGCCGCTGTGCCCGAAAAGGTCGGTTGATACAGCTTCATACAGAGTCTATATAGCAAATACTTACTTTTACTACTCTTATTGACCGTTTTACAAGTTGATGCGTGGAGTTCACGCGGCGGTACCAGATAGAACCAACTTATAAAATTGAGCTTTTAACTCAATCAATAATGGCAACATTTCAGTTGCCTTCGGCAGTTGACCCGGCTGTCCGTATGGCCTTAACCCGAGCGGGTGGTCAGAAGAAATATTTGCATGGATACTCTGTAAAAACTCATATCACATGACGAGTAGCAGTATATCGAAAAAAACGAAATTTGTCAATCCTTTTCCATCGTGTCCGACAGGTTCCGCGCTGCCTGGGAAGGGGTGTGCTATTCATCCAGCTGGAACACCAGAGACATGGTCTCGATATCGCCGGTACCTCTGGTCTCAATGGGCACATAGCCGCAGTAGGTCCAACCCTGGAGAATCCGCTCCCGGATAATGTCCTCCACACCGTCAAAGCCGTACTTGCTGCCCTTGCCAAAGCCGTAGCCGCAAAGCTCGGATTTTACTCTTACAAATTCCACTTTTTTCACGGTCTGCGCCTCCTTTCACAGGATTATTATACGGTCATGAGAAGAGGAAAGTCAACGTGGGGCGAATATTATCAGGTCAAAATTTCCAATGGATTTCGATGGGCGGAGCCTTGGCGCCCGGAGCACGCCGTCCCACAGTGATATAGTCAATCAACAGTTCCACCATATCCCGCGTGAGCAGCTTCGGGTTTAGACAGCGTTCCAGCTGCTCAGAGGAGAATTCCACAGTGTCTTGGGCGGACAGCTGTTTCAAACGGTTCTCATCTGCCGAAATGAGATTCTCCAGGTGTAATTTGTTCTGGTTCAACTCGCTGAGAAGCAGGGAAAAGTTCTCTTCATCCAGAATTCCACTCACTCTGTCCAGGTAGAGCTTTCGCAGGGCGGAGGCGTATTCACCGAGCTTTTTCTTCCGGGATGATATGGTATTCTCCAGAACTTTTCTCTTAGCCTCGAGCGGGTTCTGAAGGGCGATGGCAGTGCTCAGCGCCTCACGGTCCAGATATTTCGAGGAGAGGTGTTTTATCTCTCTGAGCACAACCTCTTCCAGCAGTTTGGCCGGGATGAAGGCTCCGGGGCAGGCGTCACGGTTCACATACCGGTTCCGGCATTGGAGGTAGTGCCTTCCGCGGCTCTTGGAGGAACGCATGGTACCGCCGCAGGACACGCACCGTACCTTCCGGGCAAAGACGCCGGTTTGTCCGGAGGAGAAGGGGCGGGAACGCTCCGCAAGCAGAGCCTGTACCCGGTCCCATAGCGGGCGGTCGATGATGGCCTCATGGGTCCCCTCAGCTACAAACCAGGCGGATTTAGGGCGGGGACGGTTCTTTCTGCTCTTGTAAGACACGCTCCCATACTTGCCCTGTACCATATTTCCGATGTAAATCTCATTGCGCAGCATGGAGGAGACGGCGGAGTAGGTCCACAACGTTTTGATATTTTCCCGTGGATTCCGGTAGGCCAGTCCGTGGAGCCGCTTGTATTCTCCCGGGGGAGGGATGCCCTGACTGTTCAGCTGTCGGGCGATGGCCGTCTTGCCGTATCCCTGGGCGAACATGGAAAAGACCTGGCGCACAGTAGCCGCGGCCTCCTCGTCCACAAGCAGATGGCCCCTGTGTTCCGGGTCCTTTTGGTAGCCGTAGAGGGCAAAGGCGCCGATATGGAGCCCGTTTTTCCGGCGGCTGTCCAGCACACTGCGGATATTCTCCGACATATCCTCCAAATACCACTCGTTGACCAGACCGTTGATCTGCCTGGACTTTTTGTTTCCTCTGTTATCGGTGTCCGCATTGTCCACGATGCTGACAAAGCGGATGCCCCAGAGAGGGAACAGCCCATGGATGTACTTCTCCACCAGCTCCAGCTCACGGGTAAAGCGGGACTGGGTTTTGCAGAGAATGATGTTGAACCGTCCGGCCTGAGCATCCCGGAGCAGCTGCTGAAAGGCGGGGCGGCTGCGGTCAGAGCCGGCGTAGTCGTCGTCGCTGTAAATACGATAGACCTCCCAGCCCTGCTCTTCGGCGTATTGCAGCAGCATGGCCTTCTGGTTCTGAATACTGCCGCTGTCGTCACTGGCTAACCGTTTGTCCCGGTCCTCTTCGGACAGGCGGCAGTAAATCGCCGCGCTATGCGTCTCCATTTGGCACCTGCATTTCCAGACAGATATCCAGTTCAGCAGCACGTCTGACCAGTTCCAGCCAGATGCGGGTATAGGCAGCCACGTCCGGCGTACTGCGTTCATTTTGAAATACGTTCTTGCAGTGTATGGCCTCGTTCAAGGTAAAGCCCCCTTTCGCTGAAAGGGTATGAACCGGAGTACTGTGCTTAGAAGGGGAGAGGAGAAAATCCGCGCGAACGCCAACGCACCATCCGCTGCCATGTCCTCTGTCAGGTCGCAGATGATGTCGCCCTTCACGCCGATTCCGGCGGCGTTCCAGGGGGAGCCGGCGGCGGCGGTGGGGTAGATGCCAGTGGTGTGGTCCACAAAGTAGGGCGCAAAGCCGCCCTCACGCACCTGCTGGTCATTGAGCCCGCGGGTGAGCTGATGGACAATGGCGCCAATCATCTCCAGATGGCCCAGCTCCTCGGTGCCGATGTCGGTGAGCAGACCCTTCAGCTCTGGGTAGGGCATGGCGTACCGCTGGCTCAGATAGCGGATGGAAGCGCCCAATTCTCCGTCTGGACCGCCGTACTGACTGATGATAAAGGAGGCCAGTCTGGGGTTGGGGGTGGCGATTTTTACCGGGTACTGGAGCTTTTTCTCGTAGATAAACATTTACTTGGTCCCTCCCTCGACGAAATTCCAGGGCCACGGGTCCTTGAGCCAGGAGGCCCAGGTCTTCCCGCCGGCGGCAGAGCGCTGGAGCAGCGGGCCGTGGGCAGCCTCGTACTGCTCGCGGGATGCCTTCTCCATGGCGGCGTACTGCCGGTACAGCTCAAAGGCCTCGCTGTCGTCCTGGTGGGTGTCCAGATAGAGGCCCAGTTCCAGCAGCACAAATTCCAGAGCCTGGAGCTCGGCCAGATGGCCGTTGACCACATTCCGGCTGTCGGCCTTGATATGGAAGGGAAGGTTCAGTCCGGGGTAGAGGGTACCGTTGTTCAGCGCGTCCGCCTGATTGTAGCGCTTGGCGCCTGTCTGCTGAAAGGGCACGTAGGGCACCGCAAGCGGTGCGCACTCCGGAAGGATACCGCAGCCGTCGCTGCACCCGGAGGCGGGCGGCATGGGCGTTGGCGTATTATGATCGGGATACAAACAGGTTTCCTCCTTCACAGGTTTCACAGGAAGGACAGCCGAAGGACTGCCCTTCGCACCATCCTATGCCATCTGTAAGGGAGGAGAAACTGCTTCTCATCCTCGTACCTTTGTGCTATAATTCCCATAAGACCGCATAGCGAAAGAAATCTCCTCATAGAATCTCGGGAGGAGGTGTCTGCCGTGAAAAACGCAGCCTGGCAAAAATTTTTTTCCCGCACGCTGGCGCTCCTGGCCCTGCTGGGCGGAGGAGCCCTTCTGCTGCTGAGCAGGGGGGGCGGGGAGGCATATTCTGCCCTCTCAGCCGCCCGGTTTGACACGGAGACCGTGGTCATAGACGCCGGACACGGCGGGGAAGACGGCGGCGCGGTGTCGGTCACCGGTGTGGCGGAGAGCGGCATCAATCTGGCCATTGCCAAAAAGCTGGATCTGCTCTTGGGCCTCTATGGCGTACGGACGGAACTGCTGCGGACAGAGGACATCTCCCTTCATGACAGCAGTGCGGACACACTGCGGGAGAAGAAGACATCAGATCTCCGCAACCGGGTGGCACGGATTGAGTCGGTGGAAAACGCCACCCTTATCAGCATTCACCAGAACACCTATCAGAGCGCCCAATACCGCGGCGCCCAGGTATTCTATGCGGACAGTGACACGTCCCTTCCGCTGGCCCAGGCCACTCAGGACGCCCTTCGGCTGGTGGACCCGGACAACACCCGCAAGCCCGCCAAAATTAGCGACAGCGTCTACCTGATGAATCACATTACCTGCCGGGCCATTCTGGTGGAGTGCGGTTTCCTCTCCAACCCGGAGGAGGACCTGCTGCTCCAGACCCCGGCGTATCAGCTGAAGCTGGCAGGCGCCCTGTGCGGGGCGTACCTGCAATATCAAGATTCCCAGCAAGGAGTTCTTTGAATGAAAGCAAAAACGGTTTTTTATTGTACGGAATGCGGCAATGAGACGCCCAAATGGGCCGGTCAGTGTCCTTCCTGCCGGGCGTGGAATACCCTGGTGGAGCAGCCCGCCGAGACAAAGAAGAAAACAACCTCTGTCCTGTCGGCCAGTGCTGCGGGGCAGCGGCGGAGCGGGGGAGGGTTCAACCGTCCCCGGCCCATCAGCGAGGTTTCCTCCACCCACGAGCTGCGCTTTGAGACCGGTATGAGCGAGCTGGACCGCGTTCTGGGCGGCGGCGCGGTGAAGGGCTCACTGGTGCTGGTGGGCGGTGCGCCCGGTATCGGAAAATCCACGCTGATGCTCCAGATCTGCGACAACCTCTGCCGCTTTGCCAAGGTGCTCTATGTATCCGGCGAGGAGTCCGAGCGGCAGATTAAGCTGCGGGCTGAGCGGCTGCATGTGAACGGGGAAGGGCTGTATCTGCTCTCCGAGACCAATCTGGACGACATCGTGGAAGCGGTGAACGAGCTCCAGCCGGATATCCTGATTGTAGACTCTATCCAGACCCTCTACAACGGAGAGCTGACTACCGCGCCGGGCAGCGTGGGACAGGTGAAGGACTGCACCATGACCCTGATGCAGCTGGCCAAGGGGCAGGGAATTACGGTCTTTGTCATCGGCCATGTCAACAAGGAGGGCTCCATTGCCGGACCCAAGGTGCTGGAGCACATGGTGGACTGCGTGCTCTATTTTGAGGGTGAGCAGAACATGGCCTACCGGATTCTCCGGGCGGCCAAGAACCGGTTTGGCGCCACCAACGAAATCGGCGTGTTCGAGATGGCGGACACAGGGCTGACAGAGGTGCCCAATCCGTCTGAGATGTTGCTTTCAGGCCGCCCGGAGAACACACCGGGTACCTGTGTCACCTGTGTAATGGAGGGTGTGCGGCCTGTGCTGGCAGAGGTGCAGGCCCTGCTGGCGCCCACCAGCTTCAATGTGCCCAGGCGGACCAGCAACGGCTTTGACTACAACCGGGCCATGCTCCTGCTGGCGGTGCTGGAGAAGCGGGGGGGATTGCTGGTAAATTCCTGTGATGCCTATATCAATGTTATCGGCGGCCTGAATCTGGACGAGCCCGCCGCTGACCTGGCCATGGTGATGGCGCTGGCGTCCAGCTTCCGGGACAAGCCCATCCCCAGCGATTTGGTAGCAATTGGCGAGGTGGGTCTGACCGGAGAGCTGAGAGCGGTCAACGGCCTGGGCCAGCGGCTCAGTGAGGTGCGGCGCATCGGATTTACCAAGTGTCTGATTCCGGCCCGAAACAGCGGCAAGCTGACAGAGCCGGAGGGACTTCAACTGATTCGTGTACGAAATATAAGAGAGGCATTGGCCGCTATTCTTTAAATGGATTTATCAGGGAAGTCGTCGGCTGTATTGGGAGACTGAGAATTGCCGTGTTTGGGGACATAGTTTACACAGGGGTCCGCAGCGCTGGGTGTGCCGCAGGAACCGGCACGGACCAGACCACAGTATCCGTCGTACTGGTAGACGCAGTTACTGGTACAGGCAATCAAACTCATCAGCAGACACCTCACAGAAAAAATACCTGCGAATGACCGCAGGTGTACAACACAGATTTTAGTCTGTCCAGCCGCGGGCATTTTATTTGCCTGGGCTGGCAGCTGGGAGGAGGCTTTTTGGATACTAGCTCAACTCAACAAAATAAAGTGCCGTTTTGTTGAGTTGAAGAGCGGGAGGGTTGCTGAAAGGCAGCAGGGGCGCGGACTTTTGTCCGCGCCCCTGCTTTGCTTTGCCCCGCTGCCTTCGTCCCCGCCCGTGGCGGACGCGGGTGACGTGAAACGTCCCCATGCCCCTGCGCCTCCCCCTCCGGATGGAGGGGGACGGGAGGGGAAGGCGAAAAAAGCGCCCGCCCTCCACCTTGGCCGTGAGGGTAACCGGAAGGAGACCGGTTGCCGGTGGAGAGCGGGACGCCCCTGCGCCTTCATAGTAGCACAAATGTTCCTGCGTGTCAACCATTTT
>CABIYL020000006.1:122812-202402 GCA_902362925.2 Clostridiales bacterium | reverse complement strand
GCACAGGGGAGCCCGCAGCGCCGCAGAGGGCGACCGAACAGGGAGCCCGGCGCAGGCCAAGGGCGACCCAAAGACCCGCCGGGACGGGGCCCGAGAGGACGCCGAGGCAAGCCCGGCGGACACCGGGCCCGGCCACGCCGCAGCGAGGCCCGCCGGGGGAGGCCGAGGGGGCGAGTGACGGGCGCAGGCGGCCCGCCAGCGGCCAAGCGGCCCGGAGCGACCCAAAGGGAGCGAAGGGACCCGAGCCAGGGCCAGCGCGGCCTCTGGCCGCAGGGGCCCAGGCCGGGAGCGCAGCCCGGAGAGAGGCAAGGCCACCGGCCACAGGCCGCAGAGGCCGCAGCCGAACGAAGGGGGGCCAAGGCCGAGCACTCCGCTTGATGCTCCGGAGCCATCAGGCGACGGAGCAACCGGACCGGGTGGCCCCCGGAGTGGGGCCGGGTCCCGGAACGGTGCCATGCGGTCACGCGCCAGGCTCCCTTACTTGATACAGGGACAGTATTCCGTCATCTGCCAGACCCATGGAAGATTACGTCAACCACCGCCTCAGCGTCTCAGCGCTCCTGGCCCAGGCTGGAAGAGCCCGTGGAGGCGTTTGCCATACCGCCAGGGTCAAATCCTATCCAGACGGCTCCCTGGAAGTCCTGGCCTGCGACCAGGCTATTTTCCACCCCGACGGCTGGGAAACAGCTGGAGACAGAAAGCGGCCCGTCAGGCCCCGCCAGGATGCCCAGAAGCCCAAGCAGCACGACTGCGACAACAGGGAGCGCTCCATGCGCAGAGCGCGCGCACAGGTCAGAGACCTCGCCCTCTCCAACCCCTTCCGCTGGTTCGTCACCCTTACCCTCGACCAGACCAAGGTCAGCCGCTACGACATGGCCGAAATCACCCGCAAGCTCAACGCCTGGCTCGACAACCAGGTTCGCCGCCGTGGCCTGGCCTACGTCCTCGTCCCGGAACGGCACAAGGACGGGGCTATCCACTTCCACGGCTTCTTCAACGACGCCCTGGAGGCCGTCGACAGCGGCCACAGGGACAGCCAGGGACACCCCGTCTACAACCTCCCAGGATGGCGGCTGGGCTTCACCACCGCCATCCAGCTCTACGGCGACTACCACGCCGCCGTCGCCTACGTCTGCAAGTACATCGGAAAGCAGGGCCAGAAGCCCGGCGGCCGCTGGTACTACTCCGGAGGCAACCTCCAGCGCCCCGCCGTCTCCTTCTCCGACCTCAGCCCCAGAGACCTGGAGGCCGTGGCAGGGGAGGGCGGTGTCTACCGCTTCGACGTCCAGGAGGCCGGCCTCTCCTTCGCCATCCTCCGCGCCAGACCTGCACCGCTGCCCGGTGGAAAACTCGGCGCGGTTGTGGAAAAATCGAACGACTGTTCGAGTGCAGAATACCCCGCGAATTTTGGCCAGAATTCCGGCATTTTACATTTTCAGGATTGTAAAGCCAGCCCACAGCCCTTGCGCCCCAGGGCCTCTACGGCTCGAGACCATGAAAGTGATTCCGCTTTAAACCAACTCAGAAAGGAGACACCATGAAAACCTCATACCTGCTGGAAAGGGAGGTCGGCCATGTCCTGGCCGCCCTTACACCGTCAAATCGCCTTGTATGCCAGGTCTGTTTACACACCGGCCTCCGCGTCGGCGACGTCCTGGAGCTGCGCTCCCAACAGCTCGCACCCCATTTCTGGGTCACAGAGCGCAAAACCAAAAAGCGCAAGCAGGTTGGCCTCCCAGCCGCCCTCCTGGCTCAGCTCAGAGACCAGGCAGGGGAGACCTGGGTATTCCCAGGCCGTAACCCCAGCCGACACCGTACCAGACAGGCTGTCTGGGCCGACGTCAAACGCGCCGCTAAGGCCTTCCGCCTGCCGCAGAACGTCGGGCCGCATTCCTTCCGCAAGGTCTACGCCGTCGACCTCCTGCGCAAGTACGGAGACCTCGACAGGGTCCAGCGCGCTCTTAACCACGGCTCAGTCGAGACAACCCTCATTTACGCCATGGCAGACAGGCTCGTCTCCGCCAAGTACCGCACCAAGACCCGCCCCAGGAGTTGACTTTCCGCACAGAACGTGGTATCGTGTTTCCACACTCTTCGCGAAAGGAGGTTTGGATGCACGGAACTGGTTCGCGTGCCTGTCCAGCTCAAAACTCAGCAAAACGGCTATTTTGTTGGTGCGCCCCAGGCGCACGGAAGTTCGTTCCTTGATGAAGCCGACCCCGAGAGGGGGCGGCTATGAATTTACAGAAGGAACTCAACAAAATAAAAATTTTGTTGAGTTGAGGGGAGGGGTCTCTCCGTCAGAACCGGGATTTTGGCGTTTTGGGCCCTTCTGAGACCGGCTTGCGACAGCCGCTGTATCCGAACACTTTTTATGGATTATCGTACTGAAGCACCTGCAATTATTCGTGATTTTCTTTCTTACCACGAGACCATCCAGGGACATTCCCACAAAACCGTGGATGAGTATTTCCTGGACCTGAGGAATTTTTTCCGCTATATCAAGATTGAACGCGGTTGTGTTCCGCGCAGCACAGATTTGGACCAAATCTCCATTGATGATTTGGACCTGGATTTGGTCCGTTCTGTTAAGCTCAGCGACGTCTATTCCTACATGAACTACCTCAGCCGCGACCGGGCCAAGCACGCCAATAGCCCGGATACCGGCTACGGACTCACTCCAGCCGCCCGGGCCCGGAAAATCGCAGCCATCCGGTCCTTTTATAAGTATATTACCAGCAAGGCCAAGCTCATGGATGAAAATCCCATGCAGGATCTGGACTCGCCCAGGCTGAAAAAGGCGCTTCCGCATTACCTCAGTCTGGATGAGAGTATTCAGCTTCTGGAGTCCGTAGACGGCGAAAACAAGGAGCGCGACTACTGCATTTTAATCATTTTTCTCAACTGTGGACTGCGAATTTCCGAGCTGGTAGGCCTGAATCTGACCGATATCCGGAATGATCAACTCAGAGTGTTAGGCAAGGGTAACAAAGAGCGGATTCTGTTCCTCAACGAAGCATGTCGCCAGGCCATTGACGACTGGCTGGCTGTTCGGGGCACTCAGGGTATCATTGACAAAAACGCTCTTTTTATCACAAGACGCCATACCCGCATGACAACGGACGCGGTACACTATATGATAAAAAAGCGTCTTACCGCTGCCGGACTGGATGCCAGTATGTATTCCGCCCACAAGCTCCGGCACACAGCGGCCACGCTGATGCTGCAAAACGGCGTTGATGTGCGGACCTTGCAGGAGGTATTGGGACACGATCACCTGAATACGACCCAAATCTATACCCATGTGGACAGTGATGACCTGCGCACAGCCGCAAAGGCCAATCCGTTGGGGCGGGCCAGACGGAAAAAAAGTACTCCCCCTTCCCTGCCGGACGGAGAAAATAAATGAGCTGTAAAAAAGGCCAGCAGAAGAAAAACTGCCGGCCTTTTTTACATTAAAATTCCCGATATGCGCCCAGAATATGCAGAAATCGAATCTCATTAAAAAAATAAGTACTCAGAGGACGCCAGTCCGTGTCATAGGAGTGAGCGGCCACCAGGATGTTCTCCATAGTGACCGGATAGCCCACATCCACTACCACCGGAGTGTGGCTGAAAACATCCTTCCCGAAACGGAGCTGAACCATGTCGCCCGGCATAAGGCCGTCCAGTGTTGTTAGCTCGCCAAAAGGCCCGGCGCTCTTCCCTGTTCTGGTCAGAAAATTGTAGAAGTACTCCACCCCTGTCCAGGACGGAGACTTGCGGTTGGCGTCAATATAGTACCAGCCGTAGACCGAATCGTAATTCATCACACCGGTTCCGGCAAAGAGGCACTGAGAGGCAAAATTGGTACAGTCCCCTCCTATCTCCTCGTAGTCATAGTAGGCGGGATTGCGCCCAAAAGCCCACTTGTGCGCGTAGGCCACCGCGGCACGGCGGTCGTATGGTATCCGCTTCAGCATACCGTTCTCCCCCTTTCCAGCCATTCTATGCCGGCTGAGCGGGATGAGAGACACAAAAAACAGGAGAGGGAAATCCCTCTCCTGTTTTTTCCGTATGGAATTGAGGCAGACCTGATTAGGCCTTGCCGTCGCAGCCCAGCACGTTGATGAGCTTGTGCTTGACCAGCTCCTTGATGTTGGCGCGGGCGGGCTTGAGGTACTCGCGGGGATCGAACTTGTCGGGATGCTCGGCGAAGAACTTACGGATGGTGCCGGTCATGGCCAGACGCAGGTCGGAGTCGATGTTGATCTTGCAGACGGCGCCGCGGGCAGCCTGACGCAGCTGCTCCTCGGGGATGCCGACAGCGTCGGGCATCTTGCCGCCGAACTCGTTGACCATCTTCACGTACTCCTGGGGCACGGAAGAAGAGCCGTGGAGCACGATGGGGAAGCCGGGCAGACGACGGACGACCTCGTCCAGGATGTCGAAGCGCAGCGGAGGGGGAACAAGCTCACCCTTCTCATTGCGGGTGCACTGAGCGGCGGTGAACTTGTAAGCGCCGTGGCTGGTGCCGATGGCGATGGCCAGGGAGTCGCAGCCGGTCTTGGACACGAACTCCTCGACCTCCTCGGGACGGGTGTAGTGAGAGTCCTCGGCAGAGACGTTGACCTCATCCTCCACGCCGGCCAGAGCGCCCAGCTCAGCCTCGACAACCACGCCGTGGTCGTGGGCGTACTCAACGACCTTGCGGGTGATCTCGATGTTCTCAGCGAAGGGCTTGGAGCTGGCGTCGATCATGACGGAGGTAAAGCCGCCGTCGATGCAGCTCTTGCAGGTCTCGAAGCTGTCGCCGTGGTCCAGGTGGAGCACGATGGGAATATCGGGGCACTCGATAACAGCGGCCTCAACCAGCTTCACCAGGTAGGTGTGGTTGGCGTAGGCGCGGGCACCCTTGGACACCTGGAGGATGACGGGAGCCTTCAGCTCCTGGGCAGCCTCAGTGATGCCCTGGACGATCTCCATGTTGTTGACGTTGAAGGCGCCGATGGCGTAACCGCCGGCATAAGCCTTCTTAAACATTTCCGTAGATGTGACCAAAGCCATAGGAAACATCTCCTTTCAAATTTTGCACCATGATTCTATCAGTTCTGATTGATAATTGCAAGAGTATATGCTAGAATATTTCCGCGGAAATAAAAATTAACCAAATCCTTAGCGAAAAAAATCCGGTTATTATGAAAGGAAGAGAAAAGTTATGAGCGAACTGAAAGGCGCTTGCATCATCGGACAGTCTGGTGGCCCCACCGCGGTTATCAACTCCAGCGCTCTGGGCGTGATTGAGACTGCTCTGGACTGCGGCAGCATCACCCGGGTGCTGGGTGCCGCCCACGGCATCCGCGGCGTTCTGGACGACAAGCTGTACGACATGTCCCAGGAGGACCGTGAGGAGCTGAAGCTCATGCGGTACACCCCCTCCTCCGCTCTGGGTTCCTGCCGCTACAAGCTGGCTGATCCCGATGTGGATGACACCGACTACAAGCGGATTCTTGAGATCTTCAAGAAGTATGACGTCCGCTACTTCTTCTATAACGGCGGCAACGACTCCATGGACACCTGCAACAAGATCTCCAAGTACATGCAGAAGGTGGGCTATGAGTGCCGCGTGATGGGTGTGCCCAAGACCATCGACAACGACCTCAACGGCACCGACCACTGCCCCGGCTTCTCCTCCGCCGCCAAGTTCATCGCCACCTCCTGCATGGAGGTCCATCGCGACGCTCACGTGTACGACACCGGCATGGTGACCGTGGTGGAGATCATGGGTCGTCACGCCGGCTGGCTGGCCGGTTCTGCCGCTCTGGCTACCTGGGCTGGCTATGGTCCTGACCTCATCTACCTCCCCGAGGTGGACTTCGACATGGACAAGTTCATCGCCGACGTGACCGCTATCTACAACAAGACCGGCAAGTGCATGGTGGCCGTGTCCGAGGGCATCCACTACGCTGACGGCCGCTTCGTCTCCGAGGCCAAGACCTCTGCTACCGACGGTTTCGGTCACGCTCAGCTGGGCGGTCTGGCCGCTATGCTGGCTGAGATCATCAAGGAGAAGACCGGCGCCAAGGTCCGCGGCATCGAGCTCTCCCTGCTCCAGCGCTGCGCTTCTCACTGCGCTTCCGCCCGCGACATCAACGAGGCCTATATGGCTGGTCAGGCCGCTGTTGAGGCCGCTGTGGCCGGCGAGACCGACAAGATGGTGGCCTTCGACGTCACCCGCGACGGCGCCAACTACACCTGCACCACCGCTCTCAAGCCTCTGGACATCTGCGCCAACTTCGAGAAGAAGGTGCCCCGTGAGTGGATCAACGCCGAGGGCAACGGCATTGAGCAGCCCTTCATCGACTACGTTCTGCCCCTCATCCAGGGCGAGCTGAACGTTCCCCAGGAGAACTCCCTCCCCCGCTTTGCCAAGCTGAAGAAGGTTCTCACCACCGAGATGTAATTTACTGACTCCGGTCAGTGTACAGAAAGCCCCCGCCGCGTCAATGCGGCGGGGGCTTTGTTATATTATTTTTATAAAAAAGCTGGACGGCAATCTGCCGCCCAGCTTTTTGTATCAGATTCCGTGCTTCTCCTCAGCGCCGATGAGGGCCCGCAGAACGGTGTACACACGCTCGTCAATGCCCTTCTTCATGGCCAGAGCCTCGTTGATGTCATAGTCCACATAGGCGCCCTTCTGCATGGCCACCACCCGGTTGGTCTTGCCCTGGGCCAGCAGCTCCACAGCGTTATAGCCCATGTAAGTAGCCTCCATCCGGTCACGGGCGGAGGGAGAACCGCCGCGCTGGACATGGCCCAGAACGGTCACGCGGGGATCAAGGCCGGTATATTCCTTGATCTGTGCGGCCACATCATAGGAGCTGCCCACGCCCTCGGCCACGATGACCATGAAGTGGGTGCGCCCAGCCAGTCGGGCGGCGCGGATGGGCTCCACCACGTCCCGCTGGAAGTCGATCTCCTTCTCAGGAATCAGCACAGCGGTGGCGCCGCAGGCTACGCCTACATAGAGCGCCAGATGGCCGGCATGGCGGCCCATAACCTCCACCACGGAGCAGCGCTCATGGGACTGCATGGTGTCCTTCAGACGGTCAATGGCGTCCAGAGCGGTGTTACAGGCGGTATCGTAGCCGATGGTGTACTCCGTGCAGGCAATGTCGTTGTCGATGGTGCCGGGCACGCCCACAACGGCGATGCCCTCCTGATTGGAGAACTCCAGGAGGCCGCGATAGGTGCCGTCACCGCCGATACCCACGATGCCGTCCAGACCGAAGAGCTTGCAGGTGTTGGCGGCCTTCTTGCGGCCCTCAGGGGTCTTGAACTCATCGCTGCGGGCGGTGTAGAGCACCGTGCCGCCGCGGCCGATAAGGCCGCTGGTCTGGACAAAGTCCATGGAGGTGATGTCGCCGGTGATAAGGCCGTTGAAGCCGCGGCGGATACCAAGGCACTCGATTCCCATGTGCATCGAGGCGCGGACAACGGAGCGGATTGCGGCATTCATGCCCGGGGCGTCGCCGCCGCTGGTGAGGACGCCAATGCGTTTCACTGCACTTTTCATAGGAAAAACCTCCTGTTGCTGTTAAGTGTGGGGATGACTTCCCCGGATTTTATACCTTCAGTTCCGTATCCTTGCCCTCAAGAGCGGAAGCATAGCGCTCCAGCACGGGCTGCACATACTCTGTCAGGAACTCGTCCACCTGCTCAGGGCAGCGGCCGATGTAGCGTGCGGGCTCCAGATGGACAGTCAGATCTTCCCTACTCATGCCGAACATGGGGTCCTCGGCGATAAGGTCAATCAGGTTGTTGGGCAGACCTCTGTCCTTCACGTTCCGGCCCGCATCCTGGGAGAGCACGCGGATGCGCTCGTGGAGGTCCTGACGGTTGCCGCCCCGCTTCACCGCGTCCATCATGATGTTCTCGCTGGCCATGAAGGGCAGTTCCTCCATCACGTGTCGCTCAATCACCTTCTCGTGGACCACCAGGCCGGAGGCCACATTGGCGTAGATGTTGAGGATGGCGTCCACGGCCAGGAAGGCCTCGGGCACGGAGAGCCGCTTGTTGGCGGAGTCGTCCAGGGTGCGCTCAAACCACTGGGTGGCGGCGGTGACGGAGGGGTTGAGGGCATCCACCATCACATAGCGGGCCAGGGAGCAGATACGCTCGCAGCGCATGGGGTTGCGCTTGTAGGGCATGGCGGAAGAGCCGATCTGGTTCTTCTCAAAGGGCTCCTCCACCTCCTTGAGGTGGCAGAGCAGGCGCATATCGGTGGCGAACTTGCTGGCGGACTGGGCGATGCCGGACAGGGTGGAGACCACGGCATAGTCCATCTTGCGGGAGTAGGTCTGGCCGGAGACAGGGGTCACTGCGTCAAAGCCCATTTCCCGGGCAATCTTCCGCTCCAGCTCCTTGACCTTTTCATGGTCGCCCTCAAAGAGCTCCAGGAAGCTGGCCTGGGTGCCGGTGGTACCCTTGGAGCCCAGGAGCTTCAGACTGTCGATCCGGTGCTCCACCTCTTCCAGGTCCATCAGCAGCTCATTCATCCACAGGGTGGCCCGCTTACCCACCGTCACCAGCTGTGCAGGCTGGAAGTGGGTAAAGCCCAGGGTGGGCAGGGCCTTGTACTGATTGGCAAAGACGGAGAGGGCGTGGAGGACACGCACCAGCTTGTCCCGCACCAGCTCCAGAGCCTCACGCATAAGAATGACGTCCGTGTTGTCGCCCACATAGCAGCTGGTGGCGCCCAGGTGGATGATGGGCATGGCCTTGGGGCACTGCTCGCCCCAGGCGTGAATATGAGCCATTACGTCGTGGCGGAGCTTTCTCTCCCACTGGGCGGCGGAGTCATAGTCAATATCCGTGAGGTGGGCCTCCATCTCGTCGATCTGCTCCTGGGTCACAGGCAGGCCCAGCTCCATCTCGGCTCTGGCCAGGGCGACCCACAGGCGGCGCCAGGTGGAGAATTTCTTGTCCGGCGAAAAGATGTACTGCATCTCGTCACTGGCATAGCGGGAAGAAAGCGGGCTCTCGTAAACAGCTTTGTTACTCATATTCAACCTCTTTTTCTTGGTTTTTCAAGGCAGATCCAAAGTGCTTTCAGAATACCACAAAACGGCAGCGGGGACAAGTCCCGCCCCTCCGTCGGACCGACAAAATCCAGCGTGGAGCAGGGACCCTCCCCGCAGCAAAGAAACGAATTATTCCGCCAGGAAATTGCGCAGGCGGCGCAGACCCTCCTGGATGTTCTCCATGGAGGCGGCATAGGACCAGCGGACAAATCCGGGCGCGCCGAAGCCGGTGCCGGGCACAACAGCCACCAGGCCCTTCTTCAGGAAGAGGGCGGCAAAGTCGTCGGCAGTCTCCACCTTCACGCCGTGGAGGGTCTTACCCAGAATATCCTTCAGATTCATCATCACATAGAACGCGCCCTCAGGCATGATGCAGCTCACGCCGGGGATGGCGTTCATGCCCTCCACCATGGCGTTGCGGCGGGCCTCAAAGGCCTGACGCATGGTCTCCACCTTCTCCTGGGAACCGGTGAGGGCGGCCAGGGCCGCCTTCTGGGAGACGGCGCAGGGAGAACCGGTGGAGTGGCTGACATAGTTGGCCATCACGGTGGCAATCGGCTCGCTGGCACAGGCGTAACCGATGCGCCAGCCGGTCATGGCGTAGGACTTGGAGACGCCGTTGACCAGGATGGTCCGCTCCTTGATCTCCTCGCCCAGAGAGGCCAGGCTGACGAACTTCTTGTTGTCATAGACCAGACTGTAATAGATCTCGTCGTCAATCACATAGAGGTCGTTGCGGACGCACAGGTCAGCGATGACCTCCAGCTCCTCCCTGCTGTACATCATACCGGTGGGGTTGGAGGGGTTGTTGAGAATCAGGGCCTTGGTCTTGGGGGTGATGGCAGCGGCCAGCTTGTCCGCAGAGAGCTTGAAGTTCTCCTCTTCGGTGGCAGTCACCACCACAGGCACGCCGCCCATGATTTTAATCAGCTCAATGTAGCTGACCCAGTAGGGCGCGGGGAGAATGACCTCATCGCCGGGGTTGATGATGGCCCGCAGGGCGATGTACACGGCGTGCTTGGCGCCGCTGGCCACCACCACCTGATTGGGAGCGTATTCTACGCCGCAGTCGGCCTTCATCCGGTCGCACACAGCCTGACGCAGCTCCACAGTGCCCCGGGCAGGGGTGTAACGGGTGTTGTTGTTGTGGATGGCGGCAATACCCGCCTCCTTGATCTCGTCGGGTGTATTAAAATCAGGCTCGCCGGCAGCGAAGCCAATGACGTCAATGCCGTCCGCCTTCATCTGCTTGAACATGCTGTCAATCGCCATTGTGGTAGACGCCTGAACGGCGCTTGCAATACGGGACAGTTCTTTCACGGTGAATCTCCTCCCAATTCGGCTTAACTAGAGTTATTATATGCGGCGCTATGCAATATTGCAAGACTATAATTGCATCAATCAACCATGCCACGCCTTGCCTCAAAACGGTAATTTCACAAAAAGGCCCGTACCCATAGCGGGGCACGGGCCTGTGTGCTCAGTGGTTGAGCGCCTTGTACAGCGCACGGGAGACAGCGGCGCCTGCCACAGTGGAAATCAGCGCCTCCAGCACGCCCTGGATACCCACAAACAGGACTACGAACAGAAACGGGTTCATGGCCAGACCGGTGCTGTCCGCAAAGCCCTGGGCGATACCCTGAATATAGTCGGTATGGTAAAAAGCTGCGGTGAGCACGCCGGTAAACAGCACTGTGTTCAGCAGCGAACCGGCCAGACTGGACCCGCCGAAGGCGAGCAGCTGAGACTTGGTTTTGTCCGCTCTGATGAGACCCTGGAAGATGAGTCCGCAGAGCAGCCCCATCAGAATCCGGGTGGGTACGCAGGTCAGAAAGGTGCCCACGGGACTGATACCCATCAGCGTGACGCCAAAGGCGCTCTTTCCGAAGCACTCCCAGAAGGACAGCAGCCCGAATACGCCGCCCAGCGCTGCGCCTGCCGCCGGTCCCAGTACAATGGCACCGATGATGACGGGTATCTGCATGACGGTAAATTCCAGGAAGGGAGTCTTAATCATCCCGATCCCGGTAAATTCCAACAGCAGCAGGATCGCCACCAGAACGGCCAATTGGACAAGGTATCGTATGCGGGGACTGGTGTTTGTCTTCTTTTTTCCACTTGCCATATCAAAAACCTCCTGCTCCCGCTCCCCGCTTCGGGGATGCAGGGCAATCTGTTCCCACGGCGGAGCATTCCGCCGTCAGGCACTGTGTTGCGGCCGGCGTATCTCCGGCACTTCCCTATTTAAAGTTTACCAGATCTGTTCCAAAAGAGCAAGCAAGGTGGTTTAGTCCGCCTGCTTGGCCAGTTCTTCCAGGGTGTCCCCTGTGAGACGGTAGGTGGTCCACTCGTCCAGCGGCACTGCCCCCAGGGAGCGGTAAAAGGCAATGCTGGGCTGATTCCAGTCCAGGCAGTACCACTCCAGCCGTCCGCAGCCACGCTCCACCGCGATGCGGGCCAGCTGGCTGAGAAAACGGCGGCCATATCCCCTGCCCCGGTACTCCGGGAGAATAAACAAATCCTCCAGATAGAGGCCTGCCCTGCCTAGGAAGGTGGAGAAGTTATGGAAGAACAGGGCAAATCCAATCTCTCTGCCGTCCTTGACAGCAAAGAGCACCTCCGCCTTCCCTTTCTGGAAGATCCACTCCCTGAGCAGTTCCTCAGTGGCCACCACTTGGTCAGCCAGCTTTTCATATTCCGCCAGCGCCTTGATAAACGACAAAATAGTCCCGGCGTCCGCCTCTTCGGCGAAGCGGAAAGTCAGTTCTTCTGCCATGGAATCACACTCTCTTTCCTGCTCAGAAAAGACCGGATACAGAGTGCTGTATCCGGTCTTTTGGTATTCAAATTGCTCAGATTTTGGCGGCGATTAGCTCGCCCATCTTTTTGGTGCCCACAGCCTGAACGCCGGGCTCGGCGATGTCGGGTGTGCGCCAGCCCTCGGTCAGCACTGCGTCCACCGCGTTCTCGATGGCGGCGGCCTCGTCGGCTAGATGGAAGGAGTAGCGCATCATCATGGCGGCGGAGAGAATGGTGGCGATGGGGTTGGCTTTGTCCTGGCCTGCGATGTCGGGTGCGGAGCCGTGGATGGGCTCATAGAGCCCGGGGGCGCTGTCACCAATGGAGGCAGAGGGCAGCAGACCGATGGAGCCGGTGATCATGGATGCCTCGTCGGACAGAATGTCGCCGAACATGTTCTCGGTGGCCACCACGTCGAACTGGCTGGGGTCACGGACCAGCTGCATCGCGCAGTTGTCCACCAGCACGTCGGAGTACTCTACGTCGGGGTACTCCTGGGCCAGACGGTGCATCACGCTCCGCCACAGCCGGGAGGTTTCCAGCACATTGGCCTTGTCCACGCTGGCCACCTTCTTCCGGCGGAGCCGGGCCAGCTCAAAGGCGCGGCGGCCGATGCGCTCAATCTCCATTTCGGAGTAGGCCATCAGGTCGGTACACTCCACGCCCCGGTCCTCAGTCTCGTAGCGGCCGCGCTTGCCGAAGTAAATGCCGCCGGTCAGCTCCCGGACCATCATCAGGTCAATCCCCTTCTCGGCGGTCTCCTTCTTCAGGGGGCAGGCGTCCGCCAGTGCGGGGCGCAGGGCGGCGGGACGCAGATTGGCATACAGTCCCAGGTCCTTCCGCAGGGCCAGCAGAGCGGTCTCGGGCCGCTGCTCGGCAGGCTTGTCGGAGCCCCACTTGGGACCGCCCACGGCGCCTAAAAGCACTGCGTCACAGGTCTTGCACAGCTCGGCGGTGCCGTCGGGGTAGCTCTTCCCTACCGCGTCGGTGGCGCAGCCGCCCATGAGCACGTCCACATAGGTGAAGCTGTGGCCGAACTTCCGGCCCACCGCGTCCAGCACCCGCACCGCCTCGTTTACCACCTCGGGGCCGATGCCGTCGCCCCGGATGAGGGCAATCTTGTAGTTCATTTCGCCACACCTCTCGCCTTCAGGGAGTTGAGCAGTCCGCCGCTCTGGATGATGCCGTTGACAAACTCCGGGAAGGGCGCGGCCTGCCAGGTCTTGCCCTGGGTCTCATCGGTGATGACGCCGCTCTGGAAGTCCACGGTCACCTTGTCGCCGGGCTGGATGGCCTCGGCGGCCTCGGCGCACTCCATGATGGGGAAACCGATGTTGATGGAGTTGCGGTAGAAGATGCGGGCAAAGCTCTTGGCAATGACGCACTTGACGCCGCAGGCCTTGATGGACAGGGGCGCGTGCTCACGGGAGGAGCCGCAGCCGAAGTTGGCGCCGGCCACAATGATGTCCCCCTCCTCCACGGTGGAGGCGAAGTTTGCGTCGATGTCCTCCATGCAGTGGGAGGCCAGGGCTTTGGGGTCGGGGTTGTTCAGGTGGCGGGCGGGGATGATGACGTCGGTATCCACGTTGTCGCCGTATTTATAAACCTTCATGGCAAAGTTCCTTTCTGTTGAGTGAGAAATAGAGGTCTGCCGCGGTGAAATCAGAGCTTTTCCAGCTTGGCGGGGTCGGTGACGCAGCCGGTGACGGCGGAGGCGGCGGCCACAGCGGGGCTGGACAGGATGATCTCGGAGCTCACAGGGCCCATCCGACCCACGAAGTTCCGGTTGGTGGTGCTGATGGCCCGCTCACCGTCGGACAGGACGCCCATGTGTCCGCCCAGGCAGGGACCGCAGGTGGGGGTGGACACGGCGCAGCCGGCCTCCACCAGGGCCTGGATATAGCCTGCCGCCATGGCATCTAGCATGATCTGCTGGGTGGCGGGGAACACGATGCAGCGCACGCCCTTGGCCACCTTGCGGCCCTTGAGAATCTCGGCGGCCTCCTTGATGTCCTTCAGACGGCCGTTGGTGCAGGAGCCGATGACCACCTGCTGGATGGGCATGCCCTCCACCTGGTCCACGGTGCGGGTATTGGAGGGCAGATGAGGCAGGGCCACGGTGGGACGCAGCTGGTCCAGGTCGATGACCACTTCGCGCTCATAAACGGCGTCGGGATCGGGCTCAAAGGCCTCCCACTCCCGGGTGACGCGGCCGTTGAGGTAGGCTCTGGTCACATCGTCCACGGGGAAAATGCCGTTCTTGCCGCCGGCCTCGATGGCCATATTGGAGATGGTGAAGCGGTCGTCCATGGCCAGCTCCTTCACGCCCTCGCCGCCGAACTCCAGGGACTTGTACAGGGCGCCGTCCACGCCGATCTGGCCGATGAGGTGGAGCATCACGTCCTTGCCGGATACATAGGGCTGGAACTTGCCCTTCAGGGTGACCTTGATGGCAGAGGGCACCTTAAACCAGGCCAGGCCGGTGGCCATGCCCGCGGCCATATCGGTGGAGCCCACGCCGGTGGAGAAGGCACCCAGGGCGCCGTAGGTGCAGGTGTGGGAGTCAGCGCCGATGACGGTCTCGCCGGGAGCGACCAGACCCTTTTCGGGCAGCAGAGCGTGCTCCACACCCATCTGGCCCACGTCGTAGAAGTTGGTGATGTCAAAGCGCTTGGCAAACTCTCTGGCCTGGGCGCACAGCTGGGCGGACTTGATATCCTTGCAAGGAGTGGAGTGGTCCAGCACGATGGAGATCTTGTCCTTATCAAAAATCTGGGTCAGCCCAGCCTTGTTGAACTCCGTAATGGCCACGGGGGTGGTGATATCGTTGCCAAGCACCATGTCCAATTTGGCCTCAATCAGCTGTCCGGCCTCCACGGATTCCAGCCCGGCATGCTTGGCCAGGATTTTTTGGGTCATGGTCATTCCCATTCTAGATTCCCTCCTGATATGTAGTGGAAGTTTGCAGTGTTTTATGGAGTTAGTATGACAGAACACTTGCAAAAAGAATGTAACGCGTGATACAATTTTCCCAGACAGAAAACTGCTGAGGTCCCCGGGAGGCGAACAAGTATGGGTGAAAAAAAGGAAGATATCTGGCGGCCCCTTGCGGAAGGAAGAGCACCCCAAATCTATGAGCCCGGGCGGCTGATCTACCTCCAGGACACCCAGGCGGAGCAGTTCTATTACATCCTCTCCGGCACAGTGAAGTGCTTCCTCAGCTCCGGCGCGGGAAGCGAGCGGACCCTGACTCTTCACCACGGCGGAGAGCTGATTGGCGAGGCCGCCTTTTTTGACCGCCAGCCCCGGGTCTCCTCCGCCGTTGCGGTGACCAGGTGTGAGCTGGTGTCGGTGGACCGGCCTCACCTCTCGGAGGTCTTTGCCCGGCACCCGGATCTGGCCGTGTCCATGCTGGAGTATCTGGCCCGTACCGTGCGGCTGCTCTCCGTCCATGTGGACGGAACCCTGCTCCAGGCGGACCAGAGAATTGCCCGCTATCTGCTGTCCCTGGTCCCCGAGGCGGACGGCACCATCCGCTGCACCCACGAGGAGATTGGCGCGGCGGTGGGTGTCAGCCGGGTGACGGTGAGCCGGGTGCTGGGAGACCTGGCCAAGGCGGGCGCGGTCTCCACGGGCTATCGCACACTGAAAATTGCGAACAGGGCCTCGCTTCAGCACATGGCGGAGTCAGAGGGACGGTAAAGACGAAAAAGCGCTGGACGGAACTTCCGTCCAGCGCTTTTTGATTACAGGATGATGCAGATGAGCCCACCGGAGCCCTCATTGATGATGCGTGTCAGGGTCTCCTGGAGCCTGCCCCGGGCGTCCTCCGGCATGCGGAGCAGCTTGGTGTGCAGGTCCTCGCTGACCAGCTCATGGAAGGACTTGCCGAAGATGTTGGACTGCCAGATGGCGCTGGTGTCCCCCTCAAACTCCTGGAGCAGGAAATTAACCATCTCCTCCGACTGCTTCTCGTTGCCCACAATGGGCGAGACCTCGGTCTCGATGTCGGCACGGATCATGTGTATGCTGGGGGCGCTGGCCTTCAGACGCACGCCGTAGCGTCCCCCCTGCCGGACAATCTCCGGCTCCTCCAGCCTGAGTTCATCTGTGCCGGGCACCACGATGCCGTACCCGGTTTCCTTCACCTCCCGCAGGGCATCCGCCACCTTGTCGTACTCCCGCTTGACCCCGGACAGCTCGGTGAGCAGGCCCATCAGGTCGCCGTCGTCGTGGATAGTGAAGCCGGACTGCTGGGAGATGGTGTCGTAGAAGAGCCCTCTGGGCAGCTCCAGAGACGCCGAGGCCAGGCCGGTGCCCAGGCTGATGGTACTGACCCTGGCGGAGGACACATTGTCACACTGACCGATGGCGGAGACCGCCCGCTCCACGTCCCGGATTCTCCGCATTCCCTCCGCCGTCGAGCGGATGGCGGCGTACAGGCCGCTCTTGATGGGGTGTCCATAGGGCAGAGCGTCCACCCAGGGCGGCAGGAACAGGTCAAGCTCCTTCACCGGGAACTCGTAGAGTACGCCCTTGATGATGCTGGTGACCGCGTTCTCGTCCAGCTCCAGGCAGTTGACGCAGATGCAGGTGACGTCGTACCGGGAGGCCAGGTCAGCCTGGATGGCCCTGGCACGCTCTGAGCCGGGCTCCGCCGAGTTGAGCACCACCAGGAAGGGCTTCCCCAGCTCCTTCAGCTCGGTGATGACCCGCTCCTCCGCCTCCAGATAGTCCTCTCTTGGGATATCGGTGATGGTGCCGTCGGTGGTGACCACAATGCCGATGGTGGAGTGCTCGGCGATGACCTTCCGGGTGCCGATCTCAGCCGCCTCGGACATGGGAATCTCGTGGTCAAACCAGGGGGTTGTGACCATGCGGGGCGCCGCGTCCTCCAGCGACCCCACCGCGCCGGGCACCATATACCCCACGCAGTCAATCAGCCGTACGGAAAAGGCGGCCCCGTCCTCCATGGCGATCTCCACCGCCTCCTCGGGGACGAACTTGGGCTCTGCCGTCATGATGGTCCGGCCTGAGCCGCTCTGGGGCAGCTCATCCCTGGCCCGCTCCCGGCGGTAGACATTCTCGATGTTGGGGATGACCAGGGTCTCCATAAAGCGTTTGATAAAGGTGGATTTTCCCGTCCTGACCGGCCCCACCACGCCGATATAGATATCGCCCTCCGTGCGCAGCGCGATATCCTCATAAATCTTACGGTGTTCCAATTCGACTCCTCCTTGCGGACGATTCAGGCATGGGCGAGCAAGCCTGGCTTTCTCTACATAGGTATGGGGATAAGCCATGGTTTATGACAGTGAAATCACGGCCCCAGGAATGGCCTCCTGCACAGAGCAGCGCCCTCTCCGCATAGACGGAGAGGGCGTTTAGGTTCCTATTCATCGCCGCCGAGGGATGAGCAGAAGCCGGCCGGTCAGTTCCGTGCCGCTCTCCAGCTCGTTGGCCTGGAGGATATCGTCCATGGTGGTGCGGTAGGTCTTGGCGATGTCCCACAGCCGCTCATGGCTCACCACCCGCAGGACAATGGAGGGCGCATCCTCCCTGGACTCCGCTTCTCCCACCTGTACGTCCGCCACGGCGGAGACCCGCCGGGTGCTCTGGGCCAGATAGGAGAAGTCCACGTCAAACCGGACCTCAATGCCGCCGCTGGTTGGAGTGGCGTAGATCTCCCCCACACACCGGCAGGCGCAGGAGCACCTGCTGCCCTCTGGCAGTTCCAGCTGGCAGGGCACGGAGACCTGTCTGGACACCGCGTAAATCTCGTTGTCCTCGGCGGTATATACTACCGTAAGCATGGCATCGGCGGTGAGGACAAGCCGGTCCGCCTCCCTGGTCTGGGTCACCTGTCCAATGCTCACTCTGGCGTCGGACACCAGCTTGGCCATGGTCCCCGTTTCAATGATTTCCCGGGGAGTCTGCCGCCGGGTGCTGCGCTCCAGCAGGCTGTGGAAGGTGCAGGACTGGAACTCCGGCGTCAGTTCACAGGAGACGCCGTACAGGTCGGTCAGCAGCTCCACGCTCCGACGCTCCCACACCACGGCCTGGGCCAGCAGCCCCATGGAGACCGAGACCGTCCGTCCATCCCCCGGACTCAGAGTGCAGGTCAGATCAGTCAGCAGGACCTCCAGATCACAGTCGGCCTCCTCCCCTGCCCCCGAGACCTCCATGATCTGGGAGAACGGAAGCTCGTAGTCCACGGTGCAGAGAGCCCCGTCCCCCGACCGGTAGCAGAGATGCAGCACCGCCTCTCCCTTGAAAATCAGCTTGTTGCCGATGATCTTGGACTCGCTGCATACCAGATCGGGGCGGCATTTGAGCAGCTCCTCCGCCTCAGGGCGGCTGCCTGAGATAGTCAGCTCATCGGAGAATGTAAAAGGCTTCTCCTGTACACATACTGGGATATAAGTGTCCTGGACCTCTTTTAGCTGCTCCACAACCATGCCGGACTCCCACTCGGCGCCGGAACAGAGGCTGTTCTCCGCTTTGGCATATACCCGCAGGTCAATGGCCAAATTGACCCGCACCACCACTTTTCTGGGGTTGATGACCCGGGTGTCCGCCGTCTGTACCCTGGGAACCGCCACAACAGAGCAGCCAGGCGTGATACCGGAGCCGTCCGCGGTGCAGAAGAACGGGATGTTGGCCTCAATGCGGCGCAGGCCGCTCTCCCCATCCGGCAGGTAGAGCACGGAGCAGCGGGCGGTACCGGTCACCTCCACCCGCCCCTCCTGGGTTCCCTTGTCCTTGACGCACACCATCCCGGCGGTATCCACGATCCGGAGAATATCGGGGCAGGCGTCCGGAACGATCATCTCCATGGTCTCCTCATGGAACACCGTGGTCTCCAGCACGGCGTCGTAACAGCTCAGACAGTTGCGGTTTAATGTCAGCTCCATTGCATTCCACTCCTTGTAGGGGCTCTTCCGCCCAATTCATGCTGTGAAATTCTATGTACAAGGAGTGGGCAATATGTCAGCGCAGACCAAAAATGGCTTTCAGAATACCGCGGAATGCCTTCGGGGACCGTACCACAACAATTTTCATCCTATTACCCTCCTTACTGAGACTCATGGTTTCGCTGTTCCAGCCTGACGCAGCCCCAGAAGCCCAGGACAGCCCCGGCGGCCAGCATCAGAACGCTTCCTGGAAAGAGCAGTACAGCCGCGCCCAGCGCGCAGGCTGCGGCGGTCTTTGCCGTTCGTCTACTGGGCAGACGCATCAATGCGCCTCCTTCCTGCATGTGTCCGGGCGGCGCCGTTCAGTCTCTGCCTTCTGCTCGAGCGCACCCAAGCCAGTATACGGCTCTGGGAGGAAAGAGGTGCAGAAAAGCGCCCTGGAGCTAAAAAATATGCGTGAGAATAAAAACAGCGGCCGGCTCACATGAGCCGGCCGCTGCCGCTGTCTTTCTCTCTATGTCCGATTAAATTGTGGAGCCCAGCTCCCGGAGCATGGTGAGAAACTCCTCCTCCGTGAGCACCGGGACGCCCAGGTCCTGGGCCTTTTTCAGCTTGGAGCCGGCAGCTTCACCCGCCACCACATAGCTGGTCTTTTTGGAGACCGAACCAGACACCTTTCCGCCCAGCGCCTCAATCTGTGCGCCTGCCTCGTCACGGGTGAAGCGCTCCAGAGAGCCGGTCAGCACAAAGGTCTTGCCTGTCAGCGCGTCTCCGGTGGGGGCGTCAGTGTTCTCCATCACCACACCGGCCTCCCGCAGGGCCTGAATGAGATGCTGGCTCTGGGGGCTGTGGAGCCATTCCCAGAGGCTTTTGGCGGTAATGGCGCCCACGTCCTGGACAGCCGTAAAGTCCGCCTCTGTGGCCGCCAGCAAGGCGTCCATGGTGGAGAAATGGGAGGCCAGAATTTTGCCCGCCTTCTGCCCCACCTGGCGGATGCCAAAGGCAAAGAGCAGCCGGGCCAGACCCGCACCCTTGGAGCGGTCAATGGCGGCGGCCAGGTTTTCCGCACTCTTCTTACCCATCCGATCCAACTGAGCCACCGCTTCCGGGGCCAAGGAATAGAGGTCAGCCGGGGTCTTCACCATACCGGCGTTGATGAGTGCCTCCATGACAGCCGGCCCAAGGCCGTCGATGTCCATGGCATCCCGGGAGGCAAAGTGGGCCAGGTGGCGCAGCAGCTGGGCGGGGCATTCCGCGCCGGTGCAGCGGATGTGCGCCCCGTCCTCATCTCTGGCCACCGGTGCGCCGCACACCGGGCAGTGGTCAGGCAGATGGTAGGGCACGGTTCCTTCAGGTCGCTTCTCTTTCACCACCGAGACAATCTCCGGGATGATCTCCCCCGCCTTCTGAACCAGAACGGTGTCCCCGATGCGGATGTCCTTCTCTGTAATGAAATCCTGGTTATGAAGGGTTGCGTTTGTCACTGTGGTGCCTGCAAGGCGGACTGGCTTTACAACCGCCTTGGGTGTAAGCACACCGGTCCGGCCAACCTGGACTACAATGTCCTCCACCACGCTCTCTTTCTGCTCGGGCGGGTACTTGTAGGCAGCGGCCCACCGGGGGAATTTCGCGGTGGAACCAAGGATTTTGCGGTCTGCAAGGCTATTCAGCTTTATAACCGCACCGTCGATATCATAGGGGAATTCCTCACGACCGTCGCCGATTGCGGCGATGCGGGCGCCGATCTCCTCCATGCTGGTGCACAGAGTACGGGGGATTACCCGGAACTGCTGACGCTCCAGGTAGTCCAGGGTCTCGGTGTGGGTGCTGAACTCCGCTCCCTCCGCCTTCTGGATGTTGAAGACCACGATATCCAGCCGGCGGGATGCGGCCACCTTGGGGTCCAGCTGGCGCAGAGAACCAGCCGCGGCATTCCGGGGGTTGGCAAAGAGGGCCTCGCCTTTGATTTCACGCTCCTCGTTGAGCTGCTCAAAGACCTTCTTGGACATATAGACCTCGCCGCGGACGATAAGCTGAGGAATGGGCTCCGGCAGCCGGAGCGGCAGAGAACGGATGGTCTTTAGGTTCTCGGTCACGTCCTCCCCTACCCGGCCATCGCCACGGGTAGCGCCCCGGACGAACAGGCCATCCCGGTACTCCAGAGCCACAGAGAGGCCGTCCACCTTGGGTTCCACGTCAAACTCCGCCTTGCCATCCAGGCTCTCCTGGACACGCCGGACAAAGTCCCCCAGCTCCTCCAGGTCAAAGACATCTTGAAGGCTCTCCAGGGGAACCTCATGTGTGACCTCCTGGAAGCCCTCCGCCACCTGTCCCCCTACCCGGCGGGTGGGCGAGTCCTCGGTAATCTGGTCGGGATGGGCCTGCTCCAGCTCCTCCAGACGGCGGAGCTTGTGGTCAAAGTCGTAGTCGGACATGGTGGGGTTATCCAGCACATAGTACTCGTAGCTGGCCTTATTCAGCTCTGCCCGGAGCAGTGCTATCTCCTGAATCTCGTCCATAGGGGACCTCCACTTGGAATTTTTGGGTGAATCCGGGGGCCAGCCGGGCCAACAGCCTGTAGAGGCCATATCCGGCCAGACCACCCAGTGTATTGAGAATCAAATCATTGATATCGCTGCTGCGGCCCACAAAGATCTGCACAAGCTCGATGAACAGTGAGGCGCCACCGGCGGCCAATACGGACCGCCACCAGCGGGGCTGCCTCCACAGCAGCGCCGGGAAAAAGCCCAAGGGCAGGAACATGACCGCATTGCCCAACAGCATGTAGATGCCCCATTCACTGCCCTCCAGCAGCTCCGCCAGAATGGTGACCTGGAGATACATACCACGGCCATGCCAGCCAAACCAGCCCTCCGCCGGCGGATAGCCGTGCATCAGCGCACCCCAGAACCCGGACGGAAACACGGTCAGGGCCGCCAGCCCGGCGCAGAAGAGCACAAAGATCAGCAGAGCACCTTCCCGCCAGACGCTGCTACTCAGGCCCAGCCGGTCAAGGCGACGCCGGCGCACGGGGCGAAGCAGAAAAAAGGCCACAGCGGCCAGCGCCATGCAGGGCAGCATCTCGTAGATATAGTCCCAGGTAATCTCCCAGTACCAAAGCAGCGTATTCATTCCGGCACCTCTTTCTCTCTGGTTTGATACCATTTTATCACAGAAAAAGGGCCTGTTTCTTGCGCTTTTCTTACGATTTCAGTTGCCTTACCCCGGAAGGCTCAGATAGGTGTCCGGCACCTCGCCAACAAGCACAGTCTCCGCCACACAGACCTGTGCGCTTACCTGGGTATCCAGCGGTCCACCTGGAATCAGCAGGGTCAGAGATACCGATAGGTTGAGCATAATCTGGTGGTGGGTCTGGTTGATGCCCCCTGCGGTAAACACATGCTCAAATACTGCATCCGCGCCGCCAATGGAGCGAATGCGCACCGGGAGCAGCGGCCCCTTTTCCGCCAGTGCGGAAAAGGGGAGCAGATTTCCCAGAGGGATTCCTAATGTACCGGTGTCCAGCGTGTCGACCTGGGCAATAACCGCGCTGAGAAGCTCTGTACGCAGGCGGTTCATCTCAGCCGAATTGCTGGTGAAGGCGGTGATGCGGCCGCTGCTATCGGTCCGGAAGGTGATAATATCGTCGTACGCCACGGCTTCCTGGGCCATGGTCTTGCTGATTTCCGTCTCTATGATACCCGTGACGATATTTTTTACCCGGCTCTCCGCCATAACGGCAATGACAGGCCGGGCCTTGCTGTCCAGAAAGCTAATCAGCAACACCGCCAGCACCAGGCCAAAGGCGGCAGAGAGAAGCAGCTGTACACCGCTCCCCCGCCGCCTGATACGCTGCCGGAGCCGCCAGCGGGGCCAAAAATACCGCCTCCACTTCTCCATACGGGTCACCCCCTATGAAGAGTCTATGCGCGGCACAGCTCGTCTTAAAACGGGAAATTCAGCTTTCCCGCAGCAGCTCCTCCACCGCCAGCAGAACGCCAGCCTTGCCGCTCTCATAGGTCAGGCCTCCCTGGAGATAGGCCGTGTAGGGCTCTCGCATGGGCGCGTCGCAGGACAGCTCGATGGAGGCACCCTGGATGAAGGCGCCTGCCGCCATGATGACCTGACAGTCGTAGCCCGGCATATCCCAGGGCTCGGGCGTCACGTAGGAGTCCACAGGGGCACCAAACTGGATGCCCTTGCAGAACCGCTTGAGGGGCTCGGGGCTGCCGAAGTGGATCATCTGGATGATGTCGTGTCGCACGGCGTCGGAGGCGGGCTCCGTCTTGTAGCCCAGCAGCTCCATCATGCGGGCGGCAAACACCGCCGTTTTGACCGCCTGGGCGGTAGTATGGGGGGCAAGGAAAAGACCTTGATAGAAGCTGCGGTTGCTGCCCAGAGAGGCGCCGCACTCCCGGCCGATGCCTGGGGCGGTGAGACGCATGGCGGCTCCCTCCACCAGGTCACGCCGACCGGCGATATACCCGCCTGCAGGGGCCAGGCCGCCGCCCGGGTTCTTGATAAGAGAGCCTACCACCAGGTCAGCACCGGCCTGAGTGGGTTCGATGGTCTCCACAAACTCGCCGTAGCAGTTGTCCACCAGAATGGCGGCATCGGGGTTGTTCTCCCGCACCACGGCGCACAGCTCGCCAATCTCCGCCACGGACAGAGAGGACCGGGTGGAGTAGCCCTTGGACCGCTGGATCAGCACGGCTTTCACTCTGGGGTCCCGCACCGCAGCAGCCAGACCGTCCTTGTCAGGGGCATTGTCAAGCAATTCAACTTGACGGTATTCCACGCCGTACTCCATCAGGGAGCCATGTCCCTTGGGCACTACACCGATGACGCCCAGCAGGGTGTCGTAGGGGGCGCCCACGGCAGAAACCAGAATATCACCCGGCTTCAGTGCGCCGAAGAGGGCGCAGGTGATGGCGTGGGTGCCGTTGACAAACTGAACCCGGACCAGGGCGTCCTCGGTGCCGAAGATGTCGGCGTAGATCTCGTCCAGCTTATCCCGGCCCAGGTCATCATAGCCGTAGCCGGTGGTGCCGGCAAAATAGCCCTCGGCTACACGGTGCTTCTGAAACGCGGCAAGCACCTTGCGGGTGTTCTCCTCCGCAATGGCGTCAATGCGGTCAAACTGGGGTCGCAGATCGGCCTGAGCCTGAGCCGCCAGAGAGAGAACCTTGTCACTTAACTGTAAAGACATTATCTTTTACACATTCCATTCTATCTAAGTTTTTGGGCTGCGCAGCGTGAGAATCAGTCCTTGTGCTCCGCCTGGGCAAAGGCAGCCACCAGAGCGGCACAGGCCTCCACATCCCGGCGGTCCACCATCTCAGCGGGCGAGTGCACATAGCGGCAGGGAATGGAAATTCCGCCGCTGGGCACACCGGAGCGGGTCTGATGGATGGCACCCGCGTCGGTGCCGCCGGCACGAATCACGTCCAGCTGGAAGGAAATCCCCTTCTCCGCTGCCAGCTTCTCCATGGAACGGACCACCTGGGGGTGGCAGATCACGGAGCCGTCCATCACCTTGATGGCCGCTCCCCCGCCGGTCACGCTGCTGCAGGTGTGCTTGGGGTTCAGCTCGTCGTCGGCGGGAGTCACATCCACCGCCACGCCGAAGTCGGGATCAATGCCGAAGGCAGCGGTACGGGCGCCGCGGAGCCCCAGCTCCTCCTGGACGGTAAAGACAAAGTACAGGTCGTTGTCGCTGTCCTTCAACTGCTCCAGAGCCATCAGCAGCACCACGCAGGAGATCCGGTTGTCCATGTAGGGGGAAATGATGCGGTCACCAGCGGCGAAGGTGGGCGTGTCATAGACAGCTGTGTCGCCAATCCGGACCATGGTCTTGGCCTCGTCGGCGTCCTTGGCACCGATATCAAGATACAGGTCCTCCAGGGTCATGTCCTTGGGAGACACGCCGTTGTCCAGGCAGACCACGCCACGAACGCCGTTCTTAAAACGGACGGTGGTGCTCAGCAGGTCAAAGGGATGGAGACCACCCAGCTTGCCGAACCGGATAAAGCCGTGTTCGTCAATGTGAGTGACAATAAAGCCGATGGAGTCCATGTGGGCGGCAAACATGATCTTGGGGCCCTTGCCCTTCTTGCGGACGATCAGGTTGCCCAGGGTGTCCCGCTTGATCTTGTCGGCGTAGGGCGCGGCCAGCGCTTCGATAGCGTCGGCGATACCGGCCTCATCGCCGGCGGGACCGTGACAGGCGTTGAGCGCCTGGAGTGTCTTGAGAATATCCATTTTATTACTCCTCCTGTCCGGCAATGGCCCCAATGAAAAGCCGCGCCAGATTTAAGATGTGATCAAAGTCCCCCAGATGCGCCACGCTGGCGGGGGCATGAAGATAGCGGACGGCTGCGCTCACTACGATGGTGCGTGCACCCTCCTGGTTGCGCTGAATGACGGAGGCGTCGTTGCCGCCGGCGATATAGTGCTTGGTCTGCCAAGGGATCTGATTTTCCTCCGCCAGGTCCCGCATCAGCTCAAAGAGCCCGCGGTCAGCCACAGAGCCGCCGTCCATAAAGGGGACCACAGGGCCCTTGCCCAGGGTACAGACCTGCTTGTGGCCGGGGGTGGAGGCCAGATCAGCGGCGGTGGTGGTCTCCAGCACCAGGGCAATCTCCGGGTTGACGGAGAAGGCCGCGCCGAAGGCGCCGCGGCAGCCCACCTCCTCCTGCACCGTAAAGGCAAAGGTGCAGTCCATGGGCAGGTCCTCTTTCAGCAGCTCCAGCATAACGGCGCAGCCCGCACGGTCATCCAGAGCCTTGGCCTTCACAAAACCGCTGCCGAACTCGGTCCAGTCGCTCTCGAAGGCGGCAAAGTCGCCGATCTCCACCAGCTTCTCCGCCTCTTCCCTGCTCCTGGCGCCGATATCCAGATAGAGGTCCTCCACCTTGGGAACCTTCTTCTCCTCTTCCTCGCTGACCAGATGGTAGGCCTTCAGACCGATGACGCCGGGAAGGCGGTTCTTGCCAACCCGGACAATCTTGCCGATGAGCACCCGGCGGTCAATTCCGCCTACGCAGGAGAACTTCAGATAGCCCTCGTCGGTGATGCTGCGGATGATGAGGCCGACCTCGTCCATGTGGGCGGCCAGCAGCAGCTTGGAACCGGTGGACTTTTTGCCCTTTTTGAACACAATCAGGTTGCCCAGCGGGTCAACCCGCATCTCGTCGGCATAGGGGGCGGCCGCAGCCTTGATATAGGCCCGCACGTCCTCTTCAAAGCTGGACACGCCGTCCAGCAGGCACAGTTCACGAATGGTATCCTTTAGCACAGGACCTCCGCCTCCTTTCCCAGACCCTCGGTAAAGGCGGCCAGCAGCTTGGCAACCGACTCCATGTCCTCCAGGGCCAGCACTTCAATGGGGGTGTGCATATACTTTAGCGGCAGAGAGATAACGGAAGTGGCCACGCCCTCACGGCTGATCTGCATGTGCCAGCCGTTGGTGCCAGTGTGGCCGGCCATGACCTCGGGCTGCCAGGGAATTTGATTTTCCTCCGCCTTGGCCTTCATACGGCGGGTCATCCAGCTGGTCATGTTGGGGCCAATGCCGATGGCAGGGCCGCCAAACAGTTCGCAGGAGCGGTCCTTGGGGCCGTCCGGCGTCCGACCGTGGGTTACATCCACCGCTACGCAATAGTCCGGGTCAATGGCAAAGGTGCCGGCCTTGGCGCCTGCACCGGAGACCTCCTCACGGGTGCTGCCCATGATGTAGAGGTCCACGTCCAGTTCCTTGTCCTTCAGCAGCTCGGCGGCCCGGAGCAGGGTCACAAAGCATGCACGGTCGTCCATGGACTTTCCGCACATCTGTCCCTCGCCCAGAGGGAAGCAGCTGCCCCGGTACACAACGGGAGTGCCCACCGGCACAGCTTTCTCGGCTTCCTCCTGGCTCATGCCAATGTCGATGAAGAGCTTATCCATGGAGAGAGCCTTATCGGAATCCCCCTTCTTGAGCACATGGGGCGGCAGACAGGCCACCACGCCGAACATGGGGGGCTCCGTCAGGATGGTCAGCTCCCGGTCGGGCAGCATACGGGGGTCTACGCCGCCGATGCTGCGGAAACGGAGAAAACCGTCCTCCATACCGGTGACAATCAGACCGATCTCGTCCAGATGGGCGTCCAGCAGCAGACGGGGCGCGTTCTCCCGCCCACAGCGGCGCACACCTACCACATTGCCCATCCGGTCGATGGACACCTCGTCCACAAAGGGACGCAGAAGCTCCGCGGCCACCTCAGCCGCGGGGCGCTCAAAGCCGGAGGGAGCGCATTGACTGCACAGCCGCTCCAGCGCGTTTCGCATATCCAAGTGATTCACTTCCTCTTTCAAATGGGGTTACAGCTCCCTCACAATGCGCTTGAAGGCGTTGCCCCGTTCCATAAAGTTTTTAAACCGGTCAAAGGAGGCGCAGGCCGGAGACAGAATGACCACGTCTCCCGGCTGAGCCATGCTGTGAGCGGCCAGAACCGCCTGCTCAAAGTCCTGATACATGCGGATAGGCGGGTTGCTGCCGTTGTAGCCGGGGGCGCTCTCCACAGCCGCACGGATTTTCTCCGCCGTATCACCTGTCAGGATAAGCTCCTTTACATGTTCGATGATTTCAGGGCCAAGCACATCAAAGGGAATGTGCTTGTCATATCCACCGGCAATGAGGATGACCTTTTCCTCAAAGGAACGGAGTCCGGCAATGGTCCGGGTGGGGCTGGAGGCGATGGAGTCGTTGTAGTACCGGACGCCGTCTACCGTCCGCACCAGCTCGATGCGGTGCTCCACACCGCCGAAGCTGCAGGCAAAGAGCCGGATGGTCTCGTCGGACACCCGACCGTTGACCGCAGCGATGGCCGCCATGTAATTCTCCACGTTGTGGTTGCCGGGCAGAAGGATGTCGGACAGAGGCAGCACCTTCCGGTGGCCGTCCCGGTCAGAGCACCAGATGGCGTCATCCTTCACATAGACGCCCCGTTCCAGCACCTCCCGGCGGCTGAAGCACATCACATTGCCCGGAGCCTTCTTGGAAAAGTCGCGGGTAATCTCGTTGTCCCAGTTGAACACAGCCAGGTTCTCCGTGCTCTGGTGGGCAAAGATGTTCTCCTTCGCCTCCACGTACTCGTCCATGGACTTATGTACGTCCAGATGGTTGGGGGCCACATTGGTGACAACGGCGATATCAGGGCTCATATCCATGGTCATCAGCTGGAAGGAGGACAGCTCCAGCACCACCATGTCGTCCGGCTCCATGTTGGGGGTCTCGGCCAGCAGGGGCTTGCCGATGTTGCCGCCCACATAGACGTTATATCCCGCCTTTTTCAGAAGCTCGGAGATAATAGTGGTCGTGGTGGTCTTTCCGTCGCTTCCGGTGACAGCGATGATCTCACAGGGACAGACCTGGAAGAACACCTCCATCTCGGACGTAATGACACTCCCCCGCTCCCGGGCTGCCAGCAGCGGCGTGACGTCAGGCCGCAGGCCGGGCGTACGGAAGATGATGTCCTGGTCCAGGCCGTCCATGTAGTCGGGCCCAAGTCGAACCTCCGCCCCCAGACTCTCCAACTCTTCGATAAGGCCGTCAAAATCCTTCCGCTCTTTCTTGTCGCAGGCCGTTACGGACAGTCCGGCCCGCAGCAGCATCTTGATCAGAGGCGTATTGGACACGCCAATGCCGATGACCGCAATGCGCTTTCCCCGCAGGGAATCTAAATATTCCTGTATTGTGGAATTCATAGGAATTCCCCCCTTCGGAAAAATCAGTCCTTAACTTTTATATTATATAACCCAAACACATAAATTTCAATCGTAACTATCATATCCGCACGGACACGACTCAGTTTTATTTGACATTTCCGTTCCGATACGGTACAATATACCCCGCGCAAGTAAGCTGGACAGCCGCGGATCGAGGCCGAAAGGCCCGATATGAGGAAAGTCCGGGCTCCACAGGGCAAGGATAACGGGTAACACCCGCCGGGGGCGACCCTAGGAAAAGGGCAACAGAGATATACCGCCACGTTCTGCGTGGTAAGGGTGGAAAGGCGGAGGTAAGAGCCCGCCCGACGACTGGGAACTGCTCGTCGCTGTAACCTCTATCCGGAGCAACGCCGTGGGAGAACATATGGCCGGCCCGGCCGTTCTCAGGAGGCGGCTTGATCGTACCGGCAACGGTACGGCTAGATAGATGGCTGTCTTAAAAGACAGAACCCGGCTTACAGGCTTACTTGCCGTTTTTAGCATGAAAAGCTCCGATTCCAAATGGAATCGGAGCTTTTTTGTAATTTGATTCTTTTACTCCTGCATACCGTGTGAATCCTGTTCGGCGGTATGGAGTGGGTTTCCGTTTCCGTCAATGCCCTTGGCCTTGAGGCGGCTGTTGGTCCAGTCCCGCACCAGCGCATAGATGACGGCGAAGGTAGGAACACCCAGCAGCATGCCCGGGAAGCCAAACAGACCGCCGCCCACAATAATGGCCACCAGAACCCAGATGGCGTCCAGGCCGGTGCTGTCGCCCAGAATCTTGGGTCCCAGTATATTGCCGTCAAACTGCTGGAGCGCAATCACCAGCACGCCAAAACGCAGTGCAGCCCACGGGTCCACGATGATGAGAATCATGATACAGGGGACGGCGCCGATGATGGGGCCGAAGAAGGGAATCACGTTGGTCACGCCCACCACAACCGCCACCAGCATGGCAAACGGGATCTGGAAAATCAGATTGAGCACAAAGCACAGCACACCGATAATGGCGCTGTCAATAATCTTTCCGTTGATGAAGCCCACGAACACGCCGTTTGCATGGCGGCAGATGGAGAGGAAGCGATTGACCTTTGCAGTGGGAGCGGCGGCATAGATAATCTTTTTGAGCTGAGGTACCAGCCGGCCCTTCCCCGCCAGCATATAGACAGAAGAGATAAGGGCCGTAATGGCGGAGATGAGCACATTGCCAACTGCGACACCCAGGCTGAGCAGTTCCGGCACCTTCTGAGAGGCCCAGGTGGCAGCCCGCTTGAGTAGATCCTGATAGAGCGTCACCAGGTCGGTGAGCCCCTCCCCTTCCAGATGGTAGTGATCAATCAGGTCCTGCACAAAGAGGTTCAGATTGCTCAGATAGGTGGACATGTTGCTGCCCAGGGCCAAGATGCTCTCAATGACCTGGGGAAGAATCAGATTGAGCAGGATGACCACCACAACCAGGGCGAGCAGGTACACCGTCAGGACTGAGAGGACCCGCTTGCGTTTAAAGCTGTGAAAGACACGCCGTTCAAAGAAATCCATGGGGGTATTGAGCAGATAGGCAATGGCAAAACCCGCAATAAAGGGAGACAGAACGCCCAGAAGGCTGTCTACCTTAGACTGGAGTGCACCGATATTTGCCAGTGCCATATAGAACAAAATACCGATCAGGACAACCAGAAGATTGGATACAGCTCGGCTGTCCAGGAAATACCATTTTTTCTTGGGCGAGTTTTCCTCCATAGTTCACTTCCCCTTTCCGCGTAAATCCATTGTATCATGCCAGAAGTAAGGACGCAATGGAAAACGGGCATCCCAACCGGGATGCCCGTTTTTATCAGCCAAGCAGAGCGCGGTGATATACCTTCTTGCCCTTCTTCAGGATGATGCCTTCGCCGGACAGCTCATCAGCGGTAAAGGTACGGGTAATGTCAGTGATCTTTACACCATCGGCCTCCACGCCGCCCTGCTCCACCAGACGGCGGGCTTCCTTCTTGGAGGGAACCAGACCGCACTTGAGCATCAGGTCCAGCACGGCCACAGCGCCGTCGGTCAGGTCATCGGCGGTCAGGGTGGTGGTGGGCATGTTGGCCTTGTCGCCGCCCTGGGAGAAGAGCGCGCGGGCCGCATCCTGTGCCTTCACGGCCTCCTCCTCGCTGTGGACCAGCTTGGTCAGCTCGTAGGCCAGAATCTCCTTGGCGGTGTTGAGCTGAGCGCCCTCCCACTTGTCCATCTCGTCGATCTGCTCCAGAGGCAGGTCGGTGAGCATACGCAGGCACTTGAGCACGTCGGCGTCGCCGATGTTGCGCCAGTACTGGTAGAACTCGTAGGGAGTGGTCTTCTCGGGGTCCAGCCAGACGGCGCCCTTCTGGGTCTTGCCCATCTTCTTGCCCTCGGAGGTCAGAAGCAGGGTGATGGTCATGGCGTAGGCGTCCTTGCCCAGCTTGCGGCGGATGAGCTCGGTGCCGCCCAGCATGTTGGACCACTGGTCATCGCCGCCGCACTGCAGATTGCAGCCGATGGTCTGGAACATGTGGTAGAAGTCGTAGGACTGCATGATCATGTAGTTGAACTCCAGAAAGCTCAGGCCCTTCTCCATGCGCTGCTTGTAGCACTCGGCCCGCAGCATGTTGTTCACGGAGAAGCAGGCGCCCACTTCACGCAGCAGCTCCACGTAGTTGAGCTTCATCAGCCAGTCAGCGTTGTTGAGCATCAGGGCCTTGCCCTCGGAGAAGTCGATGAACTTGCTCATCTGCTTCTTGAAGCACTCGCAGTTGTGCTGGATGGTCTCCACGGTCATCATGGAGCGCATATCGGTACGGCCGGAGGGGTCGCCCACCATACCGGTACCACCGCCGATGAGGGCGATGGGGCGATTGCCCGCCTTCTGGAGCCGACGCATCAGCATCAGAGCCATGAAGTGGCCCACGTGGAGGGAGTCGGCAGTGGGGTCAAAGCCGATATAGAAGGTGGCCTTGCCGTTGTTGATGAGCTCCTTGATCTCCTCTTCATCCGTGACCTGGGCCACAAGGCCGCGGGCTTTCAGTTCGTCGTAAATGGTCATTGTCAATTCTCCTTCTTCTTTATATCAATACAGTCGTTTTCCGCAGTGTGGACACTTGGCGTCATCCATCTCATGGAGCTGGCCGCAGTAGGGGCATGGGGTTTGCGCAATGCTGTCTTCGGCCTCCGCTTCCGGAGGCTCCACGGCGTAGAACTCCAGCTTTTTGCACTGGCGGCAGCAATAGATATCCACGGTCAGAGCACCCGAGACAAGATTGTCCAGCCCGCCCAAAAACCAGCTGAATTTTCCCATTTGCAGCTGTTCCTGGCCAATGTGGGCCATTTCACCGCCGCAGCGGATGCATACTTCCCGTTCCATATCATTTGACCTCCAGATACAAAAACGCCCCCTGTCCATTGCGGACAGAGGGCGTAGTATTACGCGGTACCACCTCTGGTTCACCGTCTCCTCACAGAGACGGCCTCATGGAGTGCCAACACACTCCGGCGCGGTAACGGGCGCACCCGACACAGCCCTAATAGCATTTTGCGTTCAGGCGGCTGCTCCGAGGTGTATTTCACCAGAGCCGCCCTCCCCCTTGCACCAAAACGGGGGCTCTCTGAACGGCGGCAGGCCGGGTACTTCTCCTCATCATCGCGATGGCAATCTGAAATTATTTGCACTATACCACAGCACTTCCAACTTGTCAACCCCACAGAGACAGTCAGCAGGATTTCACAGAGGCTTCCTACGCCTTCCTGCCCTGCTTGTACCGGGCGGCGCCGTCCAGCAGCTCACCCGCGCTGGCCAACGAGGCGGCGGTAATGACATCTCCCGAAGTGAGGCGGGCCAGTTCCGCCATTCTGGCGTCCCGGTCCAGCCGGGCAACCTCTGTAAAGGTCCTTCCCTTTCGCTCACCCTTCTGGACAGAGAAATGGACATCCGCCATGGCGGCAATCTGAGGCAGGTGGGTGACGCAGAGCACCTGCTTGTGGCGGGCGACGTCGGCCATCTTCTCTGCCACCTTCTGGGCCGCCCTTCCGGAAACACCGGTGTCCACCTCGTCAAAGACCAGGGTGGTCACGTCTTCATTTTCAGCCAGCACATTTTTCAGCGCCAGCATGATGCGGGCCAGCTCACCGCCGGAGGCGATCTTCTGGATGGGCTTCATGGCTTCGCCCACATTGGCAGACATAAGGAACTGTACCTCGTCCATACCGGTGCTGTCTAGCCCCTCATCACAGGCCTTGACGCCGAATTCCACCTGGAACCGTACCTTGGGCATGTCGAGCTGGGCCAGTTCCTTCTGAATCCGCTTCTGGAGAGCCTCCGCCGCTGTATGGCGCACACTGGAAAGCAATTCCGCCTTACACTTTGCAGACTTCAATGCAGCAACATATTTCTTCTCCAGGCGAATAATGGTGTCGTCGGCGTACTGAATATCGTCCAGTTCCTTTTTGCACTGGTCCAGATAAGCCAGCATTTCCTCCTCGGAGCTGCCGTACTTCTTTTTTAAGCGGTAGATGACGTCCAGGCGGCTCTCCAGCTCGTCCAGTTCACCAGGTTCAAAATCAAAGCTCTCCCGCAGATCCCGCAGCGTCTCCGCCACATCGTCCGCAGTACAGCGCAGCTCGGACACCTGCTCCAGAATCCCGGCAGCCTCCGTGCTCATGCTGGCCGCCGGTCCCAGAGCGTCTTCGGCAGTGGCCAAAAGGGACGCTGCACCATCCCTGTCCTCGTCTCCGGACAGGGCAAAGCAGGCACGCTCCACGGCCTCGATGAGCTTTCCTGCGTTGCGCAGCAGGGTGCGGCGCTCCGTCAGTGCGGCCTCCTCCCCTGCCTTGAGCTGAGCCCGCTCCAGCTCCGCGATTTGATAGTTGAGACTGTCAATCCGCCTGGCACGCTCCGCCTCGTCCATCCGCAGAGCGTCCATCTCACGGCGAATGGCGGTCAGCGCGCTGTAAGCGGCCTGATAGTCGGCCAGAGCCTCTCCGGTCCCGCCAAAGGAGTCCAGATAACTCAGGTGACACCGCTCATCCAGCAGCTGCTGTCCGTCGTGCTGTCCGTGGATATTGACCAGCTGACTGCCCAAGGCCTTCAGCTGTGAGACTGTGAGCAACCGTCCGCCCAGACGGCAGGTATTTTTTCCGTCCGGATGAATTTCACGGCGGATAATCAGATTGCCGTCCTCATCCGGCCCTTCCCCGTTCTCTTCAAACCAGGAGAGCTTGGGAAGGTCGGTGAAGACCGCCTCCACCAGAGCGGATTTTGCGCCGGTGCGGATGAGATCCCGGCTGGTACGTTCGCCGATTACAGCGCCGATGGCGTCGATCACAATGGATTTTCCCGCGCCGGTTTCGCCGGTGAGGGCATTGAAGCCAGCGTCAAAGCGGATATCCGCCGATTCAATGACCGCAATATTTTCAATATGAAGCAGAGAGAGCACAGCAATCACCGTCCATCCGGCGGAACTTACTTCAGCATCTTGTGGATCTCGTTACAGAACTCGGCGGCAGCCTCATTGGTGCGCATGATCAGCAGAGCGGTATCGTCTCCCGCCAGGCTGCCCACCAGGTCCGGAATCTCCATGCCATCCACGGCCGCGCAGGCCGCCGAGGCCAGGCCGGGCATGGTCTTGACCACCACAATATTCTGGGCCATATCAAAGGAGGTGACGCCCTCCTTGAAGATGGTGCGCAGACGTCCGGCGAAATTGAGAGAGGTCTTTCGCTCAGACACTACGTACTTATAGGTGCCGTATCCGGTCAGCTCCTTGATCAGGTGGAGCTCCTTGATGTCCCGGGAGATGGTGGCCTGGGTTGAGGTGACGCCCCGGAGACGGAGCTGCTCCAGGAGCTGGTCCTGGGTCTCCACGTCCACCTCTTCAATAATGCGGAGGATCTCCTCCTGTCGCTTACTCTTCATGCATTTCACCCGTTTCCAAGTTTCTGTTGGAGAATATCATAAAAGCTGCGGCCGGTGAGGCATACCAGCCTGGTCTGCGCCCTGGACTTTTTGACCTCTACCACATCGCCGCCGGAGAGCTTATGGGCTTTTCCGCCGTCCACCGAGAGATAGGCGGTCTTTCTGGCCAGGCGTCCCATCCGGATGGCCACGGTCCGCTCACGGCTGAGTACCATGCTGCGGGAGTGAAGCACATGGGCACAGATGGGAGTTACAATCAAATTTTCTGCCGTGGGCTCCACAATGGGACCGCCAGCGGACATGGAATAGGCGGTGGAGCCTGTGGGAGTACAGACCACCACACCGTCACCGGAGAAGTCGGAGATCTGCTTCCGATCTCCGTATACGGAGAAGTCAATGATCCGGGCCACTGCCCCCTTTGTGATGACAGCATCATTGAGGGCAATGTCCTCGTAGACCTGCTTTCCCTCATGGAATACCTTCACATCCAGCATCATTCTGGATTCAATGCTGAACTTTCCGGAGGCCAGCTTGGTCAGCTGCTGCAGCTCCCCCTGCTCCAGCTCTGCCATAAAGCCAACGCTGCCCAGGTTGACGCCCAGAATAGGGACGTTATAGGTATTGGCATCCTTTGCGGCATGGAGGATTGTGCCGTCGCCGCCAAAGCATATCAGAACATCTGCACCCGCCAGCTCATGCTGCATGTCGGAAAAGTGCAGGTTCTTCGGCAGTTCCACCCGGCTGTTCTTCTCCGGCATAAACGGCAGACAGATTGCAGTCTCCACACCGACGGACTTCAGGATGCGGTCGGCAGCCTGAGCCGCCCGCAGCCCCTTGTCCCGGTATGGATTGGGGCTCAGCACAACTTTCATAAACTCATTCCTTCTCTAAGGCGTTATGAGAGGCCGTCACCAGAGCCTCCAAATCTCCATCCCAGGTGTGTTCAGAGGCTCCGGCGGCCAGGAAACCGAGGTATTCGATATTTCCCTCCGGGCCCCGAACGGCTGAAAAGGTCATATCCTTTACAGTAAAGTCAGCGTCTCTGGCGTTGATTAGGAACTGCTCCAGCACCTCTAGATGGACCTTCGGGTCCCGTACGACGCCCTTTTTCCCGACCTTCTCTTTCCCTGCCTCAAACTGGGGCTTGACCAGACAGACCACATGTCCATCCGGCTTCAGCAGACCCCGCACAGCGGGCAGAATCAGCCGCAGCGAGATGAAAGAGACATCAATACTGGCAAAATCCAGCTCGTCGGGAATCTGCTCATGGGTGAGATACCGGGCGTTAGTCCGCTCCATGCAGATGACACGCTCGTCACTTCGCAGGCTCCAGGCCAGCTGTCCATAGCCCACATCCACAGCGTAGACCTTGGCGGCCCCGTTTTGCAACATGCAATCCGTAAAGCCGCCGGTAGAGGCGCCGATATCGCCGCAGATTGCACCGGAGAGTACAATGGGAAAGGACTGCATGGCCTTCTCCAGCTTCAGGCCGCCACGGCTGACATAGGCAAGCGTCTTGCCACGCACCTCAATTTCGGCGGTCTCCTCTGTCTGAGCCCCGGCCTTATCCACTTTCTGGCCCCCGACATAGACCTGTCCGGTCATAATGACGGCCTGCGCCTTTTGACGGCTCTCCATCAGTCCGCGCTCACAGAGCAGGACATCCAATCGCTTTTTAGCCACGTGTACAGACCTCCATTGCCTTCCGGCAGAGACTTTCTCCATCCAATCCGCAGAGCTTCCGCAGCTCAGCCACGGAACCATGGGTCACAAAGGAATGCCCAAGGTTACAGAGCGCCATCCTGGGTACCGCTGTGCCCGAGAGCGCCAGGTCAGCCGCAATCCGGCGGCCCACACAATTGGTCTCCATCACATCTTCCGCCACAAGCAAACTGCCTGTTTTGGAAACAGAACGCTGAATTACTTGGGTATCAATTGGTGTAATGGTATTCAGCTTCACAATTTCGGAGGATATTCCATGCTGCTGAAGCAGTTCGGCACAGCGAATTACTTCGTTTATCATCACGCCGTACCCAACCAGCGTAATGTCGCTTCCCTGCCGTAGCAGAACAGCGGGATCGATGCCGGAATCTGCCGTATATGCGCCCTCTCCGCCACGTGGATAGCGCAGTGCCACAGGCCCACGAACGTCTTTTACAGCATAGGCCAGCATAGTTTTTAACTCAGCAAAGCTGGACGGACAGAGGACTGTCATCCCAGGCACTGTATCCAGAAAGGCCACGTCAAGGACACCGTGGTGGGTTTCGCCATCCTCGCCCACCAAACCGGCTCGATCCACTGCAAAGACCACGTGAAGGCCCTGAATTGCCACATCATGAATCAGCATATCATAGCTACGCTGAAGGAAGGTGGAATAAACTGCAAAAACCGGCACCAGCCCTTGCTTTGCCATTCCGGCAGCCATAGCAGTGGCATGTCCCTCGGCGATACCAACATCAAAATAGCGCGTAGGAAAACGGCGGGAAAAGTCACCCAGGCCGGAGCCATCCCGCATAGCTGCAGTAATGGCGCAGATCCTGCGGTCATCCTCTGCAAGGCCGCACAAGGCGGAGCCAAATGCAGAAGAAAAATTGGGACTTCCAGCTGACAAGGGCTCTCCCGTCTGAACACAGAAACGGCCTACACCGTGAAATTGGTCTGGATTGCGCTCAGCAGGCGTATAGCCATTTCCCTTTACAGTCCTTACGTGGAGAAGAACAGGGCCTTCAATGTCCTTGGCATACCGGAGGAGACCGGTCAGCCGCTTCACATCGTGGCCATCCACCGGGCCAAGATAGGTGAACCCCATATCTTCAAAGAAAGAACAGGGCAGCAGGGTCTCCTTGACGGCTTTTTTGATTTTGTGGGTAATCCGGTAGAGAGTTTTTCCGCCCGGCACAGTACTGGTTACCTTGCGGTATCCCTTTTTGAACCGCAGATATTGGGGTTTCAGCCGCTGTCTGGCCAGATGATCGGCAATACCGCCCACATTTTTGGTGATAGACATTCCGTTGTCATTGAGGATAACCAGCATCCGTTCACCGCTGTTTCCGGCATCGGAGAGACCCTCATAGGCCAGGCCGCCTGTCAGAGCGCCATCACCGATAAGGGCGATGACATAGTAGTCCTCCCCCAAGAGGGTCCGACCTCTGGCCATGCCGGTGGCGACGGATACAGAGTTGGAGGCATGACCGGCGATAAATGCGTCACAGCAACTCTCCACTGGCTTGGGAAAGCCCGACATACCGCCAAATGTACGCAGACTGGACATCTGGTCAGCTCTGCCTGTGAGAATTTTATGGGTATAGCACTGGTGCCCCACATCAAAGACCAGACGGTCCCGGGTGAAATCGAACACCCGGTGAAGGGCAACTGTAATCTCCACTGCCCCCAGATTGGAGGCCAGATGGCCGCCGGTTTTGGATACCGAATCGATCAGACCGGCACGAATGCGGGTGCAAAGCGCCTCAGCTTCATAGTCCGTTATACTCTTTATATCGGGAATATCCGTTTGCTGAATCATAAGCACCTCTACGTAAATTACTTAATGAGATAAGTCCCCAGCAGACCGATGGCCACGCCCAGAAGCGCACCCATGACCACCTGCATGGGCGTGTGGCCCAGCAGCTCTTTCAGCTCTTTTCCAAAGAGCTCTGGCTTCATCTCACTCCAGTGGTCCATCATGTAGTTCAGAATCTTGGCCTGCTCTCCGGCAGCCTTGCGGACATTGGCGGCATCATACATGACTACGATGGCAATCACGGCCGCGATGGCAAAAAGAGGCGAGGAAAAACCGTACAGCATACCGGTGGATGCGGCGCAGGCGCAGACAAAAGCGGAGTGTGAACTGGGCATCCCGCCGCTTCCCCAAATCCGGCGCCAGTCCAGCCGCTGCTTGGTCAGAAGCTGGATGACCACCTTCAGCACCTGCGCAACAGCCCAGGACAACGCAGCCAGAATCAGAATTAAATTTCCCAGATGGTAATTGGCGGCATTCAGTTCCATATGCGGTCACTTCTCCCGTTTCACCAATTTGTCTGCCAGCCAGCACAGAAATCCGGCGTCTTCAAATGTACTGCAAAGGGCCTCCTTGGCCGCTTCGGTCTTTTCGCTTACCAGCTTTTCACAGGCCTCCATACCCTTGAGGCTGACAAAGGTCACCTTCTCATTTGCGGCGTCAGAGCCGATGGGCTTGCCCAGCGTGGCCTCGTCACCCTCCACGTCCAGCATATCGTCCCGGATCTGGAAGGCGAGACCGAGCAGTTGGGCATACCGCCGGACGGCTGCCCGCTCCTTCTCTCCGCCTCCGGCCACGATACATCCAATCTCAGTGGCAGCAGAGATAAGAGCCCCTGTCTTTAGCCGCTGCAGCTCCTCCAGCTCGGACAGGGAGAGAGAATGCCCCTCCCCTGCCATATCCAGCGCCTGGCCGCCAACCATGCCCCGTGCTCCGGCAGCACGGCCCAGGCAGGCGGAGGCAGCCAGGGCCCGCTCCGGACTGAGCGATGTGCCATGTTCGGCAATGGTCTCAAAGGCAGCAGTCAGAAGGGCATCTCCGGCCAGAACAGCCGTAGCCTCGCCGTAGACCTTATGGTTGGTGGGCTGACCCCGGCGCAGATCGTCGTCGTCCATGCAGGGCAGATCGTCGTGAATAAGAGAATAGGTATGAATCATCTCCACCGCACAGGCAAACGGAAGGGCCGTGGTCACGTCTCCCCCACACATGCGGCAGGTCTCCAGCGCCAGCACGGGCCGGATTCGCTTTCCGCCGGCCAGTAGGCTGTACAGCATGGCGTCATACAGATCGGCGCGGGAATCACGCCCCGCAAAACAGTGCTGAAGATAGTCCTCTACCAGGGCGCAGTCTGCGCGAAGCACTTCATCGTACATCATCCCGGAAACTCCTTTGCTCTGCAAAACTTCGGTGCACAGCTGACCAAAGCAGGCCATCTTGCACCGGGAAATCCCGTGGAGCCGCCACACACCGCGTCTCCTTCGGGACAAAACTTCATTATACGCCCTGGTCCATAGGCTGCTCCACCGGCATCCCATCCGGGGCGGCGGTCAGCTTGATGACCTTTTGCTCCGCCTTATCCAGCATAGTGGAGCACTTTTTCATCAGGCTTGTCCCCTCTTCAAAGAGAGCCAGGGCATCCTCCAGCGGAGCGTCTCCCTGTTCCAGCCTGGAGACAATCTCCTCCAGCCGGGCCATGGCCTGTTCAAAGGTCAGCTTTTTCTCTGCCATCTGTCAACCAATACTCCTTTACAATACAGGGAATTTCACCATCTGCTACCCGCAGGCGCAGAGAATCCCCCGCCACAACATCCGTCTTGGAGCGTACCACCGTGCCGTCCTCCAGACGGGGAATGGCATAGCCTCTGGCCAGCACCTTCAAGGGACTCATGGCATCCAGAGACGCTGCCAGCCGTGCAAAATGCTGCCGCTCCCGGTTCAGCGTACCCGAGAGACCATGGGCCAACCTGGTGCGCTGGTAGTCCAGCAGTACCCGCCGATCCTCAATATAGTTCATGGGATTCTGTAAAGCCCGACTGCCTGACAGACGTTCCAATTTGGAGGAAAGCTCCCCAAGACGCCGGGACATAGCCTGCTCCATGCGGGCGGACAGCTGATTCAGCCTGCCTGCCACGTCGTTCTGGTCAGGGACGGCCAGCTCTGCGGCATTGGAGGGAGTGGCAGCCCGCAGGTCGGCCACAAAATCGGCAATGGTCACATCCGGCTCATGGCCCACGGCGGAAATCACCGGAACTCGAGAGGCATAGATAGCCCGTGCCACAATCTCCTCGTTGAAGGCCCACAGGTCCTCCATGGAGCCGCCGCCCCGGCCGGTGATGATGAGGTCGGCCCACCCCAGGCGGTTGACCCATCCCAGCGCCGCGGCGATTTCGCCGGGAGCCTCCGCTCCCTGGACCCGTACCGGTACCACGGCTACCTGTGCCATGGGCCACCGTGCGCCCAAAATCCGCAGCATATCCCGTACCGCTGCGCCGGCGGCCGAAGTCACCAGAGCAATGCGCCGGGGAAAGCGTGGTATGGGCTTTTTGTGGGCTGGGTCAAACAGCCCTTCGGCGTACAGCTTGGCTTTGAGCTGCTCGAAGGCCACATAGAGGTCACCCACACCGTCAGGTGTCAGAGCGCTGACATAGAGCTGATACTGTCCATCCCTAGGAAATACTGTCACCCGGCCGAAGGCCACCACCTTCATGCCGTTCTCCGGGCGGAAGCGCAGGGCGGATGCCTCCCTGCGGAACATGACGCAGCGGATGGCACCCCCCTCATCCTTCATGGAGAAGTAGTGGTGGCCGGAGGGGTACATCTTGTAGTTGGAGATTTCACCCCGGATATAGATGCCGGAGAGGGCGCCGTCCCCGTCCAGCAGGTCCTTGATGTACTGATTGACCTGAGAGACGGAGTAGACCGTGTCGTTTTTCATTGCCCGCTCTCCCCTGCCTGCAGGCTGCGCCAGGCCAGAATGGCCACGCCCATAGCGTTGTCCGTGGAATACTTGGGCTCGGCAAAGACCGCGTTTTTCAGCTTCTCGCGCAGCAGGCTGTTGGAGGCCACGCCGCCGGAGCAGAGCACATTCAGACCGGGACGCTCTTCCAGAGCGGCCGCTGTGGCTCTGGCCACCGCATCGGCGATGGTGTTCAGCGCAAAACGGGCAATGTCGGCAGGGGCTTCCCCACGCTCCGCCATGGCCTTCACCTGGTTCTCCACGCCGGAGAGCGAGAAGGAACAGCCGTTGAGCTTCGCCTTAAAACGCTTCTCGCTCTGAGATTCCCGGGCCAGGGCGTCCAGCGCCTTTCCGGCAGGGAAATCCAGCCCCAGCAGCTTTCCGGTCCGGTCGATGAGCTGACCGGCGGAGATATCGCTGGTACCGCCGATGGCCTGTGCGCGGACGTTGATACCCTCCGGCTCTACATACAGCAGTTCCGTAGTGCCGCCGGAGAGGTGCCAGGCCAGAATGGGCTCATCCAGCAGGTCCAGCCGCCCGGCGGACCAGGCGGCAGCGGCAATATGCCCCTGCTGATGAGATACCGGGAAAAAGGGCACGTTCAAAGTGGCGGACAGGGCTCTTCCCTGCCCTTCTCCGGCCAGGAAGCAGGGCATGTAGGAGCCGTCCACCGCTCTGGGACGGGTGCTGGCGCCCACGGCCCGCAGCTCACAAAGCAAATCCTTTTCATGGAGCTGCTCAAAAAGACCGGGCAGCCGTTTCACGTGCTGGAACAGAGCGTCGCTCTGGCGCAGACCCAGGGCGCCGGACGGCACATCAAGCAGACGCCCGATATTCTCCCCTGTGGTTCCGTCAAACACGGCCACAGAGGTGGTGTAATTGCTGGTGTCCAGGCCCAGACAGCGCAGTCCGGTCATGCCTGGGGGGCCTCCGCATCCTCAGTAACTGCGGGCTCAGCGTCAAAAATGTCCTCGGCCTGGAAGGCGGACACCCGCTCGGGGATGGACTCCTTGCGGACAAAAGAGCCCAGAATGCCGTTGATGAAGGAGACGACCTCGGGCGTCTCATAGCCCTTGGCGATCTCCAGGGCCTCATTGATGGCGGCGGCGTTGGGTACATCCTGCATATAGAGGATTTCGTACATGGCCACCCGCATCACGGCCACGGCCACCCGGGGAATCCGGGAGAAAGTCCAGCCGATGGCGTAGCGGGAGATGTAGTCATCCAGCTCGGGGCAGTGGAGATACACTCCACGCACCAGCTCGCTTATGTACTCCCGCTGCTTGGCGTTGGGATATTCGGCGTAAAGAGGCTCCTCCTCCCCGATGAGCGCAAAGGTTGCGCGGGTCAGAGCCGTGTCCAGAAGCTCATCGGCAGTCTGGTTGGTGAAGCTGAGCTCAAAGGTAAGGTGCACGGCAATTTCTCTGGCGTTGGTCCTGGTCATGTTTCTTCCTCCGTCACGGGCCGTTCTGCCGGCCCTGCTATTTCTCTCATGAATGGATAGTCCAATGAATATAACCCTATTATATACAAAGTCCGACCAAATATAAACCCCCAGTTTTGCGTCTGTACGCAAAAAAAGCATTGAGCGCGGGGGCCGCGCCCAATGCTCTTTTTTGGAGATGTTACTGGGGCCGCTTGGCGTCCCGGTCAAAGGTGATGCCGGAGACGTTCACGTTGACGCATGCGGGAGTCAGGCCGCTGGTATTCTCAAGGCTGGAGAACACGGCGTCCTGCACCTTGGCGGCCACCTCGGGAATGGTGTAGCCGTACTTCACCAGAATGCCCACATCGACGGTCAGGCTGCCGTCCTCATTGCTGGAGACGCGGACGCCCTTGGCCAGGTTTTTCTTGCCGCCCAGCATCTCCACCAGATCGTTGCCCAGATTGGCCGCCAGGCTGCCGACACCTTCTACCTCCAGCGCGGCGGCGGCGGCAATAACCGCCATAACATCCTCGGATATATGGATATTTCCCATCTCATCGGGGCGGGAAACATACTCTCTGCCTTCGCCCATAAAGGTCACACTCCTTATGTCGTACAGTATAGGGTCCGATATCTCTAAGCATTGTACCACAAACCGGTGAAAATAACAAACATATTTTTGCCCATTCTCCGAAAACCTTTCAAAAAAACCGGCGCCGGGCGACAGTCCGTGGCTTCTGTTCCCTGCAGACCGCCAGCCCGGCGCTTCCGGCGCTTTATTCCTCTGTGGCCTCGATGATTTTGATTTTGCTGGCCTCCATGCCGGTCTCGTCGGTGACGATCTCGGTAATCTTGGCCACGTCGGCGTCGGTGAGACTCACACCGTTGTTGGACACCACCACGGACACGCTGTTGTCTCCGATGAAGGCCACGCAGTCGGCATAGCCCTTGGCCGTGACCAGGTTTTCAATCTGGGCCTCGCTGACCGTAACGCTGGCCATGGTCTGGATGGAGGCGTTGGCTTCGTCTTTCATGGCCTGGTCGGCATTCTCATCTCCGGCGGCCTCCTGGAGCAGCGAGAGGGCGCTGTCCCTGGCTTGCTGCCGGTTAAGACGGGCAGAGTCAAAGTAGTTGCTGCCGGTCTCGGATGTACTGTTCTCCTCCTGCTGTCCGGAGGTCTCGCCGCTCTCACTGGCGCTGGGAGAGGGCGAGGCGGAAGCCGTGCCGCTGGTCAGAAGGGGATCGCTGGTCTGGCCGCCTACCAGCGCCGCCTCGCCCAGGGTCTTGCCGGCGTCTGTGTTGTTGTCCTTGTGGTAGGACCAGTTGAGATAGACCGCCACACACACAAAGAGAACAATGGCCGCCACCACTGCGTTTCGTTTCCAGAGCTTCATACTGAACCAATCCTTTCACCGTTTATCATCATTTTGATTTGCATATGGATATCTTGTCGGCGCCCAGCCCGGTCAGAGCGGACACCGCGTCCACCAGCTTGAGGCAGACCGCTGGATCGCCGCCCCCCGGGCAGACCACCAGCGCACCCTGGTACTGGGGATATACCTGCTGGAGCACTACCGCGTCTTCCGTGCCCGAACCGGTGGACACCACCACTGTGCTGGTGGAGCTCTCCTCCCCGGAGCGGCTGGAGTCCTGGGCCAGGATCTGCCGGGCACCGCTTTTTACCGTGAGAACCACTGTCACCTCCCCCGCCCCGTCTACCCTGGAAAGGGCCTCCTCCAGCCTGCGCTCCATCTCCTCCACCTGGAAGGTCTCCTCACCGTTTTCGTTTTGGCTCTCTGTGCCGCCCGATACGGGATTCTCCTCTCCGCCCAGCGGCAGGAGGAGCAGCACGATGCCGGCCGCAATCACCAGAAGCACATACTTATATTTCTGGAAGAGCTCCGCTGCCTTTTGGGGCAGCCGCTCCCACTGAAACATCCCTTTCATTCCACATCCTCCACGTAATACTGCCGCTCCGCCGGTATGGCCAGCTCCGCGGCAATGACCCGGGTGAGGGCTGCCTGTTCTCCCTGTGTCAGGTCACCTGTGATCTCGACCCCGTCAGGCACCGGATAGTCCCCCGACTCTGTCCAGGCAGTTACCCGGACCTGACAGACAACCCCCAGTTCCTCCGCCTTGTCCAAAATATATGCGCAGGTCTCGTCGGCTATGATATCTTTCATCAACCTGCCGTTCTCCTCCTCCAGCTCGTCCACTGTCCCCATGGCCTCCACCCGGTACTCGGTCAGAATCCCGGCGAAGGTGCGGCTGTCTATCCGGAGTACCGGCTGAATCATGGCCAGCACCAGCACAAGAGAGCTGGTGAGACGGCCGATTTTCCGTACGGTTCCATTGGGAGACAGCCCGTCCGCCAGAGCCACAATGATGGCGCCGCAGGTGATGCCCACCAGCCAGTCCCTGATTAGTTCTATCATACCGTCACCACCGAAATTGCCGAAACAATGGATACCAACATCAAAAGCGCACAGGCGCCCGTCATACCCAGTACCAGCCCAAAGGCACCGCCGATACTGTCAATCAGCCCGGTGACACGTCCGGCTGACACGGTGCCCGTCAGCGCGGCGGTCAGCTTGTAGGCCAGGTAGTGGATGCCCAGTTGGAGAAAGGGCACCAGGCAGATACCCAGCACGGTGAGCATACCGAAGACCCCCACTGTGTTCCGCAGCACTGAGGCGCCCACCAGGACGGTCTCCGCCGCGTCGGAGAGAATGCCGCCCACCACTGGGACCACGCTGGACACCGCGAACTTAGCCGCCTTCACCGTAGCCGCATCGGCCGTACCGGCAATGACGCCGGAGACGGTCAGATAGCCCACGAAGATGATGAGTACCGATGTGAGCACCGTGGTTACCACCCATTTGAGTACACCGCCGATGCGCTTGAGCCCCTCGTTGCCCAGGGCTGCATAGGCGGTGGCGGCGGCAATGTAGGCGTAGACCAGCGGAATGAGAAGATGGGTAATGAGCGACATCAGCACGTCGGAAAAGAGTACAGTGGCGAGCTGGCGGGCGGCGGCGCCGCTGGGCGCACCGCTGGCAGCAGCCGCTGCGGTGATGGTGGGCAGAAGCACCTTGGAAAACATATTCATGTTGTCCAGGGCCTCCCGTCCCAGGCCAATCAGCGTGTTCACGTCAGCCACCGCCACTGCGGTGACGGCCAGCGCCCCGGCCACCGCAACCACATCAATTCCGCCGCCCAGCTGACCGGCCGCCTTCATCCCATCGGCCAGGGCGCATAGCAGTACTACCACCAGCAGCAGCACACCGCTGCGCACCGCCTTGCGTACCACGCCGAACACCTCGTCGCTTCCGGTATCCAGAATGGCCTGGAGTCCTTCCTCCAGGCCGGTGTCCGGCGTGATAGCCTGTCCACCGCCGTACTCCTCCGCCGCCTGCTCCAGGCCCTGGAGGTCCAGCGCCTCCGCCTGGGCGGACAGTACCTCGTCCTCCTTTTCCGCTGCCTGAGCTCCGCAGCAGAGCAGCGCCAGCAAAACCAGGACTACGGCGCATATTCTGTATGTTCTCATTGGTGCACCTCTCAAAGCAGACCGGTGATGGCGGACAGCACCGCCCGTACCAGTGGGAGGGCCAGATACAGCGCTACCGCAGAACCGGCGATCTCCACGAAAGCGGCGATGCCGCCCTCTCCGGCGTCCTTGCAGACCTCCACCGCCACTCTGGTGATAATGGCCACGCCTACCGTCTTGACTACCGGGGCCAGAACGGCGGGCTCCAGTCCTGCCAGCTGAGCCAGCTCGTCCAACAGTGCCCGCACGCTCTCCAGCGCCCCCAGAGCGGCGGTGAGAATAACCGCGCCGGCAGCCATCGCCAGCACCAGGGCTAGCTCCCTCACCTGCTTTTTTACCACCGCCGCACACAGGGCCGCCAAGATGGCCACAGCGGCAATTTTCAGGATGTCCGTCATAGGCCGAACAGGTTCTTTACCAGATTGAAGAGGTCGCTGATCTCCTGTACCACCATCATCAGCACCACCACCAGACCGGTCAGCGTGGTCATGGTGGCCTGCTCATCCCGACCGGACCGGGTAAGCACCTGGTTGAGTACTGAGACCAGAATGCCGATGGCGGCAATTTTAAAAATCAGATCCACATCCATTGCGGTTCAACTTCCCCTTTCCCCTGCCCTGGGGCAGAGTATTGCGCCTCACAGAAGTACAATCACCAGAAACGCGCCGGCAGCCAGGCCCAGCGCACCGTACACCTTGCCCATTTTATTCCGCTCGGCCACGGCTGCCTCCAGACACCGCTCCAGCTGCGCCCGGGCCAGGGCCAACGCCTGGGTCTGTCCCTCGCCGTCATACCGGCCCAGAATGCCGCCCAGGGTCTCCAGAATTTGCTGCTCCTCAGGCTCCAGTTCCAGGTCGGACTCCGCCAGAGCGTTCCGCCACAGGTCCTCCAGCCGCTCCTCGCCCAGGCGGAAGAGACTGCCCCGACAGCGGGCAAAAAATATCCCCACCGGCGGTGACAGCTGGTCGGACAGAAGGGCAAACAGCTCCGGAATAGAGGTCAGACGGAAGGAGAGCTCCCGCTCCATCCGCTCCAGCGCCTCGGTAAAAAGGCGGAGCATATGTACCCGACGGTTCAGCCTGGCTGCCGCGCCAAAACCAAGGGCTCCAGCACCGCCGGTGAGGAGCACCGCGCCCAAAAGCCTCAGCATGCCACGCCTCCCTCCAGCCGCTTTACCTGATAGGTTCGACTTCTTCCGCTGCCCCGGATGAGCACAACCCGCCGGAATATCCCCGCATCCAGCAAGCGGCGGTAGAGCGGACGGGAGGACAGGTCCTCCGTACCGGAGGCGTGGGCGGTGGCAAGCAGCGTCACGCCGCAGTTGGCGGCCGCCTCCAGCGCCGCGCAGTCCGCCGGAGCGGTGATTTCATCCGCTGCCAGCACCTGGGGATTCATGCCCCGCAGCAGCATCAGCAACGCAGTCCCCTTGGGGCAGCCATCCAGCACGTCGGTGCGGCGACCTACATCCAATTGGGGCAGACCGTCGTACATGGCCGCCAGCTCTCCCCGCTCGTCGGCGATACCCACCCGCATAGGGGTCACGCCATCCCCGTCGGAGACGGCTCGGATGATGTCCCGCAGCAGTGTGGTCTTTCCGCCGCCCGGCGGCGAGAGAATCAAGGTGCTCTGGAGCAAACCGTTCACTGTGAGCCCGTCCAAAATTCCGGCGGAAATACCCGGCACCGAGCGTGCCACCCGGATGGACAGGGACGACAGCCGCCGCAGGTTGCACACCTCGCCGTCCCTCACCACACCGCTGCCGCAGATGCCGATGCGGTGCCCGCCCTTGACGGTGACAAAGCCGTTGCGCACCTGCTCCAGCACCGTATGGGCGGATGCCTGGGTGGCAATCTCCAGCACCTGGCCCAAATCCCGCTCCGTCAGCGGAAACTGTTCACAGCCCGGGATGACCCGCTCTCCCTCCGGCCCGGAAACCGTGATGGGATAGCCGTTTCTCAGCCGCAGCTCCTCCGCCCGGCACTGCTGTTCCCAGCTCAGCTTCTCCGCCGCCTGGCGCAGCCTGGACGGCAGCAGTGCCGCCGCCTGCCGGAATCGTGCGCCCGCGTCCTCTGTGATGCCTCTGTTCATAGGAACCCTCCTCTTTTGCAGCCTGTATCACTGGAACAATCCTATGAGCGTCCGGAGCGGAATATGAATCCTTGTCCAAAACAAAAAAACAGTCCGCCGGAAAAGGCCGGCGGACGGAAAAAGAAAACGGGTGCCCTGCACATGTTGCACAGGGCACCCGATTCAGATGCTGTAAAACAGTTTAGTTCTGCTCCCAGTTGTGGTACACGTTCTGGACGTCGTCGTTCTCCTCCAGGAAGTCAATGAGCTTCTCCATGTTCTTGACGTCGTCCTCGCTCTCCAGCTTGACGTAGTTCTGGGGGACCATCTCCACCTCGGCGGAGGCGAACACATAGCCCTTCTCCTCCAGCTTGGCCAGAACCTCACCGAAGACGTCGGGAGAGGTGGTGATCTCGAAGCAGTCGTCGTCGGCAGTCATGTCGTCGGCGCCGGCATCCAGAGCGTCCATCATCACGGTGTCCTCATCCAGGTCCTCCCGCTCGATGACAATCACGCCCTTCTGGTCAAAGGACCAGGACACGCAGCCGGTGGCGCCCAGGTTTCCGCCGTACTTGTCAAAAATGTGGCGGACAAAGGGAGCGGTACGGTTGCGGTTGTCGGTGAGGGCCTCCACGATGACGGCCACGCCGCAGGGGCCGTAGCCCTCGTACACCACGTTCTCATAGCTGTCGGTGTTGCCGGAGCCCAGCGCCTTGTCGATGGTGCGCTTGATGTTGTCGTTGGGCATGTTGGCGGCCTTGGCCTTGGCAATGACGGTGGCCAGGCGGGAGTTGTTGGCGGGATCACCGCTGCCGCCGGTCTTGACGGCCACGATCATCTCACGGGCGATCTTGGTAAAAATCTGAGAACGCTTGGCGTCAGCAGCGCCCTTGGTCTTCTGTATATTGTGCCATTTGGAATGTCCAGACATTGGAATACTCCCTCTCATGAAAATTCGCGTATGACAGTATACCACAGAAAAGTACGCTTTTCAACCCCTTGCGGGCCGTCAGCAGTAGGAAAACACCTCATGGTGACGGTGAGACAGGAGTACGCGCACATCGGGGAAGCCTTCCTGCAGCCAATCGGCCAGCACGGGGCACACCACATTTTCCGTGGGATAGTGTCCGGCGTCAATCAGGTTGAGGCCCAGAGCCTCCGCCTCCTGGAACTCGTGGTACTTGACGTCCGAGGTGACAAAGGTATCGCAGCCACAGGCAATCGCCGCAGGGCCCATGTCCCCGCAGGCGCCGCCGCCCACAGCCACCTTACAGACCGGTCGGCCTCCGTCCACAAAGCGGACGCCGTTGGCGCCCAGCCGCTCCTTCACTTGAGCGGCGAAGGCCTCCGCGCTAAGTGCATCGGAGACAATTCCGATACGTCCCAGACCATCCTCGCTGAAGGGGCCGATCTGCTCCAGGCCCAGGGCCTGTGCCAGCGCGTCATTGACGCCGCCGGGCGCGATATCCAGATTGGTGTGGGCGCAGATGGCGGCAATATTGTGCTCCAGGAGGGTAAGCAGCTTGCGGCCTGACGGGTCCTGGTCGGTAATATGCTTGGCCGGGATAAAGATAATCGGATGGTGGGACACAATCAGCTCGGCACCGGCCTGAGCGGCCTCTTCCACCACCGTCTCAGTGATATCCAGCGCCACCAGAATGGTGTGTACCTCTTTGTCCCCACGCCCCACCAGGAATCCGGCATTGTCAAAGCTCATCTGGGTGCTGAAGGGCGCTTTTTCGTCCAGAAAACGGTAGACATCCATCACAGTTGCCATGCATTCCACTCCTCTCGCATCTGCCGCAGGCCTGCGGCCACCTCTTCCAGCTCTTTTGCCCGGGCGGCGTCCTCCGGCTTGCTGGACCGGACCACACCGGCAGCAGCGGCTTCCGCACGGCGGAGCAGCTTCTCCAGGTACTGCCCTCTCAGCGGCGCGTCCATGCCCTGATGCTGGCGTCCGGCCCATGCCTCAGCGGGCGTATAGGGTCCCTCCTCCCCCGGTACGACCAGGAGCGTGACATAGACCGTCCGCCCCTCCTGGGTCAGAACCTCCTGCTGGATGCGGAAGCCGTGGTCCCACAGCCAGGTCCGGAGCTGTTCCTGGGCCGTCATAGGCTGGAGAATCAGGCGGCGTCCCTCCCGCCCCGCCCAGGGGGCGGCGGTGAGGATTTCCGCAATGGTCTCCCCGCCCATTCCGGCGATGGAGATGGTATCCGCCTCATCGGGAGAAATGCCCGCCAGGCCGTCGCAGAGCCGGAAGGACAGCTTCTCCTCCACCTCATAGTGGGCGGCAGTCTGCCTGGCCCGGTTCAGCGGGCCCTCCCGCAGGTCGGACACCACGGCACGGTCAATCTTCCCCTGCAACACCAGCCAGACTGGAAGATAGGCGTGGTCCGTGCCCACATCCGCAAATCGGGCTCCCTCCGGCACCAGGTCGGCCACCGACTGGAGCCGGGGCGAAAGCTCATAAACGCGCAATCTGTTCACCTCTCTGTTAAAAAAAGAGAGCGGCCGGAGCCGCTCTCTCTTGTGGTATTGATTACTGGGCAGCGCCGGCGGTCATCTTGTTCAGCTCAGCCAGCAGCGCGTCCACATCCACACCGTGAACCATGCAGGCCTGCTCCACGGTCTCGCCACGGGAAGAGGGGCAGCCCAGGCAGTGCATGCCGATGGAGAGGAACAGGGGCGCGGTCTCGGGGGCGATGTCCAGGATGTCGCCGATAATGGTATCCTTCGTAATCTGAACCATGGGTGGTTACCTCCGTAAATCTCTAGGATATGGGTAGTATATCCTAATTCCCTCAATAATGCAAGATGGAGATTCTGTTTTTTCTTCCATCTTCGATTTTTCTCAGCCCGGCAAATAGAAAACGCCCGGCGCGTCTGCGCCGGGCGTTTTATTGCGCGAATTACTGCTGCTCACGCATACGAGCAAAGCACTCGCTGCAGTAGACAGGCCGGTCGGACTTGGGCTCGAAGGGAACCCGGGCCTCGCCGCCGCAGGCAGCGCAGGTGGCGGTGAAGTACTCACGGGGGCCACGGGCGGCGTTCTTGCGGGCGTCACGGCAGGACTTGCAGCGCTGGGGCTCGTTCTGGAAGCCGCGCTCGGCGTAGAACTCCTGCTCACCAGCGGTGAACACGAACTCCTTGCCACATTCCTTGCATACGAGTGTCTTGTCTTCAAACATGATGATACCCTCTCTTTGACTCTTTGCCCAGGTCAGGAATAAACCTACTTTGCTGGGACATGTAATATTTGCGTTCAGCTTTCGCTGATATCGCCAGACTGGAAATGCTTCGCCACCTTGCGCCTGATGCGCTGGACAGCGTTGTCCACCGATTTCGGGGACCGTTTTACCTCGGCTGCAATCTCATCATAGGACAGTCCGTTCAGATACAGTCCGAGGACTTTCGCTTCGAAACCGGACAGCTGGCCCTTCAGCACACCCAAGCGCTCCCGGAGCTCTTCCCTGCCGATCATGATGGTCTCAGGGTTCTCCAGACGCTCCTGGTCTGTACCATAAGCGTAGTGGTCGGTCTTTCCATCAAAGAAAGGGGTTTCGAATGAGATATAGTTGTTCAGCGGCGTGTGCTTATCGCGGGACGCCGCCTTCACCGCGGACAGGAGACGATTCCTTATGCAGGTCTCCGCATAAGTATGAAAGGAAGCGCCCTTGGAGAGGTCATAGACCCGAATGGCGGACAGCAGGCCAACCATTCCCTCCTGAATCAGGTCCTCGCTGTCACCACCGGCCAGAAAGAGCGGCCGGGCGCACACGCGTACCAGACGATTGTACCGGATAACCAGGGTTTCCTCCGCGAGAGGATCCCCGGATGCGGCCTGTACACACAGTGCCTCGTCTGACAGCTTTTGGTAGTCCTGATCCTGTGGCTTCATTCCAAATCTCCTTACCTATTAAAGCAGAAGAACCGGTATTTGTCAATAGTTTTATGCAAGTTATTTTAAACCCGGCGAAAAATCTCAGAGCGTTTTAATCAGATTTGCCAATTCGTGCGCACAGGACTTGGCGGTCTCCTCGTCCTTGGCCTCCACCATGACCCGGATCAGAGCCTCGGTGCCGGAAGGACGCACCAGAATGCGGCCGTCCCCTGCCAGCCGGGCCTCCTGCTTGGCAATAGCGGCCTTCAGATCGGCGTTGGCCATAATCTCCGCCTTCTTGGCCTTGTCGGCTACGGCCACGTTTACCAGCAGCTGGGGATAGCGCTTGCAGTCGGCCACAAGCTCGGAGGCCTTCTTGCCGGATCTGTGCAGCAGGGCCAGCAGCTGAAGGGCGGTCAGCTGGCCATCGCCGGTGGTGGCGTAGCGGCGGAAAATCATGTGGCCGGACTGCTCACCACCCAGCACATAGCCGCACTCCTCCATCTTCTCCAGCACGTTGCGGTCGCCCACGTCGGTGCACAGCAGCTGCATGCCCCGCTCACGGCAGAACACATGCAGACCCAGATTGCTCATCACGGTGGCCACCACCGCGTTGCCGGGCAGCTCTCCCCTGCTCATCAGGTCCTGACCGCAGACGGCCATAATCTGGTCGCCGTCAATCTCGTTGCCCAGCTCGTCGCAGGCCAGGCAGCGGTCGGCGTCGCCGTCAAAGGCGATGCCCAGGTCGTAGCCGCCGGCCTTGACCATGGTGCACAGCTTATCCAGGTGGGTGGAGCCGCAGCCGTTGTTGATGTTCACGCCGTCGGGGTCGGCGTTGATGACGTCGGTGTGCAGTTCGGGGAAACGGTCAAACAGCCGGGCGGCAGTGGCGGAAGAGGCTCCGTTGGCGCAGTCCACCAGAATCCGCATGCCCGCCAGATCCGTGCTCACGGTGGAGGCCAGATGGTCAATGTAGTCCTCCCGCTCCTTCTGGTCGGCGTAGATGACCCGTCCGATGTCGCCGTGGGTCTTCAGGGGAACTTCCTTGCCGGACAGGATGATGTCCTCAATCTCACCCTCCAGGGCGTCGGAGAGCTTGAAGCCCTGGCCGTTGAAGATCTTGATGCCGTTGTGCTCAAAGGGGTTGTGGGAGGCGGAGATGACAATACCGGCGTCAGCCTTGTTGTCCACCGTGATCCAAGCCACGGCCGGGGTGGGAATGACGCCCAGATGGAGCACATCCGCACCGGCGGAGCACAGTCCGGCAATCAGAGCACCCTCCAGCAGGTCGGAGGAGATGCGGGTGTCCTTGCCGATGGCCACCAGCGGCTTGTGGTTGCCCTCTCTGGTGAGCACCTGAGCGGCGGCCAGGCCCACCTTGTAGGCCAGAGTGGCGTCCAGACCGGCGTTGACCACGCCGCGGATTCCGTCAGTACCAAACAATTTTCCCATATTCAAAACATTCCTTTCTGCTGTGTATATTTTGGATGGGACACCGTCCCAATGTTGTCTCTTATCAGAAGGACAGCTGGTCCAGACCGTCGGCACGGGGCACGGGCAGTCCCAGATGCTCATAGGCCCGGCGGGTGACGCAGCGGCCTCTTGGCGTGCGGGTCAGGAAGCCCATCTGCATCAGATAGGGCTCATACACGTCCTCCAGGGTGACGGCCTCCTCGTTGATGGTGGCCGCCAGGGTTTCCAGCCCCACAGGGCCGCCGCTGTAATGCTCGATGATGCTGGTGAGCATCCGGCGGTCCACCGCGTCCAAACCCAGATAGTCTACCTCCAGGGCGCTGAGGGCCTCATCGGCTACATCCCGGGTGATGACGCCGCCCGCACGCACCTGGGCAAAGTCCCGCACCCGGCGGAGCATCCGGTTGGCGATACGGGGTGTGCCCCGGCTCCGTCTGGCAATCTCCATGGCGCCCTCCGCCTCAATAGGCACGCCCAGAATGCCCGCCGAACGGGAGACAATCAGGGCCAGCTCATCGGGGGTGTACAGCTCCAGCCGCAGGGTGACGCCGAAGCGGTCCCGCAGGGGCGCGGACAGCTGGCCCGCTCGGGTGGTGGCGCCGATGAGGGTGAACCTGGGCAGGTCCAGCCGGATGGAGTTGGCGGAGGGACCCTTGCCAATGATGATGTCGATGGCAAAGTCCTCCATGGCGGGATAGAGAATCTCCTCCACCGAGCGGTTGAGCCGGTGGATTTCGTCCACAAAGAGAATGTCGTTTTCCTGCAGGTTGGTCAGCAGGGCGGCCAGGTCCCCCGGCTTCTCAATGGCGGGTCCGGAGGTAATGCGGATGTTGACTCCCATCTCGTTGGCGATGATGCCGGACAGGGTGGTCTTGCCCAGGCCAGGTGGGCCGTGGAGCAGCACGTGGTCCAGAGGCTCACCGCGCATCTTGGCCGCCTGGATGAAGACCTCCAGGTTGCCCTTGGCCTTCTTTTGGCCGATGTACTCTGAGAGGGTCTTGGGTCGTAAGGAGCCCTCGTTCTCATCGTCCCGGGTCAGGGATGTGGTTACAAGAGGCTCTTCCGTCTCAAAACCGCTCTCCGAAAAATCGATGCTCAAATGCTCACTTCCTCTTCCCTGCGGACGTGATGTCCGCCGGCTGTTTTTGTGGTCACTTTACCATCTTCTTCAGCGCCTGCTTGATGATCTCCTCAAGGGCCAGCGCCTCCATGTCGATGTTCTTCAGGGCGGCAGCCGCCTCGGCCTGGCTGTATCCCAGAACGGCAAGAGCAGCCGCGGCCTCGCTGGCCTTGTTCTGGGGAATGACTGTGACGCCGGTGCCACCGTAGCTCTCACCGCCGGGGGTGGAGAGCTGTCCCTTGGCCAGCTTATCCTTCAGCTCCAGAATGATGCGCTGGGCGATTTTCTTGCCGATGCCGGGGGCCACGGTGAGGGCCTTCTCGTCACCGGTGATGATGGATGTGGCCAGGCCCTCAGGACTGGTGGAGGACAGGATGGACAGCGCCGCCTTGGGGCCCACGCCGGACACGCTGATGAGCAGCTGGAAGCAGCTGAGCTCGTTCTCGCTGGCAAAGCCGTAGAGCTCCATGGCGTCCTCACGGACGTTGAGGTGGGTGTAGAGGGTGGCGGTCTCCCCTTTCCGCAGCCGGGCAAGGGTGTTGTTGGTGGTACGGCAGGCATAGCCTACGCCGCCGCAGTCCACAACGGCCAGATAGGGCGCCATGTGGACCACGGGGCCTTTCACATAGTAAAACATATCGGTTCCTCACTGTGTTTCTCAATTGTCAGCGGCGGTCATCCCGGGCGGCATACCGGCCGCTGCCCGGTCGGGCGGAGTCCAGCAGAGACAGCCTGGAAGAGGACGATCGGGCGTGGCACAGGGCGATAGCCACGGCATCCGCCGCGTCGTCCGGCTTGGGCACGTCTTTCAGCCCCAGCAGGCGCTTGGTCATGTCCATCACCTGCCGCTTTTCCGCCTTGCCATACCCCACCACCGCCTGTTTGACCTGGGAGGGGCTGTACTCAAAAATGGGGACGCAGGCCCGCTCCACCTCGGTCAGAATAACTCCTCTGGCCTGAGCCACGCCGATGCCGGTGGTCACGTTCTGGTTGAAGAACAGCTCCTCCACCGCCATGGCGTCCGGCTTGAACTGGCGGAGCAGAGTGGCCATATCGTCCGATATCTGGAGCAGCCGGGCGGGCAAAGGCAGCCCCGCCGGAGTGGTGATGGCGCCGCACCGGATCAGCCTCTGCCGTCCCGGCACCGCCTCCAGTACCCCGAAGCCCACGATGGCGAAGCCCGGGTCTATTCCCAAAATGATCATGGTAACCTCCTGGGTATACATACGGATTTTATTTTATCACGGCGGAGGATGGGGTGCAACAAAGAATTTGCCTGCAAAACAGCAGAGGCCGCGGCAGATTTTGCCGCGGCCTCTGCTGTTTTAGAAGGAGAATTGTAAACGGAAGTCCCGTATCCACCCTCAGCTTATGCGCGGGGGTGGGCTTTGTTGTATACATCTTTCAACTTCTGGTTCACCAGCTGAGCGTATATCTGAGTGGACGAGATGTCGGCGTGGCCAAGCATCTCCTGGATGGACCGCAGGTCTGCGCCGTTCTCCAGCAGATGAGCCGCAAAGGAGTGCCGCAGGGTGTGGGGCGTGATGTCCTTGCGGATGCCCGCCTTCTCCTGGTAGTGCTTGATGATCTTCCAAAAGCCCTGGCGGCTCATGCGCTCCCCGTTCATATTGACGAACAGGGCCTTTTCGTCCGGGTGCTCAATCATCTGGGGGCGGACCTGGGTCATGTAGGCGGTCAGCGCCCGCACGGCGGCGGGATAGAGCGGAATAATCCGCTCCTTGCTCCGGCCCACACAGCGGACAAAGCCCGCGGACAGATTGACGTGCTCCAGATTCAGCCCAATCAGCTCAGAAACCCGGATGCCGGTGGCATACAGCAACTCCAGCATGGCCTTGTCCCGGCAGCCCTTGGCGTCGGAGGGATCGGGCTGCTCCAGAAAGAGGTCCACCTCTTTGCTGGTGAGAATCTGAGGCAGCTTCCGCTCTACCTTGGCGGGGGAGATCCCACGCACAGGGTTGACGGTCACAACGCCGGCGCCAATCAGGAAGTTGTAAAAGGACTTCATGGAGGCCAAACTTCTGGTCACCGTGGCCACAGACTTCCCTTTCCCGGATAGATGCTTCACATAGCGCTCCACATCCGCCTGATTGGCCTGCTCTGCCGTCAGGTTCTCCCCCTCCAGCCAGCCTGCGTATTGGTGGATATCCCGCAGGTAGGAACTGAGTGTATTGAGGGACGCCTTTTTCTCTGTCTTCAGGTATGACTCATACTCTTTTAAATAATCCATCCCCTGCCGCGTCTCCATCCTATGTAGAATTCGGCGGCTCTGCCCAAGGCAGGTACACGCCTATGCCACCAGAATCCCGGCCGCCCATGCCACAAGGGTGGGGACAGCCAGATATTCCAGCAGTATACACACACAGAACGCCCCGGCGCACATGCCGCAGCGCAAAAAGTAGGCCCGGCCGAAGGGGGAATCTCTCCTGCTCTCCCCCATGGTACGTCTGGCCAGGCGGGCCGAAGCCGCCAGTCCCTGGGCGCCCAGAACAAAGAGCGCCGGAATGCTGACCGCTCCGGATACACCAAAAATCAGCGCGGCCGCAAAGCAGCCCTCACTGCCGAACATTCGAACAAAGGAGGACACTGCGAAGGACAACAGAAATCCCCGGACGGAAAATAAAATCGGAATACCGAGTATGCCCAGCGCGGTAAAGCTCAGGGCAACTGTAAAAATGGGCCAGCGGAGCAGATCCCATATCAGCGGGAGCAGGGCGGGCGGCTGTACGCTCCCCTCCCCTGCGGCTGAGAGAAATCCCTGCACATAGGCCGTCAGGCTCTCGCCTCCGCTGCCTTTGGCGGCGGCCGCCAGCAGGCACCCTGCCGCGCTGCCCAGAAAAAAGCAAATCCCTATCGCTGTCAGAGCGGGACCCCCGCCCTCCGCGGGAACATCCCATACCCCTGCCACAGCTCTGCGCATCAGCCGTCACCTCCATGACAGCCTATGCGTGCCGGAGCAGAATTAGAAGGACAGCCTTACTTACCCAGCTCCTGAGAACGGCGGACACAGCGCTCCATGGCCTCGTTCACCATTTCCTCAAAGCGGTAATCATCAAAGGCGGTCAGAGCGACCAGAGTCGTGCCGCCGGGAGAACACACCTGCCGCTTCAGCTCTCCGGCAGTCTTGCCGCTCTCCAGCAGCATCCGGGCCGCACCCTCCATGGTGAGGGCCGCCATACGCAGCGCATCATCGGGTGCAAGGCCCAGAGACTGACCGGCACTCACCATGGCGTCGGCCATGCGGAAGAAGTAGGCCGGAGAGGAACCGGCGATGGCAATCACTGCATCAATAAGATGCTCCGGCACCACGAACACCTCACCTGCGGAGGAGAACACGGCCTTCACCGCTTCGAAGAGCTCCTCCGGCACGTCGCCGGACTGAGCCAGAGCGGTGCAGCCCTTACCCACCAGCAGGGGGGTGTTGGGCATGGCACGCATCACATGGCACCCGGGCAGTTGCTCCCGCAGCCAGGCGAGGGAGTAACCGGGGGAAATCGAGAGAACTCCTTTGCCTCTCACCTGCTCTGCAATCTGGGGAAGCACGTCGCCGAACATCTGAGGCTTGATGCCAAGGATAACCAAGTCGGCCTCCCGGGCCACCTGGCAGTTATCAGTGGTGGTATGAACACCCTGGCGGGCAAAGCGCTCCAGCTTATCCTCGTGGCGGTTGGAAACCCACAGCTGCTCCGCCTGGAGAAGGCCGCCCTTTAAAACACCGTCCAAAATAGCACCCGACATATTGCCTGCGCCAATAAATCCCAATTTCAAATGACAGACCCTCTTCTTAACCTAGTTTATGAATAATATATCTCTTCCGAAGAATTAACGCAAGAAATACAAAGCAAATTTTTTATTTTTGTTTATTATGACAAATTATTATGTAAATTTGCTTATGTAAACTGCGTACACAGAAGAAATGAGCGCCCTTTTTCAAGGGCGCTCATTCTGTCGAAAAATGTGCTATTTTTCTTGGGTATCGTGAAAATAGAGGCAGTTTTACAGGCGAAAACAGTGATTACAAATTGTATAATTACATTTTGTATATCAGTCGACCATACCAGCCGCAATGGCCCGCAGAGCGATAGCGCACTCAAGACGCTTGCGCTCCAGCTCGCAGCCCACGTGGTGAGGCTTTTTTATGTCTCCATTGACAAGCAGGTTGGAGGCGCTGCATCCGCCGGAGCAGTAGAAGCGGGCCCAGCAGTCCTTGCAGTCCTCTCTGGTATAGATATTCAGGTTGGAGAAGGCCTTGGAGATCTCCATGTTGAAGGTGCCCTCATAGAGGTTGCCCAGCTTGTACTCCTCGTTGCCCACAAACTGGTGGCAGGGGTAGATATCCCCTTCCGGGGTGATGGCCACGTACTCGCAGCCGGCGCCGCAGCCGCGCAGCCGCTTGATGACGCAGGGGCCCTGGGCCAGGTCCACGTTGAAGTGGAAGAAGTTCACCTCGGGGTGCTTGCGCAGCTCCTCGGCCAGCTTCTCGTACTCGGCCAGAATGGTGGGCACATCCTCCTCACGGAGGGCGTAGGGGTCCTCGGGACCACCAACCACAGGCTCCACCGAGATGTTCTTGGCGCCCAGGGACGCCATGTGCATCACGTCACCGGCGAAGTCCAGGTTGTCACGGGTGAAGGTGCCGCGGAGATAGTAGTCCTTGTCTCCCCTGCCGGCGATGAGCTTCTGGAACTTGGGGACGATCACGTCGTAGCTGCCCTTGCCGTTGACGGTGGGGCGCATCCGGTCGTTGACCTCCTTGCGGCCGTCGATGGACAGGACCGCATTGGACATCTCACGGTTGATGTACTCAATGTTCTCATCGTTGAGCAGAACGCCGTTGGTTGTGATGGTAAAGCGGAAGCACTTGCCATGCTCTTTCTCAATGGAGCGGGCGTACTCCACCGTCTTCTTCACGGTGTCCATGGCCATCAGAGGCTCGCCACCGAAGAAGTCCACCTCGATGTTGCGCCGCTTGCCGGAGCGCTCAATGACAAAGTCGATGGCCCGCTTGGCGGTCTCAAAGTCCATGGTCATGCGGTGACCGGTGCCAAAATCGCCGGTGGAGGCGAAGCAGTACTTGCAGCGCAGGTTGCAGTCGTGGGATACGTGCAGGCACAGGGCCTTGATGGGCGCCTCACGCTGCATGGCCACGGCGGCGGCGGGGTCAATATAGTCGTCCTCCACAAAGAGGAGGCCCTCCTCCTGAAGGCCACGCAGATCCTGCCAGGCCTCCTCCAGCGCCTCGGCGCTGTACTGGGGCAGCTGGGCGGCCAGCTCCGCCGGGCAGTGCTCAGCCAGCTGACCGGGATTGGCACTCTGTCGGTTCAGCGCCTCCAGCAGGTCATATGCGGTCTTGTCCAGCACATGGACAGCGCCGCTGTTTACATCTACGGCGACATACACGCCGAGAGCGGTAAAAGTATGTACCATTCTTTTCTCTCCTAATACAGGCACGGAAACGGGGTGGGCAAAACCCACCCCGTTTCCAGTCTTGTTGTTCGACTTACTTGTTGTTGTTCTCGCACTTCTGGTTGGCAACCGTGCAAGAGGTCTTACAAGCGGACTGGCAAGAAGTCTGGCACTCGCCGCAGCCGCCGTGAGCAGCGCTGTTCTTCAGAGTAGCGCCGTTAAGAGTCTTCACATGCTTCATCTGTTTCCCCTCCTCCACTGTCGTTTTTTGGAGCTTCGATTCATTATAGCATAGGAAGCGGTCCATTTCAATCATTTTTAGCGGCGAGCCTTCCGCTTTTTCCTGGCGGGGCGTTTTCCGCCCAGCAAACCGGCCGCTGCGCCGCCGCACAAGGCCCCGCACAGCAGGGCCAGCCCCTCCTCCGGCGCAGCCGGTCCGAAGAAGAGTACACCCACCGTGAGTAGAATCAGAAAAAAGACGCAGCCCGTCAGCAGGCCCACAATCAGCGCCCTGGAGCGGCAGCGGCGGATGGCCGCCGTACCGCCGGAAAAGCCTCCGATGACACAGCCCACAATGGTCATCTGATACATCAGCTGCTCCCCAATCCATCCGTTGGAGATTCCCACCGAGGCCAGCAGCAGAAAGAGAAAGCAGGCCAGCAGCGCCACGCCGCCCCCCAGAAGCACGCCCAGCACACAGCGGACCAGTCTGGCCCCCTGATCCTCTTCCATATGTTTCATTCCATTCCCCTCCCAGACATTGTGCTTGTCTGGTGGAGTATATGCCCCGGTTTCGTCCGGCATGTCTGCTTTTTTCTAAGGGTGCTGCGGACAGGAAAAAAGCAGCCGGCCGCATCTGCGGCCGGCTGCTCTGACAGCGGGGAATTTTACTTCTTTTCCTTCTCGTCCTTGGCGGGAGCGGCATCCTCAGAGGTCTGAGTGCCCTTGGTGGACACAGCCCACTTAGTGAACTCAATGCGCACACGGTCGGCACCGGTCTCGATGACAATGGTGTCCTCCTTGACGGCGCAGATGGTGCCCACGATACCGCCGATGGTGGTGATCAGATCGCCAACAGCCAGGCTGTTGCGCATCTCGGCCATAGCCTTTTTCTTCTTGTTCTCCGGCCGGATGAGCAGGAAATAGAAGATGGCCAGCATTGCGACGATCATTACAATGGAAATGATATCCAAGGTCAATTCCTCCAAATATAGTATTTCTGCCCCTTGCCCTGTGGCAACTTTATACATTATAGCGGCATTCGCTCCGCTTGGCAAGTCCTCTTTAAGAATTTCCGATGGGCGCGTCCAATTTTCCGCTGTACGTGCGGCGGAACTCCTCAAAGGTGCCCTCATCCAGAGCCGCCCGGATGCGGACCATCAGCTCATTGTAGAAGTGGAGATTGTGGAGCACCGCCAGGCGCATGGCCAGCATCTCCCCTGCCGCGAACAGGTGGCGCAGGTAGGCACGGGAGAAGGAACTGCAAGCTGGACAGGTGCAGGTGGGATCGATGGGGGTGGGGTCGGTCTTGTACTTCTCGTTCTTGATGTTCAGCGTGCCCTCCCAGGTATACAGCTTACCGTGGCGGGCGTTGCGGGCGGGCATGACGCAGTCAAAAAAGTCCACACCCCGGGCAACCGCCTCAATGATATTGGAGGGCGTGCCCACGCCCATCAGATACCGGGGCTTGTCCTTAGGCATGTGGGGCTCCACGGCATCGATGATGTCGTACATGGTCTGAGTGGGCTCGCCCACCGCCAGGCCGCCGATGGCATAGCCGTCGCAGTCGATTTTGGCGGTCTCCTTCATGTGCCACACACGCAGGTCGGGGTAAATGCCGCCCTGGTTGATGCCGAAGAGCATCTGGTGGGGATTGACCGTGTCGGACAGGCTGTTGAGCCGGTCGTGCTCCTCCTTGCACCGGGCCAGCCACCGCAGCGTCCGCTCACAGGAGGGCTTGACATACTCCCGGGTGGAGGGGTTGGCCACGCACTCGTCAAAGGCCATAGCGATGTCGCTGCCCAGGTTGGACTGGATGCGCATGCTCTCCTCCGGGCCCATAAAGACCCGGCGTCCGTCGATGTGGGAGGCGAAGGTGACGCCCTCCTCGGTGATCTTCCGCAGGCCGGACAGAGAGAACACCTGGAACCCGCCGGAGTCGGTGAGAATGGGGCCGCTCCAGTCCATAAACTTGTGGAGGCCGCCCATCTCCTTCACAACGCCGTCACCGGGACGGAGATGGAGGTGATAGGTGTTGGACAGCTCCACCTGACAGCCGATCTCTTTCAAATCATGAGCCGACACCGCGCCCTTGATGGCGCCCTGGGTGCCCACGTTCATAAAAACAGGGGTCTGTACCGTGCCGTGGGCGCAGGTAAACACGCCACGCCGGGCTCTGCCCTCAGTCTTGACTACTTCAAACACGCAAAAACTCCTTTTACATTCAATCTAGCCAAACAACCGCCCCGCGGTCTGTTCATCGGACATTATCATAGCAAAACCGCCTCCGCTTGGCAAGAGGCCCAGAGAAAACACAGCATATTCCCGGGATGGGCTGCCGTCAATCGCTAGGTTCCGCTTCTGCTCCCCTCGGGGAAGCCCTCCTTCAGTGACTGGAGAAAGCGCAGTCTGGCCTCCGCCCTCCGGCGCGTACTGACCGGAATCTGCTCCCCGGTGCTGAGCGTGAAGCAGGTGGACGCAAAGGCGGTGACCCGGTCCATGTTCACCACAAAGCTCTTGTGACACTGGAAAAAGCGGTCGTTCAGCTGGCCTTCCAGCTCACTCAGCCTGGAATAGCTCTCGCAGGTTCCATGGTCGGTTACGCAGCGCACCAGCCGCCCCTGGCTCTCCAGAAACCGGATTCCGGCAAAGGGCAGAAAGTAGACCGCACTCTTGGTCTGGAGCGTCAGCCCCTCTGTGCGGCGGCGTACCAGCCGTTCCTTTGCCCTGGTTACGGCCTGAAGCAGCTCCGACCTGTCCACCGGCTTGAGCAGAAAGCTGATGTGCTCCGTCTCATAGACCTTGGTGCAGTACTCCACGTACCCCGTCACATAGATAACCTGAACGCCTGCTGTCTCAGGCGTCAGGCACTTGACCAGCTCAATCCCGCTCTCCTCCCCCAGACAGATATCCATCAGAAGGATATCAGGCCGCCGGGCGGCACAAATCTCCACCAGCTCCCGTGTTGAGGTACAGCAGGAGACCCGCAGCTCCGGGTCCTCCCCGAGCAGCTCCTTCAGCCGCCCGCACTGCTCCCGCTGGTCGTCACAAATCAGCACATTCCACATGGTCTTCCACCTCCCCGGCAGGGTGTTCCGGCAGCTTCCCGGATGCCGCCAGCAGAGCGTCCAGGCGGTCCAGATGCGCTCCGGCCGCCACTACATCGCCCCGCTCCAGCAGACACGCGATAGTCTGCAGATGGTTGTTGATATCATGCCGCATCCGGCGGACAGCCTGTTCCCGCTCCAGAAGGCTGGCATAGTAGGCATCCAGCAACGCCAGCTGATGCTCCAGCTCGGCCTTGCGGCTGCGGTTCTGGTAACCGTCCTCAAGCCGGCCAAGAAGTCGGAGCAGCAGCACGTCCGCCAGCAGATGGACCGGCAGCAAGAGAGAAAACAGCCACCGGGCGCCGCTGCCCTCCTGCGGGAAGGACTGTATGACGGACAGAATGACCGCCAGCACAGCACCCTGGCTGCCTGGGAGCAAAACAAGGGCGTACCGCCACCGGGGGAGTACGCTCTTTTTGCAGAAGCGGTAAAAAAAGGCGCTGGGGATGAAGAACAGGAAAAAGACCGCCAGCGGACAGAGCTTATCCATGGTTCTCCCCCTCTCCCTCCGGCAGAGCATCCAGCCCCAGCCAGACAGTAACCTGAAAGCGGTCGTCTCCCTGCTGCGTCTCCACTTCTCCCCCGTACCGCCGGGCAATACCGGACAGAATCTCCAGCCCGAGGCCACGGCCCGCTCTGACACGGCTCTGTCGAGCGGCCTCGTCCAGGGGTGGAGGCAGAGGATTTTCCTCCTCCACCACCAGATAGCCGCCACGGCAGCCGGCCCGGCAGCGGATAACCCGCTCGCCTTCGGGCAGGCGGAGGCAGGCCTCCACCGCGTTGTCCAGCAGATTTCCAAACAGGCTGCACAGCGCCGGACCGTCTTGCGGCAGCTCCGGCGGCAGGTCAAGGGCAAGCTCCAGCCGGATATGCTCTGCTTCACATCGTCTGACCTTGTCGGCCAGCACGGCATCTATGACCGGATGGGCGCAGTAGGTACCCTGCACCGCCTTCAGCTGCTTGGACGCACGGTCCAACGCACCGCCGGCACGTGGAAGGTCTCTCTCGCTGATGGACTGCCGTGCCGCCTCCAGCTGGCCGCGGAGTTGGTCGCTCAGCTGACCCACCTGTCTGGTGTTGGCCTCCAGCTCACTCTGCCTGGCACGCCGCAGGTCCAGCTGACGTTCCAGCATCCGCTGACGCTCTTGGGCGCGATAATACTCCTTCGCCTGGGCAAACAGGCGGAGCAGCACGACGCCCGACACCAGAAGCACGCCCACCAGCAGGCAGAGCAGAGAGAGCGTCAGCGGCATCTCGGGGGTCAGCGTCCAGATGAAATAGTCCAGCATGATGATGGACACGCACTGCCCCAGAATGAACAGCAGAAACGGCGCGTCCCACCCCGTCTCTCCGTGGCTGACCAGCCTGCTCCAGATGCTGCAAAACCCAAAATTCAGCAGCAGGAGAAAGAGAGCATAGAGCAGCTTGATGGAGGTGAGGAGCACCGGATGGAGGAGCAGCTCATTGAGAATATTGTCTCCCAGCAGCACAGTCAGCGACCGGCTGTACATCAGGTCCGCAAGCAGCATCAGCGCCATCTGGGAAATACCGAAGAGAATGGTCTTGCCCTTCCCCTCAGCAGACCGGCCGCCGCACATAGAAGAGACGGAGAAATACCCAAATCTGTATCGCTGTCTGGGGGATGCCCAACAGGGCGTTCAGGGCGTATGTCTGTATGGTGGTCATGGACGGTTCGCCTTCTCCGCGGGGCACGGCATGCTAATTTTTACAGGAAGGCCGGCGTTTGTGCGCAACACCTTGAAACCGTCCTTCTCCAACACTACACTGACCATACCGGCGTTCCTCCGTCCTGTGATACATCGCTATTCATTATAGGTGGATTTTCCGCCATTTTCAAGAATGCCCTGTATGCCGGACCCGGGAACGCCACACAGCCGGAAACCGGCATACAAGAAAGGATGAACCCGCACATGAAGCAAAGAAAGACCTTCCTGTCCCTCCTCCTGGCTCTGGCGCTCTGCCTGAGCCTGTCCGTCCCCGCCCTGGCAGGCGGCAGCCTCTACGACATCGAAATCCTTTACAGGGACGGGACCCTCGTGGGCTGCTATGTGGACGAGAGCGCCAGCGGCGACGGCTGGAGCTATGACAGCGCCACCCAGACCCTCACCCTGAACGGGCTTGACTGCAAAAACGTCTATTTCTCCGCCTATTCCGGAAATTCCGACAACTGGACGCTGTGCCTGGCGGATGGCAGCGTCAACAAGGCTGAGCAGCTGGGCCTGTCCACATTGAGCAACGGAGAACACATTACCATCACGGGCACCGGCTCCCTCACCCTCCAGGGAAATAAACGGAGCGCCGTGGACTTCCATCTCAGCGGCAGCGACTCCTCCCTTACGTTCCAGTCTCCCCTCACCATCACCGGCGGCCCCAATGATGGCGACCGGCTGCCTCTGACCGGCGTGAAGGACGGAGATTATCTCGTCTACCAGACCGCTGATGGTGAGAAGGCCCGCTACGCCGTCATTGCGCCTGACGGTGCGTCCGTGCCCGAGACGCCTGAGCAGCCCGCTGTCAACACCGCCTACGCCACCCCCTGCCCCATCCTGGTGAACGGCCAGGCTGTGGACTTTGACGCCTACATGCTCAAGGACGCCAACGGCAACGGCACCAACTATCTCAAGCTGCGGGACGTGGCCCACGTGCTCAACGGCACTGCCGCCCAGTTCAACGTGGGCTGGGACGGCGCCGCTGGAGCCATCACCATCACCACCAACGCGGCCTACACCACCCCCAACGGCTCTGAGATGTCCACACCCTTCTCCGGCGACCAGAGCTACACGGACAACCAGGCCTCCGTCCTGGTGAACGGCGTCAAGACCGACCTCCACGCCATCACCATCACCGACGTCTCCGGCGCTGGATACACCTACTTCAAGCTCCGGGACCTGGGCGAGACTCTGGGCTTTGTCGTGGACTGGGACGGCACCTCTGTGGTCATCAACACCCCCTGAACGCCCAACAGCATAAAACGGCCCTGCCGCAAGTTCTGCGGCAGGGCCGTTGTTGCGTTTTAACAGATAAACATGGCGTCGCCGAAGGAGAAGAACCGGTACTTCTCCCGCACCGCCTCCGCATAGGCGTTCAGGATGTTCTCACGGCCGGCCAGGGCGGAGACCAGCATCACCAGGGTGGACTCGGGCAGATGGAAGTTGGTGATGAGGCAGTCCAGCGCCTTGAAGCGGTAGCCGGGGTAGATATAGATGCTGGTCCAGCCAGCGCTCTCCTTCAGGGTGCCGTCCTCAGCGGCCCAGCTCTCAATGGTCCGGCAGGAGGTGGTGCCCACGCAGATGACCCGGCCGCCGTTGGCCCTGGTCTCGTTGATGATGTCCGCCGTCTTCTGGGAGATCATGCAGTACTCGGCGTGCATCTCATGGTCTGTAATGTTCTCCTCCTTCACAGGTCGGAAGGTGCCCAGACCAACATGGAGGGTCACATAGGCCAGGCGTACGCCCATGGCCTCAATCTGCGCCAGCAACTCCTTGGTGAAGTGGAGGCCGGCGGTGGGGGCGGCGGCGGAGCCCACTTCCCGGGAGTACACGGTCTGGTACCGCTCCGGGTCGTTGAGCTCCTCCTTGATGTAGGGCGGCAGAGGCATCTTGCCCAGCCGCTCCAGAATTTCAAGGAAAATTCCCTCGTAGTGGAATTCAATCAGCCGGTTTCCGCCCTCTACCTCCTCCAGCACGTCGGCGGTCAGCAGGCCGTCGCCGAAGGAGAGCTTGGTGCCCGGCTTCACCTTCCGTCCGGGCCGCACCAGACACTCCCAGACCTTGTTGCCACGGTCGATGAGCAGCAGCACCTCCACTGCGCCGCCCGTGGGCTCACGGTGGCCCAGCAGACGAGCGGGCAGCACCCGGGAGTCGTTGAGCACCAGGCAGTCGCCGGGACGGAGGAAGTTGGGCAGCTCATAGAAGTGGTGGTGAGAGGTCTCCCCCGTCTCCTTGTTGAGCACCATCAGCCGGGAGCCGTCCCGCCGGTCCAGCGGCGTCTGGGCAATCAGCTCCTGGGGAAGGTCGTAGTAAAAATCAGATGTTTTCAGTTCCATGCTCTTGTTGTTCCCTGCTTTCAGATTGAAAATAGCACGCCGGTTTCCTTATCGGATTTCCACGCCGGTGTAGTAGAACTTCAGAATGTCCACATAGGTCTTCCCTGCCTGGGCCATGGCGTAGGCGCCCCACTGGCTCATGCCCACGTTGTGGCCGTAGCCGGTTCCGGTGAAGGTGAAGCTGCCGCCTGTGGAGCCGGAGGCGGTCAACACCTCTGTGCCGCTGCCGGTGATGACATAGGGTGTGCCGCTGATGGCGGACACATTGCCGCTGCCGTCAATGGCGTAGGCCCCCGAGACAGAGGACAGTGTTCCGCCGTCCTCGTTGACGTAGTAGCTCCCGCCGCTTCCGCCGGTGACGGTGAACCGGGGCGATTTGACACCCAGGAAGATCCGGCAGTTGTCGCAGCCGGTGATGGTCCAGCTGCTGCCCTTTGTATCCGTAAAGGTCAGCGACCTTACATTTCCTGTTGCCGTGTATTCCGACACCCGCACGCTGGCCAGCGTGCCGCAGTTGCGGCCGGAGGCGCGCAGCTTGGCCGCCAGCTCGTCGGCGGTAAAGGTGTAGCTCCAGTTGTAGCCGGGGATCTTGCTGGCCACCGTGGCCTCCCAGGGGTCCATGACGCCAACCAGGTAGGGCAGGTCGCCGCCCCAGACGTTCTTGGCGCTCTCGGTGGCGCCGCCGTCCGAGGAGGAATAATAGGTCTCCGCAATGGAGCCGTTGTACCACACGTACTGTCCCGACGTCTCCTGAGCCGCCCGGTATGTATTGTCGTTGACAGAGCCTGCGCCGGGATAGGCCTGGCAGTGGGTGGTGGCGCACAGGTCGAAGCCGCTGGAGGTGTGGCGTCCCGTGCAGGAGGCGGCGTAGCTCCGGGCGGTGACCGCCTGGGCCTTCAGGGCCTCCAACGGCCAGGAGGGGCTCATCTCCTGGGAGATGACGCAGTTGATGTAGTCCTCCCGGTCCACCACATTGACCACTGTCAGGTTGCCGCCGTTGATGCGCTGGTAGCGGAACCCGCCGTAGTACTTCTGCTTGGCGTACCAGGTCAGGGTCTTGACCGAGTTGTCCAGTCCGGGCATCACGCCCAGGGACAGGGACGAGCCGCCGTCAAACTGAAAGAGAATGGTGCTTGTGCCCGTCTTGACCACGGACACGCCGTAGCTGCTGGTGCCGGTGACCGTGGCGCCCGAGACGCCCAGTGCAGTCAGGGCCGTGTTGGCATCCTCCGAGGTGAGGTAAGCCCCCACCCGCACGGTATAGGTCCCGTTGGTCCAGGCGGGAAAGCCGCCGGATACGGCCGCTGCTGCGGCGGACGCCTCTTCAAAGGTAGTGTAGGTGCCCGGCAGCTGGATGTGGTAGCAGCCCACGGCGATAGAGGAGGTCTGGGTATCCGTGTAGCCGCTCAGACCGTTGGAGAGCGGTCCGTACCACACGTTCTGGGTCTTGACGATAGAGATGCCGGTCTCCGTGGTGTAGCCCAGCTGGACAAAGCTGAGGCTGTCGTCATAGTAGCCCAGCCGGTAGCCGCTGCCGGTGCTGTTGAGCAGGTTGGCACCGGGGACGGCGTCGGTGCCGTAGGTCAGCCCGATGCGGATGCTGGCGCTCATGGGGATGCCTGCCGCCTGAGCAGCTGTGGGAAGCACGGGAAGGGTCAGCGTGGCTGCAAGGGCCAGCGCGGCGAATTTCATCAGCGTTTTTTTCATAGGAAACTCCAAATCTCTGGGATAGCCGCCATTCCCTGTATTGACAGGGCAAAGCGGTTGTGATACTATTTTCAAAAATCAACTGAATCACTGCAAGATAGAGGTTGCGGTTTTCAAAAGTAGCGCGGTGAGGGCTCCGTTGGCCCTGCGACCCGCGTCAAAGGGAAAGCCGCCGAAGGAAATGCGGGTACGGAACCGTCTTTCCTGGGCGCCGGGCACATCAGCCCTGCGACTGTCGCCGGTCCTCCGGCGGAGTGCTGTCTGCTTTTGTAGTGCCGGGGACGGTGACCGTCTCTGACATTATAGTACAAAATCAGCCGGTATGTAAACCCGCTGATTTCTTTTTTTATTCTGAGACATTTTTCAATCTGCGGCGATTCATCTTGGTTTCCCTCCCGGAGCTGGTCTTAAACCGGCCTGCTCCGGAATAGCATAAAGTTAAAAGAGAGCGATGGAGGTCCTGAACATGAAGCAGTACAAAGTAGGCGTTATCGGCGCCACCGGTATGGTGGGCCAGCGTTTTGTCACCCTGATGGAGCATCATCCCTGGTTCAATCTCACCGTTGTGGCGGCCAGCGGCCGCAGCGCCGGCAAGACCTATGAGGAGGCCATCGGCGACCGCTGGGCCATGGACACCCCCATGCCCGAGGAGGCCAAGAAGCTGGTCGTCATGAACGCCCAGGAGGACGTGGATAAAATCGCCGCTATGGTGGACTTTGTCTTCTGCGCGGTGGACATGAAGAAGAACGAGATTCTGGCCCTGGAGGAGAGCTACGCCCGCCACGAGTGCCCCGTGGTGTCCAACAACTCCGCCAACCGCTGGACGCCCGATGTGCCCATGGTGGTGCCTGAGATCAACGCCGACCACATCCGGGTCATCGAGGCCCAGCGCCGCCGCCTGGGCACCACCCGCGGCTTTATCGCCGTCAAGTCCAACTGCTCCATCCAGAGCTATGTCCCCGCCCTGCACCCCCTGAAGGAGGCCTTCGGCCTCAAACGGGTGCTGGCCTGCACCTACCAGGCCATCTCCGGCGCGGGCAAGACCTTCAAGACCTGGCCCGAGATGGTGGATAACCTGATCCCCTACATCGGCGGCGAGGAGGAGAAGAGCGAGAAGGAGCCCCTGAAGGTGTGGGGCAAGCTGGAAAACGGCGTCATCGTCACCGCCGACTCCCCCGCCATCACCTCCCAGTGCCTGCGTGTGCCCGTGTCCAACGGCCACACCGCCGCCGTGTTCGTGGACTTTGAGCACAAGCCCACCGAGGAGGAGATCAAGGCCCTGTGGGAGTCCTATAAGGGCCGTGCCCAGGAGCTGGACCTGCCCACCGCCCCCAAGCAGTTCATCCACTACTTCGAGGAGCCCGACCGTCCTCAGGCCAAGCTGGACCGTGAGCTGGAGGGCGGCATGGCCATCTCCGTGGGCCGTCTCCGTCCCGACACCCAGTACGACTACAAGTTCGTCTGCCTGTCCCACAACACCCTCCGGGGCGCTGCCGGCGGCGGCGTGCTGCTGGCCGAGCTGCTGTGCGCCGAGGGCTACATCGAGCCCCGCGCCTGATTTCTTACCCATCCCGACTTTGAGGAGGTCACATCTATGAGAGAGCCCGTCTTTACCGGCGCCTGCACCGCGCTGGTCACCCCTTTTGACGACAGCGGCGCCATCAACTACGACGCCTTTGCCGCCCAGATTGACGCCCAGATTGCCAGCGGCATCGACGCCCTGTGCGTCTGCGGCACCACCGGTGAGAGCTCCACCATGAGCATCCGGGAGCACATCGCCGCCGTGGAGTTCTGCGTCAAGCACGTCAACCACCGTGTCAAGGTCATCGCCGGCGCCGGCAGCAACGACACCACCGCCGCCGTGTACCTGTGCCAGCACGCCCAGGACTCCGGCGCCGACGCCCTGCTGCTGGTGACGCCCTACTACAACAAGTGCTCCCAGACCGGTCTTATCAAGCACTACGAGTATATCGCCGACCGGGTGGAGCTGCCCATCATCCTCTATAATGTGCCCTCCCGTACCGGCGTTTCCTTCGCCGCCGAGACCTACAAGATTCTCTCCGAGAACCCCCGGTTCAACGGCGTCAAGGAGGCCAGCGGCAACTTCTCCCTGCTGGCCCACACCCGCTTCCTCTGCGGGGACGACTTCTACATCTGGTCCGGCAACGACGACCAGGTGGTTCCCATGATGAGCCTGGGCGCCAAGGGCGTCATCTCGGTGGCCGCCAACATCGTCCCCAAGACCATGGTGGAGATGAGCCACCTGTGCCTGGACAACGACTTTGCCGCCGCCTCCAAGCTCCAGGTGGAGTACATGGACCTCATCGACGCCCTCTTTATTGAGGTCAACCCCATCCCCATCAAGGCCGCCATGGACCTGATGGGAATGAAGGCCGGCGGCCTCCGTCTGCCCCTGTGCGACATCTCCCCCGCCCACATGGAGACCCTGCGGGCCTCCATGCAGCGGATGGGTCTGCTCTGATTTTATCCGGAAAGGGACGTTGAATTATGCTCCGAATTGGCATTTCCGGCTGCAACGGCCACATGGGCCGTGTGGTGGAGGACATCTGCCGCTCCGCACCGGACATTGAAATCGCCGTGGGCTTTGATATCCTGGGCAACAGCGACCGGGACTTCAAGGTGTGCACCTCCCCCGCCGACTTTGACGGCGAGGTGGACGCGGTCATCGACTTCTCCAGCCCCGCCGCCCTCCAGGGCCTGCTGGACTTCGGCACCACCCGCAAGGTCCCCCTGGTCCTGGCCACCACCGGCTACTCCCAGGAGCAGCTGACCGCCATTGACGAGGCGGCAAAGCTGGTGCCCATCTTCCGCTCCGGGAACATGTCCCTGGGCATCAATGTGCTGCTGGAGCTGGTGCGCCGTGCGGCCTCCATCCTGGGCAGCGACTACGACGTGGAGATTGTGGAGCGGCACCACCACCGCAAGGTGGACGCCCCCAGCGGCACCGCCCTGATGATCGCCGATGCTGCCGCCTCCGCCCTCCCCTATCAGCCCCAGTACGTCTATGAGCGGCAGTCCGTCCGCAAGCCCAGAGACCCCCATGAGATTGGCATCTCCTCCGTCCGGGGCGGCACCATCGTGGGCGACCACGAGATTATCTTCGCCGGACGGGACGAGGTCATCGAGCTGCACCACTCCGCCCAGTCCCGGGAGGTCTTTGCCGCCGGCGCGGTCAAGGCGGCCCGTTTCCTGGCCGGCGTAGAGAAGCCCGGCCTCTATTCCATGGCCGATCTGGTGGCCGCGGCAGGACTGGATTAAATTTCCTGGCTTTTTATTCTCCACCTGTACGGACGAAAATACGGCCATTCTTCCCTCTTTCCCCATAGTTTGCCCTTGTTTTTGTCCAATTTATCTTTCTTTGAAAAAAAGCTTGCATTTTCCCACAGTTTCTGTTATTATATCAGTCGATGCTTTGTAAGCAAAACCTGACGAGCGAGGAGGTTTAGCGAATGGCCAAGTGTGAATTTTGCGACAAGGGCGTTGTGTTCGGCATTCAGGTGTCCCACTCTCACCGCCGCACCAACCGTCCCTGGAAGCCCAACGTGAAGCGTGTTAAGGCGATCGTGGACGGTGCGCCCAAGCACGTCTATGTGTGCACCAGATGCCTCCGTTCGGGTAAGGTCACCCGCGCCGTGTGATTCTCTCTGAACTGAGAAAAGGCCCCTGCGCTTAAGCGCAGGGGCCTTTTTGCACTCTTCTTCCCTGTTATAAAAAGAGCCTGGAGCACATTTCTCGTGCTCCAGGCTCTTTTTCTTATTTCCCGTGGACCTTTGCCGCGGTGAGGGTGTTCTCCAGCAGCATAACCCGGGTCATGGGTCCCACGCCGCCGGGCACCGGGGTGATGAAGGAGGCCTTCTCCTTTACGGCCTCAAAGTCCACGTCGCCGCAGAGCTTGCCTTCCTCGTTCCGGTTCATGGCCACGTCGATGACGGCGGCCCCCTCCTTCACCATGTCGGCGGTGATGAGGCCGGTCTTCCCCACTGCCGCCACCAGAATGTCGGCCTGGCGGGTGATTTCAGCCAAGTTGGGGGTGCGGGAGTGGCAGATGGTCACCGTGGCGTGGCGCTGGAGCAGCAGCATGGCCTGGGGCTTGCCCACGATGTTGGAGCGGCCCACCACCACCGCGTGCTTTCCGGCGGGGTCAATGCCGTACTCGTCCAGCATGGCCATCACACCGGCGGGGGTACAGGGCAGGAAGGTGTGCTCCCCAATCATCAGCTGGCCCACGTTGTAGGGGTGGAAGCAGTCCACGTCCTTGCCGGGGTCAATGGCGTTGAGCACCGCCTTCTCGTCAAACTGAGCAGGCAGCGGCAGCTGGACCAGAATGCCGTCGATGTCCGCCCTGCCGTTGAGCAGGTCGATGAGCTCCAGCAGCTCCTCCTGCCGGGCACACTCGGGGAGAGCGTACTCCTCGCTGTAAATGCCGCACTCGGCACAGTCCTTCTTCTTGTGGTTGACGTAGATGCGGGAGGCGGGATTGTCCCCCACGATGATGACGGCCAGACCGGGCCGCTTGGAGAGGTGCTCCACCTCTTCCTTGATTCTGGCTTTGCACTTGGCCGCCAGGGCCTTTCCGTCAATGATGGTCGCTGCCATTGTCCTCGTCCTCCTTTTTCTCGTTGGCTGCTTTGGCTGCCTCCAGGGCAGCCCGGCGGTGCACCCACAGCTGATCCGGATCGGGCCGGTGCAGGTAGAACCACACCCACAGGATGATTGCCGCCAGCGCGGAGGCAAAGCCCAGCACCTGGGACACCCGGATGGGGGTATTCATAAAGTAGAGGCTGTCGGTGCGCATGCCCTCGATGATGCCGCGGCCCACACCGTACCAGGCCAGATAGGTAAAGAAGAGCTGGCCGTCGAACTTGCGCCACTTCCGGGAGATGAGCACAATGAGCAGGAAGCCCACCAGGTTCCAGGCCGACTCGTAGAAAAACGTGGGATGGACGCCCAGGGTACCGTCTACCACCTGCTGCCACCCGGCGGCGTCCACCAGTCCCTTGGCGTACAGCTCGTTTGCAATCTTCTCCGAGCACATCCGCCAGGGCAGGTCGGTCAGGCCGCCGTAGGCCTCCACGTTGACGAAATTGCCCCACCGGCCGATGCACTGGCCGATGAGCAGACCCATGCCGCCCAGGTCGGCAAAGGCCAGGAAGGGGATCTTCTTGTACCGGCAGACAAAGAACAGCACAATCACTGCCGCGATGACGCCGCCGTAGATAGCCAGTCCGCCGTCCCGCACGTCCAGCATCTTGCCAAAATTCAGACTGCCGTCCTCGTTTTTGAACAGGTCCAGGTAGAACAGGATGTAGTACAGCCGCGCCCCTACCAGGGCAAGGGGCACGGCAAAGATGAGAAGGTCGGTCAGGTCGTCCTCGCTGATGCCCAGCTTGGGACCCTTGCGGCTGCAGTAGAACCAGGCCAGAATGGCGCCTGAGACGATGATGACGGCGTACCAGTAGATGTTGAAGCCGAAGGGGCTGGCCGCCACCCGGTTCAGGGTGAACTCCAGCCCCAGGCCGGGAAAGGAGACGGTGTTGGTCATGCCTGTCCCTCCCCCGGCTGCACCACGGCCAGCGCCGCACGATCCGGCGTAAAGCAGGTGCGGATGCACGCCTCCACGTCCGCCTGACTGATGCCCTCAAAGACCTCGGGGAACCGGAGCATGTCGTAACCCGCGAAATAGGCCTGGGCCATGCCCACGCAGATGTTCTCAAAGGAGTTGAGGCTGCGCACCTTGGCGCCGTACAGGCCCTTTTTCAGCCGGGCAAAGAGGGCGGCATCCACGCCTTCCCTGCCAATCCGGGCCGCTTCGTCGGCAATGGCTGCGGCCACAGCATCCGGGTCGGTGCTCTCGCCGCCGGCCATGGCGTAGGCGCAGGAGGGATAGCCGTCAAAGCCGTAGGAGAAGCTGCTGTTGATCAGGCCGTCCCGGTACAGACGGACATACAGCGGACTGGAGTTGCCCAGCAGGGCCTCGCAGGCAAGCTCGGCAATCAGCTTCTGCCGGAACTGCTCCTCCCCCTTGGGCGCCGGCTCCATCTTCCAGCCCAGCTGGAAAATGGGGGTGGACACCTCCATCTTCAGCTCCGTCCGGCTCTTGGCCGCGGCTGCGGGCTCAGCGGAACCGTAGTCCCTGGCGATGGAGCCCTTGCCCTCCCTGGGCAGAATCTCCCGGGCCATCTCCAGCACCCTCTCCGGGTCCACGTTGCCCGCCACGCAGAGCACCATGTTGCCGGGGTTGTAGAAGGCGCTGTGGCACAGGTTCAGGGTATCCGCCGTGATGTGGGAGATGGACTCGATGGTCCCGGCCACCGAGACACGGATGGGGTGATGGGCGTACAGGCCCTCCAGCATGGCGTAGTAGACCTGGTTCTCCGGGTCGTCCTCAATCATCCGGATCTCCTGGCCGATGATGCCCTGCTCCTTGTCCACACTCTCCTGGGTGTAGTAGGGCTGGGAGACAAAGGAGAGGAGAATCTTCAGATTCTCATAGAACTTCTCGGTGCTCTCAAAATAGTAGCCCGTAATGGCCGAGCTGGTGAAGGCGTTGGGACTGGCGCCGTTGGCGGCCAGATCCTGGAGGGCGTTGCCGTCCTTGGTATCAAAGGTCTTGTGCTCCAGGAAATGGGCCACGCCGGCGGGGGTGTCGTACCACTGGCCGTCCATCTGGAACTTCATGTCCATTCCGCCGTAGTCGGTGGCAAAAAAGGCGAAGCTCTTCTGGAAGCTGGGCTTTACGTCCACATACACGGTCAGTCCGTTGTCCAGCCGGGCAGAAAAGACCGTCTCCCCCATCCGGGGGTATTCCATACGATTCACTGCTGTTCCTCCTTCCCCTTGAGGAAATAGATGCTGTCCAGCCGTACCCGGCGGGCAGCGGCGGCCACCTGGTCCACGGTGACCTGCTCCAGCCTGGCGGCCAGGTCCTCGGGCCCGTCCCCGGGCTCAACAGCCAGCCCCAGCCAGAAGTCCTCCATGCGGCCCTGGCTGTCCAGCATGCTCTTCAGGCTGTTCACTCCGCTGCGGCGTGCGGCCTCCAGCTCCCAGGGCTCAATCTCGCCCCGGCGGCATTTCTCTAGCTGGGCGAGAATCTCGCTCTGAGCATCCTCCCGCTTGTCAAACTCCACGCCGGAGAACACCAGCATCAGGCCCTTGAACTTCTCCAGCTGGGAGCTGGCGTAGTAGCACAGGGACAGCTTCTCTCTTACATTCAGGAAGAGCTTGGAGGTGGTGGTGCCGCCGAACACGGCGTTGAAGAGCATCAGAGCGGGATACTCCTGGTCCGTCACCTTAATATCGGTACGCAGACCGATGGACAGCTTGCCCTGGGTCACGTCCAGTGCGTCCTCAAAGTTCCGGGGGTTCTCCTCTCCCCCGCTGAGCGTATTCCGGCAGACGGAGACGGGGGCAGCCGTCCGACCCTTCAGCCCGGCAAGGGCGCTGCGGAAGGCGGCCTCCACCCGCTCAAAGGGAGCGGAGCCGGAGAAATAAAGCTCCACCCGGGCGCCGGACAGCAGGGCCTGGTAGCGCTCCCAAAGGGCTTCGCCGGTGATGGCGGCGGCGCTGGCCTCGCTGCCCAGCCGGTCCACGCCGTAGGGCTCCCCCTGGCACATCAACTGTATCAGCCGGAGCACGGCGTACTGCCGCTTGTCGTTGACCTGGGCCCGGATTCGGTCCACCAGATTGGCCCGCTCACGCTCCACGTAGGCGGAGACAAAACCGCCGTTCTCTCTGGCAGGGGTGAGCAGCAGCTCTCCCAGCAGAGCGGCTGCATTCTCCAGAATGGGGGTGCCGTCGGGCACATAGGCGTCGTCCAGGAAGCTGGCCACAAAGCCCACACACTGGGTCTCGCCCTTCTTGCGGACAATGGGCTCCACCGATCCGCCGTACAGCTCGTCCAGGGCGGCGGACAGCCGCTCCATGTCCGGGCAGCGCTCGGTGCCCCGCCGCAGCACCATGGGGACCAGGGCGTTGGCGGCGGCATGCTCCTCACTCAGGGGCGTGAGGAGCTGAATCCCCATATAGGAGGATTTGAATTTCATGGTGTGCACCGCCGTGAGATACACGCCGGGCAGCAGTTCCGTTCGGGTGACTTGGGTCATCCGCACTCATCCTTTCTGGTCTCTCTGCTGTCCGCCCCTTTGGACGGATTTGTCAGAGACCTATGGAAAAATTGACAAGCCTTATTATACAACGAATCCCCCTGTTTGACACCCCCAAATCCAAAAGATTGTCCCCACGGCCCGGAAAAGGAGCTCCCGCAGCCCTCTGTTCAGGTTGACGGAAAATTTCCCTTCGTTATCCCCCATTTTCGTCTTGACAAAAACCACAAAATATTGTATCATAACCAACGTTGTAAAGCTGATGCGCTTTACGAAACTGAAAGGAGGCTGAAGAATGAAAAACCAGGCTTACCGCATGGCGCTCCTGTTCGACTTTTATGGTGATATGCTCACCGACCGTCAGAAGGAATTCTTTGACCTCTATTATAATGAGGACCTCTCTCTGGCCGAGATTGCCGAGAACTACGACATCACCCGCCAGGGCGTCCGGGACGTCATCGTCCGGGCGGAGGGCATCATGCAGGAGCTGGAGGACAAGACGGGTATCATCCGCCGCTTCCAGAAGATGCAGTCCCAGCTCTCCGACATCGACCGTTTTGCCGACGGCATCATGGAGATGAACGACCAGCGCGGCAGCGGAGACCCCGCCATCGAGGCCCTCTGCCGGCAGATTAAGGACACCGTGGCTCAGATGAAGCAGGAGTGACCCCATGGCATTTGAAGGATTAACCGAAAAGCTCTCCAACGCATTTAAGCGCCTGCGGGGCAAGGGACGTCTCACCGAGGCCGACGTCAAGGAGGCCATGAAGGAGATCCGTATGGCCCTGCTGGAGGCCGACGTCAACTACAAGGTCGTCAAGGACTTTGTGGCCAAGGTCACCGAACGGGCTGTGGGTTCCGACGTGCTGGAGAGCCTCACCCCCGCACAGATGATTGTCAAGATCGTCAACGAGGAGCTGACCGCCCTGATGGGCGGCGAGAGCGCCAAGCTGACCATCTCCCCCAAGCCGCCCACGGTAGTGATGCTGGTGGGCCTCAACGGCGCCGGTAAGACCACCAACGGCGCCAAGCTGGCCGGCTTCATGAAGAAGCAGAACGGCAAGCGTCCCCTTCTGGTGGCCTGCGACACCTTCCGTCCCGCCGCTATCCAGCAGCTGGAGGTTGTGGGCGGACAGCTGGGTGTGCCCGTGTTCCAGCAGGGACTGGGCGACCCGGTGGAGATTGCCAAGGCCGGTATTGAGCACGCCAGAACCCACGGCAACGACATCGTGTTTCTGGATACCGCCGGCCGGCTCCATGTGGACGACCAGCTCATGGCTGAGCTCTCCCGCATGAAAGAGGCCGTCTCCCCTACTGAGATTCTCCTCATCGTGGACGCCATGATTGGTCAGGACGCGGTCAACGCCGCCAAGGTGTTCGACCAGACCCTGGACCTGACCGGTGTCATGCTCACCAAGCTGGACGGCGACGCCCGCGGCGGTGCGGCCCTCTCCATCAAGGCCGTCACCGGCAAGCCCATCAAGTTCATCGGCACCGGCGAGAAGCTGGACCAGATTGAGGTGTTCCACCCCGACCGCATGGCCTCCCGTATCCTGGGCATGGGCGACGTGCTCTCCCTCATCGAGAAGGCCCAGCAGTCCTTTGACATGCAGAAGGCGGCGGAGCTGGAGCAGAAGATGCGGAAAAACCGCCTCACCCTTACCGACTTCTACGACCAGCTGGTCCAGGTGAAGAACATGGGTTCCCTGGCCGACATCGCCGGGATGCTCCCCGGCGTCAACGCCAAGGCGCTGGAAGGCGCCAGCGTGGACGAGCGCGCTCTGGGCCGCACCGAGGCCATCATCCTCTCTATGACCCCTGAGGAACGGGAGAACCCCTCCCTGCTCAACAACAGCCGCAAGAAGCGGATTGCCGCCGGCAGCGGCACCCAGGTGGTGGATGTGAACCGGCTGCTCAAGCAGTTCGAGATGATGCAGCAGGTGACCAAGCAGATGGCCGGCGGCCGGATGCGGAAGATGGCCAAAAAGGGCCGCTTCGGCGGGTTCGGCGGTTTTGGCAAAAAGGGCGGATTCCCCTTTTAACGTGGTTGGTTAGCGTCCCCCGGGGCGCTTCCATATAGATGTGAAATAATTTTGGAGGTGAAGATACAATGGTTAAAATCAGACTTCGTCGGATGGGCGCCAAGAAGGCTCCTTTCTATCGTATTGTGGTGGCTGACTCCCGTTATCCCCGTGACGGCCGCTTCATCGAGGAGATCGGCACTTACAATCCCCTGGTGACTCCCGCCGAGATCAAGGTTGACGCTGACCGCGCCCAGGCTTGGATCAAGACCGGCGCTCAGCCCACTGAGACCGTGAAGGCTCTGCTGAAGAAGGCTAACGCCATCTGAGCGACAGCCTGCTAATGGAGGGCAGCATGAAGGAATTGCTCACTTATATCGCCCAGAACCTGGTGGACCACCCCGAGGCGGTGTCCGTCACAGAGCACGCGGGCGAGGACGAGACCGTCCTGGAGCTCCGGGTCGCTCCCGAGGATATGGGCAAGGT
>CABIYL020000006.1:109646-122541 GCA_902362925.2 Clostridiales bacterium | reverse complement strand
CCAGGGCGAGGTGAAGATTGTCCCCTGGTGCGACAGCCCCGAGTTTCTCTGTCAGTTCGATGTGCTTTACATCGACGGCCAGCCGGTCCGTATCCGTTCTTCCCGGGTCCACAAGGGCAATGTGCTGGCCACCCTGGAGGGTGTGTCCGACGTGAACGCCGCCATGCGCCTCAAGGGCAAGAAGGTGTCCATCGACCGCACCGGCGTGGAGCTGCCCGACGGCCGACACTTCCTGGCCGACCTGATGGGCCTGGAGGTGCGGGACGCCGACACTGGCGAGGTGCTGGGCGAGATTAAGGACATCCTCACCCCCCCTGCCCACGAGGTCTACGTGGTGAAGGGCGGCGCCCACTCCTACCTGATTCCCGCAGTGGACGAGTTCCTGAAGGAGACCAACGTGGAGGGCGGCTATATCCGGGTGCATCTCATTGAGGGGATGGAGACCGATGTATAGAATTGATATCATGACCCTCTTTGATATGACCGTTGGCGACGTGATGAACGAGTCCATTCTGGGCCGGGCCCAGGAGCGGGACTTTATCCGCATTGAGGCCCACCAGATCCGGGACTACACCCTCAACAAGCAGAAGCAGGTGGACGACTATCCCTACGGCGGCGGTCGGGGCGCGGTAATGCAGGCCGACCCCCTCTACCAGTGCTGGAAGCACATCACGGACACCTACGGTCCCGGCCACACCATCTACATGTCCCCCGCCGGCAAGACCTTCCGGGAGGCAGACGCCAGGCGCCTGCGGGACGACTACGACCACCTGATTCTGGTGTGCGGCCACTATGAGGGCATTGACGAGCGCTTTATTGAGGAGTGCGTGGACGAGGAGATCTCCATCGGCGACTTTGTGCTCACCGGCGGCGAGCTGGCCGCCATGGTGGTGGCCGACGCGGTGGCCCGGCTGGTACCCGGCGTGCTCTCCGACCCGGAGTGCTTTGAGGACGAGAGCCACTGGAACGGCATGCTGGAATACCCCCAGTACTCCCGCCCCGAGGAGTGGCACGGCCGGAAGGTCCCCCCTATTCTCCGTTCCGGCGACCACAAGAACATCGCCAAGTGGCGGCGGAAGCAGTCCATCATCCGTACCCGGGACCGCCGTCCCGATATGTACGCCAAGCTGGACCTCTCCTCCAAAGAGGACCAGAAACTGCTCAAGGAGATCGCCCAGGAGGAAGCTGTGGCGGAATCTGGGACAGAAGCATAAGAAGTGTTACAGGCAGAAAAATCCATGTTTGTGCTGCTTTGTGTCATATTGCAGCGTGTGACGTGATTTTTCTGCCTGTCTTTCTTTTTTCCCTTTACATTCCATGGCGCCCATGATACAATAACACGTACAGCAATCTTATTTTCAATATTACATCTGGAGATTGATGATATGAGTTTTAAAATCATTGTGGACAGCTGCTGCGACCTGACGCCCGCCATGCTCCGCAGCGGATGCTTTGTCAGCGTCCCCCTCACCATCCGGGTCGGGGACACCGTGGTGACCGACGACGCCTCCTTTGACCAGGCCGCCCTGCTGTGGCGGATGAAAGAGAGCGAGAAGGCCCCCTCCTCTGCCTGCCCCTCCCCTGCTCAGTATCTGGACGCCATGGAGTGCGGCGCGGACGACATCTACGTGGTTACCCTCTCCGCCCTGCTGTCCGGCTCCCACAACAGCGCCGCCCAGGCTCGGGCCATGTACCTGGAGGAACACCCCGACGCCCGCGTGCATATCTTCAACTCCTGCTCCGCCTCCTCCGGCGAGGTGCTCACCGCGCTGAAGATTCAGGAGCTGGCCTCCTCCGGCAAGGATTTTGAGACCGTGGTCAGCCGCACCTCCCGCTATATCAACGAGATGCAGACTCTCTTTGTGCTGGAGAATCTGGACAACCTGCGTAAAAACGGCCGTCTCACCCGGCTCCAGTCCATCGTGACCGACACGCTGAAAATCAAGCTGCTCATGGGCTCCACCCCTGAGGGCGAGATCTGCAAGCGGGGTCAGGCCCTCTCCATGAAGCAGGCCCTGGGCAAGATGATCTCTATGATGGCCTCCGACGAGAATCACGCCGGCCGCACCCTGTGCATCACCCACTGCAACTGCCTGGAGCGTGCCTTCTACCTCAAGGAACAGGCCCTCAAGTCCTGCCGGTTCCATGACGTCATCATCTGCGAGACCGGCGGCATCAGCACAGTCTACGCCAACGACGGCGGCATTGTGGCCGCCTACTGAGTCCCCCTTTCATATTGAAACAGGAAAAGGCCGGAGGCCTGCGTTTTGCAGACCTCCGGTCTTTTTATGCCGGTCCCGGCTTGATTACTTCTGCTCCTGCTTGGGGGCGGGTTCGGGGGTGGGCTGAGGAGGTACGGGCTCCTCCTTCTTCTCCCCCAGGAACTTGGGCAGGTTCATGCCGGCCATGTCGAACATCTCACTCATGGGAGGGATGGACTTCATCAGGCCGGAGATATAACCGGCAGTGCCGGTCTTGCCGTCCTGGCCCTGGCCCCCGTCCCAGACGGTGACCTTGTCGATCTTCACGTTCTTGATGGCGTCCACCTGGATGCGCATGAGCTGCTCCATCTTATCGGCCAGCATGAGGCGGACAGCCTCGTCGGCGTCGCCGCCGGCGGCGGCCACGATCTCACGCAGACCTTCGGCCTGCTTCATCAGCAGGGCCTGGCTACCGGCAGCCTCGGCTTCCATCTTCATGCGGATAGCGTCAGCCTCGCCCTGGGCCTTGCGGCGAATCTGCTCAGCCTCAGCCTCGGCCTCCAGCTCCTTGCGGCGCTTGTCAATCTCGGTCTTGACGATGATGTCGGCCTCCTGGGTGGCCTTCTCACGGGCGGCACGGGCAGCCTCAGCCTTCTGCTCGGCGGCGTAGGCCTCCTCCAGAGCCTGGGCGGCGGCGATCTTCTCAGCGGCGGTGGCGATACGGGTGGCCTCGGCCTCCTTCTCGCGGCGCTGGGCGTTAGACATGGCCACTTCCACCTTAGCGGTGTTCTCGCCCTGGATGGCGGCGGAGTCGGCCTGGGCAACCTGGATACGCTGGTCGCGGTGGGCGTTGGCCTCGCCGATGGAACCGTCGCGGTCACGCTCAGCCACGTTCTTCTTGGCGTCGTTGATGGCCTTGGCGGCGGCCTCTTTGCCGAGGGCGTCGATATAGCCGGACTCGTCGCTGATGTCGGTCACGTTCACGTTGATGAGGCGCAGGCCGATCTTCTTCAGCTCGCCCTCCACGTTGCGGGACACGGCCTCCAGGAACTTGTCACGGTCGGTGTTGATCTCCTCGATGTCCATGGTGGCGATGACCAGACGCAGCTGACCGAAGATAATGTCCTTGGCCAGCTCCTGGATCTCCTGGAGACGCAGGCCCAGCAGACGCTCAGCGGCGTTCTGCATGACGCCCGGCTCGGTGGAGATACCCACGGTGAAGCGGGAGGGCACGTTGATGCGGATGTTCTGACGGGACAGGGCGTTCTCCAGGTCCACAGAGATGGACATGGGGGTCAGGTCCAGGAACTCATAGGCCTGGATGACGGGCCAGATAAAGGCCGCGCCGCCGTGGATACATTTTGCGCTGCGGGTAGAGCCGTCCTTGTTGCTGCCCACCTTACCGTAGATGACCATGACCTTGTCGGACGGGCACTTCTTGTACCGCTTGATGAGGAACAGGACCAGGGAAAACAGGATGACCGCTACGACGCAAATCAGTACGAGTGTAATAATCTGATCCATACAATTCTCTCCTTCTTTATTCGCTCTTCAGTTTATACTTCTTCTCTCTCGGGCAGGAACGGAGATACCACAAGGGCGCCGTCCTCCGTCAGGCCGACGACCACAATTTCCGATCCGGTGGGAATGGGGGCCTTCTCCTCAGTGACTGCCTCAAACTCCCGCAGCTGCTCCTGCACGGTCACGTTCACCTTTCCAGTCCCCTGCCCACAGGCGGGAACGGTGAGGTAGACGCTTCCCCGCTCTCCCAGCGCATTGCGGACGTCCAGGGTACCGTCGGACTGGAGCTTGAGAGCCTCCCGGAGGATGAGCGCCACGGCCACCATGCCGATGATACCAATCTGTACCGCCAGGAACAGGGCCGGGAACCAGTGCATCCCCAAGGTCAGGAAGAGCAGGCCGCTCCAGCCGAACAGGGTGAAAAATGTGATAAAGCCGCGGATGGTAAAGATATGCAGACCGCTGAAGAACCCGCCGTGGGTGCTGTCCCCCTCTCCGGCATCTCCGTGGGCGTGAACTCCTTCGTGGAGCCCGCCGGGCTCGTCGGGGATTCCATCCCCGTCCAAATCCAGCCCTGCTCCGTCGGGAATTCCGTCTCCGTCCAGATCAAGGTCAACAGTATCCGGAATACCGTCTCCATCCAAATCGACGCCGCCGTCAGCGTCCCCGTCGCCGCCTCCCAGTCCGATGAACAGCATCACCGTCTGAATCAGAAGCAGCAGTGTGGCAGGGACTGCGATGAACAGCATCACCCGCTGCAGCGCGGTCAGTGATTCCAGCCAGGCCTCCACAGCTCTCCCCTCCTTTCATTTTGAATATGTCTTTTCATGCGGGAAATGTGACGCCGTGGGAAAAATTTATTGAAAAGCCGCAGGTGCTCAGTCCCCGGGCTCCTCCAGCGTCTGGATCAGTCCCTCCGCCTCCCGCTTGAGACGGGCGGACTCATAGGCCGTGAGAAGAACCCGCAGGGTGCGGCTCACCCTCCTCCGGGCGCCCGGACAGGGCTCGCCATAGTCAAAGAGCACTTCGTCGCACCAGCGGACCAGCTCCTCGTCCTCCGGCATCGGCGTCTCCTCCAGCCGCCCAAGCAGGCGGACCAGACAGGTGTAGAGATAGGAATCGTCCACCAGGTCGTCTGACTCGTCGGCCAGCGCGCCGTTCACGTAGGACAAAAGTTGGCAGATTTTCTCCAGCTGAAGTACGTCCTTCAGCATGTTGATAAACAAGATGCGGCAGAATTGTCTGCGGCTGTATTTTTTCCGCTCCGGCGGGGACACAAACCCCCGTTTCACCCAGTTCTGGATGACGTGTGGCTCCAGCCCCGTCAGCTGGGAGACCTGGGAAAGCATCAGGCCTCCCGTGAGGAACAGCGGAGAGAGCAGCATGTCCGCTGCATCAGGCCGTCTCAGATCGGCCTCAACCGTGGTTCCCGGCAGTACATCTATCATATCGACCGCCTCCTTAAGGTACTTAGAATATATCACACGGTCATGCGATTGTCAAGAGGGTTCCTTAGAATTTCTCATAGGCGCAGTTGAGTATCTTCCAGCACAGCTCATTCTGAACCTCTGAGAGCCTCCTCCCCTTTTGGGCAATCAAAACCAGCTCCCATCCATAGCGCTCATCCGCAATGGGCACAGCCCGAAAATCCTGGTACTTGATTTTCCCCAGAATCAGATAGGTGCTGATGCCCACGGCAGTCCGGTCCGGATAGCTGCGGCAGGTATCCCGCAAGGTTATGGTGGTGGCGGCGATATCCGGCTCAAAGCCGTAGTAACGGCAGGCCTCGGTCAGCTGGTGGTAGGTCTTGAAATTGGAATTGGTGGTAATGAGCCGCTGATTTTTCAGGTCGGAATAGCCTATGCTCTCCCGCTCATAAAAAGGATGGGACTTATGGACAAAGGCGCAGAGCGGCCCTTTGCGCAAGAGCTTGACCGCAAATTTATTGCCGTCCACCGGACCGGCTGTAATGGCCATGTCATAGGTCCCATTCAGAACCTCTTCCTCGCAGAGGAGATCCACCGAGTCAACCCAGCTCATCCCGGCCTGGGACGCCAGCGCCTGAATCTGGGCAATCTTCTCCTTCCCCACCACCTCGGACGCGCCCATGGTAATCCCCAGGCAGCCCCGCCGGGATGAGGTTCCGGATATCCGGCTCAGCTCCGCCTGCATCTGGTTTACCTCCGCCATAATCCGCTCCGCGTACGTCCGGACCAACAGGCCCTGCTCCGTCAGCTTCACGCCTCCGGGCGTCCGCAGAAAGAGCGGACAGCCCAGCTCCTCTTCCATTGTCTTTACCGCCTTGCTGATTCCCTGTGGGGACAGGTACAGCTTCTCCGCTGCCTCGGAAAAGCTGCCGCATCTGCAGGTCTCCAGAAAATAAGTCAGCGCCGCTGTGTTCACCGTGACACCTCCGCGCTCCGGAATAACACCTGCCGGAACAATAAAAATCATAACGTTTCAGTTGGGGACTATTCAGCAGACATTATATCAAAGAATCCCGAATTTTGGAACTACTTCGAAATAGAAAGAGCTGGTACCGCCGCTTTCGGTACCAGCTCTGAAAGATATTACTCTGTTAGGCGTTATTCGGCCGCCGCGGCGCTCTCGCCGGCCACTCTGCCAAAGAAGGCGGCGGTACCCACGGCCAAGCCGCAGCTGGGATACTCCTCGCCGCACAGACCGGTGAAGGCCACCTCACCGGCGGCATACAGGCCGGAGATGGGCTGGTTGTTGTCATCCAGCACACGGGCGCTGGTGTCGGTCACCAGACCACCGTAGGTCACCGTCACAGAGGGGTCAAGGCGCAGGGCGTAAATCTCGCCCTCAATGGGCACCATCTTGTCCTGGGGCTTTCCGAAGTCCTCGTCCACGCCCAGAGCGCACAGCTCATTGTATCTGCTGATGGTGGCCTCCAGCACCGCCGGGTCCACACCGATCTGCTCGGCCAGCTCAGCGGCAGTGGCGGCATGGGGGGTGCTCTCCAGGGTCAGGCCGTACTGAACGGTGGGGTTGGGGTCCGCCGCGGAGGCGATGTAGTAGCCGTAGGAGCAGCCGCTGTTGGCAATTCCCTGGCCCACGTGGTACTGATAGGTGTACTCGTTGACCACGCGCTCGCCTCTGGCGTTCACGATCAGGCCGGCCTCCTCCTTGATGCCCACGCCGCAGGTCTTGCTGACGTAGATCACCTGAGTGGCGGGGCTGTCAAAAATCTGGGCACCCACGGCCTCAGCCATGACCAGGCCGTCGCCGGTGTTGCTGGTGGGAACCAGGGTCATGAAGCCCTCGGTGGTCTCAGCGTAGCGCTCCATCATCTCTTTGTTCTGGGCGTAGCCGCCGGTGCACAGCACCACGGACTTGGCGTTCACCGTGACACGGCTGCCGTCGGGACGCACACCGGAGATGCCTTCCACCACGCCGGCATCGGAGCACAGCAGCTCATCCGCGCACACATTGTACAGAATCTCAACGCCGCTCTCCTCCAGGTCCTTGGTCAGAGGCACGGTAATCTGAGCGCCGTTGCCGCTGCCGCCGGTCTTCTGGCCGCCGCCGCCCTGGGGATTGTGCACACGCCAGGGAGAGAGCGAGCTGTGGATGGCCTCCACGTCCTGGAACACAACGCCCTTGCTCTCCAGCCACTCCATGTTTTCAGCGGAGCGGTCGCAGTAGAGCTTGAGGAGGTCATCATCAATCAAGTCGCCGCCGATTTCCTTGAAGTAGTCAAACATCATCTCGGGGGTATCGGTAATGCCCTGGGCCTCCTGCCACTTGGTGCCGGCGGCCACAATCTTGCCGCCGCTGCGGGCAGTGGCGCCGCCGGTGACACCCTGCTTCTCCAGCACAATCACCTTCGCGCCCTGGTCGTTTGCCGCGATGGCCGCGCTCAGACCGGCCGCACCGGCGCCAACCACAACCACGTCGGCATCGTAGGTCTCATCGGTGGGCTCGGGACGGTCCACAGGAGCGGACTTCAGAGCCTCGGCGTCGCCGCCAGCCTGGGTCACGCAGTCGGCCACCGCCTGCTTGATGGCGGCGCTGGTCAGGGTGGCGCCGGCGACGGAGTCCACGCCCAGAGACTGGCAGCGGACAATCTCCTCCGGCAGAACCTCAACGGGAGAGGTGGTCAGACCCCAGGCCATACCGTAGGTCTCGGACTGCTCGGTGATCTCGATGTTCTCGATGCTGTCCTCGCTGAAGGTCACGGACACCACAATGGCGCCGTTGCGGCCCTTGGCCTCCGCCGTATAGGTGCCGGCGGTATAGCCGCCCACCTCAGCAGGCTCCTTGCCCATAGCCTGGTCCAGGCACTTCTGCACGGCGGACTTGACCGCATCGCTGGTGATGGTGGCGCCGGAGACGCCGTCCACCTCAGCGGACTGGGCCTCCAGAATGGCCTCCTTCATGGGCTCCCCCACGTCGGCGCCGTAACCGGCGGTCTCGCCGGACACATCGATGGTCACGTCGGTGATCTCAGACTCGCTCACCGTCACAGAGACCTTGACGGCGCTCTCCATGCCCTGAGCCTCGGCGCTGTATGTACCGGCTGTGTAGATTCCGGCGCTGCCGGTGGGCTGCTCCGACTGCTTGGGCTCACTGGTACAGGCCGTGAGGCCAAGCGCCATTGCAAGAGCCAGAGCCATTGCAATGCCCTTTTTCAGTTTCTTTCTCATGTTCTCTCCTCCGTCTTTCCAGCGCCACTTTTTTAAGCGGAACAAAAATTGACACTTTTTTCACAAACTATTCTATGGTATGGACAGGACAAAGTAAATCATCCCATTGTTTCATGGCTTTAACAATCAGTTGAACCCATCAAATATAGGAAGCGCCCCGGCCTGAGCCGGAGCGCTTCCTATATTTTGCCTTACATTACTGACCGGCCACCGCGTTGGCGGCGGCCACGCGGCCATAGTAAATGGCGGAGCCGATGGCCATGCCGCAGCAGGGGTACTCGGCGTCAAACAGGCCGGTAAAGGCCACCTCACCGGCGGCGTACAGGCCGGGAATGGGCTGGTCGTTGGTGTCCAGCACGTGAGCCCCGGTATCGATCTGGAGGCCGCCGAAGGTGACGGAGGAGCCGGGGGTCATGCGGAAGGCGTAATAGGTGTCGCCCTCCACGGGGATCATGTACTCGGCGGGCTTGCCGAAGTCGTCGTCGCTGCCCTTGGCACACAGCTCGTTGTACCGGTCCACCGTGGCCTGGAGAGCTGCGGCATCCATGCCGATGAGACCGGCCAGCTCCTCAATGGTGGAGGCGTGGGGCACGGACTCAATCTGGATACCGCCGGCCAGAGTGGGATAGGGCTCCACGCACTGACCGTCCTTGGAGGCGGTGATGTAGTAGCCGCAGGTGCTGTCCGCGTCGGCCAGAGCCTGGGCCACATGGGACTGGTAGGACCACTCGTTGACCACCCGGTTGCCGTCCTCGCTGACAATGAGGCCGGACTCCTCGTTGATGCCGCAGTAGCAGTCGTAGCTTACATAGACCAGCTGGAGACCGGGGGCATCAAAGTTCTTGGCACCCACCGCGGTGGCCATCTCGATGCCGTCGCCTACGTTGGTCATGGGCACGCCGGAGTAGGCGTTGGTGGGCAGGAAGTCGCTGTACTTGGCCATCATTTCCTCGTTGTGGGCATAGCCGCCGGTGGCCAGAATCACGGCCGGAGCGTTGACCGTGACGATGCTGCCGTCGGACTTCTCGCCCTTCACGCCCACAACCGCACCGCTCTCATCGGTGAGCAGCTCGTTGGCACGGCAGTTATAGATAATCTTGCCGCCGGCCTCCTCGTAGGCGTTGGTCAGGGGCACGCAGAACTGGCCGCCGTGGCCGCTGGTCTGGCCGCCGCCGCCCTCCACGTTGTGGACCCGCCAGGGAGTGAGAGAGCTGTGGATGGGCTCCACGTCCTGAATCTTCACGCCCCGGTCCACCAGCCACTGGATATTCTCAGCGGAGTTCTCACAGAAGGCCCACACCAGGTCCTCGTCCATGATGCCGTCCCGATCGAAGCTCATCAGGTACTCATACATCATCTCGGGGGTGTCCTCAAAGTCCTGGGCCTCCTGCCAGGGGGTGCCGGCGCCCAGAATCTTGCCACCGCTGCGGGTGGTGGAACCGCCGGTGACGCCTACCTTCTCCAGAATCAGCACATTGGCGCCAGCCTCCAGAGCGGTGTTGGCAGCGGCCAGGCCGGCAGCACCGGCGCCGACCACCACCACGTCCACGTCGTAGGTCTCGTCAGCGGGAGCGGGACGGTCCACGGGAGCGGACTTCAGGGCCTCGGCGTCGCCGCCGGCCTGGGTGGCGCAGTCGGCTACCGCCTGCTTGATGGCGGCGCTGGTGACAGTAGCGCTGGCCACGGAGTCCACGGCCAGGGACTGGCTCTCCACGATGGCGGCGGGCAGCGCCTCCACAGGAGAGGTGTTCAGGCCGTAGCCCAGACCGTAGGTCTCCTTGTGGTCGGTGACCTTCACATCGGTGATGCTGGTCTCGTCAAAGGTGACCTCCACGGTCATGTCGCCGTTGTGACCGGCAACCGTGGCGGTGTAGGTGCCGGGCTGATAGCCGTCGGCAGTGGCGTCCTCCTTGCCCATGGCCTGGTCCAGACACTTCTGTACGGCGGCCTTGACCGCGTCGCTGGTGATGGTGGCGCCGGAGACGCCGTCCACCTCAGCGGACTGGGCCTCCATAACGGCCTCCTTCATGGCATCGCCGATGTCGGCGCCGTAGCCGGTGGTCTCGCCAGACACGTCGATGGTCACGTCGGTGATGGCGGACTCGCTGACAGTCACGGTCACCTTGACCGTGCTCTCCATACCCTGGGCCTCGGCACTGTATGTACCGGCCGTGTAGAGCGCGGCGCTGCCCGACGGCTCGCTGGTGGGCTGGGTCTCTCCGCTGCCGCAGGCGGCCAGGGAGAGCACCATGGTCAGGGAGAGCGCAAGAGAGATGAGCTTCTTTCCTTTCACAGTATCTACCTCCTAAGTATTTCTGAGTGAAAACGTCAAAATGTTGACACTCAGGTAAAGAATATCATACTACTATGGGAAGTCAAGATACATTTCGGGCAATTTGTCCATAAAAGAAGGACAGGGCAGCCCACTGCCCTGTCCTCTTCTCAGCCCTTCAGGAAGGCCCGGATCTCCTCCTGCCAGGCCACCGCCTGCTGGTATCCGTCCTGATAGAGCGCTTTGATTTTTTCTACATCCCGCTCCGTGCGGGAAAAGCCCTTGGTGCATTTTGGGGCGATGATGAGTACCTTCCCCTCCCGCTCCAGACGGAACAGCCGTCCACGGCAGGCGTTGTAGTCGTCTGCCCGGCGGCGCATGGTATCACAGAATTTGGGGTATTTTCGGTAAAAGCGGTCAATCAGCGGCTGGAGGGACTCCTGCTTTCGGATATAGGACCGCTCCCGGGTGAGAATCACCACAACCCGGTCGCACCCCTTCTCCACCGCGTGGTCGTAGGGGATGGCGTCCGCCGCGCCGCCGTCCATATAGGGCTTGCCGTTGATGTGGTAGACCGGAAACAGGAACGGCAGCGCACAGGTGGCCTGGAGCAGCTCAAAGTGGTCATCCCGCTTGGGGACCGGGAGGTACTCCGCCTTGCCGGTGTCCATATTGGTGACCACCGCCTCCACCTCTCCGGGAAAGGCGGCGAAGGTCTCGTAGTCAAAGGGAATCAGCTCGTTGGGGATGGTATCATAGGTGAACTGTAGCCCGAAATAGCACCGGTGGTTGCCCGGCCGCAAGAGGTTGTTTATCCCCATATACCGCTTGTCGTTGGCATAGTGTGTGAGAATCTCCAGATTGCGCCCGCTCTGCTTTGAGATATAGCTGACGCCGTAGGCGATGCCCGCCGAGACGCCCACACAGTAGTCCGGCATGATGTCCGCAGCCAGCAGCCCGTCACAGGCGCCGCTGGAAAAAATCGTCCGGAACGCTCCGCCCTCCAATACCAGTCCTGTTTTCATTGCCATCAGTCTCCCTTGATTTCATCCCAGTAGCGCCTGGCGGCCTGCTCGGTTTTGTTTTCGCCGTACTCATAATAGATTGTCCCTGCCAGCTTATCCGGCAAGTACTGCTGCTTTACATAGTGATGGGGGTAGTCATGGGGATAGAGATACCCCTGTTCCCGCTCCATGCCGGAGGAATCGGCGTGGACGTTCTGGAGGTGGCGGGGAATGTCCCCCGTCTTCCCTGCCCGGATATCCGCCATGGCCCGGTTCATGCCCATGTAGGCGGAGTTGGACTTGGGGGACGTGGCCATCAGCACCACCGCGTCGGCCAGAGGAATCCGGGCCTCGGGTAGGCCCAGCATATTGGCCGCGTCAATGCAGCTCTTTACGATGGGGATAATCTGAGGGTAGGCCAGCCCCACGTCCTCGCAGGCCATGACCATCATCCGGCGGCAGGCGGAGACCAGGTCCCCTGCCTCCAGCAGCCGGGCCAGATAGTGGAGGGCCGCGTCCGGGTCGGAGCCACGCACCGACTTCTGCAGGGCGGAGACAATGTCATAGTGGTCGTCCCCTTCCCTGTCGTACCGCATGGCCGAACGCTGGGCCACAGCTTTGGCGTCCTCCAGGGTTACGGTGAGCACGCCGTCCTTCCTGCGGGCAGAGTTGAGCAGCAGCTCCACTGCGTTCATGGCCTTGCGCACGTCGCCGCCACAGGCCGAGGCGATGTGCTCCCGCACCCCGTCCTCACAGACCGCCTGCTCTCCCAGCCGCTGCTCCATGATGGCAATACCCCGGTTTACGGCGGGCAGCACGTCCTCGGCGGTCACCGGCTTGAACTCAAAGACCGTGGAGCGGCTGAGCACCGCGTTGTATACATAGAAATAGGGATTCTCCGTGGTGGAGGCCACCAGGGTCACGTCCCCCTTCTCAATGACCTCCAGCAGGGACTGCTGCTGCTTCTTGTTAAAGTACTGAATCTCGTCCAGATAGAGCAGAATGCCGTTGGGGGCCAGCATGGTGCCCACGTCGGCAATCACGTCCTTGATGTCGGAGAGGGACCCGGTGGTGGCGTTGATACGCCGCAGAGCCCGGCCGGAGCGCTTGGCGATAATGTTGGCCACTGTGGTCTTGCCCGTGCCTGAAGGTCCGTAAAAGACCAGGTTGGGGATTTTCCCGCTCTCAATGATACGGCGGAGCAGTCCACCCTCTCCCAGAATATGC
>CABIYL020000006.1:78909-109342 GCA_902362925.2 Clostridiales bacterium | reverse complement strand
GAAGAGGTTGTCCTCCCCCACGGGAATATCCTTCTGGATGACGTTCCACATGACGCCCTCAGATGCCCAGGCGGAGATGGAGGACGCGTCGGCATAGGGAATCATGACAGCCCAGGCGCCCTGGGGGCCCTTGTTCAGCGCCTTGGCGGCGTTGAGCAGCATGACGGCCGCCTGTTCACGGGTGATGGCCTGGTCGGGCAGGAACTTTCCTGCGCCGTTGCCGCTGATGATGCCCTTGTCGGCGGCCCAGTCCACGGCAAAGCAGTCGTCCACGTCGGTGAAGGCTGCGGGAGAGACCTGGACGGACTCCATTCCCACCACGGCCTCATACAGCTGCTCCACAAAGTCCTGACGGGTCACAGCGGAGGTGCCGGCGTTGAGGGTCCAGTGGCTGCGGGCCTCGGGAGGCGCGATGGTCTTGCCCTGAGCGGTCATGGCCTTGATATACTCGGCGATGACCAGGGTGACGGAGCCGCCGATGGAGCCGAACTCCTCAGAGACGGAGCCGTCCCACAGCACGGCGTCGGTGCCCATGGTGATGCCGGTGACGGCGTACCAGCCGAACTCGTCGCCGGCAGCGTTGGCGGACAGGCGGTAGGAGTTGAGGGCCACCTTGAAGGTCTGGTCGTCGGTGACCGGCTTGCCCTGATAGGTCATGTTGACCACCCGGCTGCCCTCGGGGTTGCCCATGTAGATGTCGTAGTCAATGCCGTAGAGCTGGTCGGTGCCGAAGCCGCCGCCGGTGATGGTGCCGTCAGCCTCCACGGTGAAGTCCTTGGTGCAGTCCTCCAGCCAGTCCTTCAGCTGCTTGCCGGTCATCTGGATCATGTAGATCAGGTTGTTGTCATACTTGTAGAAGGAGTAGCAGTCCTTCAGGCTGATGGGGGCGGTCTCAGCGCCATTCAGCAGCTGGCCGATGCAGAAGTCCTTGTTGGCCACGGGAGAAGCCAGAGACAGGTCGGCGCCGGTGGCCCACAGCTGAGCCTCATGGACCAGGTTCATGGTGTCGCTCTGGACGTGGAACAGGTCGGTCTCATCGTCCCACTTGCCGGACAGGGTGCCAATCTGCTGGGTGATGAAGGGCAGGGTCCGGTCGTAATAGGGCTGCATGAGGGTCTTCAGACCGGCGTCGTTCTCGTAGGCGGTCAGGTCCATGTTCTCGCTCTCGCCGATGGTGAAGGTGCCGTCGGCGGCGATGGTGACGGTGGTCTTGGTCAGGGTGGAGGTGCCGCCGTTGACACAGGGCACAGTCTTGCCGTCGGCATTCTTCATCTCGGTGACGCCCACCTTGTGGTTGTGGCCGGCGATGACCATGTCGATGCCGGTGGTGTTCTCCACCAGGTGGCGGACCTGGTTCTCGGGAGAGAAATCGGTCTTGCCGGTCTCCACGGCGTCGCCGTCACCGGCGCCCACCAGACCGCTGTCCTCGCCGGAGTGGCTGGCGACGATGACAAAGTCACAGCCCTCCTCTTCCCGCATGGCCTTCTGCCAGTAGTTGGTCCACTCGTAGGCATAAGTCCGGTCAGTGTTGTCCTTGTGGACAAAGTCGGAGCCCTCGTAGTGGGTGGGCAGGTCCCAGTTGGGCACGTTCACGTTCTCAAAGCCCAGAATACCCACCTTGAACTCCTTGCCGCCCACGTCAAAGGTCATGACCTTGTAGGGCTTCAGGTTGGGCTCCTGGGTGGCGATGTTGATGTAGTTGGCACAGAGGGCATCCACCGGGGTACCGGCGTACTTATTGGTGGTGTCGGCCAGCATGTCATAGAAAATCTGCTGGGTCTCCATGTCAAAGTTGAACTCATGGTTGCCGGGGACAAAGGCGTCGTAGCCGATGTACCGCAGGCAGATGGCCATGGGGTTGTCCACGCCGCCCTCCATGTTCATGTTGTAGCTGATGATGGAGCTGCCCTGGATGATGTCGCCGTTGTCGATGAGGATGGTGCCGTCCATGGCCGCCCGCTCTTCCTTCATGGCGGTGGCCACCTTCAGATAGCTGTTCTTTACTTCCTTGCCGTCAATGGGGTTGAGGTCGTAGCATTTTCCGTGCATGTCGGTGGTGGAGTAGATGCCCAGGGTGAAGGTCTCGGCCTCCGCTGCCATGGCCGTCATGCCGACGCAGCCCAGCAGCATGGCGGCAGACAGAGCGCCCGCCAGAGCCTTACGGAGATGTGAGCGGTGTTTCTTCATACCTTTTCCTCTTTTCTTTTTCGTTTGACGAACTCCCAGGGGTATTTTCATTATAACATCCGACATGCCGGCCTGAAATCCTCAAATGTATGAAAGTGTCCGAAAATTTGTGCAAAAATATCAGGGGCAGAACCGTATGGCGGTTCTGCCCCTGGCAGGTATGACAAAAAATTTGCTTTTTCTTACAGCTTGGAGACGATCTCAGCGGTGTCGGAGGCGATCATGAGCTCCTCGTCGGTGGGGATGACCATGACGGTCACCTTGGAATCGTCCGCGGAGATAATGGCCTCCTTGCCGCGGGTGTTGTTCTTCTCCTCGTCCATCTTCACGCCCATATACTCCAGGCCGGAGGCGATGGCCATACGGGTGCCGGCGGCGTTCTCGCCCACGCCGGCGGTGAAGATGATGCCGTCCACACCGCCCATGGCGGCAGCGTAGGCGCCGATATACTTCTTCACGTCATAGTAGAACACGTCCAGAGCCAGACGGGCGCGGTGGTTGCCCTCGGCAGCGGCGCTCTCCAGGTCGCGGAAGTCGGAGGACACGCCGGAAATGCCCAGCACGCCGGACTTCTTGTTCAGGATGGTGAGCATCTCCTTGATGTCATAGCCATAGCGGCCCATCAGGTACTCCAGGATGGTGGCGTCCATGTCGCCGGCGCGGGTGCCCATGGGAACACCGGCCAGAGGGCCAAGGCCCATGGTGGTGTCCACGCACTTGCCGTCCACGATGGCGGCCAGAGAGGAGCCGTTGCCCAGGTGGCAGGAGATGAGCTTCAGGCCCTTGGGGTCGCGGCCCATGAGAGCGGCGGCACGGGCGGAGACATAGCGGTGAGAGGTGCCGTGGAAGCCGTAGCGGCGGACCTTGTCCTTCTCATAGTACTCGTAGGGAATGGCGTAGGTGAAGGCCTTCTCGGGCATGGTCATGTGGAAGGCGGTGTCGAACACGGCCACCTGGGGCTTGGTGGGCATGACCTTCTGGCAGGCCTCGATGCCCATCAGGTTGGCGGGGTTGTGCAGGGGGCCCAGGGGGATGCACTCCTTGATGGCCTCGATGCAGGCGTCATCAATGATGCAGCTCTCGGTGAAGGCCATGCCGCCGTGCAGCACGCGGTGGCCCACAGCGTCGATCTCGTCCATGCTGGCGATGACACCGTGGTCGCTGTCGGACAGAGCCTGGAGAACAGCCTCAATGGCCTCGGCGTGGGTGGGCATGGCGATCTCAGCCTCAAACTTCTGGTCCTTGGCGGGCACCTTGTGGGTCAGGCGGCCGTCAATGCCGATGCGCTCGCACAGGCCCTTGGCCAGCACGTCCCGGGTGGCGGGATCCATCAGCTGATACTTCAGGGAAGAGCTTCCGGCGTTGATGACGAGTACTTTCATGTAACTTGTCTCTCCTTTTACAAATCGTTCTCCGCCTTGCGGGCAGGAGGATTCCGTAGTAGAATAAGCATATTCTATTTTATCCCCTTTGTCCCAAAAGGACAACACCTTTTTTGCATCAATTTGAAGAATTCTTTATTTCGGAGGGAAATTCATGCAGGTTGCCGGTATTGTGGCGGAATATAACCCTTTTCACCTGGGGCATGGCTGGCATATTGCCGAAACCAGACGGCTTCTGGGCGGTGACGCCGGTATCATCTGCGTGATGAGCGGGAACTTTGTCCAGCGGGGACAAGCCGCTGTCATGGATAAATGGCGGCGTGCAGCGTGCGCCCTGAGGGGAGGCGCCGACCTGGTGCTAGAATTGCCCACCGTGTGGGCGGCCGCGTCGGCGGAGGCCTTTGCCCAGGGGGCGGTGTCTCTGCTGGCCGCCTCCGGCGTGGTAGACGTGCTGTCCTTTGGCTGTGAGAGCGGGGACGCCGCTTCCCTTTCGGCTGCGGCGGACTGCCTGCTCACCGACGCCCACCGGGAATTGCTCTGGGAGGAGCTGGGCCGTGGCGTATCCTTCCCCGTGGCCCGGCAGGCGGCGGCAGAAAAACTCATCGGCCCTCAGGCCAGCTGCCTGGGCACCCCAAACAACAACCTGGCCGTGGAGTATCTGAAGGCGCTGAAGCTGCTCCGCTCCCTCATCACACCTCTTGCTGTGGCCCGGGTGGGCGCCGGACATGACGCCGCCGCTCCGGCTGACGGCTTTGCCTCGGCCTCTGCCATTCGGGCCATGCTGAAAGACAGCCGCTGGGAAGAGGCCGGGCGCTATCTCCCGCCTTCTACTACATCTCTCCTTTTGCAAGAGGCGGAACAGAGCCGCTGTCCCGCCGGGCTGGCGCAGTGTGAGCGGGCGGTGCTGGCAAAGCTGCGGACCATGAGCGAGGACGATTTCGCCGCTTTGCCGGACAGCGGCGCCGCAGAGGGTCTGCCCCGTCGGCTGACGGAGGCGGCCAGGATCAGCTGCTCCATGGAGGAATTCTGCGCCGCAGTCAAGACCAAGCGGTACACCCACGCCAGAATCCGGCGGCTGGTGCTGTGGGCCTTTCTGGGCCTGACTGCCGCTGACCGTCCCTCCTCCCCACCCTATCTGCGGGTATTGGGCTTCAACCGCCGGGGACAGGCGCTGCTCCGGGAGATGCGGGAGAAAGCAAGCCTGCCGGTGCTGGTGAAGAGCGCCCACGCCCGGCGGATGCCCGAGTCCGCTCGACAGCTCTTTGAACTGGAGGCACGCTGTACCGACCTGTACGCCCTGTGCTCCCCCCTGCCCCGTCCCTGCGGGCTGGAGTGGACCACCGGACCGGTGATTCTGGATATGTAAAGAAAGCCGCCCGGAGATATTCCGGGCGGCTCTGTTATACGTTCTTAGTCGTACAGGGGGTGTTTGGCGGTCAGCTCGGCCACCTTGGCACGGATGGCGTCGGCCTGGGCCTCAAAGTCGGTGGCGGCCTGCCAGATGAGATTGCCCACCACCTTCATGTCCTCCTCGTCAAAGCCTCTGGTGGTGGCGGCGGGCACGCCCACCCGGATGCCGCTGGTGACAAAGGGCTTCTCCGGGTCGTTGGGGATGGCGTTCTTGTTGACGGTGATGTTCACCTCGTCCAGCCGGTGCTCCAGCTCCTTGCCGGTGACGCCTGCCTTGCGCAGGTCCACCAGCATCATGTGGTTGTCCGTGCCGCCGGAGACCAGGTCAAAGCCGGACTCCATCAGGGACGCGGCCATGGCCTTGGCGTTGCGGAGCACCTGCTCCTGGTAGGCCTTGAACTCGGGCTTCATGGCCTCGCCCAGGGCCACCGCCTTGGCGGCGATGATGTGCTCCAGAGGGCCGCCCTGGCTGCCGGGGAAGATGGCGGAGTCAATCTTCTTGGCCAGCTCCTCCTTGCAGAGGATCATGCCGCCGCGGGGACCGCGGAGGGTCTTGTGGGTGGTGGTGGACACCACGTCGGCATAGGGCACGGGATTGGGATGGAGGCCAACGGCGATGAGGCCGGCCACATGGGCCATGTCCACGAACAGATAGGCCCCCACCTCATGGGCGATGTCGGCAAAGGTCTTGTAGTCGATGAAGCGGGGATAGGCGGAGGCACCGGCCAGAATCATCTTGGGCTTGTGCTTCTTGGCCATGTCCCGGACCTGGTCGTAGTCAATGTAACCCTGGTCGTTGATGCCGTAGGCCACAATGTTATAGTTCTTGCCGGAGAAGTTGACGGGAGAGCCGTGGGTCAGGTGGCCGCCGTTGGACAGGTCCATGCCCAGGACCGTGTCGCCCAAGTTACACAGGGCCTGATAGACCGCGTAGTTGGCGTTGGCGCCGCTGTGGGGCTGGACGTTGGCGTGCTCCGCGCCGAAGAGCTTGCAGGCCCGCTCCCGGGCGATGTTCTCCACCACGTCCACGCACTGGCAGCCGCCGTAGTACCGCTTGCCGGGATAGCCCTCAGCGTACTTGTTGGTGAGCACCGTGGCCGCGGCGGCCAGCACCGCCTCGCTCACAAAGTTCTCGGAGGCGATAAGCTCGATGTTTCTCCGCTGACGGTCATACTCGGACCGGACGGCAGCCCCAATTTCCGGGTCTTGCGCGGCCAGAAATTCCATGATATCCTTTACCATGACGATCTCCCCCTGTTTTTTCGTTGAATCGGGACACGCCTCCTCCGCCTCGAGGCGGTACAGAGGGCCGTCAGACGCCGGCTACGGCACGCCGCAGGGGACATCTGTCCAAATCCCATATGGGTTATTATAGCGAATCTCCGCTGCAATTACAATCTTCTTTTTCCGGCGGACAAATTAAGCTGAAATGTCTTTGAGGTGATAAAGCGATGAAGTCTGAACAGGACATCCTGGCCATTGTGGAGGAGCTGAAAAAGCTCTATCCCGAGGCCATCTGTTCCCTGGATTACCAGAAGCCCTACGAGCTCCTCTTTGCCACCCGTCTGGCCGCCCAGTGCACCGATGAGCGGGTGAACAAGGTGACCCCCGGCCTCTACGGCCGCTTCCCCACCCTGGAGGCCCTGGCCAACGCCAATATCAGCGAGGTGGAGGAGCTGATCCATTCCACCGGCTTCTTCCGGGCCAAGGCCCGGGATATTGTGGCCGCCTCCCGGATGCTGCTGGACGAGTACGGCGGCGTGGTGCCCGACACCATGGAGGACCTGCTCCGCCTGCCCGGCGTGGGCCGCAAGACCGCCAACCTGATTCTGGGCGACGTGTACCACAAGCCCGGCGTGGTGGTGGCGGACACCCACTGCATCCGTCTCTCCGGCCGCCTGGGTCTGACCGACGGCACCAAAGACCCGGCCAAGGTGGAGACTCAGCTGCGGCAGGTCCTGCCGCCCGAGGAGTCCAACGACTTCTGCCACCGGCTGGTGCTCCACGGCCGTGCGGTCTGCATGGCCCGTGGTCCCGAATGCGCCAACTGCACCCTGCGCCCCTGGTGCGACTTCTACTCCGGCTCCTGAGCGTCCTTACAACAGCCCGGGTCCCTGCGTTATGACAGGGACCCGGGCTGTTACAGCATTTTCAGGATCTCCTTTTTCAGCCGGGAGATGATCCGCTTCTCCAACCTTGAGATGTAGGACTGGGAGATGCCCAGCAGGTCGGCCACCTCCTTCTGGGTGCGCTCCGGCCTGCCGTCCAGACCGAAACGCATGGTGATGATCTGTTTTTCCCGGCCGTCCAGCTTTTCCATGGCCTCCAGCAGCAGCTGGCGGTCCACGTCGTCCTCGATGGGCTTCATCACCACGTCGTTCTCGGTACCCAGAATGTCGGAGAGCAGCAGCTCGTTGCCGTCCCAGTCGGTATTCAGCGGCTCGTCAAAGGACACCTCGCTCTTCAGGCAGGACGTCTTGCGCAGATGCATTAGAATCTCGTTTTCAATGCACCGGGAGGCGTAGGTGGCCAGCTTGATGTTCTTGGCGGGCTTGTAGGTGTTGATGGCCTTGATGAGCCCGATGGTGCCGATGGAGATCAGGTCCTCAATGCCCACGCCGGTGTTCTCAAACCGCCGGGCGATGTACACCACCAGCCGCAGGTTCCGCTCAATGAGCTGGGATTTGACCGTCTCTTCTCCCTCGTCCAGCCGGGCGATGAGCTCCGCCTCCTCCCCTTTGGAGAGGGGCGGCGGCAGGGTATCACTCCCTCCGATGTACATGATTTTCCCCGGCAGCTTTACCCCCAGCCGGGCCAGGATACGCTGAATACGGACGTACCAGCGCAGCTTCCATCCTGTCATACTCCATCCTCCCTCTCTGCTTTGGGCCGTCAGGCTCCAATCAACGCGCTGTATCCCCCGCCGTCTGACAGGCGGTTGGGCGACAGCGCCACCAGAATGCCTCCGTAATCCTCCGTCCCCACCTGGACCCGGTCCATCCGGACGGCCAGCAGCATGCCGCACTCCACCCCCACCGCCTGGTAGGGCAGCAGACGGCAGCGGCCGCGCAGCGGACCGTCTGCCATATGCTCCAGGGCGGACACCGGGTCTGACAGAGCAGCTGGTCCGGGGGCTGCATCCGCCGGAAAGAGGTTGGACAGCTTCTCCCCCTCCGCCACCATGACAGGCCGGTTGGTGGCCGGGTCGGTGAGGGTGTTGCCCGTGTCCACAAGGGCGGTCAGCATGGCCTTCCGCTCCCCCAGCGTCACCACTGCGGGTACCAGTTCCCGCCTGGCTGTGTGTCCTCCTGTCCGGCGCAGCACCAGGCTGATGACCACATAGCAGCCCGCTGCGGACAGGAGAATCAGCTTTAAATCCATGGCGGAGTAGAAGATGCCGTTCTTCAGGCTAAGTCCCCTGCCGCCCAGCAGCTCGATGGCGAAAATCCCGCCGCCGAAGGCCGCCGCCACCGCGAAGAAAATCAGCCCCGTCCGCAGCAGCCGCCTGCTGCTGCCAAAGGCGCACAGCAGCATGAGCACAGCCACCCCCAGCTTGCACAGCGGGTGGAGCAAAAAGCCCATACCTGGCAGAAAGACCGCCGCGGCATACCCGCCGCCCAGAGCTGCCCCCGCTGCCAGAGCCGGACGGCAGATGACCGCGCCGGACAGCCGGGCCGCCGCCAGCAGCAGCAGATAGTTGACCACAAAGTTGAGCAGAAACAGGGAGTCTATGTATACGACTGTCATGTCATACCCCCTCTCTCAATTGCTCAGCAGACATTATTATATCGGCCCGGTCCTTCAAAAAAGGTCAGATCAGGGACGAGCAGAAAAAGAAAGCTGACAAGTGATTTCACTTGTCAGCTTTTCCATATGGAAAGAGCCATGCATCTGCAAGCAATCACAGATACACGGCTCTTTTTAGGTTCCCTTCCCGCCCTGGAGCGTAGAATGATAGCGGAGAGGAGGCGCCGCCTTGTCAAAGTGCTATCGTTCCTCCGGCGAACTGCTGCCTGTTCTCACTTCTCTGGTCTCTGTTCAGCTGGCCCGTGGGCTTTCGGACAGGGATTTGGCTCTGGCAGCCGCCTTTTTCACCACTCTGGGCGATAATCTGGCCCTGATTGCCGTGACACGGGAGGAGCCGGAACAGACGGAGCAGGCAGCAAAATAACAGCGGGGCCGGAATATTCCGGCCCCGCTGTTACGCAAGGCAAAGAACTTTACACCCAGCTCTCCTCAATCTCGTGCTTCTTGGCGCGGGTCATCAGCTCGGTGATGACCGCTCTGGGGTCCTTGCCGTGGTAGAGCACCTGGTAGGCGGCCTCGGTGATAGGCATTTCCACGCCGGTCTTGTCCGCCAGAGCCTTGGCGGTGGCGGCGGCATAGTAGCCCTCCACCACAGCGCCAATCTCCTTCACCGCCTCGGGCACCGGGGTGCCCTGGCCGATGAGGATACCGCAGCGGCGGTTGCGGGAGTGCATGGAGGTGCAGGTGACAATCAGGTCGCCCACACCGGCCAGACCGGCAAAGGTCTCCTTCCGACCACCCAGCGCCTCGCCCAGACGGGCAATCTCAGACAGACCGCGGGTCATCAGGGCGGCCTTGGTGTTGTCGCCGAAGCCCATGCCGTCGCACACGCCGGCGGACAGGGCGATGACGTTCTTCAGCGCCGCAGCCAGCTCCACGCCCACCACATCGTCGGAGGCGTACACACGGAAACGGGGATTCATAAACAGGTCTTGCACCAGCTCGGCCGCAGCCTGGTCCCGGGAGGCCGCCACCACGGTGGTGGGCACCCGGCGTCCCACCTCCTCGGCGTGGGAGGGACCGGAGAGGGCCACAATCTTGAACTTCTCCCCCACCTCGGACTCAATGACCTGGGTCAGAGTGAGAGAGGTGTCCTTCTCAATGCCCTTGGAGACGGAGATGAGGATGGTCTCAGGGTCGAGCAGAGCGGACAGCTTCCGGGCGGTCTCACGGACGGCAAAGGAGGGCGTGGCCAGAACCACCGCGCCGCAGCCCTTGACGCAGGCCATATCGCTGGTGAGCTTCAGGGTCTCGGGCAGCGCCACACCCTTGAGCATGGGGTTCTCCCCCGTCTCCCGCAGCACCTTGGATTCAGCCTCATTGTAAGACCAGAGGGTAACGTCATGGCCGTTCTCCAGCAGGACCATAGCCAGAGCAGTGCCCCAGCCGCCGGAACCCAGAACCGAAATCTTCACTTTCAATGACCTCCTTGATAAGCGCTCCCCACGGGCGCTGTCAGGCATATTCTTTCCGCTGTCAGGACTTTTTATGGTGAAAGCTGAACTTGGACTCCTCACCCTTGAGGATACGCTTCATGTTGCCCCGGTGCTTCCAGAGAATCAGGCCGCCGCAGACGATGGCCAGCAGCAGAATAATGACGTCCTGGTACACAAACCAGCTCACAAAGGGGAAGGACAGACCCGCCCAGCAGGAGCCCAGGGACACCCACTTGGTGATGATGGCCAGTACCAGAAAGCCGCCCCACACTACCAGCGCCACCCGCCAGTCTATCATGATGGCGATGGTGCCGCCAGAGAGAATGCCCTTGCCGCCCTTGAACTGGAACATGCAGGGGAACATATGCCCAATCAGGCAGAAGGTTCCAGCCCAGTACTTACCCAGAACCGGACCCATCCAGCCTCCTGTGACCATTCCGATAACTGCCATGCCGACCCACACGGCCACAATGGCCTTCAGCACATCGGTGAGGATGACCACCAGGGTCAGCGGGCCGCCGAAGGTCCGATAGAAGTTGGTCAGGCCTGCGTTGCCGCTGCCGTGCTTGCGGACGTCGTCCCGCAGGATATACTTGGAGACGATGACCGCGCCGTTGAAGCAGCCGCAGAAATAGGCGATTACCGCAACCACCAGGAATACCCCAGCGAGCAAGAGGTTATTCTGGAGTATCTCTCCATTCATCGAAGTAGGATCCATGCTTTAGTCCTCCTTATCGCCCTTCTGGCGCACGGTCAGCACCACAGGGGTGCCCTCCAGGCCGAAGGTATTCCGAATCTGGTTCTCGATATAGCGCTGATAGGAGAAGTGGAACAGCTGGGCGTCGTTGCAGAAGACCACAAAGTGGGGCGGCTTGATGCCCACCTGGGTCATATAGTAGATTTTCAGGCGGCGGCCCTTGTCCGTGGGGGGCTGGACACGGGCGGTGGCGTCGGCCAGGACGGTGTTCAGCATGCCGGTGGTGATGCGCAGGGAGGCCTGGTCGTTGACGTAGTTGATGAGCTCAAAGAGCCGCTCCACCCGCTGGCCGGTCTTGGCGGAGATGAAGAGAATGGGCGCGTAGGTCATGTAGGACAGGTCACGGCGCACATCCTGCCGCATCTTGTCCATGGTCTTGTCGTCCTTCTCGATGGCGTCCCACTTGTTGACCACGATGATGCAGGCCTTGCCCGCCTCATGGGCCAGACCGGCCACCTTGGTGTCCTGCTCGGTGACGCCCTCCTGGGCATCCACCATGATGAGGCACACGTCGCACCGCTCAATGGCCATGGTGGCCCGGAGCACCGAGAACTTTTCGATCCGGTCGTCCACCTTGGACTTCTTCCGCATACCCGCCGTATCGATGAGGATATACTTGCCCTTGTCGTTCTCGTAGTAGCTGTCGATGGCATCTCGGGTGGTGCCCGCCATGTTGGAGACAATCACCCGCTCCTCGCCCAGAATCCGGTTGATGAGGGAGGACTTGCCCACGTTGGGCTTGCCGATAACGGCAACCTTGATCACGTCGTCCTGCTCCTCCACCTGGTCCTCCGGGGGGAAGTACTGGAAGCAGGCATCCAGCAGGTCGCCGGTGCCGTGGCCGTGGACGGCGGAGACCGCGATGGGGTCGCCCAGACCCAGGTTGTAGAACTCAAAGATGTCCGGGTTGGTCATACCCACCTGGTCCATCTTGTTGACCGCCAGCACCACGGGCTTGCCAGACCGGAGCAGCATGTTGGCCACCTCCTGGTCGGAGGCGGTGAGGCCGCTCTTGATGTCGCAGACAAAGACAGTCACGTCGGCGTTGCGGATGGCGATTTCAGCCTGCTCCCGCATGAAGCTGAGGATTTCGCTGTCGGTATTGGGCTCAATACCGCCGGTGTCCACAATGTCGAACTTCCGGTTCCGCCACTCACACTCGGCGTAAATCCGGTCTCTGGTGACGCCCGGGGTGTCCTCCACAATGGACAGCCGCTGACCTACCAGTCGGTTGAAGAGCATGGACTTGCCCACGTTGGGCCGGCCCACAATTGCTACCAGGGGCTTCATCAAATATCACACCTCTCTCAGGGGCAATGACTGTAAGGTCATCTTCCCTGTCAATCAATCGGTTTATCTTCCGGCGCCGGGGTTATAGCAGTAGAACTCCTCGCCGCCCCCCAGCGTGGGGCCGGGCTGAGGTTCGGGGCCGTCCAGACCCAGCATGGCATCCAGCAGGACGCCGCCGTCCTGCTCCACCGGGACAATGGACACGCCCAGCGCTTCCTCTGCCTGAGCCACCGTCACGTCGTCCAGGAACACCTGCTCGCCGGAACGGAGCATGTTGGCCGGGATGAGCAGCCGCTCCCCCAGGTCCTTGCCCTTCAGCTGGTCGATCAGGTCACGGCCGGTGACCAGGCCGGCCACATTGATGGTCTCGCCGAAGAAATGGTTCACCACCGGATAGACCGCGCCATGCACGCCGGGACAGCGGGCCTGGAGCTTCTCCAGCAGAGCGGCGATATGGGGCGCAGCGGACACGCCGGTGGCCACAGAGAAGGGCGGCGGGGTCTCGTCCCCCTCCAGGGCGAACATGGCGCCCCGGAACTCCACTTCCAGCAGGCGGAGCATGCCCACGCCGTTCTCCAGCTGGGTGTACTCCTCATAGTACTCGTCCTCGGGCAGGGGTCGGCCCGCCTTCAGGTAGAACTCATCGGAACACCAGACCAGGGATGTGCCCAGCTTGTCCATGCACGTCCTGGCAAAGGCCTCCACCTGGTCCAGCACCGCTGCGGCTGTCTCCGCCGTGTAGCCGTCCAGATGGCACAGGCCCTCCCGGAATTTGGTCAGGCCCACAGGCACCACCGAGATGCTGTTCACCTGGGGATAGAGCCCGGCCAGGTCGGTGAGGGTGCGCTCCAGGGCCGGGCCGTCGTTGATGCCGGGACAGGAGACAATCTGGCAGTTCATGGTGATGCCCGCCTGGGCAAACCGCTTCATCTGGTCCAGGCACTTCCCCGCATTCCGGTTCTTCAGCATCTCGGTGCGCAGGACCGGGTCGGTGGCGTGAACCGAGACGTTGATGGGCGAGATGTGCAGGTCCATGATCCGCTGCTGCTCCCGCTCCGACAGGTTGGTCAGGGTGATGTAGTTGCCCATCAGGAAGGAGAGCCGGGCGTCATCGTCCTTGAAATAGAGGGTCTCCCGCATGCCCGGCGGCATCTGGTCCACAAAGCAGAAGATGCAGTTGTTGGCGCAGGAGCGGGCCTTGTCCATCAGATAGGTCTCAAAGTTGAGGCCCAGATCCTCCCCCTCCTCCTTGCGCACCCGCACGGTGCGGCTGCTTCCGCCGGGCTCGGTGAGGGTGAGCTCCAGCCGGGCGTCGTAGGTATAGTACTTGTAGTCCATCACGTCCACGATGGGATGGCCGTTGACCTTGGTCAGGGTCTCCCCGGGACGGATGCCCGCGTCCTGGGCCGGACTGCCCGGGTCAACGGAGCGAATTACGGTAAGGCTCATGTCGTTGCTCTCTTCCTGCATATATTCCGCCTCCGGAGTCCCGGAGACATACTGTCCTTATTGTACCCGATTTCTATGCAAAAAGAAAGAGGGGTTTCCCCCTCTTCTTTTTCTGCTGTTCGGTTTTACTTCGCAGCCTCGGCCTGAGCCTTGCCCATCTCATGACCATTGTAGGTCAGGCAGGACTTGCACATCCGGTGAGGCAGACGAAACGCGCCGCACTTGGGGCAGGTCGTGGTATTGGGGGTCTCCAGCTTCCAAACGGAGCTGCGACGCTTATTCCGACGCTGCTTGGATACTTTACTCTTAGGAACCGCCATGGTGACACCTCCTTAGGCTAATGCCCGGGCGGGCACGAATTACTTACTCAGGCTGGTCCAGTAACTGAGCCAGCTTGGCCAGACGCGGGTCAACCTCGGGCTTGCACCCGCAGGGGCCGTTGTTGAGGTTCGCGCCGCATTTGGCGCAAAGGCCTTTGCAATCCTCTGAGCAGAGATGCTTGGTATCCATGGCGAGAATGAACGCTGTCCGCGCAATCTCACCCACATCCACCTCGTCCCCGTCCAGCAGGACGATGTCATCCTCGTTCTCCTCATCCGCCAGCTCAGTGGCCAGAAGAGCTTCCAGAGGAATCCGGGTTTCGCGGGAAAAGGCCTTCAGGCAACGGTCGCACCGCAGCTCCAGAACCGTGTCCGCCTCCCCTTCCAGGAAGAGGGCGCCGGCCATGTTCCGGACGGTACCGCTGACATGAATGGGATGTGCCGCGGGCCGCTCCCCATTCCACTCCAGGTCGGACAGGTCCATCTGGACGTCGAACGGAATGCTTGCGCCGGGCGCCGGGATGATTTTACGCAGATTTAAACGCATGGTACACCTCGCACAATGACACAGATGGTATTATAATAAAAACATCGGCTATTGTCAAATACTTTCTTCAAATTTTTCTTAAAATATGATAGAATAACCCCAGCAGCTGTAAAGGTGTTCTGATTTCCCCGTTTTTCACCCTTTACAGGCACAAAAACAGGCCGTGTTTTTGGCCGGCCGCACCGGAGAAGATGATTTATGAAAGAATTTACCATAAAAAAGAACGACGCAGGGCAGCGACTGGACCGCTGGCTGGGCAAGACGCTCCCCCTCCTCCCCGCTCCCCTGGCCCAGAAGTACATCCGTCTCAAGCGGGTCAAGGTCAACGGCAAGGGCTCCGCCCGGGATTACCGTCTCCAGGAAGGGGACTTTCTTCAATTATACATCAACGATGAGTTTTTTGATACCCCCACTTTGGAAAATGCTTTCCTCTCTGTGTTCAAGCCCCGGCTGAACATTGTCTATGAGGATGAGAACCTGCTGCTGGTGGACAAGCAGCCCGGCATTGTGGTCCACCCCGATGAGACGGAGCGGGTCAACACCCTCATCACCCACATCCAGGCCTACCTCTATCAAAAGAAGGAGTGGAGTCCTTATAAGGAGAACTCCTTCGCTCCCGCCCTGTGCAACCGGATTGACCGCAACACCGGCGGCATTGTCATCGCCGCCAAGAACGCTGAGACACTGCGGATTATGAACCAGAAAATCAAGGACCGGGAGATTGACAAGTTCTACCTTGCGGTGGTTCTGGGCAAGATGAACCCGCCTGAGGGCAGGCTGGAGGGCTTCCTGGTAAAGGACGAGGTCAAAAAGCAGGTGACGGTGTACCACCACCCGGTGCCCGACGGCAGAACCGCCCTCACCGTATACAAGACCCTGAAGGTGGGCAACGGCCTGTCCCTGGTGGAATGTGAGCTGCTCACCGGCCGCACCCACCAGATCCGCGCCCAGTTCGCCGACGCCGGGCATCCCCTTCTGGGCGACGGCAAGTACGGCCGGGAGCGGGACAACCGCCGCTTCGGCCGCACCAACGGCCAAGCCCTTTACTCCTACAAGCTGACCTTCTCCTTCCCCACCGACGCGGGTATCCTCAATTCTCTGAAGGGCAGAACCTTCACCGTGGAGCACGTGGATTTTGTAGATGAATACTTTCCCGGACTGTAACGGGACAATTTCCTGTTTTTCCCGATTTTAACCGTTTTTCCGTGCGCCTGGCGGAATTAGGCGGAGCTCTTCTCCGCCTTTTTCCGCCGGGCGCCCTTTTTCTCCATTTTCCGGGTGAGAATCCTGTAAAACTTTGCGGTTTTTTATTGACTTTCCCATGGGGAGAATATATGATTATCACGTCTGAAAGGACGTGCCCGCTCCAATCGTGTGGGGTGCGTCTTTTTTTGCGGTTTCCGCGATACTAGAGAGAAATGGGGAGGATACATGTCCAAGGAGTTAATCCGCCTGTCGGACTGCGTCGTGAAGTACGACGACGATATCATTCTGGACCACCTTAACCTTTATATCAATGACAAGGAGTTCCTCACGCTGCTGGGTCCCTCCGGCTGCGGCAAGACCACGACCCTGCGTATCATAGGCGGCTTTCAGAAGCCCACCTCGGGTGACGTGTTCTTTGACGGCGTGCGCATCAACGATGTGCCGCCCCACAAGCGGAAGGTCAACACCGTCTTCCAGAAGTATGCCCTGTTCACCCACATGAACATCTTTGAAAATGTGGCCTTCGGTCTGCGCATCGCCAAGGTGCCCGAGGCCGAGATCCGCACCCGGGTGGAGGAAGCCCTGGCCCTGGTGAACCTGGCCGGATACGGCAAACGGTCGGTCAACGCCCTGTCCGGCGGACAGCAGCAGCGTGTGGCCATCGCCCGTGCCATTGTCAACCGGCCCCAGGTGCTGCTGCTGGACGAGCCTCTGGGCGCCCTGGACCTGAAGCTGCGCAAGGACATGCAGATTGAGCTTAAGCGGATTCAGCAGCAGGTGGGCATCACCTTTATCTACGTCACCCACGACCAGGAAGAGGCCCTCACCATGTCGGACACGGTTGTGGTCATGGACAAGGGCAACATCCAGCAGATCGGCACACCCGAGGACATCTACAACGAGCCCAAGAACGCCTTTGTGGCCGACTTCATCGGTGAGAGCAACATCATCGACGGCATCATGCACGAGGACAAGGTGGTGGGCATGTACGGCAAGAAGTTCCCCTGCCTGGACAGCGGCTTCGCCCCCAACGAGCCGGTGGACGTGGTCATCCGCCCCGAGGACATCGACATCGTCCCCGTGGAGCAGGGCCAGCTTACCGGCACCGTCACCGAGGTCACCTTCAAGGGCATGCACTACGATATCATCGTGGACTTCCGAGGCTTCAAGTGGCTGATTCAGACCACCGACTTCTCCCCTGTGGGCTCCCGCATCGGCGTGAAAATCGACCCCGACGGATTCCACGTCATGAAGAAGAGCCGCTACTCCGGCATGTTCGGCGATTACAGCTCTTACAGCGAGGAGTACGACGAGCTCAACGAGGACACTCCGGAGGGCGGCGATGAAGAGTAAGGGTATCGCCATCCCCTATGTGGTCTGGATGGCTGTTTTTGTGGTGGCGCCCCTGATTGTGGTGGTGGTGTACGCCTTCACCAACCGGGACTGGACCGTCACCCTGGACCACTTCAACACCCTGGGACAGTATGCCGGCGTGTTCGGCCGCTCCTTCCTGCTGGCCTTTGTGGCCACCATCGTGTGCATCCTGGTGGGATATCCCCTGGCCTACCTGCTGGCCAGAGAGCGGGGCCGCCTGCGGAGCATGGCCATGCTGCTCATCATGCTGCCCATGTGGATGAACTTCCTCCTGCGGACCTACTCCTGGGTGTTCCTGCTGGAGCGCAACGGCTTCTTCAACAACCTGCTCTCCGCCATCGGCCTGCCCAGGCTGGACATCATCAACACCTCCGGCGCGGTGGTGCTGGGCATGGTGTACAACTTCCTGCCCTTCATGGTGCTGCCCATCTACTCGGTCATTGAGAAGATTGACCCCAAGGTCATCGAGGCCGCCCAGGACCTGGGCGCCGACAGCGTGACCGTGTTCCGCCGGGTCACCTTCCCCCTGTCCCTGCCCGGAGTGCTCTCCGGCGTCACCATGGTGTTCATCCCCTCGGTGTCCACCTTTGTCATCTCCCGTCTCCTGGGCGGCGGCAAGACCCTGCTGCTGGGCGACCTCATTGAGATGCAGTTCCTGGGCTCGGCCTACAACCCCCATCTGGGCAGCGCCATCTCCCTGGTGATGATGGTGATTGTCCTCATCTGTATGGGCGTTATGAACCGCTTCGGCGAGGGTGAGGGGGAGGCGGTGCTGCTGTGAAGCGAAACGGACCTCTCTCCCGGCTGTTTATCCTGCTGGTGTTCCTCTTCCTCTACGCCCCCATCTTCGTGCTCATCGTGTTCTCCTTCAACGACTCCAAGAGCAACGCCGTGTGGGGCGGCTTCACCCTGGACTGGTACGTCCAGCTCTTCCAGAACGACACGGTGCTCAGCGCCCTGCGGACCACCCTGCTGGTCTCTTTCCTGGCCACCCTCATCGCCACCGTGGTGGGCACCGCCGCGGCCATCGGCTTCTACAACATGAAGCGGCGGCCCCGGGGCATCTTCCTGGGTATCAACAACATCCCCCTGACCAACGCGGACATCATTACCGGCGTGTCCATGATGCTGCTCTTTGTCTTTGCCGGTCAGATGCTCGCCTCCCTGTCCGGCTGGCTCAACAGCCTGGACTGGGTCATTGAGGCAAACCTGTGGTTTGACCTGGGCTTCAACCTGGGCTTCGGCACCCTGCTCATCGCCCACATCACCTTTGACATTCCCTACGTCATTTTGTCGGTGATGCCCAAGCTGCGGCAGCTGGACCCCAACATCGCCGAGGCCGCCCAGGACCTGGGCGCCACCAGCCTGTACGCCTTCCGCAAGGTGGTGCTGCCCGAGATCATGCCCGGCGTGGTCAACGGCGCCCTCATCGCCTTTACCATGAGCATCGACGACTTTGTCATCAGCTACTTCACCGCCGGCAGCCAGGAGTCCACCCTGTCCATGGTGGTGTACTCCATGGTCCGCCGCCGGGTGAGCCCGGAAATCAACGCCCTGTCTACCCTGATGTTCGTGGCGGTTCTGGTGCTGCTGGTGGTCATCAACCTGCGCCAGGCCCGCCAGGACGCCAAGGCGTCCGGCCGCCGGAAGGCCCTGGGCCAGGCGCCCATGGCCCCCGAGAGCATCATGGACATCACGGCTGAAAACGTGGGCCGTGAGCCCGCTGAGCACTGAGCAGCGCGCAGAAAGGAGAATGGAACCAAAGTGAAAAAACTCTTTGCTATGGCCCTGGTTCTGTCCCTCACCGCCGGGCTGCTCACCGGATGCGTCTACAGCCGGGATTCCCTGGGCGGCGACACCAGCTCCAACGTGGTCAATGTATACAACTGGGGCGAGTATATCGACGAGTCCGTGCTCAAGGACTTTGAGGCCGCCACCGGCATCAAGGTCAACTACCAGATGTACGACAGCAACGAGACCATGTACTCCAAAATCGCCGGCGGCGGTGCCAACTACGATGTGGTCATTCCCTCCGACTACATGGTGGCCCGCCTCATTGAGGAGGACCTGCTGGCCCCCCTCAACTTCGACAACATCCCCAACTTTGCCGACATCGACCCGGCACTGAAAAATCCCGCCTATGACCCGGAAAACCTCTACTCCGTCCCCTACATGTGGGGTCTGATGGGTGTCATCTACAACACCAAGGCGGTGGATGAAGAGGACCTGGGCAACTGGGATCTGCTGTGGAACGAGAAGTACGCCGGCGATATCCTCATGATTGACAACTCCCGGGACGCCATCGGCATCGCCCTCAAGCGCCTGGGCTACTCCTACAACACCACCGATGAGTCCCAGGTCCGCCAGGCCGTGGACCTGCTGGTGGAGCAGTGGCCCATTGTCCAGGCCTATGTGATGGACGACATCTTTCAGAAGCTGGAGGGCGCCAACGCCTACGTGGGCACCTACTACTACGGCGACTACCTCACCATGTACGAGAACAACCCGGATTTGGGCTTCTATATCCCCGAGGAGGGCACCAACATCTATGTGGACGCCATGTGCATCCTGAAGGACGCGCCTAACAAGGAGAACGCCGAGGCCTTCATCAACTACATGTGCTCCACCCAGGCCGGCCTGAAGAACTGCGAGGCCATCTGGTACTCCTCTCCCCTGCTGTCCGTCCGCGAGGAGCTGGACCCGGAGATTGCCGATGACCCCTACGCCTATCCCGACGCTGACATTATGGCCAAGTGCGAGAGCTACGCCGGCCTGCCCCAGAACATTCTGGACCTGTACGACAGTGAGTGGATTCGGCTCAAGACCACCACGGGCGGTCAGTTCTGGGGGCTGTTCTAGAACACCGATTTCCAACGATTTGAGAAAAGGCCGCCGAAAGGCGGCCTTTTCTGTTTGCGGCTTGCGCGAGAGCCCATCGCGGTGTAAAATATTGTCTGTTGGCGCGGCTTTTTGCTGACACAGCCTGAGCCGCAGTTTTTCCGAGAGGATGAAGTTTCCATGTCAATTGAAATCGGTATGACCGGCCGGGCGGAGTGCTCCGTCACAGAGCAGAATACCGCTCTGGCCGTTGGCAGCGGCGCTCTCCCCGTGTTCGCCACCCCCATGATGGCAGCCCTGATGGAGGCCGCCGCCATGAACGCGGTGTCCGCCTGCCTGGAGGAGGGCCAGGGCACCGTGGGCACCAAGCTGGACATCACCCACGACGCCGCCACGCCCGTGGGCATGAAGGTATGGGCGGAGGCCACCGTCACTGCCGTTGATGGCAGGCGAATTTGCTTTACAGTAATTGCACAGGATGAATGCGGCCCCATCGGCAGCGGAACCCATGAGCGTTTTGTTATCTCCAATGACCGCTTTCTCGCCCGCACCAATCAGAAAAAGGAGGTGCCCCATGTCAATTGAAGCAGTACGCAGCTACTTCCGGCCCCTTGGCCGGGAGCAGGATATTCTGGAATTTCCCGTCTCCAGCGCCACAGTGGAGCTGGCCGCCCAGGCCGTGGGCGTGATCCCCGCCCGCATCGCCAAGACCCTGTCCTTCTCCGTGGAGGGCGGCTGTGTCCTCATCGTCTGCGCAGGAGACGCCAAAATTGACAACTCAAAATTCAAGGCCATATTCCACTGTAAAGCAAAAATGCTGACAGCGGACGAGGTGCTGGACTTTACCGGCCACGCGGTGGGCGGCGTGTGCCCCTTCGGCATCGACAATCCCGCCGTCACCACCTATCTGGATGTGTCTCTCCGCCGGTTTGACACGGTCTATCCCGCCGCCGGCTCCTCCAACTCCGCCATCCAGCTCACCTGCGACGAGCTGGCCGAATACGCTCGCAGCGCCGGCTGGGTGGATGTGTGCAAGAACTGGCAGCCGGAAGAATAACCGCCCTTTCACACATATAGCCTGTTTTGTCCCGTGACATTTTCCCACAGACGGGATATACTAATGCCAAGATACAGAAAGGCAGGGATCTCTTATGCGGGAATACCTGAAAAACATGAAAATCAGCTTTTTCCTGGCCGCTATCCTCTACATCGTACTGGGCCTGGTGCTCCTGATTTGGCCCGGCATGACCAGCAGTCTGGTGTGCTTCTTCTTCGGCCTCATGCTCCTGATCTACGGCATCATCACTATTATCAGCTTTTTCGTCCACGATAGCCGGCAGGGCTCTTTCCGTCTGGAGCTGTTCCTGGGTATCGTGGCCGCCGGTGTGGGCCTGGTGTTCCTCCTCCGCCCCGACATCGTCCTGTCCATCCTCCCCGTGGTGCTGGGCATCTATATCGTCATTGATTCCCTGCTCAACCTGAAGCGGGCCTTTGACCTGAACCGGATGAATTACTCTAACTGGTGGGTGGTGCTGGTGCTCTCTCTGGTGTCCGCCGCCCTGGGCGTCCTCATCCTCTGCCGTCCCCTGTTCCTGGCGGACATCATCTTCATGGTTATCGGCGCTGTGCTGGTCTACACCGGAATCTCCGACCTGTGGGGCCTCTTCAAGGTGGGCCGGGTGACCAAGGAACTGCGCAAGCTCCACCCCATCGAGGTAGACCCCATCGACATCGAGTAAATCTGATTTTCTGCAAAAAAGAGCTCCTCTCACATGAGAGGAGCTCTTTTTATTGATTAAAAGCTTCTTGGCTGCCGGTCGTCTCTGTTCACACATCAAAGCAGAAGATATTGGGGACGACGTCAGGGCCAAAGGTTTTTATCGCCATCCGGTACATGGCTTTGGCATGGATTCTGTCGTGCCAAATAAAGCGTCTTAAAACCTTTCTCAGCGACCATTCTTCCTCGTAGCTTCCAACGCAGACTGTGTTGTTTAAGAAATCGGGCCGGTGTTCCAATAATTCAAATCCCCGCTTCCTGCACGACACAATGTCTCCTTCATTACCGGCAGAAACACCTATTTCGCCAAAGTAATAGTCATTCACATTTTTGGTGTGCTCGTACATCTCAAAGGCTGTGCGCGGAACCTGCCCATAAAAAGTTGCCCTGGCCTGCAGACAGCTTTTATTTTTATCCGGTATCGCCTGATACAGCGTTAGAAAGTCCTGCGCTGATTTCAACGCAAGCGCTTTTAACTCCAGATATTCGGACATGCTCAGGGCGCTCTTTTCATCCTCAAAAATAACATCGGAATCGGCATCGGAGACAGTCAGGGAGGAGTTCTTTTCCTGAATAACTTCAGGCTTAAAGGGACCCGGGATAAAGTCCCCTCTCCACTTCAGATATGCACTGATTTCCGCGGGCATCTTCTGTATTGCCGCATCTCTGGACGCACCTCTCGTATAGGCGCCAATCAAATCAACTGCATGCAGCAGGCTGTCGCCGCCGTTGTGCTCCCATACACATCTTATTTTCACGGGCATCCTTCCTCCAAGTACAAGTAGCCGCCAGGAATGTCAGTCATCAAATCCCTTTGTCCGCCATCCGCTGCGCCAGCGCATCCGCCAGGGCCGCAAACTCCGGAATCCCCAGCCGTTCGCCCCGCACGTCGGCAGGCAGGCCGCACGCGGCAATGGCGTCCCGCAGGTCATCCTTGCTCAGCTGGCTTCCGTAGGCGGAGGAAAGGGCGTTGAGCAGAGTCTTCCGCCGCTGGGCAAAGGCCGCGCGCACCAGCCGGAAGAACTGCTTCTCGTCCTTCACCTCCTCCGGCGCAGGCCGGGGCACCAGACGGATCACCGAAGAGGTGACCTTGGGCGCGGGAATAAAGCACTCGGGGGGCACGTCGAAGAGCAGCTCCGGCGTGGTGTGGTACTGGCAGTAGACGGAGAAGGCGCCGTAGTCCCCACTGCCCGGTGCGGCGCAGATCCGCAGCGCCACCTCCCGCTGAATCATCACCGTAATGGCCCGGAAGCACCCCGCCTCAATGAGGGCGGTCAGCACAGGGGTGGTAATATTGTAGGGCAGATTGGCGCAGGCCAGAGGCTTCAGGCCGTCCATCTTCTCCGCCACAAGGGCCGGGATATCCAGCTTCATAATGTCTCCCGGCACAATCTCCACGTTGTCACGCCCGGCCAGCGTCTCCGCCAGCACCGGAAGCAGCGCCTTGTCCAGCTCCACCGAGACCACCCGTCCGGCACGCTCCGCCAGCCGGACAGTCAGCGGTCCGATGCCAGGACCAATCTCCAGCACACCGCAGGTCTTATCCGCGCCGGAGGCTGCCGCAATGTCCCTGGGAACATGATCCTCAATCAGAAAGTTCTGCCCCATGCTCTTGGAAAAACGGAATCCGTGCCGGCCCAGCAGGGCCTTGATATCATTTACGTTACAGAGGTCCATGACTCATCCTCGCTTTTGTTTTCTTCTACAAGGATTATAGCAGGCTCTCCCCTGTTTGTCACCGTTTTCTTCCCACACCGCTGCGCCGCCTGTTCGCCACGGCCAGACTGCCCAGACTACGGCTGTTGGCATATGCCAGCCACAGCGCGGTCAGCAGCATGGTGAAGTTGGCCCTGTTCTGCCAGAACAGCAGCCCGCCCAAAACCAGGATGGCCGCGCATGCGGCCCAGGAGAGCGCCGCTGCCAGGGCATCGGCCGCTGTCTCGGGCAAAAAAATACCGGCCAGGCTGCGCAGCGCCCGACCGCCGTCCAGCTGTGACATGGGCAGCAGGTTGAAGCCTGCCAGCCCCAGATTCAGCCCCGCAAAGACCCACAGCGCCTCTCCCCCACCCCGCTCCGCCAGCCTGGCCGCCAGCAGCGCCGCCGCCAGGTTGGCCACAGGCCCGGATACCGCCGCCAAAAACTGCGCCGTATGTCCCAGCGGGCGGGTTCCGGAGAGGGTCAGCTCAGCGCCGGTGACCGACAGCCTGAGTCTGGAAATCCTGCCACCCAGCCCCCAGATGGCCGCGCAGTGGGCCGCCTCGTGGAGCACACAGGCCGCACCGGCCAACAGCAGCGTCCCGTCCTCATCCAGATACCAGAGCAGCGCCGCCAGGAGAAGAAATCCGCCCGATACCTCAACTCTCCCCCACCGCAGTATCCTCACCTCACGCGCTTGGAATGTAGTAGAGCGGATTGAGCAGGATTCCCTCCTTTTTCAGCTCAAAATGCAGATGTGGCCCTGTGGAGTTTCCCGTGTCGCCGGATAGTGCGATCACATCCCCCATGGACACGGTCTGTCCCTGCTGTACCAACAGCTCGCTGCAGTGGGCATAGAAAGAGGTTACGCCGTTTCCGTGGTCAATCTGGGTATACAGGCCGTAAATTGGGCTGTCACCGATGTAGTCCACCACGCCGTCCGCAAAGGCCTTGACGTTGGTCCCGGTGTTGACGGCCAAATCCACGCCGTTGTGAAATTTATCCTCCCCATCCACCGGATGCTCCCGCCAGCCGTAGGGCGAGGATACCCACCACCCCTCTGCCCCTTCTATGGGCGACATGGTGGCCGCCAGACCCAGATTATACTGGTCCATGGTGGCGTTGGCCGGCAGAGCAGGGCCGTCGTAATCCACATGAATGACATCCGGCACCGGAGTGGGCTGTACCGTGTCCGCCGTGGCGTCAGGCTCCGGCTGGACACTCTCCTCCGCAGGAGGTGCGCTGGCTTCAGTCTGCTCCTCAGACACTTGTGCTACCGGTGGTGCCTCCTCCTCCGCATCCAGGTCCAGCGTCAGCAAGCCATGCACTGTCACACCGCTCTGGAGATACGACACGGTCTCCGTGTAAAGCGGAAGAGGTTCCCAACCGCTGTCCGGCACCTCTATCTCTTCCCCGCCAAACACATCAACCCACAACGTCCCCAGCGTTTCCAACACCGGTTCACCATCCGAGATGGACTGCCCAAGGCTGGCAAATGCCGCCCGAAAATCCGTGTCGCCCTGAATCACCTGGACAATCCTATCCCGGGCTGCCAGCATCTGCTCCGGGAACACGCCCTTGCCTACAAATACCACCAGAAACAGCGCAATGCAGACGCCCAGCTGTACCAGTCTCCGGCACTCCCTGGGGGCCAGCGCTATCTTTTTCCCGCTCCGCCGGTCTGCCGACCTGCTCTGCCGCCGCCCCCTCCGCTTCTCCCACTGACGATACGCGCTCTCCATGCCCTGTGTCCTCCTCTTCTCTGGCGTACTGCAACTGCTGCCCGTCCATTTTCCTGCGTACTATCCCTATTCATCCCCCGTCCGGCTTATGACGAAAATATCTCTCCGTCAGAGGAAAAATCACCTTGACATTTGGCAGCAAAATCACTATAATTAATTGCAGTCTGTACAGAGCATATCGGTCTATGTCCAGACAAGAGGTTCATATCCGGGTGTGGCGAAGCTTGGTATCGCGCTTGGTTCGGGTCCAAGAGGCCGTGGGTTCGAATCCCGCCACTCGGACCATGCGGAGTATCATTAAAGGATCTGAAAAGGTCTGCTGGTGATACTCCGCATTTTTTATTTCCAAGTTTATATAGCGATCTGTGCGGGGGCGTAGCTTAATGCTACGCCTTTTCTCGTTTCCAAAAGAATGTCCCGCTCGGGGATTTTCCGGCGATCCGGCACCTCAAAGGCTCCAATGCAGTTGTAGTGGATCGTCACCCGCTGATTGGTAACACCGTCCTCCTTGACCGCAGGATAAACCTCGATGTACTGAATGAGCTCGGCAACCATGCGCTTGGTGATGGTGGTGGTGTCGGTGTAGCGGCGCACCGTTTCCAAAAAGGTATCCACATCCATCCGCTTATCTTCCAGCTTTTTCAGCTCCAACCGCAGCGCCTTGATCCGCCCGGCGTTTTCGCCCTGTTCCTGCTCATACCGCTTGGACATTTTGGCAAACCGGGCATCGTCGATCTTGCCGGACACATTGTCCTCATAGAGCCGTTCAAAGAGCATATCCAGCTCCCTATCCCGGGCCAGCAGCCCGTCCAGCTCCCGCTTCTTGCGAACCCGGTCATTTTCCACCACCTTTGCCGAGCGGCCCACCATCGCCTTGATGAAGTCGTTTTCGTATTCGTTGGCGAAGCAGGCCAGACGATGCACCTCATAGAGCACGACCTGCTCCAAGAAGTCAAGCCGGATATAGTGGGTAGACGAGCATTTGCGGAGCCCGGAATTGTGGTTGTTGCAGCTAAAGAATTTAATATCGTGATTGCCCTGGTTAAAGTGGAAAGTCAGATTGCCGCCGCACTCCGGGCATTTCAGATAGCCGCAAAAGGCGCTGGACTCCTTCGTTACGGTAGGCCGCCTGCGCCGGGTGGTTTGCAGGCTTTGCACCTTTTCCCAAGTCACACGGTCAATGATAGGCTCATGGACATTGAGGAAGATCGCCCGGTTCTCCTCCGGGTTTTCAATCCGGCGCTTCATCTTGTAGGACTTGGAGTAGGTCTTGAAGTTAATTACATCGCCGCAGTATTCCTGTAAGGTGAGGATCTTCTTGACAGTGGTGTGGTTCCACTTGGTAGGCTCCAGCGTACTTTTGGAGCCGCCCTTGCTGATCCCCTTGCTGGTTCGATAGGCCGAGGGGTTCAGCGCCCCCATCGTCCCCAGCGCCGTGGCAATCTGCAAGGGGCCATTGCCCTCCAAGGCCAGTCGGTAAATGCAGCGCACCACCTCGGCGGCCTCCGGGTCAATCACCCAAAACCGAGGATCGTCCGGGTTCTTGATGTAGCCGTAGGGCGGCGGCGAAAGCGGAATCCCGGCGTTGCCTTTCATCTTATTGACAATCCGGCGCTTCTTAGAAATGTCCTTGGCGTAGTATTCATTCATAATGTTCTTGAACGGGGTGAAATCATCCTCGCCCTCGTCGCTGTCCACGCCATCGGACACAGCCACCAACCGCACATCATGGAGCGGGAAAAATTCCTCGGTGAGCTTGCCCACCTCAATGTAGTTTCGGCCCAGCCTGGAAAGGTCTTTCACGAACACCGCCGAGATGTACCCGGCCTCGATTGCTGCAATCATTTTCTGAAAGCCGGGGCGCTTCATGGTAGTGCCGGTGATACCGTCATCCACGAAAAAGATAGTGTCCGTATAGCCTTTGTCCTTGGCGGCCTTTTGAAGTATTTTCTTTTGATTCTGGATGCTGTTGGACTCGCTGTCCATGTTATCATCACGGCTCAGGCGGCAGTAGAGGGCGGCTGTGCCGGTAGAGATTTTCTTGCTTGACTGCTTCATAATGTCCTCCTTTCCAAGCAGCCGAGCAAGGCTTCATCCTATGTATATTATACCTCTGCCGACCGCCCGAGTTAAGGATGTCGATGGAACAGTTAGGCTGGCTCCAGATCGGCCAGCATCAGTTTCAACAGGATGTCACGCATGGACTCGCCTTTGTCCTTGTAGACGGGCGTGACGATGAATTGGATTTTGCCGACTTGATAGATGTATTCCTCCTTGACGGGTACAGGATCTTCCATGTGGGCCTCCTTCCAGAGCGATACGAAAACAATGACCGACAGTCCCCCTTGTCCCGTGGGGAAACGCAAAAAGGCGGCACCTTTGGCGGTGCCGCCGTCTTGCCTTGCTCCACTTTGGGACAACTTGTCCCAAGGTCAGTAGGGGCTGTTCTCAAAGTGCTGCTGGGCCTCCTCCAGCCCGCAGAAGTCAAAGACCTCATGGAGCTCTTCCACCACACGCCGGATGTCCGTGGGAGAAAACCCACAGTTTTCCATAGCGTAGATGACATAGCCCCGGCAGGCATTGTTGCTCCACGGCTGGGCAAGCAGGGCCGCCAGTTCGGGATCATACTTCATGTTGGTTTCCTCCTTGATAAAAAGTTTCGGGAGCGCCACGCTCATTTCCTTGGCCCGTCATAAGACAGCAATACTCAACATGACGCTCCCGAGGGGGCGGCGACCCAGAGGGGCAAGCGGCCAGCTTGTCCAACTGCGGATCGTGGCCGTGGGGGGCTTGTCCCACTTGCGGCGCTGGTGTTGTTCGCTCGTTCTCCTGCCGGAGAAGTCACAGCGCACCCGCCGCCCGGCTCCCCGCTCTATGGCTCGGGGCCGCCGCTATTCAGTTGTTGAGCGGATGTAACTCCTCTCATATACCAAGGACAAAAAACGGCTCTTTGGCAGGGTTGCTCACAGAACTTTTTTCAAATATTTTCTCATAGCAGCCAAGCCGCTTTGAACTGACTCCTGCACAGAAGTTTTGCTCACGCCTTCGGCCATAGCCACCTCCCGATAGCTCTTGCCGAGGATCACACAGGCGTCCACCCGGCGGCCCTGCGTTTCGGGCAAAGAATTGAGCGCAACGCACAGATGGCAGAACAGCTCCATGCGCTCCAGCAGCTCCTGCGGGGTGGGTTCGGAAACGCAGGCGGAGTATTCGATCCCGTCCTCACAATCGAGAGAGTACTGTGCTTTGTTGCGGACGATCCGCCGCTGATAGGCGGCCTCGTACAGTCTGCTTGCCCTGAGCTCGTCAGCCACTTCCTCGGAAACCTCTATGTATTCGTCGTGGGTGTACCACGGATAAAAGTCTTTCAGATTGATGGTCGTCATTTGTAGTTCCTCCGTTCAGATGGTTAGGGGGTGAATGGCGATCTGAACGGAGGGCGGCGGAGATCGGCAGCCTGTGCCGCCTTTGCCCACTTCGGGACAACTTGTCCCAAAGCAGACAAAACAAAATGCGCTCGTATGCCACAACGACACGCAAGCGCATAAAATTACATTTTCACTTATGTACTGCCATATTTCGTATCCGCCGCCAGACTGCTCCCATTGGGCAGACGGGCTTTTTTTGACAGATTAGGGGGAGGAAAAAAGATAAAGGACACGGCAATACCTCCAGAGGGCCTCCGTGTCCTTGCAAGTCGTCATTAGTTCGTGTAAAACGCAAAGGAACGGCGGCTTTGAAATCAAGCCGCCGTTCCCAATAGGCGTGTTAAAAAGGCTGCTGCACGACGGCTTTTTTTCTTTTGCCGTCGTCCGGCAGGTTCAATTTTATTTACTGTTGATGCGCTGCGTCAGCCTCAGTCTGGGAAAGTTGTCCGTTGTCAACCGCATCGTTAAGGGCTCTGTCCAGTTCCTCGCTCGACGCATAGTTGCCGATGTGGACGGACTCGCCGTTCTCTTCCGTTACATTAACTCCATATTCGGAAACCACATCCTCGGTGGGAGGGATCATGGAATAGGTATCTCCCTCGCCGTTATCCTTGGAATATAAGGTTCCGTTTTTGATGCTTTCAAGTGTTTCTTGATATTCTGCAATGGCGGCATCTACGCTTTCCTGCGTCCATTCGTGAAAAACTCCCTGCCCGTCATACCAGCCATCGCCTGTGCCGATCAGGGCCTCCAGTTCTTCCCTTTGGGTGGCAATCCACTTTTCATATTCCTCTGCCGTCCACCATTCAACATCCGGTGCAGGGTTGTTTTTCTCATAGTCCGCTTCAGCCACCCAATTTTCGCCATCGGTGCTAATGCCATCAGCATCATTGAAAAAGATGTCGGTACTTGACATTTGTGCTGTTTCTTCCGCCGATGTCTTAGGCGCATCGGCGGCCTGTGCGCTGGCATAGGTAAAACCCGCAAGGCTTATGCTTCAGGAGTTTATCGAGTTCGGCTTCAATGGCTGGTATGCCCCCTCCATGAACATGCACCGCTCTCCCTTCGGCGGGCGCAACTTTGAGTACTACTCCGAGGACAGCCTGCTCAGCGCGGAGATGGCCGTGGCGGAGTGCCAGGCGGCCTATGACCACGATGTCTACCCCTACATCAAGCACTTCGCCTTCAATGAGCAGGAGATTAACCGCAACGGCATGCTTTGCACCTGGCTGACCGAGCAGTCCGCCCGTGAGATCTACCTCAAGCCCTTCGAAGCCTGCGTCAAGGCCAGCAACGGCAACACTCTGGCCGTCATGTCCTCCTACAACTATGTGGGCACCACCTGGGCCGGCGCCTGCTCCGCCCTGCTCAATGACATCCTGCGGGGTGAGTGGGGCTTCCAGGGCATGGTACTGACCGACTACTTCGGCAACTACGGCTATATGGATGCGGACAAGGCCATCCGCGGCGGCTCGGACGCCATGCTGGGCACCGCCGGCAATGACGCCATCCTCACCGACCAGACCAGCGCCACCTCCGTTCTTGCCATGCGCAACGCCTGCCACAACATCCTCTACACCGTGGCCAACTCCCGCGCCTACTCTCCCGAGGTGTACATGGAGGCGACCGCCATGCCCGCCTGGCAGGTGACCGTCTTTGTCGTGGACGGCGTACTGGCCGCCATCCTCATCGTGCTGGAGGCGCTTACGCTGAGAGGCTATCTGAAGAAGAAAAAGGTACGGACCTGAATTACTCGGAACTGAGAAACCGGATGTGAGAACAGGCAGG
>CABIYL020000006.1:0-78897 GCA_902362925.2 Clostridiales bacterium | reverse complement strand
GGCCGCCTGTTGCTGTTCTTTTATATTTCCTGTTCCTCCGGCTGAAGCTGCCTGGCCCGGAGTGCGGTAGAGAGCGCCAGCTTTTTGACCTCCCCGTTGTCAAAGGCGATGATGACAATGTCTCCGCTGCGGCTGACCAGTGTCCCGGGGCCAAAGGTCTTGTGGCGCAGCCGTGTGCCCGGCTCATACGTCTCGGAAAGCCGGAAAATCTGCTCCTTGCTCAGGCGCTTTACCTCGGGCAGCGTTCTCTTTTCTGCCTTTTGGGGTTCCTTGGTTTTCGGCGGGAACACCTCTTCGGAAAAGACGGATTCCAACCCCGGTTTGCGGAAGGTGACAATATCCAGTTCCCGTTTGGCACGGGTCAACCCCACGTAGAACAGACGCCGCTCCTCCTCGTAGAGGTCCAGCTCCTGGGGAGATGGGTCCCGCTGGGGCAGCGCCTTAGGCAGCATGCCGTCCACCACGTCCATCAAAATCACCCTGTCATACTCCAGGCCCTTGCTGGAGTGGATGGTGGAGAGCACAAAGGGACAGTCCGGTGTACCGGCGCCCGCCTGCACCACCTCCCGCAGCTCCTCCAGCCGCTCCAGAAGCCGCCCGGGCGTGGGCTCCTCCGCTCCGAGCGTCTCCAGAATCTCCGCCTTGTTCAGGTCGCCGCCGCGCTCCTCCAGATAGGCCCCGTAGCCCATGAAATGCACAATGCGGTAGACCGCCCGGTCCGCAGGCTCATCCAGCAGGTTGTTCATATGGGTCTGGAGCGCCCTGCACTGCTTCCTGGTCCAGGGGGACGCCGCCGAAGAGGACGCGATGTACTCCAGAATGGTCTCCCCTGCCCTGCCGGCCTGAGCAGCCGCTTCCTGGGCCAGGGCACGGCTGATGCCTGCCCCCAGCTTGTAATAGATGTTCAGAAAATACTCCGCGTTGCCCGGCGCCTGGGCCAGACGGATGATATCCGTAATATCCCTCACCACCCGGTTGGTGAAAAAGACGCTCTCCACCTGGCGGCAGCGGTATGGGATACCGGAGCGCTCCAGCAGGTCCATCAGCGGCAGGGCGCTGTCGTTGTCCCGGTAGAGCACGGCGGTCTCGGTCTCGCAGTTCTCCGCCATCTTGCAGAGATAACGGTACTGCTTCTGCCGGTCATAGACCGAAATCTCCCGGAGCTCCGGCCCGCTCCCACGGGTGGCCCGCATGTGCTTGGGGTGGCGGTTTTTGTTCTTCTGGATGAACCGGTCCGCCGCCGCCACAATCTGCTCTGTGGAGCGGTAATTCTGCTCCATATACAGCACCTTGGCGTGGGGATAGACCCGGTCAAACTCGGTGAGAGCCTGGGGATAGGCCGCACGGAAGCCGTAGATACTCTGGTCCTCGTCTCCCACCATGAACAGATTCCCGCTCTGGCCAGCCAGCAGGCGGATGATGGTGTGCTGGATTTTAGAGGTGTCCTGGGCCTCATCCACGCAGTAATACCGGTACCGGTCCCGAACCGCCCCCAGAATCTGAGGATACTGCCGGAGAATCTGGAGGGCATAGACCATCTGGTCGTCGTAGTCCATCAGCTGTCTGTCCCGCAGGGCCTTGCAGTATGCCTGATAGAAGGCCGGGAAGTTCAGGCCCTCCACCTCAATTTCAGACAGCTCCTCCCCCTTGAGCATCTGGTTCTTCACATAGGTGATGGCGGTCTGGAGGCCCTTTATGGTGCTCTCGGTGGCAAACTCATTGGTCTGGCTCCGGTAGAGCTCCCCCAGCAGAGCGCTCTTCTGGCTGCCATCCTCCAGCAGGCGGAAGGCGGAGCGGCCCATGACCCGCTCATAATAGCGAATAATCCGGCTGCACACGCCGTTGATGGTTCGGAAGCTCAGCCGCTTCGCCGCCTCCTCGCCGAAGCAAGCGGCAAACCGCCGCTCCATATCTCTGGCAGCCGCCACGGTATAGGTCATGGTGAGGATGCTCTCCGGCTTGATGCCCCGCACGTAGCACATGTAGCCCAGCCGGGTCACCAGGACGGTAGTCTTGCCGCTGCCCGGCACCGCCAGCAGCAGCACCGGCCCCTCCGTCTCCTGCACCGCCGCCTCCTGCTGAGGGTCCAGACGGATGGAAAATTGTGCTTTGAATTGGGAAAAGTCCATTACTTACTCCAATATCCAGCGCACTCTGCCTCACGAACACGGTGGTACGCTTAGTTTCTTTCTCTGACGCAATACGCATTATTATATCCCAAGGGGAAAAGCCCGTCAACGGAGCGGATGACGCGCTTCCTTTTCCCCAGCACCTTGACACAGGCCGCCGCATATGCTACAATGCGAACATTCACTTTGCACTGCACTCTACCCCCTACCGGGGGCAACTACAGTACAAACTGAGCAGGCCACGGATTCCTCCGGAATCCATGGAGCCGGGCCGCAGTTGCGGCAGCAGATGATCTCCTGTACATCTGTGGGACAGTTGTATGTTCCATGGGTGTATTTTTTTATACCTTGGACATACATGGCTGATGGTTTCGGGCAGGTGACAAAGCACACTATTCATCCGGAGGTCAATCTATGGACAAGAAAGCAAATGAAAACTTAGCCATGCAAGTCTCGTTCGTCACAATCCTGGGCAATTTCCTCCTGACCGTCTTCAAGCTGATGGCCGGAGTCGCCGCCCACTCGGGTGCCATGGTGTCAGACGCCATCCACTCAGCCTCCGATGTGCTGAGCACATTCGTTGTCATCGTGGGCGTAAAGCTGTCGGGCAAGGAGTCGGACAAAGAACACCCCTTCGGGCACGAGCGCTTTGAGTGCGTGGCGGCCCTGATTCTCTCGGTGCTGCTGGCCTTTACCGGCCTGGGCATCGGCTGGGCAGGTATTCAGAACATCCTGGGTGACAGCACCGCGCTGGTGGTCCCCGGCCGTCTGGCCCTGATTGCCGCTGTTATCTCCATCGTGTCCAAGGAGGCCATGTACTGGTACACCCGGGCGGCCGCAAAGAAGATTGACTCCTCCGCCCTGATGGCCGACGCCTGGCACCACCGCTCCGACGCCCTGTCCTCCGTGGGCAGCTTTATCGGCATCCTGGGCGCCCGTCTGGGCCTGCCCGTACTGGACCCGGTGGCCAGCGTGGTGATCTGCCTCTTCATCCTCAAGGCCGCCTTTGATATCTTCCGGGACGCCATCTCCAAAATGCTGGACACCGCCTGTTCTGACGAGGTAGAAGCCCAGATGCGGGAAGTGGTTCTGGCCCAGGACGGCGTGCTTGGCGTGGACCGGCTCCAGACCCGCCTGTTTGGCGACCGGATTTATGTGGAAATCGACATCGCCGCCGACGGCAGCACTCCCCTCTCCCAGGCCCACGAGTCGGCCACCATGGTCCACGACGCCATTGAGGAGCAGTTCCCCAAGGTCAAGCACTGCATGGTCCACGTCAATCCGCTGGAGGTCCATCCGGTGGGCTGAAGTCACTACCATTCTGAACGGGAGGAAAACGCCATGCTTCACACCCTTCTTGTGGGTCCCAGCGGAAAAGGCCGCTCATTTTGGATTGAGTCGCTTTTGGCTACCTTGCCCTCCTCCTTCCCCATTTGGGGCTACCGCACGCCAAAAGAGGCCGCCGATGCGACAGGCCGCGCTCCCATCCGCCTCTACCCCGTTGGACGGTCCGCAGAGGCCTGTGAACCCATTCTGCTGGGCTGGTGCAAGGACCGGCAGGCAACTGCTATCCCGGAGGCCTTTGACCGCTGCGCCGGTCTGATTGAGCACGCCGGTCCCGACGGCCTGCTCCTGCTGGATGAGCTGGGACCCATGGAGAGCCGCTCTCCCCGCTTTTGTCAGGCAGTGCTAAACGCGCTGGACGGCGACACCCCCGTCCTGGCCTGGGCACGGGACCTGGACACCCCCTTTCTCTCCGCTGTGCGCAGTCATCCCAGAGCCAGATGCTTCTATCCACCCCGCGACCCTGACCCCGCCCTGCTGGAGACGCTGTCCGCTTTCCTCGCCGCACAGCTGAGTACCGGCTCTCAGCCACTGTAAACAAAAAACACCCCGGACACTCCATTGCGGAGCATCCGGGGTGTTCTGTTTCTGTTCCGGAATTACATGACGTCCTTGTTCAGAACGTTGTCCAGAGCCTTGCTCATGATGATGTACAGCACGAAGGTCACGACCATGCTGAGGATGGCGGGGATGAAGAAGTTGAGCTTCAGGGCCACCTCGCCCACCACGGTACCCACGATCCAGGTGATAATGGCCACCCAGTTGATGTTCTTCTTCTCCTTGCTGCGCTTGACAAAGAAGGCCTCGGCGATGATCAGGCCGGGGATGGGAGGCAGCAGCACGGACAGGGTCTGCACCACGGGCAGCAGGAACTTGGTGGCGCCCACAGCGGCGAAGATGGCGGCGGCAGTGGCCACGATGACGGCCAGCACGGCGTGCTTCACCTTGCCCTCCAGCTTGGTGTCCTTCATCACGTTCTGAAGGGCCAGACCGGCGCTGTAGATGTTGTTGTCCTGAGTGGTCCACACGCAGAAGATGGCGCAGATGAACACCAGTACGCCCAGACCCAGGGCAGCGGTGGCGGTGACGAAGTCGCTCTTGTTGGTGGCCTGAGCGGTCATGATGCCGATGACCTCAAGGCCGAACAGGCCGATAGCCACGGCGATGGGGGCGCCGATGGCCACGTGAGAGCCCTTCTTGGCGTAGCGGCACACGTCGGGAGAGACGATGCAGCCGAAGATCCAGGCGCCCACGAAGGAGGTGGAGCCGGCGGCGAAGGAAATGGTGTTGGCCTCCTCGGGGACAAAGTGGAACACGGTGTCATAGCCGGCAATCTTGCCGATGGCGATGGCGCAGGCAATGGTCAGGATAATGGCACAGGGCACGCCCAGCCAGCTGACAATCTCAAGGCCCTTTACGCCGCGGATAGCGGACTGGGCCCACAGGGCAACTACGATGATGGAGGTAATGCCAACGGGGATGGGCCACCAGGTAAAGGTGGAGGCAATCAGCTTGGAGAAGGTATCGGCGTTGACTGCAATCCAGTTCACGGCGGACACGGCCAGCAGCAGGGAGAGAATGGCGGAGCTGCGGGCACCCAGGGACTTTCTGGCCAGCACGGAGGTGGACAGGCCGGTCTTGTACGCGATGATACCCAGCAGGGTGGCCACCAGGATCAGCATCAGGTTGCCGACGGCGCAGGCCAGCACGGCATCCTTGAAGGGCATCTTGTAGCCCACGGTGGCGCCGGTGACGAAGTTGGACAGAGAAATGGTATAACCGGTCAGAATGACCAGAATACTGCCGACGCTTTTGCGCGCACTCTGCGGCACTGCGTCATAGACGTATTCCATTTCGCTGCTGTTTTCTGGTGCTTTGGTTTTCGGCTGTTCGCTCATAACAACATCTCCTCTTCTTTGGTTTCAGGTCGCCCTGAAAAAAGCGGCCGGGTGGCCGCAATGAGCGCAAAAAAAGCGGGGGTCTTGCAGCAGGAAAAATTCTTTATATGAACGTTTCTCACAATAGAACAGCTTCTGTAGTTTATCTGGATATGCAAAAGAACGAAAAGTATAATACCATAACATACAAATAAAGTATAATATAATTTGGATATGCTCATTCGTTATCCCATACACGAAAAATATAGATGGGCAGATTTGTTTGATATTTCTCAAACGCAATTCGAATAATACAACTTTATTGTAGAAAATTGATATATCTGATTTTTACTTTTTTCTTATTTTTGTGGAAAACAAAAGCAGGGCGGCAGACTGAAAGAGTCTGCCGCCCTGCTTTTTGCCTTGTGATTTAGGACTCGGTTTTCTCAGGCGGGAGGGTCTTGGTCAGGTAGGTGCCCCAGATAATCTGCAGCACAATCACAACGGCAAAGATGCCGGCCGCCGTATAGAACGCGTTGGTGGACAGTCCCACATCGCCGCCCCACAGGGTGGTGATGGCGTTGATGATGATGGGGCTGAAGATAGTGCCCAGGGAGATGAAGCTCATGGAAATGGAGAAGGTGGGACCATACTGGGCGGGGGTGCAGATACGGCCGATAATATAGCCCGCACCGGCCATGACAATGCCGAAGAAGATACCGTCCAGAATGGCGGCGATATAAATCATGACCATATTGGTGGAGAAGATAACCAGCAGCGTGGCGGCCAGGCCGAAAACAGCGCCCACAGAGCTGATGTACAGCTTGCTGACCTTGATAATCTGAGGCAGAATCAGGCCAACCAGAGCGGCCACCACCGTGACCAGGCTCATGCCGATACCCACGGAGGAGGCATCGCCGATGGCGGCGTCACGCACCACATACAGGGAGAGGTTCAGGGGGAAGGATGCATAGGCGATCATCATCAGCACGGCCAGGATGCACTGAATCCAGCCCTTCACAGGCACGCCGGCCTTGTCGCCGCCAGCCTGAGTGGTGGCCTGGGGCTTGTTGTCCATGGCCAGGCAGAGCAGCGCGATGATCAGAACGGGGATAACCACGAAGTAGATAAAGTACACGTTGACCCAGCCGGTCTTGCAGACGGGGCCGGCAATGAGCAGCAGCACAGTGGCGCCGCCGGTGCCGAAGGTGGTGTTGAGGCCCAGCATCTGCTCACGCTCTTTGCCTTCGAAGTTCTCCAGAATCAGAGCGCCCAGCAGCGGGGTCAGGAAGCCCTGACCGGCGCCCACGATGAAGCCGCACACGTCCAGGATCAGAATGGAGCTGTGCACCGCGATGGGGAGCAGACCGCCCACCAGAATGGCCACCAGGCCGATGAGGATCATGGGTTTCTTGCGGAAGCGGGTAGAGAGAACGCTCATCAGAAGTGCCACGACAAAGCCGCCGATCATGCCGGACTGCATGACGTACTGCACCGCCACATCGGACGCACCGGGGAATGCCGCCGCGATATCCGCCATCATAACCGAGGCGATGGTGTTGATCTGGCACACCAGTGCCACTGCCAGGATTGCGAATTTCAGCATGCCTTTACTACCTTTGGTTTGATTCATAGTTTCCATCCCTTTCTCATCTCACAGTTGCTTGTTTGGGTTGGGCCGCCGGAAATGTCTGCATTCAGCCTTCTTTTCATCACGCTCCATTTCTTTTTTGCCCATAATATCATCTGTGGTGAGCGGCCTTATTGTATAATTCGGAAGTTTGTCGTTCCTTTAACAAGACGCCTATTCTCCCGCGCTGCCCAGCGCCGTTTTTTACAATTCTTTTTCCCCTGCCCATGATAAGGTAGGGACAACCGCAGCACTACTGCGAAAATCATGAGGAGGTCTTTTACCTATGAATAACCATGCTGAGACCAAAGCTGTCAAAGCCGTCATTGAGAACTATATGAACGGCACCTACCAGGCTGACATCGAGAAGCTGAAGGGCGTGTTCCACGAGAAGGCCGTGATGAACGGCTACCTGGGCCCCGACTGCCTGCTGGCCGATCCCTCCGGCTTCATCGCCGACATCGCCGGTTCCCCCTCCATGGCCTCCAACAACGACCCTTATCAGGCCGAGATCGAGTCCATCCGCATCGAGGGTAATGTGGCCTCCGTCATCGTGTCCGAGACCGGCTTCCGCGGTGAGGGCACCCTGGTGGACTTCTTCCATCTGATCAAGGTCGAGGGCCAGTGGTATATCATCTCCAAGCTCTTCACCACCCTCTAAGCCTTTCCCTCCCCAAGCTGCCGGCAGCTGTGCCCGGCGGGGTTTCCCCGTCCGGGCCGCTGTACCGCGGCTTCTTTTTTCCGGCGCTTTGTTAAAATTTTGTCGTCTCCTGATACGGGGCATCTCAATACCGTCAGACCCCGCTCGATTGAGCCATTAGAAAAGGAGGAACACCACATGCCCAGAAGAATTATCGATTCCCATGCCCACCTCGGCGATATTTTTCACTACAACCTCAACAGCTGCTTCCGGAACAATGTGAAAAAGGGCGACTACCCCGACCATTTCGAGGTGCTGGAGAAGTCCGGCTTTACCACTCCCCTCTTTACCGGCGACCCCAATGACCTGGACCATGTGATTGACGGCGGCCAGTACCGCTGCTGGGAGTTCGGCATCGAGCAGCTCACCAAGGAGCTGGACGAGAGCGACATGGCAGGCATCATCCTTCTTCCCTGCCTGCCCAACACCTCCTTCGAGGAGTACCTGGCCGCCTCCAAAATCGAGCCCCGCATCATCCCCTTCACCGCTGCCGACATGACGCTCCCCCTCAACGACATGCTGGACAAGCTGAAAAAGGACATCGGCCACGGCGCCAGAGGCCTCAAGCTCCACCCCGTGCTCCAGTGCGTCCGCGCCACCGATGAGCGTATGCTGGCCGCCGCCAAGCTGTTCGGCGAGCACGACCTGCCCGTTGTGGTCCATGTGGGCGAGGGTATTTACTATCACCCCGATATGATCCATAATCAGGTTCAGGCATACGGCGCTATGTCCGACTTCTGCGCCTTCGCCAAGATGCTGCCCGGACAGCCCCTCATCGCCGCTCACTGCGCCGCCTTCGCAAAGGACCTGATGGAGGGCTGCGGAAACCTGGACTATGTCTTTGCCGACACCTCCTTCTGCCACGCTGCCGCCGCCCGTGAGGCCGTCAACATCATGGGCACCGACCGGGTGCTCTACGGTACCGACTGCCCCTTCGTCCATGAGAAGTACTGCATCCAGGTCATCGACGACGCCTTCGCCGGTGAGCCCGATACCAAGGACAAGGTCTTCTACCGCAACATCGCCCACCTCATCCACCTGTAAGCTATCCGGCCCAAAAATATAACAAAGGGGGAGCTCCTGTTTATGCGTATCATTGACTCTCACGCCCATATCGGCGACATTTTCCATGAGCGGAAAAACATCACCTTCAAGACCAACATCCACAAGGGCGACTATGACGACCCCTTCATCCAGTGCGAGCGCTCCGGCTACACCTCTCCCCTCTTCCCGCCCGAGATCATGAGTGATCCGGAAAAGGTGGGTCCCTTTGTCTATAAGCTGATCAAGTCCGGCCAGTACCGCTGCTGGGAGTGGACCCTGGAGAACCTCACTCGTGAGCTGGACGCCCACCCCGAGGTGAAGTACACCGTCATGCTTCCCATCTGGCCCAACCAGACCTTTGAGGAGTACTGGGCCGCCTCCAAGCTGGAGGACCGCATCATCCCCTTCACCACCTGCGTGCTGGACATGGACATCGCCGACATGTGTGAAAAGCTCCGCAGAGACATCGCCCGGGGCGCCAAGGGCCTCAAGCTCCACCCCACCATCCAGAATGTGCCCCTGGACGACCCCCGCATCGAGGCCGCCGTCCGCGTGTTTACCGATGCGGACCTGCCCGTCCTCACCCACTGCGGTGCCAACGCCTACTACACCGACGATGACCCCCGCAGCAAGGAGTCCAATCCCATGTTCTCCGACTTCCAGACCGCCGTGGTGCCCTTCTGCCACAAGTGGACCAACACCAAGATCATCGTGGCCCACTCCGCCTCCTGCTGCGAGGTGCTCTACGAGGGCGTCAAGGACCTGGACAACGTGTGGACCGACACCTCCATGTGCTCCGCCGCGCTGATGCGGAAGGCTGTGGAGCTGCTGGGCGAGGACAAGGTGCTCTTCGGCACCGACGTGCCCTTCGGCTCCTTCCACTACTCCGTGGCCGAGCTCATCAAGGCCTTCGGCGACCAGCCCGAGATTCTGGACAAGGTGGGCTATACCAACATGGCCGACCTGATGCATCTCCCCTACGACAAGACCATCCGGTAACAGGCAAAGCAAAAATGCCGCCAGGGCAGCGCCCTGACGGCATTTTTTGTTTTTGCATTTGCTTTTATTCCAGCCAGCGGATGGGGCCCCAGCGCTTTTCAATGGCCTGGTAAAGACGCCAAGCCAGCCAGGCGCACAGCAGACCCACCAGGCAGCCCGCAACCACGTCGGAGGGGAAATGGACGCCCACGTACAGCCGGGAGAAGCCCATGAGCACCGCCAGCACCAGCGCGGTCCACCGCATCCAGGTCTTGGGCAGGGTGCGGAACCAGACGCCTGCGGCGGCAAAGGCCGCGCAGGTGTGGCCCGACGGGAAGGAGTTGGGGTCGTTCTCCACCACCAGGAAGTTGAGTCCCTCCACAGTCAGCCAGGGACGGGGCCGGGCCACCAGGTGCTTGAGCGCCACATTGGTGCACAGCAGCCCAAACAGCATGGCCACCAGGGACAGCGCACCCGCCTTGCGGGTTTTCCGGAAGCAGAGCATCACCACGGACAGCACAATCCACACAATGCCCGCGTTGCCCAGCTGCGTGTACAGGGACAGCAGCGGAGTGAGCAGTTCACAGCGTACAAATTCCTGAATCCAGAGCAAAACGGCTCCGTCCAGGCTGAGCAGTGTATCCAGCAAAGGTTATCCTCCTTTTTGATTCTCACCATGCGGATAGAAAAAAGGGCGGGGTCTCCCCCGCCCTATATTGTTTTGCGTCAGGCCGCAGGCTCAACGGTCTCGCAGGTCTGAATCACGCCGTTGACCAGCTCAAAGGACTTGGTCTTGACGATATGGGTCTTGCCGATGCGGACCTCCTGGGTGCCAACCGCCTGGGTGATGGGGTTGGTGATGGTGGCCCGGATGGTGAAGTTGACGCTGACATAGCCGGGCTGCTCGCTGGCCACCACAGTGCCGTCCTCCATCTCCACAGGGATGAGATAGGGCTCAGAGGAGACCTCCAGTACGTACGCATCCAGCATGGAGCCGTCCGCCATCAGCTGGGCACCCTCACCGCCGGCCTCTACCTGGGCCTTGACCGCCTCATAGACCGACTCCTGCACCAGGGGCACCTTGACGGTATATTCAATCTGGGTGGTGCTGCTCTCGCCGGGAATCCCCGCGTCCTTGCCCATGAACTTGAGGGCCACCACGGCGGCCACCACAACAATCAGAACCAGGACAATCAGGTCAATCACGTTAATCTTGCCAAACAGCCGGCCCTTTTCATCCACGATTTTTCCTTTTTTTTCGTTCATTCTGAGAAACCTCCGTGTGCGCTGTCAATGGAACTTGTAAATTGACATAATTATGGTACAATACAAGGGACACTGCGGATATTGTACCATATCCCTGCCCATGATAACAAGTCTTTTTTGGAGGCTCCAGACATATGAAGGTTATTCACCTTATTTCCGGCGGCGACAGCGGCGGCGCCAAGACCCATGTCCACATGCTCCTTCAGAACCTGTCCCGCACGCCCGGCGTAGACGTCACCATGGTCTGCTTTATGGAAGGCCCCTTCTCCCAGGAGGCCCGGGAGCTGGGCATCAGCACCGTGGTGCTGCCCGGCCGGAATATCTTCCGCACCTTCCATACCTTAAAGAATATGATTCGGGAGGGCGGATACGAGATCATCCACTGCCACGGCGCCCGGGGCAACATGATGGGCGCTCTGCTCCGCAAGGCCACCGGACTGCCCGTGGTCACCACCGTCCACTCGGACTACCGCCTGGACTATATGGGCCGTCCCATCTCCCGCCTTACCTACGGCACCATCAACACCCTGGCCCTGCGGCTGCTGGACTACCGCATCGGCGTGTCCGACGCCATGACCGACCTGCTCATCTCCCGTGGCTTTGACCCGGACAAGCTCTTCACCATCTACAACGGCATCGACTTCACCCCCCGCACCCCCTCCATGACCCGGAGCGAGTATCTCAAGAGCGTGGGCGCCAACTGGCCGGAGGACTGCGTTGTGGCGGGCATCGCCGCCCGTCTCAACCCGGTCAAGGACATTCCCACCCTGATTCGGGGCTTTGCCCAGGCCAGACAGTCCTGCCCCAAGCTGCGGCTGCTCATCGCCGGCGACGGCGAGCAGATGAACGAGCTCAAATCCCTGGCCGCAGACCTAGGCGTGGCGGAGGACGTGTGCTTCGCCGGTTGGGTGTCCGACGTGGACAGCTTCTACGGCGCATTGGACATCAACACCCTCACCTCCCTGTCCGAGACCTTCCCCTACTCCCTCACCGAGGGCGCCCGTGCCGGACTGCCCACTGTGGCCAGCCGGGTGGGCGGCGTGCCCTATCTCATCGACCACGGCGTCAACGGCCTGCTCTTTGAGGCCGGGGACTACGAAACCCTGGCCAAGCATCTGACCGCCCTGGCCTCCGACGAGACCATGCGCACCCACATGGGCCAGCGGCTCTATCAGAAGGGCAAGAACGACTACTCCCTGGAGAGCACCCTTCAGCGGCAGCTGGAGATTTACTCCGTCATTCTCCGCCGGAAGGCTCGAAACCACGGCAAGCGGGACGGCGCCCTGGTGTGCGGCGCCTACGGCAGAGGCAACGCCGGCGATGACGCCATTCTGGAGGCCATTGTCACCGAGCTGCGGCAGATTGACCCCGACCTGCCCGTGTGGGTTCTGTCCCGCAAGCCCTCGGAGACCCGGCTGACCTACCGGGTCAACTCCATCTACACCTTTGCCTTCCCCAAGTTCCTCTGGCGGATGGGCAAGACCAGACTCTACATCAACGGCGGCGGCTCCCTGATGCAGGACGTAACCAGCCACCGCTCCCTGTGGTTCTACCTCTTCACCATCTCCGCCGGCAAGATTCTGGGCAACAAGGTGATGATGTACGGCTGCGGCATCGGCCCCATCCACTCCCCCTCCAACCGGAAACGGGCGGCCAGAGTACTGCAGAAGCGGGTGGACGCCATCACCCTGCGGGACACCCACTCCAAGGTGGAGCTGGAGGCCATGGGGGTCACCAACCCCAAGATTGTCCTGTCCGCCGACCCCACCGTCATTCTCCCCGCCGCGGGACCGGAGGTCATCGACGGCGTGCTGGAGAGCGAGGGTCTGGACCCTTCCGGCAAGTATTTCGGCTTTACACTCCGCCCCTGGCCCGGCTTTGAGGAGAAGGCCGCCATCTTCGGCCGTGCGGCCGACTATGTGTGGGAGAAGTACGGCATGACGCCGGTGTTCCTGCCCATCGAGCGGCGGCTGGACGTGGGCGCTGCCCAGAAGGCGGCCATGTATATCAAAAAGGCCCCCTACCGCATCATCCACGCCACCGGCAGCAGTGACCACACCATCGGCCTCTTTGCCCGGATGCAGGCGGTGGTGTCCATGCGCCTCCACGCGCTGGTGTTCTCCGCCGGTCAGGGCGTGCCCCTGGTGGGCGTGGTGTACGACCCCAAAATCAGCTCCTTCCTCTCCTACATCGGTCAGGACCTGTACACCGAGCTGGCCGACCTGACCTATGAGGGCCTGTGCGCCCACATCGACGCCGCCTGTGCCCGGATTGGAGACACGGAGTTCCTGTCCGGCGGCGTGGACCGGCTGCGGAAGGTGGAGCGCCGCAACAGCGAGACGGCGGCGGAGCTGCTGGGAAAGTAAGCTGCATCCCATGTTCTATTCCTACCTCTATTACTCCTCGGGAGGTTTTCTCGGTTGAAGCAATATATCTGTCTTTCCCCCTCCCCCTGGCAGGCGGTGCCCACCCGGACCCAGCAGCTGATGACCCGTCTGCGGGACGCGGAAGTCCTGTTCTTTGAGCCTCCCTCTCCCAGAGGCAGAGGCGCACGGGACGGCGGCCGCAGAGTACGGCCCGGTCTGACGGTCTATTCCCTGCCTCCTGTTCTCCAGGTGGACGAGCGCCACGGGTTTCTCTTCTCACGGGGCGTGAACAAAACCGCCCGCTTTATCACCGCCAAGATGGACCGCCACCGGTTCCGGGAGCCCATTCTCTGGACCACCTGCCCTGACCAGGTCCACCTGCTGGACAGCCTGCCCTTCCGGGGGCTGGTGTATGACTGCGACCGGTACTGGTCCGGCTTCCCCCTGGAGTGGGAGAGCGACCTGGCCCTGGCCGCCGACGTCATCTTCGCCGCCTCCCAGGGGCTTATCGACCACCTGTCCCCCTGCAACGACAACATCGCCCTCCTCCCCAACGGCGTCAACTTTCCCATGTTCGCCCGGCAGGAGGTGGAGCTCCCCGGTGACTTGGCCTCCATCCCCAGGCCCATTCTGGGCTGGGCAGGCACTGTTCGGCGGGATTTGGACCTGTCCCCCCTGTTGCGGGCCGCGTCTGAGCTGCCCCGGTGCTCCTTCGTGCTGGTGGGCAAGATTGAGGGCAGCGCCCAGCTGCGCAGGCTGTCCGCCCTGCCCAACGTGCACCTGCTGGGTCCCAAGGCGCCGGTGGACCTGCCCGACTACCTGGGCCGGTTCGACGTGTGCCTGAACCTGCTCTCCGACCGGGAGCTGCCCACCGACATCATCCCCAGCCGCATCTATGAGTACCTGTCCACCGGAAATCCCATCGTCTCCATGATTGGAAGCGGGCAGATTGAGCATTTCCCCGACGTAATCTACGGCGCCCACACCGCACGGGAGTTCTCCCAGCTCTGCGCCAGCGCCTTGACCGAGGTGGGCAGTTGGACCAGATGCCGCCGCCGGGACTACGGCGCCGCCGCTGCCTGGAGCGTGCGGGCGGACGAGGTGTGCCGCATTCTGGACGCCATCGGGCTGTGCTGAAGGGACCATTCTTTTTGCACTCTGTCAAAAATGGTCAACTGTCTATTGTATACATTTGTCCTTTCTTGTCCAAACCTACGAAAATGGGTCGGAACCCTTGTAAACCAGGGCGCAATACGATATATTGTATTTATTCTTGGTACTAAGAGGGGTGCTTGCGTTGCTGAACGGAGGACACATTACCTGCCTGACCGTCATTCTCAACGGCCCCAATGCACCCGGATCAGACTGCTGAACTTTATCAGGTCATCCATAATAAAGGATGACCTGATTTATTTTTCGCAGAGCTGAAATTTTTTGTATCATGGAGGTCGTTATGAGCAAGAAAGTTGCAGTTATCATGGGTTCCGACTCCGACCTGGAGACCATGCGCCCCTGCGTGAAGCGTCTCAAGAGCTTCGGCATCCCCTGCGAGGTGCGCGTCATCTCCGCCCACCGTACCCCCGCCGCCGCTGAGGACTTCGCTTCCCACGCTGAGGAGAACGGCTTCGGCGTCATCATCGCCGCCGCGGGCAAGGCCGCCCACCTGGCCGGCGTCCTGGCCGCCTACACCACCCTCCCCGTCATCGGCGTGCCCATCAAGACCTCCATGATGGGTGGTCTGGACAGCCTGCTGTCCATGGTCCAGATGCCCAAGGGCATCCCCGTGGCCTGCGTGGCCGTGGACGGCTCCGACAACGCCGCCATCCTGGCCGCCCAGATGCTGGCCCTCTCCGATGCCTCCCTGGCCGCCGCCCTGAAGGACTTCAAGGCCGCCATGGCCGACGAGGTGGCCGAGAAGGACCGCAAGCTCCAGACCGAGACCTTTTGAGTTCCCCTTTCCTACAATTTAAAATAAATCAATTCAGATAGACAGGAGCGGTTTAACATGAGTTACGAGAAGCGCGAGCAGCTGTACGAGGGCAAGGCCAAGAAGGTTTACGCCACTGACGACCCCCAGGTGGTCATCGTGTCCTACAAGGACGACGCCACCGCCTTCAACGGCCTGAAGAAGGGCACCATCACCGGCAAGGGCGCCATCAACAACCGCATGACCAACAACCTGATGCGCCGCCTGGAGGAGAAGGGCGTGCCCACCCACTATGTGGAGGAGCTGAGCGACCGTGAGACCGCCGTGAAGAAGGTCTCCATCGTGCCCCTGGAGGTCATTGTCCGCAATATCTCCGCCGGTTCCTTCGCCAAGCGCTACGGCGTGGAGGAGGGCATCGTGTTCGACGAGCCCACCATCGAGTTCTCCTACAAGAACGACGACCTGGGCGACCCCCTGCTCAACACCTACCACGCCCTGGCCCTCAAGCTGGCCACCAAGGAGGAGATCGCCCTCATCGAGAAGTACACCTTCATGGTCAACGACCTGCTCAAGGGCTTCATGAAGGAGATCGGCATCGACCTGGTGGACTTCAAGCTGGAGTTCGGCAAGACCGCTGACGGCACCATCGTGCTGGCTGACGAGATCTCCCCCGACACCTGCCGCCTCTGGGACGAGAAGACCCACGAGAAGCTGGACAAGGACCGCTTCCGCCGGGATATGGGCGGCGCCGAGGAGGCCTACGAAGAGGTCATGCGCCGTCTGATGGGAGAGTAAATCCATGGGCGGTTTCTTTGGCACCATCTCAAAGCAGGACTGCGTGATGGACCTGTTCTTCGGCACTGACTACCACTCCCACCTGGGCACCAAGCGGGGCGGCATGGCGGTCTATGACCCCAAGGACGGTTTCCAGCGGCAGATCCACAACATCGAAAATACCCCCTTCCGCACCAAGTTCGACAAGGACATCGCCGACTTCCACGGCTGCTCCGGCATCGGCTGCATCAGCGACACCGACCCCCAGCCCCTGCTGGTGCGTTCCCACCTGGGCCTGTACGCCATCACCACCGTGGGCATCATCAACAACGCCGACGAGCTCATCGAGCGGTACTTCTCCGACCACGGCCACCAGTTTATGGCCATGAGCTCGGGCAAAGTCAACTCCACCGAGTTGGTGGCCGCCCTCATCAACCAGAAGGACGACCTGGTCTCCGGCATCCGCCACGCCCAGGAGGAGATTGACGGCTCCGCCACCATCCTCCTGCTGGACCAGGACGGCATCATCGCCGCCCGTGACCGGATGGGCCGCCTGCCCGTGCTTATCGGCCAGAGCGAGACCGGCTGCTGCGTGTCCTTCGAGTCCTTCGCCTACCACAAGCTGGGCTATCACGACGCCTACGAGCTGGGCCCCCAGGAGATTGTCCGGGTCACCGCCGACGGCTGGACCACCCTGGCTCCCGCCGGAGACAAGATGAAGATCTGCGCCTTCCTCTGGACCTACTACGGCTACCCCAACTCCAACTATGAGGGCGTCAACGTGGAGGTCATGCGCTACCGCAACGGCGAGATCATGGCCCGGGACGAGGTCCAGAAGGGCAAGCTGCCCAAGGTGGACTATGTGGCCGGCGTGCCCGACTCCGGCGTGCCCCACGCCATCGGCTTCGCCAACCGCAGCGGCAAGCCCTTTGCCCGCCCCTTCGTCAAGTACACCCCCACCTGGCCCCGGTCCTTCATGCCCGCCAACCAGGAGGCCCGCAACCAGGTGGCCAAGATGAAGCAGATTCCCGTCCCCGAGCTCATCGAGGGCAAGAAGCTCCTCTTTGTAGACGATTCCATCGTCCGGGGCACCCAGCTGCGGGAGACCGTAGAGTTCCTGTATGAGTCGGGCGCCGAAGAGGTCCACATGCGTTCGGCCTGCCCCCCCATCATGTACGGCTGCAAGTACCTCAACTTCTCCCGCAGCAACTCCGACATGGAGCTGCTCTCCCGCCGCACCATCCAGGAGCTGGAGGGCGACGAGGGCCAGCAGCACCTGGAGGAGTACGCCGACGCCTCCACCGAGCGTGGCCAGTGCATGCTCAAGTCCATCTGCGAGAAGCTGGGCTTTGACTCCCTGGGCTATCAGTCCCTGGACGGCCTGCTGGAGGCCATCGGCATCGACCGGGACAAGGTGTGCACCTACTGCTGGAACGGCAAGGAGTAAACCACGCCCCTTCTACTACAATTTTGATTGGAGGTTCCCCCATTGAAGAACTCCCATTCTGAGTCCTACGCCGCCGCCGGTGTGGACGTCACCGCCGGCTACGAGGCGGTCAAGCGCATCAAGCCCATGGTAGAGTCCACCTACATCCCCGGCGTCATGGGCACCCTGGGCGGCTTCGGCGGCATGTTCGCCCCCGATATGACCGGCATGAAAAAGCCCGTCCTGGTGTCCGGCACTGACGGCGTGGGCACCAAGCTGAAAATCGCCTTCCTCATGGACAAGCACGACACCGTGGGCATCGACTGCGTGGCCATGTGCGTCAACGACATCATCTGCGGCGGCGCCGCTCCACTGTTCTTCCTGGACTATATCGCCTGCGGCAAGAACGACCCCGCCCGCATCGCGGAGATTGTCTCCGGCATCACCGAGGGCTGCCGCCAGGCCGAGTGCGCCCTGGTGGGCGGCGAGACCGCCGAGATGCCCGGCTTCTACCCCGCTGAGGAGTACGACCTGGCCGGCTTCTCCGTTGGCATCGTGGACGAGGAGAAGATCATCGACGGCAAGGCCCTCTCCGAGGGCGATGTGCTCATCGGCCTGGCCTCCTCCGGCGTCCACTCCAACGGCTTCTCCCTGGTCCGCAAGGTCTTTGACGTGACCGCCGAGAACCTGAAGGAGTACCACGAAAGCCTGGGCACCACTCTGGGTGAGGCCCTGCTGGCCCCCACCCGCATCTACGTAAAAGCCGTCAAGGCCCTGCTGAAGGCGGGCGTGGACATCCACGCCGTCAGCCACATCACCGGCGGCGGCTTCTACGAGAACGTGCCCCGTATGATGACCGACGGCCTCACCGCCGCCATCCACACCGGCAGCTTCCCCTGTCCGCCCATCTTCCGGCTCATCCAGGAGAAGGGCAACATCCCCACCCGGGATATGTACAACACCTTCAACATGGGTATCGGCATGATCCTCGCCGTCCCCGCTCCCCAGGCCGGTCAGGCCCTGGACGTCCTGTCCGCCGCCGGCGAAACTGCCTACCAGATTGGTCAGGTCATCCCCGGAAGCGACGGCGTCGTGCTGGACTGACGCCCCCTCTCAGGGCGGCCCGCAGCTGTCCTTCCGGCGGCCCGGGCCGCCTTGTCTCTTTTCTCTGTGGCTGCACTCTGTGAAGCAATTTCACTTTTCAACTTTTGCAGCACGGACTTTACTACATTGGGGAGGTAACTCTCATGCCGAAAAATATTGTGGTCCTGGTCTCCGGCGGCGGCACCAACCTCCAGGCCCTCATCGACGCCCAGAGCCGTGGAGAGATTCTGAACGGTGCCATCACCGCCGTCATCTCCTCCCGCCCCGACGCCTACGCCCTGGAGCGTGCCAAGGCGGCCGGGATTCCGGGCTATGTGGTGGCCCGGAAGGATTTCCCGGGAAACCGGGAGATGACCCAGGCCCTGGTGGCCAAGCTCCGGGAACTGAAGGCGGACCTGGTGGTGCTGGCCGGCTTTATGCACATCCTCACCGAGGAGATGGTCCAGGCCTATCCCAACGCCATCCTCAACGTCCACCCCGCCCTCATCCCCTCCTTCTGCGGCAAGGGCGCCTACGGCCTCCATATCCATGAGATGGCCCTGGCCTACGGCGTCAAGGTCACCGGCGCCACCGTCCACTTCGTCAACGAGGAGGCTGACGGCGGCCCCATTGTGCTCCAGAAGGCGGTGGAAATCAGAGAGGGCGACACCCCCAAGGTGCTCCAGCGCCGGGTCATGGAGGAGGCCGAGTGGAAACTCCTCCCCCTGGCCGTGTCCCTCTTCTGCCAGGACCGCCTCTCCGTGGAGGGCCGGTGCGTCCATATCCGCCCTCAGGCCTGCCCCCCCGCCACTGATACTTTTGTAAGGGAGAATATAAGACATGCTTGATCTCTTTCAGCTTCTCAGCGCCAACTCCTACCCCGGCCGCGGCATCGTCCTCGGCCGCAGCGCCGACAACAAGAAGGCCGTGATTGCCTACTTCATCATGGGCCGCAGCGAGAACTCCCGCAACCGGGTCTTTGAAGCCACCGAGGACGGCATCCGCACCCGCGCCTTCGACGAGTCCAAGATGACCGACCCCTCCCTCATCATCTACCACCCCGTCCGGGTGGTGGACGGCACCACCATCGTCACCAACGGCGACCAGACCGACACCATCGCCGACGCCTACCGCAAGGGCGAGGGCTTTGTCCGTGCCCTGCGCACCCGTGAGTTTGAGCCCGACTGCCCCAACTACACCCCCCGCATCTCTGGCGCCGTCCGTGCCGACGGCAGCTACCGGCTGTCCATCCTCAAGAGCGCCAACGGCAACCCCGCCTGCTGCCAGCGGTTCTTCTTCGAGTACGACGCCCCCATCGCCGGTCAGGCCCACTTCATCAGCACCTATCAGGGCGACGGCTCCCCCCTGCCCTCCTTTGAGGGCGAGCCCCGCACCGTGGCCCTGGACGCCCCCAACGCCGCCGCGCTGGCTTCCCGCCTGTGGGAGAGCCTGAACGAGGAGAACAAGGTGTCCCTCTTCGTCTCCTACCTGGACCTGGAGACCGGCAAGGCGGACAGCGTTATCGTCAACAAGCATCAGTAAGGAGGAGCGAACATGACCGAACTGGAACTGAAGTACGGCTGCAACCCCAACCAGAAGCCCGCCCGCATCTTTATGGAGTCCGGCGAGCTGCCCATCAAGGTGCTCAACGGCAAGCCCGGCTACATCAACTTCATGGACGCCTTTAACTCCTGGCAGCTGGTCAAGGAGCTGAAGGCCGCCACCGGTCTGCCTGCCGCCGCCTCCTTCAAGCACGTCTCCCCCGCCGGCGCCGCCGTTGGCACCGAGCTGACCGACGTGGAGCGGAAGATCTACTTCGCCGAGGGCATGGAGCTCTCCCCCATCGCCTCCGCCTATGTCCGCGCCCGCGGCGCCGACCGCCTGTGCTCCTACGGCGACTGGGCCGCTCTCTCCGACGTGTGCGACGCCCAGACCGCCCGCTACCTGGCCCTGGAGGTGTCCGACGGTGTCATCGCCCCCGGCTATACCGACGAGGCCCTGGCCATCCTCAAGACCAAGCGCAAGGGCGGCTACAACGTGGTGCAGATGGACCCGGACTACATCCCCAAGGCCATCGAGCACAAGGACGTGTACGGCATCACCTTCGAGCAGGGCCGCAACAACTTCGAGATCAACGCCGCCCTGCTGGACAATATTGTCACCCAGAACAAGGACCTGCCTGAGAACGCCAAGCGGGACCTGATTCTGGCCCTCATCACCCTGAAGTACACCCAGTCCAACTCGGTGTGCTACACCAAGGACGGCCAGGCCATCGGCGTGGGCGCCGGCCAGCAGAGCCGCATCCACTGCACCCGTCTGGCGGGCAGCAAGGCCGACAACTGGCTCCTGCGGCAGCACCCCAAGGTGCTGGGCCTCCAGTTCGTGGACGGTATCCGCCGCCCCGACCGGGACAACGCCATCGACGTGTACATCTCCGACGAGTATGAGGATGTGCTGGCTGAGGGCGTGTGGCAGAACACCTTCAAGGTCAAGCCCGAGGTCCTCACCGTGGAAGAAAAGAAGGAGTGGATTGCCCGTCAGACCGGCGTCAGCGTTGGCTCCGACGCCTTCTTCCCCTTCGGCGACAACGTGGAGCGGGCCCGCAAGTCCGGCGTGTCCTACATCGCCCAGCCCGGCGGCTCCATCCGGGACGACAACGTCATCCAGACCTGCGACAAGTACGGCATCGTGATGGCCTTCACCGGCATGCGGCTGTTCCACCACTAAGCCGCAACCCATACAACGGTCCCCGGCGGGGACTCCAAACCCCAACAAGAAACGAGGTATATCACAATGAAAGTTCTCGTCGTAGGTGGCGGCGGACGGGAGCACGCCATCGTGTGGGCCCTGTCCAAGAGCCGTAAAGTAGATCAGCTTTTCTGTGCCCCCGGCAACGGCGGTATCGCCTCCCTGGCCGAGTGCATTCCCATCAAGGCCACCGACGTGGAGGTCATGGTGGCCTGGGCCGTCTCCCACGCCATCGACTTCGTGGTTGTGGCCCCCGACGATCCTCTGGCCCTGGGCATGGTGGACGCCATGGAGGCGGCGGGTATCCCTGCCTTCGGCCCCCGGGCCAACGCGGCCATCATCGAGGCCTCCAAGGTCTTCTCCAAGAATCTGATGGCCAAGTACCACATTCCAACCGCCAAGTATAACACCTTTACAGATATGGATGCCGCGCTCTCCTACGTCCGGGAGCAGGGTGCGCCCATCGTGGTCAAGGCCGACGGCCTGGCCCTGGGCAAGGGCGTCATTGTGGCCCAGTCCGTGGAGGAGGCGGAGGACGCCGTCCGCTCCATGATGGCGGACAAGCGCTTCGGTGAGGCGGGCACCCGCCTGGTCATCGAGGAGTGCATGACCGGCCCCGAGGTGACGGTTCTGGCCTTCTGTGACGGGGAGCACGTGGTTCCCATGCCCTCCTCCCAGGACCATAAGCGGGCATTTGACGGCAACAAGGGCCCCAACACCGGCGGTATGGGCGCCATCTCCCCCTCCCCCAACTACACCCCCGAGATGGCGGAGCGCTGCATGAAGGAGATCTTCCTCCCCACTGTGGCCGCTCTGAAGGCAGAGGGCCGCCCCTTCCACGGCGTGCTCTACTTCGGCCTCATGCTCACCCCCGACGGCCCCAAGGTGGTGGAGTACAACGCCCGGTTCGGCGACCCGGAGTGCCAGGCCGTCCTCTCCCTGCTGGAGAGCGACCTGCTGGACATCATGCTCGCCTGCCGTGAAGGCACTCTGGACCAGCTGGACATCCGCTGGAAGGATGCCGCCGCCTGCTGCCTGGTGCTGGCCTCGGGCGGTTACCCCGGGAAGTACCAGAGCGGCTACCCCATCTCCGGCCTGGAGAAGGCGGGCGAGACCGCCATGGTCTTCCACGCCGGCACCCGTCTGGACGAGGACGGCCAGGTCCTCACCGCCGGCGGCCGTGTGCTGGGCGTCACCGCCACCGGCCCCACCCTGGATGCCGCCATTGACGGCGCTTACAGTGCTGCCAAGCATATCTCCTTTACAGATATGCAGTTCCGCACCGATATCGGCCGGGTATAAATCCGGAATACAGCTTATGCAAAAGAGCGGCTCAGGCCGCTCTTTTGTGCTGTTTCGGATGGACGCAACCGACGGTTGTCAAATGTTTTACTGTTCATGGTGGTTTTTCTCCCCGCTTTGTGCTACCATTTCCTCACGACCAAGAGGAGGAATTCCCAATGTTTGAAGAACGGCTCTACCAGCTCCGCAGAGAACGGGGTATCTCCCAGGAGGAGCTGGCCAATATCATCGGCGTCTCCCGGCAAGCAGTGCAGAAGTGGGAGTCGGGCGCCTCCCAGCCCAATATGGACAATCTGGTGGCCATCAGCGAGTACTTCGGCGTCACCCTGGACTACCTTCTCAAGGGTGGTGAGCCCGGCTGGGACGCGTCAGACATACCTTTTGAGGATACATCGCAGGTGGTCTGCGCGCCGTACCGCACTCACTACGAGTACAAGAGCAGCACCACCCTGTTCGGCCTGCCCCTGGTCCACATCAACGTGGGCCGGTTCGGGCTGTACCGGGCAAGGGGCGTTATCGCCGTGGGCAACGTGGCCACCGGTCTGGTGTCCATCGGCCTCATCTCCGCGGGACTGCTCTCCTTCGGCTGCCTGAGCCTGGGCCTGCTGGCCATGGGCGCGGCAGCCTTGGGACTGGCTGCGCTGGGGGGCATTGCCCTGGGCGCGGGCATCGCCGCTGGCGGTCTGGCTGTGGGCTGGCTGGCCATCGGCGGCCTGGCCAAGGGTGTTTACGCCGCAGGAGGCCTTGCCTTTGCTGAGAAGGTGGCCGCAGGCGGCGCGGCCTTTGGCCACATCGCCATCGGGGATGCGGTTGAAGGTGTGGTGACCTTCTCCAATCACGGAGGCGCAGAAATTTCCTCCAGTGCAGTCCGCAGCGCCATCCTCCAGGCCTTCCCCACCATCCCCCGCTGGCTGCTGACGCTCTTTTCCTCTTTTTAATAAAATAGCCGCATGGCTGTCACAGGGACAGCCATGCGGCTATTTCAATACAGTCCGGCAATGAGGTCCACACATCTGTCAATTCCAAAGACACCGCTGTCCAGCGACAGATGATAGTTGCGTGCGTCTCCCCACTCAGCGCCGGTGTAAAACCGGTAGTAGGCAGCCCGGCGCCTGTCCTTATCCCGCAGGCGCTCCACCGGTGCTTCCTCACGCTCCCCGTAGACAGCCACAATCCGCTCCGCCTGCTTTTCCATGTCCGCGTGAATAAAGACCTTGAGGCAGTCTGCCGCTTCCCGCAGGATATAGTCCCCGCATCGGCCCACAATAACACAGGGTCCCTCCTCCGCCAGCTTCAGAATTACCTTCCGCTGTACCATCCAAAGGAAATCCTGCGTCGAGCTGCCGTCTGGCCCCCGGTCGGCAAATACGCTGGCCAGCCAGCCCCCATGGGTGGTATACTCCCCCTTCTCCCGAACAAACTCAGGGGACAATCCGCTCTCCCGGGAAATCTGTTCAATCAGCGTCTGGTCATAACACGGAATACCCAGACGTTCCGCAGTGCGTTTCCCTACGGTTCTGCCGCCGCTTCCAAACTCCCGGCTGATGGTAATAACCCTGTTTTTCACGCTGACGCCTCCCTCTTCAGACCGTTTTCACTGCTCAGTTCCCGATATGTGGCCCGAATAAGCACCGCCGAAATGAGAAATGTGAGTACATCCGAGACCGGCATGGAGTACAGCACGCCGTCCAGCTGAAAGAATACCGGCAGCAGCAGCGCAAATCCTACTCCGAAGAGCACCTCACGCACCATGGACAGCAGTGTGGAGGCCAGCGCTTTCCCCAGAGACTGGAGATAGATGAAGGTTCCCTTGTTCACGCAGGCAAAGATCATCATACACAGATAGATACGGAAAGACCTGATCGCAAATTCCGTATAGTAGACGCTCTCATTGGCCGCGCCAAAGAGGGCGATAAGCTGGGTGGGAAACAGCTCTACAATCAGCAGCGCCACGCCCCCTACTACCGCTTCTGAAATCAGCAGGAGGGTGAAAAGCTGCCTGGCTCTGTTCTTGCGGCCAGCACCGATATTATAGCCAACCACCGGGATACAGCCCGCCGCCAGCCCTACGGCAATGGAAATGACAATCTGGAAGAATTTCATGACGATTCCCACCACTGCCATGGGAATCTGGGCGTACTGTTCCTGCGAAAAGATGGGATCTGACGCTCCATATCGGCGGAGCATGTTGTTGACGGCCGCCATGGACGCCACAAGTGATATCTGGGACAGCAGGCTGCACACTCCAAGCGGGAGAAAGCGGGCCACCAGCCGCCAGCGCAGCCGAAAGCTGTCCTTCTCCAGCTTCAGCGCCTTCATATGGCACAGGTACCAGACGGCCAGCACCGCAGTCAGTATCTGCCCCAATACAGTGGCAACCGCCGCCCCCATCATGCCCCATCGGAATCCAAAGATAAACACCGGGTCCAGGATGATGTTTACAACCGCCCCCGCCAGAGTGGAAATCATGGCAAATCTGGGGCTGCCGTCAGAGCGAATGATGGGATTGAGGGCCTGGCCAAACATATAGAACGGAATGCCGATGGTGATATAGAAAAAATATTCCTTGGCGTAGCGAAAGGTTTCCGCGTTGACCTTGCCGCCGAACATGACCAGAATCGGCTCCTGAAAGACCAGGTAGATTGCGGTGAGTACCAGGCTGGCGATGACACAGAGGAGTGTGGCGCTTCCTATGCTCTTTTGGGCGTTTTCCTTCTCGTTGGCCCCAAGGCAGATGCTGACAAACGCACAGCAGCCGTCTCCAATCAGAACCGCCATGGCCAGCGCCACTACGGTCAGCGGAAATACCACGGTGTTGGCCGCATTGCCGTAGGAGCCAAGATAGCTGGCGTTGGCGATAAAAATCTGGTCCACAATGTTATAAAGTGCCGCAACCAAGAGTGAGATGATGCATGGGACGGCATATTTTCCCATCAGTGTTCCAACCGGCTCGGTCTCCAGAAACTGGTTCGATTTTTCTTCCATAAACAGTGCCTCCACACAAAAAGCGTGCAGCCGCGGTCTGCTGGATTTACGCCGTCGGCTACACGCTTTTTCTTTTTATTTCAGGTAGTCCCCCACGGGGCTCTGGTTATACTGCTTGATAATTTTGATGATGACCGATCCGTCGCTCTGGGTTGTCTCCTCCACAATCCTGTACTTCGCCCCGCTCCGATTCAGTCCCTTCTTATAATATTCTACCTCTTCCTGTACCCTTCTCTGCGCGAGTCCCTGCTCCAGGTCCTCTTTCAGCATAAAGTGCAGGGTCTGACAGATACATGCCGCCTTTACCCGCTTCATATGGGATGCCTCCTTCCAAAAAAGTGGCTAAAAATAAAAGAAACGTGCAGCATTCAACCGGATTTACGCAGTGAATGCCACACGTTGCAGAATTATTATACAAAAACTTCCCCGCTTTTTCAAAGGGAATTTTCCACAAATCAGGGCGCCGTTTTTTTGTAAGAACTCTGACCCCTTTTTGTAAGAAATTCGAAATTTCGCCGTCAAAAACCCGGATGCGCTTTCCTGTATAATGACGCCACAGAAAGAAGGCGTTATTGATGAAGAAAATGACCATTGCCGTACTCTTCGGCGGCTGCTCCACGGAGTATCCCGTGTCCCTCCAGTCCGCCCATGCGGTCATCACCCACCTGGACAAGACCAAATATGACCTGGTTTTGCTGGGCATCACCCGGGATGGGCGCTGGCTGCACTATGATGGTCCTGTGGACGACATCCCCGCCGACACCTGGCACCGCGATGCCGCCCACTGCACCCCCGCCCTCATCTCTCCCGACCGTGAGACCCACGGACTCCTGCTCCTGGCCACCGCCGGACCGTCGCTCATCCGGCTGGACGCCGCCTTCCCGGTGCTCCACGGCAAAAACGGCGAGGACGGCACCGTCCAGGGCCTGCTGGAGCTGGCGGGCATCCCTGTTGTGGGCTGCGGCAGCCTGGGCTCCGCCGTGTGCATGGACAAGGACGTGGCCCACCGGCTGGCCGCCTCCGCAGGGCTGGCGGTACCCCGCTCCGCCCTGTTTCGCTCCTGGGAGGACCCCGCCCTGCTGCCCGACCTGACCGCCGGGCTGAGCCTCCCCCTGTTCGTCAAACCGGCCCGGTCAGGCTCCTCCTTCGGCATCACCAGAGTTACCGACCGCGCTGACCTGCCTCAGGCCGTGGCCGCCGCCCTGGAGCACGACGACAAGGTGGTCATTGAGGAGAGCGTCCCCGGTTTTGAGGTGGGCTGCGCCGTACTGGGCACCGAAACCCTGACCGTGGGCCGGGTGGACGAGATTGAGCTGACCCAGGGCTTCTTCGACTACACGGAGAAATATCAGCTCCTTACCTCCAAAATTCACATGCCCGCCCGCATCACGCCGGAGGACGAAACACGGGTTCAGCGGGCCGCCGTCACAGCCTACCGGGCGTTGGGCTGCACCGGCTGCGCCCGTGCGGACTTCTTCTTCACGCCGGAGGGAGAAATCGTATTCAACGAGATCAACACCATTCCCGGCTTCACCTCCCACAGCCGCTACCCGGCCATGATGGCGGGGGTGGGGCTTGACTTCTCCGCTCTGGTGAATCGTCTGGTGGAACAGGCGGTGGGCGTATGACTCCGGCGGAGATGGTGGGCTCCGGCCCGCTGGTGCTGGTCAACCAGTCTCACCCGCTGGAGCGGGAGCCGGACACCACATCCCTCCTGCCCCCTGACGAGCGCCGCCCCCATATCCTGCTGGACGCCCGTGCGGGAACTGTGCTCAACCGCTTTCTCTCCGACCTGGGCTGCACGGGGGAGATTGTGCCGGTCAGCGGCTACCGCAGCCGTGCGGAGCAGGAGGCCATTTTCTCCGACTCCCTCCGGGACAACGGCGAGGCCTTTACCCGCTCCTACGTGGCCCTGCCGGGGTGCAGCGAGCACCAGACCGGCCTGGCCATCGACCTGGGAGAGAACCGGCCCGACCTGGACTTTATCCGCCCCCAGTTCCCCGACACCGGGGTGTTCCGTACCTTCCGCCGCCGGGCCTCGGAGTACGGCTTTATCCTCCGCTATCCGGAGGACAAGACCAGCCTCACTGGCATCCAGTATGAGCCCTGGCACTTCCGCTACGTGGGCTGGCCCCACGCCAGACTGATGGAGCGGGAGGGATTGGTGCTGGAGGAATATCACCGTCTGCTGGAGGACTACCCGGAGTGTGGCCCCCACCTCCATTTTCAGGAGCAAGGCCGCTCCTTTGAGGTGTATACTGTCTCCCGGGACAATCTGGAGGACCTGCCAAGCCGCCTGCCCAAAAACACCCTGTGCCAGTGGTCGGGAAACAACGGCAGCGGCGTGGTGATCACCATCTGGAGGGATGTGCTGTGAGTACCTCCGGAAAAGCCCCGGCCCGGTACGGCGGACTGGACCTGTTCCGCATCCCCGCCGCCCTGCTGGTGGTGGCCGTCCACACCGGTCCGCTGCTCACCGTCAGTAGCCAGGCCAACTACCTCATCACCGACATTCTGGCACGGCTGGCCGTCCCCTTCTTTTTGGCAGTCAGCGGCTTCTTCCTGGCCCCCGGAATGAAAAAGAGCTGGCAGGGTCTGTGGCGCTTTTGCTGCAAAGTGTTATTACTTTACGGTATTTCCATTCTGGTCTACCTGCCTCTCATGGTCCGCAATGGGTATTTCAGCGGCTGCACGCCCCTCTCCCTGGCCGCCGACCTGGTGTTCAACGGCCCCTTCTACCACCTGTGGTACTTCCCCGCCGCTGTGCTGGGCGCTGTCATCGTATTTCTTTTACTCCAGCGGCTGGGAGAACGGGGTGCCCTTTCCGTCTGCCTGCTGCTCTACTTGGTGGGCCTATTGGGCGACAGCTATTACGGCCTCTCCGCCGCCCTGCCGCCTCTAAACGCATTCTATAACCTGCTCTTCTCCTGCTTTGACTACACCAGAAACGGTCTGTTTCTCTCTCCCCTCTTCCTCCTGCTGGGGGTGCTTCTGCGGGAGCATTCGCCCCGCCTGATTGCCAGCCAGTACGGCGCTCTGCTCTGCGGCTGGCTGGCCCTGCTGGTGGCGGAGGGAGAACTAGTCGCCCAACTGGGTCTGCCCCGGCACGACAGCATGTATCTGGCTCTACCCCTGTGCATCTGGCCTCTGATGCGGCTTCTCTGCTGTGTAAAGCTTAAAAGCTTTCCGGTCCTTCGTGCTGCGTCCACGGCGGTCTATGTGCTCCACCCGCTCTGCATTGTAGCGGTGCGGGGCGGCGCCAAGGCTCTGGGTATCCTCTCCCAGGACGGATTCCTGCTGGGCAGCAGCCTGCTCCACTATTTGGCCGTGGCCGCCGTCTCTCTGCTGGCAGCCCTCCCCTTTGCCCTCTGGCGGCGGGGACGCAGACAGGATACCCCAAGCGGTCTGCGGGCCTGGGCGGAGATTGACCGTTCCGCTCTGGTCCACAACATCGGTCAGCTGACCGGGCTGCTCCCCTCCGGCTGTGAGCTGATGGCGGTGGTGAAGGCCAACGCCTACGGCCACGGAGACGTACTCACCGCCCGGGTCTGCATAGAGAGCGGCGTGAAGGCCTTCGCGGTGGCCACGCTGGAGGAGGGCATCCGGCTTCGCCGGGCTGGAATCAAGGGTGAAATTCTGATTCTGGGCTGGGCACCGCCGGAGCAGACCCCGCTGCTTGCCCGATGGAGGCTGTCTCAGGCTGTGGTAAGCCGAACATACGCGGAGGAACTGAACCATTCTGCCCATCGGGTCAAGGTCCACCTGGCCGTGGACACCGGCATGCACCGGCTGGGTCTCTCCTGGGATGACGGGGACGGCCTGCTGTCTGTCTGTCGATTGAAACAGCTCCGGGTCACGGGGATGTTCACCCACCTGGCCTTTTCCGAATCCCTGGAATCTGACGCGGTGGGACACACCCAGGAGCAGCTGCACCGCTTCCGTCAGGCGGCGGAGCTGGTCATATCCGCCGGGTATGGGCCGGTGGCCCTCCATGCCCTGAGCAGCTACGGCCTCCTCAACTGTCCCAAACAGGCCGGCATGGCCTATGCCCGGCCCGGCATCGCCCTGTACGGCGTGCTGAGCCGCCCGGGCGAACAGGTGGGCACCCTGCCCGACCTGCACCCTGTCCTGTCTCTCCGGGCGAAAATTGCCCGGATTCACAACCTGGATCCCGGTGACTGCGCCGGATACGACGGTGCCTTTGCCCCCTCCGCTTCCGCCCGGGTTGCGGCCGTCACCATCGGCTACGCCGACGGGTACCCCCGCAGCCTGTCCAACGGCAAGGGCAAGGTGCTTATCCGTGGCAAATTCGCCCCGGTGGCGGGGCTCATCTGCATGGACCAGCTGCTGGTGGATGTGACCGGCATCCCGGAGGCCCAGGAGGGCGACACCGTCACTCTCATCGGCCGGGACGGTGAGAACATCCTCACCGCCGAAGAGGTGGCCCGGGACGCCGGTACCATCACCAACGAGCTGCTCTCCCGGCTGGGAGAACGGGTCACCCGGGTCGTGATTCCATAGAAAAACGCCCTCTGCCAGGCAGAGGGCGTTTCTTATTTCCCAATATATTGCCGCAGGTACTGCTCCACCGCCTGGGCAGAGCCATCGCAGCGGATGAGGCGGAAGCCGCCGCCACGGAGATAGACCGCCACGGTCCCGCCGGTCCGCCAGACGGCCCGCACCTGCTTCCACGGCGTCAGGTCACAGGCTGCGCCGTAACAGTACTCCAGCCCTTCCGGGGAGAGATGAACGGTCTGGCGACCCTCCAGAAAGCAGGCGCAGGTCCCTTTCTCCAACTCCCGGGCCACCTGGGAACGGACAAAGGGCCGCAGCAGCGGCAGCCAGACTGTGCTCAGCGCCAGCCCTGCCGTCAGCGGAACAATGAGGGCGGACACCTCCGGTATGTTGACCAGCTCCGGCCAGCGCACCATGTGGGGCACTCGGAGGGCGGCCAGCAGCAGGAACAGCAGGCTGCATACCGCCATCAGCACCGTGTTGGGCCGCCAGTAGAGCAGGCTCCTGGCCCGGTGCAGGTTGACCTGCTCCAGAGCCTGGGCCAGAGTCTCCCTGTCCCAGGTGTAGGTCAGGGTCAACGGCTGGGCCGCTCCCTCCTTTCGGGGTGCGTCCGCCATGGGCTTACCCTCTCCCCCGCTTGCCCTGGTTGGGCTTGGCGTTCTTCTTGGCCTTGGGCTTGGCCCAGCCCGCCTTACGGGCCGGTGTGGGGCTGTTGTGCTCCACCCGCTTGCCCGCCTGCTTCAGCTTCTCCTCTGGACGCTTCCGGGGCTTGCCGCCCTTCTGGGACTTGCCTTTATTATCCCGCTCCGGGCCGTTGGAACGGCTCTGGCCGCCCTGGGGACCGTTGGGCCTCACCAGACAGTGCTTGCCGAAGCCGATGAGGTCCTCACGGTGGGCCCGGTGGAGGGCCTCCAGCACCAGAGGCCGCTTCTCCGGACGCTTCCACTGCATCAAAGCCCGCTGCATGGCCTTGTCGTGGGGGTTGGTGGGCACAAAGACCGGCTGCATGTTGCGGGGGTCAATGCCGGTGTAGTACATGCAGGTAGACAGGGTACCGGGAGTGGGATAGAAGTCCTGGACCTGCTCGGGCTGGCGGCCCGACTTGTTGAGCCACTCGGCCAGCTTCACCGCGTCCTCCAGGGTGCAGCCCGGATGGGAGGACATGAGATAGGGCACCAGGTACTGCTCCTTGCCGTACTTCTGGTTGAGCCGCTCATACTTCTGGCGGAATTTCTCGTAGACCTCGATATGGGGCTTGCCCATGTAGTCCAGCACCGAGTTGACACAGTGCTCCGGGGCCACCTTCAGCTGGCCGGAGACATGGTGCTTCACCAGGTCAGCGAAGAACTCGCCGCTCTTGTCCTTCATCATGTAGTCAAAGCGGATGCCGGAACGGATGAAAATCTTCTTTATGCCGGGAATCTCCCGCAGCTTCCGCAGGAGCATGAGGTAGTCGGTGTGGTCCGTGTCCAGATTGGGGCAGGCCTCCGGAGACAGACAGGCCCGGTTCTTGCACAGGCCGGCCTTCATCTGCTTCTTGCAGGCGGGACGGCGGAAATTGGCGGTGGGGCCGCCCACGTCGTGGATATAGCCCTTGAAGCCGGGGTGCTTGGTCAGGGCGGTCACCTCCCGGATGACGCTCTCATGGCTGCGGGAGGAAATAATCCGGCCCTGGTGGAAGGCCAGGGAGCAGAAATTGCAGGCGCCGAAGCAGCCCCGGTTGTGGGCCACCGAGAACCGGACCTCCTCAATGGCGGGCACGCCGCCCATGCTGTCGTACATGGGGTGAGGCTCCCGGACGTAGGGCAGCTCGGCCACCAGATCCAGCTCCTCGGTGGTGAGGGGCATGGCGGGCGGGTTGACCACCAGTAGGTCCCGGCCGTGGCGCTGGAGGATGGCCTTGCCCACGATGGGATCGTGCTCCTTGTACTCGGTCATGTTGGCCTCGGCGTAGGCCCGCTTGTCCCCTGCCACCGTCTCAAAGGACGCCACCTCCACCATGGGGTAGGCGCAGGCGGAGGGGTTGTCCGCCAGGAAGGCGGTGCCCCGCACATCGGTAATCTCCCCGATGGGCGTGCCGGAGGCCAGACGGGCGGCAATCTCCTTGGTGGCGGTCTCCCCCATGCCGTAGACCAGCAGGTCGGCCTGGCTGTCCAGCAGGACGGAGCGGCGCACCTTGTCGTCCCAGTAGTCGTAGTGGGCGAAGCGGCGGAGAGAGGCCTCCAGGCCGCCGATGACCACCGGGATGTCCCCAAAGGCCTCCCGTACCTTGTTGGCGTACACCACCACCGCGTGGTCCGGCCGCAGTCCCGCCTTATTCCCCGGGGAATAGGCGTCGTCCTGGCGGCGGCGCTTGGCCACCGTGTAGTGGGCCACCATGGAGTCGATGTTGCCGCTGGAGATAAGGACAGCCAGCCTCGGCCGCCCAAGTGCTGTAAAGCTTTCTGCCTTGCGCCAGTCCGGCTGGGCCAGAATGGCCACCCGGTATCCCTCGTGCTCCAGCAGACGGGAGATAATGGCCGGGCCAAAGGAGGGATGGTCCACATAGGCGTCTCCGGTGATCACCAGAAAGTCGTAGGAATCCCAGCCCCGCTCCGCCATATCCTGTTTGGAAACCGGCAGAAACTGCCGTGCGTCAATGCTCATGGTTTTCTCCTGTAAAGCAAAATATCATTACACTTCTTAACACAGAAGCCATACGGGCATTTGCCCGTATGGCTTCGCCCCAGGCTCAAAATTCCTGAGGCTCGTATCCGATGTACTTCTCCATCAGGTCCAGCGGAACCCGGGTACCCTGGGCTTCGCCAATCTTATGGAAACCGTAGCGCTTGTAGAACCGCTGGGCCACGTGGTTGTCCGGCGCGCAGCGCAGCCGCAGCCTGTCCCGGCCCAGGGGACGGTACACCGACACCGCCTCTCCCAGCAGCTGGACACCCAGCCCCTGTTTGCGGCGGTCGGGCAGCATGTAGCAGAACGGAATGTACCCCACGCCCTGCTCCTTGTCCCGCTCCGTGGCCATCTGGATGATGCCCACCATCTCGTCCCCCATATAGGCGGCAGTCACCGCCCGGCTGTCATGGCGGCACTGCTCCAACGCCTCACGGACAAAGCCGTCCCCGTCAAAGTGGGTCAGGGAGCCGTGGATGCTCACCCACGCCTCCTTGCGGGCCTGGTAGTAGATTTCGCTGTCGTGCTCCATGTCCAGGGGCGCAAACCACAGGTTGGGCTCGGCGGCGTTGCCGTCCCGGTGACGCCACCAGGTCTGATGGGCCAGGGTGGAAATCTCCTCGGGCAGGTGGCTGTTGTCGTTCTCAAACACCAGTCTCGCCTTCCCGTCCTCCACCTCCACACAGGTGACGGCGGTGTTGTCCGCGTGCCCTAAGGTACGGATTTCCCTGGGGTCCATGCCCCGGATGATGCCCTGAAGCTGACGGATGACCGTACCGTGGGAGAACACCGCCACCGTCTGGCCGGGGTGAGCGGCGGCGATGTCCATCACCGCACCGTACACACGGCCGCCAGCCTGGGCGAAACTCTCCCCGCCCGGCGCCTGGAACTCAGGGGACGCTGTATTGAACTGCTTCATCCGTACCCCGTCCCGGCGGAGGATACCGCCCCAGGGCATGTCCTCCCAGTCCCCCAGGTTAATCTCCCGCAGGGCCGGAAGGGTGTGCAGCTCCAGGCCGTGGGTCTCGTAGATGGACCGGGCGGTGGTCATGGTGCGGAACAGGTCGCTGGAGTACACCGCGTCAATATGGACCTGAGCAAAGCGGTTGGACAGAGCGGCAATCTGCCGGTAACCCCGCTGGGTGATGAGGCTGTTGTACCAGCCGTGGGCACGGCGGTACAGATTGCCCTCCGCCTCCGCATGGCGGACAATATAAATTCGGGTCATGGGACCACTCCTGTTTTCTGGATTGGACGCCTTACCAGGGCCGCACGGCTCCGGTCAGCTGGGAGACCTGGCTCAGGCCCTGCTCCGCAGCAATCTTAGCCAGCTCGTCCACGGTCTTGACCGGCGCGTAGGGGTCGGCAAAGCAGGCCGCGCCCACGGACACCGCCGTGGCGCCTGCCAGCATCATCTCCGCCGCGTCCCGGCCGTTGGACACGCCGCCCATGCCCAGAACGGGCACCTTCACGGCGTTTGCCACCTCCCAGACCATGCGCACCGCCACCGGGAACACCGCCGGACCGGACAGGCCGCCGGTATTCATCTTCAGGATGGGACGTCTGGTCTTCAGGTCAATCCGCATGCCCCGGATGGTGTTGATGAGGGAGATGGCGTCGGCACCCGCCCCCTCCACCGCACGGGCAATCTCGGTGATGTCGGTCACGTTGGGGGACAGCTTCACCATCACAGGGACGGTGGAGTGCTTCTTGGCCTCCTCGGTCACCTCGGCGGCCAGCTCGGGCCGGGTGCCGTAGGCCAGACCACCCGCCTTCACGTTGGGGCAGGAGATGTTGACCTCAATCATATCCACGCCGGCGGCGGACAGCTTCTCGCACATGACGCCGTAATCCTCGGGGGTGTTGCCCGAGATGTTGGCGATGATGCGGATGTCGATGTCCTTGAGCCGGGGCAGCTCATGCTCGATGAAGGCGTCCACGCCGGGGTTCTGCAGGCCCACGGAGTTGAGCATGCCCATGGGGGTCTCGGCGATGCGGGGGGCGGGATTGCCCTCCCGGCGGGCAGGGGTCAGGCCCTTGACGCAGATGCCGCCCAGGCGGCTGATGTCGTAGAGCTTGCCGTACTCCCGGCCGAAACCGAAGGTGCCGGAGGCCACCACGATGGGGTTCTTCATGGTCATGCCCGCCAGGGTCACGGACATGTCCAGCCTGTCAATGGGCTGGGCAGGGGTCCAGGGGGCGTCCGTCTCCGGCTGCTTTGCCGGACACTGGCCGGCGAACTGCTCCGCCTGGGGCAGCCAGGTGCGGTTATACTCAGGCATTCCAGTCCACCTCCTCAGCGGCGAAAATGGGGCCGTCCTTGCAGACGTGCTTCATGGTTCCGTCGGCCATGGGGGTGGCGCAGCCCAGGCAGGCGCCCACGCCGCAGGCCATCCGCTCCTCCATGGACACCTGGCAGGGCACACCGAACTCCTTCGCCACGTTCCAGACAGAGCGCAGCATCAGCTTGGGGCCGCAGGCTAGAACGGCTGTAAAGTCTTTGTCCTTCTCAAGCACCTGGCGGACCAGGGCGTCCACAAAGCCGTGGTGGCCCATGGTGCCATCGTCAGTTGCCACCAGCACCTGGTCGCACTCCTGCTTGAACTGGTCCAGCAGGATGGCCCGCTGGGCGGTGCGGAAGCCCAGGATGGCGGTGGAGCGGCCCATGGTGTACTGGGCGCAGCCCCGCATGGGGGGCACGCCGATACCGCCGCCCACCAGCAGGTAGCGGCCCTCCGGCTTCATAGTGAAGCCGTTGCCTAGGAAGCCCAGCACATCCAGGTACTCCCCGCACTCCCGCTGGGCCAGCCAGTCGGTGCCGGTGCCCCGCCGCTCAAAGACGATGGCGATGGTGTCCTCCGGCTCGCCCTCCATGCAGGAGCACACCGAGATGGGACGGCGGAGGAAGCTACCCTCGCCGCACTTGATGTGTACGAACTGGCCGGGGCCCTTGCAGGTGTCCCGCACCATGGAGCCAGCCTCCAGCACCATATAGACCGTGTCCGGGTTGAGCCAGACTTTCTGGACGATTTTACACTTTGTCTCGACCTTCATCGGCTGCCACCTCAGCCCATCTTCACGTAGGCGCCGATGGCGTCCCGCATGGCCTCCGCGGCGGCACGGGCGGCGTCCTGGAAGTCGTGGCCGTCGCCGCCGGTCTTCTGCCAGGCGCACATAATGGAACGGGAGGCGTTGACGATGGCGCCGCAGCCCTTCTTGTCAAAGGCGTACTGCACGTCCTCGGCAGTGCCGCCCTGGGCACCGTAGCCGGGTACCAGGAAGAAGGTGTGGGGCATCCGGGCGCGCAGGTCCTTCAGCTCCTGGGGCCAGGTGGCGCCGGTGACCGCGCCCACGGGGCTGTAACCGTACTTGCCCTCCAGGCCCTGGCCCAGGGTCTCCACCATGTCGCCCATGCGCTGGTAGATCATGCTCTCGCCGGCGGTCACGTTCTGCAGCTCGCCGGAGCCGGGATTGGAGGTCTTGACCAGCACGAACATGCTCTTGTCGTTGGCCCTGCAGGCGTCCAGGAAGGGCTTGAGGGTGTCGGAGCCCATGTAGCCGTTGAGGGTGACGCAGTCGGCGTCAAAGACCTTGTAGGTCTCCTCCCCCACCTTGGTGCCGGCCAGCCAGCCGTCGGCATAGGCCTGGGCGGTGGAGCCGATGTCGCCGCGCTTGATGTCCGCGATGACAAAGAGGCCCTTCTCGTGGGCGTAGTCGATGGTGCGCTCCATGACCTCCATGCCCCGCCAGCCCAGACGCTCATAGTAGGCGGCCTGGGGCTTCACAGCGGGCACCACGTCGCACAGGGCGTCAATCAGGCCCCGGTTGAACTGCCACACAGCCTCAGCGGCGCCGGCCAGACCGGTGCCGTAATCCCGGTAGGCAGCCTCCAGAATGTGGGCGGGAATCTGCTCCGGCTTGGGGTCCAGACCGGCCACGGTGGGGTTGTGCTTCTCCAGAATCTTCTCCTGCAAAACGTCGAAAGACATGTTGTTTCCTCCTGCTCTCTCTAAATAATCTCGGAAACCGGCCCTCAGGGCTGGTCCTGGTATACGATTTTGCCGCCGACTACGGTGTACTTCACTTTGCCCTTCAGCTCCATGCCGGCGAAGGGGGTGTTGCGGCCCTTGGAGTGGAACTTCTCCGGGTCCACCGTCCACTTCTCATCCGGGTTGAAGATCACCAGGTCGCCGTCCCCGCCGATGGCCAGGCGGCCCTTGTGGGGGATGCGCAGAATACAGGCCGGGTTCATGGTCATCTTCCGCAGAATGTCGGACAGGCCCATCTCTCCGGTGTGGTACAGCGCCGTCAGGGTGACGCCCAGAGCGGTCTCCAGACCCACCATGCCGCTGGGGGCCTCGGTGAGCGGCCGTCCCTTCTCCTCGGCGGAGTGGGGCGCATGGTCGGTGGCGATGGCGTCGATGGTACCGTCCTTCAGGCCCTCGATGATGCCCTCCACGTCCGCCCTGGTGCGCAGGGGCGGATTGACCCGGGCCATGGTGCCCTTGGTGAGAATCTCATCCTCCGTGAGGCTGAAATACTGGGGGCAGGTCTCACAGGTGATCTGCACGCCCTTGCGCTTGTAGCGCCGGACAATGGCCACCGACTTGGCCGTGGAGATATGGCAGATGTGGACTGCCGCGCCGGTCTCCTCGGCCAGCATGGCGTCCCGCATGACCTGCAGCTCCTCGGCGATGGCAGGCCGTCCGTCCAGCCGCAGCTGACGGGAGATGCGGCCCTCGTTCACCGCACGGTTGCCCACCATGTCTGCATCCTCACAGTGGGAGAGAACGGTCAGGTTGTGCCGGTGGGCCAGAATCAGGGCGTCCCGCAGCAGGTTGGCGTTCTGGACCGGCACGCCGTCATCCGACAGCGCCACGGCGCCCGCCTCACGCAGAGCGCCCGCGTCGGTGAGCTCCTGACCCTTCTGTCCTTTGGACACCGCGCCGATGGGATACACCCGCACCAGCCCGGTCTCCTCCGCCTTCTGGAGGATATAGGCCACCTGCTCCGGGCTGTCGGTGACGGGGCGGGTGTTGGCCATGGGCGCAATGCCCGTGAAGCCGCCCGCAGCCGCCGCCCGGCAGCCTGTCTCAATGGTCTCCTTGTACTCAAAGCCCGGCTCACGCAGATGGACGTGCATGTCGATGAGACCGGCGCACACCACCATCCCACGGGCGTCAATCACCTGGGCGTCCGGCTCCCGGATATCACTGCCGATGACGGCGATTTTCCCGTCCTCGATCAAAATGTCCATCACTCCGCCGATACCCCCTACGGGGTCAACCAGCTTTCCCTGGCGGATCAGCAGCTTCAAAATACCACTCCTTTCCGCGTTCGGCGGGTTTCTTTCCCCGCCTGTGCGCACCAAAAAAGGGACCAGGTGTTCCCCGCCCCTTTGCTTCCGAACCTATGCGCTTCCGGTCACTCCGATAACCGGGGCAAGCATATTTTTCCATATTTCTCCGTCCGGCCATCCCCCTCTGGGGGCAACTGCCCGGACAGAGATATTATAGCATTAAATCACATTATTTAGCAACGCATTTTTCCGTTTTTCAGGGAAGAATAAAGGCGGACCAAAAAAGGAGGCGTAAAACCATGACAAAGCACCAGTTTATTACCGGTATGGGCATGGGACTGGCGGCAGGCGCCGCCCTGGGCATGGCCATGTCCGGCACCAGAAAGCGGGAAATCAAGCGGGCCGCCGACAAGGCCATCAAGGCCGTGGGCGAGGTAGTGGAGAATCTCTCCGACACCATGGGGATGTAACATGCCCCGCACAAATCCCGGCCGGACAGGATTCCGGCCGGGATTTGTACATACATCGGGGTCAGGGCCTATCCCCGCTTCATGGCCTCCAGCACCCGCTCGGGCGTGGCGGGCAGGCAACGCATCCTAACGTCCACGGCGTCATGAATGGCGTTGAGCACCGCCGGGGTCATGGGCACGGTGGCCACCTCGGAGATACCCTTGGCGCCGAAGGGGCCCAGAGGCTCCGGGTCCTCCACCAGAGCAATTTCATAGGCCGGGGTCTCCCCTGCTTTTGGCAGGCCCAGCTTGCCGTAGTACAAGTTGACGGGCACGCCGTTCTCCGATGGGAAGGCCTCCTGAAGAGCATAGCCGATGCCCATGGAGCAGCTGCCCTCAATCTGGCCCTCAATGATATGGGGATTGATGGCACGACCCACATCGTGGGCCGCTACAACCTTTAATACCTTCACCTTGCCGTTGGACTTGTCCACCTCCACGATGGCGGCCTGGGTGGTGTAGGCGTAGGCGGGATAGTTGCGGTACTCGTCCCCCTGGGTGCGTCGGGCTTCCTCATCCTCCAGCTTGTAGGTGGGGGGCGCCACGAAGTAATACTCTGCCTGACGCCGCTCACCGGGCTGCCAGGGATTGGTCTCACACTCCGCCTTCAGACGGGCGGCCGCCTCCACCACGGCCCGGCCCGAGTTGAGGGTCTGCCGCTCGCTGACCGCCTGGCCGTGCCGGATGGTACGGGAGGTGTCGCCCGAGATGACGTCGATGTCCTCAATCCTCCAGCCGGTGGCCTCGGAGCAGATTTGAAGCATGGCGGTGCGGAAGCCCTGGCCCATGTCGATGCCGGATACCCGCATCTCCAGTCTTCCGTCCTCCCTGATGGTGAGGATGCAGCCGCCGTCGTCGGGCACGCCCTTACCCACGCCCACATTCTTATAGCCGCTGGCCACGCCCACGCCCAGAACCTTGTCCCCCTGGGGGTACAGCGGCGCGTACTCCGCCACCGCCTCACGGGTCAGCTTTTCGCAGAGGTTGATGGTGTCCACCAGGCCCACGCTGTGCTTGAGCAGCTCGCCGCCCACTGTCCGGGAGCCGATGCGCAGGGCGTTGCGCCGCCGGATTTCAAAGGGGTCCAGCCCCAGCTTTTCCGCCGCCTCGTCCATCAGGGTCTCGATGCAGATGGCGCCCTGGTTGATGCCAAAGCCGCGGAAGGCGCCGCCCAGCACGTTGTTGGTGCGCACCGCCTGGCCCTTCACCGAGATGTTGGGGATGTGGTAGGGGCCGCCGGCAAAGATACAGCTCTGCATCAGCACGCCGCCGCTCAGGTTGTTGTAGGGACCGGCATCGGAGCAGAGGGATGCGTCCAGATAGGAGAAGGTGCCGTCGGCGTTGAAGCCCACCTGATAGCTGGTGCGGTAGGCGTGGCGCTTGGTGGACAGCAGCAGGGATTCCCGCCGGTCCAGGGTGATCATCACCGGGCCGTTCATCACATGGGCCGCCACGGCTGCCGCCGCCTCAATGTGGGCGTCGCACTTACTGCCGAAGCCGCCGCCCAAGTGGGTGCCCACTACCTTAATTCTGCTCTCATCCATGGCCATGATGTGGCCCAGCATCCGGCGAATCTCAAAGGGAGACTGGGTGGTGGCGTACACCGTCAGCAGCCCGTCCTCAATGCAGCCCAGAGCGCACTCAGGCTCCAGGCAGCCGTGCTCAACCCGCTCCAGCTCATAGTCGCCCGACACGGTCACCGCCGCCTGTTTCCTGGCCGCCTCCACGTCGCCAGTCTGGCGGCCGTTCTCCATGAGGATGGAGCCCCTGGCGATGCCGTCCTCAATGGTGTAGATGCCGTCGGCAGCCTGCCAGTCCACCTTTACCGCCTGGGCCGCCGCTCTGGCCTGCTCCTCGCTCTCGGCCACCACCAGGGCCAGCATATCGCCCAGGAAGTTGAATTCCTTATCGCAGAACACGGGCTGTTCCCGGTCAAAGGTACCCAACCGGTTCTCGCCGGGTACGTCCCTGGCCGTGATGACACGCAGCACGCCGGGCATGGCCTTCGCCTCGGACAGGTCCAGACCGGTGACCCTGCCCTTGGGCGCAGGAGCCCACACGAAGGCACCGTAGGCCATATCCTTGCGCGCCATATCGCCGCAGTAGGCCAGAGTGCCGTCTGCCTTGCCGGGGCCGTCCAGGTCCCAGATGGATTGGCCCAGTACCCTGTAGTTCTGAGGCTCCCGCGCCTCCTGCTCACCCAGGGAGATGGTGCTGTGCTCCAGGAAGCGAATCTCCTCCTGGGTGGGTTCCTCTCCCCGGAGCCGGGCTGCCGCCAGAGCGACCGCTTCAATAATCTTCACGTAGCCGGTGCAGCGGCAGTAGTTGTGCTCCAGAGCCTTGACTATCTCCTGATCGGTGGGATTTGGGTTTTGGTCCAACAGCGCCTTGGCCGCCAGCATCATGCCCGGCGTACAGAAGCCGCACTGGATGGCGCCCACATCCAGGAACGCCTTCTGGATGGGATGGAGGCCGCCGTCCTCCCCCTTCAGTCCCTCAACGGTGAGAATCTCCGCCCCGTCCACCCGGGACATCTTGGTGATGCAGGAGCGGATGGGCCGCCCGTTCATCAGCACGGTGCATGCGCCGCAGTGACCGGTTCCGCAGCCGTTCTTGGCACCCTTTAGGCACGCTGTCCCCCTTAGGTACCGAAGAAGGGTCATGTCCGGATCGCAGGTACAGGAAATGCGCGCTCCGTTCAATACAAACTGAATCGCTGCTTCTTTCATATCAACACTCCATCCATGCGTGAGCATCCGCCTAGCCAGGACGGCTGCTCCATGTCAAATCCCTTCACTTCGCCGTGGTATCGTTATATATTGATTATATCAGATTGCCTCTCCTGCGGCTACTGTCTAGCTATAAAGGATACTATAAAACTACTGTGATATAACATTTTCTATATCTACAATAACATCTATTGAAAAAAGTACGTTTATCGTGTTCTCCAATACATGGAAATAATAAAAAGGAGCCTCCACCAACGTTCCAAGTAGAGACTCCTTTTGCAGTTATCTTATAAAAATACCTTGAAATCGAATAAAACAGACCATGAGGTGCTTTTGCTTCTCCTCGCCAATTCAAACCCCGAGAGAAATGTTATAAGACTGAGTGCAACATCTACCGCTCCCTTTACCAACACCAGAAACAGCAGCACTACAATTCCAATTAGACAAGCTATTTCCATTAAATCTCCCTCTCACCTTTTCACATTCTTTTTTCACGCACTGAACTGCCAATATACGCCATCAGGATTTTATATGTATTTGATTTATTGTATCACACTTTAATCTGTTAGTATATCCTTATTATAGCAGAAATAGCATATAATTTCTGACCAACGCTGTGTCTTCTTTCCCGCTACCATCGGACAGCCGCGATTTCCCTTAGCCCCACATAGCATCCCGGGGATTATTTTTTTGCGCTGGGCACCACAAATTTTTCGCGCAGGCTTCAAGGCAGCATTTCAGCGTATTTTGAGGGCATTTCCCCTTCATGGCACAAAAAAATCCCTTGAAACCGTTTGGTTTCAAGGGATTTTTGGCGCAGCGGGTGGGATTCGAACCCACGCGCGGTTGCCCGCAAACTGATTTCGAGTCAGCCCCGTTATGACCACTTCGATACCGCTGCATGGATTGCCTCTCTGACGGGAGAACCTGCTTCTCCCACCAGCGAGAACTTTTTATACGATACCTCATTTTTAATTCTTTGTCAATGGCCCACGGGAAATCTCCTGGTATTTTGCCATTGTGCCTCCGCTGCCGGAGCCTGTCCCCTTTCCTGCTTTTTCTTGACAGCCCCCCACCCCTCCTTTTATAATGACCCCATCCTGAAAACCATATGGTTTTTTATTACAGCTTATGGAGGTTTCTATGAAACGCAAATCCGCTGCTATATTGGCTGCCGCACTGGGCATGTCCCTTCTCCTGTCCGCCTGTGCCCAGCCCGAAAGCGCACCTTCGCTCACCCCCTCCGCTTCTCCGTCGGCCAGCGCTCCGCAACCCTCTGCCAGCACCCCACAGCCCTCCGCCAGCGCCGACGCCCAGTCCACAGGCGGCATTCTCTCCACCTTCTCCGCGGAGGACCTGGACGGCAACGCCCTGGACCAGAGCATCCTGGAGGGTCACACCCTTACCATGGTCAACGTGTGGGCCACCTTCTGCACCCCCTGCATCAGCGAGATGCCTGAGCTGGGCGAGCTGGCAGAGGAGTATGCCGACAAGGGCGTCCAGATTGTGGGGCTTGTCTCCGATGTGCTGGACAGCGACGGCTCGGTCAGCGAGACCCAGCTGGACACCGCCCGTGAGATTGTCTCCGCCACCAGCGCCAACTATACCCACATCGTCCCCTCCGTCGACTTCTACGGCATTCTCTACCAGATTACCTCCGTACCCACCACCTTCTTTGTGGACGAGACCGGCGCACAGGTGGGATACGCCTATCTGGGCGCCCGGGACAAGGCCGAGTGGTCCACCATCATTGACGAGATGCTCGCGGAGGTTGACGCATGAGCTTCCTGAAACAGAACAAAGCCGCTCTGCTCCTCCTTCTGGTGGGAGCTGCGTGCGTCGCCATTGGCGTATGGCGGGGCGAGGCAGAGACCGTGTTCCGCAAGGCGGTCAATATCTGCATGGAGTGTATCGGCCTTGGGTAAGCGACTGTCCTTCTTCCGGCGGCACCTCCGCACCTGGGTCCAAATCTGCTTCGCCGCCCTGACGAACGGTTACGCCGCCGGTTTCGCCAAGGGCACCATCTACAAGGGCAGCACCAAACTGCTCTGCGTCCCCGGCCTCAACTGCTACTCCTGCCCGGGCGCTCTGGGCTCCTGCCCCATCGGCTCCTTTCAGGCCGTCATCGCCAGCCGGAACTACCAGTTCACCTTCTATGTGACTGGATTCCTTCTCTTCTTCGGCGCGCTGCTGGGCCGCTTCGTGTGCGGCTGGCTGTGCCCTTTCGGGCTGGTCCAGGACCTGCTGTACAAGATTCCCTTTGTCAAAAAGCTGCGCAAGCTGCCCGGCGACCGGTGGCTCCGGTTCCTGAAGTACGTCATTCTGGTTGGGTTTGTCATTGTCCTCCCCCTCACGGTACTGGACATTGTGGGCCAGGGGCAGCCCTGGTTCTGCAAGTATATCTGCCCCTCGGGCACCCTCTTCGCTGGAATCCCTCTGGTGGTCTCCAATCCCGCCCTCCAGTCCGCTCTGGGCTGGCTGTTCAACTGGAAGGTGGCCGTTCTGGTGGTACTGCTGCTCCTCTCCGTAGTGGTCTACCGCCCCTTCTGCCGTTACCTCTGTCCCCTGGGCGCCATCTACGGCCTGTTTAACCCGGTAGCCCTCTACCGCTTCCGGATTGACGCCCAGAAATGCACCCAGTGCGGCGCCTGTCAGAAGGCCTGCCCCATGGACATCCCGGTGCACACCACGCCCAACAGTCTGGAGTGCATCCGCTGCGGCAAGTGCAAGGCCGCCTGTCCCCACGGCGCCATCTGCTCCACCCTCCAGCGCGCCCATGGAACCAATATCAAGCCTGTCTGAACCAGCTTTCCCCGGCTGACCGGAACCTTTCCCGTCAGTCGGGGAATTTTCTCTTGTCCTGTTCGGTTTTTCAGGGTATAATATTAAAGTATGCGTATGCCGTGCCATCCGTTCAGTCTGCAAAGGGAGTGAGTGCCATGGCCCGATATGGGTTTATTCATGACAAGCTGGAAATCAAGTTTCTGGTGCTCTATATTATGTCCCGGGCCGCCGCTCCTCTGGACTTCTCAACCCTGACAGACCTGACCCTCATGGACGAGGGCGTGGATTACTTTGAGTTCGCCGAGGCTGTGGCGGAGCTGGTGGAGAGCGGCCATCTGGAGCTGAATGAGGACGGCCGCTATGTGATCACCGAAAAGGGCAAGAAGAACGGCACCGTCTGTGAGAGCAGCCTTCCCTACTCCGTGAAGAGCAAGTGCTCCCGCCGGCTGGTGGAGCTCAACGCCGAGCTGCGGCGCGACGCACAGGTCCGGGCCCAGATTCTCCCCCGGGAGGAGGACGGCACCTGTACCCTCCGCCTCTCTCTGGACGACGGCGCCGGCAACCTGCTGACCGTGGAGCTGCTCTCCCCCTCTGAGGACCAGGCCGAACGGCTGGCCGAGGGCTTCCGCTTCCATCCGGAGCAGGTCTATAACGGGATTCTGGACGTGCTGCTCAAAGAGGCGGACGCGGCAGAGGCCAAGGAAAAGGATTAAATTATGTCAGAGCCTGTTGTATTCGGCTTCCCCATCTCGCTGCTCTTCCTCTACTTTGTTATCTACGCCTTCCTGGGCTGGATTCTGGAGACCGTCTATTGCTCCGTCCGGGAGCGGCGGTTTGTGGCCCGTGGCTTTCTCTACGGCCCCGTCTGCCCCATCTACGGCGTGGGCGTGCTGATGATGCTGTGCTGGTTTGCCCCCTTTACCGGTCAGCCTCTCCTCTTCTACGTGATTGCCACCGTGTGCATGTCCGCGTGGGAGTACCTGGTGGCCTGGATTCTGGAGACCACCACCCACATCAAATACTGGGATTACAGCGACCGGAAATTCAACCTGCACGGCCGCATCTGTCTCTCCATCTCCCTGACCTGGGGCGTGCTGGCCTACCTGGTGATTTTCTGGATTCACCCCGTGGTGGCCGGTCTGGTGGAGCGGCTGTCCACCTTTACCATCTATATGGCTGACGTGGTTCTGCTGGTCCTTCTGGTGGCCGACGCGGCCGCCACCATCCGCGAACTGGCCCTGCTCACCGCCATGCTGCGCAAGCTGACCCAGATGGGCGAGGAACTGCAGGTCCAGCTGGCTCTGAGCCGCGCGGAGCTGTCCGACCGGCTGGATGAGGCCAGAGAGGTCCTCAGCGACCGGCTGGACGACGCCAAGGAATCCATCTCCGACAGACTGGACGACGCCAGAGAGTCCATCTCGGACAAGCTGGATGACGCAAAAGAGTCTATCTCCGACAGACTGGACGTGGCGAAAGAGTCCATCAGCGGCCGCCTGGACGGTGCCCGTGAGAGCCTGTCCGACCGCATCGACTCCGCTCTGGACGGCACGGAGACCAATCTGGCGGAGCTGGGCAAGCGGTACGCCGAGCTGCTGCGCAAGGCGGAACGCCAGACCCGCCACCTGCGCTATGTCTACCGGGGCATGTCCTCCTCCACCCTGTCCACCGCCCTCTCCCAGCTCTCCGAGGCAAGCCGCAAGGTCATGGCGGAGCGGGTCCAGCGCCGGAACGAGCGGCGTACTCAGCGTCAGGACAGAAAGCACCGGGAAAAGGTATAACCCCCTCTTCTGTACATCATATCGCCCCACGGATTGTAAGGTATTGACAATCCGTGGGGCGTTCGTTATACTGTACTCATCTATCATGATTGGAGTTGGGAAGATGCGCAAGTAACCTTCTGTTTTTCCGGAATACGCAAGCCGGGCAGGCATGACCTGCTCTGTTTTGTTGTGGTCCGGGCAGGAGGAAATCTTGTTGTGTCTTCCCTGTTTTCATGCCGTCACCGCACTGGTATGGGCGCAGGGGCTTTTCTCCTGCGCCCATTTTTATTTTTCTGTGAGGTGACCGTATGTCTCTGATTCAGATTACAGATTTGACCTTCGCCTATGACGGCAGCTGGGACAACGTGTTTGAGCACGCCAACCTCCAGCTGGACACCAGCTGGAGGTTGGGGCTTGTGGGCCGCAATGGCCGAGGCAAGACCACCCTGCTCCGCCTGCTCATGGGCGAATATGAATACGCCGGAACCATCTCCGCCTCCGTGACCTTTGATTACTTCCCCTTTCCCGTGTCCCATCCGGAGCGGGACGCCATGGAGGTGGTGGAAGCCCTGCTGCCCGAGACGGAGAGCTGGGAGCTCTACCGGGAGCTCTCCGCACTGGAGATGGACCCTGAGGTCCTCTTCCGTCCCTTCTCCTCATTGTCCAACGGGGAGCAGACCAAGCTGCTGCTGGCGGTTCTCTTCCTCCGCCCCAACCGGTTCCTCCTGCTGGACGAGCCCACCAACCACCTGGACCTGGAGGGCAGGCAGGTGGTAAGCCGCTACCTGAGCCGGAAGCAGGGGTTTATCCTGGTCTCCCACGACCGAGCCTTTCTGGACGGCTGCGTGGACCACATTCTGTCCATCAACAAGCAGAATTTCGACCTTCAGCAGGGGAATTTCTCCTCCTGGTGGGAGAACAAGCAGCGCCGTGACCAGTGGGAGCGGGCGGAAAACGAGAAGCTCCGCCGGGATATCGCCCGTCTGGACGCCGCCGCCCGCCGGACTGCCGTCTGGTCTGACAAGGCGGAATCTGCCAAATTCGGTACCGGCTGCGCCGACCGGGGTTTTGTGGGCCACCGGGCTGCCAAGGTGATGAAACGCTCCAAGGCGGCAGAGAACCGCCGCCGGGAGGCCGCCGAGGAGAAGAGCGCCCTGCTGAAAAACATCGAGCAGGCGCCGCCGCTGAAGCTCCATCCCCTCTCCCACCCCAAGCAGCGCCTGGTGGAGGCGGATCATCTGGCCGCCGACTACGGCCTGGGACCGGTATGCGCCCCGGTGTCCTTCTCCCTCATGCAGGGGGAACGGCTGGCCCTGACCGGCCGCAACGGAACAGGCAAGTCCAGTCTGCTCAAGCTGGTATGCGCCCAGGAGATTCCCCACACCGGGACGCTGGCCCTGGCCTCCGGGCTGGTGGTGTCGGTAGCGCCCCAGGACCCGTCCTTCCTCCGTGGGAACCTGACCGACTTCGCCGCCGAGAGCGGCATCGACGAGACGCTGTTCAAAACCATCCTGCGGAAGCTGGACTTCTCCCGGGCCCAGTTTGAAAAGGACATGGCCGGTTACAGCGCCGGGCAAAAGAAAAAGGTGCTGCTGGCCCGCAGCCTGTGCCAGAGCGCCCACCTCTACGTCTGGGATGAGCCCCTCAACTATATCGACCTGTTCTCCCGGATACAGCTGGAACAGCTGATTCTGGAATATCAGCCCACCATGCTGCTGGTGGAACACGACCGCAGCTTTCTGGACGCTGTGGCCACCAGAATCATACACCTGAAACGGAGTGAGACAAGATGAACTGTGAAGAATTGGAAGAGATGTCCGCGTTTTTCAGCCGCAGATGCAAAATTTACGACACGGTTCACCCGGCCACCATTGACGGCGGTCCGGAGAGCAAGCAGGTACCCGCCCAATGGCTCCCGGAGAATACCGGCCGCCTTCTGGATTTGGGGATTGGGACCGGACTGGAGCTGGAGGCTGTATTCCGGCGCTTTCCGGACGTGCGGGTGACCGGCCTGGACATCTGCGGCGATATGCTCGCCGTCCTGCGGGAGAAATATCCGGGCAGGCGTCTGGAGCTGCACCAGACCAGCTATCTGGATTACGACTTCGGCTCCGGCCTCTACGACGCCGCCCTCTCCGTCATGTCCCTTCATCACTATACGCCCCCAGTAAAAACCGCCCTCTACCGCAGAATCCGCCAGACACTGAAGCCCGGCGGGGTCTATGTGGAGTGCGACTACATGCTCTCTGAGCATGAGTATCCGGACCCGCTGGAGCAGGAGAACCTTCTCTTCGCCCAATACCGCCGGATACAGGAGGAGCAGCGCCTGGACCCCGGACTGGAATACCATTTTGACACCCCCTGCGCCGTTCCCCACCAAAAGGAGATGCTGCTGGAGGCGGGGTTCCGCTCAGTCGAGGAGGTCTGGCGGAGAAAAAACACCGTAGTGCTTGTCGCCCGGGCACCTTCCGTGCTGGACGCCTGAGCAGACGATTCCGGGCAGAACAAAACCGGCAGCCGGCGCTTCCCTGCGCGCCGGCTGCCGGTCTGTTTTCTTTTTCAGCTGATGGTGTAGCTGCCGCGGACCAGCACCTTCACCGCGTTCTGGGCGGTGAAGCCCCGGCCCTCGATGGTGGCCATGTACAGGTGGTTCTTCACCAGCGCCTGGCCGTTCTCCAGGGTACCGCCGTCGGTCATGTCGATGAAGCCGGGGGCCGTGTCGGTGAAGCACACCGCGCTGCCCACACGGAGCATAATCTCACAGCCTACACCCGCCGTCAGCTTCTGTCCGGCGGCCACATCCACCACCGCAAAGGCCGCCGACTGCCCGCTGCTCCCGCCGGCCTGGGCCAGCTTGTCCTCCATGGCCTTGGTATAGTCCTGGATGGCCTGGTCCAGCTCCTTCTTCAGGGCGGTCTCCCGCTCGGTCAGCTTGCTGTCCACCTGGGTCATAATCTCAGGGGTGGCCTTCTGGGTCAGATAGCTCAGTGTCACCAGAGGGTCGGACTGGGTGCCCTGCTGCCCGGCGGCAAAGGCCACTCCCAGCAGCGTCACGGTCACCAGGCCGCCGGCCATTACTTTGGTGAGAAGGGTGTGCTTCTTCATGGAGTCCTCCTATGTATCATGATTGATGCCGCGCGGGCCGCACCGGCTGAATGGGCCGACTCCGGCCCGCGCGCTTTCTCTCTCCGGTTGGCCGTGCTCAGACCATCTGCTGGGGATGTAGCCCAAAGCTCACCGCAATGGCGTTGTCCACCCGCTGCATCTGCGTCTCGTCCAGCCTGCCCATATGCTCTCTCAGCCGTTTCTTGTCCAGGGTGCGGATCTGCTCCAGCAGCACCACAGAATCCTTGGGAAGCCCGTAGCTTCTGGCTGAGATATCAATGTGAGTGGGGAGCCGGGCCTTTCCTGTCTGAGAGGTGATGGCCGCGGCAATGACTGTGGGACTGTGCCGGTTCCCGGTGTCGTTCTGAACGATCAGGACCGGACGGACGCCCCCCTGCTCACTGCCCACCACGGGACTCAGGTCGGCATAAAAAATATCTCCTCGTTTTACGCTGTTATCCACAAAAGCTCACACTCCGCGGTCTGATAGTCACCGGCGTCACAGCCCTCTGAGGACCCGACACTCAGTACTATGATTCTCCCACGGGGCGGCGGGATTTATACACGGGCGGCGAAAAAAGCGCGTTTTCCGCACCCCTCCCCCGTCCATCCAGACGGTTCTCCCCCGATCCAGTTTATGCGCAGAAGCGCAAAGGCGTGCGCTCTTACCCCTGGTACACCCGGGGTACCCGCTCGGAGACAGCGCAGAGCAGCTCATACTGGATGGTTCCGGCCCGTTCCGCCGCTGCCTCCACGGTGACGGTCTCGTCGCCGTCGCTGCCGTAGACGGTGGCCACGTCGCCGGGCTGGACGCCGGGAATATCGGTCACGTCCACCATGCACATGTCCATGCACACCCGGCCCACAATGGGGGCCCGCTGCCCGCGGACCAGCATCTCCAGTCCGTTGGAGCACAGGCGGGGCAGGCCGTCAGCGTAGCCGATGGGCACCACTGCCAGCAGGCTGTCCCGCTGAAGGGTACAGGTGCGGCCGTAGCTGACGCAGGTTCCGGCAGGCAGCGCCCGCACCGTGGCAATACGGCTCTTCAGCTCCATCACCGGGCGCAGACCGGGGCCGTCCAGTCCCTCACAGTCGGGGGCGGGATAGTGGCCGTAGAGTGCAATACCCGGCCGGACCATGTCCAGATAAGTACAGGGATAGTGTAACACAGCGCCGCTGTTGGCGCAATGGCGGATGGGGAAGGTAATGCCCCGCTCCGCCAGACGGTCCAGCACCGCCAGGAAGCGGCCAAACTGGAGCATGGTGTACTCCTCATTGCCGTCAGAGTCGGAGAAGTGGGTGAAAATGCCCTCCGCCTCCAGTCCGGGCAGACGGCTGGCCACAGCCAGCGCCTCCACCGAGGCGTCCATGTGGGCCTCATCGCAGAGGAAGCCCAGCCGGGACATGCCGGTGTCCACCTTCATGTGGACCTTCATGGTCTTCCCCGCAGCCACCGCCGCCGCCGAGAGGGCTCGGGCGGTCTCCAGGTCGGGCACGTTCTGGGTCAGGTCCAGCCGCAGCAGGTCGGCCGCGCACTCGTTGGGCGTGTCGCCCAGCACCAGGATGGGGGTTTTTATACCCGCCTCCCGCAGCTCGGCCGCCTCGTCCACGCAGGCCACCGCCAGGTACTCCGCACCCAGCTCCTCCAGCCGCTTGGCCACAGGCACCGCGCCGTTGCCGTAGGCATTGGCCTTCACCACGCCCAGGAAACGGCAGCCCTGGGGCAGCAGGGCCCTCAGAGCCCGGTAATTATGTTCCAGATTGGCGAGGGAAATCTCCCGCCAGGTTCTTGTCTGCATACGTTCCATTTGTCAACCTTCTTCACTGATATGCCAAAAGTCTCGTATATTATAGCATTAACCTGTTATAAAGGAAAGATTAATCTGACGTTCATAATTTAGCAATGATAAATGAATCCGCTGCCGTTATAATATGGACAGTAAAACAAATCCCAAACCAAACCGACATTTCTGTTTTGAGGAGGTATTTTATATGTTAGAAGATCTGGGTAAGGACCTGGCCAACATCGCCATGGCAGGCGTGGGCGCCGTCGCCATCCTGACCGAAAAGGCCGTTGAGGTGGGCAAGGTGTGCGCCGAGAAGGGCGCCGAGACCCTGGAGAAGGGCAAGGCTGCCAGCGAGGAGCTGCGCCGCAAGGGCGAGCAGGTGGCCGCGGAGCGCCGCGAGAAGGCCCGCCAGGAGTATCTGGAGAGCCTGGACGCCGCCGGCCGCGAGGAGCTGCGCCGCAAGCTGGCCGAGCTGGACGCCAAGGAGGCCGCCGAGCAGGCTGCTGCTGAGGCCGCTGCCGCTGAGGCTGCCGAGGCCGCCGAAAGCACCGTGGAGGACAACGTCATCGACTTCAGTGGTGAGCGCAAGGACGACGGCCAGGGCGAGTAAACCCAGCCGGACACAATCCCACACGCACAACAGAGGGCTGCCCGTCATGGGCAGCCCTCCTTATTTTTTCTCTAGGCTATCTGGAAATCGGAAAACACGCACTGGAGAACGGTGAAGCCGTCCACCGCCATCTCCGCACGGAGCAGGGCGTGGGTGGCAGTGTCAAACCAGACGGTGGTCTCGGTGCCGGTACCCGGCTGGGCCTCCGGCGCACGGTAGCACACCCGCAGGGTGTCCTGCTCCCCCAGCTGTTCGGCGCAGCTCTCAGCGATGAACCCCTCCCGCACCTGTTTGAGCAGTGCGGGCACCACGTCCACCGGGGAAAAGCCCTCTCCTGACAGAGGCCCGGTCTCCAGCCGGACGCCGTCGTACTCCAGAGCGGTGTCCTCGTCCCCAATCCTTACGGTGATGCCCGCCACCTCCTCAGGGGCGGTCAGGGTGAGGGTGGTCCCCTCCGTCTGGTCCCAGGCCAGAGCCATGCCGTAGGTATAGACCCGCTCGCCGTAGTCCGCCGTGACCTCCATCCCGGCGGACAGAGCCGTCATGCCGATGTACTCCGTGCGAATCTCCAGCGCCAGCTCCTCCGCGCCCTGTCCCCCTCTGTTGTCCCGGCCGCAGCCGGCCAGCAGCACAAGGGCCAGGATTATCATCTGTGCACCGATTGCCCTCCGGCGCACAAGCCTCTCCTCCCTGTCCGATTACTTCGTCAGCTCCCGCATCACCCGGGGCAGCATGCGGATGATGTCCGTGGGGGTCATGCTGTACTCACCCATGGCCTCGGCACACAGGTCTCCCGCACGGCCGTGAATCCAAACCGCCAGCGGCGCCGCCTCACGGGGCGTGAAGCCCTGGCCCAGCAGGGACACCAGAATACCAGAGAGCACATCCCCGCTGCCCCCCTTGGCCATCCCCGGGTTGCCGGTGGTGTTGATGTAGGCCGTGCCGTCGGGGAAGGCGGTGATGGTCCGGTGCCCCTTCAGCACCAGGCAGCAGCTGTGAGCCACCGCGAAGTCCCGTGCCACAGACAGCCGGTCCTCCCCGGGCAGCGCCCCCGTCAGGCGGGCAAACTCCCCGTCGTGAGGGGTGAGAATGGTGCAGGCCCCACGGTTATCCAGTACATCCATATGCCCAACCAGCGCATTTATGCCGTCGGCGTCCAGCACCACGGGCAGAGTGGTCTCGGCCAGCACATGCCGCACCACCGCGTCCACCGCATTGGACCGCCCCAGACCGGGGCCCAGCAGGCACACCCACTTGCCGCCCAGCTTCTCCAGCAGCGGCTCGGTGGCCGCCAGCTCCAGCTTGCCGTCCTTGCCGGCAGGCAGCGGATGGGGCATGGCCTCGTCCAGCTTGGTGGCCGCCACAGGCCAGATGGGGGCGGGCACACCCACCGTCACCAGACCCGCGCCGGTGCGCACCGCTGCCTGGGCCGCCATCACCGGCGCGCCCGACAGCCCCACGCTGCCGCCCAGGATGTACACCCGGCCGAAGTCTCCCTTATGGGCGTCACGGGGCCGGACGGGCAGGGACACCCTGCTCCGGTCCACGCTGGTTACCGGGTAGGACTCCCGCCGGACCAGGTCGTCGGGGATGCCGATGTCCACTACCTCCAGCGCACCGCAGCACAGGCCGCCCTTGCCCACAAAGTGTCCGGCCTTGGGCAGTGTAAAGGTAACTGTCTTTGCAGCGTTTACCGCCGTGCCCAGCACCCGGCCCGTGTCCGCCTCCACGCCGCTGGCGATGTCCACCGACACCACCGGCACGCCGCAGGTGTTCATCATCTGCACCGCCGTCACCGCGTCGCCCCGCAGGTCGGTGTTCAGGCCGATGCCAAAGAGGGCGTCCACCATCACGTCGGCCTCCAGGCTCCAGGCCGCAAACTGGGGGTCAGAATCTGTAAAGTCCTCCAGTTTTCCACCCGATTGCTCCAGCCGGCGCTCCATCTCCCGGCAGTCGGCGCTCATCTTCTCCCGCTTGCCCACCAGGACGCAGCGCACCTCCCAGCCCATCTCCAGCAGGAAGCGGGCGGCAGCCACGCCGTCGCCGCCGTTATTGCCGGGGCCGCAGAACAGCACCGCACGGCCGTCGGTCTTGCCTCCGGCCAGGTCACTGACCGCACGGGCCACCGCGCAGGCCGCCGCCTCCATCAGCTGTACCGAGGGTATCCCCCGCTCCTCTATGGCTGTCCGGTCCATCTCCCGCATCTGCGCCGCTGTGGCGATATTCATTGCGGATCACGCTCCTCTTTCTCTCTTTCCCGGCCCTCAGGCCCTATTCCTAATAATAGGCCTATATTATATGGCACCCCGCACGTTCCGTCAATCGTCACGGCGCTACTTCGCCCATTCGCCTCAAATGGCCCAAATTCATCTTGCAATTTTTCCGCTATTGTGATATATTTGGCGGTAACGAAACGCGAGGAACAGGAAAATAGCACGGAAACTTCGGAGCAGAGAATGGCGGTCACCGGCTGAAAGCCGCCTGCGGAGCACGTGCTTGGTTCGCCTGGGAGCGGCCGCGGGGAAAGACGCGGACGGTTTGCCATCCGTTACAGCGGCATCAAGTGCGTGCGCGTCTGCGCGCGAATGCGGGTGGTACCGCGGAAGGTTTGCCTTTCGTCCCAAGCAATTGGGAGGAAAGGCTTTTTTGTTTTTGTTGCGCAGACATGGACGCCTGTCTTGTAAAGTGAGGGCGGCAGGCTTGCCGGCCGTCCAGAAAAAGGAGTTGCAGCTATGAAGGAAAAACTGGAACAGATCCGCGCCGAGGCCCTGGCGGCCCTGGCCGGCGCCAAGGACGCCCAGGAGCTGGACGGCCTGCGGGTCAAGTACCTGGGTAAGAAGGGTGAGCTCACCGCCGTTCTGAAGATGATGGGCTCCCTGTCCGCTGAGGAGCGGCCCGTCATGGGTCAGCTGGCCAACGAGGTCCGTGAGGCCCTCACTGAGGCCCTCTCCCAGCGGCAGAAGGCCATCGAGGAGGCCGCCCTCAACCAGCGGCTGGAGGCTGAGAAGCTGGACGTGACCATCCCCGGCAAGCGGCCTGAGCTGGGCCACAAGCACCCCATGTCCATCGCCCTGGACGAGCTGAAGGAGATCTTCATCGGCATGGGCTTCCAGGTGGCCGAGGGCCCCGAGATTGAGCTGGCCGAGTACAACTTCACCAAGCTCAACACCGAAGAGGGCCACCCCGCCCGTGAGTGGGGCGACACCTTCTATATCAAGGAGGACTCCTCCCTGCTGCTGCGCACCCAGACCTCTCCCATGCAGGTCCGTGTCATGGAGAAGCAGAAGCCCCCCATCCGCATCATCGCCCCCGGCCGTGTGTACCGCAAGGACGAGGTGGACGCCACCCACTCCCCCATGTTCCATCAGGTGGAGGGCCTGGTCATCGACAAGGGCGTCACCATGGCCGACCTGAAGGGCACCCTCAACGCCTTCGTGGAGGCCCTCTACGGCAAGGGCACCAAGACCCGCTTCCGTCCCCACCACTTCCCCTTCACCGAGCCCTCCTGCGAGGTGGACGTCCAGTGCCACGCCTGCGGCGGCAAGGGCTGCCGGGTGTGCAAGGGCGAGGGCTGGATTGAGCTGCTGGGCGCCGGCATGGTCCACCCCAAGGTGCTGGAGGGCTGCGGCATCGACACCGATGTGTACTCCGGCTTCGCCTTCGGCATCGGTGTGGAGCGTATGGCCATGCGCCGTTTCTCCATCACCGACCTGCGGCTCATCTTCGAGAACGACATGCGCTTCCTCAGCCAGTTCTGAGCCACACCTTTGAAATACACCGCGTCCCCCGGTCCCCGGGCGGACGGAAAGGACGAGAATAGAGAATGGATCTTTCGAGAAAATGGCTGACGGAGTTCGTGGACGTGTCCGTCGGCGACAAGGAATACTGCGACGCCATGACCCTCTCCGGCTCCAAGGTGGAGGGCGTGACCGTGGAGGGTCAGGAGATTAAGAACGTGGTGGTGGGCAAGGTGCTGTCCATGGAGCGCCACCCCAACTCCGACCACATGTGGATCTGCCAGGTGGACGTGGGCGGCGAGACCGTCCAGATCGTCACCGGCGCCCAGAATGTGTCCGTGGGCGACCTGGTGCCCGTGGCCAAGGACGACTCCTGGCTGCCCGGCGACGTGCACATCACCGCCGGCAAGCTGCGCGGCGAGGTCTCCAACGGCATGCTGTGCTCCTACAAGGAGCTGGGCATGACCGACCACGACTGGCCCCATAGCATTGTGGACGGCATCTTCATCCTCCAGAGCGACCCCGACCTGGCCGCCAAGAACCCCCAGCCCGGCGACGACATTCCCACCCTGCTGGGCCTGAACGACCACATCGTGGAGTTCGAGATCACCCCCAACCGGCCCGACTGCCTGAGCGTCATCGGCCTGGCCCGTGAGACCGCCGCCACCTTTGACAAGCCCCTCTCCCTCCACACCCCCGAGGTCAAGGGCACCGACGGCACCAGCATCGCCGAGCTGCTGGACGTGGAGATTGAGGACCCGGAGCTGTGCCCCCGGTACACCGCCCGCATGGTGCGCAACGTGAAGATCGCCCCCTCCCCCCTGTGGATGCGGGAGCGGCTGCGTGCCTCCGGCGTGCGCCCCATCAACAACATCGTGGATATCACCAACTACGTCATGCTGGAGTACGGCCAGCCCATGCACGCCTTCGACTTCTCCTGCGTGGACGGCGGCAAAATCGTGGTCCGCACCGCCCGTGATGGCGAGGTCATCCAGACCCTGGACGGCAACGACCGCAAGCTGACCACCTCCATGCTGTGCATCTGCGACGAGCACAAGCCCGTGGGCGTGGCCGGCGTTATGGGCGGCGCCAACTCCGAGATTGTGGGCGACACCGCCATGGTGGTCTTTGAGTCCGCCAACTTCAACGGCGTGTCCATCCGCCGTACCGCCACCGCCCTGGGCATGCGCACCGACGCCTCCGCCCGGTATGAGAAGGGCCTGGACCCCATGAACACCTACAAGGGCGTTCAGCGTGCCTGCGAGCTGGTGGAGCTGCTGGGCTGCGGCGAGGTCATTGACGGCGTCATCGACGTCATCGCCGCCGACCAGAACCCCCGTACCGTCAAGCTGGAGCCTGAGAAGATCAACGGCCTACTGGGTACCGATATCTCCGAGGAGGAGATGCGCGCCATGCTCAAGCGGCTGGACTTCACCCTGGACGGCGACACCATCATTGTCCCCTCCTGGCGCAGCGACGTGGAGCACTACTCCGACATCGCCGAGGAGGTTGCCCGTCTCCACGGCTACGACAAGATTCCCGTCACCCTGATGAAGGGCGAGACCACCCAGGGCGGCTACACCGAGAAGCAGAAGGCCGAGCGGAAGCTGGGCACCCTGTGCCGCGGTTTCGGCTTCAGCGAGATTATCACCTACTCCTTCATCTCTCCCTCTTACTACGACAAGATCCGGCTGCCCGCCGACTCCCCCAAGCGGAAGTCCGTGACCATCCTCAACCCCCTGGGCGAGGACACCAGCGTCATGCGCACCACCGCTCTCCCCTCCATGCTGGAGACCCTGGCCCGCAACTTCAGCTACCGCAACAAGAGCGCCAAGCTGTACGAGCTGGCCACCGTCTACACCCCCGTGGAGGGCCAGGACCTGGCTGATGAGGAGCAGATGCTCTCCCTGGGCGCCTACGGCGACGGCATGGACTTCTTCACCTTCAAGGGCGCGGTGGAGGCCATTCTGGCGGCCATGAACGTAAAGAACGTGACCTTCGAGGCCCGCAGCGACATCGGCGCCTTCCACCCCGGCCGCTGCGCTGAGGTGAAGGCCAACGGCGTGATGCTGGGCGTGTTCGGCCAGCTCCACCCCCTCACCGCTCAGAACTACGGCATGGACTGCGACGTGTTCGCCGCTCAGCTCCACTTTGCCGACATGATGGCCCAGCGGGCGCCCGAGGCCCGCTACGAGCCTCTCCCCCGCTTCCCCAGCGTGACCCGCGACATCGCCGTGGTGTGCGATACCGCCGTCACCGTGGCCCAGCTTGAGGAGTGCATCTTCAAGGGCGCCAAGGGCCTGCTGAAGGAGGTCGAGCTCTTCGACATCTACACCGGCGCTCCCATCCCCGCCGGCAAGAAGAGCGTGGCCTTCAACCTGGTCCTCCGGGCCGACGACCGCTCCCTCACCGCCGCCGAGGCTGATGAAGATGTGAAGAGCGTGCTCGCCCTCCTGGAGAGCGAGCTGGGTGCCGTCCTGCGCTGATTGTTCCTGAAATCCGGTTCCCGGGGAGGCTATCATCCTCCCCGGACCGGAAGAAACGCGCAAAAGCACTTTGCTCCTATCATGACCCGGCCCGGAGCCCCTCTGTGCCAGGCTTCCCACGCTCCAGGAAAGAGTAAATCTTTTATTAATTTTCCGGTACCCCCCTTTACACCTCAAGGGATTTCGGGTAGAATAGGAAATAGTTACAGGCTGTCCACAGCCCTGGGAGGTGTACCCGATTATGGAGATAGACTATACAAGAAAATTTAGTCTCAATTATGACAAGGGCCAGGAGATTAAGGATACGCTCACGTCTGTCTACAATTCTCTTCAGGAGAAGGGCTACAACCCCATCAATCAGATTGTGGGTTATATTCTCTCCGAAGACCCCACTTATATCACCAATTACAACAACGCCCGCGCGTTGATTCGCCGTCTTGACCGGGACGAGCTGCTCCAGGAGCTGGTGAAAAAGTATCTGGACCTGGAAGACTGATGGTCTGCGTCAAAAAAGCGGAAGGCTGTGTGCCTTCCGCTTTTTTCTTTCTCTTCTTTCTTTTTCCTTCCGCTCTTGAATTCCAGTATTTTTAGTGATATTATATAAAAATAGAATATGTATCCTTAAAAATATATAACCAGGAGGCGTTCCTATGACCGTTTTCTCTGGAAATGCCAAGGGTATTCATATTGATATGAAGCGCATCCGACAGGACCTGACCGAGGAATCCATGACCCCCGGGGCCTACTGCCAGGATTACGACAGCTTCCGGCGTATTTTCCGCTTTGTGGAGCGGGGTCTGCGCCGGGGCGGGAGCAGCGCCTACATCATCCTTCTCACCCTTGCCGACAGAAACGGCGACTTTATCTCCCTGGAAAACCGCAAACGCTATATGGAGATGCTGGGCAAGGTCATTCAGCGTTCCGTGCGTGCGGGAGATGTGTTCACCCAGTACAGCAGCTGTCAGTTCCTGCTCATGGTGCTGGACGCCTCCCGGGAAAATGCCCTCCAGATCGGCCAGCGGATTCAGCAGGAATTCCAGGCCCTCACCCCGGAGGGCCCCGCCATCTGCCTGGAGCACGACATCTCCCCGCTCCGCCCCGCCGGTGAAGAGGAGGACGCCCTTTGACAGACGCCTCCTCCCTTCTGTCTTATCTCAGCAGAAATTTGAAAGCCAGCGTTTCAAAACGCTGGCTTTCTTTATTTTTTACGTTTGTCTGTTGATGACGAGCGCCCCGTCCACCATAGTGCTGGACGGGGCGCTCGTATGTTGCTTCTCTCGTAGTGTGATGCTTCTGCGCTTTAGCGCTCAGCGTCCTCGCTGCAGAACCGCATCAGGATAGTGGCTACCTCAGCGCGGGTGGCAGTTCCCTGGGGGTCGAGCAGACCGCCGCTCTTGCCGGTCAGGATTCCCTCCTTCACGGCCCAGGCCATGGCGTCCACTGCCCAGTCAGAGACCGTGCCGCCGTCAGCAAAGGCATCCAGCCCGTCGGCGGAGGCGGTCACGTCCAGCTTCTTGTACGCCGCATACCGGTACAGCATCACCGCCAGCTGCTCACGGGTGATGTCCCCGTCAGGCTGGAAGGCTCCGCCGTAGCCATTGACAATCTCCTGCTCCGCCGCCCAGATGACGGCATCGGTGTACCACTGGCCGTCGGCAACATCGGTGAAGGGATTGCTGCCGCTGGTCTCAGGCCGCTGCTCCATGTTGTAGAAAATCTGCGCCATCATGCTGCGGCTCAGGTTCATCAGAGGCGCGAAGGTGCTCTCGCTGGTGCCGTTCATCAGGCCCTGCTCGGTGACGTACTTCACAGCCTCGGCGTACCAGGCGTCAGAGGGCACGTCGGTGAAGCCCTCCTCGGTCTCGCCGCCCTCAGCGGACTTGAACTGCGCCTCGATGGTGTGCTTGGTGCTCACCTTCTCGAAGGTGTACTCGGACACCGCGCCCACGGACACGCCGTCCACCAGCACGTCGGCAATCACATAGCCCTCGTCGGCCTTGATGGTGAAGGTCTTGTTCACGCCCATGGTCACCCAGACGGAACCGGCAGGATTGATGGTGCCGCCCTCACCGGCCGTAGCCTTGATGAGATAGCTGGCCACGCTCGGAATCTCCTCTTCGGTTTCATTGGTTTCAAATTCCGCAGCCACATTCACCTGGCTGTCGGTCATGATGAAGGAAGTGGTAACGGCACAGTCGTCCTCGAACTTTACGTTGCTGTCGCTGGTCCAGCCCATGAACCGGCTGTTTTCCAGTGCCTCGGCTGTGATTGTCACGGAGGCGCCCTTCATGTACTGACCAGAACCGCTGCCGCCCTCCACGTTGACTGTGTAGGTTTCAGGCTTCAGCTCTCCGCCGGCAATCGCCTTGACCTCGTCCTCCGAAAGAGCCGCTGTGTAAATCAGCACCTCGTCAATTGCGCCCTTGAACGCGCCAACCAGACCGCCGCTGCCGTCCATGTTGCCTCCGATACGGAAGTTGGTGTCCTGATTAGCCATGTCAAACGGATTTTCCTTCTGAGCGACCACTTCGCCGTTCATATAGAGCGTAACGTTTTCGGCGTCCTTGACCATGGCCAGATGCACCCATTCGTCAACCGGCACACTGACCTCGCTCTCGATGCCGCCGATGTTGCTGGTAACCAGACGGTCTCCACGCCCCACTCGTCGGCAGGTATCTCAAGCTCATCAATGTCCAGATGTGACTGGTCTTCTTCCACCTTGGAAATCTCCGTCCGGACAATATTGTCCACCCGGATGGTCTTGGCGCCCCGCCAGATGCGGAAACCGTAGCCGCTCTCCCCAACACCCGTCTTGGTCTCAAAGGAAACCAGCTCCTGCAGCTCTTCACCGCTCTTGGCAGCAAAGACCGTCATGGTGTTCCCTTCCGTCACCAGCTTCAGGTGATAGGTCTCATCAAACAGGAAGTCTCCCTTGTCTTCCCGAATCCACTCCCAGCTCTCGTTCCCGTTGTCCTGACCGGCACGCTGCAGGCGGCCCTTATCATGAATCGCAAGGCCCTCGCAGTTCTTGCCGTCAGTGAAGCGGGGCAGGACGGCCACACTGTAGAAGTTGACCTGATCCTCTTTGCCCTCTACTCCGGATACTGTGATATCCATCTCCAGCGTAGAATCCTCGTACAGAGCCGCGCTGCTGTCATAGAGAACCAGGCCCTCTTTTCCCCGATCCTCGATGATCTTCGCATAGTCCAGCGTGAAGCCGTTTCCGTCCTCATCCACGGTGATCCAGCCGTCCTGGAGCGGAATATCCTCATTTCCGCCCCACTCTTGTATCTTCCAGACGCCTTCATCCGATGATGGCTGCGCAGAAGCACCTTCTGAGGTGTCTGCGGAAGCTTCTGACGGCGCCGTCAGTTCCGCGTCCTGCTCCTGAGCAAGTGCAGGGAGTGACAGCATGCCCATGCACATCGCAAATGCAAGAAGCATTGCCAACGGTCTTCTCAATGTCTTCTTCCTCATCTGGGATCCCTCCTGTATTATTTTGACCACCCGGTCTATCGTTATTATAAACATTGTTTTCGTCAGAAGTCGTATAATATTTGTACATATTTTAGGTTTTTGTTTGAAATGCGGAAATAGACTTTTGTCTTTTTTCTCTTTAAATGTCCTTCTCAGACATATCTTTGTACTCCCCTGGCGTCACCCTGGTATACCGCTTGAACACAGTCGAGAAGTACTGCGTACTGGAAAAGCCCAGCTTGGATGCAATTTCAGCCATGGTCAGGTCCGTACCTGTCAGCCAGCGCATGGCGTTGTCCACCTTCGCAATATTGATATAGTCGTTCACGGTTATGTTGGTGATGTCCTTGAACACCGATGACAGATGACGGGCGGTCACATGGCAGGCCGCCGCCACGTCCGACAGCATGATTTTTTCCTCCATGTGGTCGTTGATGTACTGAATGGCCTTGATTGCCAGCGGATTCTCAATGACAAAAATTCTGCGGTACCCCTGGGAAATCTCCCGCGAAAGCAGAAATACCATCTCGTAAATGTAGATTTTCGCCAGCGGCTTACAGTGTTCTTCCGTCTTGCTGTTCATCTCCATGCATATACGCTCTACGCAGTCGCGAAGCCGATCGGAAAACGGCAGCAAAAGATATGCGCTGTGCTCATCCGTAATGTAGCTGAGGAACTTTACGTCCCGGACCACGTCGGCCTCTACGCCCGAAAAGCTGTCCGGCTGAAAATGCATCTGGAGAAACCGTGCCGGTCGCCTGGACCGCATATGAAATGAGTGGATCATATGCGAAAAGATGACCATCATCTCCCCGGTACGCACGGTGATGGTCTCGCCATCGACCACAATGTCACATTCTCCTTCGGTCATCATGCAGACCTCCACATTTTTGTGGCAGTGTGGTCCAAAATTGTAGCCCGGCTGCAGCGTTCGGGGCAGAGCGTTATATATCATGTCCTGCTCCCTGTGGACCAGACGCCCAATTGTCGACTCCATAACCAACCCACCTTCTTCTATCAACAGATTCCTTTCCCCTCAGATGCTCTCGCTGAGCATTCTATCTTCCTGCATATTTATTTCAGCGCCAGCCATGCTCACAAGGTCCGTTCCACCCTTGTTGACTGTCCGGTCTACATCCAGTATAAAATGTCTTTTCCTCAAATGTCGTATAATTTCTGTACATTTTCCCCATCTTTGTTTGAAATAAGGAACTTATATTTGTTCCTTTTCACTCCGTTTCCGCCCATGTATATCCATTTCATAGCAAAAACACCGTTTAAAACTGACCGAACGGTCAATATTCTTTCTATAAAAGAGCTCACACAGCCGCATCATGCTTCCGTGTGAGCTATATGTTTACCGCTTAATGATTCCATAGAGGAACAGCCTGACCCACCGCATACGAAGCGCCTCTTCCTCCTCCACCTTCTGTTCCCCTTCCCGCTTCCTCTGAATCTTTGTGTTGACGATGTCCTGATATACCAAAAACATCTCTTCCACTTCTGAAGCCGAAAGTCCGTCGCACAGCGTCATTTTTTCTATCACTCGGTTTAGATAGGCCAGATTTATGCGGATGAGCCTCTGCCGCTCCAGAAATATTTTTTCTCCCAGCGGCGACGGCTGCAGGGACTCTACCATAGCATTTCTGAAGAAGCCTGCATACTGCGGATTTTCCCTGAAAAAGCCCTCTCTGGCTCTGAAACACTCCAGCAGCAGCGCTTCTCCCTCTTCTGTGCTCTCCTCCAGACGGCTCTCCAACCGCTGAATGAGCCCATCCATCATCTCTTTCATGCACGCAAGGTAGAGCTCTTCCTTGCTCCTAAAATAGTGATATATCAGGCCCTTCGGCAGGTCTCCCCGCTCACAAATCGAATTGACAGACGCCGCTGCATAGCTGTGGTTTCCAAACTCCTCCACGGAAGCCAGCATTATCTTCCGCCGTGTGCGTTCACTTCTCTCCTGCTGCCGCAAGCATATCCCTCCTTCCTGTTTCTGCCTTTCTTCCACCTAAAATTTCCCACCGGCAAAGTGCGTTGCTTGCTATTATTTTCCCATAAGCAGCACGGTTTTTCAAGCACATTCGGGACACAGTCCAGCCGTTTATTCCCACAAAAAAGGCGCGGAGCTAAAAGCTCCGCGCCTTTTCTATGCGCTCTTACACGTTCCCGCCGAACTCGGAGAAGAACTTGTTGTGGATGGCCTGCACCGCCCGGTCCGCGTCGTCCGCGTCCACCAGGACGGACACCTTGATCTCACTGGTGGAGATCATGTTGATGTTGATGCCCGCATTGTACAGCGCCTCGAACATGAGGGAGGCCACGCCGGGGTTGTTGATCATGCCCGCGCCCACGATGGACACCTTGGCGATGTCGTCGCTGACATCGATGTGGTCAAAGCCCAGATAGGCCTTGTTCTCCTCCAGCAGACGCTTGGCCTCGTCCTTGTCGCTCTTGGTGACGGTAAAGCTGATGTCCTTGGTGTCGCCGCGGCCGATGGACTGGAGAATGATATCCACGTTGATCTTGGCCTTGGCCAGCAGGGAGAAAATCTTAAAGGCAATACCCGGAGTATCGTCCAGGCCTACCAGGGCCAGCCGGGCTACGTCCTTATCCTTGGCTACACCGCTCACATGCGTCTTTTCCACGTTCTTCACGACCTCCTTGACTTTGGTCCCGGGGTTGCCCGAGAAGCTGGAGAGCACCTCCAGATTGACATTATACCGCTTTGCCATTTCGACGGACCGGTTGTGGAGCACCTGGGCACCCAGGGTGGCCAGCTCCAGCATCTCGTCGAAGGTAATCTCGTCCAGTTTTTTCGCGCCCTCCACATGGCGGGGGTCGGCGGTATAGACGCCGTCCACATCGGTGTAGATCTGGCACAGGTCCGCGTGCAGGCTGGCCGCCAGCGCCACGGCGGAGGTGTCCGAACCGCCCCGGCCCAGGGTGGTGATGTCGTCATACTTGTTGATGCCCTGGAAGCCGGTGACAATCACGATGCACTTCTTATCCAGCTCGGCCAGAATCCGCTCGGGCGCCACACGCTTGATGCGGGCGTTGGAATAGGCCGAGTTGGTGCGCACACCGGCCTGCCAACCGGTCAGCGAGATGACCGGATAGCCCATGGCCTCAATGGCCATTGCGCACAGGGAGCAGGAAATCTGCTCGCCGGTGGACAGGAGCATATCCATCTCCCGCTTGGAGCCGTTGGGATTGATCTCCGCGGCCTTGGCAATCAGGTCGTCAGTGGTGTCGCCCTGGGCGGACAGCACCGCCACTACGCTATGTCCACGGCGGTAGGTCTCGGTGATGATGCGGGCTACATTGCGGATTTTATCCGCGTCCGCCACCGAACTTCCGCCAAATTTCTGTACAATGAGTCCCATTTCTATGTACCCCCAATGAGTGTGTTTCTCAGCGGCACACCGGAAACGCCGGCCTGGCCCAGTCCGGACCGGTCCAGGCCGTGCCCCGCCTGCCCTATTCTATGCCGCAGGACAGCCGCTGTCAATCCAGAACGCGGAAGAGAGAGAGCTTTTCCAGACCGGCCAGCTTGCTCTCCACCTGGCTCCGGGTCATGGGACCGGTGAGGAACGCGGTCTCCTTCGCCGGTGCGCCCGCACGGGCCAGGAAGTTCACATCCCCAAAGGCCGCCCGAACGGCGTCGGCGTCCGCAGACGCACGGACATACCAGGCGCTCTCCAGGCCGTCGGTGGGGGCCACCACGTCGTCCCCGCCGGGACCCCAGGCCACGTACTTCATGGACTTGATATGCCGGGCGGCGTCCATCACGTCGGCCACCACCGCGCTGGCGGTGGGCATCTTGCCGGCGCCCCGGCCGTAGAACATCACGTCGCCCACCGCGTCGCCCCGGACCGTGATGGCGTTGAACACGTCCTCAACGCCGCCCAGAGGGTCCTCGCTGCTGATCAGATGGGGCGCCACATAGGCGCACACCCGGCCGTCCGCCTGGCGGATGGCACGGCCCAGCAGTTTAATCTTCCGCCCGCAGGCGTCGGCATAGGCCACGTCGGCCAGAGTCACCTTGGTGATGCCCTCGGTGGGCACCTGGTCGGGGTAGATATGCCGGCCAAAGGCCAGAGCGCCCAGGATGCAGATCTTACGGCAGGCGTCGTCACCCTCAATGTCGGCGGTGGGGTCCTTCTCGGCGTAGCCGTTCTGCTGGGCCTCCGCCAGCGCCGCCTCAAAGGACAGACCCGCCTTGATCATCCGGGTGAGAATATAGTTGGTGGTGCCGTTGAGGATGCCGCAGATCTCCTCAATCTCGTTGGCAGCCAGGCAGCGGCTCAGAGGACGGATGATGGGAATGCCGCCGCCCACGCTGGCCTCAAAGAGATAGCTCACGCCGTGCTCCTTGGCCAGGCTGAGCAGGTCGTACCCGCAGGTGGCCACCAGCTCCTTGTTGGAGGTCACCACGCTCTTGCCCGCCTTCAGCGCCCGCTCGGTGAACTCCCGGGCGATTCTCGCGCCGCCGATGGTCTCCACCACAATGTCCACCTCGGGGTCGTTCTCAATGACGCTGAAATCGTGGACAATCTTGTCGCCAAAGGGGCTGTCCGGGAAGTCCCGCACGTCCAGAATGTATTTCAGACGGATGGGGGCGTGGACCTTTTCGTCAATATGGGTGTGGTTCTTGGCCAGCACCTCGGCTACGCCGGAGCCTACCGTGCCGAAGCCCAGAATCGCTACATTTACTGCCATATCCATTCTTCCTCTCTGTATCGCTGTAATGGGTTCGACAGGCCCTCAGCCCGCCAGAATCTCGCACCGGATGACGCCCTCCTGGGCCGCCACACGGTTCATCAGGTCCTCCACCGGCTCCTCCAGTCCGGAGGTCTCCGCGCCGATGGTCACCGCCGCGCAGCCGCTCACCGGAATGCCCTGGTTGATGGTGAGAATATTCCCGCCCGTCCGGGCAAAGATATTCAGGACCGCGGAGAGCACGCCCGGCTCATCCTTCATCATGATCTGGAAGGTGACAATCCGTCCGTTCAGCATGTCGTTGAAGGGCCGGACCGCGTCCTTATACTTATAAAAGGCGCTGCGGCTGATGCCCGCCACCTTGGTGGCCCGGTTGACGGTGTCCGCCTCTCCGGTCTCCAGCATTCGCTTGGCTTCCGCCACCTTGAGGAACACCTCAGGCAATGCCTCGGCATCCACAATGAAGTATTTGGGTTTCTTCGCCATTCTATGCAGCCTCCAGGCTCCTTGTCTTTGCAACAAGGTCATTTGTCTGTGTGTGAACTTCATTTTAGCACAGTAAAGGACTGGACGCAAGTCTCAACACCGGGCAGATTCCCACAGATTTCCCGCTCCCAGAACCCCATATTCCGTCATTTTTCACAGGAGGTCCTGTCCGTGGCCGAAAAACGCCTTGTCCGTGTCCTGCTGACCCTGCTCTGCGCCGCCCTGTGCGCCGCTGCAATATGGCTGGCCCTCACCGTACTGCTGCCCTGGGTGCTCCCCTTCCTGCTCGCCCTGGGACTGGCCTGGCTGATGGAACCGACCGTAAAGATGCTCATGGGCCGGTTCCGGTTCAGGCGGGGGCTGGCCGCCGCCCTCACCACCGTGGGGCTGGCCCTGCTGCTCTGCGGCGCCTTGGGTCTTGTCCTGTGGCGGGTGGGGTACGAGCTGGCGCTGCTGCTTGGCCGCCTGCCCGTGCTGCTCTCCGGCCTGCCCGCTCTGGGCGACCAGGTGGGCGACTGGGCCTACCGCTTTATTGTGGCTCTGCCCGTTCAGCTCCAGGACTTCGCAAAGGACGCCCTGGACGGCTTTATCCGCCAGGGTATCTCCCTACCCGCCAAGCTCTATGACGTTCTCGCCGGTATCGCCGCCGGTGCGGCCGCCGCCGTGCCCGACGCCATGCTCTTCCTCTTCACCACCGCCCTGGCCGCCTTCTTCACCAGCGCCGCCCGGCCCCAGGTGCTCTCCTTCCTCTCCCGGCAGATGCCGGCCTCCTGGCGGGACAGGCTGGGGAAGGCTGTCCCCGTGCTCAAGACCGCCCTGGGCGGCTGGCTGCGTGCTCAGGGCCTGCTGATGCTTGTCACCTTCGGTGAGCTGACGGTGGGCTTCCTCATCCTGCAGGTGGATTTGGCTCTGCTGCTGGCCGCTCTGGTGGCTCTGGTGGACGCACTGCCCGTCTTTGGTACGGGGACGGTACTCCTCCCCTGGGCCCTGTTCTCCCTGTTATCAGGGGACTGGAAGCTGGCCATCGGGCTGGCCGTGCTGTACGGTCTTGTGTCCGCCGTGCGCAGTCTGCTGGAACCCAGGCTGGTGGGCCAGAAAGCGGGTCTGCCGCCCCTGGCCGCCCTCTTCGCCATGTATGTGGGCTTTCGGGCCCTGGGCGTGTGGGGCATGATCCTCTCTCCCCTGGCTGCCATCTTCCTCAAACAGCTCCATGACAGCGGCGTCTTTCGTCTCTGGCGGGACAGCCCTTAAAACAGGCTCAGCTGGCCGTCCCCGGTCCGGGCAGGTCTGGACACCTGCTCCGTGCCCAGCGCCTCCGGCGGGATGTCCGCCAGGAAGGGAGACGGCTCAGGCCCGGCCACCAGAATCAGCTCCTCCATGGCCCGGGTCATGCCCACGTAGAACAGCCGCCGCTCCTCCGCCGGGTCGGACGCCCTGCGGCGGGAACAGTAGGGCAGCAGCCCCTTCTCCACCCCGCAGAGAAACACCACCGGGAACTCCAGGCCCTTGGCGGCGTGGAGGGTGGTCAGCGTCACATATCCGGCCCTGTACCCCTGTCCGGCGCTGCGCAGCAGGTCGGCCTCCCGACCCACGGTCAGGCTGAGGAGAAAATCCTCCATCCGGCGGTGGAACACCGCCATGTTCATCAGCCGCTCCAGCGGCTCCTCCCCAGCCCGGTCCACCGCCCGGCCGTAGGCCTCCAGCAGCCGGACCGGCTTGTCCCGGCCCATGAGAGGCGCCAGCTGCTCCATCAGCGCCCGGAAGCGGGACAGGCCATCACCGTCAGGACAGGCCGCCTCGGCGGCTCTGGCACGCTCCACAGGGCTGCCCGTCTCCTGTCGCCACACCTCCGCTGCGGCGTGGGCTATGTCCGGCGGGCAGTCGAAACCCAGCATCAGGGCCAGGGACGGGTCCTCCCGCTCCGGCCAGGCCAGCGCCCGGAAAAAGGCCAGGACTCCACGGACTGTCCGGTGGGTCAGGAAGACGCCCTTCCCCACCACCGCGCAGGGGATGCCCTCCTTCCGCAAACACTCCTCCAGCAGCTCCAGCTGACGCCGGGTGCGGCAGCACACCGCAAAGTCGGAGAAGGTGCGGGCCGCCTCCCCTTGGGCGGACACCATGTCCATGCCGCCCATCTGACGGCCAATCTCACGGGCCACGAAAATCCCCTGGGACAGCGGGGTGTCCGCCGTCACCAGCCGCACTCTGCCGCCGTCACCGGGGACGCTGTGAAGCCCCCGGGGTCCGCCGCCGTTTTTCTCGATGACCGGCAGGGCGCAGCGGAGAATCTCCGCCCGGGAGCGGTAGTTCTCCGTCAGGCGGACGGTGCGCACCTCCGGCCAGTCCTCCGCCAGACGCCCCCAGCTGGCCCCATCGCCGCCCCGGAAGCCGTAGATGGACTGGTCCGGGTCGCCGATGACAAACAGGCTCTCCCCCGCCCGGTTCCAGGCCCGCAGCAGGCGGTACTGGATGGGGTCGCAGTCCTGGAACTCGTCCACCAGCAGGTGGGTGAAGGGCTTCAAGTCCTTGTCCGCCGCTCCCTCCGCCCTGGCCAGCTCAGAGAGCAGCAGGTCGTCAAAGTCCATGGCTCCCCGCTCCGCCAGCATGGCCTGATAGGCGTCGCAGGCCGACTGCTCCGCCTCGCTCAGCTCCACGGGCAGGCCGTTCTTCGCCATGGACACCGCCCGGAGCAGTCCCTCGGGGGACATGACCTCTCCTGCCGCCTCTTCCGCCAGGGCCAGGGCCTCGGACTGGTCCAGCAGGCACACGCCGGGCTGATTTTTCAGGCTGATGGCGTGGAAGGTGCCCACCGTCAGGCCACGCAGGGCACGCTTGCCCCCCAGTACATGCTCCAGCCGCTGCCGCAGCTCCTCGGCGGCACGGTTGGTGAAGGTAACCGCTGTAATGTTACTAGCCTTTACACCACAATCCTCAATCAGATGGGCAATCCGGTAGGCCAGAGTGCGGGTCTTTCCGGTGCCCGGTCCGGCGGACACCGCCACCGCCCGGCCATCCGCCTCCACGGCTGCCCGCTGAGCCTCATTGAGCCCTGCGGCGGCTGCCGTGTGCTTCTGCTCTGTCTCCCCTGCCATCTTTTTTACAGACAGGGATTTGGTCTCTTTGGCCTTCTTTTTGGCGGGAACTCCGCCGAACAGGCTCACCTGGCCGCTGAAGGCCTGCCGCTCGGCGTCGGTCAGCAGGCCGATTTTGCCGTACACCCCGTCGTAGCCCGCCGTCCGCTCCACCTGCCCGCTGCGCAGACGGCGGATGCCCTCGGCCACACAGGGACCGGCGGTGCGCTCGATGTCCTCGGCGGGCACGTCCCGCAGAATCTGAAATTCCGTGCCCAGCTGGGTAAGCATATGCTCATAGAGGGCGGTGTTCTTCTTGCTCTCCGGGCTGCCCCCCAGGGAGGCGGCAATGACCTCGGGCAGAGGCACCAGGCTCTGGAAGTCTTTGGCTCCCTGGGGGCGGAAGCCCTCCGGCCGGTCAGCCAGCTCCTCCACCCGGTGGAGCACGCCGATGGTCAGCTTTTTCCCGCACACCGGGCATTTGCCCCCTGCCGCCACCGTCTCCACCGGCGTCAGGCACTGATTGCAGGTCCGGTGGCCGTCCAGGTGGTACTTTCCCTCCTCGGGGAAAAACTCCAGGGTACCCAGCAGACCCTCTCCGGTACACAGGGCACGGCGCAGGCTTGTGTAGTCGGGATTGATGTCAAGCAAATCCGCTTCACGGCCCAATTTGGCCGGTGAGTGGGCGTCCGAGTGGGACACCAGCTGATAGCCGTCCAGAGCGGAGAGCCGCCAGTTCATGGGCGGGTCGGAGGACAGTCCGGTCTCCAGGGCGTGAATCTCCCCGGTCAGGTCCCCGAAGCAGTCCTCCAGACGGTCAAAGCCGGAAAAGGCCCCAAAGACGGAGAAGTGGGGCGTCCAGATATGGGCGGGGATGAACACCGCCTCGGGACAGGCCTCCAGGGTAATCTCCAGCAGGTCCCGGCAGTCCAGGCCCAGAATGGGCCGTCCGTCCGAGCGGATGTTGCCGATGGCCTCCAGCCGCCGGGACAGCTCCTCCGCCGCCTCCAGGTGGGGCAGCAGGATGAGGCTGTGGACCTTCCGCACTTTGCCGTCCTTTTTATAGATGGTGCTGATCTCCCCGGTGACCACAAAGCGGGGTGTGTCTGCGCCGGGAATCTCCTCCGGCAGGCGGAATTCCTCCTTCAGCACGTATAGGCCGTCCCTGTCCCGCTCCAGCTTGTCCGCCAGCTCCGCCCGCCAGGCCGGGTGGGTGAAGTCGCCGGTGCCCACCAGCCCGATGCCCTTCCGCCTGGCCCACAGGTCCAGGTACTCGGGCACACACTGGGCGCTGGTGGCCCGGGAGTATTTTGAATGGATGTGCAGGTCCGCAATCATGCCGCTGCTCCTCTCCGCCCCTGTCCGGCGCATAAAATTACCCCCGGCCTTCCGGCCGGGGGTGAAAGCTGCTGCTCTTATTCCTCCGGAATACGCCCGGCAATATGCTCCTTAATCTTCTGGAACGTCTCGTCCGACACGTCGTGCTCAATCCGGCAGGCGTCCTCCGACGCCGTCTCCGGCGAGACCCCCAGGGCCACCAGCCACTTGCTCAGCAGACGGTGCCGTTCATAGATGCGGGAGGCTATCTCCATGCCCGCGTCGGTCAGGTCGATGAGACCCTCCTTGTCCATGGTGATATAGCCGTTCTCCCGCAGCAGGCTCATGGCCCGGCTGATGCTGGGCTTGGAAAAATCCATCTTGCGGGCAATATCAATAGAGCGCACCGCGCCCTTTTCCTCCTTGAGCATCAGGATAGTCTCCAGATAGTTCTCCGCGGATTCCTGAATCTTCATGACACACCTCCGGTTTTTCCCGCCGTTGGATGCCGCCGGGCTGGACAGGCGACGGACGTCCCCAGGACGTGGCGCCCATCCATTTTTATCAATTTTAGCATATCATGCCCTGAAAGGCAAGGAGCGAATTCCTCCCCCGGAGGACAGGAAGCCCCCCGGCGTGTGCCGGGGGGCTTCCGCAATAAAGCTGTTCTTTTTATGCCGCCGGGATATAGGACTCGTCAGGGGGCGTCTCGGTGCCGCCCTGACTGGGGCTGGGCGTGGGCTCCGGCGTCGTCTCTCCGCTATCCGGCGGCGTGGTCTCACCGGGGTCCGTGGGCTCCCAGGGGTCGGTTCCGGGCGGTGTACCGCCGGGCGTGGGCCAGGTGCTGCTGTCCTCAATGTCAAAGCCGGGCCACTGCTCCTGAGTGGGCCAGGTGTCCGGGTTGAGGAAGTCAAAGCTCTCCGGGTCATAGGGCTCCGGCTCCGTGGTCTCCGCAACGGGCCAGGTGCTCTCGTCCTCCGGGTCGAAGCCGGGCCACTGGGCCTGGGTGGGCCAGGTGGTCTTGTCGTCGATGTTGAAGGTGGCCGGGTCGTAGGGCAGAACCTCATTGTGGACGGTGCAGTAGGCCGCCGAACCCGCCTGGAGCAGGTAGTCCTTGGTGAAGATGTCGTCGGCGATGCTGTAATTGCTGCCCACACGCTCCCGCACGAAGTCCAGCACCGACACGGTGGCCTTGCTGGACTCAGGGCAGTTCTCCCCGGCGATGTGGTACATGCCGGTGGGGTTGCCGCTGCTGTTGAGGAAGGGGTCGTCCAGACACACAGTCACCAGGCCGCCCTCGGGGAAGGGGGTGGTGTTGTGGACGGTGCAGTACTCCGTGGGCGCGTCGCCGGCGAAGTAGTACTCCTTCACGGTCTGGAGACCACGGGGGTCCATAGCGCAGGCGTCGGTGGCAATCATGCCGCTCTCGGCGCAGATGGTCACCTCAGTCAGTCCGTCGGGCTGGGGGAAGTCCTTGTTCTCCAGGCCGGCGTGGACCTGGCTCATGACCTTGGTCCACATCTGGGCGGCCGGGTTGCCCTTCGAAGTGATGCGCTCCTGCTGGTCATAGCCGCACCAGACGGCGGCGGTGTAGTAGGGCGTGTAGCCCACGAACCAGCGGTCACGGTTGGAGTTGGTGGAACCGGTCTTGCCGGCCACGGTCATGTTGTCCAGAACGGCCTCATAGCCGGTGGCGATGTTGCCGCTCACCCGCTGGGTGCTCACCACGTCCTCCAGCATGGAGTTGATATACCATGCGGTGGTGTCCTTCACAGCGGTGACGGGCACACGGTCCTCATTGGTATCCAGCAGCACGTTGCCCTTGGAGTCCAGCACCCGGTAATAGGTGCGGCTCTCCAGGTAGGTGCCGCCGCGGGGGAACACAGAGTAGGCGGTGGCCATCTCACGGACGGACACGCCATTGGTCAGACCGCCCATGGACAGAGGCGCCAGGGCCACGTCGGTCAGGGTCCGGTCGCCCACCTGCTTCTGATACACCAGGCCGTCGTCGCTGTTGGTAAAGCCCAGCTTGGTGGTCAGGAAGTCAAAGGAGGCCTGGGGGGTCAGCATGGCCAGAGTCTTGATGGCCACGGTGTTGGAGGAGATTTTGACGGCGTCCCGGACGGTCATGCGGCCCAGGTAGCTGCCGTAGGAGTTGCTGGGGTAGGGGCTGCCGCCCTCCAGCTGGTAGGGGCTGTCGTCAAAGACGGTGCCCGGGGTGATGAGGCCCATGTCAATGGCAGGGGCGTACACCGAAAGGGGCTTGAAGGCGGAACCGGGGGCCCGCTTACTGTCGGTGGCACGGCTCCAGATACGGCTGCCCTCCTTCTCTCCCATGCCGCCGGACAGGGCCACAATGTTGCCGTCCGGGTCCACGATGACGATGGCAGACTGGAGCTGCTGGCCGGAAGAGGAGATGTAGGGCAGATTGTCCATGTTCTCATAGACAGAATCCACGATGTTCTGGATGTCCATGTCCAGACAGGTCTCGATGGTCAGGCCGCCGTAGTAGATCATGTTCAGCGCGGTGGTCTCGGAGTAGTCGTACTTCTCCATCAGGTCGGCCACCACGTCGTCAATCACCTGGTCCTCATACCAGGTGTAGGCGGTCTCGTCCCGCTCCTCGTCCTCGCCCCGGACAAAGTTCAGGCCCGCGTCCAGCTCGGCCTTGGCCTGGTCGTACTCGGCCTGGGAGATCATCTCCAGCTCCAGCATCCGGCTGATGACCAGATTGGCGCGCTTGGTGTTGTTCTCACGGTTGACGTAGGGATTGTAGAGCGAGGGGTTGTTGGTGATGCTGATGAGACTGGCGCACTCGGCCAGCGAGAGCTGGGACACGTCCTTGCCGAAGTAGGTGTAGGCCGCGGTGTAGACGCCGTTGCAGCGCTCGCCCAGGAAGATATAGTTGAGATAGGCCTCCAGAATCTGGTCCTTGGAGTACTTCTTCTCAAACTCCAGCGCGCGGAAAATCTCCAGAATCTTGCGCTGCACCGTGACCTCCTTGTCGGTGGTCAGGTTCTTGATGAGCTGCTGGGTGATGGTGGAGCCGCCCTGGATGTCACCGCCCGTGAACATGAGCAGCACGCCCTTGGCGGTGCGGATCCAGTCCACGCCGTGGTGCTGCCGGAAGCGGTGGTCCTCAATGGCGATGGTGGCGTTGATCAGGTTCTCCGGAATGTCCTCATACTCCACCCAGACGCGGTTGCCGTCGGAGCCGTAGATGGTGCGCAGCTCCTGAAGGGTGCCGCTGCTGTCGGTGTAATACATGGTGCTGGAGAGAGACATATCCACAATAAAGTCGCCCAGATTCAGATCGGTCTGGGGCATGATCACCTGCTGAATATAAACCGCCGCAAAGCAGGCCAGAAACGCGCAGGTGGTGATGCCCACCAGGAGCAGCGTGCCCACGACCTTGCCGATGGTGGCAAAGACATGGCCCACTGTACTTCCCTTTTTTCTGCGTTTTCTGCGCCGCGGCGCCGGGGTCTGGCCCTGGCTTCCTCCCCGGGCCTCGTTGGTATTTGCCAAAATAACACCTCCGTAAGATATGGTGCTCTATACAATCCGTTGCTGTTTCCTGTCTCCACGCGCCAATGGTTACACCCCACCAGCATAAAAGGTATTATAAACACAAATCGCCCGCTTGTCCACCCTAATGATTTACAATTCCTGGCCCGTGTAAACAGAAGATAAATTTTAGCTCGTCCCTCTCTTGCTTTTTTTCTTCATTCAGGTTACAATACCAATGTAAACATCGGAAAGGAAACGGTGCATACTATGAGCGAAGAGTACGGCCCGGATTTTATCACCGTCACGGACGAGGACGGCAACGAGTTTGAGCTGGAGCATCTGGACACCCTGGAGTACAACGGCGAGACCTACATGGCCTTCTTCCCCACCGTCGAGGACGGCAAGGACGTGGAGGATGTGGATCTGGACGAGGAGTACGGCCTCATCATCATGAAGGTGGTGGAGGAGAACGGCGAAGAGCAGCTCTCCACCTTGGACAGCGATGAGGAACTGGAGCTGGTGTACCAGCAGTTTATGGAGCAGCTGTTTGCGGACGAGGAGGAGGACCAGTAAGGTCCTTCCCTTCCCCTCCCTGCTCGGTGCGTGATGGGCTTTATTTAAACCCACATTTCTGAAACGGGATGCCCCACTCATGGTGCGGATCGCAGGCCTCCCGACTCCCGAGGTCGGAAGTTGGAAGCGGAGAAACACCATGGAGGCAACCCACCTGCCATTTCGTGCAGGTTTTAAATGGGTCCACACGGCCAGAGCGGGGAGCTATAAGATGACACACCGCCTGCCGGCATTACGCCGGCAGGCGGTTTTTTCTTACATATGGAATCTGCGCCGGACCTCTTCCCGCAGGGAGGGCACCCGGCGGACAATCACCAGAGGAATCACCAGGGCCACGCACACCGTCACCACAATCAGGGACCAGCCGGGCTGCCAGCCGCCGGTGAGGAAGTGGTCCACAAACAGCTCCACCCCCAGCAGGAACAGCCCCACGGCCCCGATGATAAGGGTGGTGGTGGTCAGGATGGACCGCTTTCCGCCCCGGAAAATCAGCGCCAGACACAGCAGAATCGCGCCCCCCAGCAGGATGATGGGCAGCGCCAGATGCCAGTACCAGTCGCTGCCGTTCAGGTCCACCGAGATAAGGAACACGTACAGGGCGATGGCCAGCACGTCGAACCCCAGCCGCAGGCAGATGTGCATCCGCCGCAGCAGCAGCGGCGGTACAAACCAAATCCACAGCATCACCGACGCGCCGATGATGTACAGCGACCAGCCCCGGTCGGGCCGCAGGAACAGATTCAGTACCCCGCAGCACACCGATACCGACAGCAGCATGGCGCTGATGAGCATAGAGAGCTCCCACCGGGACACCGGAGGCACCTCCCCCTTCTCCGTGGGAAAGGGCTTGGGGCCCCACATGTCCACCGGCTTGTTGGGGTTGAGCACCGGCGTGTGGCACAGCGGACAGGACTGGGCCGTGTCGTCCAGCTCTACGCCGCAGTTGACGCAGTATGACATTTCCTCTCACCTCTGAGACAGCCCGCAGGCCGTCAGTTTGTTCGGTTGCTCTCCACCCGCACCGGTATCCCCTCTTTGACCAGGTGGGTGAAGAACCGCCGCTCCGTCTCACTGGACACCCCCGTGCCCGCGAAGGTCACCTCCATCACATTCCCGTAGCTCATGGAGGCGCAGTGGGGCGACGGCCGGGTGGCCTGGCCCAGAATGACCTCCATCCGCTGGATGTGGGGCGCCATCTCGGGCGGTACCTTGAACTGGCCCGGGTTGGTGTAGGTGGCCGAGTAGGGCCGGGCTCCCAGCATCCGGTAGGACAGGGACATGACCGGATTTTTTACAATCACAGGCACCAGCTTGAGAAGCCGGTTGGTGGTGAAGCGCACGTTGCCCGTGAACACCGCCCGCATCTCCTGCCGGTTGATGTTCAGCCGCATGAAGTGGTGCACCCGGTCCACAATCTCCTGAAAGGTGTACTCCCCCAGGGCTGGGTCAATACAGGGCCGTACCGTGAGGATGAAGTTCCGCAGGGTTTTGGACGGGAACCAACCCCGCAGATTGATGGGGATGGCCAGTGCCACCGGACGGGGCCGGTGGGGCTTCTCCGCCGCCTGGTTCTCCATGATGGCCTGCATCAGCACCGCCGCCAGATACTCGGTGATGGACGCGCCGTGGCTCTTGGCCACCTCCTTGAGCTTATCCACTGGCATGAAACCCATAATCACGTTCAGGGTGTAAAAGGGTTCCGCTTCACTGGTGTTGGGATAGGCCGTCTTCTGCCAGCCGCCCCGGAGTACCTTCTTTCCCACATAGCGGGAATAGGCGTCCTCCATCTCCTCCTTGGACGGAGGCTCGCTGATATCCAGCACGCCGCCGCCCTCGGGCACGTCCACCCCCGTCTCCCGCAGGTACACCGCCAGCAGCGTGCGGAAAAAGGTCAGCGCGCCGCTGCCGTCCGACAGGGCGTGGAACACCTCCAGGGAGATACGCCGCCGGTAGTAGTAAAACCGCACCAGCCAGCCGTTGTCCTCCTTGAACCGCACTGGCTGGCAGGGGTTGGCGATGTCCGGCCGGACAAAGGGGCCTGGGGCATCGTTGGGCTCCAGGTAGTACCAGAACAGTCCCTGCTTAATGCGCACCCGAAAGCCGGGAAACCGGGGCATGGTCTTGTCCACCGCCCGCTGGAGGGCGGCAGGGTCCACTTCCTCCGTCATCACCGCCGAAAACCGGTAGATGGCCGAGTACTTCTCCTTCTGGATGGAGGCGTAGAGCACACCCGCGTTGTCCAGCGGATACCAGTCCGGCTTTTCCTTCTTCTTTCTGGGCATTGTTTTCCCTCTTCTCCCGGCCCGATGGCGGCCGTTTCAGCAACCAACATTGTAGCATGTCCCACCCAAAACTACAACCCGCCCAACTGCCGCAAATTCTCCCTCTTTTCTTTTCCTACCGGGCATAGTATGATATAATCTGTTCTCAACGTCACCTTATGCCCCGTCTGCGGGCATTTTCCCCATCTTTCCAAGGAGGTTCCCATGGAACACAAACCCGAAAAACGCCGGATGAAACTCATCCGTCCCATCGCCCGCAGGGAGACCGCCGAGGACCGGCGGCTGGCCCCCATGATGCGTGCTCTCAAGGCCATCCACTCCGCCACCCTGCCCGAGTCCATGGCCCCGGAGGACCTGGAGCGGCAGCGGGCTGCCCAGCAGCTGCTGGGCCGTCTGGCCGCGCCCATGCTGGGCATGAAGTGGGAGCCCTTCACCCTGGAGGGCATGAACGCCGCCTGGGTCCGGCCCGAACGGGGCCACGACCGGCGCAGAGCCGTGCTCTACTGTCACGGCGGCGGCTACACCACCGGCAATCTGGGCTACTCCCGCCCCCTGGCCGCCAAGCTGGCCAATGTCACCGGCTGGGAGGTGCTGGCCTTTGAGTACCGCCTGGCCCCCGAGCACCCCTTCCCCGCCGCCGCCGACGACGCCATGAAGGCCTGGGACTACCTGATGTACCAGGGCTACGGCGCACGGGACATCGTGGTGGCCGGCGACTCCGCCGGCGGCAACATGGCCCTGGTGCTCTGCCACCGGCTCAAGGCCATGGGCCGCAGGCTGCCCGCAAGGCTCATCCTCATGTCCCCCTGGACCGACATGACCGCCAGCGGCAAGTCCTACACCGAGCGGGCCGCCCTGGACCCCACCATCAGCATGGAGTACATCAAGGCCGTCCGGGCCGCCTACGCCAGGGACCACGACCTGTCCGACCCCCTCCTCTCCCCCCTCTTCGGAGACTTTACCGGCTTCCCGCCCACCCTGATTCAGGCCGGCAGCAACGAGCTGCTCCTCTCCGACTCCATCCGCCTCCGGGACCGGATGAACGCCGCCCAGGTGCCCTGCCGCCTGGAGGTTTGGAACGACATGTGGCACGTGTTCCAGATGTTCCCCACCCGCAAGGCCAATCTGGCCATGGAGAGCATCGGACGATTCCTGCTGGAGCAGTTTTAAGTTCAGGCAAATAAATATCCCCCGGCCCAGCCGGGGGTATTTCCTATGCGGGCAAAGCCCTCTGTTCTTCGCGTAACGCGTACAACGCGTAATACGGTCTGCCAGCCGCGTGGAGACTGTTACCTGCGACCCGTGAACGGGTTACCAGGAGCACTCATTACCATTTGCTCCCCCAGTCTGTCTTCTTCTAACTGGTGCTTGATATACTCTGCAATCCGTCCCGCATTTTTCCCTACCGTATCCACATAATAGCCTCGGCACCAGAATTCTCTGCTCCGATATTTGTACTTCAGTTCTCCAAATTTCTCGTACAACATCGTGCTGCTCTTTCCCTTCAGGTATCCCATAAATCCAGACACAGACATCTTCGGTGGAATCTCTACCAGAATATGAACATGGTCAGGGCACACCTCCCCTTCCAAGAGACGAACTCCTTTCCATTCACACAACTGCCGCAAGATTTTTCCTACTTCTGCTCGTTTTTCCTGATAGAATACTTTTCGCCTGTACTTGGGTGCAAACACTATATGGTACTTGCAGTTCCATTTTGTGTGCGATAAACTATGGATGTCATTCAGGCCCATCCTGACTGTCCTCCCTTTGCTATCTTTCGTGCAGTTGGCAGACCGCACTTCAATTATAGCAAGGGGAGTTTTCTTTTCCGCCTCATCGCCCTAGGCTTTTTTGAACCACTCGCCTAGCGAGTGGTTTTCTTTATACAAAAA
>CABIYL020000005.1:232178-255017 GCA_902362925.2 Clostridiales bacterium | reverse complement strand
CTCGGCAAATTCAGATATAGTAGGGTGTATTTGAGGTGATTTCGCAGGAAAAACTTTCGCAAATATGTTAATATTCCACCTGCTATTTTCGGCTGTAAAGTTTATTAGTATCAAAATAGTATCACAAAAGGCTGGGAAATACAACAGAATTATGTGGAGCTCTACATAATTCCGGCACGGACGGACGCTGTCAGGCACAGCGGATAACAGCCTTGCAAGAGGCGTTGTACCTGCGCTGGATATATTCTTGATAGGCTTTCTGGTCTGTCATGGAAATTCCCCCTCTCTGAATAATAGTGCGGGGCGGCAGCACTCCTTGCTGTCGCTCCTTGACTGCCTAACTGCGAAACCGGGCGGGGCTGTCAACGGTGGGCGAAGCCCGTTCATCTTGACCGCCCGCTGGCTCGGCTGGCTTTGCTATTTACCCGACAAACTTGAATTTATTGTAAGGTATCACGTTTTACCTTCTTAAGCCTTACTATCATTACCATAGGAATTTCTTTGTTGGTTTTGAAACATTCTTCATAAAATCCATCAATGACAAATCCAGCTCTAAAACAAAGGTTAAAAATATCTTGTATGGAACGATGATAATAAATCTGCTCTTTCGGTTGCCCTTCAATCGCTATATCATAGTAACTGTGCGGTGTCATATATTTTTCAGTCAACGTGACAAAACAAGGGTGTTGCGTTGCAAAGACAAAAATTCCGCTTTCCTGCAACAGTTCATAAACAGCCATAAGAAGTGGTTCAATATCCGTAATATCCATAATTGCCATATTAGAAACTGCTTTCGTAAAGGCTCGATTTCTTTTTAATTCTAATATACTTTTTCTATTGGTCGCATCCGCCACACAAAATTCAATTTGTTTTGCATATTGTGATTGCCGTCTTTTAGCCAATTCTATCATTTTTTTGCTGTAATCAAAAGCGACAACCGAAGCGCCTCTTTGTGCAAGATACGAAGAATAATTTCCATTGCCACACGCAATATCCAAAATATAATCCGCAGGATTAGGAGATAGAAGTTCCGTTACTTTGGGACGCACTACCTCTCTGTGAAATTCATTAGATTCGTCACCCATTGCATTATCCCAAAATTGTGCGTTCTCCTCCCAGATTTTTTTACTTTCCTCTGTTCCCATGTTCTCTCCCACTCCCAAAATTTGCTTTTTTGCTTCCATTAAATCTTCCTTACGATATTCCATTGTTACCCTCCATAACTTCTGATTGTTGCCGTCTTGACGATTATGTATCTTTACATTACCTTCTGAAACATATGGCGCACCTTGTCCAGGCGGTTGTTTGGACGGCGGGGCTGGATGACCGGCTGGCCGACAGCGGCCTGATACCCTTTTAGCTCTGTAAGGCATACGCTCTGCCCGTTGGTGTAAAAGGCCAGATCAGTACGGTATGCCTGTATACAGCGGGCGGGAATCTCGCCAGTAAAGACAACTTCATCCTTTTTTACCTGGGCCGTTTCGATGGTGGCACAGTATTTCGGTGCATCATGATAAGCCCTGGAAAGGTATTCCTGGGGCGCATAGAGGGTGAAGGAGAGATAAGGTTCCAGCAGCTGCGTCCCCGATTCCTTCAATGCCTGTTCCAATACAATCGGGGCCAATGAGCGGAAGTCCGCCGGCGTGCTGACTGGACTGTAATAAAGCCCGTATTCAAAGCAAATCTTACAGTCCGTTACGTTCCAGCCGAACAAGCCCTGCTCCAGCCCGTAACGGATACCATCCCTGACAGCGTTTTGAAAACTCTGGTTCAAGTATCCCAGCGAAACCCGGCTCTCGTATTGTACGCCGGAGCCAAGCGGGAGTGGTGTAACAGACAGTCCGATAGATGCCCAAAACGGGTTGGGCGGCACCTCGATATGGATGGTGTGGCTGGCTGCTTTGAGCGGCCGCTCCATATAAATGACGGTGGGTTCCTTTACCACTGTTTCAATCTTGTATTTTTCCGACAGCAAAGCGGAAACGACCTCCAACTGCACCCGGCCCAAAAAAGAAAGAATGATCTCATGGGTGATGGAATCCACTTCGCAGCGCAAAAGCGGGTCAGTATCCGCAAGTTGCGTAAGAGCGTCCAGCAGCCGTTCTCTTTGCGCTGCCGTTTTCGGCGCAATCGTCGTCCGCAGCATGGGGAGGGGGGCCTCGCGCCACCTTTTACGAGGGAGCCGGGTTTGATCCCCTAATACATCGTTTAACCTCACGCTGTCGCTGGGAAGGATAACAATTTCGCCCGGATAAGCGGTGTCTGTCCGAACAATTTCCCCTTTGGATGGAATACGCATCTCTGTGATTTTCAGCTTTTCTCTCCCGGCCAGGGCCACCGTATCCCGCAGGCGCAGCGTTCCGCTGTATAGCCGCAGATAGACACGCCGCTGGCCGCAATCGGTGTACTCAACCTTGAAAACGCTGCCGCATAGGGTGGCGCTCCCCTGTTCCCCAATCGGTTGGAACAGTCCTGTCACCGCATCCATCAACGGTTGAATGCCAAGGCCCTTTTTGGCGCTGCCATGATAGACCGGAAACAGGGAGGCTTCTTGAACCCGCCGCTGTTCCTCCCGCGCAAGTTTTTCCTGGCTGATTGGTTCTCCTGCGATATACTTTTCCAATAATGCATCGTTATTTTCGATGACCGCATCCCATGCTTCTATGTCGGTATTTTCCTCCAGGACTATTTCCGGGGACAGCGACACCGTCTGCTTGATGATAATATCGGCGGAGAGCTTATCCCGAACAGACTGAACCACGCTCTGCAAATCAACGCCAGCCTGGTCGATCTTGTTGATAAAGATAACGGTGGGAATGTTCATTTTCCGCAGGGCATGGAACAGAATACGGGTCTGGGCCTGCACGCCATCTTTCGCGGAGATCACCAAGATGGCCCCATCTAAAACAGCCAAAGAGCGGTACACCTCCGCCAAAAAATCCATGTGGCCGGGCGTATCCACAATGTTAACTTTACATCTGTGCCACTGGAAGGAAGTGACTGCCGCTTGAATGGTAATCCCACGCTGCCGCTCCAAAAACAAGGTGTCCGTCCTCGTTGTCCCTTTTTCGACGCTCCCTGGTTCTGAAATGGCTCCACTGGCATATAGCAGACTCTCCGTCAAGGTCGTCTTTCCAGCGTCTACATGGGCAAGAATCCCGATATTGATAATGTTCATGTCTATCCTCCATACAAGGCCCGAATGGGCGCAAAAATCCCCAGCGGCTAATACTTTTACCGCTGGGGATCATGACTTCGGACACACAGAAACATACACGACTTACATAAGCCGCGGTCCGTCACGATATTTACTAAAAAGGCAAAAGTATTCTTAAAATTGGGTACAAAAACCAAGCCCCTGCAAGGGGCAATCATTTTTGCGCCCATTATCAAATTTTATTTAAGAATACCTTGCCGCATATTTGATAGACTCCTCAAATCAGGATGACAGCAGTATAGCATAGCACACTCTAAAAAACAAGAAATCATTTTACCGATTCCACAAATAAAATCGGAGGGTATTCACTGGAATACCCTCCGGTTTTGGTGATTATCGTGCGTCTATCCGAATTTTTGACTTTGCGGCCCGTTTCCGTTCCTTTTCGGCATGTTCCTGCTGGTAAGCTGCCTCTAATATTCTGTCCACTTGTTCTGGGCCAAAGGCCCTTTTGACCCGCTCATAGTCAGCGGAGACTTGCCGCATGGCCTTGTTTTCCAACTTGACCTCCTGCAATCGATCAGACAGGCGGATGTTGCTCTCCCTCACCCGGCCATAGTCCCCTTGCAGACGCTCAAATTTCCCCCGCAGCTCCACATAGGCCAGATACAGGGAGCGCAGCACCTTGACGATTTGGGCCAGCAGGGGCTTTGCCTTTTTCTCTCGGTAGGCCCGGCCTGTTTCCAGCGTTCCCGGCTCCGGCAAAATCTCCTCCGGATTGGCGGAGAAATCCGCTGCCAACCGCTCCATATTTTTCACCGCCGGGGCAAGTTCTTTGAGCCGCCGTTCCTGGCTCTCCACCTGGTTTTCTTTCTCCGCCTTGACCGTCTCCAGAACGGCGATCTCCTTTGCCCGCTGCTCTTTCTTGTAGTCCAGCACAGACAAGTGCTTGTCGTGGGTGCCTTTGTCCTCCCACTCAATCCCGTGGCGCTCCATGACCAGGGAAAGCTGCTCCTTTTCCGAGCGCACCCACTGGCTCCACTCTGTGTCCCCTCTGGTGCCGCCCTGGAAACCCTGGGCCGCTAACGCCTGTTTCAAAGATACCCTCGTGTCCAGCCCTCGCTTGCTCCCGGTGGTGAATGGTACAAAGTCAATGTGCAGATGGGGCGTAGCCTCGTCCATGTGGAGGTGGGCAGAGAACACCCGGAGTTGGGGGTTGCGCTCTTGAAAGCCCTTCATGTACTCGTCCAAAACCGCTGCCGCAAGCTGTCCCTCCTCGCTGTCGGCGCTCATATCATCTCGATTGCCCACTTGCAGGATGATTTCATGGAACGGCTTTTCCTGCTTGCCGGAGCGGATCTTCTCATAGTAATCCTCTATCCTTCTGTCGGCCCTGGTTTGTTTAGCGTTGTACCGTTCCAGAGCCTCGTCAAAGAGTTCATGGTACACCGCCTTGATATTCTCCTGGCAGTAGGTTATATTCAAGTGGGAGCGTTCCGGGTCAGTGTTCTTGGCGTGGAATTTTCTACTGTTATGGTTCACCGATCCTTGGCCCACCATGGCGCTGATTGTCCTTTTCAAATCAATCCCTCCTCCCTTTTCCGCCGCGCAAGCGGCGAGCCTTTGTTACTTTCTGCGAAAGTAACGCAAAAGCACTTTTGACAGCCTGACGGCCATCAAAAGCGCATTTGCGCCCTACGGGGTGGTGTGGGGGCTTTGCCCCCGGCAACTGCGGTTGCCTCCCCCAGCAGGGCCGCCCTTTGAAAAGGGCACCCTGCACCCCGCCTAAACTTTGTCACTCGCCGTTGGGCAGGGTGGAAAGGCCAGGGGCCTTTCCACCGCCCGGCAAGTGTTTTCCGTGGGCCGAAAGTCAAGGGGTACGGGTTGTATTGACTTGCGGCAATCTCCACCCGCAGGTATGCCCCCCTTGACTTTCGCCCCCGCTCCCCGTGACAGCCGTGACGACCGTGACGATGTTTTACACACCGCCTCCGCACTCCGAAAAGCTGTCACAGCTGTCACGGTCGTCACGCCTGGGGTTCCTCCAACGTGAGCTTGATACTCCGCCCGGCATGGGTTCGGGCGCTTTCATAGTGGATGTGGTACTCATAGGACAGCCGCCACGCCCGGACATTCAGCCGCATAGCCAGGGCATTGGGTTTCATATCCAGCCCCAGGGCGGCGACAAGTTCCGTGGCCGTCCCTCTCCACTCTGGCCGTTCCGCCGTTACCAGGGCGGCAACAGCCTCCAACACCGGGTCAGGCGGCTCCTGCCGCAGCTCCGTTTCCCGCCGCTCCAGCTCCCACACAAGCCGTTCCTCGTCCCGCTTGAGGTAGAGGCGCTGGTCTTGCTGATCCCGCCCAGAAATGTCCAGGGTGGCGGCGTTGTCTGCCCGCCGCTCCTTTTGGAGCAGAAAGGCCCCGTCTGCCGCACCCAATAAGCCGTTGGTGCCGGAGATCATATCAAACTTATCATCGGCCTGCTGCTTGCGGGTGTGATGTACAACCAGGAGGCAAACCCCGCTTATATCGGCAAACCGTTTCAGTTTGGTGATTACCTCATAGTCGTTGGCATAGCTGTACTTCTCTGCCCCGGCCTCCCGGATTTTTTGCAGGGTGTCGATGATAATAAGCCGGGTGTCCGTGTGTTCCCGGACAAAGCCCTTTAGCTGCTCCTCCAGGCCACCGCCGAGCTGCTTAGCTCCGATGGCAAAGAACAGGTTTCCGGTACTCTCTACTCCAAACATCCGGTACAACCGCTCCTGTAAGCGACGGTGGTTGTCCTCCAGGGCCAGATAGAGGACTGTCCCCTGGCGCACCTCATACCCCCACAGGGAAAGGCCCATACTCACATGATAGGCAAGCTGGGCCATGAGAAAGGACTTGCCCACCTTGGGAGCGCCCACAAAGAGATATGTCCCCGCATAGAGCAGACCGTCTACCACAGGAGGTCTGCCGGGGTACACCTGTTCGTAGAGGTCATTCATAGACACGGTAGGCAGATAGGCCGGGTCATTGACCCGGCTTATCTGCCGCAGGATTTCCTCCAAATCTCTTTCCGGGGGCTTGTGTTCTGTCACGCCCTCTGCTATACTTTGGTTAGGTTTTTGTGAGAGCGACTGTCCCCCGTCTGCGCCAACAGGCGGATATGGGGCAGTCGTTTTCTCTTGCAATCTATCCATCTATCAATCCTCCCTCATGCCGTCCATGATGGCGGCGATCAGCCGGATGGTGTCCAGCAACTCCCCATCCACGCCATTCCCGGCCTCGATACGCTCCAGTTCTTCCAGAACGGCGGCCAGCTCGTTCCGCAGGGCCTTATACACCCTGGGGTTGCCCTGTACCACCACATCCCGGCACAGCAGCCGTCGGGTGATGTAGTCCTGTTTGGTAAGGCCGGAGAGCCGCACAGCGGTTTCAATTTCCCTGTCCTCATCCGGGGACACCCGGAAAGCCACAGTTTTGTTTCTCCAGCGGTTGTGTCGGTCAAGATTTTTCACTGACATGATTTAGGCCCCCTTTCGCTCCATGTCCAGTTTGTCCGCCATCTCCGCCTGCCGGGTGGGGAACAGGTGGGCGTAGCGGTAGGTAATATCAATGCTTTCATGTCCCACCCGGTCAGCGATTGCCAGGGCCGTAAAGCCCATGTCAATGAGCAGCGAAATGTGGGAGTGCCTCAGGTCGTGTATTCTGATCCGCTTTACCCCGGCCTCTTTCGCACCCCTGTCCATCTCCCGGTGGAGGTAGGATTTTGTCACCGTGAAAATGCGGTCGGTGGGCTTCACCCCATACAGGCTCTTGATATAGTCTCGCATTTCTTCACAGAGGAAAGCGGGCATTTGAATGACCCGGTTGCTCTTAGGGGTCTTGGGGTCGGTAATCACATCCTTGCCCTTAATCCGCTGGTAGGACTTGGAGATGGTGACGGTCTGTTTCTCAAAGTCGAAGTCGCCAGGAGTGAGGGCCAGCAGCTCCCCCTCCCGGACGCCGCACCAGTAGAGCATTTCAAAGGCGTAATAGGAAAGGGGCTTGTCCATCATGGCCTCGGCGAATTTCAGATACTCCGCCTTTGTCCAGAACAGCATTTCCCGTCCCTTTGGCTTTCCCATATTGCCCGCCTGGGCAGCGGGATTGACCTTTAGATTGTAGTGCCGTACCGCATGGTTGAACACGGCGCTCAACTGATTGTGCAGCGTTTTTAAGTACACCGGAGAGTAGGGCTTGCCGTTCTTGTCCCGGTAACCCAGCATTTCATTCTGCCAGGCGATGACCTCCTTGGAGTGAATGTCGCACATCTTCCGCTTGCCGAAGTACGGCACCAACTTCTTGTAGAGGATATGCTCTTTCGTCCCCCAGGTGTTTTCCTTGATACGGCCTTTCATGTCCGCCACATAGACAGCCACGAAGTTTTCAAAGGTCATTTCCAGGTCGGCGGTCTGTTGTTGCAGGAATGTCCGCTCCCACTCCAGAGCCTCCCGCTTGGTGGGAAAGCCCCGTTTCATTTTCTTTACTTTCTTGCCCGTCCAGTCCTCGTAGTAAAAGGACGCATACCATGTGCCCTTTGCCTTGTCTTTGTATGCCGGCATTGTGGTTCCCTCCTTATTGTCTGTCCCGCAGCCCATAGAATTTTTCCTCGAAGTAGCGCCTGCTTACCCGTCCGGGAATGGTGAGAAAGCCTTTTTTCTTCAGCTCCTCGTTCATCTCCCGCACCAGCTTGTAGGCGTAGGGCTTGGAAATGCCCAGCTCCCTGGCGACCTCCTCTGCTCTCACAAACAGCTCCTTTTCCATGGTCAGCACCTCCTTATTTTAGTTTCGCAAATATGTTAATGTCACCATCTTCATTATACATTAACATAAGTGTTAATGTCAAGAATTTATTTCGCATTTTTGTTAAAGATTATCTTGCATCTTTCGCTTTTTTGCGCTATACTATTGGCAAAGGCGGTGGGATATTATGACAGTCGGAGACAAGATAAAGAAAATCCGCACCTTTCGAGGCATGACACAAAAGGAATTGGGGCTTGCTATCGGCTTTGAGGAAAAGGGAGCGGACAACCGGATCGCCCAGTATGAGACGAATTACCGTGTTCCGAAACGGGAACTGCTGGACAAGATGGCCGAGGCGCTGCGGGTAGACCGCCAGAACTTCTACACCATCGCCCCCGGCTCTGCCGAGGACTTCATGCGGACATTCTTCTGGCTGGACGAGGACAGCCCTGGCGCTATCCGCCTGTTCCAACTTGTCCGCAATCCGGGCAGAGCAGGGGCCGCTGATGATACCGCTGTACGGTACAATGATAGCGATGACTGGCCCGCACACCCTCCCGTGGGTATGTACTTCCAGTATGGCCTTGTGGACGAGTTCATGCGGGAATGGCTTTTTCGTCAGCAGGAGTTACACGCCGGGGAGATCACCAGGGAAGAGTATTTTGAATGGAAACTCAACTGGCCCCATACCTGCGACGATGGCCTGGAAAGCGAATATTATATCCCTTGGCGGAAAAATAAATAAGACAAGCAAAAAAACCGCCCTGCTGAATTTGTCGTTCAGCAGGGCGGTTTTGCTTGTCCTTTTGGGATTTTTCTCTTGAGAATACCGGGCGGACACAAATAGTATCAATCCAGTATCAAGAGCAGTATGGACGGGCAAAAAAGCCTGTATTCATGCGGGTTTTCGCCGTTTCGAGCGTCATTCCCACTCAATGATATCCACATATTTTGTGTTGTAGGTCATGGGCTGGAAGGCCTGGCCGCCCTCCTCGTAGAACTTGCCGAAGAACTCCAGGTACTGGAGTCGGGCTGCGTGGACATAGGTGCCGATGATATTGACGCCCACGTTGAACACGTGGCCGATGATGAACACCAGCACGAACAGAATGATGCCGCCCACGCTCAAGCCGCCCAGGGTACCCAGGGTGTTCATAACGCTGGCGATAACCGAGGTGGCCAGCATGAGGGCCATCAGTCGGGAGTAGCTCAGCACGTCGGACAGCCAGCTGGTCACGTCGTACAGGCTGGCCACGCCGCCGAACAGCTTGCCGAAGAAGCCACGCTTGGTGTGGCCCTGGGTGGCGATCAGAATCGCGCAGCCCACCAGAATCCACCACCAGGGCTGGCCGGCGGCCACCAGGCCGATGGAGCCGAAGAAGAGCCACCAGGGCACCACGTCCAGCAGGCCGTCAATGGGATGGCCGTCGCGGAAGCCCATATAGATGTGGATACACTGGCCGAACACCAGCTGTACCACGCCGATGACAATTGCCAGAATCAGGGTGGTCATGGGGTCGTTGATGGGGTTGACAATGATACCGTTGCTGAAGGTCTGGAGCCACTGGGGCAGCCCCTCCATGGGGATGCCGAACATCTGCTCGGCCACCTTGGGGATCACGTCGCCAAAGAAGCCGCCGGTAAAGATACCGCAGATCAGGGTTGAAATACCCATATACTGGCCCAGACGGAACATATAGCCCATGGTGCCCTTGGGGTTGTACTTCCTGCTGATGACGAAGCAGACGGCCCAGATGATGATGCCGTAGGCCACGTCGGCGAACATGAAGCCGAAGAAGAACAGGAAGAACCAGAAGATCAGGGGGTTGGGGTCGATGCCCCGGTAGGCGGGCAGGGAGTACATCTCGGTGACCATGTTGATGGGGGTCATCCACTTGGGATTCTGGAGGAGAATGGGTGGCTCCTCCTCTTCCAGCGGCTCGGCGGTCTCCCAGGCACAGGCGAATTTCAGCATCTCCGCCTCAGCCTTGGGGATACCGGGCTCACTGATCCAGCCCTCCATAAACACCACGGTGCCGTTGGTGAGCAGCCGCTCCTTGGCGCTCTCCTTGCTCAGCTCGGCGGTCAGCCGGTCGGAGCACACCTGGAGATCCCGGCGGCAGTCGGCCATGGCGGCGATCTCCTCCGCCGTCTTGTCCCGGCGGACCCGGATTTCCTCCAGCTCGCCGTCAATGCGGGTGATATTCTCCGCCGCCGTGCCGTTCATATCCTTAAAGCTGACGGTGGAGAAGGACCAGGGCCGGACGGTCTCGGTGACCGTCTCGCTCTCGGCCCGGTGACACATGATAACCAGATACTGCAATTCCCGGTCGGCGCTGACGGGGAACAGCTCCGCCGAGGGGGCCGCCTGGGCCAGTGCCTGACGGACCTCCTCCAGGTCCACCGCCGGGGGGCAGGTGTGGAAGGAGATCCGGGCGTGCTCAGTGCCGCCGGTGTTCAGGGGCAGGTCCAGGCCGGACCAGGGCACCAGGCTGGCACGCTGGCCGGTGAGCCGGTTCTCCTGGGTGTACAGCTGGGAAATCTTCTGCACCCGGGCGTTGATCTCCCCCGCGCTGTGGAGAGCGGCGTTCATGGCCGCGTCGCTCAGGAATTCCTTCTCCTTGATGCTGCGGCGGTGGATGAACAGACCCTTCTTCTCGGGCGCGTACTTCTGCAGGGCTTCCAGCGCACCGTTGACGGCGTTCTGCCTGGCCTTCACGTCGCTCAGGGCGGAGGTGTCCCGCTTGAGCAGGGCCATCCACTCCGGGTCGCTGAGCTCCGCCTGGGGCTCGGTGACCTCCACGCACCCGGCGTGCAGCAGCCGCTGAAGCAGCTCGTCCCGCTGGGCGGCCAGGGCGATGACCCGCAGCCGTTTCATCTTGACGATGGCCATTAGATGCTCACAACCCTTCCGACTATCAGTTCCACCGCCGCGGGCAGCCGCTCACGGGCAGCGGACCGGAGCGCGTCGCAGTCGCTGCGCTTTTCCGCCAGAATTTCCTCAGTGCGGCGGGCTGCGCGGCTCTCGGCCTGGGCCATAGCCTCCTTGGCCTGAGCCTCAGCCTGGGCACGGGCCTGCTCCACCAGGGCACGCCCCGCTTTCTCCGCGTCGGACACCAATTTCTTGGCCTCAGCGGCCGCGCCCGCCCGGCGGGACTGGGTGTCCTGCTCTGCCTCTGTGATCTTTTTCATCGCTTCCAGGGACATGATTTCACCGCCTTCCAGTGTGGGACCTTCAAATTAAATTCTCCCACTTATATTGTAGCATAGACGATTTTTCAAGAGATTGCAAGCATTTTTGCCCGAAACTCCCGCCTTATAAGGTTGCATTTTTGAAAAAATGTCACAATCAAATTATTTTTTATGCCTCCAAACATTTTTTCTTTCTCTTTTCCGTTACCTTTTTGCCAAAATAAAAAAAGATGTGGAATACCCTAGTATTCCACATCCTTGTGAAATGATTCTGCTTATTCAGGCAGCACAGCCCAGCTGTACGGGAGGTCGCCGGTGGGGGCCTGGTCCAGAATGACCACCAGGTCCTCTTCCGGGTTCTCCATACCCGCCTCCCGCAGGGCGGGATAGTAGTCGGCCGGGTCGCCGCCGTCCAGCTTCACATAGAGCCGGTCGGCCGCGGTGCACAGGCCGGACAAGGTCTGGCCGCTGAGGGAGTTGCTGCCCTGCTCCAGGGTGGTCTTGTCGGTGACAATGGACAGCCTGGGTGCGTCCTCCCCGGTGCCGATGGCCTGGCGCACCTGCTGATAGAAGGCGTCCACCGTCTGGCTGAAGGTGTCCGGGTTGTACCGGTCACCGGTCAGGATGAGGGACAGATCGCCCTCTGTGGGGAAGGCGGCGTAGTCCAGGATAATCTCGTCAAAGCCCAGCTGGGCCAGCTCGCCGCACACCCCCGCCAGATAGGCCCGCACGTCGGCGTTCTCCGGGGTCATCCAGCGGATCTCACCGGGACCCCGCCAGTTGCCGATGCTGGTGCGCAGGGCCAGCTGATTGTTCTCATAGGGGGCGGTGTTGTCCCGGAAGCAGGACACGTAAGCCGCCGTGTCCATGGCCGAGCACAGGGTGGTCAGGTCCCCGTTGCGGGCGGTGTCGGCGGAGGATGCGCCCACGGACTGGGCGATGGTCTGGTTGGAGGTGAACCCCAGCAGGCCGTCTATCCCCTTCATGGTCAGGATGGGGGCGGCCTCATTGCCGCCGGTATAGGCCGTCAGGGCCTCGCCGCCGGTGGTGTACAGGTTCTGCACCCCGCCGCCGGCAATCAGGCTGTCGGGCAGGGACACCGCACGGGTGTACACCGGGTCGGGTTCCGGCGTCTCCTCAGGCGTGGGCTCCGGCGTGGGGGTGACCACCACAAGGGGCGGCGTCTCCTCCGTGTCGTCGGGGGGCGCGGATTCCTCCTCCCTGTCCAGGAAGGGCAGGTCGAAGTAGATGCCCCCGGTGGAGGAGACCACCATATACCGCTGGAGGAAGAAAAAGGCCCCCACCAGCAGCACCAGCACCACCGCCAGCACGGCGATGACAAATTTCAAAAACGTACGGAACTTGGACCTTCCACGGTAGGCCCCGTATCCGTAGTGATTCCTTCTTCTCATGGAAATGTCCGTCCTTTCCCGGTCAGCTCTGTTCTGCCGGTTCCATAATACCCCGCTTTGCAGGTATCATATCACATGCCGGGAAAAAAAGCACTCCCTTTTGGCCTCAGCTCTCGCCGCACTTGGTCAGAGCCTGGTCCAGCTTCTCCAGCGCGGTGAGGATCATCTCCCTGTCCTGGGGCTCCATGTTGTTGAGCACCGTGGCAAAATAGCCCGACACATCGGTCTTTGCCTTCTGCCGCAGCTCCTGGTACTTCTCTGTGGCGGTGACGTAAATCACCCGGCGGTCGCTCTCAGACCGCTCCCGGCGTGCCAGCTCCAGCTTCTCCAGCCGGTCCACAATACCCGAGACCGTGGAGTTGGCGCTGCCCGTCCGCTCGGCCAGAGCACTGATGGGCATGGGCCCGTCCTCTCCCAGCACGGTCAGCACCAGCGCCTGGGGGAAGGTCAGGTTCAGGCGGCCGAAATGGCTGCGGAAATGCTGGGACATATGCTGCGTTACCCGCAGATAGCTCATCAAAATATCATTGGATTCCTTCATCCGCGTCCGTTCCTTTCTTCCGGCGGACCTCCCGCCGGATACTTCGCTTCGCGCACGAAAAAAGCATACCCCCGGCCCGGTCCTTTGTCAATGAACGCGGAAAAAGGTTCATTGTTTGTTTACACATCTGTTACATTTCTTAAAGATTTCCCGCTCAAGGGGTAAAAAAGTGCCGCTGTGTCCCCCGCTCACGTCCACTCCTTCCACACGTCGGGGCAGTAGCCCACCGTGGCCTGGCGGCCGTTGCGCACCACCGGGGTGCGGATGAGCCTGGGGTTCTCAAAGAGCTTCTCCAGCTTGTCCCCCTCCCCCGCCAGGTAGCGGATGATGGCCGCGTCCGGGTTGTCCCAGTCCACCAGGTTCTCCAGCCCCACCGCGTTCTTCACGCTCTGGAGCTCTCCCCGGCTCATGCCGAACTTCACCAGGTCCACCGCCTGGAACTTCACCCGCCGCTCCTTGAAATAGCGCTCTGCCTTCTTGGTGTCAAAGCACTTGGACTTTCCGAAAATCTGAATGTTCACCCTTATTTCCCTCCAATATACACAAATCTGGGGCCGGAGTACCCGTCCCGCTCCACATGCTCGCTCCACATGGCCGCCGGGCGCACCCACATGCCCCCTTCGCCGTACAGGGACTGGTAGACCACCATCAGCTCCTCCGTCTCCGAATGGCGGGCGGTGAAATACACCCGGTATTCCTTGCCTTTGAAATGCCGGTACCGGCCGGGTCTGATCTCCTCCATCGTCTCTGCTCCTCTCTCCGGGCACGTCCCGGACTGCTGAAAACAGGATACTTGATTTTTGCCCAAAAAGAAAGTCCCTTTTGGGCCGCTGCCCCTGTGCTCAGGCCGGATGTGCCCGTCTATGGCGGACACACATTATATATAATGTGGCGTATGGCGTACCTTGGCGGCGAAGGGGGGCGAAAAGTTTCTGTATACTTTTTCCCATCTGTGTGGTATACTAAAGTACAGGATGCTCCCCTCCGGGGTTGAGCGTATGCGATTTGGCTTTATGTGCGCCGTGCGCACCTGAGATAAGGCATAGACACGAAAATACTGCACCGGCGGCGAATGGCCGCCCCTTTTTCCGGCGAGGCAGGGCCGGAAAGAGCGGGCGGAATCGCCTTCTTTTGGTGCGCTCATGTGTCTGTTTACATCCCTTTTCACCTATTTCAAACAACACAGATTAAGGAGTGCAATAAACCTATTATGGCAGAAAAACTGAAAATCATCTCCCTTGGCGGCCTCAACGAGATCGGCAAGAACGTCACCGTCTACGAGTACGGCGGGGACATCATTGTCGTGGACGTGGGCATGGGCTTTCCCGATGACGACATGTACGGCATCGACGTGGTCATCCCCGACTTCTCCTATCTCATCAAGAACAAGGACAAGATCCGGGGCATCTTCCTGACCCACGGCCACGAGGACCACATCGGCTCCATCCCCTATCTTCTGCGGGATGTGCAGGCCCCCATCTACGCCACCCGGATGACCGCCGGGCTGGTGAAGCTGAAGCTGGAGGAGCACCGGCTGCTGGACAAGACCAAGCTCATCACCTGTGAGTCCGGCGAGACCGTGAAGGCGGGCAAGTTCTCGGTGGAGTTCATCCACGTGAACCACTCCATCGCCGACGCCTGCGGCTTTGCCATCAAGTGCCCGGTGGGCGTGTGCGTCCACACCGGCGACTTCAAGATCGACGCCACCCCTGTGTCCGGCGGCATGATCGACCTGGCCCGACTGGGCCAGCTGGGCAAGGAGGGCGTTCTGGCCCTTCTGGCCGACTCCACCAACGTGGAGCGTCCCGGCTTCACCAAGAGCGAGCGGAGCGTGGGCGCCTCCTTTGACGCCCTGTTCCGGGGCTGCGAGGAGCGGATCATCGTCACCACCTTCGCCTCCAACGTGGACCGGATGCAGCAGATCATCTCCGTGGCCGCCAAGTACGGCCGCAAGGTGGCCGTCACCGGCCGCAGCATGGAGAACGCCATCAAGGTCTCCACCGAGCTGGGATACATGAATATCCCCGCCGGGGTGCTGGTGGACGTGAACCACCTCAAGAGCCTGCCCAAGAACAAGGTGTGCATCATCACCACGGGCAGCCAGGGCGAGACCATGTCCGCCCTCACCCGTATGGCCTTCTCCACCCACCGTCAGGTGGACATCCAGGCCGGCGACCGGGTCATCATCTCGGCCTCCGCCATTCCCGGCAACGAGAACGCCATCGGCAGCGTCATCAACGAGCTCTACCGCAAGGGCGCCGAGGTGGTCAATGAGCGGGCCGCCCCCCTCCACGTCTCCGGCCACGCCTGCCAGGACGAGCTGAAGATCATCCATGCCCTGGTCAAGCCCAAGTTCTTTGTCCCCGTCCACGGCGAACAGCGGATGCTCAAGACCCACGCCAAGCTGGCCCGTGAGATGGGCATGGATCCCAACAACATCCTCATCAGCGACATCGGCAAGGTGATGGAGTTCACCCGCAACACCGCCCGCATCAACGGCACCGTGCCCGCCGGCCGGGTGTTCGTGGACGGTTACGGTGTGGGCGACGTGGGCGCTGTGGTCCTGCGGGACCGGAAGCACCTGGCCGAGGACGGCATGATTGTGGTAGTGGCCACCATGTCCGCCGAGGACGGCGCTCTCCTCTCCGGCCCGGATATCATCACCCGGGGCTTTGTGTACGTCAAGGAGTCCGAGGGTCTGATGGAGGAGCTCAAGCGGGTGGCCATGGAGGCCATCGAGGAGTGCCAGGACCAGCGTCTCAAGGACTGGTCCGCCATCAAGACCCAGATCAAGAACGATCTGTCCGCCTTCCTCTACAAAAAGACCAAGCGCAATCCCATGATCCTGCCTGTCATCATGGATGTGTAAAACAAAAAGCGGAGGCTGTCCAATGGACAGCCTCCGCTTTTTTACTCTTTTTTCCCCAGCTTGTGCTTGGTGCCGTCGGGCTCCACGATAAAGGTGTTGTCCAGCTGGGCCGTCAGGTTGGCCCGGACAGAGGCAACATACTCCTTCCGCAGGGCGTCCCGCTCGGCGGTCTCCTCAGGGGTAAGACCCTCAGGGGTCTTGGCCTTCTTGGCCAGCTCATTGATGCGGTCAATCTTTTCCTGTTCCATCAGAGATATCGCTCCACTTCTATTATAATTCGGCCCTTTTTGGATACTCCGCCCACGGTCTTTACTGCGGCCTTCCCCATTCCCCGGCAGGAGATTACATCTCCCTGGGCCACTGTCCGGTCCGGTTTGGTACACTCGCGGTGGTTGAGCTGCACCCGGCCGGAGGAGATGAGATCCGCCGCCTTGGACCGGGGCAGGGAGAACGCGGAGGCCGCTACCGCGTCCAGACGCAGGGTGGCCACCGTGTCGCGGATGAGCTTGACCTCCACCTTAGGGGGTGTCAGGGCGGACAGCGCCACCGGCGCCACCTTGAGCCGGGTGCGTCCGGCACTCTCCAGGTGGAGGAGGAGAAAGTCCTCAATCTCTTTGAGCAGCAGGATATCGCACACGCCGGGGGACACCAGCAGGTCCCCCACCTTTTCCCGGTCCAGTCCCAGGCCCAGAATGGAGCCCAGGAAGTCCCGGTGGGTCAGCCCCGCGTCCTCGGGGAAGGTGCACCGCAGGGCGCAGATGGGGCAGTCCTCCCCGTCGGCCAGCCAGTCCTCCGGCGCCTGCCAGTCGGGGAGAAAGACGCAGATGGTCCGCTCCGCCCCCTCAAAGCCCCCGTAGAACAGGTGGGAAGGGTGGCCGCTGGCGTTGATGAGCATCTCCACCGATGCCTGCTCCTGGGGGGACAAAAAGGCCGTGTGGGCGGGGATGTTCCGCCGCCCGGTCAGCTCCAGCTTGTCCATGGTACGGGCCAGGAGCATCCGCTCCTCCCCGTCCCGGGCAAGCCGGGTCAGAAGTTCCGTTTTGTTCATGGTTCCTCCCTGTACGGGAATTTTACTGGTCCAGCTGGTACCGCTCCACCAGTTTGACCTCCAGGTCCAGGTACTCCCCGTTCCGGTACACCCGGAAGTGGAGCGCGTCCCCCGCCTGGAAGCCCGCCTTGATGGCATTGATGTCGTCCACGGAGGTGACGCTCTGGCCGTTGCACTCGGTGATCACGTCGCCGGCGCGCATGCCCTGCTTCTCCGCGTCCGAACCGGCGGTGACGCTCTGGACGTACACGCCCACCACCAGCCCGCTGGCGGCGGCACGCTCCTCGTCCATGGTGGAGCCCAGGATGCCCAGGGTGGGATAGCCCGGCACATGGCCGTAGGCGATGAGGTCATCCACAATGGTCTTTACCGTGTTGGTGGGGATGGCGAAACCCAGGCCCTCCACCGAGCCGGAGTAGCTGGTCATCTTCATGTTGGTGATGCCCACCACCTGGCCCCGGTCGTTGAGCAGGGCGCCGCCCGAGTTGCCCGAGTTGAGGGCGGCGGTGGTCTGGATGAGGGTCATGGTGTTGCCGTCCACGTTCACGTCCCGGCTGATGGCGGAGATGATGCCGTCGGTCATGGTGCCCCGCAGCTCCTCACCCAGAGGGTTGCCGATGGCCAGAGCCAGGTCCCCTACCTGGAGCAGGTCGGAGTCGCCGAACTCGGCCGGAGTCAGGTCGGCGGCGTCAATCTTCAGCACGGCCAGGTCGTTGGTCTGGTCGCCGCCCACCAGCAGAGCCTTGTGGACGCTGTCGTCAGAGAGTAGCACCTCCACCTCATAGGAGCCCTGAATCACGTGGTAGTTGGTGATGATGTACCCGTCCGCCGTCATAATCACGCCGGTGCCGGTGGCCCCGCCGCCCGTCTGGTAGGCGCGGATGCTGACAACGGCGGCGATGTTCCGGTCGTAGATCTCCTGATAGGTCAGACCGTTCTCCGGCAGGGCGGCAATGGACAGGGTGACTCCCGTTCCGGTGGGGGCCCGCTCCAGGTCGGTGACGCCGGTCTCAGGGGAAGCGGTGGGGATGGGAATGGTGGTGTAGTTCCCGCCGCCGCTCTCTCCCGCCGTTGGCTCCTCGTCCTGGTAAAACATCCAGCTCAGAGCCAGGGTCAGGGTGGTCAGTGCCACAATGAGCACCAGGAACGCAGCGAAGATCCAGGGTGCCTTTCGGCTGCCCCGGCGCTTCTTCTCCTCCGACTGCGGGGGCTGCTCAAAGGGAATGACCGTATAGCGGGGTGTTCCGGTCCGTCCCGGCCCGCCGCCGGCGGGAGTGTTGGTGTAGTAATCGGTGCGCATTCGGTGACCTCCCTGGATGGTTTCTCTCTCCTCACGCCAGTGTCAGCGTGAATGTGAACTCCGTCACGCCGTGGTCGCTGGTGACGGTGATGTTTTCCTTGTGGTTGTTGAGAATGGTCTTGACGATATACAGTCCCAGGCCCACGCCGTCCCGGTCCTCGCTGCGGGATTTGTCGCTCTTGTGGAAGCGGTCAAAGAGCAGGGGCAGCTCCTCAGCGGGGATAGTGTCTCCCACATTGCGCACCGACACATAGGCCTTGCCGCCCTTGGTGGTGATGGAGATGGTGATGACCCCCTTCTCCTGGGAGAACTTGATGGCGTTGTCCAGCAGGTTGTAGCACACCTGGGTGATGCCGTCCGGATCGCCCCACACCATGACCGGCTCCTCGGGCAGGTCGGTGGACACGTCCAGGCCGGACTGGTTGATCTTGGTCTCCAGGCTCAGCAGCACCCGGACCATCAGCTCGGAGATGTCAAACTGCTCCTGGGCGGTGACGTTCTCCGCCGACTGGAGGCGGCTCAGGTCCAGCATACGCCGCACCAGCCGGGAGAGGCGGCGGGTCTCAGAGGAGATGGTGCGCAGGGCGTCCTGCTCCTTCTCCGGGGGAATGGTGCCGTCCAGAATACCGTCGGCAAAGCCGGCGATGGTGGTCATGGGGGTCTTCAGCTCGTGGGAGATGTTGGCCACAAACTCGCTGCGTTTGGCCTCCGACTGGGCCAGGGACTCCGCCATGGCGTTGAAGGCCTCGGCCAGCTCTCCTACCTCGTCCTTCCGGTTGCCCACCTCGACCCGGGTTTCAAACTCCCCGTGTCCGAACTTGCGGGCGGCCTCCGCCATCTCCTTGAGGGGCTTGGTCTGGCGCAGGGAGGTCACCGACGTGGTGATGAAGGCAAGGCAGAGCACCACAATGGCGGTAAAGAAGAAGATATTGGCAAACGCACGCCACATCTCCGTGATGTTCTCTATTTCAGCCGCCACAAAGACCATACCGGTCTGGACCCGCTGTCCCAGCAGGCCGGTTTTGTAGATGGGGCATCCGGCCACAAACCGTTTTTCCGCAAACAGCCCGTTCAGGGTGGTCATGGAGCCGTAGGAGCCGTCCCGCACCGCCTGGCTGACCATGTCGGCAGACAGGGTCTGGCCGATGAACGCCCCCTCGGTCTGGCCGTCGGAGGAGTAGACAATCTCGCCAATCCGGTCCGGGGTGGTCTCGCAGAGAATCACATAGGCGTCGGCCAGCTGGGCCAGATTGGAGGTGTACTGCCGGTAGGCAGAGTCGTAAATGGTGGTGGAGTAACGGGATTCCGAGAGATAGGAACCAGTAAATTCCGCGATGTAGGCGGCGTTTTTCTCTATGGTGTCCTGCTTTTCCCGGACCGTGTACTGGTAGGACAGGGTAATAAATGACGCGCCCAGCAGAGCAAAGGAGATGAGGATCATCCCCGCCATCATGGCAAACTGGCGCTTATACAGGCTCTTCGTGCCGTTCTCCTCCTTTCTGAGGGCATACCGCCCCAGGACCGGCTCTCACACCGGTCCCATGCGGGATGTTTTCTTTTTTCAGGGGCAGAGCGTCAGCCGTTGACAACCTCAAATTTATAGCCTACACCCCAGACGGTCTTCAAGCTCCATTGATCACTAACGCCCTCCAGCTTCTCACGCAGGCGCTTGATGTGGACGTCCACGGTGCGGGAGTCGCCGAAGTAGTCAAAGCCCCACACCTCGTCCAGCAGCTGGTTGCGGGTGAACACCCGGTTGGGGGAGGCGGCCAGGTGATAGAGAAGCTCCAGTTCCTTGGGGGGCGTATCCACCCGCTTGCCGTCCACCAGCAGCTCGTAGGAGTCCAGGTTGATGACCAGCTTGTCAAAGGAGAGCTTCTTCTCCCCGCTGCCCTCCTCCTCGGCGCCGAAGCGGCGGAGCACGGCGTGAATGCGGGCCAGCACTTCCTTCATCTCAAAGGGCTTGACGATATAGTCGTCAGCGCCCCCCTCCAGGCCGTGGACCTTGTCCTCGGTCTCACCCTTGGCGGTGAGCATGATGACAGGGGTCTTGTCGCTCTCCCGGATCTTCTTGAGCACGGACCAGCCGTCCATAACGGGCAGCATAATGTCCAGCAGCACCAGGTCGGGATGGAAGGAGCGGAACAGCTCCACACCCTTCCCGCCGTCGGGCGCCACGGCAGTCTCGTAGCCCTCTTTCTCCAGGTACAGGTGGAGCAGCTCGGCAATGTTGGCCTCGTCCTCCACGATGAGTACCTTCTGCGCCATTTCCGTACACCATCCTTCCGCAGCCGGGCATGCTCCCCGGCCATATCATAGTACTATAATAATATTATAGACATTTTTCACCCTATGAGGTGAATTTTTTGTAAAGACTGGCCGTCTCAGCCCGGTTCCTGGGTCTAGGCCCGGTCGATCTGGATGACGGCGAAGCTGTTGGGGTCGGCCGAGCGGATTTTCCGCTCAATCTCCCGGCGGACCTCATCGTCGGTGCTCTTGACGCTGTACGGCACCACCACGTCAAAAATCAGGTTCCGGTGCCGGGGTCCGCTGGTCATGCGGAAGTCGTGGATGGTCATGGCTGGGTCTACCTCCCGCACCAGCTCGGACACCATCTTTCGGGCCTTGCTGATGGTCTCGTCGCCGGTGACAATGGGGTCCATGTGGATGCTGGCGTCAATGTGATATTTGGCCTTCAGCTCCCGCTCGATGGCGTCAATCTCGTCGTGGACCTCCATGATATCCGAACCGGCGGGCACTTCGGCGTGGAGGGACATCATGGACCGGCCGGGGCCGTAGTCGTGGATGATCATGTCGTGGATGCCCACCACCTGGGGGTGTGCCAGCACGGTCCGCTCAATGTCCCGCACCAGCTCCGGGTCGGGGCTCTGGCCCAGGAGGGGATTCAGGGTGTCCTTGGCGGCGCCCCAGCCCGCCCGGAGGATGAAGAGGGCCACCAGAATACCGGCCCAGGCGTCGATGTTCACGCCGGTGAACTTGCCGATAATGGCGCTGAGAAGCACGGCGGAGGTGGCCACCGCGTCGGACAGGGAGTCCGTGGCGGTGGCGGCCATGGCGGCGGAGCCGATCCGCCGGGACAGGCTGCGGTTGAAGTAGCTCATCCACAGCTTGACGCAGATAGCGGCAATCAGGATGCCGGCGGACAGCCAGGAGAACTCCACCGGCTCCGGGTGGATGATCTTCTCCACCGAGCTCTTGGCCAGCTCCAGGCCCACCAGCAGGATGACCACCGACACCGCCAGGCCGGACAGGTACTCAATGCGCCCATGACCAAAGGGGTGGTCGTCGTCGGCCTGCTTGCCCGCCATGCGGAAGCCCACCAGGGTCACCACCGACGAGCCCGCGTCGGTCAGGTTGTTGAAGGCGTCCGCCGTGATGGCGATGGAGCCGGTGATAAGGCCGGCGATCATCTTGCCAGCCGACAGCAGCAGATTGAGAAAAATACCCACAGCGCCGGACAGGGTGCCGTACCGCTGCCGCACCTGGGGGTCCTGGACGTTTCCGGCGTCCTTTACAAAGGTCTTTACCAACAGATTGATCATTATCCCACACCTCGGAACCACACACAAAAACTTTCTGCCCTCAGGACACGCCGCCATAAAAGACAAAGCGGCCTGCCGGGCAAGCCTGGCATATTATCCCACGCTGAACCGGCCCCGTCAAGAGGCCCCGCCGGACAGCAATAGCCAGACCACCAGCCCCACCTGGAGAATCAGGATGGCGGGCAGGCCGTACCGGAAATACCAGTGTCTGGTCTTGTGGTGGAAGAAGAACATGCCCAGCACCCCGCCCAGGGCGCCCCCCAGCAGGGCCACAATGAAAAAGGTGCGCTCCCGCACCCGCCAGCCGTTCCGCTTGGCCCGGCGCTTGTCAAAGCCCATGAGGCAGAAGTCCAGCAGGCTCATCACGCCTGCCCAGCCCGCCAGCCAGGGCCAGAATCCCAGCAAAAAATCTCTCAATTCAGTTCCTCCAGCCAAACAAATCCGCCCAGGTCACGGGCGGTGTCGTACCACAGCTTCAGGTCAATGGAAAAGGAGTTTCCGCTGTCCACCACGGTGACCAGGGTGCCAGCGTCCCCCTCCTCCAGAGCGGAGAGCAGCACCCAGTGCCACTTGTCCAGGGCCTCCACTTCCCCGTTGTCCAGGTTGAGGAAGGCCACCGGGCAGTCGGACGCCAGCCCCGCCCGGATAAAGGACACGCAGCGCTCAAAGCCGGGCCGCTCCTCACCACTCGGCACCTCCAGGGCATGGGGAACCAGCCTGACGCCCCGTTCCCCGCAGAAGCGGGTTACGCCGTCGGTGTACATCTCCACCCGGTTGAGCCCGTGGCTGCCCGGGGTGACATACTCCCACACCTGGTCCATATACGTCACAAAGGTCCCCTGCTCCCGTCCCTCCAGCGGACACAGCGCCGCCAGCGATGGCCGCAGGGCGGCCAGATAGGCCATCTGGACCGACGCGGTGGTGGGGCCGCAGCCCGCCCGCTGCCGCCAGGGCAGACTGTACCAGTCCTGGTCGGCGCCGTGGGAGCGG
>CABIYL020000005.1:231798-231898 GCA_902362925.2 Clostridiales bacterium | reverse complement strand
AAGTCCTCGCGCTGCTCGCCGCAAGCCTTGCCCCGCAAGGCATTGCAGGACATTCGATTCCATTCGAGGCGGGCGGCTGCCCCCTCGAGCTCCCCCGCCC
>CABIYL020000005.1:205403-231624 GCA_902362925.2 Clostridiales bacterium | reverse complement strand
ATGGAGGCCATCAGAGCCAGCACGCCCAGAGTCCAGCGGTTCTCCACCTGGCCAGCCACGCTGCCGGTCTGGGGCAGGTTGCCGGTGGGGGTCTCGCCGTCGGGGATGTCGGTATCGCCGGTGTCGGGCAGGTCGGTGGTGGGAGTATCGCCGTCATCGATGTCCACCTCGCCGTCGCCGTCACCCTCGCCGGGCACGTCGGGCAGGTCGGTGGTGGGGGTATCGCCGTCGTCGATGTCGGTCTCGTCGGCCACATAGTACACGTTGACGGTCTTGTTGCCGTTCAGAGTACCGGTGACAGCATCGCCCTCGGTGCCGTCGTAGGTGTAGCCGTCGATGGAGATGGCGGCCTGCTCACTCACGTCATACCGGCTGCCCTCGATGTGGCTGGGGCTGGTGTAGCTGGCGGCAATCTTGCTGCCGTCGGCACGATCCAGGTAGTTCACGGTGACGTGATAGTACATGTAGCTGGGGTTGTAGGGCTCCTCGTAGTCGTAGTGGACCTCCACTACGTTCTTGGAGGAGTCGTCGCTGATGGTGACATAGGTCACCACGCCGTCCTCGTAGTCGGCGGGACGCATGGCGTTGACCCAGTCCTCACCCTCGGTGTAGCCCAGGTACTGGGAGACCAGCTCCTGCGTGAGGGCGGTGCCGTAGGGAGCCTTACCGGTGACGTTCAGGCCCTCGGCGGGCTCGATCTCCTGGTTGGTGTAGTCGTTGAAGTACTTGACGGTGAAGTCGTACTCATCGGCGGTGTAGTACACGTTGATGATAACGGTCTGGGTGCCGGAGATGGTGCCGGTCAGGCTGTCGGCGTCGACACGGGTGTACATCTGGTGGGCGTCGTCGAAGGCGGCCACAACAGCGGTCACGTCGTAGGCGTCGTTCTCGTTGTAGGCCTTGATTTCCGTGTCCAGAGGCTTGAGCACGTTGTACTTGCCGTCATCGCCCTTGGTGCCGTCGGTCAGCAGGTAGTTGATGTTGACGTAGGCGGCGGACTTGAGGCCGTAGGTGTAGGTGATGGTGATGGTCTGCACCTTGTCGCTGTTGATGGCGGCGTTGCCGGCCTGGTCGAAGGTCACGCTGTCAGCGGCCTCGGTGTTGACCGTCCAGCCCACCAGCTTGAAGTCCTGAGGAATCTTGTCGGCGCTCAGGGGGGCGGCGGTGCTGTCGGCGTCCACGTCGTACTTGTTGGTGCTGGTCTCCATGGTCACGCCGCTCTCCTGGCTCACGTGGTTGACCACCACGGTGTAGTCGGAGCGCTCCCACTGGGCGGTATAGGTGGCGCCGCCGGTGACGGTGGCCGCTACCTCGGGCTTCCAGCCGGCGAACTCCCAGGTGGCCTCACCGGTGGTCTCACCCTGGAAGGCGGGAGTGGTATCACCGTAGTGGAGGCCATTGTAGTTCTGCTCGGTAAAGGTGCCGTGGTCGCCGGGCTTGTAGGTCACGGTGTAGTCGATGTAGGAGAAGCTGCCGTGGATCTCCACGTTCTTAGCGGGCATTGTGGTCAGGGTCTGGTCCCAGCCGCTGAAGGTCATGCCGGTGGGAGCGGCGGGAGCGGACCGCATGGTGATGGCATCGCCGTAGTAGTAGGTCTCCACCTCGCCGTACTGCTGGCCGTCCACATAGTAGGTGACGGTGTAGGGGGTCAGCTTGGTCTTGATGGTGACGGTGGTGTCCTTGCTCAGGTTGGTCAGGTCCACCTGGCTGAGGGGGTGGTCCTCGCCGTTGACGGCCACGGAAGCCAGCTCATAGCCGGTGTTCAGGGTCCAGTTGACGGTGACATTGCTGCCCTTCTCATAGGTGCCCTGGCCGGTGGTGGAGGCCACGCCAGCATCGCCGGTGACGGTGACGACGTACTCATAGCGGTCATAGACCAGGGTGATGGTCTGGCCGGCGCTGCCGTCCAGCTTGATGGACTCGTCGCTGGCAGCGGCGTTGAAGGCGTAGTGCTTGCCCTCATAGTCGGGCTTCGCCTCCACGTTGGCGGCGTAGATCACATCGCTGTGGGTGCCGGTGGCGGGCACATCCAGGTAGCCATCCTGGGTGACGGTCCCGGCGTCGCCGGTGAGGGTGCGGTAGACGTGCTTGATGGTGTAGTTCACGGAGCCGAAGGTCTCCCGCTCATAGCGGAAGGTGAGGGTGGCGTTGTCGCCGTAGGTCAGCTCGCCGGTGGTCTTGAAGCCCTCATCGGCCAGCTTATAGCCCTCGCCGTAGGTTTCGGGGGCGTTCCAGCCCTGGATGCCGGGACGGACATACTCGGTCGCCAGCGCGGTAACGGTGTCGGTCAGCTCATAGCCTCCGCCGTTGTGGGAGGTGTACAGCTCATACTTGACGGTGAACTTGGGCATTTCCTTCCACTGGGCAACATAGGTCACGTCGCCGGAGACGGTGTCCTCCACCGCGGGAGACCAGCCGTCAAACACCCAGCCCTCTGCACCGGTGATGGTACCGGCAAATTCAGGCGTGGGGTAGCCGGCATAGAGGCCGGAGGTGATCTGATGCTTGAAAGTGCCGCACTTGCCGGGATCATAGGTCACGGTGTAGGTGGGCAGAGGCTCGTAAGTACGGATGATGGTCACGGTGCCATCGAGAGTGCCCTCATAGGCAATGCCGTTGTCGCTGAGATAGGTATAGCGAACACCGTCTTTCTCCAGATTGATGACGTCCATGGCGGCGTTCAGGTTATAGGGCTGTCCAGCCAGACCGGAGACCGTCATGGGATCACGGAGCTTCTCCCCATTCTGATTCTGGAACAGAACAGTGGCACTGGACTGCTCGTTGGCGTCATAATAGATGGTCACGGTCACATCATCCGCGTCGAAGGTACCGCTGGTCGCACCGGTCTTTTCCTCATTGAAGGTATATCCGGCAGGGGCAGCGGGTACAGTGACCTCGTAGCTGTCGCCGATGTTGTAGACCTTATCCTCGGTGTAGTCCTCAAAGCCCTCATGGGTGGTGTTGTCCATGAACACAAACTTCACATGGAGCTTGTAGTCGATGGGCTGGGTGGTGACCACCACGCTGTGGGAGCCGCTCAGCTTCTCAAAGGAGATGGTGCCCACGGCGGAAGAGGTGTCGCCGTCCACGGTGACGCTGGCCACTTTATAGCCGCGGTTGGCCGACCAGCTGACGGTCACGTCCTCACCGGCATTGTAAACGGCGGTCTCGGGGGTGATGGTGCCGTTTTCGTCAATCTCGGTGGACACGGTGTAGCGGTCGCGGACGTAGGTGATGACAATCTGCTTGGTCTGACCCTTGTCCAGGGTGATGTCCTCGGAGCGGTTGTACTCAGTATAGGTGTACACGCCGGTGTCAGGCTTGGCGGTGATGCTGTCCGCGGCAATGATATCGCCGTGCTTGCCCTCAATGGGGCCGTCGGTGACAGTCTTCTCAGGGTCGGTAGCCATCTTACCGTCGGTGCGGACGTAGTACTTATGTACCACCTCGTACTGAGCGGTGCTGGTCACGCTGCGCTCATAACGGTAGACCAGAGTGGTGCCCAGGCCGTCGGGTGTCTTGGTGATCTCAGGCTTAGCGCTGCTCAGGTCGTATGTAGCACCGTTATAGCTCTGCTTCTGTTCGGGGGTATAGCTCTCATAGTTCCCATAGAGCTGGCTCTGGAGGGTGACAGGCTCGGTGTTATCCTGCTTGTAGCCCTCGTTGTCGGTGTCGGTGAAGAAATTGGCCTGCACGGTGTAGTAGGGCAGAGCGTCCCAGGAGCCGGTGAAGGTCACGTTGCCGTTGACGGTGAACTTTCCGTCAGCGGACACGTCGGTGTCATTGGTGGTCCAGCCGGAGAACTTGTAGCCGGGCAGAGAGGGGGCGTCCTCCACGTCAACCGGAGTACCCTCGGGATAGGTCTGAGCGGCGGGCACGGTGGGAGCGCCCTCGGGCACATCGCCGGTGTACTCATAGTTCACGGTGTAGGAGTTCTGGAGCTTGTAGTAACGCACCAGGGTGTGCGCGCCGGTGGTGGCGTCGATATTGGCCACATTGTCGGTGTAGTCCTGGCCGTCCAGCTTGCTGCTCACATAGAACCAGGTCTGGTTGGTGCCCTGAGGCACGCTCTGAGCGGGCAGGTTCACGTCAAAGACGGGCTGTCCGTCCTCAAGCCAGTCGGTGATGGTGGTAATGGTGCGGTCAGCGGGCATGACAGCGATGGTCTCACCGGTCTCAATGTCCCGGTACTCCACGGTCATGGTGCCAACCTCATAGCTGGCCATAGGCAGGGGGAAGTCGGCATCAATGGGCTCGCCGCTGCTGCCGGTGACCTTGTACTGAAGCTCGGCGTCGCCGTTGAGGGGCACACCGGTATGTTTGCCGGCGGTCTTGGCGCTGTCCTTCAGCTTGACGGTGTAGGTCAGGGTGACAATGTCATGGTTCTGTCCCAGCTGAGTAGTGCCGGGGTACCAGGTGATGAGGCTGTTGTTCTGTTCCACCTTCAGTACGCCGTCGGTGATGCCGGAGGCCGCCGCGCTGCCCTCCACCACGGAGAAATTGTCCCCCATGGGGTCCCAGATCATGGCGGTGATGTCGGTGGAGATGTCCTCCATGGCCTCGCCCAGCGCGGTATCGCTGTTGGCCAGCAGGGCGTGCTTATCATCGGTAGCAAGGCTGTTGAAGGTGTCATTGGAGAAGGTGAAGCCCACAGTGTAGATGATGCCGTCTTTGTCCTTGAAGTTCTTGGCGCTCTGGTCGGGATAGCCGTCGTCAGAGTCGCCGTCAGCCACAACCACCAGCACCTGGCGGGCAGAGCTGCTCTTGAACTGGTCAAGGCCCAGCGCCACACCGGCAGACAGGTCGGTGCCGCCCTCGGCTTCTAGGATTAATTCATCGTCTTCCAGACCCAGATCCGATTCCTGAATTACCTTGGCACTCTCATTTTTTCCCTTTCCGACGCCGTTATCATAGCCAGAACCAAAGAAGCTGTCATCCTTGGAAGAGAAGATGACAAAGTTAGCAATCAGCTTACCACCAAGCTGCTCTCTCAGCTTGCTCACCATACTCTTAACGGCGGAGACGGTAGTTTCCAGCCGCGACTGCTCCAGTCCACTCTCAACAAGATTGCACTTCACTCCCTCTAGCAACGTATTGGTGTGCTCATGCTCTCTCATTCCACAGGTCGTCTGGTAATAAGAGCTGTACCATTTCATGCACTCTGTTCCGCTCTTATGTTTCCAACCACCCCAATTCCGTTCCCAATGGCTGGGATTACTGCTCTGAGTGCATTCGTCGCCTTTGCAGTTCCGATTATGGGTATGAAAATCCGTTTCTGCGCACCAGTTCATGGAGCCGGATACGTCCAGAACAAAGGTAACCTCAAGGGGCTGCTGTTCAATCTTGATGTCGTTGACCTTGGTCGACAGGGTGACTTCCCACTCGTCGGCGGCAACACGCTCGGCCGTCTTGCTCAGAACCACCTTGGCGTTGTCTGCGCTGGTCTCAACGCCCTTCACATCATAATACTTACTGCCGGGGGTCAGGGGGTCATCCCCCGCGGCCAGTACGCTCATGGGCAGCAGGCCCACAACCATGGCTGCGGTGAGCAGGGATGCCAGAAATCTCTTGGTCTTTTTTGCCAACATTTTCATTCTCCTTTCGGCGAGAATGGAAGTGCGGCGGCCGGACGGGCGTGGCGGAGCGGACTCCGCTTTAGCCTCCTGGCTTTGCGTCCCGGTTTTTCAGCCGGTTTGCCATTTGTCGGTTCCATAGTACTCTTCCCGCTCTCTTTTCCGAAAGCGGGCCGGGGATTTTCCCCGTTGGTTTGCGCTTCTTTTTGCTGGTTTTGCCGTGCTGCGTCTTACTTTCTTCTGTTTTCCTCCCCGCTTTCTTCTTGGTCGTCTCCTGCACTGAGGACACTGTCTATCAGTTTAATTAACTCCAGCGCACTGCGAAAGGTCTCTTGCTTGCGGCCGTCGGTCCACGCAACAGTGCCCTGCCAGGTCGCGTTCTGGGTATTGCGGATCTGCACCAAAAAAGTCTCTCCGCTGTTTGTCTTCATCGCATGCACGCTCCTTCGCATTACCTCTCCTGCACTTAACATAGTCTATTATACACAGCCCCGGTTACATTTCGGTCACATCTTGTTTTTTCTTCTCCCGCATTACTATTTTTTATACCATTTTTCTTTTTCGGTTTTCGGAACTTCCCGCCCTTTCAAACTGCGCTTTTTCGGATTAATCCATGAAAAGTGCGGCGGCAGTCCGAAGGGACTGCCGCCGCACTCACATTAACTTATTTTTTCAAAAGCAGAAGAGCTGCTCAGGCGTTTTTCCGGCTCTTACGGAAGAGAATCAGAGCCAGTCCGGCCGCCGCCACGGAGGCGGTCAGCGCCATGACGCTCAGGGCCACGCGGGCCATGGAGACCTGGGCCTGAGTACCGGTCTGGGGCAGGCTGCCGGTGGGCGTCTCGCCGTCGGGGATGTCGGTCTCGCTGCCGTCGCCGGTGCTGCCGGTATCGCCGGTGTCGGGCAGGTCGGTGGTGGGAGTCTCACCGTCGCCGATGTCGGTCTCGCCGCCGCCCTCACCGGGCACGTCGGGCAGGTCGGTCGTGGGGGTATCGCCGTCATCGATGTCGGTCTCGTCGGCCACATAGTACACGTTGACGGTCTTGTTGCCGTTCAGGGTACCGGTGACAGCATCGCCCTCGGTGCCGTCGTAGGTGTAGCCGTCGATGGTGATGGCGGCCTGCTCGCTCACATCATAGGCGCTGCCCTCGATGTGGCTGGGGCTGGTGTAGCTGGTGGCAATCTTGCTGCCGTCGGCACGATCCAGGTAGTTCACGGTGACGTGATAGTACATGTAGCTGGGGTCGGGATCGATGGGGCCGGTGCCGCCGTCCTCGGTCCACTTGGCGGTATAGGTGGCGCTGGCGGTGACGGTGGCGGGCCACTCGGTCACCTTGTTGCCGCTCTCATCATACCAGCCGGCGAAGCTGTAGCCGCTGTTGGCGGCGGTGGCGGGACGCTGGGGGAAGGCCGCGCCCTCGGTGTAGGTGCCGGTCACATTGTCGGTGCCGCCGTTGATGGTGCCGCCGGCCTCGGTCTTAAAGGTGATGGTGTAGGTGTTGGGCTGGGTGCCGTCCTTGGTCCAGATGCCGGTCAGATACACCTCATAGGGAGGCATGACGAACTTGCCGTCGCGGATGGTAACCACGTCGCTGCCCCAGCCGGAGAAGGTGTAGCCCTCAACGGTGGGAGCCTGGGCCAGGGTCACCTCGGTGTCCGCGGTGTAGGAAGCGCTGTCGGGAAGGGTGACGCCCTCGGGAACGTCGCCCACCCACACATAGTGGACATCGTAGGTCTCAGGGTCGGGATCGGTGCCGCCGTCCTTGGTAAACTGGGCGTACAGGCTCATGCTGGCGGTCATGGTGATGGCGGTCATGGTGATCTTGTCGCCGGCCTTGTAGGTAATGCCGGTGCCGTAGGGCTCGGTGTTCCAGCCGGCGAAGGTGTAGCCAGGCATGCTGGGCGCCTCGCTGATGACAACGGCGACCTCGCCGCTCTCATAGGACTTGGAATCGAAGGTAACGAAGGTGTTGTTGTCCTTGTAGTAGTACTGCAGGATGTAGTTCTCCACAGCGGGCTCCTCGGGCTGCCACACGGCATAGAGGCTCTGGCTGGCGGTCATGGTCAGCTTGTCGCCGGCCTTGTAGGTGGTGCCGGTTCCGTCGGGCTTGGTGTTCCAGCCCGCCAGGGTGTAGCCGGGCATGGTGGGCGCGCCGCTGATGATGGTGGCGGTCTCGCCGTCTTCATAGACCTCGGAGGCAAAGCTCACGTAGGTGTTGTTTACCTTATAGTAGTACTGCAGGACATAGCTCTCCACGGCGGGCTTCTCGGGCTGCCACACGGCGTAGAGGGTCACATCGCCGCCCTCAGCGGGGATGGCGAAGGTCTCGTCCGGCACGGTGGTGTACTTGTTGGTGGACCAGCCCACGAAGTCATAACCCTCGCGGGTCAGGCCGGCGCCGCTCTTGGGATCAAAGGTCTGACCGGCCATGTAGCCCTTCTCGTCGGTCACGGTGCCCTCGCCGCCGTTGGCGTCATAGGTCACGTAGTAGAGCTGGACCTTGTCCAGAAGCTTGCCGTCCAGATGCCAGACGTACTCGCCGCTGTCCACATAGTTGTCGGCGCCGTCGGCCACCAGGAGCTTGTACCACTCCACGTCAGCCAGGTTCAGCCAGCTGTTGGCCGCAAAGCGCTCGATGTTCTCCAGGGAAACGCTGGAGCCATACTGGGCGTAGTAGTTCTCACCGGCCACCACTTCGGAGGCCTTGGGCAGCTTCATCTGGATCTTGCCAACGGTGAAGTAGCCGTGGTCATTGGGGGTACCCTGGCCTTCCTTGGCGTCCACGTACACATAGACGTCCTGGAGGACCAGCTCGGGCTCGGTGGAGCCGGAGTCCTTCAGCTCAATCTCATAGAAGCCGCTTGCAGCCTCCTCATAGAACATGGCCTGAAGCTCCTCGTCGCTGAAGCGCAGGGTCTTCTGGGTGCAGCCGTTGTCCAGATACAGCTCCAGAGCGATCATATCCTGGGGGTGCTTCTCCTCCAGAGCGCTCACAGCGGTCCAGTAGATGTCAGGCGCCCAGTTCCAGACCAGGTCACGGGAGCAGTCCTCGAAGAAGAGGGTGGCTCCGTGAATGTCATCATAGGTGTACTCAGTCTCGTTCTTCACCATATCTTTCAGCGCACTGGCTGTAACATGGTACTCAAAGGTCAAAATTCCATCGTAGGTTCCGTTGGGGGTGTCCACAGCGGCCAGGGCCCCGACGGACAGGGCGCTCACCACCATACAGAACACCATGAGAAGGGCCAGCGCCTTCTTGCTCATTCTTGCCAACATGCTCATTCTCCTTCCTCGCGTTGCGCAGGCAGTTGTAAGTATGCGGCAACCGGACGGGCATGGCGGCGTTTCCCTCCGCTTTAGCCTCCTGGGTTTGGGTCCCTGCCTTTCAGCCGTTTTGTCCTTTTCCCGCCGGACGGTACAATAGCGTTCTTTTCCTTTTTTTGAGCAAAGGCCGTCTCGTCCAGCGTTGAACCCACTCTACCACGGTACGGTTACATTTTGTGTTATATTTTGAAAAAGTATATTTTTTTCATTTCTCTTTTTTCGTCCGGTAGCTTTTGTGCAGGCGGCTGTTTTTTTACGAAAAAATTCCTGATAAAATGGAAAAAAGACTCTTCCAGCCTTTTCAATCCTGTGCTATAATAGGAATAACCTTGATTCTGTCCATCTCATTTTGCCCGAAATAATCCAGATGAAAGCAGGTGCCTGTCATGAGCGATTCCGCTGGTATCAAAAACGTAAAAGTCACCATGTTGGGCGGTTTTTCCATCGCTGTGAACGGTCATGTGCTGACAGACGAGGCAAATCGTTCCCAAAAGCTGTGGAACGTGCTCTCCTATCTGCTGGTTCACCGGGACCGGAACGTGCCCCAGAGTGAATTTATCGAGCAGTTCTGGCCGGGTGAGAACAGCGCCAACCCGGTCAGCGCCCTCAAGACCCTGCTCTACCGGGTGCGGGCCATGCTGGAGCCTCTGTTCGGCTCGGACATCGAGCCCATCCTCTCCCGCCGGGGCTCCTATTCCTGGAATCCGGACATCGTCTGCACCTTGGACATGGATGAATTTGAGGCCCTGTGCCACAAGGCCAACGACGGCCGTCTGTCCGACGAGAGCCGTCTGACCCTCTACCGCCAGGCCGAACAGCTCTACCGGGGCGACTTCCTGCCCAAGCTGGAGGGCTCCCTGTGGATCATCCCCTACTCGGTGGAGTATCACAACCTCTACCTCCAGATGATCAAGGATTACGCCGCTCTGCTGGAGAAAAAGGAGCTCTTTGAGGAGATGACCACGGTCTGTACCCGGGCCAGCCAGCTGGACTCCCTGGACGAGACCCTGCACATTCTCATTGTCCGCTCCCTGCTGCGCCAGGGCAATGATTCCGCCGCCCTGGCCCACTACGAGTCGGCCACCGACCTGCTCTACCGCAACCTGGGCGTGCGCCCCTCCCAGGAGCTGCGGGAGCTGTATAATGAAATTATGAGCGTGGAGAAGTCTCTGGAGACCGATCTGGAGGCCATCCAGGACGACCTGAGAGAGGCCGCCGCCCGTCCCGGCGCCTTTGTCTGCGAGTACGGCTTCTTCCGCGAGGCCTACCGGCTGGAGGCCCGCAGGGCCGCCCGCAGCGGCACCTCGGTCCACATCGCCCTCATCACCGTCTCCCTGCCCGACGGCGGCATGCCGCCCCTGAGCGTGCTGGCCGCCACCATGGACCAGCTCCAGGAGGTACTCACCGGCAGCCTCCGCCGTGGCGACGTGGTGTCCAAATACTCGGGCGCCCAGTTCGTGGTGATGCTGCCCGCCGCCAATTTTGAGAACAGCACCATGGTCATGGAGCGGGTGGTGTCCTCCTTCTACCGCCAGCACCGGCGCAATTTCCTCAAGCTCTCCTATAAAATCCGGGCGCTGGACTGATTCCCCATCACATATCGATTTATATTTCCAGGTACATCTGCTATGAAAAGACATTCCAAAGGCGCCGTGATTGCGGCCGCCGCGGCCGTTGTGCTGCTGATTACGGCTGCGGCCCTGTTTATCTGGGGCAGCCAGCCCCAGTATGAGATCGAGGTGCCCTCCACGGCGCCTGTGACCTCTTTCACCCCCTCGCCGGAGCCCACTCCCACGGACTCCGAAACGCCGTCCCCCACCCCCACGCCCCTCACTTATAAAGAGGTGCTGGAGGAGCCCGAGGACGGACTTCCCACCGACAAGGTCTTTGTCACCGACACCCGCAAGAATTACCAGAGCGGCGACCTGCGGCTCATCATCCCCAAGCTGGATGTGGATGAATCCATTCTCAACGGCGTAGATGAGCAGACCCTGCTCCAGGGCGAGGGTCTGTACGATTACGCCCAGCTTCCCGGCGAGGGCCGTTCCAACACCTCCATCGCCGGACACCGCAACTGGATCCGAAACGGCAAAATTACCCTGGACCAGCCCTTCTCCTTCCTGGACACCCTGGCGGAAGGAGATTACCTCTATCTGGTGTATGGAGAGAATATCTACCAGTACCTCTTTGAGTACCAGGAGGTGGTGGAGCCCGACGACTGGGACCCCATCTACAAGACCGACCACTCCTGCGTCACCCTGACCACCTGCACCCCCGTGGGCGTCTCCGACCACCGGCTGATTGTCCGGGGCGCCCTTGTGGATATCATCCCCCTGTCTGACGACTATGCTTATCCCGCCAACGCGGAAGAGGAGGCTTCTATCAATTCATGAAAATCAAGTCCATGAAAAAATCCACCCGGATTATCTGCGCTCTGCTGGCCATCGTGCTGGTGGTGGGCGTGGCGCTCCCCCTGCTGGCCCAGGCCGGCGTCATCCCCCAGCGTGAGACCGTCCAGAGCGGCGTCACCGTCTACAAGAACAGCAAGGCCACCGTGGACGCGTCCAACCTGGCCCTGGGCTTTGTGTCCGTGGCCTACACCGGCGGCAAGGATGTGCGCATCAAGGTGCAGATCACCAAGACCGGCGGCACCACCTACACCTACAACCTGAACAACAAGGGCACTGCCGAGACCTTCCCCCTCACCGAGGGCGACGGCAAGTACACCGTAAAGGTGTACGAGAACACCACCGGCACCAAATACGCCCAGGCCTACTCCTGCCCCCTGACCCTGAAGCTGACCAGCGAGTTCTCCCCCTTCCTCTACGCCAACCAGTACGTCAACTTCAGCGAGGACTCCAAGGTGGTGGCCAAGGCCGCCGAGCTGACCATGGGCCTCACCACCGACCTGGACAAGGTCACTGAGATCTACCACTACGTCATCAATAACATTACCTATGACTACCAGCTGGCCGCCACCGTGGCCTCCGGCTACCTGCCCGATGTGGACGCGGTCCTGACCAGCGGCAAGGGCATCTGCTTTGACTATGCCGCCGTCATGGCCTCCATGCTCCGCAGCCAGAACATCCCCTGCAAGCTGATTGTGGGCTATGCGGGCACCGTGTACCACGCCTGGATCAACGTCTACATCGACGGCGTGGGCTGGGTGGACCACCTGATCTACTTCAACGGTGAGGACTGGTCCATGATGGACCCCACCTTTGTCTCCAACGGCAAGAACAACCCCGCCGTCCTCAAGTACGTGGGCGACGGCACCAATTACACCGAGAAATACGCCTATTAATCGCTCTGCCCTGGGCCAGCGCTTTTGCGCGGGTTCAGGGCATGTGCGCCATTCTGTCCTTCTCAGGCGGCAGACCGCCTGACCCATGATTACCCGGAGGTGTTGTCCTATGGCAAAAGAACGGAGTAACCCGCCGCTCAGCGCCGACGCGCTGTCTGTGTTCTGCTATCAGCTCTCCCTGATGATGCACGCCGGTATCGGCTCCGAGGAGGGCGTGGAGGTGCTGGCCGAGGACGCGGCCGACCCCAGAAGCAAGGCTCTGCTGGAGTCTCTCCACGCCGCCCTGCTGGACGGCGCTCCCCTGTCCGAGGCGCTCCGCACCAGCGGCGCCTTCCCGGGGTATATGGTGCGCATGGTGGAGATTGGTCAGGCCGCCGGACGGCTGGACCAGGTCCTCTCTGCCCTGGCCGCCTATTACCGCCGTGAATCCGAGACCGCGTCCGCCATCCGCCGTGCCGTGCTCTACCCCGCCGTTATGGCTGTTCTGGTGGCGGCGGTGTTCCTGGTGCTCATGACCCGGGTGCTCCCCGTGTTCCAGCAGGTATTCCAGCAGCTGGGCCTGACCCTCTCCCCCGCCGCCCAGGCCCTGATGACCGCGGGCACCGCCGGACAGTATGTGGGCGGCGTGCTGGTGGTCCTGCTGGCCATTGGCGCCGTTGTCCTGCTGGTGCTCTCCCGCCGTCAGGGCGCCGGAGCCCAGTCGGTGGAAGCCCGCCTGCTGGGCAAGGGCAAGGCCGCCCAGGCCGTGGACCGGAGCCGTTTCTCCTCCGCCATGGCCCTGATGCTCTCCAGCGGCCTGCCCCTGGACGAGGCCATGGAGCGCACCGTCCATCTGCTGGAGGGCTCCGCCCTCTCCCCCGCCCTGAAGGACTGCCAGAGCCGCATGGAGCAGGGTGAGGACTTCTATAAGGCCGTCACCGCCTGCGGACTGCTGGACGGTCTCCAGGCCGGACTGCTGGGCGCCGGATTCCGCTCTGGCGTGCCCGAGCAGGCCATGGAGGAGCTGGCCTCCCGCTGCCGTGAGGAGGCCGACGAGCGGCTTGCCTCCCTGCTGTCCCGGCTGGAGTTCGCCCTGGTGCTGCTGCTGTGCATCGCCGTGGGCCTGGTGCTGCTGTCGGTCATGCTGCCCCTGCTGGGCGTGCTGACCGCCATCGGCTGATCTATCTGTTTGAAAGGAGGTCTCCGCCATGGGCGGTAAACGCGCCTCATTTGTACGGCGGTTTTTACCTGCTGCCGTGTTCCTCATCGCCCTGGCCGGTGCCGCGCTGCTCTTTACCAGGGTTATCAGCGTCCGCACTGATGCGGAGGTTCTTGCCCTGGCCGAAGAGGGCGTCCGCCGTGCGGCGGTGGAGTGCTACGCCCTGGAGGGCTTCTATCCCAGAACCCTGGACTATCTCGTGGAACACTACGGCGTCACCGCCGGTGACGACCGGTATGTCATCTCCTACCAGTATGTGGCCTCCAACCTGATGCCCGACATCACGGTGCTGGCCCTGGGGGAGTAAGCGCTTTCTCAGAATCCTTTTGTAAGGGGGTGTCCCCATGAAAACCCATTCCGGCGGCACCGGGCTGCGGCGGGTGGTCATCGTGTGCCTGGCGGCGCTCTTCGCCCTGCTGGCCATGGGCGTGACCCTGATGGGCACGGGCGTGTACCGCTCCGTGGCCGACGACGCCGACACCAACTCCACCCAGCGCATCGCTCTGTCCTATGTGGTCAACCAGATCCGCCGGTCGGACGCCGGCGGCGTGGCCGTCGGGACCTTCGGCGGCGGGGACGCCCTGCGCCTTACCGAAACCAGCGAAGACGGCAGCGTGTACGTCACGCTGATCTACTGCTTTGAAGGCTCCCTGATGGAGCTGTACATGGAGGAGGGCACCGGCCTGGCCCCCGAGGACGGCATGGAGCTGCTGGAGCTGTCCTCCCTGGACCTGTCCGTCAGCGAAACCGGCGGGCTGGACATCACCGCCTCTGACGGGGATCACCAGTGGTCGGTCACCCTGTACCCCCGCACCGGCGTGGAGGAGGTGGGTGAGCTGTGAAGGAATCGGGCAGCCGTTTTTCCCTCTTCCTCATGGAGCTGGTGATTGACCTGTTCCTCTTTGTGCTGTGCGCGGCGGTGTGTGTGGGCCTGCTGCTCCACGCCCGGAGCATGAGCCTGGAGAGCACCCGCCTCACCCAGGCGGTATATCTGGCCCAGAGCACCGCGGAAGCCCTCCGGGCCGGAGACGCCCTGCCGGAAGCCCCCGACGGATACCGGTATGAGGTCAGCCAGACCGAGGACAGCGGCCTCTCCACCGCTGAAATTGAGATTTTCTGGGGCGATACGTCTCTCTACACCCTGGAGACCAGCTGGATTTCCGCTCTGAGCGGTGAGGAGGTGGCTCAGCCGTGAAAAAATCTCCGCCTCCCATCGGCATCGGCGTGGTGTCCATCATGACCGTGCTGCTGGTACTCACATTGTCGGTGTTCTCCGCCCTCACCCTCACCTCGGCACGGGCCGACCTGTCCCTGTCCCAGACCAACGCCGACACGGTGTCCGCCTACTACGCCGCCGACGCCCAGGCCGCTGCGCTGTACGCCCAGTTTGCCGCCGGGACCGACGACGAGCTGGAAACCGATATTCCCATGACCGACACCCAGTCTCTCCACCTCCACCTGGTGCGGGGAGAGGACGGGGTGGAAATTCTCGCCTGGCAGACCGTCCCCGTGGAGGACGACGGCGGGGACGGGGACCATCTCCCCGTCTTTGACGGCACGCTGCCGGAATAGGAAGGAATTTGCCATGACTTTAGTTGAGATTCTCACCCATGCGGTGGAGCGGGGCGCCTCCGACATTCTGCTCATCCCCGGCCTGCCCGCCGCCTACAAGATCAGCGGCGTCATCACCCGTGAGGGAGACCGCCTCCTCCCCGACGCCCTGGAAAACCTGGTGCGGGAGGCCTACGCCCTGTCCGGCAACCGCTCCATGGACCGGCTGGAGCGCACCGGCGACGACGACTTCTCCTTTGCCGTGCCCCATCTCTCCCGCTTCCGGGTCAACGCCTTACGGCAGAGAGGCTCCCTGGGTCTGGTGATCCGGGTGGTGTCCTTCGCCCTGCCCGACCGGACGGTCCTGGGCATCCCCGACAGCGTCATGAGCTTTGCCTCCTGCTCCCGTGGCCTGGTGCTCTTCACCGGCCCGGCCGGCAGCGGAAAGACCACCACTCTGGCCTGCATCGTGGACGCCATCAATTCCACCCGCAACCTCCACGTCATCACCATCGAGGACCCCATCGAGTACCTCCACCACCACAAGATGAGTGTGGTCACCCAGCGCGAGCTGGCAACCGACACCACTAGCTATGACGCCGCCCTCCGGGCCGCGCTCCGCGAGGCCCCCGACGTGATTCTGGTGGGCGAGATGCGGGACGCGGAGACCATCAAGGCCGCCGTCACCGCCGCCGAGACCGGCCACCTGGTCATCTCCACCCTCCACACCCTGGGCGCGTCCAACACCATCGACCGGATTGTGGACTCCTTCCCCCCGGAGCAGCAGCAGCAGATCCGCACCCAGCTGGCCCTGGTCATTGAGGGTGTGGTGTCCCAGCAGCTGGTGCCCGCCAAGGACGGCTCCCTCATCCCCGCCTTTGAGGTGATGACCGTCACCCCCGCCGTGCGCAACATGATCCGGGAGTCCAAGGCCCACCAGCTGGACAACGTGATCTCCTCTTCCGCCGCCGACGGCATGATCTCCATGGACCAGAGCCTGCTTCAGCTGGTGAAGGCAGGCCGCATCGGGGCGGACGCCGCCCTGGGCCACTGCGTCAACAGCGAGTGGCTGCGCAAGCGCCTGGCACTCAATTCTTAATCAAGGGAGGTTTGATACATGTCCTTTTCCAATCTGAACAGCCCCAGCGCGGCCCTGCGGGTATGTGTGGACCAGTCGGACAACGGCCGAATCTCCGGCAAGGTGTACAGCCAGCGCCTCACCCGTCCCATGGCCTTCTCCGACATGGGCAGCCTGATCCTCCGCCTGGACGAGGTACTGGAAAAGCAGAACTTCCCCCAGGCCTTCCAGCACTCCCGCTCCTTCCGGGAGCATGAGAGCAACGTCCCCGCCTCCGCCGACCCCAGCGAGGGCATCCCCCTGGAGGAGGTGGAGCAGGCCTCCGGCGCGCTGGCCACCTTCACCCTGTATGTCATGTCCCGGCGCAACGCCTCCTGGCAGGGCTTGGTGGACTGGATGGACGGCTCCCCCAGGCAGCAGTTCGCCAGCGCCCTGGAGCTTATCCGCCTGGCCGAGGATCGCTTCCTCTGAGGTCTTTCCCCATATACCGCACCCTGCCGTGCTGTACGCGGCAGGGTGTTTTTGCATTCGGGCAAAAATCGCCCCTGGGAACCATTTCCCGGCGGCGGATATTTCCCGTTTCAACTTGTATCTTTCCCCTATCTTTGTTATAATGAAAAGTAATTTTCTATCCAATTTCGGGGGCACACCCATGAAGTACAGACAATGGAATTTACGCGCCCCGTCTCCCGCGGCCCAGGCGGCCATGGAGGCGGATGGGGTTCCCCCGCTGGCGGCCGCGGTGCTCTGCGCCCGTGGTTTGGACACCGTGGAGAAGGCCAAGGACTTCCTCCGCTCCGACGAGGACCTGCTGTGGGACCCCTTTCTCATGAAGGACATGGACCGGGCAGTGAGCCGCATCGCCGCCGCCCTGGACCAAAACGAACACATCGCCGTGTATGGCGACTACGACGTGGACGGCATCACCTCCACCTGCCTGCTCACAGACTACCTGCGCAGCCGGGGTGCAAAGGTCACCCCCTACATCCCCGACCGGATGGAGGAGGGCTACGGCCTGAGCTGCTCCGCTGTCTCCGCCCTCCACGCCAAGGGCGTGAGCCTGATTATCACCGTGGACTGCGGCATCACCGCCGTGAACGAGGCGGAGTTTGCCGCCTCCCTGGGCATTGACATTGTCATCACCGACCACCATGAGTGCAAGGACCGTATCCCCACCGCCGCCGCTGTGGTGGACCCCCACCGCAGGGACTGCGGCTACCCCTTCAAGCATCTGGCGGGGGTGGGCGTGGCCCTCAAGCTGGTGCTGGCACTGGGGGACAAGGCGGAGGAATCCGCCCTGCTCCGCCGGTATGCCGACCTGGCCGCCGTGGGCACGGTGGCCGACGTGATGCAGGTGGTGGGAGAAAACCGGACCATCATCCGCATGGGCCTTGCCGCGTTGAAGAACACAGTGCGGCCCGGTCTGCGGGCTCTGCTCCATGAGGCCGGACTCACCGAGCGTCCCCTCACCTCCGTGTCCATCGGGTACACTCTGGCGCCCCGGATCAACGCCTCCGGGCGGATGGGCTGCGCCGGACTGGCCGCTGAGCTGCTTTTGACCTCCGACCCGGCACGGGGCGAAGCCCTGGCACGGGAGCTGTGCGCCCTCAACCGGGAGCGTCAGGCCGTGGAGCTGGACATCTACGAGGAGTGCGTGGCCATGGCCGACGCCATGCGCCCCGAGGACCGGCCCGCTCTGGTCCTGGCCCGTGAGGGCTGGCATCAGGGCGTGGTGGGCATTGTGGCCTCCCGGCTCAGCGAGAAGTACTCCTGTCCCACCTTTATGATCTGCCTTCAGGACGGCAAGGGCAAGGGCTCCTGCCGGTCCTTCGGCGGCTTCAACCTGTTCGCCGCCCTGGAGCAGTGCCGGGACCTGCTGGAGGGCTTCGGCGGCCATGAGCTGGCCGCCGGATTCACCATCCTGGAAGAGCACATTCCCGCCTTCCGTGAGAGGATGCTGGAGCTGGTCCGCTCCTCCACCGGCGGCGCGGCCATGGAGGCCGCCCTGGATGTGGACGCCGAGGCCGACCCCGCCCTGCTGACCCAGGAGGGGGTGCTCTCCCTGGACCTGCTGGAGCCCTACGGCACCGGCAACCCCAAGCCGGTCTTTTCCATGTCGGGCTGCACGGTCACCAACGCCTCCGAGGTGGGCGGCGGACGGCATCTGAAGCTGAAGGTGACCAAGGGCGGCCGCAGCTTTGACGCCATCTTTTTCTCCGTCTCCCTGGCGGAGGCAGGCCTGGCACCCGGCGACCGGGTGGACCTGGCCTTCTCCCCCCAGATCAACGAATTCCGGGGCTGGCGGTCGGTGCAGCTCCAGCTCATCGACCTGCGCCCCGCCCTCACCCGTGCCCAGGCCGAGCGGGCCCTCTATGAGAAGCTCCGCTCCGGCGCCGCCCTCACCCCCCAGGAGGCCGCCGCCCTCACCCCCACCCGGGAGGAGTTCGCGGCTGTGTGGCGGTACCTGAAAAACCGCAGCTCCGCCGGAAGGCTGGAGGAGACGGCAGGCCGCCTCTCCCGGAACATCGCCCGCTCCTTCGGCCTGCGGGAGACCTTCATGCGCACCATGGTGTGCCTGGAGGTGCTGGACGAGCGGGGTCTCATCCGGGTGGAGCACTCCACCGACCACCTCTGTATCGACCTGAAGCCCACAGAGGGCAAGGTTAATTTGGAGGAGTCATACATCATGCGCCGTCTGCGCAAACTGACCGAAGGGGCCTGATGCCCCCTTCCCAACCCCCGCGACATTTTCGGAGGTGATTTTATGGACCCCATCCTGGAGCGCTACCAGGCGCTGGAGGACAAGATCAAAGCCTATAACCCGTCCCTTGACACAAAGCGGCTCTTCGATGCGTTCACCTATGCGGACAACGCCCACTCCAGCCAGCTGCGCAAGGACGGCTCCCCCTATATCACCCACCCTCTGGCGGTGGCGGAGATTGTGGCCGACCTGGAGCTGGACACCGACTCCATCATCGCCGCCCTGCTCCACGACACCATCGAGGACACCGGCGCCACCCATGAGGACATCGCCAAGCGGTTCGGTCCCACGGTGGCCAACCTGGTGGAGGGCGTCACCAAGCTGACCCGTGTGCAGTACACCTCAAAAGAAGAGGAGCAGATGGAGAATCTGCGCAAGATGCTCATGGCCATGGCCAAGGACATCCGGGTGATTCTCATCAAAATCTGCGATCGGCTCCACAACATGCGCACCATGGAGTACCAGTCCCCCAGGAAGCAGAAGGAAAAAGCCCTGGAGACCATGGAAATCTACGCTCCCATCGCCCACCGGCTGGGCATGCAGCGCATCAAGTGGGAGCTGGAGGATACCTCCCTCAAGTACCTGGACCCCATCGGCTACCAGGAGATTGCCGACGAGCTGGCCGCCCGCTCCTCCGCCCATGAGGAGTTCATGGCCTCCATCCAGAAGAAGATTGAGGACCGGCTGGCCGAGGAGGGCATCAAGTGCATGGTGTACGGCCGTGTGAAGCACATCTACTCCATCTACCGGAAGATGTACGCCCAGAACAAGACCCTGGACGAAATTTTTGATCTTTATGCCTTCCGGGTGATTGTGGACGACATCTCGGAGTGCTACAATGTGCTGGGCTGCATCCACGACCTGTTCCGCCCGGTGCTGGGCCGGTTCAAGGACTATATCGGCACCCCCAAGCCCAACGGCTACCAGTCCCTCCACACCACCGTCATCGGCCGGGAGGGCATCCCCTTCGAGGTGCAGATCCGCACCCAGGAGATGCACAACACCGCCGAGTACGGTATCGCCGCCCACTGGAAGTACAAGCAGGGCATGGCCAACGAGAAGCTGGGCACCGAGGAGGCCTTCGAGTGGGTGCGCAAGCTGCTGGAGAACCAGCAGGACACCGACGCCGAGGAGTTTGTCCGCACCCTGAAGGTGGATATGTTCGCCGACGAGGTGTTCGTGTTCACCCCCCGTGGCGACGTGATCAACCTGCCCGCCGGCGCCACCCCCATCGACTTCGCCTACTCCATCCACTCCGCCGTTGGCAACAAGATGACCGGCGCAAAAGTCAACGGCCGCATGGTTCCCTTCGACACTCCCCTGAAAAACGGCGACATTGTGGAGGTCATCACCTCTAAGTCCGCCCACGGCCCCAGCCGCGACTGGATGAACATCTGCAAGTCCAACGAGGCCCGCAACAAGATCCGCCAGTGGTTCAAGAAGGAGAAGCGGGAGGAGAACATCGCCACCGGCCGCGCCTCCTTTGAGGCCGAGCTGAAGCGGGCGGGCATCACTCTGGCCCAGATCACCGCTGAGGACGCCCTCCCCTTCATTCTGAAAAAGGTCCGCTTCAACTCCCTGGATGAGCTGTACGCCGCCATCGGCTACGGCGGCATGACCGCCGCCAAGTCGGTGGTGCGCATCCGGGACGAGCTGACCCGGCTGGGCCGGGTCAAGGAGGAGAAGGCGGCCGCCGAGCGGGCCGCCAGCGAGGTGGTCTACCCCGCCGCTCCCGCTCCTGCCCCCGGTCAGATCAAGACCCCCCGCAAGTCGGAGTCCGGCATTGTGGTGGAGGGTCTGGACAACTGCCTGGTCAAGTTCGCCAAGTGCTGCACCCCCGTGCCCGGCGACCCGGTCGTGGGCTTTATTACCCGCGGCTTCGGCGTGTCGGTCCACCGGGCCGACTGCCCCAACGCCGCCCCCGAAAAACGCCGTGCCGAGGAGGCCGGACGCTGGGTCAATGTGGCCTGGGTGGGCGGTGAGCAGACCGCCTATCCCACCTCCCTCGAAATTTCCGCCAAGGACCGGGACTGCCTGGCCATGGACGTGACCATGGCCCTGTCCTCTGCCAAGGTGAAGGTGGACTCCTTCTCCGCCCGGGCCATGCCCGACGGCTACGCCGCTGTGTCCATCGTCCTGGAGGTCAAGGACCGGGACGAGCTCAACAACGTCATCAACAAGCTGGGGCAGATCTCCGGCGTGTACCAGGTCAAACGTGTATCCGGTTGACCCCTTTCCCGTCTCAGGAGGCTGGAATATGACTACAATAGAGATTGCCGCCCTGGAGGAAACCCTGTCCTCCGCCTTTCAGGGCGGAGAGCTGCGCCGACGGGAGCTGCGCCTCACCGCCGAGGAGGCGGAATACCTGGCCCTGCACTGGGAGGGCGTCCGCCTCACCCCCCTCTCCCCTTCGGGGGACAAGACGTGGTATCTTGTGGAGCTGAATGTCCTGCCCGCCTGACCCCCACCCTCTGATCCATTTTTGTTAAAAGGAAGTAATTCGACATGAGTCAACAGCCCTTTGTCCCCCTGCTGCTGGGGGCAGACATCAACGTGTACAGCATGGCCCGTGCCTTCCATGAGGCCTACGGCGTCAAGACCGTGGCCTACGGCATGTATCCCTCCGGCCCCTGCTACGGCAGCGATATCATCGACTACCGGGTGTGCCAGCACAACGACGAGCCTGAAGTGGTGCTGAAGAACGTCACCGAGGTGGCCAAAGAGTTCCCCGACAAGAAGGTCATCGTGCTGGGCTGCGGTGACAACTACCTGACCTCCATCGCGGTCAACCTGCCCAAGTTCCCCGAGAACGTGGTGGCGCCCTACATTGACCTGGCCCTGATGGAGACCCTGATCCACAAGGAGCGGTTCTACCAGCTCTGCGACCGGTACGGCATCGACCACCCCGCCACCTACGTCTACCACAAGGGAGAGGGCCACGACTTCCAGCTGCCCTTCTCCGGCCCCTTCGTGGTCAAGCCCGCTGAGAGCGCCACCTACTGGGACCACCCCTTTGACACCCAGAAGAAGGCCTATGTGCTCCAGACCCGGGAAGAGGTGGACCAGGTCATCGACGACATCTACAACCACGGCTATGAGGACTCCCTCATCATCCAGGACTTCATCCCCGGCGACGACTCCTTCATGCGGGTGGTCACCAACTACTCCGGCGAGGACGGCAAGGTGCAGCTCATGTGCATGGGCCACGTGCTGCTGGAGGAGCACACCCGCCACGGCATCGGCAACCACGCGGTCATCATCACCGAGGAGGCCCCCGAGCTCTGCGAGAAGCTGCGTGCCTTCCTGGAGGACATCAAGTTTACCGGCTTCTCCAATTTTGACGTGAAGTACGACCAGCGGGACGGCAAGTTCAAGGTTTTTGAGATCAACTGCCGTCAGGGCCGCAGCAACTACTATGTCACCGGCGCCGGCCACAATCTGGCCAAGTACCTGGTGGAGGACCGGATTTTCCACCGTCCCGCTCCCCTGACCGTCACCAAGAACCGCCACCTGTGGCGGGTCATCCCGGCCAAGGTGGCCTATGACTACATCCCCAGCAAGTACCACCAGGAGATGAAGGCCCTCACCGCCGCCGGCGCCTGGGTCAATCCCCTCTTCTACAAGGCGGACCGGAACCTGATCCACAAGCTGCGCATCATCCGGGACCAGTGGCGGTACAAGGAGCGGTACGCCAGCTCCATGGAGAAGGCCAACTGAGAGGATTTACCATATGAACGAAGCAAAACTCGGCATCCTCGGCGGCATGGGCCCCCAGGCCACCCAGGATTTCTACCAGCGCATCCTGGACCGGACCGACGCGGCCTGCGACCAGGAGCACCTGCCCACCGTCATCCTCAGCGACACCCGCATGCCCGACCGCACCTCCGCCATCCTGGGCGGGGACGCGGAGGGCTGCTACCGCCGCCTCCTCCAGGACGCCAAGACCCTGGAGCAGGTGGGCTGCACCGCCATCGCCATCCCCTGCAACACCTCCCACTTCTTTGCCGACCGGCTCCAGGGTGAGCTGTCCATCCCCATCATTCACATGGTGCGGGAGACGGTGAAGGTGCTCTCTGCCGACCCGGGTGTCCACAAGGTGGGCATCCTGGCCACCGACGGCACCGTCCGCACCGGCGTGTACCAGCGGGAGTGCGAGGCCCAGGGGCTCACCGCCTTCTCTCCCCCTCCTGAGGTGCAGAAGGTGGTCATGAGCATCATCTACGACGAGATCAAGAAGGGCGAGAAGGGCAGCCGGGAGAAGTTCGCCGTTATGGACCGCTGCCTCCGTGAGGCCGGGTGCGACGCGGCCATCCTGGGCTGCACCGAGCTGTCGGTCTACCGCACCTACCACCCTCTGCCCGAGTTCTACGTGGACGCCATGGACATTCTGGCCGAGCGGTGCATCACCTACTGCGGCTACAAGCTGCGCATGGTGTGACAGACCGTCCCCGATACATCTTTTACCGCCCCGCTGGCACCCAGCGGGGCTATTTCCTCTCTGGAGGTGTTTTCCTTGTCCCGTCCCCACTTTCCTCTGGGCGACTACTACCAGCTGCTGCTGAAAAACGGCCTGCTCTCTGACGCCGCCCCCCTCCACGCCGACCTGACCCGGGAGGTGCGGCTGGTGTCCTGCGACTCCCAGACCGTGGTGCCCGGCACCCTGTTCATCTGCAAGGGCGCGGCCTTCAAGCCCCAATACCTGCTGGACGCGGCGGAAAAGGGCGCTTTTGTGTACGTCAGCGAGCGCCGCTGGCCGGAGTGCGCCCTGCCCTGTATCCTGGTGTCCGACATCCGCCGCTCCATGGCCCTGCTGGCCGACCGGGCCTGGAACCACCCCTCCGGACGGCTCCACATCACCGGCATCACCGGCACCAAGGGCAAGACCACCACGGCCTACTTCCTCAAGTCCATGCTGGACGAGTGGCGGCGGAGCCAGGGCAAGCGGGAGAGCGCCATTCTCTCCACCATGATCACCGATGACGGCGTGGAGCGCCGTCCCGCCAAGCTGACCACCCCGGAACCTCTGGACCTGCAGCGGCACCTGTGGAACGCGGCGGAGTGCGGTGCGGAGTACCTGACCATGGAGGTGTCCAGCCAGGCCCTCAAGTACCACCGCACCGGTGGTGTGGAATTTTCCGTGGGCGTGTTTTTGAACATCGGGGAAGATCACATCAGCCCGGTGGAACACCCGGATTTTGAGGATTATTTCGCCTCCAAGCTGATGATTTTCCGTCAAAGCGCCGCCGCCTGCGTAAATCTGGACAGCGATTTTGCCGAACGAATCCTGACCGCCGCAGAGAGTTGCAGCAAAATATACACATTTTCCACCAAGTTTTCCACAGCCGATATCTATGCCAGTGAAATCCGCCGGGACGGGGACGCCACCCGCTTCCTGGTGCGCACCCCCCGGTACACCCGGGAGCTGTCCATGGGCCTGCCCGGCTCCTTCAACGTGGAGAACGCCCTGGCCGCCGTGGCGGCTGCCGAGGCCCTGGGTGTGCCCGAGTCCGCCGTGGCCGCCGGTCTGGCGGAAGCCACCGTGCCCGGCCGGATGGAGACCTTCAACACCCCCGACGGCAAGCTGACCGTCATTGTGGACTACGCCCACAACGGCATGAGCCTGGAGGCGCTGCTGTCCTCCGTCCGTCGGGAGTTCTCCGGACGGCAGCTGACCGTCCTCTTCGGCTGCACCGGCGGCAAGGGGCTGGACCGCCGGGAGGGCATGGGCCAGGCGGCAGGCCGCTGGGCCGACCGGATCATCCTTACCGAGGACGACCCCGGCCCCGAGGAGGTGCCCGACATCTGCGCCGACATCGGCGGATACATCTCCCCCTTCGGCAAGACCTGGACCGTCATCCCCGACCGGGAGGAGGCGGTGGAGCGGGCCATTCTGGAGGCTGACACCCCCGCTGTGGTGGTGCTGGCCGGCAAGGGCGCCGAGCAGCAGCAGAAGCGGAAAAACGGCCCCGAGCCCTGTGTGCCCGACTCCCTGCTGGCCCGACGGGCCCTCAAGCACTATGATCCCTGAGCTGAACGGGGCCTTTGCCGCCTGTGGGGCGGCGGCCTGGGGTGGGCTCACCTGGGCGGATGCCCTTCCACATCTCACCCATGATGCTGTGGAAAAAACGCTGGCCCTCTGCCCCAAGCCCAGAGCGGTGCTGGTGGCCGCCTTCCCCTACTACGCCGGGGACACACCCGGCAACCTGTCCCTCTACGCCCGGGGACGGGATTACCACCTGGTCTTGACCGAAAAACTGAATACGGTATGCGATGTTCTGCGTCAGGAATACCCTTCATATTCGTTTTTGCCCGGTGCGGACAACTCTCCCCTGCCGGAGCGGCAGCTGGCCTGGGCCTGCGGCATGGGATTGCGGGGCCAAAACGGCCTGCTTATCCTGCCCCCCTGGGGATCCTATGTATTCCTGGGCACCATCCTCACCGACTGTCCGCTGGAGTTTTCCACATCCGAGCCTTCCAATGTGTGTATCTCCTGCGGAAAATGTGCCGCCGCCTGTCCGGGCGGCGCGCTGGATGGAGCGGGTTTCCAACTCTCCCGCTGCCTGTCGGACATCTCCCAGAAGAAGGGTGAGCTGTCCCCGGAGGAAACTGCCCTGCTGTCCGCCCAGGAGTGCCTGTGGGGCTGCGACCTGTGCCAGCGGGTGTGCCCTTACAACGTCTATCCGGCGCTGTCCCCTATCTCCGACTTCCGGGAGGATTTGATTTCCTCCCTCACGTCTGACGACCTGGAGGGCCTGACCAACCGCACTTTTCGGGAGAAGTACGGCGACCGGGCCTTTGCCTGGCGGGGTCCCGCCGTTCTGCGGCGGAATCTGGCCCTGAAAGAGAACACATAACAGCAGCGGAGCGCCTGAATCTGGGGCGCTCCGCTGTTTTTTACGCCGCCGCTGTATCAGCGGACTTTTTTCCGGCTATACTGAACTGTAACAAGGCGGCAGGTCCTGCCTGCCGCCCAGCCTGAAGAAAGCGGTGGAATTGATATGCAGGTACGTGACCTGATGAGCAGCAGCGTGGTGTCCATTGCGCCTGGAGAGTCGGCGGCCCTGGCGGCCCGGCTTCTGGCCCGGCACAACATCGGCTCCCTGCCGGTGTGCGGGACCGACGGACGGCTCCGGGGTATTGTCACCGACCGGGATATTGTGCTCCGGTGCGTGGCGGCGGAGGAGGACCCGGCCAGCACCCCGGTGCGGGAGATTATGTCCCGCAACTGCGCGGTGGTCTCCCCGGAGGACGACGCCCGGGAGGCCTCCCGGATGATGGCGGCCGCCCAGGTGCGGCGGCTGCCCGTCACCGACGGGGACAAGGTGGTGGGCATGGTCTCCCTGGGGGACCTGGCCCTGAGCCAGGCCTACAACATGGAGGCCAGCCAGGCCCTGGCCGACATCTCGGACAATATCAAGCGGCTGTAAAAAAGCG
>CABIYL020000005.1:0-205387 GCA_902362925.2 Clostridiales bacterium | reverse complement strand
CGCGCTTTTTGTATTTACTGGTCCCACAGGGTCTCCGCGTTCCAGCCATCCTCTGTAATGTCGGAGATTTTGACCAGGGGCTGGGTGTACTGCCGGCCGCTCCGCTCCCAAAACACCGCCGAGACGGTGAAGCCGTCAGAGAGCTCCTCCTCGGTACAGATCATGGATAGCGTGTAGGCCGAGCTGCCCTCCAGCTGAGACGAGGGGTGGCTGCGGGCCGTCCCTCCGGGGCAGGTAATCTCGAAATGAACCCCAACAACGCTCTGGGCCGGAACCAGGCTCAGCTTCAATGCCTTGGTGCCGTATTCCGTGGTCTCGAGGGTGAAATCCATGTCAGAGACCAGCGGCAGGGTTGGGTCCAGTTCAGATTCCATCTGCTCGTTCTGGCTGCTGTCTGCCTGCTCCAGCTGGCTGATACGGCGCCCCAGACTGCTCAGCTGTCCGGTGAGGTTGTCCGTCAGCTCCTCCAGCTGTTGGATTTCGGCCTCCTGGCCGGTGAGCGCATCCCCCTGCTTCTCCAGCTTCTCATTCAGCCGGAACAGCGCCACGCCCTGGATACACACCGCCGCAGCCAGCACCACGCACAGCGCCTTCCACCACCGGCCGTTCCGCCGGGGCGGTTCGTCTTTTTCCGGCGGGTTCTCCGCCGCTTCCTCCGGAGGCTGCTCCCCTGATTCCTCCGGCTCCTCCCGGGATGTCCCCTCCACCTGAAGCAGGTCGTGGAGATTCACCTCAAAGAGACGGGAGAGGGCGATGAGCTTGTCCACCTCGGGCACCGCGCCGTCGGCCTCCCACTTGCTGATGGCCTGACGGGATACCCCTAACTTTTCTCCCAGGCCCTCCTGAGAGAGCCCGGCATCGTGACGCAGTGTCTGAATTTTCTGTCCCAGTGTCATGGCGTTCACTTCCTTTCATGGCCACATTCTAGCATCAAGGCCTGTTTTCCGCAATCAAGCCGCCCTTACGCTCTGTCAACCGCTGGTTGCGGCCGGAAAAAACAGCGCCCCCGCGCCCATGGACGCGGGGGAACCGGCTATCCCGTCCGGCAGACGGGTGTTATTTCTTCTCAGGTGTGGCCAGAAGCCGCCCGGTGAGCGGGGGCAGCTCCACCGTGAGGACGCCGTCCTCCGGCTCCACTGCCTGGCCGCCCAGCAGGTCCACGGCGGTTCCCTCCCAGGGGAGGGTCACGGTCTGGGGCTCCTGTCCGGCGTTGACGGCGCACAGCACCGTCTCCCCGTCCAGGCTGCGGGTAAAGGCCAGCACACGCCCGGCGGCCTCCACGTACTCGATATCGCCCCGACGCAGAGCCTTGCGGGTCTTGCGGGCGGCGCCCAGAGCGGTGAACAGGCGCACCAGCTCCTGGTCCTCGTGGCCCCAGGGGAAGGTACGGCGGTTGAAGGGGTCCTCAAAGCCCTCCATGCCCGCCTCATCCCCGTAGTACACGGTGGGCGCGCCGGGGAAGGCAAAGAGCACCATGGCGCCCAGCGCCAGCCGTGCCTTACCGTGGGCACGGTCGTGGTCGTTGAGCCGGGCGTGGGCGCGCCAGTCCCGGCTCTGGCCCCGCTGCTCGCTCTTCTCCCCCAGCAGGGTGAGGATACGCATGGTGTCGTGGGTACCCAGGGTGTTCATGGCCGAGTGCCAGGCAAACTCCGGGTAGTTCTCCCGCAGGGTCTCCATGGAATTGCGGAAGTGCTCCGCGCCGCCGCCCAGCAGGTAGTCCACCAGAGCGGTGCGGAAAGGATAATTCATCAGGCCGTCGCAGTGGCCGCCCAGGATATGCTTGCGGCGGACGCTGTAGGCAATCTTGTTGGACCCGTCCTCCCACACCTCGCCGATGATCACCGCGTCGGGCTTCTCCGCACGGACAGCGTCGTGGATGGCGGCCACCACCCGGTCGGGTAGCTCGTCGGCCACATCCAGCCGCCAGCCGTCCGCTCCGGCCCGCAGCCAGGAGCGGATAATGCCGTTTTCACCGGTGATGTACTCCAGCCAGGCGTGGCTGTTCTTGTTGGTGGTGGGCAGGGAGTAGATGCCCCACCAGGAGGTGTACTGGCTGGGCCATTGCTGGAAGCAGAACCAGTCGTAGTAGGGGGACTGGGGACCCTGGCAGGCGCCGGCGTTGGGGTAGGAACCGTCGCCGTTGAAGTACTTGCTGACAAAGGCGGTGTGGTTGAACACGCCGTCCAGCATAATCCGCATGCCCATGGCGTGGGCCTCCGCGCACAGGGCGGAGAACTCCTCCTTGGTGCCCAGCATGGGGTCCACCTTCTCGTAGTCACCCACGCCGTACCGGTGGTTCTCCGGGCCCTCAAAGATGGGACAGAGGTAGATGGTCTCCACCCCCAGGTCCCGCAGGTAGGGCAGCTTGGAGCGGATACCCGCCAGGCTGCCGCCGAAGAAGTCCCGGTTGCGGATCTCTCCATTTTGGTCGGGGCGGTACTCCGGCTCCTCCTCCCAGCTCTGGTGGACCCAGCGGCCGCCCACCATACCGGCGGGATTGGGCACGCTCAGGCGGCAGAACCGGTCGGGGAAGATCTGATAGGCCATGCCCTCGCCGAACCAGCGGGGCACCTTGTCGTTTTCGTCGTAAACGGTGAGCTGATATTCCTGAGACTCTCTGCCCGACTTGCCGTCCAGCCGCTCCAGGCGGAAGGAGTACCAGATGAGGCCCATGTAGCCGTCGGTGTTGATGGAGCCGGTGAACATGTCCCGCTCGCCGTCCAGGCCGGTCCACAGCATGGGCACCTCAATGCGCTTGTTGTCCCAGGACTCCAGCCGGGCGGTGAGCACGCCTCGGGAATAGCCCTCGCTGCGGAGAGGGCGGAGGGTGAAGGTGACCTCGGTGCCGCCGGGGACGGCGCCGTAGGGGGTTTTGAATCTCAGGTCCTTTGAGTCATAAGTCTGTGCATCTATCAATGGAAATCATCCTTACTGGATTCAGAATTGCAGCGTCTTAAAGCCCCAGCTCCTGGTTGATGAGGATCACCTCGGCGTAGGGGATACCGTTGGGCTTCTTCCACAGCACGGTGAGGGCACGGCAGATGCGCTCGGGGCTGTTGCAGTTGTAGCACCGGTCGCCCTTCTCGGCACAGGGGGTCTTGCGCTTGAGGCGCTGGGCGTTCTTGGGGGCGGCGATGTTCCGGGCACGCCAGAGGGCCTGGTCATAGTCGGGGGCGATCTTGTTCACGCCCACCAGCAGATAGAGCGCCTCATGGCCGCAGATGGTGCCCACCACCCGGTTGCCGGTGCCGTCGATATTGACAATCTCGCCGGTCTCAGCCAGGCCGTTGACCGAGCTGATATACACCTGAGCCTTGGCGGCGTCCTGGGCGGTGCCGCCCAGCCAGTGCCAGTGGACTGTATTGTGGGAGGGCAGCAGCTTGTCGAGGCCCATCTGCTGGGCGGTCATGGTGCCGCCGATGCCGATGGTCTTACCGTCCAGCTTGCTGTCCAGATAGCGGGCGGCCTCCTCGGCGGTCTCAAAATAGCTGGTGGCAAAGCCGTTGTCCTCCAGATTCCTGCGCAGTTTTTCGATATCTGCCATATGTAACGCTCCTCTCTCTATTTTATGCGTCCGGGATGGGGCCCGGAACGCGCACGCTCCTTACAATTCGTTCTGCTGGTACTCCCGGAAGCCGTCTCCCAGCACCTCGTGGGCGTCGCACACGATGATGAAGGCGGAGGGGTCCAGCTCCTTGACCATCTTCTTGATGGACACAATCTGCCGCTGCTTGAAGGCGCACATGAGTACCTTCTTCTCCGCGCCGGAGTAGGCGCCCTGGCCCTGGAGGATGGTGACGCCCCGGTCCAGGTCGTTGACCAGAGTATCGGCAATCTCCTTGAAGCGGTCGCTGATGATATAGGCCACCTTGGCGCTGTCCAGGCCGTAGAGCATCCGGTCCATGACGATACCGGCGATATACAGGGCCACCACGCCGTAGAGGGCGCTGTACACGCTGCCGAAGGCGATGGCGCTGGCCACGATGACCACCATATCGGTGGCGATGAGCAGCTTGCCCATAGGCAGCCAGGTGATTTTCAGCTTGAGCAGACGGGCGATGAGGTCGGTGCCGCCGGTGGTGGCGCCCTGCTGGAACACCATGCCCAGGGAGGCGCCCATGAGCACGCCGCCGAAGACGCAGGCCAGCATGGAGTCCATGGGCTCAAAGGTCCAGATGCTGTTGACGATGTCGATGAACACGGAGGACACCGCCATGGCGTAGAGGGAGGACAGCAGCAGGTGTCCTCCCAGCAGCCGCCAGCCCAGGATGAACAGGGGGATATTGAGGATGATGACCACTGTGCCGATGGGGGCCCAGGGCAGAATGGCGTTGATGATCTGGCCCACGCCGGTGATGCCGCCGAAGGCGATGTCGTTGGGCACGTAGAACCAGTTGAAGCCCACGGCGTAGATGGCCGAGGCCAGGGTGATCATGAAGTAGGACCATACCAGGTTGAACGCTTTGGATTTTGGTTTCATACATACCTCTCACGGGCGCCGGGGACACGCCTGCTCCCGGCTGGGTTGATGCCGTCTTGTTTCCCGGCTCAGAGCAGGCTCATCTGCTCCTCGCCCCGGTCCTCTCCCTTTAGGAGGGCGCCGGCCACGGGCAGGCTGCGGGCCCGGTAGCGGGCGGTGTTGACAATGGGGCTGCCCTCCACCGGCTCCACACGGTCCACGGAATACTTGGGCTTGAGGGTCATCACGTTGACGCCCTGGGTGGTGCGGGTGGCCTTGGGGGCAAGTAGGGCGGTGTGGAAGATGAGGCAGCGGCCCTCGGTGGAGATCACCGCCAGCTCCAGGTCCTCCCGCAGCAGCAGAGCGGCGGCCAGGGGGGACTTGTCGGAGTAGGCGCCGGTCAGCTTCCGGCGGCGGGTCTGGGTCTGGTAGGCAGCCAGCTCCACACGGGCGGCCTTACCGTTGCGGAAGAAGAAGAGCAGGTTGCCCGAGTAGTCCCCGGGGACGCAGGCCCACACCACGCTCTCCCCCGCCTCCATCTCCAGCTTGGTGGGCAGATAGTCGCCCAGCACGGAGGCCTTGGCGTCGTCGAAGTCGCTCATGCGGGTCTTGTAGCACTGCTGCCTGTCGGTAAAGACCAGCAGCTCGTCCCGGTTGGTGCACTCCCACTGGAGCCACGCCCCGTCCCCCTCCTTGTACTTCTGCTCGCTGTTCATGCGCAGAGAGGCGGGGGTAATCTTCTTGAAGTATCCCTCACGGGAGAGGAAGGCGGTGACCGGGTAGTCGGGGATCTCCTCCTCCGGCTCTGGCTCGGACAGGCGCTGGTGCTCGTAGATGATCTCGGTCCGGCGGGGCTGGGCGTACTTCTTCTTCACGGCGCCCAGCTCGGCGATGATAATCTTCTTGATGCGGCCCGGGTTGCTGACGATATCCTGGAGGTCGGCGATCTCCTCCTCCAGTGTAGAGGTTTCCTCAATCCGCTTGAGGATATACTCCTTGTTGATGTTGCGCAGCTTGATGTCGGCCACGTACTCGGCCTGGATGTTGTCGATGCCGAAGCCGATCATCAGGTTGGGCACCACTTCGGCGTCCTCCTCGGTCTCCCGGATGATCTTGATGGCCCGGTCGATGTCCAGCAGGATTTTCTTCAGGCCCTTGAGGAGGTGCAGCTTCTCCTGCTTCTTCTTCATGACGAAGTAGGTCCGTCGGCGCACGCCCTCCATTCGCCAGGCCGTCCACTCCTCCAGAATCTCCCGCACGCCCATGACCCGGGGCATGCCGGCGATGAGGATGTTGAAGTTGCAGGCAAAGGAGTCCATCAGGGGGGTGGCGCGGAACAGCTTCTGCATCAGCTTGTCCGGGTCGGTGCCCCGCTTCAGGTCGATGGTCAGCTTCAGGCCGGTCAGGTCGGTCTCGTCCCGCATGTCGGCGATTTCCTTCACCTTGCCCGCCTTGATGAGCTCGGCCACCTTGTCCATGATGGCCTCCACGGTGGTGGAGTAGGGAATCTCGTAGATTTCGATGAGGTTCTCGCTCTTCAGGTAGCGCCACCGGGCCCGGACCTTGAAGGAGCCCCGGCCGGTGTTGTAGATCTGGGCGATCTCGGCGGCGTCATAGAGCAGCTCGCCGCCGGTGGGGAAATCGGGGGCCTTGAGCACCACTGTCAGGTCGCAGTCGGGGTGCTTCAGGTACTCCACCGTGGCGTCGCACACCTCGGCCAGGTTGAAGCCGCACAGGTTGGACGCCATGCCCACGGCGATGCCCTGGTTGGCGCTCACCAGCACGTTGGGGAAGGTGGTGGGCAACAGGGTGGGTTCCTGCATGGTGCCGTCGTAGTTGTCCACAAAGTCCACGGTGTCCTGGTCGATGTCCCGGAACAGCTCGGCGCAGATGCCGTCCAGCCGAACCTCGGTGTAACGGCTGGCGGCCCAGGCCATGTCACGGGAGTAGACCTTACCGAAGTTGCCCTTGGAGTCCACCAGGGGGTGGAGCAGAGCTCCGTAGCCCCGGGAGAGACGGACCATGGTGTCGTAGATGGCGGCGTCGCCGTGGGGGTTGAGCTTCATGGTCTGGCCCACCACGTTGGCGCTCTTGGTGCGGGCGCCGCCCAGCAGCTTCATCTGGTACATGGTGTACAGCAGCTTCCGGTGGCTGGGCTTGAAGCCGTCAATCTCCGGGATGGCCCGGGAGACGATGACGCTCATGGCGTAGGGCATGTAGTTGATCTCCAGCGTCTCGGTGATGGGCTGCTCCAGCACCTCGGGCCGCAGGCCCATGACGTTGGGGTTATTTTTGTGCTTCGCCCCCTCCTCGGGGGTTCTTTTCTTAGCCAATGGTGATCAATCCTCTTTCAGTTTCCGTCGGGCAGTCCAATCACGCCGTCACGGAACAGGGTATCGTCCAGAATATGGGCCATGGCCGGGTCCTCCAGAATGGTCTGGTAGAGCTGGCCCCGGCTGGTCTGCCAGACGTCGGCCGCGTCCTGGCCAGACCACTCCACCCAGCCGGTCAGGTAGTCCGTGTAGGCCTCCTTCCAGCTGTCGTACCGCTCATACACCCCGATGGCGGCCGGTTCCACCATGGCCAGGGCTTCACGGTAGGTTACAAAGCCCGCCAGATAGCCCCACTGGGCCAGGGTGCTCACCCGGAACAGGTCCCAGGCGTGGCTGCTGCCACTCAGGACCGTGGCCATGTCCAGCAGGGCGGCCCGGTCAATGATGCCCCAGCCCTCCCGCAGAATCTTGCGGCCCATGTCCGGACCGGTCATCTGCAGCCGGTTGGTGTTGGTTCCCCCCACTGGATCGGTGCCGAAGCGCTGCTTGCCGCCGAAGAGCATGGCCTCGCCGGGGTTGTTCTCATAGTTGAGCACAGCGCTCATGGCCAGGGCCCAGCGTTCCAGGTTGGAGCCCTCCGCCACGCTCTTGTCCTCGGTAATGCGGACGTGCTGCTGATCCGCCAGCCACTCCACCTTCTGGCCGAAAAATTCGGCGATGTAGCGGATGGGGATATAGGTGCGGTTGTTCTCGGCGTAGGGGGCCACGTCCATCTGGAAGGGGTCGCCGTTGCGGGTGGCCTGGGTGCTGCCCAGAGTCATGACGAACACGTCCTCCGCCCGGCGGATGGTGATGTTGCCCGTCTGGGCGTCATAGTCCACTGTTGCGCCCATCAGCTCGGCCAGCCGCCGGACGGGGACCATGGTGCGCTGGTAGCGGGCCTGAGCGGTGGTGGTGTCCAGGTAGTCGGCGCTCAGGCGCACCGACCTGGGGTGGACCACGGTGCCGTCCAGGGTGACGAAAATCAGGTTTTTGGCGTAGCTGAGCCGCTGGGCCGGGATGATGCCGGTGAGCACGCTGTTATAGACGTCCTCCATGGTGAACTGCTCATAGGACAGCAGGTACTCCAGCGCTCCCACATACCAGCCCAGCCCGCCCTCCAGGCCGGTGGTGATATCCCGGGAGGCCAGGGCCAGCCGGGCGTTCCACAGGTAGCACAGGTAGGTGGCAGGCTCCTGGCCGCCGGCATAGGTGGCCGCCATCTCAAAGTCGCTGCTGGGGGACACCTTCTCCCCCTTGGCGGCGGCGTTGAGGGCGAATTTGACCGACAGCAGTCCCAGCTCGAACCGGACACCCGGATCGGTGGTCATCCGCTGGAGCTCCCGCAGCCGGTTGAAGAGCACCGTGTCCACGCCGCTGACCGGCTCCAGGTTGCCCGCCGCCGCGTGGGCCCGCAGGGAGAGAATCTTTTCCCAGGTGTCGGCCTCATAGGCCTGGCTGTCGGGGAACACCACGTACTCCTCCGCCGGACACCAGTCGGGGGGCGTGGGCTGCACATCGGCCGCGGAGGCGGTCAGGGACGGGGCAATCAGGGTCAGCGCCAGTGCCAGGGACAGGAACAGTGCAAGGGTCCTTTTCATTACAAAAACCTCCCCATTTCCGTTTGTCCTTTCGGTGACCGTTTCCCGGCGGTCCGCTGTCTATGAACTTGTCCGCTTAAGAAATATCCGCCAGTTCCAGATATTTATACCCGTTTTCTGCAATGTGGTCCTTTCTGCCCTGGAGATTGTCTCCCAGCAGCAGGTCGAAGACCTGGGCGGTGCGCTCCACGTCCTCGGGCATGACCTTGATGAGGCGCCGGGTCTCCGGATTCATGGTGGTGAGCCACATCATGTCCGGCTCGTTCTCGCCCAGACCCTTGGACCGCTGGACGGTGTACTTTTTCCCCTCCAGGGAGGCCACAATGTCGTTCTTCTCCTTGTCGGAGTAGGCAAACCAGGTCTTTTCCTTGCAGTTGATCTCGTACAGGGGGGACTCGGCGATATACACATACCCCCGCTGGATGAGGGTGGGGGTAAGGCGGTAGAGCATGGTCAGAATCAGGGTGCGGATCTGGAAGCCGTCCACGTCGGCATCGGTACAGATGACCACCTTGTTCCACCGCAGGTTCATCAGGTCAAAGGTGGCCATGTCCTTGGCGTGCTTGTCGTTGACCTCCACGCCGCAGCCCAGCACTTTCAAGAGGTCGGTAATGATCTCGCTCTTGAAAATCTTGGCGTAGTCGGCCTTGAGGCAGTTGAGAATCTTGCCCCGGACGGGCATGATGCCCTGAAATTCGGCGTCCCGGCTCAGCTTGACCGCGCCCATAGCGGAGTCGCCCTCCACGATGTAGAGCTCCCGGCGCTCGGTGTCCTTGGTGCGGCAGTCCACAAACTTCTGCACCCGGTTGGAGATATCCATGCTGCCGGTCAGCTTCTTCTTAATGTTGAGCCGGGCCTTCTCCGCGTTCTCTCTGGCCCGCTTGTTGATGAGCACCTGCTCGCCAATCTTCTGGGCGTCAAAGGGATTCTCGATGAAGTAGACCTCCATCTGGCTCTTGAGGAACTCGGTCATGGCCTCCTGGACGAACTTGTTGTTGATGGCCTTTTTGGTCTGGTTCTCGTAGGAGGTCTGGGTGGAGAAGTTGTTGCTCACCAGGATAAGGCAGTCCTGGATGTCGTTCCAGGTGATCTTGCTCTCGCTCTTCTGGTACTTGCCCTGGGCCTTCAGGTAGCCGTCGATGGCGGAGACAAAGGCGGAGCGCATGGCCTTCTCCGGGCTGCCGCCGTGCTCCAGCCAGGAGGAGTTGTGGTAGTGCTCGATGATCTGGACCGCGTTGGAGAAGCAGAAGGACACACTCAGCTTCACCTTGTACTCCGGCTTGTCCTCCCGGTCCCGGCCCTTGCGCTCGGTCTGCCAGAACACGGGCTGGGTCAGGGGATTCTCCCCCGCCAGCTCCTTCACATAGTCCTCAATGCCGTTGTCGTACTTGAACTCGGTGGTCTCGAACTTGCTGCCCACCTGGTTGCGGAACCGGAAGGTGACCCCCGCGTTGACCACGGCCTGACGCTTCATCACGTCCAGGTAGTACTCCACCGGGATGCTGATATCGGTAAAGACCTCCAGGTCGGGCTTCCAGCGGAATTTGGAGCCGGTTTTTTTGCCGGTGTAGGGCTCCTTTTTCAGGCCGCCGATGTTCTCGCCCTTCTCAAAGTGGAGGGTGTACTCAAAGCCGTCCCGGTGGATGACTGCGTCAAAGTACTCGCTGGCGTACTGGGTGGCGCAGGAGCCCAGGCCGTTGAGGCCCAGGGAGTATTCGTAGTTGTCGCCGTCGTTGTTGTTGTACTTGCCGCCGGCGTACAGCTCACAGAACACCAGCTCCCAGTTGTACTTCTGCTCCTTCTCGTTCCAGTCCACGGGGCAGCCCCGGCCGAAGTCCTCCACCTCGATGGACTTGTCCTCGTACCGGGTGACAGTGATGACGCTGCCGTGGCCCTCACGGGCCTCGTCGATGGCGTTGGACAAAATTTCAAATACGGCGTGTTCGCAGCCCTCCAGCCCGTCGGAGCCGAAGATAACAGCCGGGCGCTTGCGCACCCGGTCGGCGCCCTTGAGGGCGGAAATGGACTCGTTGCCGTAGGTTTTGCTGGCTTTGGCCATTGCTTTCTCCTCGCATTACACAGTTTTACATTGTATTATTTTATCTCCAATTTGCCCCTCCTGTCAAGGAAAGGGCGGCGGCGGGTGAGGATGGAAAAGAGCCGGGACCGTCCCTTTTGAGAGACGGCCCCGGCTGCTTTTGCTCATCCGGCGGGAGGATCCCTTGTCTCCCACTGCGCCGGACGGGACAGGGCTGTTTTTTCTGCGGGCGGGGCGGCTTTTGCCGCCGTTCCCGGCACGTCCTTCCCTTTTCGCCTTTCGCCGTGGGGCAGGGGTCCGCCCGATTGGGCGGGCCCTGCCGGGCACCGGCTTAAAAAGAGAGGAGGTGCGCTATGCCTTGTCCGAGTGTAGTATGTGCCGTTTGCCGCCGGACATGTATGGTTATTTCTGGTATAAAGCCTGTCATATTTGTCCAGAATGAAAATAGACTGTATCAGTACTTCACCATACGGAAAGGAGGCCGGTCCCATGGCTGAATCCGCCAGGACCCTGCCGTTTTGCAAAAAGCACCCCACACCCCAGGACGAAGAGCGTGATGAGCTGCTGGAAGGACTCGCCCGCACCCGCACCCTCATCGCCCAGGCCTACTCCGGCTTCAACTCGGCCCGGGACCCGGACCTCATCGAATCCTATGTGTTTGAAATCAACGCCCTCCAGGCCCGCTACTCCTACCTGCTCCGCCGGGTCAAGGAGATGGACGGCACACCGCTGAGAAGATAGGGGCATCCTGCCCCGCCGCCCGGGTTCCGGCAGACTTTGCGCAGAGGTGAACGCTGTGGAATCCCTGGTGAATATGCTCCCCTGGCTTCTGGGCGGTCTGGTGCTGGTGGTGGCCATGGCCGCCCTGGGAAAGCCCATCAAGAGCCTGCTGCGGCTGCTGGGCCGCACCGGCGTAGGGCTGGCCGTCCTGTGGCTGTTCGGCAAGGTGGGCGGCCTCATCGGCGTGACCCTTGGGGTCAACCTGTTCAACGCCCTGGTGCTGGGGGTACTGGGCGCACCCGGCTTCGGGCTGCTGCTCATGCTCTCCTGGGCCCTGCGATAGGGGCGGATTTTACGGCGTTTTGACAAAATGAGCGGCCGTTCACAAATTTGTAAAATTATTATGGTATACTTGCCTCGATTTTAACGGAAGCAGGTGTACCACCCCCATGAAACGCAAAATTCTCGCCTCTCTGTGCGCCCTGAGCCTGGCGCTGTGCCTGACCCCCATGGCCTGGGCCTCTGATTATAGTGATGTAAAGGACACTGCCTGGTATGCCGAAGCGGTGCAGACCGTGACGGACAAGGGCCTGATGAACGGCACCAATTCCACCTCTTTTGCCCCCAACGCCTATGTGACCCGTGCCACTGTCATCACGGTGCTGTGGCGGATGGAGGGCTGTCCCGAGCCCACTAGCCAGACCGGCTTCCCCGACGTGGCGACTGGCAGCTGGTGCGACAAGGCCACCCGCTGGGCCAGAGAGACCCAGATTGCCGACGGATACAGCGACGGCCGCCTGGGCGCAAACGACCTGGTGACCCGGGAGCAGCTGGCCCTGTTCCTCAGCCGCTATACCTATTATAAGGGCCACGTTCTGGCCGAGGGCGTCCTCAGCCTCTACCCCGACGGGGACAAGGTGTCCAAGTGGGCGGTGGACGGCATGAAGCACGCCGTGGGCGCCGGACTTATCACCGGCACCAGCGCCGGCACCCTCAGCCCTCTGGGCTACACCACCCGGGCCGAGCTGGCCGTCATCCTGGTGCGCATGCTGACCCCTGCCGCCGGCTGATTCCTCCGTTTTGCCTCTTTTATGCCCCGAAGGTCTGTCCTTCGGGGCATTTTTCTCTCCCTTTTTCAAGTACGCTTGTGCTATTTTCTCTTCCATATTAATATCGGCAGAGGATAGCATGGGAGATGAGGCGTTGCGCTTGATTCGTGTTGCCATTGTGGAGGACGACCCCAAGGCGGTGGAGCTGCTCCGCTCCTACCTGGACCGGTACGAGAAGTCGGCCGGGGTGACCGTTGAGGTGACGGTGTACGCCGACGGAGCCGAGGCGGTGGAGTGCTACACCCCCATCTATGACGTGCTCCTGCTGGACATTGAGATGCCCCATCTGGATGGCATGTCGGCGGCGGGCCGCATCCGGGCGGTGGACCCGGACGTGATCATGATTTTCATCACCAATATGGCCAAATACGCCATCAAGGGCTATGAGGTGGGTGCCCTGGACTTTGTACTCAAGCCGGTGAGCTACTTCGCCTTTGCCCTGAAGATGGACAAGGTGGTGGCCACCCTGCAGAGCCGGGAGCAGCGGAGCCTGCTGGTGCCCACGGAGGACGGCATGCTCCGCCTGTCCACCCACGGGATCACCTATATTGAGGTCATCGACCACCAGCTCCAGATCCACACCGCAGGACGGGTGTACACCATGCCGGGCACCCTGTCCGGTATGGAGGAGACGCTGGCGGGGGCCAATTTTGCCCGGTGCAACAAGGGATATCTGGTCAATCTGCGCCATGTGGCGGAGATCAAGGGCAATTTTGCAGTGGTGGGCGGCGAACAGCTGCTCATCTCCCGGCGGCGGCGGGAGGAATTTTTAGCTGCAGTGGCGGCCTACTACGGAGGTGGCGGACGGTGATGACCTTAGCGGATTTCCTGGACCGGTCCAAATTTACCATGGAGCTGCTTGTGTGCTGTATGCTGTTTTTCTGGCCCCTGAAGAAGCGCAGCCATGCCCATTGGCGGCTGGCGCTGGGCTTTCTGGCCTGCGTGGCGGTGGTGACCCTCCAGCCCCTCTCCTCCCTCCAGTTTCCGGTGGGCTTTCTGCTGGCCGGGGACGCCCGCTATCATCTGGACACCCGCCGGGTCCTCTTCTCGGTGGTGGTCATTCTGGCGGTGGTGCTGGTGCTCAGTCTGGCCACCAGCCGGGCCTCCGCCGCGGGAAACCCGGACCTGCTCCTTATCTGCCGGCTGTACGCCATGTTCTGCTGCCTGTTCTTCCTGTGGGTCCAGGTCAGCCAGGTCAAGCAGCTCCAGCTGGAGCGTGAGGTGGTGCTCCAGCAGTACCTGCGGGACCAGCAGAAGGATCAGTACCGCATCACCAAGGAGAACATTGACATCATCAACCGGAAGTGCCACGACCTGAAGCACCAGCTCTCCTCCCTGCGGCCCGGCGGCGGCGCCGATCGGGAGCGGTATCTCTCCGAGCTGGAGGAGTCCATCCACATCTACGACTCCACCCTGGTCACGGGCAACGAGGTGCTGGACACAGTGCTCACCGAGAAGAGCCTGTACTGCGAGGCCCACCAGATCAACCTGACCTGCGTGGCCGACGGCCGCCCTCTCGCCTTCCTGGACAGCACCGATATCTACACCATCTTCGGCAACGCCCTGGACAACGCCATTGAGAGCGTCATCCAGCTGCCCGACCCGGAGAAGCGGGTCATTGCGGTGTCCGTGTGGGCCAGGGGCGGACTGCTCCTCTTCCAGTTTGAGAACTACTACGAGCAGGCGCTCACCTTTGAGGACGGCCTGCCGGTCACCACCAAGGAGAACAACGGCTACCACGGCTTCGGCATCAAGAACATCCGCTACGCCGCCAAAAAGTACGGCGGCCAGCTTTTTATCAGCACGGAGCGCAATCTGTTCCTGCTGCGGGTCACCATCGCCATCCCCTCCAACTGAATCCCGCTTTCTGACCCCGGACGGCAAACGCCGTCCGGGGTCTTTTGTTTTTCCCGATCCGTTTCGGGGCCGAAAGGAACCGTTTGAGGAGCACACGAAATTTTCCCGCTTTCGTCTGCTATACTTGCAGGCGAAGCGTGCCCGGACACAATCCGGCAGCGTCACAAGGAAAGGGGGAACATACCGCAGAAGCCACAGCGCACCTGCCCCAGCCGTATACAGACGGCAGCGGGCAAACATTCCGGAATCTGGGAGGTTACTATGAAAAGAAAGGCATCCATTACACGCGGCCTGGCCGCAGTCATGGCGTTTCTCATGCTCCTGACCATTTCGGCGTCCACCCTGATGTTCGAGTATGCCGGCGCCATCAACAGCGCCCTCAACGTGAGCACCAGCGAGATCATCACCGTGGATGACGGCACCGAGGTGGACACCGCCTATTACACCAGCGAGTTCGGCACGGACTACACCAACAAGCAGTCCGCCCTCAAGCTGGAGATGGCCGTGGCGGCCGAAAACGTGCTCCAGGCCGAGGAGGGCACCGTCCTCCTCCGCAACGAGAACGCCGCCCTGCCTCTTGCTGCCGGCAGCCAGGTTACCATCTTCGGCAACGGCTCCTACAACTCCAACTCCAGCACGTCCTCCATCGCCTCCATCCCCACCATGACCTTCAACTCCGCCATGCAGAAGGTCCTGGGCGCTGAGAACGTGAACACCACCCTGGCGGACAATGTGTACAGCAAGCTGAGCAAGACCACCAACACCGAGGTCATCGAGGCCCCTATCTCCGACGTGAAGGCCTATGAGTCCTCCTGGCAGAGCGGCTACAACGACGCGGCTCTGGTGGTCCTGACCCGTGTGGGCGGCGAGAGCAACGACAACGCCCTCTATGGCACCGACGGCAACCACATGCTGGGTCTGAGCACCAACGAGGAGGCCCTCATGGCCTACCTGAAGGAGCAGAAGGACGCCGGCGTGTTCGGCAAGATCGTCGTGGTCATCAACTCCGAGGCCATGATGGAGCTGGGCTGGCTGGCCGACTACGGCGTGGACGCCTGCCTGCTGTGCGGCGACCCCGGCGCTGTGGGCTTTGAGGGCGTGGCCAACGTCATCGTGGGCAATGTGAACCCCTCCGGCCACACCGTGGACACCTACGCCGTCAACTCCCTGTCCTCCCCCGCCGTCACCTACGCCGGCGACAACACCCAGATGTGGGGCAACGTGGACGAGGTCAACGCCACTTGCACCGATACCACCAACGACGGCCGTGAGATTGACTACTACGTCATCTACGCCGAGGGCATCTACGTGGGCTACAAGTACTACGAGACCCGGTACGAGGACGTGGTCATGGGCAACGGCAACGCCTCCAGCGCCGTGGGCTCCTCCACCGGCAGCAGCTGGAACTATGCCGACGAGGTGGCCTACACCTTCGGCTACGGCCTGAGCTACACCACATTTGACCAGGTACTCCAGGGCGTGGAGTATGACGCCGACAGCGACAACTACATGGTGACCGTCCAGGTGACCAACACCGGGTCCGTGGCCGGCAAGAGCATGGTCCAGGTCTACGCCCAGACCCCCTACGGCGACTACGAGAAGCAGAACAACGTGGAGAAGGCTGCCGTCAATCTGGTGGGCTTCGGCAAGACCGATATTCTGGAGCCCGGCGAGAGCGAGACCGTCACCGTGCCTGTGGAGCGGTACTTCCTGGCCAGCTACGACTCCAAGGGCGCCCAGGGCTACATCCTCTCCGCCGGCGACTACTACCTGTCCATCGGCGACAACGCCCATGACGCCCTGAACAACATCCTGGCCGCCAAGGGCTACACCACCGCCGACGGCATGGACTACGACGGCACCGCCGCCAAGACCCACACCTGGAACCAGGCCGAGCTGGACACCGAGAGCTACAACCTGTCCCGGTTCACCGGCGTGGAGGTCACCAACCAGTTTGACCACGCCGACCTGAGCTACTACGGCATTGACTTCACCTATCTCTCCCGCAGCGACTGGGAGGGCACCTATCCCGCCGAGGCGGTTGTGGTGGACGCCACCGACGAGATGATGGAGGACCTGAACCTGGACTGGTACGAGACCCCCGCCGACGCTCCCTCTGTGGACAGCTTCACCCAGGGCGCGGAGAACGGCCTGTCCTTCATCGACATGCGTCTGGTGGACTATGACGATGACGAGACCTGGAACTCCTTCCTGGACCAGTTCACCGTGGAAGAGATGGCCGCCCTGCTGCCCGACACCTTCGGCGTGGCCGGCATTGACCGTCTGGGCATCCCCGCTCAGGGCCGCACCGACGACTGCCGCAGCTCCGGCACCCTGACCGCCACCGGTGAGAACGCTCTGACCTGGGTGTCCGAGCCCACCACCGCCCGCACCTGGAACACCGACCTGTGCACCTCCCGCGGCCGCTATCTGGCCCTTGAGACCGCCTTCTGCGGTCTGAACGAGATCTGGTACGGCGCCGGCAACCTGCACCGCACCCCCTTTGGCGGCCGCAACCACCAGTATGTCTCCGAGGACGGCAACCTGTCCTACATCGTGACCTCCTATGAGGCCGCCGCCATGCAGGAAAACGGCATCAACTACGCCGTGAAGCACTTCGTCCTCAACGACCAGGAGTCCCACCGCGAGAGCCTGGCCACCTTCACCAACGAGCAGGCCCTGCGTGAGATCTACCTGCGGGTCTGCGAGGGCGCCTTCTGTGAGGGCGGCGCCAACAGCGTCATGACCGCCTTCAACCGTCTGGGCGTCATCTACGCCGCCACCGACAAGAACCTGCTGACCAACGTGCTGCGGGGCGAGTGGGGCTTCCAGGGCCACATCACCACCGACGGCTTCTCCAAGAGCTCCCTCTACAAGACCCACTATGAGGAGATGTTCGACGCCGGCCTGACCTTCTTCTGCCTGGACCCCGGCGAGACCGCCGCTGCCATCCAGTCCTTTATTGACGCCGGCGACGGCTACATGCTCCAGTGCCTGCGCCAGATGACCAAGCACAACATCTACGCCGCCGTCAACTCCGTGTCCGTCAACGGTCTGAGCAGCAACAGCATCGTGGTCACCGTGGTGCCCTGGTGGCAGACCGCCATGCTCTCCGCCACCGCCGTGTTCGCCCTGGGCTTTGTGGTGTGCACGGTGATCTGCGTGGTCTCCATCTGCAAGGACAAGAAGCGCACCGCTGTACAGGAGGGTTGAGTTATGAGTAAAGTAAAGAGTCTGAGCGCAAAGGTCAGTCTCCTGAGCGCGGCATTGAACCTGGTCACCCTGGTGATCTTCTGCATCTACGGCGCCGTGTACGACTATTTTGACACGGTGGTGTTCGCAGCCCTGGCTCTGGGCGTTGTGTGCGCCGTGCTCTACGCCCTGATGGACAACAAGGTGGCCGAGGTGCTCAACCTGGCGGCTGTGCTGTGCGTGTCCTTCGGCGTGGGCCTGTTCTTCCTCAACAGCTACCCCGTCTGGGCCGACCGCCTCAACAATATCACCATGTACGGCTCCCGGGGCACCCTGTTCCCCGTGGTGTCCATCATGATCCTGTGCTTTGTCACCGTCATCATCGAGATCGTCTCCTGCTTCACCAGAAAGGAGAGAATTTGACCATGAAAAAGCGTAAGCTTCTCCTGGGCCTGATGGCAGGCCTGCTCTGCCTGAGCTGCACCGCCTGCGGCTCCTCCCTGGCGGAGAACACCGAGACCTATTTCTCCACCACCTCCGCCATCCTCAAGACCCTGTTCGCCTCCGGCCAGACCGACAAGCCCGCCGCTACGCCCGGCAGCGACAGCGACGCCGTCCAGCTGGCCGCTCCCGCCGACTTCACCGTGGGCGAGGACGGCAGCTACTCCTTTACCGGCGTGGAGAACGCGGAGTACTACCTCATCTACTTCTGCGCCCCCGACGCCACCTCCGACGACGACACCTTCATCTACTCCAGCGACCCCATCGAGGCTAACGACAGCAACACCTACTCCGGCCTCTTCTCCGACGCCTTCCAGTATGCCTTCGGCGACTATCTGGTAAAAGTGTACGCCTTCCCCGACCTGACCGACGACGCCTATCAGATGTCCACCGCCGCCACCGCCGAGTACATCTACACCGGCAACCAGAGCGCGCCCGAGATCAACTACTACTGGAACACCTTCGACGGCACCATGGGCGTGCAGGTGGCCAATATGAACGCCTACCTGTACGAGGCCTATCCCGACAAGGTGGACGTGACCTTCACCAACACCGCCGACAGCAGCGATACCGTCACCCTCACCATTGACGGCGTCTCGCCCGAGAACTTCGGCACCGTAACCGACGCCCTCACCCGGGGCGCCACCTACTCCGTCACCGCCGTGGCCACCAGCACCAACAGCTATGTGCTCAACCCCACGTCGGACACCACCACCGTCAGCGACGGCCTGACCCTGGGGGACAACCACCTCTTTGTGGACGGCTACTCCTACTCCGACGGCTTTGCCAACAACATCTTCAACTGGCCCATCATGGCGGAGAACTTTGACCTGGCCAACGGCGGCGAGGCCGGTCATGTGGCCGGCGGCTTTGGCTCCACTGCCTTTATGACCACCCCCACCACCGTCTCCGCCGGTTCCTCCTACACCTACACCCTCCAGGCGGGCAGCTGGGCCGCCGGTACCCTGGAGCTCTACCCTGACGGCACCTTCCTGGCCAATGAGACCGGCGGCGGCCCCGTCAACGCCAGCCACATCGGCGGAACCTGGACCGACAACGGCGACGGCACCGCCACCCTGAACTACGACCACAGCACCCTGGTCATCGAGTAACGCTTCTTCCCGTTTCCCCCTCCTTTATAACGCCGGCCCCCTCTGCTGCAAGGCAGAGGGGGCCGGCATTTTATCTGATAGAGGAAATGTTTTCCCGGCTCACGGAGCACTCCGGGGTGGAAAACAAAAAAGAAGGACACGATTTTCATCGTGTCCTTCTTTACTGGAGCGGGTGACGAGGCTCGAACTCGCTACCTCCACCTTGGCAAGGTGGCGCTCTACCAGATGAGCTACACCCGCAAGCGACAGATGTTATTATAGCGGCTCATGCTCCATCTGTCAACTGTTTTTTTCATTTTTTCTGATTTTATTTTTCCTTGCCCAAAACGCCCACGGACATCAGGGTTTCCCCCTCGCCGGAAGGGGTGGGAATCTCCGAGGGAACCGGCACCTCTGAGGGGACCGGGATATCAGAGGGCAGGACGGTCTCCTCAGAGGCTGGCTGGATGCCGCAGCTGGGGAAATCCTCCCGGTTCCACTGGTAGCCCTGGGCCGCCAGCTCCGCGTCCTGGAGGGCAAAGCCGTCCACCCGGGTGGCGTCCACATGGCGGCTCTCACCGTCGGCCAGGGTGACAATGTTCCAGTACCAGGGCGCGCCGTCCAGGGTGCCGGACACCACGGTGCACTCAATTCCCGTGTACTGGCACAGCAGCTGGTAGGCCAGGGCCATGCCCTCGCTGTCCGCCCGGCCGTCCACCAGAGCGGCGTAGGCCGTGTTGACCTTATGCCCCTCGCTGTCCCGCAGGCTGTACTGGGCGGTGTTCCGCAGCAGGTCAAAGAGGGTCCTGATTCCCGCCTGGTCGGCCTTTACCTCCAGGTGGGCGGCGGCGCTGCTGAGCTGGGACACCAGCTTTTCCTTTTTCTTCTGGAGCAGCTCCGGGTCCTCCGGGTAGCTCAGCTGAATCTCCACAATCCGCACGCCGCCGGGCGCGGTCTCCTCCCCCTCAGGCAGGCCGGGGTAGATGGATACCGTCACCTCCGGCATGCCAAGAGCGGCCTCGGGCGTGTCATAGTAGGCCTGACGGACCAGCTCCTGGATAAACTCCTCGTCCTCGTTGAAGTAGGTCACCCGGAGCACCGCCTCCGCGCCGAAGGTGCGCAGGGTGTCCCGCAGTTCCTCCCGGATGGCGCTGGTGCCGGTGACCGAGACGATGCTGTTCACCTGGTCCTGGGTGCGGCGGTAGCTGATGTACACGCTCACCTCATAGTAGGAGACAATATAGGAGGTCTGGGGTTTGATATAGCTGACGGCGTAGGCCCCCAGGGGGTACTCCTGAACCGCGTAGAGGCAGGCGGCGTCCACATCGGCCTCCACATCGCTCTGGGTGGGGGTGTAGTTGGACAGGTGGACCACGCCGTAGGACATGCCCTGGTCCACAAAGTAGATGACCGCGTCCTCCAGCTGCTGGTAGTTCTCAGCAGTGATCACATCGCCGTCAGAGGTCGGGCCGTCCTCGTGGGGCTGGACCACGGTGTAGTTGTGGTCCAGCATGGAGGCGCAGCCGCCCAGCCCCAGCGTCAGCGCCAGGGCCAGTATGACAGTCAGGACACGCTTCACGGCTCAGGCCTCCCTTCTCTTCTCAGATGCCGCTCAGTGGAGCAGCTGATTTTCTCCGTCCACCGACTCCATGGTGGTGCCGGTGCTGAAGTAGTAGGACAGAATCTCGGCGGCAATGCCCGCCAGGTCGGTACCGCTGCCGCCGTGCTCCACCACCACGGAGATGGCGATCTCCGGGTCGTCGTAGGGCGCGAAGCAGACCAGCACGGCGTTGGACTCGCTGTCCACCTGGCCCACCTGGGCGGTACCCGTCTTGGCGCCCACCTCCACGGGCAGGTCGGCAAAGGCGTTCTTGACGCTGCCCTCGTTGGCCATCAGGTACATGCCGTACTTGACGGCCTCCAGGTTCTCCTCATCGATGTCCACGCTGTCCAGCAGCTGGGGCTCATACTCGTAGACAACCTCAGAGAAGTCGCTGGACTTGACGCTCTGGAGGATGTGGGTGGAGTACCGGTCGCCGCCGTTGACCAGGGTGGCCACGTAGTTGGCCAGCTGGAGGGGGGTGGCCTGGGTGTTGCCCTGGCCGATGGAGGCGGACAGCAGGTCGCCGCCGTACCAGGTCATACCCAGGGCCTCGCTGGTCTCGGGACCGGCCACCCGGCCGCTGTACCCGCCCAGCTCAAAGCCGGTACTCTCCCCCAGGCCGAACATGGAGGCGTACTCGCCGATGAGGTCGATGCCCAGCCGGTCGCCCAGGGTGAAGAAATAGATGTTGCAGGAGTCCTTGATGGCGTTGGCCATGTCCTCCATGCCGTGCTTTCCGCCGTACTGGAGGTAATACCAACAGGCGGGGTGGTAGTCGCCGTAGGGGTATTTCTCCCCCGCCGGGTACTGGAACCGGCCTGTGTCCTCAATCTTCTCGGTGGGGGTCACCAGCCCCTCCTGGAGAGCCGCCACGCCCACAATCATCTTGAAGGTGGAACCGGGAGAGTAGAGGCCGTAGATGGCCCGGTTGTTGAAGGGCTTGAGGGGGTTGTTCAGGGCCTCGTTGTATGCGGCGGTGTCGCTGTAAATGGTGGTCAGGTCGTAGGTGGGGTAGGAGGCCATGGCCAGCACGCCGCCGGTCATGTCGGTCATCACCACGGCGCCGCCCTCGGTGTACTCCGACTCCAGGCTCTCAATGCCGTTGGCCAATGCCCGCTCCGCCACCTCCTGGAGGCGGATATCAATGGTCAGGCTCACGTTGCCGCCCGGCTCGGGCTCCAGAGTCTCGCCGGTCTCGCTGTCGGTGAGCCAGTACTGGGAGACAATCTTGCCGTTGGTGTTGGTGTTGATGGCCCGCTGTCCGGCGGTGCCCTTCAGGTAGGACTCAAAGGCCTTCTCCACCCCGTCCTTGCCCACGGTGTCGTCCATAGAATAGCCGTCAATATTCTTGTAGTACTCCCAGTCTTCAGGATACATCTGAGCCACCCGGCCCAGGAGGTGGGCGGCGTAGGTGGTGTTGTACTGCCGGACGGTGGTGGGCTCGATGGTGACGCCCACCAGCCCCTCCTCCTTCACCCGGGAGATGAAGTCGATGTCCACGTCCTGGGCGAACACGTAGGAGGTACGGACAATATCCAGGGAGCGCATGCGCAGCTCGCACAGCACGCCCACCAGTGCCCGGCCGTCCTCAGGCGAGACGCTGTCGTCCACCTTGTAGAACTCCCGCATCTTGGCCAGCAGGATGTCCGGCCCCTGCTCTGCCGCCTCGGTCCACTTCATCTGCTCCAGGAACTTCTCGTACCGGGCCTGTCCCGTCTCGGTGAGGGTATCGGTATAGGTGAAAGGCTCGGTCATGGAGATGGGCAGCACCTCGTCGGTCCACTCCACCCCCTCTTCCCGGCAGATTTCCAGCAGGGAGAGCAGGATGGGATTGCGTTTGGACTCCTCGCCCATGAGGGAGGTGTCCAGAGTGACCTGGTAGACGGTCTTGTTGGACACCAGCACACGGCCGTACCGGTCCAGAATCTGGCCCCGTGCGGCCTCCACGGTCTCGGTCTGGGTGATGTTGCGGACGGATTTCTCCCGGTAGTCGGCGCCGTGGACAATCTGGAGATTGTGGAGCACGGCGGTAAAAATGCCGATGATGAGCACCAGGATCAGGGTGATGACCCGGAGACGGGCGCGGAACTGTCTGGCTTCCAAGGGGTACCTCCTTACAGGCTGCCCGGAGCATGGGTGCGCCGGGGATTAGAACAGGGTTGCGAACTGGGTCCGGCTCCAGACCCAGTGGAAGATGGCGTAGATCAATGGGGTAAAAAGCATGGAAAAAATAAATTCGGGGGCGGCCACCCGCAGCAGGGCGGCCAGGTCGGCCACCTGGAACAGCAGCCGCCATCCCACCCGGAAGAGTTCAATGAGGAAGAGCCCGGCGGCGGAGCAGAGCACGCAGCCCACCAGGTTCTGCCGTACCAGGTACTGGGCGGTAATGCCCGCTCCTGCGCCCAGCAGGGTGAGGGAGAGGGTCATGGCGCCGTTGGTGCCGTACACCGCGTCGCAGATCACGCCCACGGCCAGGCCGAAGCCTGCACCCGACGCGCCCCCCTCCAGCACGGCCACCGTGATGGCCGCCAGAGGCAGCAGGGTGGGCGACACGCCGAAGATGGAGATACGGCTGAGGACGTAGGTCTCCAGAAACCACACGGGCAGAAGGGCAAGGCCGTAAATCAGCCATTTTGTGAGAAAATCCCGCTGTGTCATCTGTCCGCCCCCTTACTCCACAATGTCAAAGTCGGTGATGACAAACACCTGCTGCAGGTTGTTCAGGTCGGCGGATGGGGTGATGATGGCGTACCGGGTCATGCCCGAGTCATCGGTGTGGACGGTGTCCACGGTCCCCACCAGCAGCCCCGCCGGGTACACGCCGCCCCGCCCGGAGGTGAGCACCTCGTCCCCGGACACCAGGTCGGTGTTCTCGGGCAGGTAGCTCAGCTTCAGCTTGCCCTCTCCCATGAGGGCAAAGTCGCCCTCCAGGATGGCGGCGGTGTCGGTGCGGGCCAGGATGCCGCCCATCTCGGTGTCGGTGTCGATGATGGTGGTGACGGTGGCCCAGTTGAGCCCCACCGTGGTGACCACGCCCACCAGATTGCCGTACTGGTCGATGACGCAGTCCTCGGCGGCAATACCCATGTTCTCACCCTTGCTGATGGTGAAGGTGGAGTACCAGTTGGTGGACTCCACGGCGGTGACGGTGGCCGACTCCAGCTTCAGCTCTTTCCGCTGCTCCCGCAGGCCCAGCAGGCTGCGCAGCCGCTCGTTCTCCCGGCTGTCGGCCTCGGCCTGGCGGACCTGCTCCTCCATCTCGGCGATCTGGATTTTCAGCTGCTCGTTCTCCTCCACCAGCTGGTCGTACTGGAAGGCGTAGTCGTACACGCCTTCCACCCAGTTGACAAAGCCGTTGATGCCGTTGCGCACGGGTGTGGTGACAAAGCCCACAGCGCTGGCGATGGGGTTGGCCGTACCGCCCAGAAGGACGGAGGTCACCAGCGTAATGAGGGCCAGCAGCACCGCGATAATGAGAATGAGCACGCCGTTATGGCGGAAAAAGTCTTTCAAAGCAACCTCCACACCCGCCAGAGCGGGTCTTTCCAGCAGTTATGTCCTCAGATGGGGTACTTACCCCTGGGCGGCCAGCTTGAGGCAGTCCACCCCGAAGCGGGAGAGCATGCCGCTCAGGCGGCACACCGGCAGGCCCATCACGTTGTAGTAGTCGCCGCTGATGCCCTGGATGAGCAGGGCGCCGTAGCCCTGGATGCCGTAGGCGCCGGCCTTGTCCATGGGCTCGCCGGTGGAAATATAGTCCTCAATCTCCCGCTCGCTCAGCTCACGGAAGGTGACGTCGGTGACCTCATGGGCGGTCTGCTTCTCCCCGCCACGGCAGACGGTGACGCCGGTGTACACCTGATGCCGCACGCCGGAGAGGGCGGAGAGCATCTTGAAGGCGTCCAGCTCATCGGCGGGCTTGCCCAGTACAGCCCCCTCCAGGGCCACTACCGTGTCGGCGGCGATGACAATGGCGTCCTCCCCCACCTTTCCGGCCACAGCGGCCGCCTTCTCGGCGGACAGGCGGCGGACCAGCTCCTCGGGGGGCAGGCCGTGGAAGGCGCTCTCGTCCACATTGGGGGAGATGGTCTCAAAATCCTGAATGCCCATCCGCTCCAGCAGCTCTTTCCGCCGGGGGGACTGGGACGCGAGAATAATCTTCATGTTCTGATACTCCTTTTTACTTTCCGGTGGAGCCGAAGCCGCCCTGGCCCCGCTCGGTCTCGTCCAGGCTGTCGCACACCTCCAGCTGGGCCTGGACCACCGGCATCACCGCCAGCTGGGCGATGCGGTCGCCAGGAGAGACAGTGTAGGCCGTGTCGGACAGATTGGTGAGGCCAACCCGGATCTCTCCCCGGTAGTCGCTGTCAATGACGCCCACGCCGTTGGAGAGGGTAATGCCATGCTTGATGCCCAGGCCGGAGCGGGCGAACACCAGGGCCACATACTCCGCGGAGGGCAGGGCGATGGCGATGCCGGTGGGGATGGACACCAGGGCTCTGGGCTCCACCGTCACCGGCTCGTCCACGCAGGCGCACAGGTCCATGGCGGCCGCGCCGGCGCTGGCGTAAAAGGGCGCGGGGATCTCCTTCCCGATTTTCGGGGATACATACTTGATTTTCAGGTTCATATTGCCTCCGGAGGGCGGCTGCCCTCATGTTTTGATGTGTTTATTATACCCGGACAGTGGTTTCCCTTTACTCCACGTCCCGGTAGTACAGGCCCCTGGTGTATTCGCCGGGGGTCCAGTCACCCGCTCCCCGGTACCGCTCAGCCACCCGGGCGCACTCGTCGGCGGTCTCGGTGGTGAACATGAGCCGCTGGGCCCACAGGCCGATGCGCTGATAGTCCCCCTGCCGGTCGGCAAGGAACAGCTTTTGGCAGTTGAGAATCTCGTTGCGGCAGCCCGGCGCCTTCACCACCGGGAACTGCTTGCCCTTCCGGTCGGTGAGCAGGTTCTCGTTGTGGCAGTTGCAGCGGCCGGAGCGGTTCTTGATGACGCAGCTCTCCATGATCATCAGGGGCAGGCGGCCGTAGGTGATGAGCTCGGTGTCCATGGGCTTGGAGATGTCCCGCACCTGGGCCAGCTTCAGCTCAAAGGACAGGGCACAGGACACCAGACCCATCTTCTTGAGCTCCTTGAGGGCCTGGGCGTTGTACACCTCCAGACCGTAGTCGCCCCGGAGGGTGAAGCCCAGCTCCTTGGCGATGGGCAGCATGCCCAGATTGCCCACCAGGGCGTCGGTGACCCCCAGCTCTCTGGCCTTCTCCAGCTGCTTGACCAGCTCGTCCCGCTCACGGTCCCAGGCCACACGGGGCAGGGTGACGGCCACCCGGCCCTTAGCCAGCTCCACGGTCTCCGGGTGGGCGTACAGCTCACCGGCGGGCACATAGACCAGGGTGGGGTCCTGCTCCATCAGAGCGGTGGTGACCTGCTCGGCCTTGAGGACGGACACGGTCAGCTCAGGGGCCTCCTTTCGGTTGTTGTACCGGGCGCCGGGGTGGAACTCCCCGCTGCGCCGCTCCGGCAGGGCGGTGCGCTGGCGGGACAGGTCCTCCAGCACCTCGCGCCGCATGGCGTTGAGGGCGGACAGGGGCAGGGACAGCCCGTCCTCCACCAGAGCGCGCACCTTGTCGCAGCGGTAGGGGGTGCCGCCGGTCTTGGCCAGCTGTTCCTCCACCTGCTCGGTGGTGATGGAGCGGGTGCGGGCGGCCTCGGGGACGGGGCCCTTGACGGTTGCCACCCGGCCGGCGCTGTCCTCCACGCCCACCTGGGCGGGCTCGCCGGGACGGATCATGGCGTAGAAGGTGACGGGCACACGGGGGTTCTCCCGCTGGTACATGGCCCGTGCCTGGGCAAAGAGCTCCTTGGGCTCCTTGGTCTCCTCCCGGACGCCGAACATGTTGGGCCCCTGCTTGTCCAGATAGAACCCGTCGGTAAAGCCCTGGCGGGAGAAGGCGGCAGTGAGCTGCTCAATCTCCTCGGCCGTGGGCTCCCGGTTTTCCTTGATGGCCTTGGCGTAGATGGAGATGACCACCGCCACGTACTCAGGCCGCTTCATGCGGCCCTCAATCTTCAGGCAGGCCACGCCCATCCGCTTGAGCTCCTGGATGTGACCGGCCATGGACATGTCCTTGAGGGACAGGGGGTTGCCGTCGGCCTTGCCGTTCCAGCCGTACTTCAGGCGGCAGGGCTGGGCGCACAGGCCACGGTTGCCCGACCGTCCGCCAATCATGGAGGACATGAAGCACTGACCGGAGTAGCACATGCACAGGGCGCCGTGGCCGAAGACCTCAATCTCGATGGGGGAGTTCTGGCAGATATAGGCGATCTGGTCCCGGGACAGCTCACGGGAGAGCACCACACGGGTCATGCCCAGGTCGGCGCACAGCTTGACGCCGTCCAGGTTGTGGACGGTCATCTGGGTGGAGGCGTGGACGGGCAGGTCGGGGGATGCCTGACGCAGCACCCGCAGCATGCCCAGGTCCTGGACCAGCACGGCGTCCACGCCGATCTCTCCGGCCTCGGCGGCCAGCCGGGCGCCCTCGGGCATCTCCCGGTCGGTGAGCAGGGTGTTGAGGGTGAGGTACACCTTCACCCCTCTCAGATGGCAGTAAGAAACCGCCGCCGCAAATTCCTCCCGGGAGAAATTCTTCGCGTTGCGGCGGGCGTTGAAGTCACCGTATCCCATGTAGACCGCGTCTGCGCCGGCCTGTACGGCGGCGGTTACCGCCTCCATGGACCCGGCGGGGGCCAGCAGTTCCAGCATAGCGTCCTCCTTGTCTGTTCTTTCGTGTACAAATGAAAAGGGCCGCCGGTCCGCCGGAATCACTCCGCCGGAGGGCGGCCCCTCTGCGACAATTACTTCTTCTGGTTCTGGAGCTTGAAAATCTCCCGCTTGGCCTCGGACAGCTCCATCTTCAGCTTGGTGGCCTCCTCCAGGTACTCCTTGAGCTGGCGGCGCAGGTTCTCGCTGGCCTCCACCTCTTTGAAGTACTCGTCGGCGATGTTGACGGCGGTGAGCACCGCGCCGTCCACCAGGGAGACCCGGGCGCCGTCCAGCACCTGCTTCATCTGGGCGTCCACATGCTGCGCCACCTTCTCCACATAGCCCTCTTCCTCCGTGGCCACAAGGGTATATTCCTGTCCGGCGATGGTGACTGTGACGCGGTTTTTCATGGCGACTCCTCCCTGCCCCGGACGTTTTTCCATCCTCCGGGGAAATCTCTGCTGTATTTCCGGCCTGGCCGGAGCAATCATATTTTTATAGATTTTATTATACTGCCTGCGGAGCAAAACCACAAGCCTTGAAAGGCGGCCTCTTACGCTGCAAATTCCGCTAAGGGAATCAGGTCTCCGCCCCAATTTACAATAAAATCAACTTCAATATCACAATTGGCGCAGTATGTCTCAAGCACAGTTTTCAGCGGTATAAAGGACCACACGGGTTCCACCGGCTGTTCCTGGGCCAGACTGTCATAGAGTTCCGGAATGGGCCTGCACTCCTCCAGAAGATCTCCATCGTATATCTCTTCCGTTGATGTTACGGTCAGGGCTTCCTCACCGTGTTCCAGCACGATTTTAAATCTGGTCCGCAGCGCGCCGTATTCCACGCTTTTCTGCGCTGCCGAATACTCGCCGAACGACCACAGGTCCGCATCTACGATATACACTTCCCGGGTATCTCCCAGGGAATAGGAACCCCACACGGAAAAGGTCGGAAGGATAAAATAATTGGGATAGCCTTGCCAATAGTAATCCATGATTGCGTCAAACAGGTTGGCGTATGGGGCTTCCATATCGTATAGAAGTGAGGACGGCTTTGGGAAATACACTTCGTCGGGTGCGCTGCTGGGCTGAACCGGAGAAGGAGACGCCGATATGGCCGTTTCTGTGGCCGGCGGCGTGGGCGTGGGCACGATATCACTGCCGCATCCGGACAGCGAAACAAGCAATATCAGGAGGGAGACTGCGCAAAATATCACCATTTTTCTCTCAGGTGCGTCAACGGTGCGCCCCATCTTCTCTCATCCTTTCAGGATATCCCTTGTGCCACTCCTTACCACTATTTTGGAAACAGAGATTTTTCTTTGTGCTGTTCCCGCCGTTTTGTAAAAAATTGTATCATTCTGCCCGGCAAACAGGCTGTGATGTCCTCTGTTTGCCGGGCACTATTATAGCATATACACAGGTTTTTTTGAATGAATTATTTATAAATTTTCCTGCTTCTCCGCCTTTCTTCCTGGGTTGTTTTTTACATCCGTTCCAGGATGCCCCGGATGACCCCGGCATGGGCCTCCTCATCTCCGGCCAGCTCCAGATAGAGCTCCCGGAGGGCGCTGTCTCCCGTGCGTCCGGCGGCGGTACGGTAGGCCTCCGCCCCCTTCCGCTCAGCCCAGTAGCGCCTGCGCAAAAGAGCCATCCAGCCCTCTTTGGTCAGCTCCAGCTCCGCCGGAGGCCAGAACTTCACCCCGGACAGCAGGAAATAGGCCGCCGACAGCCGTCCGGCGTGGCGCCGCTCATCGGCCGCCACCCCCATCAGCGCCCGTCCGTTCCCGCCGGGTATCCGTCTGGCCAGGGTCTGGTAGGTCCGCCAGTCGGACAGCTCGTCGGCGATAAAGGCCTGGAGCACCGCTCCGTCTCCGCCTGACTGCTCCGCCGGAACGGGGACCAGCTCCGTCTTCCGTTCCTCCGCAGGCTGGACGGAAACCGGAACCGGCGTCCCCTTCTGCCCCTCCATGGTCTGGACGGCTGCCTGCTCCTTCTCCTCCTCCGAGTAAAGGGTAAAGGGGCAGTCGGGCCGATCCTCCGGCATCACCCGCCGCCAAACCCGCTCAAATACCTCCCGGTCCGCCCCGCACTGGCCCGGTCCCAGGTTATTCTGCTCGCTCATAGACCGCTCCTCCTGTTATTTCAGCGTTTTCAGACCATACTATGCTCGGGAAAGTAAAATTGCGACCCATTGAACTCTTGTTTTCCTAGCTAAATAGTGGTATAACTATATCCAGACTTGTCCAAACACTCTAGGCAACACCGCAGGTATCATTGTGCGGGATTGCCTCTACTAAAGGAGTCAACATATATGTTGGAAATTTGCGATCTCCGCTATGAGGTGGATGACGGCGACCGTACCCTGGGCATTCTCCAGGGCATCAGCCTCACCATCCCTGAGCACAAGTTCATCGTGGTCACCGGCCCCAACGGCGGCGGAAAGACCACCCTGGCCAAGGCCATCATGGGCATTGTGGAGCCCACCGGCGGCCAGATTCTCTGGAACGGCCAGGACGTGACCCATATGAGCATCACCGACCGGGCCCGGCTGGGCATCAGCTACGGCTTCCAGCAGCCTCCCCGGTTCAAGGGCCTGCGGGTGCGGGACCTGCTGTCCATGGCCGCCGGCAACGACAAGCTGACCCGTGACGAGGCCTGCCAGTATCTCACCCGGGTGGGCCTGTGCGCCAAGGACTACATCGACCGCGAGGTGGACACCTCCCTCTCCGGCGGCGAGGTCAAGCGCATTGAGATCGCCACCATCCTGGCCCGGAAGTCCGGCCTGATGATCTTCGACGAGCCCGAGGCCGGCATTGACCTGTGGTCCTTCGCCCGGCTGACCGAGACCTTCCGGGACATCCACGACCGCCGGGACGCCACCCTCATCGTCATCTCCCACCAGGAGCGGATCATCGACCTGGCCGACGAGATCATCATGGTCTCCGGCGGCAAGATCGTCAAGCAGGGCCCCAAGGACCAGATTTTCCCCGAAATTCTGGCCAACACCATCTCCGGATGCAGCTATCTCACTGAGGGGGTGAAGGCATGAACCAGGTAGATATTCAGCTCCTGCGCGAAATCGCAGACCTGGAGCGCACCCCCCAGGGTGCCTATAACATCCGCAAGAACGGCCAGCTGGAGAGCCGCTCCAACTCGGCCAACATTACCATTGAGTCCAAGAGCGACAAGCCGGGCATTGACATCCACATCGCCCCCGGCACCAAGCACGAGTCTGTCCACATCCCGGTCATCGTCACCCAGACCGGCCTGAAGGACCTGGTGTATAACGACTTCTATATCGGCGAGGACTGCGACGTGGACATTGTGGCCGGCTGCGGCATCCATAACTCCGGCTGCGAGACCGCCGAGCACGACGGTATCCACACCTTCTACGTGGGCAAGAACGCCCGGGTGCGGTATGTGGAGAAGCACTACGGCGAGGGCGAGGGCACCGGTCAGCGCATCCTCAACCCCCAGACCGTGGTCTATCTGGAGGAGGGCGCCTTCATCCAGCTGGACACCACCCAGATCAAGGGTGTGGACTCCACCAAGCGTGAGACCAAGATTGTGGTGGGTCCCCATGCCGAGGCGGTGGTCAACGAGAAGCTGCTCACCCACGGCAGCCAGACCGCCGAGAGCGACATGGAGATCATCCTGGACGGCGAGGACGCCAGTGGCCGGGTTATCTCCCGCTCGGTGGCCCAGGACAACTCCCAGCAGGTGTTCTACCCCCGCATGACGGGCAACGCCAAGTGCTTCGGCCACGTTCAGTGCGACTCCATCATCATGGGCGACGCCAAGATCTCCTCCATCCCCGCCATCTCCGCCAACCACGTGGACGCTCAGCTGGTCCACGAGGCGGCCATCGGCCGCATCGCCGGTGACCAGATCACCAAGCTGATGACCCTGGGCCTCACCGAGGAGGAGGCGGAGGAGCGCATCCTCAACGGCTTCCTCCACTAATCTCATATATGCAAAGTGGTCCCGGCGTATCGCCGGGACCACTTTTTTCTGTCTCTATTTGTCTCCCTGCTTCAGGGCCAGCTGGCCGCCGCAGCGGCAGCGGTACCGCTCCGGGTGGAGCACCACGCTGGACGCCCTGGCCCGGACAAACTCCGCCCCGCAGCGGGTGCACACCAGCACGTACCTGGCCGGTTTCTGCTCGGGCAGGCCCATGGCCTCCCAGGTGCCGGTGCGGGAGATATGGTAGCCCCAGCGGGCGTTCATTCTGGCGGCGTAGCCCTTCCACCGCTCCCCGTGGTTGCGGCAGCCCCGGCAGGTGTGGAGCACCTCATGGGCCAGTACCTCCGCCACCGCCTCCTCCCCCGCCGGCAGCAGCCGGGCGGAGATTTCGATAATATACCCGCCCGATACCGGACGGCAGCAGCCCAGTCTGGCCACCGCACGGGTGTTGAGCCGGACATGGGGGTCGATGCTCTCGGGCACGGGAATTCCCGCCGCCCTGGCCTGGGCAATCACCCGGATCAGCAGGGCGTCCACCTGATGTCCCTCCATATCCGCTCCCCCTCTCTCAGAATTTTGGTTCTCATTATACCATGTACCATGCCTCGGGAAAAGGCCCTTGCTTTTCTCCCGCCGGGCTGGTATAATCAATGTTGCCAAAGGGCGGTATCTTTATTCCGCCTTACTTGTGCACAGTGTTGAGGAGAAGCGCAGGGTGGCTGAAGGCCGCTTTGCGCCCTTTTTGTCGAATGGAGGACGCAGAATGGACGCACCGGCACTGTTTGACCTGCTGGCCGACGGGCCGGTGATTGCCGCTGTCAAGGACGTGGACGGCCTGGCCGCCGCCCTGGAGAGCAGCGTGCCGGTGATTTTCCTCCTCTATGGGGACATCCTCACCGTGGGAGAGTCCGCCGCCCGGTGTCACGCCGCAGGAAAAGCGGTGTTCGTCCACCTGGACCTGGTGGAGGGCCTTGCCCAGAAGGAGATTGCCGCGGACTTCATCGCCCGGAGCACAGAGGCCGACGGAATTATCTCCACCCGTCCCGCCCTCACCCGACGGGCCAGGGAGCTGGGGCTGCTGGCGGTACAGCGGATTTTCCTGCTGGACTCCATGGCCCTGCGCAACGTGGAGCGCCACTTCTCCCCCGACGCCGCCGACCTCATCGAGGTGCTGCCGGGGCTGATGCCCAAAATCATCCGCAAAATCTGCATTTCCACCGGCAAGCCGGTCATTGCAGGCGGGCTTATCTCCGACAAGGAGGACGTGACCGGCGCTCTGGGCGCTGGGGCCATAGCCGTCTCCAGCACCAACCCGGCGGTGTGGAATATGTAATGTTCTGAACTGAATATCACCCGTTGTTTCATGAGATTGAGAGCGAAACAGGGCCTGTCCCCGGCTGGGGGCGGCTTTGTCTCGCTCTTTTTTGTTTTGTCAGGAGGGATTTCTTTGTACGACGTCATTATCATCGGCTGCGGCATCACCGGCGCAGCGGCGGCCTTCCATCTGTCCAAGTATAAGCTGAGCATCTGCGTGCTGGAGGGGGCCAACGACGTGTCCTGCGGCACCACCAAGGCCAACTCCGCCATTCTCCACGCCGGGTATGACCCGGAGCCGGGCACCCTGATGGCCAGGCTCAACGTGCGGGGCGCAGAGCTGGCTGCTCAGCTGTGCGGGGCGCTGGATGTACCCTACCGCCGGTGCGGCTCCTTTGTGGCCGCCTTTACCGAAGAGGACGAACACACCCTGCAAACCCTGCTCCGACGGGGTCAGGCCAACGGCGTGTCCGGGCTGGAGATTCTCACCGGCGAAGAAGCCCGCAGCCTTGAGCCCAACCTGTCCCCTGAAGTGCGGGCCGTGCTCCACGCCCCCACCGCCGCCATCTGCTCCCCCTGGGAGTACTGTCTGGCTCTGGCGGAGACAGCGGTGGTCAACGGCGCCGACCTGAAGCTGGAGCACGCTGTCACCGGCCTGGAACGGATGGAGCAGGGCTGGCGGGTGCATACCACCCAGGGTGACGTGGAGGGCCGGTTCGTCCTCAACGCCGCCGGTCTGGGGGCCCAGGCAATCCATGAGATGGCCGCGCCCCGTGACTTTGTGCTCCGCCCCTCCCGGGGCCAGTACTACCTGCTGGACAAGAGCGAGGGGGACCGGGTTGGCAGGGTCATCTTCCAGTGTCCCGGCCCTCTGGGCAAGGGCGTGCTGGTAACCCCCACCGTCCACGGCAACCTGATGGCCGGTCCCAATGCCGAGCCGGTAGAGGGGGACGACACCGCCACCACCGCCGCCGGTCTGGACTTTGTCCGCCGCACCGCCGCCCGCTCGGTGCCGTCGGTGGCCTTTGGGGCGGTCATCCGCACCTTTGCCGGGGTACGCTCCGCCACCGACCGGGGCGATTTCATCATCCAACAGGCAGCACCCGGGTTCTTTGACCTGGCGGGCATCTGCTCCCCCGGTCTCACCGCCGCCCCCGCCATCGCCGAGTACGCCGCCGGGCTGCTGTCCGATGCCGGTCTGGAGTTAAATGAAAAGCCGGACTTTGTCTGTTCCCGGAAGCGCATCCGCTTCAAGGAGCTGCCTCCGACGGAGAAAGCGGCCCTGGTGGCCGCCCGGCCGGAGTACGGCCGCATTGTCTGCCGGTGCGAGACGGTCACCGAGGGCGAGATTCTGGACTGCTTCCGCCGTCCCATCCCGCCCCGTTCCCTGGACGGGGTCAAGCGCCGGGTGGGTGCCGGGCTGGGCCGGTGCCAGGGCGGCTTCTGCGGCCCCCGGGTGGCCGAGCTGCTGGACCGGGAGCTGGGGCTGGGCGGCAGAAAGCTCTTGCAGGAGCACGCCGGCAGCTGGCTGCTGGCCGAGGAGACGAAGGGAGGTCACAGCCATGTATGATCTGATTGTCATCGGCGGCGGACCCGCCGGTCTGGCGGCTGCCTGTGCCGCCTGGGAGAAGGGCCTCCGTTCCATCCTGCTGGTGGAGCGGGACAGAGAGCTGGGCGGCATCCTGAACCAGTGCATCCACAGCGGCTTTGGCCTCCAGTATTTCAAAGAGGAGCTGACCGGCCCGGAGTACGCCGGGCGGTTTATCAAAATGCTCTCGGACACCGGCGTGGAGGTTCGGCTGGAGACCATGGCCCTGGAAATTGCCCCCGGCCCGGTGGTCCACATGGTGGGCCCCGCTGGATACGCTGTGGAGAAGGCCAAATCGGTGGTGCTGGCCATGGGCTGCCGAGAGCGGACCCGTGGGGCCATCGCCATCCCGGGCACCCGTCCCGCCGGTGTGCTCACCGCCGGTGCTGCCCAGCGGTACGTGAATATGGAAGGCTGGCTGCCCGGCAAGCGGGTGGTCATCCTGGGCAGCGGGGACATCGGCCTCATCATGGCACGGCGCATGACCCTGGAAGGGGCGGAGGTGCTGGCCTGTGTGGAGGTCATGCCCTACTCGGGCGGCCTGAACCGGAACATCGTCCAGTGTCTGGAGGACTTCAACATCCCCCTCTACCTGTCCCATACGGTGACCGACATACGGGGCAGGGACCGGGTAGAACAGGTGGTGGTGTCCCAGGTGGATGAGCACCGCCGCCCCATCCCGGGCACCGAGATGGTCTTTGACTGCGACACCCTGCTGCTGTCGGTGGGCCTTATCCCGGAGAACGAGCTGACCCGGCAGGCGGGCATTGAGATGGACCGCCGCACCGGCGGCGCGGTGGTGGAGGAGAACATGGAGACCTCCATGCAAGGTGTGTTCGCCTGCGGTAACGCCGCCCACGTCCACGACCTGGTGGACTTTGTCACCGCCGAGAGCGCCCGTGCCGGTGAGGCCGTGGCCGAGTATGTGCTGTCCGGCGGCGCTTGTTCTGGTGACGTTCTGACCATTACCCCCGGCGACGGGGTCAACTACACGGTCCCCCAGCGGCTGCGGCCGGACCGGGCGAAAAACGGCTGCGGGGTGTTCTTCCGGGTGGGCCGGATTTTTAAGGACAGCCGGATTGTGGTGTCTTCCGACGGGCAGGAGCTGGCCGCCTTCCCCCGGCGGCACATGGTCCCCGGTGAGATGGAGCGCATCACCCTCTCCCCCGCCCTGTTGTCCCAGGCCGGGGAAACTCTGACCATATCCGTCCAGGAGGTGACCAGGACATGAAGCATTTAATCTGCATCGTGTGCCCCAGAGGCTGCCGCCTGGCGGTGGATGAGGAACAGGATTACGCCGTCACAGGAAACGGCTGTCCAAGAGGAGCGGAGTATGGTAGAATAGAGCTGACCAACCCCACCCGGGTGGTCACCTCCACGGTGCGCTGTGTGGGCGGCGTCCACCCCCGCTGTCCCGTCAAGACCGACAAGCCCATCCCCAAGGCGCTGGTGCGGGCGGCTGCGGCGGCCCTGGACGGCGTAACCCTGACCGCACCGGCGGAGCTGGGCCAGGTGGTGCTGACCGACGTGTGCGGCACCGGAGCCAGCTTTATCACCACCCGGGCCATCTGACAGACCACCAACTTGACAGGAGGCATCGCCATGGGCAAGTATATTCTGGCGCTGGACCAGGGTACCACCAGCTCCCGCGCCATCCTCTTTGACAGCGAGCAGAACATTGTGGGCATCTCCCAGAAGGAATTCACCCAGTTCTATCCCCGTGAGGGCTGGGTGGAGCACGACGCCATGGAGATCTGGTCCTCCCAGTACGCGGTGATGATGGAGGTCATCGCTCAGTCGGGGGTGTCTCCGGAGGACGTGGCGGCCATCGGCATCACCAACCAGCGGGAGACCACCATCCTGTGGGACAAGACCACCGGTCGGCCCATCCACAACGCCATTGTGTGGCAGTGCCGACGGACGGCGGAGATTGTGGACCAGCTCATTGCCGACGGACTGGGGGACCACATCCGGTCCGTCACCGGCCTCATCCCCGACGCCTACTTCTCGGGCACCAAAATCAAGTGGATTCTGGACCACGTGGAGGGGGCCAGGGAGAAGGCCAAACGGGGCGAGATTCTCTTCGGCACGGTGGACAGCTGGCTGCTGTGGAAGCTGACCGGCGGGGCGGTCCACGCCACCGACGTGACCAACGCCTCCCGCACCATGCTCTTTGACATCCGCCGTCTGGACTGGGACGACACTTTGCTCCAGGCCCTGGACATTCCCCGGGCCATGCTGCCCCAGGTCCGCTCCTCCAGCGAGATCTACGGCTATGCCGATATCCAGGGCATCCGGGTGCCCATCGCGGGCATGGCAGGCGACCAGCAGGCCGCCCTTTTCGGCCAGACCTGCTTCAACCCCGGCGACGCCAAGAACACCTACGGCACCGGCTGCTTCCTGCTGATGAACACCGGCTCCACCCCCTGCGAGAGCAAGAACGGCCTGCTCACCACCATTGCCATCGGCCTGGACGGGGGCGTGCAGTACGCCCTGGAGGGCTCGGTGTTTGTGGGCGGCGCGGTGATCCAGTGGCTGCGGGACGAGATGCGCTTCTTCACCGAGAGCCGGGACGCGGAGTACTACGCCCAGAAGGTGCCCGACAACGGCGGCGTGTATCTGGTGCCCGCCTTCACCGGTCTGGGCGCCCCCTACTGGGATATGTACGCCCGTGGGGCCATCGTGGGCCTGACCCGGGGCACCCGGCGGGAGCACATCATCCGGGCGGCTCAGGAGTCCATCGCCTACCAGGTGGCCGACCTGGTGCGGGCCATGGAGGCGGACACCGGCGTGCCTCTCACCCAGCTGAAGGCGGACGGCGGCGCCAGCCGGGACCGGTTCCTCATGCAGTTCCAGGCGGACATTCTGGACCGGCAGGTCCGCAGGCCCATGATCCGGGAGACCACCGCTCTGGGCGCGGCCTATCTGGCCGGTCTGGCCACCGGGGTGTGGAAGGACCGGGAGGAGATCACCCACCTCTGGGCCTGCGACACCACCTACACCCCCGACATGGCTCCCGAGCGCCGGTCTGCTCTCATGGAGGAGTGGCACCGGGCTGTGGGCCGCAGCCGTGGCTGGGCCAATGGCGGATAAGGATTTCTCAGCGGAGGACAGGGGAGCCGCCCCTGTCCTCCGCCATTTTTCCCTTGTTCTCCCCTATCTTTTGGTGTAAAATGGAAAAGACAAGCAACAGGAGGCGGATGCCGATGCGCGAAATTGATACATATTCCTACCGCTGCGGCGTGATGGACTGCTTTTGCGAGATGGTGCGGGCAGGGGTGAAGAATCTGGCCCTGAGCCACCCGGTGGACAGCCGGGCGGAGTGGGAGGAATTGGGCCCCTTTGCCGCCAAAATCGCAGGGCAGTACGGGGTGAAGTGTTATCCCGAGGAGGAGCCTCTGGTCACCGACCTCTTTCCCGTGTCGGCCACCCGTGGGAAGTACCTCTATCTCTTCTACCGGGCGGACCATGTACTGGGGGAGTACCTGCGGCTCAAGGAGCGAAAGGCGTCCATGGTGGCCGAGCGGGCCTACTTCGGCGGCAACCGGACCCAGATCGCCCGGGAGTACGGCCGCCTGCTCTCCTACTCCCCCGAGACTGTCCGGTCCCTGCTGGCGGCCAATCAGGACCGGGAGCGGGTATAACACCGGTAAAGCGGGCACTTATTTCTGTTGACAACCATTCCCGCGGATGTTATCATAAGCAATGATCTTCTCTATGCACGACCTGAACTCACATTTTTGTAAGTCATCGTCTGCTCACTGGATGGATGACAAGCGAAAATGTGGGTTTTCTTTTGCGCAGAGATCAAATTTTTTGAGGAGGTACCAGCATGTATCAGGGTACTGTAAAGTGGTTCAATGAGACCAAGGGCTTCGGCTTCATCTCCAACGACGACGGCAGCGGCGACGTGTTCGTCCACTTCTCCGCCATCCTGGTGGACGGCTTCAAGACCCTCGCCGAGGGCCAGAAGGTGTCCTACGACACCGAGCCCGATCCCAAGGACGCCGGCAAGCTCCGCGCTGTCAACGTCCGTCCTCTCTAAGGATATACGGATGTAACCCGCCGCGCACTGCGCGGCGGGTTTTCTTTTGCCGTCACCCCCGGGGCAGGGCGGACATATGCTGTACCGTGGGGCGGAGGCGGCGCCGCCGTCCCCGCTCCGCAAAAACTGCTTTGGGGGATACTCATTATGTGCAATTGTTCCAACCGCCGCCGCTGCTGTTGCTGCGGCTGTTCCTGTGGCTGCGGCTGCTCCTGCGGGAGCGGCGGAGCCGTCACCCTTCCCTCCTTCCCCGACCGTCCCGTGTGGGACTCCGCCCCCTCCGGGGACAGCTTCCCGGTCTACGTGGCCATGCCGGCCTATATGACCCGTGGCTCCGCCAACATGCAGGTCTCCGTGGAGATGGACTCCGACTCCTCCTACTCCTGCAGCCGGGGCTGAACGTCCCCGCCGCCTTCCGGCGGCGTACTTATCCCTGTATCCCCCAGACCGCCCCGGCTCACGCCGGGGCGATTTTTTATCCCTGGACATGAAAAAAGTGGGACGTTCCGAAGAACATCCCACTTTTCTCCGCTGTATTCCGGTCAGCCGTCCCGCTTCTCCAGGCGGGACAGGACCAGAGCTGCCTGCTCCCGGGTCAAAGCTGTCCGGGGTGCAGTGCCGTCAAACACCCCGCTGGCCTTGGCCGCCTTCCAGGCCTCCTCCGCCCAGTCGCTGACGGGCTGAGCCGCCTGCTCCGCCTGCCATGCCTCCATGGCGGTGCGGAACATCTGGTTGAACATTTCCTGGGTCATCTCCGCTTCCCCTCCCTTCATCTCTCTGGCTACGTCGGCCCGGAACTGGTCCATGCTTTTGCCGTGCTTGGGGAACCAGTGGCCCACGTCGGCGTGGTTGGAGGCGATGCCCAGGGCGCAGCCCTCCGCGTGGTCCACCACCACCCCTGGCGCCAGCGGGTCCAGCCCGTACTGGGCGCAGAGCATGGCGGTCAGCTCCACCGCATTGCGGTACACCGCCGCAAAATAGGCGGCGTTTTTCTCCGCATCATAGCCCACCATGGTGCCGCCCTGGTAGGTGTGGCCGGCGGGCTCCAGAATCTCAAAGCTGATGTGGGTGTTGTTGGCGGAGACGCCGCCCCCCTTGGGTGCGCCCGCGTGCCAGCCCCGCCAGTTCCAGGGCAGGGTCTGGATGACCCCGTCCCTGCATACAAAGGCGTGGGCGCAGGCCTCCAATCCCGGCTGGTTCCAGTTTTTCAGGAACACCTCCGGGTCGGGCTGGGCCACGCCGGTGGAGTGGACCATGACCCCCTTGGGGGTGATGGTCCGCCCCGCTTTCCAGCAGTCGCTGCCGGTGAGAATGCGTTCGGTCAGATTCATGTGCTTCCCTCCCCTCCAGAATATGCCGTCCCACCCCGCTGTGTGGCATGTCCCCGTACACCGGGTGAAAAAATCGGGGGCTTGCAGGCGCTTCCGGCCTGCATTATAATACTGCATAGGGTACAAATTATTTCCGCCCAGAGGGCGGGCCACAGGGAGGTCAACATGGAGAAACGGCATTTTGCGTCCATCGGGGAGGATATTTCCCTGCTGGGCTACGGCTGCATGCGCTTTCCCACCCGCAAAAGCGACGGTATGATCGCCGTCCGGGAGAGCCGACGGCTGCTGGAGCGGGCCCATGAGGCGGGGGTCAACTACTTTGACACCGCCTGGAACTACCACAAGGGGGAGAGCGAGCCTTTCCTGGGTCAGATTCTCTCCAAGTGGGATCGAAAGAGCTTTCACCTGGCCACCAAGCTGCCCACCTGGCTGGCCAAGTCTCCCTCCGACGCGGAGGATATCTTCACCCGCCAGCTCAAGCGCTGCCGGGTGGACTACTTTGATTTCTACCTGGCCCACAGCATCACCGCCGAGCACTACGCCACCTTCCAGGCCTCGGGCGCCTACCAGGTGCTCTCCCACGAGAAGGCCAAGGGCCGCATCCGCCGTCTGGGCTTCTCCTTCCACGACCGGCCCGAGCTGCTGGAGAAGATTCTGGATGACCACCAGTGGGATTTTGTCCAGCTCCAGCTTAACTACCTGGACTGGGATCTGCAGGACGCCAAGCGCCAGTATGAGATTGTCACGGAGCGTGGCCTTCCCGTCATCGTGATGGAGCCGGTGCGTGGCGGTGCTCTGGCCAGCCTGACCCCCGACGCCTGCTCCGTACTGGAGGAGGCCGCGCCGGGCAAGAGCGCCGCCTCCTGGGCCCTGCGGTATGCCGCCTCCCTTCCGGGGGTGATGACCGTGCTGTCCGGCATGTCGGCCATGGAGCAGGTGGAGGACAACATCTCCACCATGTCCCCCTTCCAGCCCCTCACGGAGGAGGATCGGGCTGCACTGGCCAGAGCGGTGGAGGTCTACCGCTCCGCCGGCACCATCCCCTGCACCGGCTGCCGGTACTGCACCGACTGCCCCAAGCATGTGGACATCCCCCGCATCTTCGCCATCTACAACCAGTTCTGTGTGGACGGCAAGAAGAGCTCCTTTGACAACACCTGGGACCTGATTCCCGAGTCCATGCGGCCTGACCAGTGCGTCCGCTGCGGCCAGTGCGTGGACCGCTGCCCCCAGCACATCGCCATCCCCGACCGGATTGCGGAGGTGGCCGCTGCCGCCGCCGAGGCCGCAAAGGGCTGATATTTTCCACACTACGGACTTGTTTTGTGGACAAAAAGCAGGATGCCCGGTGCACTATGTGTACCGGGCATCCTGCTTTTGATTTGGAAGAGAGAGAGGAATAGAAGAGGGAGAAATGAAAAACTCGTATTCTTTATATAGAAACACGGCCAACCGTGTTATCTCTGGTCCGCCACAACAGCCCGAGGCGGTATCGGTGGTGTTCCTTTGCTGTGACTATAAGATACCACGGCTGCGGCGGCAATTGTTGGACGGATTTTAAATAAGATATGAAGATTATGTAAACACCGCCAATTTGTTATCCTTTCTGCCCCCTGAAAAGTGACATTTGTCTTGACTGCCTCCGGACGGTCGTTTATACTTGAGAAAGTCGGAGGTCAAGCGGCCTCCCTGGGCCCAGAAGGGCCCCCCTTACAGCGTTTTTTCCTCTCCCCGGCCCAGCGCGCGGCAGAGCGCCGCGTAAGATGTCAGAAGACATGCCCCACTGTGGGTATGTCTTTTTTTGTTGCTCCGGGCCGGATATTCTTTCCTCAGGAGGATATTTATGACCCTTCAGGACTTTTTTCGCGCAAATCCCAAGGCCGCCCTGGCCTTTTCCGGCGGCACGGACTCGGCCTATCTCCTCTGGGCGGCCAGTCAGTGGGCCCAGGACGTGAAGGCCTACTACGTCCACTCCCCCTTCCAGCCCGCCTTTGAGCTTGCCGACGCCAAACGGCTGGCGGAGGAGCTGCACATGCCCATGACCGTGCTGGAGGCCGACGTACTCTCCGTGCCCGGTGCGGCGGCCAACGGTCCCGACCGGTGCTACCACTGCAAGACCGCCCTGTTCACACTTTTGAAGGAGGCGGCCCTGGCCGACGGGTACACCCTCCTCATCGACGGCACCAACGCCTCGGACGACGCTGGGGATCGGCCCGGTATGCGGGCGCTGAAGGAGCTGTCTGTCCGCTCCCCCCTCCGGGAGTGCGGCGTCACCAAAACTGAGGTACGGCAGCGGTCCAAAGAGGCGGGGCTCTTTACCTGGGACAAACCGGCCTATGCCTGCCTTGCCACCCGGGTGCCCACGGGCACAGCCATCACGCCGGAGGCCCTGACGGCAGTGGAGGGTGCGGAAAATGCCCTGGCCGCCCTGGGCTACCGGGATTTCCGGGTTCGCCTCTTCCACGGCGCTGCCAAACTGGAGCTGACGGAGCACGACTTCATGAGAGCGGCGGGTGAGCGCGAGACGGTGAAAGCCGCCCTCTCCCCCTGGTTCAAGACCGTACTGCTGGACTGCAATACACGGACGGGAGGCTGACGAATATGGACAACAAGCGGGATATTCTCTCTCTGCTCCGGTCGGTGGCGGCCGGGGAGACCACCCCGGAAGACGCCCTGCTGGAGCTGAAGCTGTCCCCCTTTGAGGATTTGGGGTATGCCAAGGTGGACTACCATCGGTCGGTGCGCCAGGGCAACGCGGAGGTCATCTACGGCGCGGGCAAGACGCCGGAGCAGATTTCCGGCATTGTGGCCGCCATGCACAACCGGGGCTGCGGCAATATCCTCATCACCCGCATTGGCCTGGAGGCAGCGGAGTTCGTGAGCCGGACGGCGGAGCTGGATTACCACGCCGACGCCAGGCTGGCGGTGGCCTGGCCCCGGACGGACACCCCCTCTCTGGGCCACATCGTGGTGGCCACCGGGGGCACCAGCGACCTGCCGGTGGCCGAGGAGGCCGCCCTCACCGCCGAGGCCATGGGCAACCGTGTCACCCGTCTGTACGACGTGGGCGTGGCCGGGCTCCACCGGCTGCTGTCCAAGCTGGACGTGCTCATGTCCGCCCGGTGTGTGGTGGCGGTGGCGGGTATGGAGGGCGCTCTGGCCAGCGTGGTGGGCGGTCTGGTGGACTGCCCGGTCATCGCCGTGCCCACCAGCGTGGGGTACGGGGCCTCCTTCCACGGCCTGTCCGCCCTGCTGTCCATGCTCAACTCCTGCGCCTCCGGTTCCGCCGTTGTCAACATTGATAACGGCTTCGGCGCCGGGTATCTGGCCAGCATGATCAATCAGATGGAGGGCCTGCCCTCCCAAGAACAACACAAGGAGGCTTCCCAGCCGTGAAGATTCTGTACCTGGAGTGCAATATGGGCGCCGCCGGCGACATGCTCATGTCCGCTCTCTACGAGCTGCTGCCCGACAAGGCGGCCTTTGTCAGCACCATGAATTCCCTGGGCCTGCCCGGGGTCACCCTCTCCCCCCTGTCCGCCAAGACCTGCGGCATTACAGGCACCCGGATGGAGGTGACCGTGGGCGGTGAGGAGGAGGAGTCCCACGACGTGCCCATGGCCGCCGCTGAAGGGCACATCCACCTTCACGTCCACGAGCACCATGAGCACTACTGCCATCCGGAGAATCCCCATTGTCCCGGCCACGACCACTGCCATGAGCACCACCATGAGCACGAGCACGGTCATCACCACCATCACCACGCCTCTCCCGGCCATATCGCTTCTCTCATCAGCGGCCTGCCCCTGCCTGAGGAGGTAAAGGCCCATGCCCAGGCGGTGTATGACGCCATTGCCGCCGCCGAGGCCAAGGCCCACGGCTGCCCGGTGGACCAGGTCCACTTCCATGAGGTGGGGGCCCTGGACGCGGTGGCCGACGTGGTGGGCGTGTGCTACGCCATGTATCTGCTCGCTCCCGACAAAATTGTGGTCTCCCCGGTCCACGTGGGCAGCGGTTTTGTCCGGTGCGCCCACGGAGTGGTGCCGGTGCCCGCTCCCGCCACCGCCTTCCTGCTGGAGGGTGTGCCCTCCTACGGCGGCGAGGTGAAGGGTGAGCTGTGCACCCCCACCGGCGCCGCTCTGGTGGCCCACTTTGCCAAGGAGTTCGGCCCCATGCCCGTCATGACCACCCGTGGCGTGGGCTACGGCGTGGGCAAGAAGGAGTTTGAACGGGCCAACTGCGTCCGGGCCTTCTGGGGCGAGACGGCGGACGCCGCCAACGGCGAGATTGCCGAGCTGGTGTGCAACGTGGACGACATGACCCCCGAGGCCCTGTCCTACGCCTGCGCCCGGCTGCTGGAGGAGGGGGCTCTGGACGTGTACGCCACCCCCGGCGTGATGAAAAAGGGCCGTCCCGGCCATGTGATTACGGTGCTGTGCGACCCGGCCCGTGAGGAGCAGCTGGCCAGGGCCGTGCTCTGTGAGACGGCCACCAACGGCCTGCGTGCCCGGCGGTGGAACAAGTACTTCCTCACTCCCGGCCGGGAGACGGTGGAGACCCCCTTCGGGTCCATCCGCATCAAGACAGCTCAGGGCTGGGGCATTTCCCACCGCAAGCCGGAGTATGACGACGTGGCCGCTGCGGCCCACCGGGCAGGAGTTCCCTTCGCTCAGGTGTGGGAGGCGGCCCTGATTGCAGCAAAAAAGGAGGAATTTTCTCATGAATGAGGCTCTTTGGAACAAATGCGCGGAATTTCACGGTCACAAGTGCCCCGGTCTGGCCACCGGCTTCCGGGTGGCCACCGAGGCCATGGCAAAGCTGGGTCTGGACGGCCCCGAGGCTGACGAGGAGCTGGTCTGCGTCACCGAGAACGACTCCTGCGCCGTGGACGCGGTGCAGGTGATCACCGGCTGCACCATGGGCAAGGGCAATCTCATTTACCGGGGCACCGGCAAGATGGTCTTTACCTTCTACTGCCGCAAGAGCGGCAGAGGGCTTCGAGTGGCGGTAAAGCCCGGCGACCGCAGCCTGGACCGGCCTGCCCGGCAGAACTGGCTGCTCACCACTCCGGTGGAGGAGGTGCTCTCCTTCTCCGAGCCCACCCGGCCCGTGCCCGAGAAGGCCCGTATCTTCGGCAATGTGACCTGCGCCCAGTGCGGCGAGACGGTCCCCGAGCACAAGGCCCGGCTCCACCAGGGTCAGCTGCTCTGTCTGGACTGCTTCCAGCCCTACGACAGAGGCTGGTAACCCTTCCGGCAAACGGCTTTCGCCGTTTGCCGGAAAAAGGATACAGCCCGCCGCAGCGCACGCGCAGAGCGCGCACGTTTGCGGGCTGAGAAGTGTTTTTTCCGAGGCGCATGTCCCCGGAAAAAACGGACTTTCACTTGATTCCGCCGCCTGCGGGCGTCGGAACTCTGCCGAGGGCAATCCCCTGTCCAGCTCTAAAGCCCCTTACTTTCCAGACACTGCAAAGGAGTTTTCCCATGAAAAAGCGAATCCGTCTCCCCGCTCTGCTGCTCTCCCTGCTGCTTCTGGCCGGATGTGCCGCCGCGCCCACCGGCTCCTCCCCCGCTCCGTCCGTCTCTCCGGAGCAGACCGCCGGAACAGGCGATACCCGCACCATCACCGACGCCGCCGGACGGCAGGTGGAGATTCCCGAAACCGTGTCCTCTGTTGTGTGTGTGGGTGTGTGCACCCTGCGGTACACCACCTATCTCCAGGCCCAGGACCTGATTGTAGGCGTGGAGAGTGACGAGGTGGGCGTGCCCATCACCAAGCCCTTCAGCTACTTCAATCAGGACCTGTTCGCCTCCCTGCCCGTCACCGGCAACAACGGTGAGACCTATGACGAGGAGATTCTGAAGGTCAACCCCGACGTGATCATCGCCAACACCGACGCCGACAGCGCCCAGGCCCTTCAGGACAGGACGGGTATCCCAGTGGTGGTGGTGCCCCTCAACGATGGCATGTTTGACGACAACGTGTTCCAGATTCTCTCCATCCTGGGTGAGGTCTACCACAAGGAGGACCGGGCCGAGGAGCTCTCGGACTACCTGAAGGGCATCCAGTCCGACCTGGCGGAGCGCACTGCTGGTGTGGCCGACGAGGACAAGCCCACGGTGTACGTCTCCGGCGTGTCCTTCAAGGGCTCCCACGGCTTTGAGGGCACCGAGGCGGGGTATGCCCCCCTGGCGGCTCTGAACGGGGTGAATCTGGCGGACACCACCGGCCAGAGCGGTGCCTTCAGCCTGGACCCGGAGCAGGTGCTCACCTGGGACCCGGACGTGATTTTTGTGGACTTCAACGGCCTGTCCCTCATCAATGAGGACTACGCCTCCAATCCGGACTTCTACAACAGCCTCACCGCCGTGAAGGAGGGCCGGGTGTACAGCCAGATCTCCTTCCGGTACAGCGCCACCAACACCGAGCTGGCTCTGGCCGACGCCTACTACATGGGCAAGGTGCTCTATCCGGAGGAATTTGCCGACGTGGACATGGCCGCCAAGTTCGACGAGATTTTTGAGACCATGCTGGGGGTGGAGGACGCCTACGCCCAGTATCAGGCGGCGGGCTACGAATTCAAGGAGATGACCCTGGGTGGCTAAGGGCGCGGACGCGGTGCGCCTGAGTGCGCCGGAGGCCTACTCCCGCCACCGGGCCAGGAATATCGGCGTCCTGCTGGCCCTGTGCGGGGTGCTGCTCCTGGCGGCCCTGCTGTCCCTCCGTGCCGGGTCCTACAACACGCCGGTGCTGGAGCTCATCAAAGGCATCGCAGGCAAGGCGGAGGACAACAGCATCAACATCGTGGTGCGCAACATGCGCCTGCCCCGCATCTGTACTGCCATTCTGGGCGGCGCGGGGCTGGGCGTGGCCGGTGTGGTGCTCCAGTCGGTGCTGCGCAATCCCCTGGCCTCCTCCAGCACCTTGGGTATCTCCCAGGGCGCCGGATTCGGCGCCGCCTTCGCCATCATCGTGCTGGGCGCCGGGCTCCAGGCGGGCGGCGGCGTCACCTTCTCCAACCCGGCTCTCATCGGCCTGTGCGCCTTCGGCGGCAGCATTGCCGTATCGGTGCTCATTCTGGCCCTGTCCCGCCTGCGTCAGATCACCCCCGAGGCTATGGTGCTCTCCGGCGTGGCCCTCAGCTCCCTGTTCTCCGGAGCCACCACGCTCCTGCAGTACTTTGCCGACGAGGTGCAGCTCACCTCCCTGGTGTTCTGGACCTTCGGTGACCTGGGCCGCACCGGCTGGGATGAGGTGGGTATCATGGCGGCGGTGGTGGCCGCCGCAGGGCTGTATTTCTTCTTCAACCGCTGGAACTACAACGCCCTGGAGAGCGGCGAGCAGACCGCCGTCAGCCTGGGCGTGAACGTGAGCCGTTTGCGGATTGTCAACGTGCTCATCTGCTCGGTGGTGGCGGCGGTGGTGGTGTCCTACGTGGGCATCATCAACTTCATCGGCCTGGTGGCCCCCCACATTGTCCGCCGTTTCCTGGGCAATAACTACTGCTATCTCATCCCCGGCTCCGCCCTTATGGGGGCCGTACTGCTGCTGCTGGGGGACCTGGTGGCCCGGAACGTGGTGGCCCCGGTGGTGCTGCCCATCGGCGCCATCACCTCTTTCCTGGGGGCACCCCTGTTCCTCTACCTGCTGTTCAAAGGACGGAACCGCTCATGATGACTGTGGAACATCTGAATTTCTCCTACCGGTGCGGCCGGCAAATCCTCCATGACGTGTCCTTCGAGGCCCGCAGCGGGGAGTGCCTGGCCATTCTGGGCAACAACGGCGCAGGCAAAAGCACCCTTCTCAAGTGCTTCAGCCATATTTTAAAGCCCCAGTCCGGCTCGGTGCGGGTGGACGGGGCCGAGCTGCTCACCATGTCCCACGGGGAGATGGCCCGGAATGTGGCCTTTGTGGCCCAGAATCCCCCGGCCAGCCACCTGACCGTGTACGACATGCTGCTGCTGGGCCGCAAGCCCTACATGAAGTGGGGGGCCACGGCAGAGGACTACCGCCTGGTGGATGAGATGCTCTCCGCCCTGGGGCTGGAGGACATGGCCGTCCGGCCCATGGATCGGCTGTCCGGCGGCGAACAGCAGAAGATTATGCTGGCCCGTGCTCTGGTGCAGCAGCCCAAGGTGCTGCTGCTGGACGAGCCCACCAGCAACCTGGACCTGCACAACCAGTACGAGGTGCTCTCCCTGGTGCAGAAGCTGTGCCGGGAGCGGAACATCGCCGCTGTCATGGTCATCCACGACCTGAATCTGGCCCTGCGGTACTGCGACCGCTTTCTCCTGCTCCACAACGGCGGCGTCCACGCCTTCGGGGACGCGTCGGTGGTCAGCGAGGAGAACATCCGGGACGTATACAACGTCAACGCCCGGGTCTGCCGGGTGGACGGTATTCCTGTGGTGGTTCCTGTGTGCTGAATACAAAAACATGCCCCTGCGCCCATGGGCGCAGGGGCATGTTTTGTCTTGTCAGTTCCGGCGTCTGCCCAGGAAGCGGAGCAGATAGAGGAACAGGTTGATGAAGTCCAGATAGAGCTGGAGGGCGGCAAAGACCGAGGCCTTGGCGGCCATCTCGGGGTCGTGGCCGTAGTAGGCGTGGAGGTCCTTGATCTTCTGGGTGTCGTAGGCGGTGAAGCCCAGGAAGATGGCGATGCCGATGAGGCAGTAGATCCGGTCCAGGGCCTGGAGGCCGGGGATGAACATGGAGATGAGGCCAAAGACCACCAGGAAGATGAGTCCGCCCATCAGTACGGTGCGGATGCGGGACAGGTCGGCCTTGGTGGCGTAGCCGAAGGCGGCCATGGCGCCGAAGTACAGGGCGGTGACGCCGAACACCAGCACCAGGCTGGCCACGTCAAAGAGGATGAAATAGACCGAGAAGGTCACGCCGGTGAGGGCGGCGTAGGCGAAGAAGAGGAACCGGGCCGCCGGTACGGACAGGCTGTGAATACGGGCGGAGAGCACCAGCACCACCGCAATCTGGGCGATGAGCAGGCCGATATAGGTGAAGGAGTTGAACAGGAGCCGGAAGCTGAAGCCGGTGATAAATCCGGCGATGGCCACGCCGAATGTGACGGCCAGACCGGCAAACATCCAGAGGAAGGTGCGGGCGGTGTAACGGCCCACTGTCTCCACCATGCCGTACCCCTCCTGGGTATAGTAGTTGTTTTCGTACACGGACAATTCTCCTTTCCCCGTGGGAATATTTCCTCCGGCACAGCCGGGGGTCACGGGATTCTGCCGTTAGTATACACGGTTTCCCGGTAAAAGAAAAGTGTCATTGGAGGGAATCTGTCCCCGTCAGACGCCGAACCGGGCGACAAGGCCCAGCAGAATGATAATCACACCCGCCAGGCGCATATACAGCGCCATTCTGGGGTTTTTCGCGTTCTCGGGCCACACCGGATGGATGACAAACAGCAGGCCGTAGATAATCCAGCCGATATTGGCGCACACCGCTATTTTCGTGACAGTGGCGCATACAAAGCCCGCCATCAGGATGACCACGCCCAGAATCAGCTGGTTTTTAAAGTTTAATTTTCCCATTTTTGTTCTCCTTTTTGCTGAAAAACAGTCCTTTCCCACTCTCTTTATACCATATTCGTGTCCATATAGCAACAGCTCCGCTGTTTTCTCCATTTTGCCGGATTGATTTTCTCGATATTCGAGTTATAATGAAGTTGAAGAAAACTCGATAATCGAGAAAGGAGGGAGCCGCCATGCCACGTGAAAAATTCAAGACCCTCACCGAGCAGATGTTTTACATTCTGCTCTGCCTGCGCCGGGAGCGCCGGGGGTCGGACATTCTGGAGGCGGTGCGTGCTCTCACTGAGGGCCGGGTGACCATCGGCTCAGGCACCCTGTACGACCTGCTGGAACAGTTTCTGGCGGCGGGGGTGATACAGGAGACCGAGGCAGCCGGACGCCGCCGCAGCTACCTCATTACGGACAAGGGCCGGGAGATGCTGGACCGGGAGTACCGGCGGCTCCGGAGCCAGACAGAGGACTATGACCGTGTTTTGAGAGAGGAGGCACAGGAATGAGCAAAACCAGACGCTGCCTTGCAAATTTCTCCTTTTACGACCAGCGCGGGATTGAGAAGAAGCTGGAGCAGATGGCCGCCCAGGGCTGGATGATTGAGCAGCCCGGCGGACTGCTCTGGACCTACCGGAAAATCCGGCCCCAGCAGCTGCGGTTTGCGGTGACCTACTTCCCCAGCGCCTCGGAGTTTGACCCCCACCCCAGCCAGCGGCAGCTGATGAAGGAGGACTTCTGTACCCAGGACGGCTGGAAGCTGGCGGCCCGTTGGGACGCCATGCAGATTTTTTACACCGACCGGGCAGACGCCGTACCTATTGACACCGACCCGGTGACCCAGGTGGAGACCATCCACCGCACCATGTCCAAGCGGATACTCACCCCTCAGCTCCTGTCGCTGGCCCTCTACCTGTTCGTTCTGGTATACCAGCTCCGTCAGCTGTGGCGGAACCCGGTGGATTACCTGTCCACTCCGTCCTATCTGTTCTCCCTCCCCTTTTGGATGCTGCTGGTGGTATTTCCCCTCTATGAGCTGATCTACTACTTTCTCTGGCACCGGCGGGCAAAGAAGGCCGCTGAGCAGGGCATTTTCCTGCCCGTCCACACCAATCGGCCGTTGGGCTGGTGCCTGCTGGCTGTGGCCATTCTGCTCCTGATTCTCTCCCAGGCCGGCTCTGTCCGCAAGTTTTTGTTCCTGGCGGTATGGCTGGCGGTCATCCTGGCGATGGGCCTGCTGGGCCGCTGCCTGTCCAGATGGCTGAAAAAGCGGGGCGTCTCCCGCCGGGTCAATCAGGCAGTCACCATGGGCTTTATTCTGCTGCTGACCGTGGTGGGGCTGGCCGGTATCACTGCCGGCATTCTCACCGGCCTGCTCCCCTTTGGCGACGGCCATCAGCCGGTGGACAGCTATCAGTGGGGCAGCCGAACCTTGGACATCTACGACGACCCCATGCCCCTGACGGTGGAGGACCTGGTGGAGACAGACACCCAGTACTCCAAGGAGGCCAACTGTCAGGAGACCTTCCTTCTCTCCCGGTGCGAGTACGACCAACGTCCTCTCTTCAACCAGGAGGAACGGGATTACCAGCTCAGCTACACCGTCACCGACGTCAAGCTGCCCTTCCTCTATGATTTCATCCGCCAGAGCCTGCTGGAAGAGCGTCAGGACGAGGCCATCGATGACTATGTGTTTGTGGACCACTACGAGCCCATCGACGCCGCTCCCTGGGGCGCTCAGGCAGCCTATCAGGTCTACGGGGACGACGGCTTCCGGGATACCTACCTCATCTGCTGGGAGAGCCGCATGGTGGAGATTACCTTCTACTGGACCCCCACCCCGGAGCAGATCCGCACCGCAGGTGAGATTCTGGGCAGCTGATGAACCTCCTTGCAGGGGATATCTGACTTGTGCTATGCTTATACCATCTTTTTTAGGAGTGTGACTCTGATGAAGTTGAAGGGCCGACAGATTGCCCTGCTGATAGTGTGTCTCCTCTTGGCTTGTGCGCTCCTGCTGGGCCTGCTGTTTTCGGGCGGCTGTATCGGCGTGTCCGCCGGACGGCTGGAGGAGAATTTGAGGGCCTCCCAACGGATTGACGCCAGCTGGACCACCGCAGGCAGCGTCTCTGACGATATGGCCGCCTTCCTCTCCTATCCCGCCGACCAGTCCGACCACACCTTCTCCCTCTATGTCAACCGTCCCGGATTTTCCTTCGGATATTTTTTCCGTGCCGGCGGCAGCCTCAGCGGCGTGGAACAGTATATTCTGGAGTATACCATCGAGGGCTGTTCTGAGCGGGCATTTTTCTCTATGAACGCCCAAAACGCTGTGCGGTTGGAGGTGGACGACGGCCAAAATGGCCAGGTCATTGCACTTGAGCCTGGGCAGCCCTTCGCCATTGTCCTGCCCGCTGATGTCGGAAGCGTCACATTTTATGATGCCGATGACAACCCGGTTGCGGTTATGAAGCAATCAATGTAATTGTATCTTCTTCAAAAACAGGTCTGCCAGTCGGCAGACCTGTTTTTTTAATCAAATTACGGACTTACTGCGTACCCAATCCGCGTTCTGACCCGTTGGAGGCGGTCGCCCGCCAAACAGGTCGGTGTTTCCCTTCTTCCGGAAAAACAAAAACAGCCACGTCGTTTGACGTGACTGTTTTTGTGGTGGAGACAACAGAACTCGAATCTGTGACCTTCCGCGTGTGAGGCGGACGCTCTACCAGCTGAGCTATGCCTCCATATCTGGTATGTCCGGTCATGCCCCGTAAAGGGGTTGGTGACCCGGACGGGAATCGAACCCGTGTTACCGCCGTGAAAGGGCGGTGTCTTAGCCGCTTGACCACCGGGCCGTCTGCACAGGATGGGGAACCCATCCTGTTAGATTTTTATGGTAGCGGCACCTGGATTCGAACCGGGGACACTGCGGGTATGAACCGCATGCTCTAGCCAACTGAGCTATGCCGCCATGTAACCCCGTCGAACAGGGCAGGATTTATTATATCCGAGAGTCTCCCATTTGTCAACGCTTTTTTCAAATTTTTTTGAAAAACTTTTTTGGTCCCCGCTCAGTCGATTTTATACCCCACGCCCCACACGGTTTTGATGAACCGGGGGTTGCGTCCCGGCTCCCCCATCTTCTCCCGCAGGCGGCGGATGTGGACCATGACGGTGTTGTTCCGGTCCAGGTACTTCTCCCCCCACACGCTCTCAAACAGCTTCTCGGCGGAGATGACCTGTCCCCGGTTCTCGCAGAGCATCCACAGGATGTCAAACTCCAGGGGGGTCAGATTCAGGGGCTTGTCGTACAGGGTGCACTCGTGGGTGGAGCGGTTGATAACCAGGCCGTTGAAGTCGATGATATCCCCCACGGGCCGGTCGTTCTCGTTGTAGTGGGTGTACCGCCGCAGCTGGGCCTTCACCCGGGCCACCAGCTCCAGGGGGTTGAAGGGCTTGGTCATGTAGTCGTCGGCGCCGATGGTCAGGCCGGTGATCTTGTCCATGTCCTCGGTGCGGGCGGTGAGCATGAGGACGGGAAAGTGGTGCTCCCGGCGGATCTCCCCGCAGAGGGTAAAGCCGGAGATATCGGGCAGCATCACGTCCAGGATGGCCAGGTCCAGCCGCTCCCGGTTCACGCACTGGAGGGCGTCGGCGCCGGTGCCGCACTTGAACACGGTGAACCCCTCGCTCTTGAGATAGACCTCCACCAGGTCGGCAATCTCGGGCTCGTCGTCCACCACCAGAATATTGGCCTTCATCGCTGGCTCCCTCCTTTTCTTAAGATTATATCCGCCGGTCAGGACGCAAGTCAAGACCGGCGGATATTCGTAAGGAAATGTTCAGATTCTGCTCAGAAAATCCAGCGGATAAGGCCGGAGAGGAGAAAGGCCACCACAGCGGGCATGAAATTTTCCCAGCGCATGGGCTTTTCGGTGAGGGCCTTCACCAGCAGCACCACGCCGGCCACGGCCAGAGCCCAGGGGGCCAGGGACAGAATAATCATCACCGGCACGCTGAGAATGGCCAGTATCAGGGACAAAACCACAATGGCTGCGGTGCAGCCCACAATCAGAGTAACCATAAGAGTGCCTCCTTTGTCTTGTTGGGGAGATTGTACCACCGCAATCTTAAATCCCCCATGGAGGAAGGATTAAAAAAGGATAAAAACGGGGCGCCGGGAAACCCGGCGCCCCTGAAGCTGCACGTATCTTATTTGAAGTACTCCGCGCCGCTCTCAAAGAGGGGCTGGTGCTTGTCGCCGGGGATGTTGCGGGCGACCCAGGGGCCGCGGCGCTCGCTGTGGCCCATCTTGCCGAACACGCGGCCGTCGGGGGAGAAGATGCCCTCCACCGCCTCCATGGAGCCGTTGGGGTTGACGGTGATGTCCATGGAGGGCACACCGGCGGCGTCCACGTACTGGGTAGCCACCTGACCCTTGGCGATGAGGTCCTTCAGCAGGCCCTCGGGAGCCACGAAGCGGCCCTCGCCGTGGGACACGGGGATGGAGTGGAGGTCGCCCACCTGGCTCTTGAGCATCCAGGGGGAGTTGACGCTGGCCACCCGGGTGGTGACATAGCGGCTCTGGTGGCGGCCGATGAGATTATAGGTCAGGGTGGGGCAGGTGTCGTCCATGGGACGGATCTCGCCGTATGGCACCAGACCCAGCTTGATGAGGGCCTGGAAACCGTTGCAGATGCCCAGCATCAGGCCGTCACGGTGCTTGAGCAGGTCGTGGACGGCGTCGGTGATGGGACCGCTGCGGAAGAAGGAGGCGATGAACTTGCCGGAGCCGTCGGGTTCGTCGCCGCCGGAGAAGCCGCCGGGCACCACGATCATCTGGCTGCGGCGGATGGCCGCCTCCAGGGCCTGGGCGGACTCACGGAGCTGGGCGGTGCCGCCGTTGCGCACCACCAGAATCTCCGGCTCAATGCCGGCCCGCAGGCAGGCGGCGGCGGTGTCGTACTCGCAGTTGGTGCCGGGGAAGACGGGGATGACGGCACGGGGACGGGCGGTCTTGTGGGCGCAGACGGCGGGAGAACGGCCGGTCCAGGAGATGGGCTCCACCTTGCCGGAGGTACCGGCACGGATGGGATAGACCTCCTCCAGCACGCCCTCATTGATGGCGCGCAGCTGGTCCACGGTGGCGGACTCGCCGCCCAGGAAGATGTTGGCGGAGTCGGTGGTGCGGCCCACCAGCATGCCGCCGGGCACCGGGCCGTCGCACTCGGCCAGGATGGCGCCGCACATGCCGGTGTAGAACAGGCTGCTCTCGGCGGAGGGCTCGGCGGTGAAGCCCACCCGGTTGCCGAAGGACATCTTCATGATGCCCTCGGCCAGGCCGCCGCTGCCCACGGCCCAGGCGGAGCACACCTTACCCGCCTGGCAGAGCTCATGGAAGTTCTCCCAGGTCTTTTTGAGGCTGCCGTAGTCGTTGTAGCTGACGCTCTGGAACAGGTAGACCGGGTGACCGCCGGCCTTGAACTCGGGGGAAATCACTTCTCCGGCCTTGGCGGGAGCGATGGCGAAGGACACCAGGGTGGGGGGCACGTCCAGGTCCAGGAAGGAGCCGGACATGGAGTCCTTGCCGCCGATGGCGGCCACGCCCAGCTCCAGCTGGGCACGCAGGGCGCCCAGCAGGGCCTGGAAGGGCTTGCCCCAGCGCTCCGGGTCGGTGCGCAGCTTCTCAAAGTACTCCTGGAAGGAGAAATAGGCCTTTCTGTAATCGCAGCCGGAGGCCACCAGACGGGCCAGGGACTCCACCACAGAGGCCTGAGCGCCGCCGAAGGGGTCACGGGCCATGCGGTCGGGGTCAAAGCCCCAGGCCATGACGGAGCAGGTGTCGGTCTCGTGGCCGGGGCCCACGGGCAGTAGGGCGGCCATGGCCTGGGCGGGGCTGGTCTGAGCCGCGCCGCCGAAGGGCATGAGCACGCTGCCCGCGCCGATGGAGCCGTCGAATCGCTCGCCCAGGCCACGCTGGGTGGCCATCTTCAGTTGGGCGGCCAGCTGGGTCAGGCGGGAGGGGTGAAGCTCGGTCTCGTGGGTCTTGCGGGTGGGAACAGTGACGGTGATGTGCTTGTCCGCGCCGTTGGAGGACAGGAAGGCCCGGGACAGGTTGGCCACGGTCTGGCCGTTCCAGGTCATGACCATGCGGGGGTCCTGGGTGACGGTGGCCACCTGATAGGCCTCCAGGTTCTCGCTCTCAGCGGCGGCGATGAAGGCGGCGGCGTCCTCGGGGGCCACCACAACGGCCATACGCTCCTGGCTCTCGGAGATGGCCAGCTCGGTGCCGTCCAGGCCGTCGTACTTCTTGCGCACCGCGTCCAGGCTGATGGACAGGCCGTCGGCCAGCTCGCCGATGGCCACGCTGACGCCGCCGGCGCCGAAGTCGTTGCAGCGCTTGATGAGGCGGGTCACCTCACCCCGGCGGAAGAGCCGCTGGATCTTCCGCTCCTCGGGGGCGTTGCCCTTCTGGACCTCGCTGGCCATGGTGTCCAGGCTCTCCAGGTTGTGGCTCTTGGAGGAGCCGGTGGCGCCGCCGATGCCGTCACGGCCGGTGCGGCCGCCCAGCAGGATGACCACGTCGCCGGGGGCGGGGCACTCACGCACCACGTGCTCCGCCGGGGCGGCGGCCACCACGGCGCCCAGCTCCAGGTGCTTGGCCACGTAGCCGGGGTGGTAGATCTCGGACACCTGGCCGGTGGCCAGGCCGATCTGGTTGCCGTAGGAGGAGTAGCCGGCGGCGGCGGTCTGGGCGATCTTGCGCTGGGACAGCTTGCCGCTCAGGGTCTGGTCCAGGGGGGTGCGGGGGTCGCCGCAGCCGGTGACGCGCATGGCCTGGTACACATAGGCACGGCCGGACAGTGGGTCACGGATGGCGCCGCCGATGCAGGTGGCCGCGCCGCCGAAGGGCTCAATCTCGGTGGGGTGGTTGTGGGTCTCGTTCTTGAACATGAGCAGCCAGTCCTGCTCCTCACCGTCCACGGTGGCGGTGACGTGGACCGAGCAGGCGTTGATCTCCTCGCTCTCGTCCAGGCCGGTGAGCACACCCCGCTTCTTGAGCACCTTGGCGCCCAGGGTGGCCATGTCCATCAGGGTCTGGGGGCGGACGGCGGCCTTCTCGGGGCCGTAGACCTCCTCACGGGCGGCCAGATACTCCTGATAGGCCTGGGCCACCTCGTCGTCCAGAATCTCGGCCTTGTCGATGTGGGTGCCGAAGGTGGTGTGGCGGCAGTGGTCGGACCAGTAGGTGTCCACCACCCGCAGCTCGGTGACGGTGGGGTCACGCTTCTCCTCGTCCCGGAAATAGGCCTGCATGAACTTCAGGTCGTTCAGGTCCATGGCCAGGCCGTACTCACCCAGCATGGCGCTGAGGGCGGTGTCGTCCATGGCGATGAAGCCGTCAATGGTCTTGACGGCGGGGGGCGCGGGGTAGTCCTGGGCCAGGGTGGCGGGCTTCTCCATGGCCGCCTCACGGCACTCCACCGGATTGATGAGGTAGCCCTTGATCCGCTTCATATCGGCCTCGGTCAGCTCGCCCATGAGGACGTACACCTTGGCGCAGGCCACCCGGGGACGCTCGCCGCCGGTGAGCAGCTGGATGCACTGCTGGGCCGAGTCGGCCCGCTGGTCGTACTGGCCGGGCAGGGCCTCCACCGCCAGAATGGTGCACACGCCGCCGGGCGCGGGCATGTCCTCCTCATAAAAGGCGTCGCACTGGGGCTCGGAGAACACCGTGTCCCGGGCAGCCTGCCAGGCGGCCTGGTCCAGCCCGTCCACGTCGTACCGGTTGAGAATCCGCAGTCCGGTGAGGGCGGAAATACCCAGCTGCTCCCGCAGCTCCCGCATCACGCCCATGGCCTCCACGTCAAATCCGGGCCGCTTCTCCACATAGCAGCGGAAGACCTGTTCCATCTTCATTCCTCCAACAAATCAATTCTCTCTGGTTCTCTGTGTATCTTCAATGCCCGCCGGGGCAGTGAATCCGTCAATCAGCCGCTTCCCATCTCCCAGTCCGTCAGGCCGTAGAACACGTTCTGCTGGGTGGGAGACAGGCCGGTCAGGCTGCCCCAGTGGGTGAGCACCGACCAGTTTTTAAAGCAGATGGGGGTAAAGGGCGCCGTCTCCGCCAGGTGGGTGTACAGCGCGGAGGCCGCGGCCTCCCGCTGTCCCTCCCCTGCCGCACGGAAGGCGGTCAGCAGGGCCTGGGCGTCGGCGTCGCTGTATTTGCCGTAGTTCAGGGCCCCGGCCGGGGTGATGAGGGCGGTCAGGTCAAAGTCGCCGGTGAGCTTGACCTCCCCCAGGTACAGGTCGAACTCCCCCGCCGTCAGGGCGGCCACATAGTCCTCCCAGGGCAGCTTTTCCAGCTCCACCGTAATGCCCAGCTTGCCCAGCCCCTGGGCCAGGTACTCGGCGGCGGAGACCTTGTAGGTGTTGTCCGTGTTGACGATAAAGCGCAGGCTCAGGTTCTGCCAGCCGTTGGTGCGCAGGCCGTCGGCTCCCAGACTCCACCCGGCCTCCTCCAGCAGCTGCTCCGCCGTCTGGGGGGCGTACTCCAGGGTTCCGGCCAGGGTCTCGTCGTACAGGGGGCTGACCGGCGACACGGGCAGCGCCGCCGCCTGTGCGTGCTGGGACAGAATGGACTTGGTCACCGCCGTGCGCTCATAGCCGTAGGACAGGGCCTTGCGCAGGTCCTGGTCGGCGCAGGGGCCGGAGGCGGTGTTGTAGCCTATGTAGAGCATCACCGACGTGGCGTAGTCCCACACCTCGTAGGTGCCCGAGTAGCCCAGGGCGTTGGAGCCGGTGATGTCCACGGTAACCAGGGAGATCTCCTGGGTGTCAAAGGCGTGGATCATGCCGTCGGCTTCCCGCACGTTGTAGAGGGGGGTGCGCTCCAGAGGCACCTCCTCCCCCTTCCACCAGCCGGTTCTGGCCTCCAGGGCCAGGTTGTCCCCCTCGCCGGTGAGGACGTAGGGACCTGTGCCCAGGGGCGTGCCCCCGGTCTCCTTGACGATGGGGATGTCCAGCAGGGCGGGCAGGGCGCCGTTGGGGGCGGACAGGGTGATGGTCACCGTGTTCCCCTCACCCGCCGTAATGCCTGTGACGCCGGTAAAGCGTCTGGCGTAGGGAGAGCCGGCCCCCATGGCCAGCTGGAGGGAGTACACCACGTCGGAGGCGGTCAGCAGGCTGCCATCGGAGAAGGTGACGCCCTCCCGCAGGGTAAAGGTCCAGATAAGCCCGGTCTCGTCGGTCTGGGCGGAGGCGCACAGCACCGGCGATGGGGTAAAGCTCTGGTCCAGCTCGTAGAGCCCCTCGTACATCAGGGGGGCCAGAGTCAGGTTGGTCCGGTTGCCGCCGGTGATGGGGTGAAAGGACTGGTCCCCGTAGCACGGCAGCACAAATTCCCGCTGCTCGGTCTGGGGCTGCTGGGCCGTCTGGGTGGGAGCGGGGGTGGTGGGGACGGAGGTCTCCTCCGCCGTCTCCGGAGCGCAGGCGGCGCAGCTGAGCAGCAGCACCCCGCTCAGCAGCAGGGCAGGCAGGCGCTTTTTCATCGCTTCCCCCATTCCAGGGCGATGGCCGCCCCCTGGCTCCCCCGCTCTCCCCTGGTGAAGCGGTGGGACCAGTACTTGTCGTGGAGGCAGACAGTGCAGTCGGGGGACACGGCGATGTGGTCCTCGGTCAGCCCCTGCCGGAGGAGGCGGAAGGTGTTGATACCCTTCAAATCCACCCGGAACTTGCCGCCGGGATGGGCCTCGATGAACTTGAGCGCTCCGGCGCCCAGGGCGGAGGTCATGGCGTTGGGCACGTCCTCGCCGGTCTCAAAGCAGCAGCGGGAGATGCCGGGGCCGATGGCGGCCCGGATGTCCTCGCTGCGGCAGCCGTAGTGGTCCCGCATCTTCTCACAGGCCCGCTCCACAATGCCGTTGGCGGTGCCGCGCCACCCGGCGTGGACGGCCGCCACCACCCGGCGCACCGGGTCGTGGAGCAGGATGGGCAGGCAGTCGGCGGAGAACACCACCAGGCACAGGCCGGGCACGTCGGTGATGAGGCCGTCGGCCTCATAGTCCGGCTTCCGCTCCAGGCCGGAGCCCGCGTCAGCGGCGGTGCACACCCGCACGGTGTCCCCGTGGACCTGGTTGGAGAACACCACCTTGTCCACATCCGCGCCGATAGCAGTGCAGAAGCGGCGGTAATTCTCCTCCACGGCCTGCCGGTCGTCGCCCCGGTTCACCCCCAGGTTGAGGGAGGCGTAGATGCCCTGGGACACGCCGCCCAGCCGGGTGGAGAAGCCGTGGACCACGCCGGGGCCCATGTCGGCACCCTGGCCGAAGGTGACGCCGTTTACCGTTTTCTCTGTAAACTCCATACATTCCCCTTTAAAAGAAAAGTGAAAAATGAAAAGAAAACCAAAAGGCAGTCCCGGAGGGAGGAAAATCTCCTCCCTCCGGAGGTTGTCAGCCCTTATTACGTTTCACTTTCCATTTTTCACTGCTGCCGGGCGCTGCCCGGTGTATTGTTTATCTGGAACTTCCCGACAGAGTTACTGCTCGTCAGGATGATACTCCTTGCAGGTGCACTTCTTCCACTTCAGGCCGCTGCCGCAGGGGCAGGGGTCGTTGCGGCCGATTCTGACCACCTTCTTGGAGGGCTGCTTCTTCACGGTGCCGTCGTCGGCGCCGCTCTCGCCGGTGACCTTGGCCACCCGCTCGCGCTTGACCTCGCCGCCCACCTTGACACGGGCCAGGAACAGACGGCGCACCGTCTCCTCCTGAATGGCGGCGATCATGTTCTCAAACATCTCGTAGCCTTCCCGCTTGTACTCCACGACGGGGTCGTGCTGGCCGTAGCCCCGCAGGCCGATGCCCTGGCGCAGCTCGGTCATGGCGTCGATCTCGTCCATCCAGTACTCGTCCACCACCCGGAGCATGACCACACGCTCCAGCTCGCGCATGAGGGGCTCGCCCAGCTCCTGCTCCTTGCGGGCGTAGAGCTCACGGGCCTTGCCGGCCACCAGCTCCACCAGCTGATCGGCGTTGTAGCTCTCCAGCTCCTTGTCGGTGAGCTTGAGCTCCTCGGGGTGGAGGAACACGCCACGGAAGGGGGCCACAGCCTCATGGAACTGCTCGGCATTCATGTGCTTCTGCTCGCCCATGTGGCCGTGGATGGCGTTGGACACCACGGTGGTCATCATGTTCTGGACAGCCTCCTGGAGGTTGTCGCCGTCCAGCACCTTGCGGCGCTGCTCGTAGATGACCTTACGCTGGGTGTTCATGACATCGTCGTACTCCAGCACCGTCTTACGGGTCTGGAAGTTCTTGGACTCCACCCGCTTCTGGGCGGACTCGATGGCGTTGGTGAGCATCTTCTGCTCAATGGGGGTATCCTCGTCCACGCCCAGGGTCTCCATCATGCTCATCACCCGCTCGGAGCCGAACAGGCGCATGATGTCGTCCTCCAGGGACAGGTAGAAGCGGCTCTCGCCGGGGTCGCCCTGACGGCCGGCACGGCCGCGGAGCTGGTTGTCGATACGGCGGGACTCGTGGCGCTCGGTGCCCAGGATGAACAGGCCGCCGGCGGCACGGACCTTCTCGGCCTCGCCCTTGATGGCCTCCTTGTACTTGGCCTCGGCCTCGGCGAACATCTTGCGGGCGTTGAGGATCTCCTCGTTGTCGGTCTCGGCGAAGCCGGTGGACTCGGCGATGAGCTCGTCGGACAGACCGGCCTTGCGCAGGTCGTTCTTGGCCAGGAACTCGGCGTTGCCGCCCAGCATGATATCGGTACCGCGGCCGGCCATGTTGGTGGCCACGGTGACGGCGCCCAGCTTACCGGCCTGGGCCACGATCTCGGCTTCCTTCTCGTGGAACTTGGCGTTGAGGACGTTGTGCTTGATGCCCTTGCGGCGGAGCATCTCGCTGAGCTCCTCCGACTTCTCGATGGACACGGTGCCCACCAGTACGGGCTGGCCCTTGGCGTGGCACTCCTCGATCTGCTTGACCACGGCCCGGAGCTTGCCGGCCTCGGTCTTGTAGACCACGTCGTGGTGGTCGATACGGGCCAGAGGCTTGTTGGTGGGGATCTCCACGATGTCCAGCTCGTAGATGGTGTTGAACTCGTCCTCCTCGGTCATGGCGGTACCGGTCATGCCGGAGAGCTTGCCGTAGAGGCGGAAGTAGTTCTGGAAGGTGATGGTGGCCAGGGTCTTGGACTCGCGGGCCACCTGGACCTTCTCCTTGGCCTCGATGGCCTGGTGCAGGCCCTCGGAGTACCGGCGGCCGTACATCAGACGGCCGGTGAACTCGTCGACGATGATGACCTCGCCGTCCTTGACCACGTAGTCCTTGTCACGGCGCATCAGGCCCCAGGCGCGGATGGCCTGGTTGATGTGGTGGGACAGGGTGGTGTTCTCGGGGTCGGCCAGGTTCTCGATGTTGAAGGCCTTCTCCGCCTTCTCAATGCCCCGGGCGGTGAGGGTGACGGTACGGGCCTTCTCGTCCACCACGTAGTCGGCGTCCAGGTTGGGATCTTCCTCCTCCTTCTCGTCCACGCTGGCCACCTTCTTGGGCTTGAGGCGGGAGACGAAGGAGTCCACAATCTGGTACAGCTGGGTGGACTGGTCGCCCTGACCGGAGATGATCAGGGGGGTGCGGGCCTCGTCGATGAGGATGGAGTCCACCTCGTCCACGATGGCGAAGGCGTGGCCCCGCTGGACCATCTCCTGCTTGTAGATAGCCATGTTGTCACGCAGGTAGTCGAAGCCGAACTCGTTGTTGGTGCCGTAGGTGATGTCGGCGGCGTAGGAGGCGTGGCGCTGGGCGGGGGACACCTCGTGGATGACCAGGCCCACGGTCAGGCCCAGGAAGCGGTAGAGCTTGCCCATCCACTCGCTGTCGCGCTTGGCCAGGTAGTCGTTGACCGTGACGATGTGGACGCCCTCGCCGGTGAGGGCGTTGAGGTAGGCGGGCAGGGTGGCCACCAGGGTCTTGCCTTCGCCGGTCTTCATCTCGGCGATACGGCCCTGGTGCAGGATGATGCCGCCGATGAGCTGCACCCGGTAGGGACGCATGCCCAGCACGCGCCAGGATGCCTCCCGGCAGACGGCAAAGGCCTCGGGCAGGATATCATCGGTGGTCTCGCCGTTTTTCAGGCGGGCCTTGAACTCATCGGTCTTGGCCCGGAGCTCCTCGTCGGTCAGGGCCTTGTAGGGCTCCTCCAGGGCCTCAATCTTCTTTACAAGGGGCTCGATCTCCTTGAGCTTCCGCTGGGAGCTGGTGCCGAAGATCTTCTTGAGCAGGTTACCCATTTCTCGTTCACCTTTCTTCCGTGCATTGGCAACGGCCCGGGCCACATGGCTCCCGGCCGGAATTTCCTAAGTTAGCAGTATACCATAAACCACCTCAATAAAAAAGTAGAAATTATGAACAAACCAGCGGGAGGAAAAAGTCTTTTTGTCGCCCAGGGGCAGGTATTTCCACTGAAAAAATGTCGATATGGAAATTCTGCCCGGCGAAGACCCGCTTGTCAGTCGATGAGTACGCAGGCGGTATAGGTCAGGGTTCCGGGGCCGTAGCAGTACTCCATGCCCGACTGCTCGCACACCCGGGAGACAAAGAGCCCGTAGGCCTCCATGGAGGGGATGGCCCGGTCGGGGAAGCGGCAGGGCGCGTCGGGATAGGTGCAGGTCCTGCAGATGGTGCAGGCGCCGGAGGACATGGGCAGGCAGTTGGGCCAGATGGCACGCAGCCGCTCCACCAGCCGGCCAAACCGCTCCTTGTGTACCTTATCCAGCGCCTGCATGGCGTCCACATCGAAGTCGTCCTCCGTGTCCGTGGTGGACTGGACCAGGATGCCCCGGCGGTACTTCCTTACCCGGGCGGCAGCCTCCTCCAGGGTGCCGCAGGCGGGCGGACAGGTCCAGCACCGGCCGTACATATGGCACCGGCCGTCAGCGCACATCTCCCGCACCTCGGGCAGGAACTCCAGGGCCTCCATGCGCACCGCCCCGCCATGGGAAAAGCCGTAGTTCAGGGCCAGGGCCACAATCTCCTGTGTTGTCAAGGTATTCTCCCCCTCTTTCCCCCTCCGGCACGGAGCGGGTGTTTTCCCCAGTATAGCACCCCGGTGTGGAAAATGGACAGAGAAAATCCCGTTTTCTGTTATTTTCACCCCGCCGTCCGGCCAATTCTCCGCCGTGTTTTCCCTTTCCCCATTTACGCCGCTTTTCTTTGGTGGTACAATATAGTCTGTATTCGTATTCGCATTTTCGCCGGAAAAGGAGCTGCTATGAAACGCCGTATTCTCTCTCTTGCCGCCGGACTTCTGCTGGTGCTCTCGGCCTGCGCCCCGGCCGGCCCCCAGTCCTCTGAGGGACTGATTTACCCCACGTCACACCCCTCGTCCACCCCCTCCCCCACGGAGACCCAGCCTGTGGAGACCCAGCCCCCGGTGTCCGCCACCCCCGCGCCCACCGAGACCCAGCCTGTGGAGACCCCCCAGGCCGCCGCGCCGGTGTGGGGCGTCCAGGAGAGCGAGTGCTCCCAGAACGACGACGAGGACAAGGACGTCATGCTGGTCCAGGGCAAGTTCTCCCTGCCGCTGATTGAGAACGCCGAGGGCGTGGCCGCCTATGAGGCCATCAACCAGTGGTATCTGAACCTGTCCGCCGGTCTGCGGAGCGATACCCTGGCCAACGCCGGTCAGGCCGACGCGGACTATGCCCTGTCCAAGTCCATGGGCTACGCCTTCACCTACTACACCGACGAGGAGTCCTATGAGATTACCCATGAGACCGACCGAATGGTGAGCATCCTGCGCACCCACTACGGCCACACCGGCGGCACCTACCCCACCCTGCTCTACATGGCCGACCACTTCGACCTGACCACCGGAGAGGTGCTCACCTTTGACGACCTCTTCACCGACCCGGACGCCGCCGCCTCCATCGCCCTGCAGGAGGTGCTCCGCCAGGCCGCCCAGGGGGACGCCAACGGCACCACCTACGACACCGCCCTGGCCGAGAGCCTGTTCAACCGGGAAAACTTCTACCTCACCGCCGACGCGGTGGTCTTCTTCTACCAGCCCCAGGACCTGGCCCCCAACGCCGCCGGCGCCCCCACCTTCCCGGTGGACCGGAGCCTGTTCGGGGACCTGCTGGCCGACTGGGCGTGACAAACTCTGACAATTTGGTGATACTATGCGCGAGTGCAACGTAAAGGAAAACGATATCTGCCGCCTCATCATTGAGGGATACACCGCCGAAGGTGCGGGCGTGGCCCGTCTGGACGGGATTGTGGTCTTTGTCCAGGGGGGCGTCCGGGGCGAGGAGTGCGATGTCCGCATCGAGAAGGTGGGCCGCACCAACCTGTTTGGCCGGGTGGTGCGGGTGTTCCAGCCCTCCCCCGCCCGGATTATGCCCCAGTGCATCCACTACACCAAGTGCGGCGGCTGCCAGTTCCGCCAGATGAACTACGCCGAGGAGCTGGAGTCCAAGCGCATCCGGGTGGAGGACTGCCTGCAGCGCATCGCCGGGCTGGATGTGACGGTGCCCGTCATCCACGGGGCCAAGGACACCCGCCGGTACCGCAACAAGGTCCAGTTCCCGGTCCAGCCCGGTCCGGAGGGTCCCCGGGTGGGCTTCTACCGCCAGCGGACCCATCAGGTCATCTCGGTGGAGGACTGCCTGCTCCAGCCGGAGACCGCCGCCCGGCTCCGGGCCGCCGCTTTGTCCTGGATGCAGTGGCACAATATCTCCGCCTACGACGAAAAGACCGGCCGGGGACTGGTGCGCCATGTGTACGTCCGGGTGAACCGGGCCGGACAGTCCCTGTTCTGCCTGCTGGTCAACGGCAAATCGGTGCCCCACGAGGACGCCCTGGTCCAGGCCCTGCGGAACGTGGAGCCCGGACTGGTGGGCGTGGTGCTGGGCGTCAACGAGAAGAAGAACAACGTCATTCTGGGCGACTCCTACCGCACCCTCTGGGGCCAGGATTGGCTGGAGGACACCCTGTGCGGCTTTACCTTCCGGCTGTCCGTGCCCTCCTTCTACCAGGTCAACGCCAACCAGGCCGAGGTGCTCTACGGCCGTGCCCTGGACTTCGCCGGTCTCACCGGTAAGGAGACCGTGCTGGACCTGTACTGCGGCATCGGCACCATCAGCCTGGTGATGGCCCGGCAGGCGGGCAAGGTGTTCGGCGCTGAGGTGGTGCCCCAGGCCGTGGAGGACGCCAGGGAAAACGCCCTGCGCAACGGGGTGAACAACGCCGAGTTCCTCTGCGGCGACGCGGGCGAGGCCGCCCGTGCCCTGGCCGCACGGGGCGTAAAGCCCGATGTGGTGTGCGTGGACCCGCCCCGAAAGGGTCTGGCCGAGGACGTGGTGGACACCATTGTCTCCATGGCCCCCGAGCGAGTGGTGTACGTCTCCTGCGACCCGGCCACCCTGGCCCGGGACGTGAAGCGCTTTGTCTCCCTGGGCTATGTGCTCCGCAAGGCCGAGGCGGTGGACATGTTCCCCCGCACCGCCCATGTGGAGAGCGTGGTTCTGCTTACCAGAGCATTATGATTTTTCTTGAGACTTCCCGGCTGATGCTCCGCACCGTGACACCGGAGGACGCCGCCGCCATTCACCGCTGGCGCTCTGACCCCCGCTGCGCCCGGTATCAGCGGGGTCAGGTCACGGAATACGGGGAGATTGCCGCTCTTATGGCGGAACACAGGGCCGACGTGCTCTCTGTGGACGCCCCCTTTATGGCCGTAATGGCCCTCAGGAGCACCGGCGAGCCGGTGGGCGAGATTGTGGTGATGCCCCAGGACGGCGCCATCTCCCTGGGCTTTACCGTCTCACCCCTGCGCCAGCGGCAGGGCTACGCCTTTGAGGCCCTGACCGCCCTCATGGAGCTGCTTCACGCCCGGTTCCCCCAGTGGGAATTTCTCTGCTTCACCGACCCGGAAAACACCCCCAGCATGGCGCTGCTGACCAGGCTGGGCTGCCGTGACCTGGGCTATGTGCCCGCCATGGACTCCCGGGTGTTCGGAAAGTGGGCCACCGGGCAGACGGAGGCGGAAATTGCCCGGGCGGCGGGTGCGCTGCCCGGATCACCGGAGGAATCATGAACTGCAAGATAGCCATTTGTGACGATTCATCGGCGGACCGGCAGTACCTGTCCACCCTGGCGGACCGGTGGGCTGCCGACCGGGGCCACGTTATCCGGACCGCCTTTTTCTCCTCCGCCGAGGAGTTTCTCTTTCACTACGCCGAGGAGAAGGACTACGACATCCTGCTTCTGGACATTGAGATGGGGGCCATGGACGGCGTGACCATGGCCCGAACCCTGCGCCGGGACAATGAGACGGTTCAGATCATCTTTGTCACCGGCTATTCCGACTACATCGCCGAGGGCTACGACGTGGCCGCCCTCCACTATCTGATGAAGCCCGTCCGGGAGGACAAGCTGTTCTCTGTGCTGGACCGGGCGGCGGAAAAGCTCTCCCGGAACGAAACCGTGCTCAATTTCGAGGTGGGCGGCGAGATGGTGCGGGTCCCCATCTATCAGATCCGGTATGCCGCCGTGTCGGGCAACTATGTGACCATCCATGCCGCCGGTGAGGTCACCGTAAAAATGACCCTGGGGGAGCTGGAGGGGCAGCTGGACCGCCGTTTTTACCGGGCGGGCCGGTCGGTCATCGTGAACCTGACCATGATCAGCCGGGTCACCAAAACCGAGATTCTGCTCAGCGACGGCACCGCCGTCCCCCTGCCCAGGGGCGCCTACGAGGGCGTAAACCGGGCCATTATCAATCTGAGGTGAGCGGGCATGGGGCTCTTTTCCAGGCGGATTGACCGGCAGATCGCCTCCTACCAGCAGGAGCTGGTGGAGACCCACTACCGGGAAGTGGACAATATGTACCGGCAGATCCGGGGCTGGCGGCACGACTACCGCAACCACATCCAGACCATGAAGGCCTATGCGGCCGCCGAGGACTGGGAGGCCATCAGGCGGTACCTGGACCTGCTGGACCAGGACCTGACCACGGTGGACACGGTCATCAAGACCGGCAACCCCATGGCGGACGCCATTCTCAACTCCAAAATCTCCCTGGCCCGGTCCAAAAACATCCAGGTGGTGGCGGACGCCTGCATCCCGGTGAAGCTGAAATCGTCGGAGATTGACCTGTGCTGTATCCTGGGCAACCTCTTTGACAACGCCATTGAGGCCAGCCTCCAGCTGCCGGAGGAGCGGCGGCTCATCCGGGTGTACATGGACATGAAGAACACCCAGCTCTATATCTCCTTCACCAATTTCACCGCCGGGAAGAAGCTGAGCAAGGTGGGAAAGCTCTTCCGCACCACCAAGGGCGAGGGCCACGGCTTCGGGCTGGTGCGCATCGACGCCATTGTGGAGCGGCTGGACGGGTACATCAGCCGCAACAGCGAGGACGGCGCCTTCACCACCGAGATTCTGCTCCCCCAGGCGTGAGCGCTGCAATTCGTCCCCCCAGCATAACGATTCGTCCCCAGAATATTCTGGGGACGATTTTTTTGGTAGGATGGTACCAGAGGTGACCAAGATGGAAGAAAAGAAGAAATCGCCCTACAACATGTGGCAGAACACCGGCTTTATGCTCTCCACCGCCTGGCGCAGCTGCCCCAGCGTGATTTTCCTGTGCATCGCGCTGGCGGTGGTCACCGCCGCCCAGACCGTGGCCGAGCTGCTCATCGCCCCTGCGGTGATCGCCAGGGTGGAGGAAGCCGCGCCGCTGGAGTCCCTGCTTCTCACCATCGCCGGGTTCTCCCTGGCCCTGCTGCTCCTGTCCGGCCTGAAGCGGTATCTGGACACCAACACCCTGTTCGGCCGGGTCCATATCCGCATGAAGCTGGCCCGGAGCGTGGGCCTGAAGATCTCCCGGACCTCCTATCCCAACCTGATGGACGCCAGGTTCAATGATATGGAGTCCAAGGCCTTCCACGCCTGCGGCAACAATGAAGAGGCCACCGAGCAGATCTGGACCACCTGGACCACCATTCTCACCAACCTGCTGGGCTTTGCCGCTTATCTGGCCATCCTCTCCGGCCTGCATCCCCTTCTGTTCTGCGTCATTGCCGTCACCGCCGCGGTGGGGTATTTTGTGGACAAGAAGGTCAGCGGGTGGGGCTACCGGCACCGTGAGGAGGCCGCCAGGCCCATCAAGGAGATGTACTATATCCGCCAGACCGCCACCGGCCGCCCCCACGCCAAGGACATCCGCATGTTCGGCCTGGGGCCCTGGATGAATGAGGTGTGGCGCAAGTCCATGTCCCTGTTCCGGGCTTTTCTCCGCAGGCGGGAGTCGGTCTACCTGTGGATCAACCTGACCGACCTGCTGCTGACCCTCATCCGCAACGGCGTCGCCTACGCCTACCTTCTGTGGCTCACCCTGACCACCGGCATGAGCGCGGCGGAATTTCTGCTCTACTTCACCGCCGCCAGCGGCTTCACCCAGTGGGTCACCGGCATTCTGGACATGTTCAACCAGCTCCACCGGGAGAGCCTGGACCTCTCCATGGTGCGGGAATTTCTGGACTACCCGGAGTCCTTCCGGTTTGAGGACGGAGACCCTCTGCCCAGGGACCTGTCCACCCCCTGCGAGATCCGTCTGGAGAACGTGTCCTTCCGGTACCCCAAGGCGGAGAAGGACACCCTTCAGCACATCAACCTGACCATCCGTCCCGGGGAAAAGCTGGCCATCGTGGGCCTCAACGGCGCCGGCAAGACTACCCTGGTGCGGCTGGTCTGCGGCTTTCTGGACCCCACCGAGGGCCGGGTACTCCTCAACGGAGAGGACATCCGCCGCTATGACCGCCGTGCCTATTATGAGCTGTTCTCCGCCGTGTTTCAGGACTTCTCCGTGCTGGAGGCCAGCGTGGCGGAAAACGTGGCCCAGCGGGTGGAGGGCATTGACACCGGCCGGGTCATGGCCTGCCTGGACCAGGCCGGTCTGACGGAAAAGGTCATGGCCCTGCCCAAGGGGGTGGCCACCGCCATCGGCCGCCAGGTCTTTGAGGACGGCGTGGAGCTGTCCGGCGGCCAGACCCAGCGGCTGATGCTGGCCAGGGCCCTGTACAAGGACGGTCCCATCCTGGTGCTGGACGAGCCCACCGCCGCCCTGGACCCCATCGCCGAGGAGGACATTTATCGAAAGTACAGCGGGATGACCGGGGGCAAGACCTCCCTGTTCATCTCCCACCGGCTGGCCTCCACCCGGTTCTGCGACCGCATCCTGTTCCTGGAGCAGGGGCGCATTGCCGAGGAGGGGACCCACAATGAGCTGCTGGCCCTGGGAGGCGGCTACGCAAACCTCTTTGACGTGCAGAGCCAGTATTACAGGGAAGGGGGCGAAAACCATGGAGAATAAGGAGAAAAAGTTGGGCTATATGGCGGCCTGGAAGCTGAATCTGCGGGCGTGGGGCATCTGGCAAAAGCTCTGTCCCCAGGTATTTGTCTCTCTCCTGCTCTCCTCCGTGGTCAAGGCCGTCACGCCCTATGTGACCATTTTCCTGTCTGCCCGCATCATTGACGAGCTGTCAGGAGAGCGCAGGCCGGACCAGCTGCTCCGGTGGGTGGTCCTCACCCTGGCCTGTACGGCGGTGTGCGCCCTGCTCCAGGGCGTGCTCACCCGCTGGTCCAACTACGCAAAGGGCTGCGCCGGACAGCTGGACGACCAGCTCTATATGGACAAGATGGTAGCGCTGGACTACGCCGACGTGGACCGGCAGGCGGTGTTCGACCTGTACGCCCAGATCCGGCAGAACGAAAACTGGTCCGGCTGGGGCCTCCCCAAGGTCATCTCCTTTTTTGAGTCCTTTGTCACGGCGGTGGTGCAGATTCTGGGCGGCGTGGGCCTGTCGGTCAGCCTGTTCCTCTCCCCCGTCCCCGCAGGCAGCGGCCTGGCCTTCCTCAACCATCCCCTCTCCGCTGTCGCCATCCTGGGCCTGATGCTGCTGGCCGCCGTGGTCTCTCCCCTGTGCGCCAACCGGGCCAACCGCTACTGGACCGACCACGCCGCAACGGTCCGCCTGGCCAACCGCATCCTGAGCTTTTACCCTATGGTTGGTATGCAGCGGACCCGGGCGGCGGACGTACGCATCTACAAGCAGCACGAGAATGTCTGCGAGCCCTATCTGGACCAGAACGACAACTTTGCCCCCGACTCCTGCATCAGCCGCATCGCCAGGGGCCCCATGGGGCTGCTCAACGCCCTGTCCCAGTGCGTGACCGTGGTGCTCACCGCCCTGGTGTACGCCTTTGTGTGCCTGAAGGCCTGGGCGGGCGCCTTCGGCGTGGGCTACATCACCCAGTATGTGGGCGCCATCACCCAGCTGTTCCAGGGTCTGTCCGTCCTGCTGCAGACCATGGGCCAAATCCGGGCCAACGGAGAATTCCTGCAGCTCAATTTTGAGTATCTGGACCTTCCCAACCGGATGTACCAGGGCAGCCTGACCACCGAGAAGCGTGCCGACCGGAAATACGAGGTGGAGTTCCGGGACGTGTCCTTCCGCTACCCGGACACCGACCAGTGGGCCCTGCGCCACGTCAACATCAGGTTCCGGGTGGGCAGCCGCCTGGCCGTGGTGGGCCGGAACGGCAGCGGCAAGACCACCTTCATCAAGCTGCTCTGCCGCCTGTACGACCCCACCGAGGGGGAGATCCTGCTCAACGGCATCGACATCCGCAAGTACCGCTACGACGACTATATGCGCATCTTCTCCGTGGTCTTTCAGGATTTCAAGCTGCTGGCCCTGCCTCTGGGCGAGAACGTGGCGGGCGCAGCGGAGTACGACCGCGTCCGGGCGGAGAAGTGCCTGAAGGACGCCGGGTTCGGCGACCGGCTGGCCACCATGCCCAAGGGGCTGGACACCTGGCTCTACAAGGACCTGACAGAGGACGGCGTGGACATCTCCGGCGGCGAGGCCCAGAAGATCGCCATCGCCCGTGCGCTGTACAAGGACGCCCCCTTCCTCATTCTGGACGAGCCCACCGCCGCTCTGGACCCGGTGGCCGAGGCGGAAATTTATTCCAGACTCAACGATATCGTGGAGGACAGGACCGCCGTCTATATCAGCCACAGGCTGTCCTCCTGCAAGTTCTGCGACGAGATCGCCGTGTTTGAGGGCGGTCAGATTGTACAGCAGGGCAGCCACGACGCCCTGCTCGCAGAGGAAAACGGCACCTATTCCACCTTGTGGCACGCCCAGGCTCAGTACTATAATGAGTAAAACCCAAGGAGGAAACCAAATGATAGAACAGATTCAGGACAGAGAAGAAAAGGCGCGCATCGCCCGCAGGGTGCTGGAGTCCTTGCCCGAGTGGTTCGGCATTGAGGAATCCCGGGAGGAATACATCCGGGAGAGCGTGGACCAGCCCTTTTTTGCCTGCTATGCGGACGGACAGGCGGCAGGCTTTCTCTGCCTGAAGGAGACGGGCAAGGCCACCGCAGAGCTGGCGGTAATGGGGATTCTGCCCGCCTTCCACCGGCATGGCCTGGGCCGTGCCCTCTTTGACCGGGCCAAAGCGTATGCACAGGCCCGAGGCTACTCCTTCCTCCAGGTCAAGACCGTGCAGATGGGCCGGTATGAGATCTACGACCGCACCAACAAGTTCTATCTCAGCCTGGGCTTTCAGGAATTTGAGGTGTTCCCCACCCTGTGGGACGAGCACAACCCCTGCCAGGTGTATGTCATGGCCTTACGGCCCGTTCCGTAAAATCAAGCGCCCTCCGGGAGACTGTCCACAGTCTTCCGGAGGGCGCTTTCTCACTCATAGCCCAATGCAAGGTGCAGGGTGCTTTGTTGAAAACAACTATTTTTTAGCCTTGACAAAAAATATTTTTGATACTACAATGCAGAAAAATAGACAGATGACTATTTGGAAAAATAGAATATATCTTATATAAACTTACAATAAGGGTAAGTGTTTCTACGGACTGCCGTAAACAGCCGACTATAAGATTCCAACATCAAATCAGCAGAACTTATATAGATCCGTGATATGGACGGACGTCTCTACCGGCTGCCGCAAACAGCTGACTATAAGTTCCTTTCCACGCCAGGCATTGTGGAATTGGAATTTGTAGTCAGCTGTTTGCGGCATTTTTGTCTGTTTGAAACTCCATCAGGGGTTTGCATTTTGAAGAAGCATACATCGATCTGTATCCGTCAGGAAGGAGGTGTTTTTCAGGCCGATACAGATGGATCGTACACTCAAAATCGCCATGGAGGTAAGGAAATGTCAAACGCAACGAAAACACCCGGTTTTGTAGAACGGTATTTTGAACTTCGGAAGCACGGCACCAATATCCGGACAGAAGTGCTGGCCGGCGTCACGACCTTTATTGCCATCGCCTACATTCTGATTTTGAATCCGCAGATTCTGGCTGATCCCTTCGTCATCATGGGCGATACGGAGTTGGCGGCCAGAATATCCAACGGCGTCTTTATCGGCACCTGTCTCGGCGCCTTCCTGGGCACCATTCTGGTGGCGCTCTACGCAAAGCTGCCCTTTGCCCAGGCGCCCGGCATGGGTCTGAACGCCTTTTTTGCCTACACCGTTGTGCTGGCCATGGGGTACAGCTACGCCCAGGCCCTGGTGGTGGTGTTCATCTCGGGCATTCTGTTCATCGTCATTACCGCGGTGGGCCTGCGTGAGGCCATCATCCGCTCCATCCCCCAGTCGGTCAAGACCGCCATCACCCCCGGCATTGGCCTGTTCATCACCATCATCGGCCTGAAGAACAGCGGTCTTGTGGTGAGCAACAGCGCCACTTTGGTGAGCATGGTGGACTTTGCCCAGTGGCAGAACCCGGACGCCGACCTCACCGCCATCAAGGGCGCGCTGGTGGCGATCATCGGCCTCATCGTGATGGCCGTGCTCCACGCCCGCAAGGTCAAGGGCTCCATTCTCATCGGCATCCTGGCGGGCACCCTGGCAGGCATCCCGCTGGGTGTGACGCAGATGGGCAACCTCAGCTTTGATCTGGGCGCCAAGTTCTCCGACTTCATGGAGGTCTCCTTCCTCCATCTGGACTTTGCCGGTCTGTTTGCCGGCGAGAATCTGCTCCACACCGTGTTTACCGTCTCCATGCTGGTGATCAGCTTCTCCCTGGTCAACATGTTTGACTCCATCGGCACGCTGCTGGGCGCCGCCAAGCAGTCGGGCATGATGGACGAGAAGGGCGAGGTTGTCAACATGAAGCAGGCCCTCATGTCGGACGCCATCTCCACCGCCGCCGGCGCGCTGGTGGGTACCTCCACCGTCACCACCGTGGTGGAGTCCAGCGCGGGCATCGCCGAAGGCGGCCGCACCGGCCTGACCAGCGTGGTCACTGCCGCTCTCTTCCTGGCCTCCCTGGTTTTCGCCCCCATTGTGGGTATCGTTCCCGGCGCCGCCACCGCGCCCGCCCTCATTTTCGTGGGTATTCTGATGCTGAGCAATATCCGGGATGTGGATTTCAGCGACATGACCGAGGCCCTGCCCGCCTTCTGCACCATCGTTTTCATGCCCTTTACCTACTCCATCGCAAACGGCGTGGCTGTGGGACTGATTATGTTCTGTCTGGTCAAGCTGTTCTGCGGCAAGGGCCGTGAAATCCGTCCCCTGGCCGCCGTCGTCTCTCTGGTCTTTATCCTCCGTTACGCGTTTATGACACTGGGCTGACCCGACCGTATGCCGGGCCATCAGGCCGCTGTCCGCTGACCGCCTGCCGCCGGGAACTGCTCACGGCGGCTGCTGCGCAGCGCGGTGGGGAACTTGCGCAGTCTCCCCAGGTCTGTGTTCCGCTGCATGGCCGCCGAGCAGGCCATCGCCCGCTCCAGCGCCCGTCCATTGGGCTGCGCTCCCACGGTGAGCCCCACCCCCAGCCCGGAGGCCGCCAGAAATATGGTCTGAGCTTTCATGCGCATCCCCCTCCCCGCCGGATAATCCCCCATCTTGTGAGAGACAGGATACGCCTTTTTTCTCTCTTTTACCTTTCAAAAAAGATGCAACCTCTCCCCGACCCCGACATGCCGGAACTGGCATTCCCAACGCGGCCGGAGCCGCTGCGCAGAACACCGCCGGTCCGGCAAATGCCGGACCGGCGGTGTTTTTCCCCTTCTATCAGCTATTCTTCCCCCAGAAATCCGGTCTGCCCATCGCTGGGCGAGAACAGAAGCTGGGACTGGATGGTACGGAAGGCCCCGTCCACGTGCCAGCCGTCCTTCAGGTGCATCTCCAGGGCGGTGAGCACCGGGTACTGCCGCCAGGAGGTCTGGTGGGTGTAGTTCATCCAGGAGTCCAGGATGTACCCGTCTGCGTTCTCCGCCGTCACATAGGTCACATAGCCCCGGGCGTTCTCCCCGTTCCTGGGCAGGGAGAAGGAAGCAAAGATATCCGTCCGGTCCTGTGTGCCGGAGAAAAAGTCATTGGAGGTGTAGGTCACGGGCCCCAGGAAGACATAGGGCGCAGTCCAGGTCCGGCCGTCCCGCTCGCACAGGAGCCGTCCAGTGACCGCTTGGTCCCGGCTCCAGCCCATCTCAGAATGCCAGGCGGGCCAGAGCTGTATGGCCTCGGTGCCCCACCAGCCCGGGTCAGCCACCCACTGGAAGTGGTGGAACACCTTCCACCGCTCCCTCTCGCCGGGCAGCTTTACCGCCACGCCGGTGACCCGCAGCTCCTTCACATCGTAGACCGTGCTGTAAACAGTGGTGTTTCCCTCCCGGGTGACCACCTCCCGCCCATCGTTGACAGGGTAGTCGTCCTGGTCCCACACCACCATTAGCGCACCCCGGCAATCCTCCAGGTCCTCTTCGCTCAGGTCGGCCAGCACGCTCTCCGGAAAGCCCAGGCCGGCCAGCTCCTGCCGGATGTCCTCCGTCTCCGCCGTGCCTGTCTCCTCCAGTGGCGTCCAGTCCATGGGCAGCTGCCCGCACCACAGCCAGCCAGCCGCCAGACCGGCGGCCACAACCGCCCCGGTTATCACAGCCAGCGCCCGATCGGACAGCCGGACTGCCGCCGGTCGGAGCTCGTACCCCGCCTCCTCCATCTCCCTGGACAGGCGGAACAGGCTATAGAGAATCATGCCGTAGGCGGCCACCAGCACCAGGCCCAGAATAAGCCCGCCCCGCCAGCCCACAAGACCCAGCAGGATAATCAGGATATTCCACACCAGCAGGGCGCCGCCCGCTCCGGCGCCGGGCTCCAGTCCGGCCCGCTGCCGCACCGCCCGCAGGCCCCGCCACAGCCAGAAAATCTGGAGCAGCTGCAGACCGTAGCTGAGCACCGTGACGCCCCTGTCCACGCCCTCCGGCCAGCGGAGGATGGTGGCGCCCTGAATGATCAGAACCAGCACCAGCAGTCCCCGGATTGCTACTGTCCACCAGCAGGCGGCCAGCTGCCGGTTTTCCCGGCGCAGGGGCCGCAGGCCCAGCACCAGCAGAAAGGCGCCCACAGCAGGCAGAATATAGTTCAGACCGCTGGCGTTGATGGTGATGTTCTCCAGGGCCAGGCCGGCCAGCGCCAGATACATGCTCCGCCGCCAGGGGGAGACCTGCCTGACCACGTCCTCGGGAGGCAGCTCGGGCAGGCTGTCCCGGAGGAGCTCGTCAAACTTTTTCCGCCGCTCAGGTCCATCCATGGCCGTCACCTCCCAGCTGCTTTCTCAGCCGTTCCCTGATGCGGTACAGCCGCCCCTCCACCGCCCTGGGCGTCAGTCCCAGTTCGGCGGCAATCTGCTCCGTGGACTGCATGTAGTAGTATTTCCGGTAAAAGAGCCGCAGGTCCTTCTCAGGCAGCCGGGCAATGGCCTGCCGCAGCTCCTCCCGCCGCTCCCGCTCCAGCAGGGCCTCCTCCGGGGGCGGCTCCGTCGCCGGTGTGTGCTCGGAGAGCTCCTCCGTCCCCCGGCGGAGCTTCCGCAGGCGGTTGAGGGCGGTGTTGCGGGTGACGGCGGTAAGCCAGGCGGTCCAGCTGCCCCGGTCAGGGTCGTACCCGCCGATGCCGTCCCACACCCGCATGGCCGCCTCGGACAGGCACTCCTCCCGGTCCTGCGGGCTGGCCAGAATGGGCTCGATAATATACCGCATGAGGGGGCCGTAGTGGAGCAACAGGTCCTCCGCGCCCTGCTCTTCCCGGTTCCGGATGCGCTCAATGATCTCCTTCTCTCCCACGGCCTTCCCTCCCCTCTGCGGGTATTTTTCTTTCTATTTTATCATACACGGCTTTTCGTAAAAACCCACGGCAAAAAGGGGGAAAATTCGGGGAAACTATTCTGGTATTGGGGGTTAATATCTGATATACTTTGAGACGTATGAGCATCTCAATTTTGCCCGGGAGGCGGCCGCTTTCCGGGCTGTTTGCAGGAGTGTGGACATGGGCGCACAGATGGAAGGTATCAGCAGGGCGGGGCACTGTCCCCTGGAGAAGCGGGGCTGCGGCGGCTGCCCCATGCTCTCCCTGCCCTACGAGGAGCAGCTGAAGCGGAAGCAGGCCAAATTGGAAGAGCTGCTGGGGAAATTCGGCCCGGTGGCCCCCATTCTGGGTATGGAGCACCCCTGGCACTACCGGAACAAGGTCATCTCCTCCTTTGCCTGGGGACCGGGCAAAAACCTGGTCAGCGGCATCTACGCCCAGGGCACCCACCGTGTGGTGCCGGTGGAGCAGTGTCTTCTGCATCGGGAGGTGCTGGACCAGGCGGTGGCAGCCGTGCGGCAGGCCGCCCGGGAATTCCGGTACCAGCCCTTTGACGAAAACAGGCGCACCGGCTTTGTCCGTCATGTGCTCTGCCGCCACAGCCTGAGCACCGGCGAGGTGCTGGCTGTGCTGGTGACCGCGTCGCCGGTGCTGCCCGGCGCCCGTGCCTTTGCCGCCCGGGTGAAGGAGCTGTGCCCCGCCATCGTCACCCTGGCCCAGAATATTAACCCCAGACCGGGCAGCGCTGTGCTGGGGGACCGGGAGAAAATTCTCTATGGCAGAGGGTACATTGAGGACGTGCTCTGCGGCGTGAAGTTCCGCATCTCCCCCTCCAGCTTCTATCAGATTAACCCGGTTCAGACCGAGGTTCTCTATTCCACCGCCATTTCCGCCGCCGGGCTCACCGGAAAAGAGCGGGTGCTGGATGCCTACTGCGGCGTGGGCACCATCGGCCTGTCCGCCGCCGCCCATGCGGGCAGCGTGGTGGGCGTGGAGCTCAACCGCAGCGCCGCCGCCTGCGCCGTGGACAACGCCAAGGCCAACAACATCCGCAACGCCCGTTTCCGCTGCGGGGACGCCGCCGCCTTCCTGGACGGCATGGCCGCCCGTGGGGATAAGCTGGACGTGGTGTTCCTGGACCCGCCCCGTGCAGGCAGCACCCCTGTGTTTCTGGACGCTCTGTGCCGGGTGTCCCCCGCTCGGGCGGTGTACATCTCCTGCAACCCGGAGACCCAGCGCCGTGACCTGGAATACCTGGCGGAGCGGGGCTGGAAGGTGGAGTCCATCCAGGGGGTGGACATGTTCCCCCACACGGAGCACATCGAGACGGTTGTACTTTTGTCCAAACTCAATACCAAGCAGCATATCGAGGTGGAGTTGAATCTGGACGAGCTGGATTTGACATCGGCGGAGAGTAAAGCCACCTATGATGAGATCAAAGCCTATGTGCTGGAAAAGCACGGCCTGAAGGTGTCCAGCCTGTATATCTCCCAGGTTAAGCGGAAGTGCGGGCTAGATGTGGGGCAGAATTATAATCTGTCAAAGAAAGAAGATGCCAAAGTGCCGCAGTGCCCGCCGGAAAAGGAAGCGGCTATTATGGCGGCACTGAAGCATTTTAGAATGATTTGAGGAGTCGTTGCTTTTCTGACACAATCACTAAGCATGTATCAGAGTTCAGAGTTGGTTTATCTGACGGATTAACTTAATCACATAGTAGCACCGGCGGAGAAATTGTAGCTCCGCCGGTGTTGTTTTATTTAATTAACATATGGTGGTGTCCTAGCTCTCGGACTTCAGTCATTTTCTGAAATTGAAACAGCTCCTAATGTGGTATATCGTGAGAAAAACAATTCATCAATGATGGACTCCGCGTTATACTCTTTCCCCCAAAGCTCAAGATGGCGTTTATCAATCGTATAAAGGCCAGTCTTAGGAATACGATCATCAGTCACAATAGTAGTGGTTCCAAAAATTTTGCGATGGTTTTGAATTGCTTCCCACATTTTGATGTTATCTTTTTGCCAATCTGGATGTACTTCAAGGACGAAATCGTCATAATACATAACAGGTTGGAATTGTTTTCTCACAGTTAGTGATTCATATTTTTTTGCATATGCCACCTTATGTGGGAATAACATCCCCATTATATTGGTATATGCTTTTTTATATGAGCTTAGTATAGCCATTGGGAGTGTCATGTTTACACTCGAATCTTCTGGATCATTATTTATCAGCAAGATCCTCATTCTTGAGCTACCATCAGCCATTATCTCAAGAAAATTATTTGTGTGCGCGGGTAGGTGCCCGTTTTGAGTGGACACTCCTCCTGGGGTATAAACGATGGAATTCCCAACGTATGATAGATTAAATGATGGCATCTCAGTTGCTAATCCTTCAGCGATTGCCTTCAAGTCTACTCCATTAAAGGTATCAATAGCAACTTGAATATCAGATGCTACCAAGGTGAAACCAATATCAACATATCCGTATATGTTATTGGAGTTTTCATACACTGGTGGTATTGATACTTTCTTCTCCATTTTGGCCAGCAGCTGTTCTCTTTTATTGTAGATTTGCGAAAGCTTTGAAGAATCCTTGATGGCAAACGAACCAGATGAAAGTCGTTCATAAATCTTACCACTACTAGTTATGTATGGCGGTTCGGAACCCTCGTCAATTTTAATTACATATACAACGCTGGTGTCAAAGGTAAACTTTTTCACATCAAAAGAAGGAGTAGGCGTTATAGAGTCGTGAATTGCTGTATGAATTCTCTGCTCGTTCCATTCGGCACAACCTTCAATCTGTTTGTCATCAGAAACGCCAAGGAAAATATAGCCGCCAAACGTATTTGAAAAAGCAGATACTTCTTCCATCATTTTTTTAGGGGAAACTCTATCATCTTTGAGTTCAAAATAGAATGATTCATCGAAATCTATTTCAGAAATAGCAGACTGGATATCTGCTGGAGTTAAATTCATCCATTCTTTTCCGTTTATATTAACCATTAGACTATTAATCACCTTCTATCTTAGATGCCTGTTCCAAATGAACACATAACACAAGTTTCTCCTTGAAAGAAGCCTAGTTGCATTACAATTCTTTCACAATCTCCATAAACCGCTCCAGAGAATACGCGCCCGGATAGTCCGGCTGCTTGGTCTCAAACACCATGTAATACTTGTACTGTTTTCCGGCCAGCTTCGCCCACTGGTCACCGATTTTGGCTTTCTCTTTGGATTCATCATTATCTAGATGATCCCCTTTGGTCTCCACCATCAGTATCTTTCCACTGTGGAGCATCACGATGATGTCGGGGTAGGCGTGAACAGGGCCGTTAATCTGGAAGCCCAGTCTGGAGATATTGCGGTGCCACCACTTGACATTGCCCAGCTCTGACAGTGCCCACACCACCTTGAACTCGTACTCGTTCATATCTTCTTCGGCGGTATAAAGTGATTTCGGCACCATTGAGGTAAATGCCGTTGGGGAGATCACTGCTGGCAGCGCATAGTTGGGCAGACAGGAAATCTTGTCCTGCTCCAGCCAGGTATCAAAGACGCTGGAGCGATGCTGGGCAATCAGCTCCTTCACTTTCCCCTGAATCTTTACGACATAGGGATACGGCGACTGCTCCAGCTCGGAGAGCTGATCTTCGCTTATGGCGCCGATCACCCGGTCGATGTACTCATCCAGCTCCCGGTCGTTGACGCAGTTCATCTTGGACAGCTTTTGCTTGATAATGCCCTTACACAGAGAAAGCCGCTTTTCTGAGGGCTGGGTGTTGAACCACTCCCGGAAAAAGGCGCTGTCGCCGCCGGACAGCCGCCACGCCTTTGCGGTGCTGTCTTTGCTGTCGTCTACATCCACCCGCGCCATCTCAGCGTTAACGGTGGTAAAATCCACGTGAGCGTCTTTGTCCCGCAGAGAAAAGCCACCCTCCAAGTGCTCCAGTTCCAGGGTTTCATGGGCTTCCGAAAACAGGCTGGGGCCGGTCTCCAGCATAAACTGGGGAAAGCGCAAGGCAGCGGCTTCATCTGCAAATTCCTCATTCATTCGGAACTGATTCATTTTGTCGCGCACCTCCAACGGAGCCTGGCTCAAAGCGGTATTGTCGGCCTGGTTGATCTCGTCCTCATAGGTTTTGTTCTGTTGCAGGGCCTGTGACAGCATGGGGTCGGACTGCATAGTTCCATCCTGCACGGATTGCTCCGCCTCATGCGTTGCCGCTTCAAAACGCGCCTTCAAATCCGAGCCGTCTACTTCCGGCAGATCTGGTTCGTCAGCGGGAGGCGGGACAATAGGAAGTTGCTCCGGCTCCTGGGTGGGTGTAGCCGTAATGGGCACGTCCACATCCTGTGCCCGGTAGTCGCGGCTGCTGAAACCGGCGCTGTTCAGCCCGGCCACGACCTTCTCCAGCGTCTGGTGGAAGTCTGCGGAAGATGTGATGACATAGGAAAGATTCAGCACTTCACTGATGTTCTTCTGTGTGTAGGGCAGCCGAAGCACGCGCCCCAAAATCTGTTCCACATCCACGGTAGAAGTGCGGTTTGCCACCGTGGCCAGCACATAGGCAAAGGGGCAGTCCCAGCCCTCTTTCAGAGCATTGACAGTGATGATGTACCGGATGGGGCAGTCTGGGGACAGCAAGTCCACATTTTTCAGCTCGTCCTTATCGCCGGTTTTGATGGCAATTTCCTTTTCGGAAATGCCGCCATCCACCAGTGTTTTCTTAATTTTTTCGTATGTGGTGCTGTCTGCATTGTTGCGGGGCTGGGCCTGGAACAGAACGATGGGGCGAATATAGCGTCCGCTGGTTTCCTGCTCCCGCTTAGCCTGCGCCTCCAGCTTAGCACGAATGGCGATAGCATCCCCATATACATCGGCCTGGGACTTGCGGTTATAGACGATGACCGGCAGCTTGACCATGTTGGCCTTTTTCAGCCGTGCAGCATCCACAAAAGAGATGATATTGCTTTTCTTCTTGGGGGTGGCGGTCAGGTCAAACACGAAACTGGGATTGAAGTTTTGCAGCATTTCCACACTCAAATCCGAAGTAGCATGGTGGCTCTCGTCCACGATGACCACCGGATTCAGATAGCGGATCACCTGGATTAGCGCTGTCTCATCGGTATCGGCCAGCAGAACGGACGGATCATCCATCCACTTGGCAAACTCGGCCAGATAACCATTCTCCTGATAGGCTTTGCGGCCTTCCTTTTTGCTGGTTCGGAAGGAATCATAGCTGAGGACAAACAAAGAAAGCTGTTCTGTCACCGCAGAGGGGGTGAAATTCTGACCCATGAGGGCCTGTTCCTTGGAGTAGACCTGCACCCGCCCGCCAAAATCCACATCCAGCCGCTGGCGGTAGGGATGGTCTGGATTTTCCAGCGCCTTGCGGGTCTGGGTCAGAATGGCCTCGGAGGGCACCAGCCACACCACAGCTTTGGCCCGGCGCTGGGGCATGGCGTCAAAAATCGTCCGCAGAGAACTGGCGGCAATATAGGTCTTGCCGCCGCCGGTGGGCACCTTGGCACACACATGGGGCACACCGGGAAGTACATTCACATAATTCGGCATACCGCCGAAGCCCACCAGAACATTCTTTTCGTTCCAGAGGACCTGATACGCCTTTGCCGGGCTTTGCAACTCCACCACCAGCTCCAGGTAGCGTGCAAGATCGGCAATGACTTCTTTTTGATAGGATTTCAGTTCCATTTCTTCACGCTCCTTTACAGCCGGGCAATATCTCGGGGGATTTTCTTAAAGGTTATATTGTGCTTGCGCAGTGTCTCCTGCGGGATGGCGCATAGGTCGGCATAGATGGTGTAGCCCTCGGATTTTGTCTGGACGGTAGCTAAAAAGGCATGGTCCAGCGTAGTGACATGTTCCCGCTCATAGTAGAAGTAATAGGCGGTGTTGCGGCACAGGCCCATGAAGTAGGGCTCGTCCGTGGGCTGTTCGGCGGGAAGGGGCTCTTTGGTCTCCATATAGTAGACGTATTCCCGGATTTTTTGCGGGCCTACTTCTTCGTTGAGGTTGCCGTCCGGCAGCAGAAGCACAGGCCCCAGCTCATAGTAGCTGAAATTGCCGCCGGTGCCTTCCACGGCTTTTTTGCCCTCTCCATAACCGTCAATTACCCGCTTGACACGCTCAGCGGTGATGCTGTCGGCGTAGTCCATCATTTCTACAAGGATGAATTTACGGTTGCCGCCGTCGGCCTTGTTCATATTCAGCACAGCATGGGCAGTAGTGCCTGAACCTGCAAAGGAGTCGAGAATCAGAGTATCTTGATTACCTGCAATCGTGAGTACATATTCCAACAATCGGCGGGGCTTAGGTGTGTCAAAAGTGGCTTTCCCATTGAAAATTGCCAGCATCTCTTTTTTGGCTTCGTCCGTATGTCCTGTCTCAGAAAACGGCCAGAAATTAGTAGGAAGTTTTCCACCTACATTTTCAAGGTATGTTTTTCGGGCAATACCGCCTTTTCCACCTTTAGTAAAAAAGAAACGAGGCCACTGACCGCGCTTGTATACATCTTTTGCTCGTGAAGCAGATTCTTCCAAAGATTTTGACAAAACGATAGCCTGAACCCCTTTGCGCACTTCAGATTCTGGAACACCGCATACAGCAGCGCGTTCCTTTGCGTCATTCAGGTCCCGTAGCTCATAATCGCACCAGCCGCGCATGATTTCCAACATCTGATCTTGCTGATAACGCCAACAAGCGCCATTACTTGGATATAGCATTGCACCTGTAAACGGATGCTGTATAGCATAAACCATGCCTTGATGTGTTGCAGCCCCTGGTGCAAAAGCATTATCAGTTCGCCAAAGCGTTCTATCATTATCGGGGTTTTTGTATTTGGAGTTCATTTCTTCTGTACGAGGTAATTTGTTTGGATTCCAGCCTGGCTGTTTACTGTAAACAATCAGGTGCTCCACTTCGTTCACAATCCCTTTGGAGTCGTTTCGGGTAGAATATGTCCGCTGCCATGAAATATTTGACACAAAGCAGCTGCTTCCAAAAATCTCGTCGCAAATCTGTTTCAGATTGGCATACTCGGTATCATCAATACTGATAAAAATAACTCCGTCATCCGCTAGCAGTCGCTGCAACAACTTCAAACGGGGATACATCATGCACAACCATTTGTCATGCCGAGAAAAGTCCTCGCCCTCTTTGCCAACCACTTCGCCCAGCCACTTTTTGATCTTGGGATCATTGACGTTATCGTTGTACACCCAGCCTTCGTTGCCAGTATTGTACGGAGGATCAATGTAGATGCACTTTACCTTGCCCTCATACTGTGGCAGCAGGGCTTTCAGCGCCTCCAGATTGTCGCCATGGATAATCATGTTTTCGCTGCCGTTGTCCTCGGCGTGCTGCCCAGCTCCATCATAGCTGTACTGGCGCTCCAGCACCCGATAAGGCACCTCCTGGTGGTGGTTTACCACTTTATCTTTTCCAATCCATTCAAGTGTTGGCATGGGGATTATCCTCCTGTCGGTTTGGCGCTTGATTGGCTGCGTTAGTATTGATCATTTGAGCAAACGCACCAGCTACCTTTGCAAGCTCTGTCTGTCCTTTTTGGATGATCTGTTGCTGATCCATTGCCTCCATCATCCCTTTCGGAACATAAGGATTCTGAATGGTTTCCCATGTGATTTTATCCTTATATCCAAGAGAAATAGCCATTTTCTCAAGTAATTTATCTTGTGCTTGCTGCATTTGCTTTAACTGTATTTCATCTGGGTCCTTGACACAAAGTGCATGATAGTATTCACTCCAAGCCTGTCGAACATTTTTATCATCCGAAAAAACAATATCAATAATGTTCATGGCTCGTGTACTTTCTACAGACCATCCTACTCGATTTATCATCAACGTCTTAAATATATCCATTTTATCTTTCCGTCTTTGAGCCCGCTCTTGAAGATATTGGCCAACAAATACAGCAACCACAGGAATAAGCAATACCGCGATTAAGTTTAGAATTGTCATGATTATTTCAAATATAGTCATTGCGTTTTTCTCCCTTTCTTTTCCTCTTGACATTTCGGGAAAATATCCACAACATCTCCAATATTGACTCCGAGTACGCCGCAAATTTTCCCCAGCGTTTCCAATGTCACTTCTTCATCTCGGTTCAGTTTTGTCATGGTGTTGGGGGCGATCCCCGCTGCTCGCCGCAGATCAGCCTTGCTCATTTTTCGGTCAATGAGCAGTTTCCAGAGTTTATTGTAAGAGATGACCATATTGGTGCCCTCCGGTCAGAGAATTCGACTTTTTTATTATATCAGATATTGACGCTTGGGACAATTGGTTTTCGCACCCCCATGCGAAAATAGTCAACCAAGGCCGAGGGTTCTGCAAGGCTTCTTCGTAGGCTCTGTCCAGCCACCGCTGAACAAATACAGGCACAGAAATCTGCCCGCTATACGGGCAAATCTCTGTGCCTGTTTTGCCTGTTCGGGCAGAGGAGCATCCATTGTGTGGGAACAGGATGGATAGTCACTGCACGGACAGGCGGGGTGTCCAGAGGGGCGCAGCCTCTTTGGCTCTGGGTTTCCAATAGGGGCGAGCAGCATCCCTGTTGGCACACGATTTTCCGTAGGAAAGTCTAGTGTGTTATACCTTTGTGGAGCAGATGGCAGCCGGAATTGTAGCACGCCCCGGAAAGTGTGGCTACAGTTGCGGCGTTCTGGCGGGAAAGGTTGCCCCTTACGGGGCGGCATGAGCGACAGAAAAAGGATGGCAGGCGGTGCGAATATGCACTGTCTGCCATCCTTGTCATCTGCGGAACAAAGGTATATCAAAGCCCCGTCAGCAGCTGCTTACCATCGTATCAGAACCACCACGGCAGCTTCCCGCGCAGACTGTCCATCGCCTCGCCCTCAACCTTCTTCGTCCGGCTCTCGCTGAGATGGAAATGGAGTGCTGTGCCGATCAGCGGGTGCTCAATACCATCGGTAAATCCATAGCGATACAGCAGATAAGTCTGCTCTCTGGCAGTCAGCTTGTCCATCGCCGCATACAATTCCATTAGCTGTTCTTTTTGGATATAGATTTGTTCCGGCGTTTGGGTGTGAGGGTCAGCAATGGCCTCGATTCGCAGCATCCGTTCATCATCTGAGAGAACGTCATCCAGATATACTCTCTGGAAGCCGGGGCCGTCTTTCTTATCCACCATCCGTTGTTCAAACTGAGCGAGGGCTGCGCGAATGCAGTCCGTCATGGCATTGCGGATTGCCGGTGCCGCATAGGTCAGGAATTTCATACCCCGTCCGGCGTCAAATAAAGGAATCGCGTTCAGCAGGCCGATACTTCCCTCCTGCACTAAATCATCTAAATCCATTCCAATATCATTTTCATCCAGACCCATGCTCCGGTATTGCTCCAACGCGATTTTTCGGATGAATCCCAGATTGTTTTCCAGCAAAATATCACGGGCAGCCGTATCCCCTGCCTGCGCCAGCTTGCACAGCCGCTCATTGCTCAGGGCCGGCATTTTGTTTCTCCTGCGCGTGGTCTAAGGTGGATTGGAGAAATTCCGTCAGCGCCTGACCGAACTTGTCCAACGCTTCCTTTTGCACGCCGTCCATTCCTGCCGCGCTCTGGGTAACGGCGGCGGAAATCATTTCGGGTGTGATGGTCGGTGCCTGGACATCTTGGCCTTTTGTCAATTCGGAGAACATCTGCTGGGTGATGCCTTTGGTCAAGGTTTGTGCCGCCGTAAAATCGTTACCAATCTCTTTCTTCACTTCCCGCAGCGCCGCTATGAACGTGTTCTGTATCATCGTCAGGTCTGCCTGATATACAGGGACTTTCTGCCGGTTGACAGTTCTGGCAGCCTGCACCGCAGCGTCTGTTTTATTGTTCCGGCGCAGCATGGCGCTGAGGGTGGTAAGCATTTGATTCTGTCCGGCGAAACCAGCAGCCAGCGTATCGTCAAAATATTGCTCGATCATGTAGGTAACTTCTGCAAAACGCGGGCTTTCCAACAGGCGGTTGACAATTTCAGCATTGGCTTTCCCGGTGTACAGATTCCGTGCCGCCTGCACCGACAGGCCCAGTTCTTCAATATCAAAATTTGTCCGGTCGGGTGTATTGACTTCCCCCAGCAGGAAATCTGTGGAGACTTCAAACACTTTCGCAATACGGAGCAAATGTTCTGTGCTGATTTTATCGGTCTTACCGCTCACAAACCGGCTGATGGCGCTTTCGGTGCTGCCGATGCGGGTCGCCAGCTGTGCCTGGGTAATTTTATGTTCCTTCATAAGCTCCTGCATCCGCTGCCGGATATTGCCGGGCAGATAGGCTCCCTCCATGTGACACACACCTCTTTCCTGTAAACTCTCTGCTTTCATTATACCTTATAAAACCAGCGTGGGCAAATGCTTTCCGCTGGTCTCGCCGCTCTGATGTCTTGCATTTTTGCAAGATTTCAGGGTGGCGATTTTTCATTTCTTGCACTTTTAACGGATTTTTCGGTCTATAGGCTTTTTCCCCGTATATTCAGGCAGACGGGCAGATACCGTCAATAAATGATGGAGGGCAAAGCCTATGAATTTGTTTGAAACTGTAAAATCTGCTGTCACTGTGAAGCAGGCCGCCGAGCACTACGGCTGCAAGGTCAACCGGGGCGACATGATCTGCTGCCCCTTCCACGATGACCTGCATCCCAGCATGAAGCTGAACAGGGATTATTTCTATTGCTTTGGCTGCGGGGCTACCGGGGATGTGATTGATTTTGTGGCGCGGCTGTTCGGCCTGAGCAGCTATGAGGCCGCAAAGAAGCTGGCCTATGACTTCGGCATCGATCCGGACAAGCCCCCGGCAGCTGTGGCGCTGAAAAAGCCCTATCCGCTGGCGCGGGCTTTCCGTAACGATGAGATGCATTGCCTGCGGGTGCTGTGCGATTATCTGCATCTGCTGGAAGGATGGAAAGCCGAGTATGCGCCGAAGTCGCCGGAGGACGAACTGGACGACCGTTTTGTAGAGGCGTGTCACATGATCGAGTATGTAGATCATTTGTTGGATGTTCTCATGTTTGCGGAACTGGAGCAGCGTGTGAAGGCGGTGGATATGCTGCTGAAGGACGGCACTATCACCGCGCTGGAGCGGCGGCTCAAACGTCTGGAAAAGGAGGTGCAGCACCGTGGCGAAGAACGAGCAATCGCGTGAGGCCAACCAGCCAGTCTGGTTTGACGGTAAGAGCATCAATGAAGCCCTGTTTTGTGATGATTATCTCAGCAGACATAAAATCATCTACACAAACGGGGCTTTTTTCACGCCTGATGGACGCGTGACCGATGAACTGCCGCTGCGTGGAGAAATTTTTGAGGAACTGAAATGCTGCGCGGTCAGTAATATCCCGCGCAAAATCAGCAACATTGTGGAGCTGATGAAGCTGGCCGCACTGGCGGAAGATTTCCCGCCGGAAACCAACCGCATCCATCTGGTAAACGGCACACTGCTTCTGGATGGCACTTTTACAGAGGGCAAGCCGGAAATCGTGCGCTGTCGTCTGCCAGTGTCCTATAATCCCGAAGCACCCGCGCCGACCCGCTGGTTGGCCTTTCTGGATGGGCTGTTGTACCCGGAGGACATTCCCACGTTGCAGGAATATATCGGCTACTGCCTGATTCCCAGCAACAAAGGCCAGCGGATGATGGTCATAAAAGGTAACGGCGGTGAGGGCAAAAGTCAGATCGGCGCGGTGTTGTCCGCCCTGTTCGGGAGCAACATGAAGGACGGCAGCATCGGTAAAATTTCCGAGAACCGTTTTGCCCGCGCTGATCTGGAACACATTCTGCTGTGTGTGGATGATGATATGCGGATGGAGGCCCTGCGGCAGACCAACTATGTCAAATCCATCGTCACCGCACAGGGCAAAATGGATTTGGAGCGTAAAGGCAAGCAGAGCTATCAGGGATGGATGTGCGCCCGGCTGCTGGCGTTCAGCAACGGAGATTTGCAGGCCCTTTTCGACCGCAGCGATGGCTTTTACCGGCGGCAGCTGGTGCTGACCACCAAAGAGAAACCTGCCGACCGTTTGGATGATCCCGACCTGGCTGAGAAGATGAAGGCCGATGTGGAGGGCATTCTGCTGTGGGCTTTTGAGGGATTGCAGCGGCTGATAGCGAACAACTTCAAGTTCATCGAGAGCCAACGCACCAGAGAGAACCGGGAGGCCGTCAAGCGGGATAACAACAATGTGTTCGACTTTCTGGAATCCGAGGGCTATATCCGGCTGAAAGCCGATGCTTCCATCAGCTCAAAGGATTGCTATGACATTTACCGGATGTGGTGCGAGGAAAACAGTCTGACTGCACTCAAACGCCGCAGTTTCAGCGATGCGCTGGTGGCAGCCTGTGGCAAGTACAATCTGGAACACTGCAACACGATCACCAATTCGGCAGGACGCCGGGTGTGGGGCTTTATGGGGATCGAGGCAGTGGCAAGACCGCATATAAACGAGTTTACGGACGCTTCACAGTGTACGTACGTACCGGAAGACTGGCGGGATTGATTTCCGCTCTGGTCGCCGGTACGTATGTACGCAGCGATTAACCCTATTACCCTATATATTGTAGAGGTGCTTCATTTGGATAAAGTGGTCGTGCCCATTTTGGGTACGACCAGAACAATGCAAATATTCTCGGTTTTGTGATGTGAAGTGGTCGGTGTCATTTTGAACCCGACCACTTTAGCGAAGCAAAGTAGTCATGGACATTTTTGTCCGCGTCTAAAACAGTCAAGGGAAAGCGGTGATTTTGCAGGCATATTTTAGAGCAATCTCAAAACGGCGAAATGTTTCTCTTTTATCCGTATACAGTTCGCCGGATGGCGGCTCACGGAACGACGTACAGATTGCAGCATTTTGTGACAATACAGCCCGAACAGTGAAAAGCCCCACATTTCTGCGAAGTCGAATATTCCGCCGTTGACCACCGATACGCGAGGAATCATTTCTATCGCAAAACAGCACTTACGCAAATTTCACCATTGACCAAAGCCGGTGCGCTCCCCAGCGCAGCCGGTTCTTTTTATGACGCAACCGAAAATCATGTTTTAGCTGTCAAGTGACAAAGAGTGTCACTTGCGAAAATGGAGGAATATTTTATGAAGTCAAGTATCCGAAACGAAATCAAGGCGCAGATCATCCGCGCCGGTTACACCATGCAGGAAGTCGTTGACCAGCTGCACGATGAATATGGCTGGAGCGACAGCGTATCCAATCTTTCTGGGAAATTGCAGCGGGAATCGCTGCGGTATCGGGAGGCCGTAGAACTGGCTGACGTGCTGGGATATGACATTGTCTGGCAGAAACGGAGGGATTGAGCATGGAAAAAGCACAGTACGCGATTATGCGATTTGCAAAATACAAGGGGCCTGAAATCGGCAATATCGAGGCCCATAACGAGCGCACAAAGGAAAAGTACGCCAGCAATCCCGATGTGGATACCAGCCGAAGCAAGTACAACTTCCATCTGGTCAAACCGCCCGGCAAGTACCGGGCGGAGTCAGAGAGGCAGATTGCTGCTGCCGGATGCCGTACCCGGAAAGACAGTATCCGTATGATCGAGACGCTGTTCACTGCCAGCCCGGAGTTCTTCAAGGGGAAGAAACGGGCGGAGATTCGCGTGTTTTTCGAGGAAGCTCTGCGCTTTCTGGAACAGCATCAATCCAAAGAGACAATTATATCTGCTGTGGTGCATATGGACGAGAAAACGCCCCATATGCACCTTTGCTTTGTCCCTCTGACTGAGGACGGCAGGCTCAGCGCCAAAGACATTATGGGCAATAAAAAGAAGCTGACCTGGTGGCAGGATGAGTTTTGGAAACACATGGTCAAGAAGTTCCCGGATTTGGAGCGTGGCGAGAGCGCCAGCCTGACCGGGCGCGACCATATCCCGCCCCGCGTATTTAAGGAGATGACCAGATTGACCAAACAGAAAAGCAAACTGGAAGATCTGCTCACTGGAATCAATCCCTTTAACGCCAAAAGCCGGGCGGAGGAAATCTGCAAGATTCTGGATACCTATATTCCCAGCGTAGAGAAGATGGACACGCTGCTGCGGAAATATGGCGTAGCCTTCACGAAAACAGCATCCGAAAGCAAAAAGCTGAAAACGAAAAATGCCGAACTGGAAGAATCCCTTGCATCGGCGCAGAAGGTCAGCACCCTAAAGCAGATCGAAGACCTCAAGCTGCGGCGCGACTATGACAGTGCTGTGGCTATTTTGGAGCAGATACCGGCAGAAGTATTGGATTTTTACAAACAGCCTCACAAAAAAGAAAGGGAAACTGCCTATGATCGATGAATGGAGCGGTTTTACAGACCTGCTGGCCAACCTGATTGAAAAGTATGTTTCGGAATTGGATGTTGAGAACTTGCCCGCACCGGCAGTATCGTTTGATAATCAGGATAGCGCAGCAAATAAAAAAGACTCTGAGTTCAATGCGGAAGCAGTTGAAAGCAAAATTGCTGCATGATATAATAAACGTGATATAAGCGTCCAAACAAGAGGATAGGTCTACTCCCTGTCCTCTTGGAACATAAAAACGGAGTCAGATGGGAGCGTGAACAAATGGCGGAAGATAAAATGAGACCAAATCAGGGCCAGGGTGAGATTGTAATTTATCAGGCGGAAGATGGACTTACAAAGGTAGAATGCCGGTTTGTGGACGAAACCGTTTGGCTGACACAGCAGCAGATGGCGGAACTGTTCCATACGTCCAGAAGCAACATTGTGGAGCATATCGGCCACATCTATGAAGAAGGCGAACTGGATGAGACTTCAACCTGTCGGAAATTCCGACAGGTTCGAATGGAGGGCAACCGGCAAGTAACCAGAGAGCTGCCTTTCTATAATCTGGACATGATCATTTCTTTGGGGTACAGGGTAAAATCCCTGATTGCCACCCAGTTTCGCCGGTGGGCCACGGAGCGCCTGAAAGAATATATGATCAAGGGCTTCACGATGGACGATGAACGCTTGAAAAATTTGGGCGGTGGCAACTATTGGCGCGAACTGCTGGAACGGATTCGGGACATTCGTTCTTCGGAAAAAGTGATGTATCGTCAGGTGTTGGACTTGTACGCCACCAGTGTGGACTATAACCCCAGAAGTGCGGAATCTGTTGCGTTTTTCAAAATGGTGCAGAACAAGCTTCATTATGCGGCGCATGGACATACGGCGGCGGAAGTGATCTATGAGCGGGCCGATGCAGATAAGCCGTTTATGGGGCTTACCACTTTTTCGGGCGACTTCCCCACGGCAAAAGATATTGGGATTGCCAAGAATTATTTGACAGAGGAAGAACTTCGGGTTCTGAATCAGATGGTATCCGGTTATTTTGATTTTGCCGAGGTGCAGGCCATCCGTCACCGGCCCATGTATATGAGCGATTATGTGGAGCAGCTAGATAACATTCTTCGGGCGACTGGGGAAGAAGTATTGACCCATGCAGGGAAAATCAGTCATGCACAGGCGATGGAAAAAGCGAAAGCAGAATATAAACGCTATCAGGCACAAACTCTTTCCCCTGTGGAGGAAGAATATCTGAAGACCATTAAGCAGCTGGGAAAAACGGCCAAGACAGAGGCGGAAAAGCAGGATGATTCTTCTGACCCAAGTTAAGAACGACCAATCCAATTTTTCGATTCGCACCACATGAGGAAGATTACGATGCAGAAAGAGAAGATAAAAGTTTACACTTATACCAGAGTTTCCACCGCTATGCAGGTAGACGGCTACTCGCTGGATGCGCAGAAGACCAAAATGAAAGCCTATGCCGACTACAATGATTATGAGATCGTCGGCGAATACGAGGACGCGGGAAAGTCCGGCAAGTCTATCGAAGGCCGGGCGCAATTCAGCCAGATGATGGAGGACATCCAATCCGGCAAGGATGGCGTGTCCTATGTTCTGGTGTTCAAATTGTCCCGGTTTGGCAGAAACGCGGCGGACGTGCTCTCTTCCCTTCAGGTTATGCAGGATTTTGGCGTCAATCTGGTTTGTGTGGAAGATGGCATTGATTCTTCCAAGGACGCTGGCAAATTGATGATCTCTGTTCTGTCTGCCGTAGCAGAGATCGAGCGTGAAAACATCCGTGTCCAAACCATGGAGGGCCGCATCCAAAAAGCAAGGGAGGGCCGCTGGAACGGCGGCTTTGCCCCCTATGGGTATCAACTGGTGGATGGGAAATTGGTCATCAACGAGGAAGAGGCAGAGGCCATTCGTGTCATCTACGACCAGTATGTTCACACGGACATTGGCGCAAATGGCATCGCAAAGTATCTGGAGAACCACGGTATCCGCAAGATTCCCCGGCAGAATGGGAAGAATCCCCTGTTTGATGCACACCTGATCCGGCTGATTCTGAAAAATCCTGTGTACTGCGGAAAAATTGCCTATGGCCGCCGCAAGATGGAAAAAGTGCGCGGCACCAGAAATGAGTACAAGTTGGTGGAGCAGGACAACTACCTGTTGGCAGATGGTTTGCACGAACCAATTGTTTCGGAAGAGGTTTGGCAAGCGGCGCAGGTGAAGCTGCTGGCGCAGGCCAAGAAATACGAACACGTCAACCGAGGGAAAGATGAACACGTACATTTGCTCTCCGGTATTGTAAAATGTCCTGTCTGCGGAGCCGGAATGTATGGAAATAAAAGCATCAAGCACAAAGCGGACGGCACCAAGTACAAGGATTTTTACTACTACGGTTGCAAGCACCGCTCCATGATACGTGGGCATAAGTGCGATTACAAAAAGCAGATTCGGGAAGAACTGCTGGACGATGCCGTGGCGGAAGTCATTGTAAGGCTGGTGAGCAATCCAAAGTTTGCGGCTATGATGCAGGAAAAAATCAACATGAAAGTGGATACCGCCGCCATTGACCAGGAGATTGCCAATTGCGAGAAGCAGCTGCGCCAGCATTATTCCGTCAAGGCGAAGCTGACGGAGGAGATTGATTCTCTCGACCCGGACGACCGGCACTATGTCCGGCGCAAGGCAGACCTTGATGATCGGCTCTACAAGATGTATGATAAGATTGAAGATACGGAATCTCTGCTGATCGCAGCCAGAGCCAAAAAGCAGGCCATTGAAGCGGAAAAGCTGACCGGCGACAATATCTATAAAGTGCTGATTTATTTTGAAAAACTGTACGGCGTGATGAATGAGGCGGAGCGGCGGCAGTTGATCGAGGTGTTGATCTCTGAAATTCAGGTTTACCCGGAACGCCAAGCCAATGGACAGTGGTTAAAATCCATCAAATTTAAGCTGCCGATCATTGAGGAAGATATGAGTATCAGTTTGGACAATGAAGAACAAGTCGAGACGGTGGCCGCCCTCACCAGGCCCAGCCTCAAAAAACGGAATTGACTTCTTTCCACTGTACCATCTGAGAGGAGTACGATATTGTTGACGCTACCCGGGACTCATCCCATTGAAGAGAAAGTCATCGCCCTTACCAGCTTTATCACGCATAAATACTACTGTGAAAATGACGTGGAGTCCATTATCTCACTGTTGGACCGGGATGTGGTCTGGCTGGGCACGGCGGAAAATGAGTATGCGGCGGGGCTGGAGACCGTGGCAGGAATTTTCCGCCGGTTTGCCGGACAGGTCCCCAAGTGCGACATCTCCGGCGAGGAGTACAGCACCCTGTCTCTGGGGCCGGACGCCTGTCTGTGCGCCGGACGGCTGTGGATTGCCACCGCCCCCTCCACCGGCATCAGCCTGCGGGTTCATCAGCGTATCACCACGGTGTTCCGGCAGACAGAACAGGGCCTGCGCTGCTGCCACATTCACGTCTCCAATCCCTACGAGGAAATGGTGGATGACGACGTGGGGTTCCCCATAAAGCTGGCACGGCAGTCCTACCAGTACCTTCAGGAGCAGATTGAGGCCCAGAAGCGGCAAATTGCGGCCCAGGCGGCCACCCTTCAGCGGATGAGCTTTGAAGACACCCTCACCGGGGTGTACAACCGGAACAAGTTCAACCAGGTGGTTGACAGCCGGGACCCCATTTCCCGCCTGGGTGTGGCATGCTTTGACCTGAACGGCCTGAAGGAGGCCAACGATCGTCTGGGCCACGGCGCCGGAGACACGATGCTCCGCCAGGCTGCGGAACAGCTGCAGCAGCACTTCAGCGGCCGGGTCTACCGCACCGGCGGCGACGAGTTTGTTGTGATGGACAGCGTGCTGGATCAGGCCGCCTTCCGCGCCGCCGTGGAGGCGGTCCAGGCCGGGATGGCGGCGTGCAGCATCAGCTGCTCGGTGGGCGTGTGCTGGCGGGAGGAGGCCTGCTGCCCCAAGGAACAGCTGGAGGAAGCTGACCAGCTGATGTATCAGGCCAAACGCCATTTTTACAGTCTCAAGCAGAACGACCGCCCCAACCGGCGCTGAAGCCGGTTCTCTCTTATTTCACACAGTTCTGTCCGGGCCTCAGGCTCCGGACACCCAGGAGGTATTTTTATGCCCAATCAGGAATCCGTACTCTGGTACTGCCCCGATCCCGTCCTCTTTTCCGCCGCCCGGAAGGCCTTTGCCATCCAGGGCGTCCGTGTGCGCCCCGTGTCCCCCGAGCAGATGGGGGAGACGGTGGGCCATCTCTTCGGTCTGAAGGGCTTTGCCGCCCGTGAGGACGGTGAGGCTGTCCCCGCCGCTCCGGCGGAGCCCGCCCTGGTGCTCTCCGGCTTCTCCCGCCAGCGGCTGGACGCCCTGCTGGCCGCCATGAAGCGTGCCGGCGTGCCCTTCATCGCCCACAAGGCCATGCTCACCCCCACCAATGTCAGCTGGACCTTTGCCCAGCTGTGCGAGGAGCTCTCCCGGGAGCACCAGGCCGTCACCGGCGGCGGCGCGGCCCACAGCGGACAGTAAAAATTTTTTTGCGCTCCGGACAACTTTTTCCCTCCGTTCCCCGTCCAATGTCTGTATCCCGTTTCCGGAGCGTCCAAACCCATTTGAATATGAATGAGGGACTCTCTTTGGATTACGATCGTCTTTTGAATCTGTCCATGGAAATGGGCTACCGCCTGCTGGAAAGCGGCGCGGAGATCTACCGGGTGGAAGAGTCCATCCAGCGTCTGCTCCAGGCCTACGGCCTCACCACCGGCGAGGTGTTCGCCATTCCCAACTGCATCATCGCCAGCCTGGTGACCCCTGAGGGTCAGGTGCTCACCCGGGTGCGGCGGATGCCCAGCCACGGCACCGACATCTACCAGCTGGAGCGGTGCAACGACCTGTGCCGCCATCTGTGCGCCGAGGTCCCGCCCATGGACGAGGCAGAGAAGCGGATGGCCGACCTGCTCGCCTCCCGGCAGTACTACTCCTTCCCCGCCCAGCTGGTGGCCTACTTTGTGGGCGCCGCGGCCTTTGTGCCCTTTTACGGCGGCACCTGGCGGGACGCCATCTGCGGCGGTCTGTGCGGCCTGGCCATCGGACTGTGCCTCACCTTCCTGTCCCACCTGGGCACCAACCTGTTTTTCAAGACCGTGGCCGGCGGCACTGTCTCCGGTCTGCTGGCTCTGGGGCTGCGGGTGGTTGGCTTCGGCCAGAACGTGGACTGCATCACCATCGGCGCACTGATGATTCTGGTGCCCGGCGTGCTGTTCACCAACGCCATGCGGGACATTATGGCCGGCGACATGGTGGCGGGCATCTCCAAAACCGCCGAGGCCCTGCTCATCGGCATGGCCATCGCCCTGGGCACCGGTGTGTCCCTGTGGCTGGCCCGGCTCATGTGGGGAGGTGCGGTATGATGGAGCTCTTTCAGACCTACCTGCTGCCCTGCATCTTCGCCTTTGTGGCCTGCATCGGCTTCTCCGTCCTGTTCAACATCCACGGCCTGGGTATCCTCATCTGCGCCGTGGGCGGCGGACTGGGCTGGCTGGTCTATCTGGTCACCGCCCCCATGTTCCACAGCGACCTGCTCCAGTCCTTCGCGGCGGCGGTGTTCATCTCCGCCTACTCGGAGATTATGGCCCGCATCCGCAAGTGCCCGGTGACGGCCTACCTGCTGGTGGCCTTCTTTCCCCTGGTGCCCGGCGGCGGCATCTACTACGCCATGGAGCACGCCATCAACGGCGAGACCGACCTCTTCCTGGATGTGCTCTTCCACACCCTGGGGCTGGCCGGTTCCCTGGCGGTGGGCGTGCTGCTGGTGTCCTCCACGGTGCGGCTCATCAACAGCTATGTCTACCGGCGCCGGAAGATGAAGGGAGCGTGACGGCATGGAACAGCGATACGATGTGGTGCTCTTTGACGCGGACAACACCCTCTTCGACTTTGACGCCGCCGAGGCCCAGGCTCTGGACCTGACCCTGGCGGAGTACGGCTATCCGGTGGACGACAAGTCCCGGAGCTGCTATCTGGCGGTGAACCGGGACCTGTGGGCCCGGTTTGACCGGGGTGAGGTAAAGCGGGAATGGCTGGTGGTGGAGCGGTTTGCCGCCCTCCAGCGGGCTCTGGGCGGGCATCATGACCCGGCGGAGATGAACACCTTCTACCTCGCCCGGTTGGCCGAAGCGGGCTGCCTGCTGCCCGGCGCGGAGGAGCTGTGCCGCGCCCTGGTCCCCAGCTGCACCCTGGCCATTGTCACCAACGGCGTGGCCTCCGCCCAGCGTGGCCGGTTTGACCGCTCCCCCCTGAAGGAGCTGATTCCCTGGCTCTTCATTTCAGAGGAGGTTGGGTATCAAAAGCCCCAGCGCCAGTTCTTCGACGCGGTGCTGTCCGCCATGTCCCTGCCTCAGTCCGCCCGGATTGTGGTGGTGGGCGACAGCCTGACCGCCGACATTCTGGGCGCCGTCAACGCCGGTCTGGACTCCATCTGGTACAACCCCAACGGTCTGCCCGGCAGGCCGGACATTGTCCCCACCTTTGAGGCCCGCTCCTTTGACCAGGTTCTCCACCTGATTGTGGGCGGCGCCTGACCGCTTTCCACCCATTTCCACGCCACAAAAGAGAAAGAAACAGAGGAGCTCTTTGCCATGTCTTCCGAGTACCGTGCCCCCACCCGTTCTCATTCCCATTCCGCTCACCACCGCTACCGCCGCCGTCGCCGGGGTCCCTCCGGCCTGATGATTCTGCTGATTTCGGCTGCGGTCTTTATTGTGATTGTTCTGATTGTGTCCTTCCTGGGCCAGAAACCCGAATCCCGGGGCGGCGTGACCCAGCCCTCGGACACCCCCGCACCCACCGAGACGGTCTCCCCCTCCCCCAGCGACACCCTTCCGCCCACCGCCACCCCGTCGGAGACCGCTCCGGCTGAGACCGACCAGGGCAGCGGCGAGGCCATCGTGCCCCCCACCATCCCCGCCACGCTCTCCGACAGCGCCGCACCCTCCGCCGACTCCTACGACTTCACCCAGCCCGCCCCCGAGACGGCCGCGGTGGACGACAGCTGGTTTGACGACGTGGTCTTTATGGGCGACTCCCGCACCGACGGCCTGCGGCTGTACGGCGGCATCCCCGGCGCCGACTTTATCCAGTCCACCGGCATCACCGTCTTTGACGTTGGCACCAAGCAGAGCATCCGCATTGACGGCCAGAAGTACACCATGATGCAGGCCCTGGGCCTGAAGCAGTACGGCAAGGTGTACGTCATGCTGGGCGTCAACGAGCTGGGCTACTTCAACGACCAGGCCTTTGCCGACGCCTACTCCCAGATGGTGGACGACATCCGGGCCATCCAGCCCAATGCGGTCACCTACCTGCAGAATCTGGTGTCGGTGAATCCCGAAAAATGTAAGGCCAATAATCAGCCTTACTACGTGACAAACGAGAAGATCGCGGTGTATAATGACATCATCGCGGATATTGCCGAGGAAAAGCATGCCGTGCTGGTGGACGTCAACGCCGCGCTGGTGGACGAGACCGGCATCCTCCCGGCGGAGGGCACCACCGACGGCGTCCACTTCACCAAGGACTATTACGTAAAATGGTACGACTACCTGAAAATCCACACCGTGGACCCTGATCTCTACTGGGCGGGTCAGACGGCAGTCGCCGAGGAAGGAGCCTAATTGCGATGAAACATTCTCTCAGCAAGCTGATGATCCTGGCGGCGGCGCTGTGCCTGCTGCTGGGCGCCTGTTCCTCTCCCGCCGAGAGCGGAACCACTGCCTTTGACCCGGAGACCGCCACCCAGGCGGTGCTGGACTCCGGCGCCTTCTCCGTGGAGCTGACCGAGCTGGACGCCGCCATGCTCTACGACTTCTCCGGCTACGGGCTGGACGACTCCACCCTCACCGCCTCCAAGGCTTACTCCGCCTCCGGCTTTGCCGAGCAGGTGTCTGTGACGGTGTGGAAGGACGAGGCCTCCGCCCAGGCCGCCGTGGACATGTTCAAGACCTATCTGGAGGACATGGCCGCCACCTATAAGGACTACGCCCCCGCCGAGGTGCCTAAGCTGGAGAACGCCGTGCTGGAGCAGCGTGGCACCAGCGTGCTGCTGGCCGTGGCCAACGACGCCGACGCTGTCAAGACCGCTGTGGAGGGTCTTAAGTAATTCTTTTCCGTAAAACTATATTTTCCGAAAACTTTTCACCCCCGCATCCCGTCTAATGAACAGAGAGACGGGATGCGGGGGCTGTGCGCAAAGGAGCGATTTTTCCGCCTTGAAGTCACGGGACCCGGACATCCGCCGGCTGCTCGCCGACTATATCGTCTCACACCAGGAGGATTTTTACCGCCTGGCTTTCAGCTATGTCAAAAATCGGGACGCGGCGCTGGATGTGGTCCAGGAGAGCATTGTCAAAGCCCTCTCCAAGGTGGATACCCTGCGGGAACCGGCCTATCTCAAGACCTGGTTCTACCGGATTCTCCTCAACGAGAGCATGAACCACTTCCGCCGGACCAGCCGTATCCTGCCGCTGGAGGAGCTGGAGCAGCAGAGCGCCCCGGCCGGCCGTGACCCCGGTGAGCGGCTGGACCTGTACGACGCCATCGACCGGCTGGACCCCAGGGAACAGGCGGTCATCAAGCTGCGGTTCTTCGAGGACATGAAGCTGGAGGAGATTGCCCGAGCCACCGACGCCAACCTGAACACGGTAAAATCCAGGCTGTACAAGGCGCTCAGGAAGCTGCGGGACATGACAGGGGAGGATTTGCGCGATGAATGAGAAATTCCAGGAGGCGAAGAACCGCTATCAGTCGGTGGAGATTCCCCCGGAGCTGGATTTTGTGGTGGCCTCCGCCCTGCAGGAGGGCGATCGGCGGCGGCGCCGCCGGCGCTGGCAGGGCAGAACCCTGGCCTCCCTGGCCGCCTGCTGCGCCAGCTTCGTGCTGCTGGTCAACGCCAGCCCCGCCTTTGCCAGCGCGGTGTACCAGGTGCCTGTGCTGGGGGATCTGGCCCGTGTGGTGACTGTCACCGAGTACTCCATCGCCGACGAAGAGCGGCTCATTGACGTGCGCCTGCCCGCCGTGGAGGACACGGGCAACACCGACCTGGAGCAGCGCATCAACACCGAGATTCAGACCCGCATCGACGCGGTTCTGGAAGAGGCGCAGGCCCGTGCGGCGGAGACCAAGGAGGCCTTTGTGGCCACCGGCGGCGACCCGGACGAGTTTATGCCGGTGATCATCAGCGTGGACTATGAGGTCAAGTGCCAGAACGACCAGTATCTGTCCTTTGTCATCTCCAAGACCGAGACCAAGGCCAGCGCATACACCGAGTTTTTCTGCTACAACATCGACCTGGAGACCGGAAAAGAGCTGACCCTCCAGGACATGCTGGGCCCGGACTACAAGGAGATCGCCAACCAGGTCATCCGGGAGGAGATTGACCGCCGGAGCCAGGACCCGGACAACGTGTACTTTGACGGCACCGACGGCATTGAGGGCTTCCAGTCCATCACCGCTGACCAGCGGTTCTATATCAATGAAAACGGCAACCCGGTGGTCATCTTCGAGAAGTACGAGATTGCCCCCGGCTATATGGGCCAGCAGGAATTTGAAATTCCGGTGCCTCAGGGATAAACCGCCGTAATACCTTATTTTTCCGCACAAAAAGCGGGAGATGGGGGACACAATGTCCTCTCATCTCCCGCTTTTCTTCGCTTTTTGCTCTGTTCCGCTCCGCTCTGACCGGTCATTTCCCGGGTATTGTCTCATTTTACCGTTTTTTCACACCCGAAACAATATGCTGGGCGCATACCTCCGGATATAAAAGAGCGGGCTGCCATCCGGCAGCCCGCTTTTTCCGCGGAAGCGCCACGAAAGCCCTTACCGCTGATATTCAAATTCCAGGTTGTACATGGACACGGTGTCCCCGTCCTCAATGCCCATCTCCTCCAGCCGCTGGAACAGGCCGGATTCCCGGAGCATCTTGTCAAACCAGTTGCGGGACTCGTAGTCGCCGAAGTTGACGTTGGACATGAGGCGCTGGAGCCAGGGGCCCTCCACAATCCACAGGTCGTCCTCGTGGGTGATCTCCAGAGGCTGGGACATATCCACCTGGGGCGGACGCTCCACAAAGGTGGGCTCATACACCGTGATGGGGGGCAGGTCCTGCAGCGCCCGGGCGGCGGCGTACACCAGGTCCCGGACACCCTTCTGGGCGGCGGCGGAGATCTCATAGAAGGTCATGCCCTTGGCCTCCACGTGGGCCTTGAGCTTGTCCACCAGGGTGCGGTCAAAGGCGATGTCGGTCTTGTTGGCGGCCACAATCATGGGACGGCTGGCCAGCTGGGGGCTGTACTCGGCCAGCTCCTTGTTGATGGTCTCAAAGTCCTCCACCGGGTCCCGGCCCTCGCAGCCGGACACGTCCACCACGTGGATGAGCAGGCGGCAGCGGTCGATGTGGCGCAGGAAGTCGTGGCCCAGACCGGCGCCCTCGCTGGCACCCTCGATGATGCCGGGGATGTCGGCCATGACGAAGGAGGTGCCCTCCTCCACGTACACCACGCCCAGGTTGGGGTAGAGGGTGGTAAAGTGGTAGTTGGCGATCTTGGGGTTGGCCTTGCTCACCACGCTGAGCAGGGTGGATTTGCCCACGTTGGGGAAGCCCACCAGGCCCACGTCGGCCAGCAGCTTCAGCTCCAGCACCACCTCACGGGTGACGCCGGGCAGACCGGCCTTGGCAAACCGGGGCACCTGCCGGGTGGGGGTGGCGAAGTGCTGGTTGCCCCAGCCGCCCTTGCCGCCCCGGGCCAGCACAAAGGGCTCGTCCCCGGACATGTCGCAGATAATCTCTCCGGTCTCTCCGTCCTTCACCACGGTGCCCACAGGCACCTTGATGATGAGGTCGGCGCCGTCCTTGCCGGTGCAGCGCTTGCCCTGGCCGTCCTGGCCGTTCTCGGCCACGTATTTGCGCTTGTAGCGGAAATCCATCAGGGTGGACAGGTGGCGGTCGGTCTTGAGGATGACGTCACCGCCCTGACCGCCGTCGCCGCCGTCGGGTCCGCCGGCGGCCACGTACTTCTCCCGGTGGAAGGCCACCGCGCCGTTGCCGCCGTTGCCGGAGCGGACGGTGATGCGGGCGGTATCAATAAAATTCGGCATTTGGTACCTCCTTTCAGAAAGAAAGAGCCCCGAACGGGGTCCCGTCCGAGGCTCTTAGTATACCCATATAGAACGGTTACTGGGCGATCTCCACGATGGAGACCTGCTTGCGGTCCTTGCCCAGCCGCTCGAACTTCACGACGCCGCTCTTGAGGGCGAACAGGGTGTCATCGCTGCCCTTGCCCACGTTGACGCCGGGGTGGATGTGGGTGCCGCGCTGACGGACCAGGATGTTGCCGGCCAGAACGAACTGACCGTCGGCCCGCTTCACGCCCAGGCGCTTGGACTCGGAGTCACGGCCGTTACGGGTGGAGCCCACGCCCTTCTTGTGGGCGAAGAACTGAATACCAATCTTCAGCATGTGTCGTACACCTCCAGACAGTGTGCAGATTAATGTCGGGCGGAGAGGACTTACTCCTCCTCCACCACGATAATGTTTTCGGGATACTCGCCGTGGAGCTCGGTGAGGTAGACCATGAGGGCGGTCAGAAGGGTCTGACAGGTGCTCTCATTCTCCTCGCCCAGCCCGCCGGGGAGGCGGAGGGTGATGGCCGCGTCCCGCTCTCTCACCTTTACGCTGGCCTCCAGCCCAAGCACGTCGTTGACGGCGCACTCGGTGAGGCGGACGGCGCTGGTGACGGCGGCGCAGACGATATCATGCCCCTCGTCGGCGTAACCGCTGTGGCCCTTTACGGTAAAACCATCAATGCGGTCGCCGGTCATCCGGAATGATGCGGTAATCATTACACGGAGATCTTGCCGATGGTCACCTTGGTGTAGGGCTGACGGTGACCCTGCTTGCGGCTGTAACCCTTCTTGGGGTTGTACTTGAAGACGATGACCTTCTTGCCCTTGCCGTTCTTCACAACGCTGGCGTCCACCTTGGCGCCGGCCACCACGGGGGTGCCCACGGTGATCTTGTCGCCGTCGATGACGGCCAGGACCTTGTCAAAGGTGACGGTCTCGCCGGACTCCACGGGCAGCTTCTCGATGAAGAGGGTATCGCCCTCGGTCACCTTGAACTGCTTGCCGCCGGTCTCGATAATTGCGTGCATTCTGTTTCACTCCTTCATTACGGGCTCGCTGTTGCAGGCGGAGCGAATGCTCACTTGCGACCTGTTCAAAGCGGCTAAGATAGTATATCAGCCAAAAAGCCCAAAGTCAAGGGATTTTGCAGCTCTTTTCAGGAAAAATGTTTCCCTATCTCTCCTCTGGCCCATAAGGGCGTGCTGCGGCCGGTTGCCCTGCGCGCTGTTCTATGCTATACTTTAGCTGGAAGATATATCATAAAAATAATAGAGGTTTCAGGGAGGCGAACATATGAAGCGCGTATCATGGCCATTGATTCTGGCCGCCGTTCTGCTCCTTGCCTGGGGCGCTTCGGACTTCTATCACTATGCGGTTACCGGCCAAGCAGTGCTGCAGTATTATGAAGGGGCGCAGCTTGTCAGAAGTTTGGTGAACTACAGCCTTGTTCAGGGCCTGATAAAGGTGGTTCTGGGCCTGTTGGTTATTGTCGTCCCCTGTTTTGCCGGAAAAAAGAAGGCATAACCGCCCTCCCAGCTCAAAAATGAACTGCTTATCTAAGTGGGGCCGTTTCCTGTGTAAAGGAAACGGCCCCACTTTTTTCTCAAATCAGTTGGAAAGACCGGGAGTAGGTTCGGTCAGCCGTCCGGTGTACCAGCCGGTGACGCCGTTTTTCTTCACCAGAGCCCCCTGGGAGGTGCGCCGTACCACGGACACCCGCTCCCCCGCTGTCACAGGCAGGCGATAGTCGGTGGAGTCCTCGCAGAGGGTGAGGCCGTCCTTCTCCCAGATGTAGTCGGTGAGAATGTCAATCTCCCGGCCGGTGGTCAGGTGGCGGCAGCGGCAGAACTCCTCCCCCCGCTCCAGCACGGTGATCAGGTTGTCCCGGCCCCAGCGGATGTTCACCGAGCCGACGCTGGCCTCCTGGCTGTCCAGGGCCTGGGCGGTGGGCAGCCGGTCCAGCCCCACCCAGGACACCATACCGCTCCGGTCCAGCTCCACCAGGTTCAGCTGGCCGTCCTCCTTGATGGAGGTGCCGCCGTCAATGCTGATGATCCGCTTCTCCCGGTCCACAATGGGGTTGAAGCAGGGGATGTCCGGCCGGTACAGGGTGGTGGGCCAGTGTCCCACCACGCACCAGCGGTCCAGCCGGTTGTCCTGGCCCAGAAAATTGTCGTTTTTCATGCACCGCCAGGCCTCCATGTCCTCGATGCCCTGGGCGGAGGGTACGCCGCCGTGGACAAAGAGCAGCTCGGGGGTCCGGATGGCGGTGGGCAGGCTGCGGATAAAGTCCATTTCCGCCCGGAAGGGCTCGGCAATGGCGGCACGGAGCTTGGGCTGGTCCAGACAGTCCTCCAGAGTCAGCCCCAGGGACATGCCCATCTCCACCAGCACGCTGCGGTCCTTGAAAAAACGGAAATAGTGGTTGTAAAATTCCCGGTCCAGCTCGTCCCGGCCGTCCAGGAACCCGGGCACCAGGTCGTCGCAGTTGCCGCAGATGACGTGCACCCGGTACCGGCGCTTCAGGTCCATGACGTACCGCAGGGCGGCCAGGCCGCCCGCCCGCTTCTCCACAATATCCCCCAGCACAAAGAGGGTATCCGCCGTGCCGAAGCCAACCCGCTTCAGGGCCCGCTTCAGCAGGTCTCCCGCGCCGTGAATGTCGCTGACGGCAAAAATCCGCCCCGTCTTGGGCAGCGCCATATCCACAACCTTCGCTTTGATGAGCACTGCCTCACCCCCAATCTCTCAAGTATCCACTATTCTACCACAGCTCCCGGCAAAAAACCACCGCCGGAGGGAAAATCCTCCGGCGGCGGCATTGGGGTTCTTCAGTTGAGGGCAGCCCAGTCCCGGCGGAGGAACAGCCAGGTAATGCCGGGCACCAGGGCGGCGCCGATGAAGGACATGACCACGGCGGCAATCACGCTGGCCTCGCCGGTCAGGCCCTGGGACACGCCCACCAGGAAGGACAGGACGTAGCAGGCGCACATCAGCAGGTAACCCGCCTTCCGCTGGGCAAAGAGCAGCACGCACAGCCCAGCCAGGGCCACCACGGCGATGACGACGGACAGCATGCGGCCATAGAAGGCGTTCATAATGGTGGTGGCGGCACAGAGGACCAGCGCCACCCAGAGCCAGATTTTTGTACTCTTGTTCATGTTGAAATAACTCCTTTTTGTTGTTTTCCCGGTTGAATATACCGGGTCAGGTCAGTTTTTCCTGTCGTAGATGCAGTGGACGCCCTTGTGCTGCTGCATGCCGCCCAGACAGGCCTTGTTGCAGCGCACGCAGCGGTGCAGCTCCTGAATCCGCCCCTCCCGTACCTTTTGGGGCCACTGTGGATCGGCGATGAGCTGGCGGCTCATGGCGGCAAGCTGAATCCGCCCGGAGGCGAGCTGCTCCTCCACAAAATCCGGGTCGGTCAGGCCGCCCACACCGCACAGAGGCAGGGCGGTGTACTGCCGCACCTGGTCGCAGTACGGGAGAAAACAGCCCTCAGCAGAGAAATACGGGTGGTTTTTGGGCGGGATGGTGTCAGTGAGCTTGGCGTGATTGGCCAGGGTCACGTGGAAGCTGTCCGCTCCCGCTCGCTCCAGCAGGCTGACAAAGGTGGGCAGCTCCTCCACCAGCACACCGGCGTTGCCGTAGTGGGGGTTCTCCTGCCGGACCGGCAGCTTGTAGTCAATGGCCATGCCGGGGGCCGCCTTCCGCACAGCGGTCACCGCCTCCACGGCAAATCTGGCCCGGTTCTGGGGGCTGCCGCCGTACCGGTCGGTGCGGTGGTTCATCAGCGCGGAAGAGAAGCTGCCGCACATCCGGTCCCCGTGGACCTGGACCATGTCGAACCCGGCCTCCGCCGCACGGACCGCCGCCGGACCGAAGGAGGCGGCAATCTCCGCCGCCTTGTCGGCGGACATTTCGGTCACCAGTTTGGAGGCCTGCTGGTTGAGCAGGGGACGCAGGTCCTCCATGGAGATACGCCTGGTGAGGATGCCGGGCACATACTTGAGCATGGCCTTGAAGTCGCTGTCCGACTGGTGGAGCTGGGCGCAGATAAGGCAGCCCTGCTCGTGGACCAGGCGGCACAGGGCCTGGTAATGGGCAAAGCCCTTGCGGCTGTAGAGGGACATGGGGCCGTGACGGCCCACGGGCACGTCGCCGATGATGACCATGGCGCAGCCGCCGGCGGCAATGGCCCTGATTCTCTCCCGGTACTCCTCCTCGGAGAGGCCCAGGGTGGTGGGGCAAAGACGATGCGGTTTTTCAGCGTCAGCCCCCCGATGGTGATGGGTTGGAACATGGTCTCGTACATTTTGGTTTCCTCCATGGATACGCCGGGCACTGTCCCGGCCTGTGGGTCAGGCTTGGCTTTCCTTTCCCTCACCGGGAATGGTCAGACCGCCGCCGCCCCGGCTGGCAGACAGCGCCGCCATCAGGGACATGAGCTGCTCCCGCTGCTCCGGGGTGAGCACAGCCGTCACTTCCTGGTCCCAGCGGTAGAACAGCTCCCGGCTCTCCCGGGCCGCCGTCTCCCCCTTGGGGGTGAGCCGCAGCACGTGGGCCCGCTTGTCTTTGGGGTTGGGCTCCTGGACCAGGAAGCCCCCCTCCGCCAGCTTGGTGATGGACCGGGCGGTGTGGCCGTTGTCCATCTTCAGGGCCTGGGCCAGCTCCTTGGGGCTGCACCCCGGATGCCGGGCCACGTAGGTGACAAAATAGAGCAGGCCGGGGGTCAGGCCCATCTCCTCCAGCTTCTCGCCGCAGTAGTTGGAAAAGTCCTTTCGCAGGACGGATACGTGATATGCCAGGGACTGCATCATGTGGTCGTCCTCCTTTGCTTGACTTAGTCAAGTATATTCCAGTTATATGACTTTGTCAAGTAATTTTTATCTGGTATTTTCACCCTGGAAATGAGTGTAAAAAGGCGCACGGCGAATTTTTCGCCGTGCGCCTTTGAATCTCTGCTTTTACATGGTGGCGGCCAGGGCCACCCAGCCGTTCTTCTCCCAGCGGCGGATGATCTTCATGCCCCGGCTCTCAATGGCGGCCTGGACCTCGGCGGAACGGGTGTCAATGATACCCGAGCAGAGGAACACGCCGTTCTCGGCCAGCAGGCCGGGCACCTGGGCGGACAGGGGGATGATGACATCGGCCACAATGTTGGCCAGCACCAGATTCCACTTCTGCTCCGCCAGCTCGGCGCACAGGGCCTTGTCGCAGAGCACATTGCCCGCCCGGACGGTGTAGATGTCCTTTCCGATGCCGTTCATCTCGGCGTTCTCGTAGGCCACGCCCACCGCCTTGGGGTCGATGTCCACGCCGAAGGCGTACTTGGCGCCCAGGCACAGGGCGGCGATGGACAGAATGCCGCTGCCGCAGCCCAGGTCCAGCACCTGGTCCCCGTCCTTCACGAACTCCTCCACGCCGCCCAGGCACAGCTGGGTGGAGGCGTGGGTGCCGGTGCCGAAGATGAGGCCGGGGTTCAGGTACAGGGCTGTGCGGCCGTCGGGGATGGCCGTCTCCCCCTTCTCCCACTCGGGGACAATGTACAGCCGCTCACCCACGGTGAGGGGCTTGTAGTACTGCTTCCAGTTGTTGGCCCAGTCCTCCTCACGCAGTCCGGCGGTACGCACGGCCAGCGTGCCCATCTTGTCGCCGCAGCGCTCCCGGAGCGCGGGCAGGCCCTCGGTGATGCGGTCCAGCTTCCCGTGGCCGTGGGTATCATCGGTGACGTAGAACTTCACCCGGGCCACGCCCTTCATCCGCTCCATCAGGTCCTCGTCCACATAGTCCCAGTACTGCTTATTCTGCTCCAGGAAGGTCTGGAACTCGGCCTCGTCCTCCAGTACCAGGCCGCCCAGGTCAAAGGCGGTCAGGTAGGCGGCCAGGTCGTCCATGCCCGCGTCGGTGGTGTCCACGGACACCTCCAGCCATCTGTCATCCATCTATATTCGCTCCTTTTCTTCCCGGCGGCATCCGCCGGGTATAAAATCATCGCCGGACAAGCCCATTTTCTCAGAAATCCCCCGGGATTGCAAGAGAAATAAGGCCTGTCCGGCGCATGTGTGCTTTAATTGTTTCTTGTTAACGCTTGGAGCCCAGGAAGAAGAGGGCCAGGGTACCCGGGCCGGAGTGGGCGCCGATGACGGGGCCCACGTAGTTGATGACGACCTCTTTCACGCCGAAGCGCTTCTTCACGTCGGCAGCCACCTTCTCCGCGTCGGCCAGGCAGTCGCCGTGGCTGATGAACACCACCTGCTCAGCCGGGTCGGTGACGGTCTCCTCCATGTGGTCCACCACAGCGGTGAGGGAAGCCCCTCTGCCTCTGGCCTTGCCCATGTTGATGAGGTGGCCCTCGTCGTCCACGTGGAGCACGGGCTTGATGTGGAGCATGGAGCCCACCACGGCGGTGGCGGCGGAGATGCGGCCGCCCCGCTTGAGGAAGTGGAGGTCGTCCACGGTGAACCAGTGGCACAGCTTCAGCTTGTTCTCCTCGGTCCAGTCCCGCACCTCCTCAATGGTGGCGCCGGCCTGCTGCTTTTTGGCGGCCAGGTACACCAGCAGGCCCTGGCCCATGGAGGCGCAGAGGGTGTCCACGGTGAAGATTTTCCGCTCAGGGAACTTCTCCTTCAGCTCGTTGACGGCGATGACGGAGGACTGGTAGGTGGCGGACAGGCCGGAGGAGAAGGCCAGCACCAGCACGTCCTTGCCGCTCTCCAGCAGGGGCTCCAGGGCGGAGGTATAGTCGGCCACGTTCACTGCGGCGGTGGTGGCCATCTCGCCGGAGCGCAGCATGGCGTAAAAGTCCTTGGGGTCCATGTCCCGGTTGTCGGGGTAGTTGTGGTAGGTCTGTCCCTTCACGGTGAAGGACAGGGGCAGCACCTCAACCCCCAGCTCCTTTACCATACCGTCGGTCAGGTCGGCGGAAGAGTCGGTGACAATCACATATTCGCTCATTGGCTGTATACCTCCTGCAATGATACAGAGTATATATTCCGCTCTGTATTTACTTTTTGCTCTTTTCCTTGCCCTTGACCTCTCGCTCGGTCTGGGGGGATTTCATCTGGATGATGTCCAGCACCCGCTGGCAGGCCAGCTTGTCGGCGTAGCTCCGCAGGGCCAGGCCCAGGGCCAGAGCGGGCAGACGGTCCTCGGTCAGGTTCTCGTCCAGGCTCTCCGCCGTCTCGGTGAGGGCCCGGTCCAGCTCCCGGCAGAAGTACTCGTATAGGGCTTTGGTGTCCTTCTCGGGGAAGGCCACACCAGCGCCGATGAGACGGCTGGCGTCCCGCACCGAGAGCACCTGCTTGAGGGCGCAGATGGCGGTCAGGTAGGCCAGGTGGGTCCGGTTGTACCGCTTGCCCTCCGCCCGGGGGAGCATGCCGTCCTTGATATAGTTGTTCACCATGGCGGAGGTCAGACTGTCCTCGTCGCCAAAGTGGATGAGCTGACGGGGCATATAGGAGATAATCTGGTCCATATACAGACCGATATCAGGGAATGCGTCCCACTCCTGGGGCCGCTCCTCTGCCAGGCGCCGCTTCAGTTCTTCTATTTCTTCCATGTGCGGTCCTCCCCTGCTTGTTTATCGTTTCGGAAACGACATGACAGCATATTAAAACCAAGGTTACGTGAATTCTCCGTCATTGTATCACATACCTTCTGTCAAAGTAAAGGGCAAAAGTGTCTGAAAATCCCGCTTTTGCGTCGCATAACACAATTATGTCTGTTTTGTTGTCCACATCCTTGTATGCCTGGAAGTCCGCTGTTCCTTGTAGAATTTTCCTCTCCGTGGTATAATTTTTACGGTAAATCCTTTTGCCGTTTCATTTTGTCTGGTGTGGGGAGGGATACGTCATGTTGTTGGAACTGTTCGGCTGGACGGAGCTCATCATTACCTTTTCCTTTGAAGAGCAGGTCCGCATTCGCAGCGCCCTGGCTGACCACGGCATCCCCTACAAGCTCAAAACCGTCAACCGCGCCAGCCCCAGCCCCTTTGCTCCCAGTCGCCGGGCCTATACCGGCTCCTTGGGGGAAAAGCAATCCCTGTCCTATGAGTATCTGTTCTACGTAAAAGAGCAGGACCTGGACGCCGCCCGGGGTGCGCTGCACACCGGCAGATAATCCGCCGTCACAGAGAGACTGTCCGCACAGCCAACCAGGCTGTGCGGACAGTCTTTTTTTGCCGCAAATTTGCCCCTTCCCAAAATGTTGAAAAAACGCATTGACAAATACATAACAATCTGCTACATTACTAGTCGACCGTTCGTCTATAAACTTATGGACCAGGAATCTGAAGGAGGAATACATAAAATGAAGCACATGCGCACTTTATTGGCAGGCGCGCTGACCGCCGCCATGCTGCTGAGCGGCTGTACCGCCCAGCCGGACGCCTCTGCCCAGCCCAGCGGCAGCACCACGCCCGCTCCCAGCGAGACCGGCTCCGCCGCCATCTTTACCCCCGGCACCTATGAGGGCACCGGCAAGGGCTACGGCGGCGACATCAAGGTCTCCGTCACCGTGGACGAGACCTCCATCACCGATATCGAGGTTGTGGAGCAGACCGAGACCGAGGGCGTGGGCGGCGCAGCCCTGCCCACCCTGGTGGACAAGGTGCTCAGCGCCCAGAGCGTGAACATCGACGGCGTCAGCGGCGCCACCTACACCAGCGACGGCTTCCTGACCGCCGTGCGTGAGGCCATCACCGCCTCCGGCGCCGACCCCGACGCCCTGGGCCAGGGCCAGACCGGCGGCGATGAGGCCAAGGAGACCGTGACCATGAGCACCGACGTGGTGGTTGTGGGCGCCGGCGGCGCCGGCCTGGCCGCCGCCCTGACCGCCGCTCAGAACGGCGCCGACGTGGTGGTGCTGGAGAAGATGGCCATGGTGGGCGGCGCGTCCTCCATGGCTGGCGGCGGCACCAACGCCACCGGCAGCCAGTGGCAGCAGTCCTACGGCATTGAGGACAGCCCCGAGGCCTATTTTATGGACATCATGGAGAACGGCCACTTCTTCAGCGACGCCCGCACCCTCTGGCTGTACGCCAATACCCAGGGCGCGGCCTTTGACTGGCTGGTGGCCGAGGACGGCGCGGCTCTGCCCTATGTGAACAGCCAGCCCTCCCCCTCCGCTGAGCACTCCTACGGCCGTACCTTCTCCCCCGAGGGCGGTGGCGCCGGTGTGGTGAGCGCCCTTCAGCAGAAGGTGACCGATCTGGGCGTGGAGATCCTGCTGGAGACCCCCGCTCAGGAGCTGATGGTTACCGACGGCACCGTCACCGGCGTGAAGGCCCTTGCCGCCGACGGCACCCCCTATGAGATCACCGCCAACAGCGTCATCCTGGCCACCGGCGGCTACGGCGCCAACACCGACATGCTGCCCGAGACCGTCACCAGCCTGCCCTACGCCGGCGCTGTGTCCGCCACCGGCGACGGCCTGAACATGGCCACCGCCATCGGCGCCGACGCTATCAACCTGGACAAGGTGAACATCCAGCCCCACAGCATCATCCTGCCCGACGGCCGCGGCCAGCACACCTTCCAGGGCTGCCTGGCCATGTACAACAAGACCGGCTCCATCCTGGTGTCCGACCAGGGCGTCCGCTTTGTCAACGAGCAGGGCAGCGCCAACGACATCAAGGCCGGCATGGAGCAGAACGAGCACTCCTACCTGATCATGGACGCGGCCTCCTTTGAGACCTACGCCCAGACCTGCATCGCCTCCCACAACTTCACCCAGGAGCAGCTGGACCAGTGGCTGGAGGCCAACGGCACCTCCAACCCCGTGTTTGCCCACGCCGACAACCTGGAGGACCTGGCCGCCATTGTGGGTATCCCCTCCGGCGCCCTGACCGAGACTGTGGAGCGGTACAACGGCTTTGTCTCTGCCGGTGAGGACACCGATTTCGGCCGCAAGGTCACCACCGCCATGGGCGACGGCCCCTACTACGCCGTGGAGATGAACCTGCGCTACTACGCCACCCTGGGCGGCCTGCACATCAACGACAACATGCAGGTGCTGGACACCGACGGACAGCCCATCCAGGGCCTGTATGCCGCCGGTGAGGTGGTCGGCGGCGTTGTGGGCGACATCTACGCCCCCGGCTCCCTCTTCGGCTGGGCTATGACCAGCGGCCACAACGCCGGTCTTGCCGTCACCGGCAACACCGTGTTTGAGGGCTGATTTTCTCCTCCCAAAGCGCCCCGGAGCAATCTGTTCCGGGGCGCTTTCCCTCTCTTCTCCTCTGTCATTGACACCCGGCCAAACCCGTGTTAACCTAGTGTGACCCACCAGACAACAGACAGAGGAGGTCTGCCCCTTGGACCGCAGTACGGACAAGAAAACCCGCATCCTCCAGGCCGCCGCCGAACTTTTCTCCCACAACGGCTACTCGGGCACCGGCATCGCCGAAATCGTCGCTGCCTGCAGCATCCCGAAGGGCTCCTTTTACTACTATTTCCCCGGCGGCAAGGAGCAGCTGGCCGCTGAGGTCATCCGCTTCGCCTACGACCAGATGGCCGCGGGCATCCACACCCACATTTTCTCGGTCTCCGACGACGCGCTGACGGTTTTCCGCACCATGCTGGAGCGGCTGGCGTCCCTGTTCAGCCGGGAACACCGCTTTGAGTCCCTGGTCATCACCTTTATGGGGCTGGAGTCGGTCTATATCAGCGAGGAGGTGGCCTGTCAGGCCCGTCAGGTCTACCAGGAATGGCAGCATCTGTACCGGGACAAGCTGATGGCCTGCGGATACTCCCCCGCTCTGGCCGAGCGGTGCAGCCTGGTGCTCTTCACTCTGGTGCACGGCACGCTGATCTCCTGCTGGATCAAGCAGGACGCCGGCGATCTGCTCCGGATGCGGGATCAGCTCTCCGACCTGCTGCCCCCGCCCGACTGCCGGACGGAACAGCCCTGACACGCTGCCCAAGACACGCCTGCCGCAGACACGGTAGGCGTGTCTTTTTATTTTCCAGGCGAAAAAATGAGGAAAACTGTCCTTTTCCGCTTCACTTTCTCCTTTATATATAGGTTATCTCCCGCTGTTCTTACTTTCTTCCCCCGGAATGGGCGGATGGCATGGCAGGACAGGCCATTGTGTGGTATACTATTTCCTGCCCGCCCTTGGGGCGCGGCATATCTGCTTTCATATTTTTAATAGCAAAGGAGTCTTAGCTATGGCACATACCCTTCCCACCCGCAGTCAGGTGGACCCGGCCAACACCTGGGCCATCACCGACCTGTACCCCAGCGACCAGGCCTGGCGTGAGGCCTGCGAGAACGTCCGCGGCCTGGTCCGTGATCTGGCCGCATACCGCGGCCGTCTGGGCGAGAGCGCCGCTACTCTGCTGGCCTTCCTCCGCCTTCAGGACGAGATCGACCTCCAGGGCGACCGGATGATCTCCTACGCCTTCCGCAAGAGCGACGAGGACACCCGCAATCCCGTGTACCAGGAGATGAGCGCCCAGGCCCAGAACTTCCTGGTGGAGCTGAGCCAGGCTCTCTCCTTCCAGACCCCCGAGCTGCTGGCCATTGAGGACGCCACCCTGGAGTCCTTCTACGCCCAGGAGCCCGCGCTGGCCCACTACCGGCTGATGCTCAAGCGCATCCGCAGCAAGAAGGAACACACCCTCTCCCCCGACTGCGAGGCTCTGCTGGCCTCCGCTGAGCGGATGGGTCAGGCCCCCGACGACATCTTCTCCCTCCTCAACGACGCCGATATGACCTATCCCGACGCCACCGACAGCAAGGGCGAGACCCACCCCGTCACCCACGGCAACTATGTCTCCCTGCTCCAGTCCGCCGACCGGACCCTGCGTCAGTCCGCCTTCCAGTCCCTCTACAGCGTGTACGGCCAGTTCCGCAACACCTGCGCCGCCATTCTGGGCGCCCAGATGAAGCAGCTGCAGTTCTTTGCCGATGCCCGGCGCTATCCCTCCGCGCTCCACGCCGCTCTGGCCGAGACCGAGGTGGACCCCCAGATCTACCACAACCTGATCCAGACCGTCCACGACAATCTGGACGCCATGCACCGCTATGTGCGCCTGCGCAAAAAGCTGCTGGGCGTGGACAAGCTCCACTACTACGACCTCTACACCCCCATTGTGGCCGATGAGGACGCCAGCATCCCCTTTGAACAGGGCAAGGAGATGGCCCGTGAGGCCCTGAAGCCCCTGGGCGAGGACTACCTGAAGATCCTCAACGAGGGCTTTGACAACCGCTGGATTGACGTCTACGAGAACCAGGGCAAGCGCTCCGGCGCCTATTCCGCCGGTGTGTACGGCGTGCACCCCTACGTGCTGCTCAACTACACCGACACCCTGGACGACGTGTTCACCCTGGTCCACGAGATGGGCCACGCCCTCCACTCCTACCTGTCCAACCACACCCAGAGCGTCACCTACGCCGGGTACAAGATTTTCGTGGCCGAGGTGGCCTCCACCTGCAACGAGGCCCTGCTGATGCAGCACCTGCTGAGCAAGACCACCGAGCCCAAACGCCGGGCCTACCTCATCAACCACTTCCTGGAGCAGTTCCGGGGCACCCTCTACCGCCAGACCATGTTCGCCGAGTTCGAGCTGTGGTGCAGCGAGCAGACCCGCAAGGGCCAGCCTCTCACCGCCGAGTCCCTGAACGAGAAGTACGCCGAGCTCAACCGTCTCTACTACGGCGAGGACATTGAGCCCGATCCAGAGATCGCCCTGGAGTGGGCCCGCATCCCCCACTTCTATTACAACTTCTATGTCTACCAGTACGCCACCGGCTTCACCTCCGCCATCGCCCTGTCCCAGCGCATCCTGAAAGAGGGCCGTCCGGCGGTGGAGGACTACCTCCGTTTCCTCAGCGGCGGCTGTTCTGCCGACCCTGTGTCCCTGCTGAAGGGCGCCGGAGTGGACATCTCCTCCCCCGCACCCATTGTTGACGCTTTGAAACTTTTTGACACCCTTATTGGGGAAATGGAACAGCTTATGCAGTCGTAATGCGGACATTATTCCGCCATACAGAGATATTTCTTCCGAGTCCGAGATAATAAAAAACCGTGATTCCCCCACCCCTCTTGCTACTTTTTTTGCAAATATTGCGGTTCCTCTTGATTATCCGGTGTTTTTTTGATAGAATATACAAGCTTTCATTAGCACGGTGCAGCGATTCGGCGGAGGACTCCTCCGGTTCGCTGCGCCTACTGTGAAGGGCAGTTCCGAATCAGACAGGAAAGGAAGACGGAAAGATGCAAAAGAAAAAGCTGCTGTCCCTCCTGCTCGCAGGCGCCACTGTTCTCTCTCTCGCTGCCTGCGGCCAGCAGACCGTGACCACCAATCCCTCTGCAAGCAACTCCCCCGCACCCTCTGAGAGCCAGACTACCGGTGAGACTGCTACCAAGCCCACCGAGCCCACTGGCCAGCTGGTCATCGGCACCACCACCGACCTGGAGAACGACTTCTACGACACCAGCTTCAATAACAACGCCACCAACTACAAGCTGTACGACCTGATCCACGGCTACGGCACCATTGTCTCCGACATGGAGGGCGAGTGGATCTACGATCCCACCGTCGTGGCCAGCCACGAGGAAGTGGAGAACGAGGACGGCACCAAGACCTACACCGTGACCATCAACGACGGCCTGGTGTGGAGCGACGGTACCCCCATCACCGCCAAGAACTATGTCTTCCAGCTGCTGCTGGAGAGCAGCCCCGAGATGAACGCCGTTGACGGCTATCCCAGCCAGGCCGGCTATCCTCTGGTGGGCTATCAGGACTACTTTGACGGCAAGACCGACAAGTTCGCCGGCGTCCACCTGGTGGATGACATGACCTACTCCGTCACTGTCAGCGCCGCTGAGCTGCCCTACCACTACGACATCACCTACGCTTCCGCCGCTCCCCGTCCCATGCACGTCATCGCCCCCGACTGCGACGTGGTGGACACTCCCGAGGGCGCTATGATCACCGGTGATTTCACCTCCGATCTGCTGCTCAAGACCATCAACGACCCCACCACCGGCTATCGTTACAACCCCACCGTCACCTGCGGCCCCTACCTGTTCCAGTCTTACGATATCTCCAGCCGTCAGGGTGTTGTGGTTGTTAACCCCAGCTACGCCGGCGACTACCGCGGCGTGAAGCCCCTGATCGAGAAGATCGTCATCAAGACCGTCAAGAGCGACACCATGATCAACGAGCTGGCTTCCGGTTCCGTTGACCTGCTGTTCCAGTGCTCCGGCGCCGACACCATCAACGCCGGTCTGGATCTGGTGGAGGCCGGCAAGGCTCTGGACAACACCTTCTACCGTAACGGCTACGGCAAGGTGCAGTTCGACTGCAGCCAGTTCCCCACCGACTCCGAGAACGTCCGTAAGGCCATTGCCTACTGCCTGGACCGCAACCAGTTCGCCTATCAGTACAGCGGCGGCTACGCCTCCGTGGTTCACGCCTACTACGGCCTGGCTCAGTGGGAGTACCAGGAGTCCCAGGACTGGATCGACGCCAACCTGAACACCTATGAGAAGAACATCGACATGGCCAAGCAGCTGCTGGACGAGGACGGCTGGACTCTGAACGCCGATGGCACTCCCTACTCCGGCACCGGCACCCGTTACAAGGACGTCAACGGCGAGCTGAAGCCCCTGGTCATCCAGTGGTGCAACACCAGCGGCAACCCCGTGTCCGAGCTGCTGGCCACCATGCTGCCCGAGGCCATGGCTGAGGCCGGTATGGAGCTGAAGGCTACCACCACCGACTTCCCCACCATGCTCTCCGGTATCGACCACTCCGGCGAGATCTACAACATGTACAACCTGGCCACCGGCTTCGCTCTGGCCAGCTCTCCCTGGTACTACTACTCCACCGATCCCGTGTGGATGCAGGGCGGTTACAACAGCAACTGGATCGCCGACGAGGAGCTGGCTGCCGCCGCTGAGGCTCTGAAGCCCATCCCCTACGAGGACACCGAGGCCTGGCTGACCGCCTGGCAGAACTTCATCGCGATTTGGAACGACAAGCTGCCCGATATCCCCCTGTATTCCGACGAGTATTACGATTTCTACTCCACGAAGCTCCATGACTGGACCTCCACCTCCGTTTGGGAGTGGTCCCGCGCCGTCCTGGATGCCTGGGTAGAGGCCTAAGCCGAATATCCGGCGGAACCCCGCAGGTTTTGCGCGGGTTCCGCCGGTTTTCCGGTATTTGGGCATTCCCGGGGAAATGCAGCATACCGCTTTTCATGCCGCATTTCCCTGGGAATGGACACAATACAGATAAGCCATATCCCACGGTAGACGGGAAGCCCTATCCCATAAATTTGAAACGGAGGAAAGGTGAATGGGAAAAGGAAGATATTTACTGAAACGATTGGTGTATATCGTTTTTGTATTCTTTATCATTTCCATCCTGATGTTCGCAATCTATAAGTCCATGCCGGGTAACCCGGTGGACATCATGCTGGGTGACAGCAAGACCACCATGAAGCCCGACGCCTACCAGGCCCTGTATGACAAGACGGTGGCCAGTCTGGGTCTGGACAAGCCCCTGCCGGTCCAGTACGTGTCCTGGATGGGTAACATGCTCACCGGCAACTTTGGCTACTCCACCCAGTACAAGCAGGCGGTCATCAATATCATCGGTGCCCCCATGGCCAACACCGTGCTGCTCAACGTGCTGACCATGATCGTGGTGTTCGCCATCGCCATCCCGCTGGGCATTGTAACCGCAGTGCGGAAAAACGGCATCTTTGACAAGTCGGTCCAGGTGCTGACCATCGTGGGCTACAGTCTGCCCCAGTTCATCGTCGCCCTGCTGGCCATCTTCCTGCTGGCCGTCAAGTTCCCCATATTCCCCATCAGCGGCGTAAAAAGCGCCGGATTGAATGCAACAGGCATGGAAGCATTCCTTGATATGGCATGGCACATGGTCCTGCCCGTGCTGGTCATGGCCGTGTCCGGTATCGGCGGCATCACCCGCTATGTCCGCGCCGCCATGATCGACGTGCTGCGCATGGACTATATCAAGACCGCCCGTGCCAAGGGCCTGCGTGAAAAGGTGGTCGTGTATATCCACGCCTTCCGCAACGCCCTGATTCCCATCGTGACCATCACCACCTGGTGGGTCATCGGCCTGTTCGGCGGCTCCATCGTCATTGAGAGCGTGTTCCTGTGGCCCGGCCTTGGCAAGATGCTTATCGACGGCCTGCTCCAGCGCGACTTCGCCGTGGTGCTCACCATGCAGATGTTCTACGTGGTGCTGTCCCTGGCCGGCAACGTGATCATGGACGTCGCCTACACCATCGTGGATCCCCGCGTCCGACTCGAGAACTAAAGGAGGGAAGACAATGCGAAATCAAAAGAAAAACCGCCGCTCCACTGCCTCCATGGCGGCTCAGCGCATGGTGGTGGGCAGTCTCCCTCAGGAGGAGGACGAGGTCCTTCAGAGCCCCATGCAGATGGTGCTCCACTCCTTTGTCCGGGACAAGATCGCCATGGTGGGCGTCATTCTGTTCGTTTTCATTTTCCTGTGCTGCGTTATCCTGCCCTACTTCTTCCCCATTGACCTGTACTATCAGGACGTGACCCAGTCCAACGTGGCCCCCGGCTTCGGCATGCTCACTGTACCCAACGGCCTCCAGGGCAACGCCCAGGACATGTCCGTGGGCAGCTCCTTCTCCGTGGGCGTGGATAAGGACGGCAACGTCTACGAGTGGGGCACCTTCCCCAACGAGAAGCTGAAGAACATCCCCAGCTCCAGCGAGACCGGTAAGCTGGTGCAGATCTCCGCCGGTCTGGACCACGTGGTGGCCGTGAATGAGGACGGCCAGATCTTCACCTGGGGCAACGACCGTATGGGTCTGAGCAACATCCCCATTGATCTGCGCACCGGCGGCAACGACATCAAGCAGATTCTGGCCGGCTACCAGATTTCTCTGGCCCTGACCGAAGACGGCAAGATGTACAACTGGGGCAGCGACTATCTGCTGCGCATCACCTACCCCGAGGGTGTCCAGGGCAACATCGACAAGTTCGCCGCCAGCACCAACATTGTCATGGTGCTGACCAAGGACGGCGAGGTTGTGCCCCTGACCACCAAGACCTCCGCCTACACCAACATCCCCGAGGAGATCCAGGGCAACGTCATTGACCTGGCCATCACCGATGAGAGCGCCGCCGCCGTCACCTCCGACGGCCGGGTGTACACCTGGGGCAACAACATCAAGAAGTCCCTCAACGTGCCCGAGGAGATTCAGGGCCAGGTGGCCGCCATCTCCGCCGGCCGCTATCACTACACCGCCATCCTCAACGACGGCAGCGTGGTGTCCTGGGGCGACAACACCCACGGCCAGGCCTCCGCTCCCTCCAGCGCCACCTCCGTGGCCTCCGTGGATGCCGGCTACTACGCCAACTACGCCATCCAGGAGGACGGCAGCGTGGTGTCCTGGGGCCTGAAGGGCTACCTGATGGGCACCGACGCCTTTGGCCGCGACCTGTTCCGCCGTATTCTGGTGGGCGGCCGTATGACCATGACCGTGGGCGCCATCTCCGTCATCATCTCCACCATCATCGGCATCATTGTGGGCGGCGTGTCCGGCTACAAGGGCGGTAAGGTGGACAACCTGCTCATGCGTCTGACCGAGATCGTCTCCTCCATCCCCTTCCTCCCCTTCTGTATTATCCTGTCGTCCATTCTGGGCAACAGCATCAGCGAAACCCAGCGTATCATCCTGATCATGTGTATCCTGGGTCTGCTGTCCTGGCCCGGTATCGCCCGTCTGGTCCGCGGCAGCGTGCTGGCCGAGCGTGAGCAGGAGTTTGTCACCGCCGCCAAGTCCCTTGGCGTCAAGGAGACCGGCATCATCTTCCGCCACATCCTGCCCAATATCATCACTGTTATCATCGTCAACGCCACCCTGAACTTCGCCACTTGTATGCTGACCGAGTCCTCCCTGTCCTTCATCGGCTTCGGCGTCAACGAGCCCAACGCCACCTGGGGCAACATGCTCACCGGTGCGCAGAACGGCCAGGTTATCGAGAACTACTGGTGGCGCTGGGTGTTCCCGGCCCTGATGCTGGGTATCTGCACCATCAGCATCAACTGCATCGGCGACGGCCTGCGGGACGCCATCGATCCCAAGTCGAAAGAGAGGTGAACCGGATATGAGTCTGCTCGAAGTCAAAAACCTGCACACCTTCTTCAAAACCAAGAAGGGCATCGTAAAGGCCGTCAACGACGTGACCTACAGCCTGGAGGCCGGCAAGACCCTGGGCATCGTGGGCGAGTCCGGTTCCGGTAAGAGCGTTTCCGCCATGAGCATCATCCGCCTGCTGGACGGCAACGGCTATATCGAGAGCGGCAGCATTACCTTTGACGGCCAGGACATTCTGGCCGCCTCCGACAAGGACCTGCACCATATCCGCGGCAACGAAATTTCTGTCATCTTCCAGGAGCCCATGACCTCCCTCAACCCGGTGTTCACCGTGGAGCGCCAGATCGGCGAGGTCCTGATGCTCCACCAGCACATGAGCAAGAAGGAGGCCCACGCAAAGGCCGCCTCCCTGCTTGCTGACGTCAAGATCCCCAACCCGGAGCGGGTGGCCAAGCAGTATCCCTTCCAGCTGTCCGGCGGTATGCGCCAGCGCGTCATGATCGCCATGGCCCTGGCCTGCCGGCCCAAGCTGCTCATCGCCGATGAGCCCACCACCGCTCTGGACGTGACCATCCAGGCCCAGATCCTCAAGCTGATGAACGAGCTCAAGCAGCAGACCGGTTCCTCCATCCTGTTCATCACCCACGACCTGGGCGTCATCCATGAGATGGCCGACGAGGTGGCCGTTATGTACTGCGGCCAGATCGTGGAGAAGGCCGACGCCCACACCATCTTCCACAAGGGCGTCCACTCCCACCCCTACACCGAGGGCCTGATGACCTCCATCCCCCGGCTCAACACCCCCAAGGGCAAGCGGCTGGAGGCCATCCCCGGCGCGGTGCCCAACCCGCTGTACCTGCCCAAGGGCTGCAAGTTTGGCCCCCGGTGCAAGTACTGCACCGAGAAGTGCAAGCAGGCCGAGCCCGCGCTGGTGGAGGTCGCGCCCAATCATTTGGTCCGGTGTTTCTACCCGGAGACTGCGGGGAGGACAGAACATGGAGAATGAGAAAAAGGTGCTGCTGACCGTCCGGGACGTGAAGCAGTATTTCCCGGTGAAAAAGACCAAGCTGCGGGAGAAGCAGCGCTATGTCCGCGCCAACGACGGCATCTCTCTGGACATCTATGCCGGTGAGACCCTGGGTCTGGTGGGCGAGTCCGGCTGCGGCAAGTCCACCCTGGGCCGCACCCTGCTGCAGCTCTATCCCCAGACCCACGGCGACGTCATCTACCACAAGGACGGCAAGGACATCGACCTGAAGAAGCTGTCCAAGGAGGAGATGCGGGTGCTGCGCAAGGACCTGCAGCTCATCTTCCAGGACCCCTACTCCTCCCTGAACCCCCGTATGACGGTGGGTCAGATCATCGGTGAGGGTCTGGTGTCCCACGGCATCTTCAAGCGGGGCGACCCGGCCATGCGGGACTATATCTTCAAGGTCATGGAGAATTGCGGCCTGGACACCTATATGTTCGGCCGCTATCCCCACCAGTTCTCCGGCGGCCAGCGGCAGCGCATCGGCATCGCCCGGAGCCTGGCCCTGAATCCCGCCTTCGTGGTGTGTGACGAGGCCGTGTCCGCTCTGGACGTGTCCATCCAGTCCCAGATCCTCAACCTGCTGTCCGACCTGAAGGAGAAGCAGAACCTGACCTACCTCTTCATCACCCACGACCTGAGCGTGGTGAAGTATATCAGCGACCGCATCGGCGTTATGTACCTGGGCAACATGGTGGAGCTGGCTCCCACGGAGGAGCTCTTCGCCAACACCCTGCACCCCTACACCGAGGCCCTGCTCTCCGCCATCCCCGTGGTGGACGAGGAGGACAAGCGGGAGCGCATTCTGCTGGAGGGCGACATCCCCAGCCCCGTCAATCCCCCCTCCGGCTGTAAGTTCCACACCCGCTGCCGCTACTGCCAGCAGAAGTGTAAGGAGGAGGTCCCTGAGTGGACCGATGTGGGCAACAACCACTATGTGGCCTGCCACTTCCCCCTGCACAAAAAGGAAGGCTGATTTCCCATGCTCTTCGGGAAAAAGATTAACCGCGTCCTGAACGTCAAGGAGGCGGAAGAGCGGTTTGAGAAGGATCGGGAAGAGCTGCCCCTGGAGAAAAAGGACCGGCTGGCCATGATTCTGGCCGCACTGATTGTGTTTATCCCGGTGCTGATTGGCGTCATTGCCGTCTTTCTTCTGGTGCTCTACCTGTTTTTCTTCCGATTCCTCTGATTTAAAAGGCCGGGTCCCTGAGCGGGACCCGGCCTTTCTGCGTCAGTTTCCTTCCCGGCACAGCTTCTCCCACTGCTCCAGCAGACCCGGGTACTCCTCCCGGTTCTCCTCCAGCAGCCGCCGGATGCCGTCCGCCGCTGTGGCGCCGAAGTCGTCATAGGCGGCGTTCTGGCTGGGCATGATGAAGCGCACATGCTCCATCGTGCAGTTGGGCGCTGCGTCAAAGCGGGCGGCCTGGTCCCTGGCCTGTTTGAGATATTCCTCGGCCTGTGCCGCATCCCCCATATCCATGCTGGAGAAGGCGCACAGCGTCAGGAGCATGACGCTGACCTTGTCCAGGTAGGAGGTCTTGCCCGGCTTCTTCAGCCCCTCCTGGAACTGGAGCAGCAGCTGGGTGAAGGCAAGGGCATCCCCCGCTCTGCCCAGGCGGAGACAGGCGTTGCTGTAGCCGATGGCGAACCGGACCACCTGGCTGCCGGCGTCCAGCAGCGCCTTGGACAGGTAGGTCAGGGCCTCCTCACTGGTGGCCTCGTCCATGGCCAGCTCGTTCCCGATTGCCGCATTGTTGATGCCCGCTGTGTTGTTCTCCTTCAGCAGGGCGATCCCCTTCTCCCGCTCCCCCTGGCTCAGGTAGGCTGCCGCAATGTCGTTGCGGATGGAGATTTCCCCGATTTCCGGGTCCCGGTTCTGGTCCAGCAGGCCCAGGCTCCGCCGGAACAGCGCCCGGCAGCGCCGGAGCATCTGGCCGTCCCCCAGCTCTATCCCTGCCACCTGATAGAGCTGGGCGCACTCGTACACCACCCGGAAGCTGTTGGGGTACTTCTGCAGGGCCTGCTCGCCTTCCCGAAACGCCTCATCGTAGTGCTTGCTCATGCGCAGGCTCTTGAGCCGCTCCAGTCTGTCCTCCAGGGCCATGCTCTGCCGCTCATACCCCAGAAGCACATCCACGCTGGTCTCAAAAAACTCCGCCAGCTCCATCATCAGAGACACGTCCGGGACACAGCTGCCCGTCTCCCATTTGGACACCGTCCCCACCGTAATCCCCATGGCCTCGGCCAGCTGCTCCTGGGTCAGTCCCCGCTCTTTTCTCAGCATGCGGATGTTCTCCGCCAGACACACTTTCATGTGCTCACTCCTTTCTTGTTTGTGCCCTCAGTATAGCGCCCTTTTTCTCCGGATTGAAGGTAGTATTTTTCTTGTTGCGATGGAAAAATATTTCCTATCAGGAAAATTGGCATGGGTGCAGACGGCCTGGAAGAGCAAAAACAGTTGTGCTTCTCCCCTGTGCTTGCTATAATTTATCCACCGCGCAGCCCAAGTCTGTGCAAAATTCTTTAGAAAGGGGTGCTCTCCATGCCCACCCTTGACCAGATCCGCGCCTGCTTTGCCGGCGACCGCTTTGCCGTTGAAGTGGCAGGCGCCGTCATTGATATTGCCGAGCCCGGACATGCCGTCTGCTCCATGCCCATCCGTCCCATCCACCTCAACATTAACTCCGTCCCCATGGGGGGCGCCATCTTCACCCTGGCGGACTTTGCCTTCGCCGTGGCTACCAACGGCCACAGCGAACGCTCCACGGTTACCCAGCAGGTGTCCATTACCTTCCTCGCCCCCTCCCGGGGGAAAACCCTGATTGCGGAGGCCAGATGCCTGAAGGCGGGCCGCACCACCTGCCTCTATGCCGTGGATGTCACCGACGACCTGGGCGCCCAGATAGCCCATCTCACAGTCAACGGCTACACCCTGGACCCCAGACCCAGGGAGAACAACTGACCGGCGCATGTCCGGTAAGACCAAGCAGCAGTACGGCCGGCCGCTTAAAAAGCGACCGGCCGTACTGCTGTTCACATAAGGAGGCCTTCATAAGCTGCAAAGGCTGAATCGGAGCTTATGGACTGCCTTTTGCCGTTTGGACATGCCGGCGACCAGGGTATCGTCCCACCGGTTCGGTTATTTGGGCCGCCGGATGCACAGCATCACGGCAAAGGCCACAACCGAGCACCCGGCCAGGGCCACCAGAGTGCTGACATAGTTCTGGCTGGCGTCGTACAGGGCACCTGCGGCGGTGCCTGCGAAGGACGCCACCAGCAGGTTCATGTTGCTGATGGAGAAGTTGACGGGGTAATTCTTCTGGCCGAAGAAGCTGCTGATGACAGCGGAGCCCATGGTGGGCGCACCGCCGTACCCCAGGCCGGTGATGATGAATCCGGCTACCACCAGGGGGAAGCTGTGGGTAAACAGGGCGGCCATGAGCACCACCACCCCCGCCAGACTCACCACATTGACGGCGGTCATGGTCAGCTTCCAGCCCAGCTTGTCAAACAGGCCGCCGAAGAGGACCCGGCCCAGGCCGTTGCAGATGGAGATAAAGCCCACCACCAGGGTGATGACGCCCGCGTCCACGCCGGGACCAACCGCCGCAGCAAAGGGCTTGGCCTGGGAGATGATGGCCAGGCCGATGCCGCTGATGAGGACAGCCCACAGGAAGAAGCACCAAAAGCTGGGGGTACGGACCATGCGGGCCGGGGGGATATCGGGCCCGCTGGCGCTCTGAGTCCCTTGGGTGGGGGCTGCGGGAGGAGGCAGCCGGAAGAACAGGGCGCCCACGCCGATGACCACCGCCATCACAACGCCCATAATCAGAAAGGTCTGCCGCCAGGCTCCCGTCTCGGCCGGGGTCATGGCGTCAAAGAGGGCGCCCAGCACCATGCTGCTGGAGCCAAACCCCATCAGCAGCACGCCGGAGATGAGCCCCTGGTTGTTGGGAAACCACTTGGTCATGGTGCTCATCACCGAGTTGTAGGCAAAGCCGGAGGCCGTGCCGCACAGCACGCCGTAGCTCACATAGAGCATGGGCAGGGAGTTGGCCCGGGAGACCAGGAAGAAGCCCACCAGAAACAGGGCTGCGGAGATGAGGACGTTGACCCGCACGGGAATTCGCTTGGACAGATTGCCTGCGGCGAAACCGCCCAGGCAGAAGAAGGCCATGCAGATGGTGAAGGTGAGGGACAGCTGTGCCGCGCTCCACTGGGGGAAATCCGCCCCGATTGGGGCGGCGAACACGCTCCAGCCGTACACAAACCCGGCGAAGAGGAGCACCACCAGGCCCACCGCGGCGTAAATCCACCGCATGGCGCCGGATACCGCTTTCGTCTCCATCACAGATCTTCCACCTTTGTAAAGGTGCGGGCCTGCTCCTGGCCCCGCAGGACCCGGAGCACACCGGTGGCCAGGGATTCCATTTCGTTCTCGCCCGCGTAGACATGGACCGGGGCGATGAAGGACACCCGCTGGGTAATCCAGTCGGTGATCATCCTGGAGTGGGCCACGCCGCCGGTGATCAGAATGGCATCCACCTCGCCGTGGACCACGGTAGCCAGCGCTCCGACGTGCTTGGCAATGTTGTGGGCCATGGCCTCATAGACCAGGGCGGCGTGCTCGTCTCCGTCGGCGATCCGCCGCTCTACCTCCCGGCCGTCGTTGGTGCCCAGGTGGCCCATCAGGCCGCCCTGCTTCTTGACATAGTTGTACAGCTCCTTAAAGCTCTTGCCCGACTCCGCCGCCAGCTTCAGGGTCTGGAAGGTGGGAAGTCCGCCGGTCCGCTCGGGGGAGAAGGGCCCTTCCTCATCGGAGATGAGGTCGATCATTCTGCCGTTCTGGTGCAGGGAGATGGTAATCCCGCCGCCCAGATGGGCCACAATCAGGGTGAGCTTCTCATACTCGGTGTGGTTATCCTTGGCGTACTTATGGGCGATGGCCCGCATGTTCAGGGGATGGCCCAGGCTCTTGCGCCGCGTCTCGGGCAGGCCGGCCACCTTGGCGATGGGGGTCATCTCATCCACCGTGACGGGGTCGTAGACGTAGGACTTGAGGCCCAGCTCGTCGGCAATGGACTTGGCGATGGGGGCGCCCAGGTTGGAGGCGTGCTCATTCTCCGGGCGGTAGTGGAGCTGCCAGATCATGTCGTCGTTGATCTCGTAGGCGCCGGAGCGGACCGGAGGCAGCAGGCCGCCCCGGGAGACCACGGCGGTGAGGGTGTCTCTGGTCACGCCGTTCTCCTCCATGGTGCGCAGCACCAGGTCCCGGCGGTACTCGTACTGGTCAAAGGGCTCTTTAAAGGGGGCCAGCTCCTCCTTGCTGTGGTTGATGGTCTTGACGAAGAGGGGATTCTCGTCCTCATAGACCGCGATCTTGGTGGAGGTGGAGCCGGGGTTGATGACAAGAATTCGTTCCATTTGGTTCTCCTCTCTCAGTCCTGGGTCATGGACGCGGCCAGGCACAGGGCGTTGTACTTCTCCTCGGAGGAGGAGCCGCGGCTGGTGACCACGATGGGGCATTTGGCGCCCACCACCAGGCCGGCCATCTTGGCGCCCGCCATCTCCACCAGGGACTTGCCCAGAATATTGCCGGCGGTAATGTTGGGCACCACCAGGATGTCGCAGTCGCCGGCGCAGGGGCTGTCATACCCCTTTGTGACCGCCCGCTCCTTTACCATGGCCAGGTCAAAGGAGATGGGACCCTCCACGATGCAGCCGGGCAGCTCGCCCGCCTGCCACATCTCCTTGAGGGCGGCAGCGTCGGTGGAGTCCACGGACTTGGGGTTGACCTTCTCGGCGGCGGCCAGCACGCCCACCTTGGGCTCTTCGTAGCCCAGGGCACGGAGGGCCTCCACGGCGTTGAGGATAACGTCCTTCTTCTGCGCCAGGGTGGGCGCCAGGAGCATGCCGCCGTCGGTGGTGACCAGCAGCTTGTGATAGGCGGGAAGCTGGTTGATGGCCATGTGGCTCATGGTGCGGCCCTGGCCCAGACCGTGCTCCTTGTTGACCACGGCCCGGAGGATGTCGGAGGTGTCCAGCTTGCCCTTCATGATGAAGTGGGCCTTGCCCTCCCGCACCAGGCGGACGGACAGTGCGGCGGAGTCGGCGAACTCAGGGGCGTCGTACAGGTCCTCTTCGGGGACGCTCTCCCCCATTTTGGCAAAAATCTCCTGGATTTTTGCCTTATCGCCCACCAGAACCGGGACCACAATGCCCTCGGCCCGGACCTTCATCACAGCTTCCAGGGTGTGCTCGTCCTGGGCGGCGGCCACCACCACCCGGCGGGCCTTCACATGGGCCTTGGCGTGGGCCACAAGCCCTTCAAAACTGGTAAAAATCATATTGCAGTCTCCATTCTGTCAGAAATGCCCGCAGGGGGTTAAAAAAAGGAGTGAGGCGGGCGGCCGGAGAGATGAGAGCAGCCGCCCGCCCATGGGAAAAGCAGAGATGCTCAGGCCTGGTAGACCACCTTGCCGCCGCAGATGGTCATGACCACCTTGGAGGAGCCGATTTCAGTGACGGGGCAGGTCATGATGTCGGTGTCGAGAATCTGGAAGTCGGCCACCTTGTTGACCTCGATGGAGCCGCGGACATGCTCCATGTGCTCCTGATAGGCGCCGTTGATGGTGTACATGCGGATGGCGTCCTCCCGCTTCATGGCCAGGTCGGGCCGGGCACAGTAGCCGTCGGCGGTGGTGCGGGTCATGCAGAACTGCATGCCTTGCCGCCAGTTCATGGAGAAGCAGGTGGAGTCGGAGCCGCCGGTGAGGCAGGCGCCCAGGTCGGTGTAGGCCTGGTAGTTGAAGATCTCCTCCTTGTCGGTGAGGACGGGGGTGTTCCAGCCAAAGACGATGTTGGCGGCGGTGGGCTGGATGGCGGCCAGGATGCCGTTCTTCACCATCTTTGCGGCGGCCTCCTTGGTGGTGTCGTCGCAGTGGATGAGGAAGTGGCGCAGGTCCTTGCCGGGGTAGAGCTGGTTGGCCTTGGCCAGGCCCTCGATGCAGGCGTCCATGGAGCCGCCGCCGCAGGAGTGGATGCACACCTGCCAGCCCATGCGGTGGAGCTCAATGATGGTGCGCTGGACCTCCTCAATGAGGGTGTCCTCATCCAGGCCCCAGGCGGTGACGAAGGAGCCCTCGGGCCGGATGCCCTTGCGCTGCCAGGTGGGGCCGCCCAGGTCCACAAAGAACTTGATGGCGTCGCCCTTGACCCAGTTTCTGTCCTTGAACTCGGGGATGCTGGCGGGAACCCGCTCGGTGCCCCGGATGATGGAGTCATAGCTCTCCTCGCCGCCGATGGCGGAGAAATAGGCGATGGACACACGGGCGGTCAGCTCACCCCGCTCAGCCATCTTCTCATAGATGTGGATGGGACGGGTGCCCCAGGTGCCGCGGAACACGTGCTCGCCGCCCTCGCCCAGAATGTCGGTGTGGGAGGTGATGCCCTGCTCGTTGAGGGCGTGCTGTACCCGGCGGATGGCGTCCTCCAGCTCGGCGTCGGTGAGGATGGGGCACTTCTCGCACAGCAGATTCTGGGCGCCCCACTCGTGGAAGCGGCCCACAGGCTCGCCGTTCTCATCCCGGTCGATCATGCCCACGCTGGCAGGGATTTCGGGGTAGTTTTTGTCAATGCCCGCCACCTCAAGGGCCTTGGAGTTGCAGACCATGGAGTGGAGGGAGAAATCGGTCATGGCCACAGGCACATTGGGGGACACGGGGTCCAGGTCCCAGCGGTTCATGATGCGGTTCTCAGCGGCCAGCTCCTTGATGTTGCTGTCCACAAAGCCGCAGCCGAACACCCACTGGCCGGGGGCGGCCTCGTCGCAGGCCTTCTTCAGCTTGGAGAGAATCTTATCCATGGAGTCGTACTCGGGGCCGGAGAAGTCCAGGAAGGTGGGCGACAGGGTGTAGCCGGTGTGGACGGCGTGCATGTGGGAGTCGTTGGCGCCGGGCAGAACCAGCCTGCCGCCGGCATCGATGACCTGGGTGTCCGGGCCGATATAGGCCTCCATCTCGGCGTTGGTGCCCCGGTCGATGATCCAGCCTCCCCTGGTGGCCACGGCCTCCACATAGGTGAAGTTCTTGTCCACGGTGGCAATTTTGCCATTTTTGATGACGAGATCAGCTTTCACTGCTGCCATAATGTGACACCTCTCAAATATAGTGCGGCGGGGGCACCCGCCCCCGCCGGAGCCGGCGCAGCGCGCAGACTCAGTCGGCCCAGATCTGGTCGTGGGTGGGGATCTGATCCGGGTCCTTCATCCATCCAATGCGGGAGATGTTGATGAGGTGCTCATAGGTCAGGTTCTCGGAGATGGAGTTGTTGCCCCAGGAACCGCAGCCCAGGGTGGAGGTGGGGTTGAAGCCGTTGGCCAGAGCGGGGTTGGCGGCGAAGATACCGGGCTGGTTGACCAGCAGGCGGGACACGGGCAGCTCCACGCCGGCCTGCTCGGCCTTCTTCTGGTCATAGGTGTGGACAACGGCGGAGTGGCCGGCGCCCTCATAGAGCAGGTTGGCCTTGGCCACGGCCAGGCCTTCCTCGAAGGAGTCCACCGCGATGGCGATGGTCACGGGGCACATCTTCTCGGCGCACAGGGCGTCCTTTTCACCGGCGTTGGCCTTGTCCACCTTCAGGAGGATGATGCGGGTCCACTCGGGGATCTCCACACCGGCGGCCTCGGCGATGTCCTTGGGGTACTGGCCCACCAGCTTGGAGTTGATGTGGCGTCCGTCGGGGAAGAGGGCGGTGCGGAACTTCTGGACGGTGTCGGGGTCGGAGACATAGTAGGCGCCGGCGTCCTTCATGGCGGCGAGGAACTCGGCCTCGTCGCAGGCGGGGTAGATGGCGGACTGGTTGCCCGCGCAGATAAGGCCGTTGTCATAGCTGCGGCCGGCCACGATCTGCTCGGCGGCCTCCTTGTAGTCAAAGCCCTTGTCGATGATGGTCTGCACGTTGCCGGGGCCCACGCCGAAGGCGGGATGGCCGGAGGAGTAGGCCGAGCGGACCATGCCGGCGCCGCCGGTGGCGATGATGACGTCGGAGTTCTGCATCAGCAGCTGGGTGCACTCAATGGAGGGCTCCTCAATGCACTGGAGCAGGTTCTCGGGGGCGCCCAGCTTGGCCAGGGCCTCGTTCATAATCTGGACGGTGTGGAGGGTGGTCTTCTTGGCACGGGGATGGGGTGCCACAATGAGCACGTTGCGGCCCTTGAGGGCGTAGGCGGCGTTGAAGACGGCGGTGACGTTGGGGTTGGTGCAGGGGGCCACGGAGCACAGGATGCCCTTGGGCTTGGCCACATAGGCCAGGTGCTGCTCCTCGTCGTAGCCGATGATGCCCACCGACTTCTTGTCCTTCAGGGCGTACCAGATGCCGTCGGGAGAGCCGGAGTTCTTTCCGATTTTGGAGGTCAGGTCGCCCAGGCGGGTCTCCTCTACGGTCTCTCGGGCCAGCTCCTCGGCGTGCTCGCCGAAGGCCACCAGCACGGCCTTGACGCAGGCGTCCACCTGCTCCTGGTTGTACTTCTCGAACTCAGCAAGGGCCTTGCGGGCGTTGGATACGAGCTGGGATACCAGTTCCTGATTGTCCATAAAAAGGACCTCCTTTTGTTTGATGAAACCAGTGTATCACCGCAAATAGGGGTTCTTATTGTACAAACCGGAACACAAAACCACGGTATACAGGCAAATATTTGTGAAAAATGCAACATACCGTCCCAGCTGAACACAGCCGGGACGGTATGGAGTGTGTGGCGGCGGACGGTGTGGCGCCCGCCTGAGAAGGGATGACATTTTGTTTGTTACGGAGTCTGGAGGATCTCCCGCCGGTAGCGCAGAGGCGTGACGCCGGAGAAGCGGCGGAACTCCCGGTTGAGATGGGACTGGTCAAAATAGCCGTTGTCAAAGACGATATCGGACAGACGGCCTTCCTCGCCGCCGCTCCGGGCCAGCATGCGCACCGCGTTCTGGAAGCGCATGATGGAGGAGTAGTTCTTGATGGAGATGCCGTGGGCCTCCTTGAACTTCTCCCGGCAGTAGCGGCCGGTGTAGCCGGTATAGTCGCTGATGGAGTCCATACGGATGTTGCCTCTGGCCTGGCAGAGCTGCAGCTCGGAGTACTCCACAAAGTCGGGGGTGTACTCCGGGTCGGCCAGCTGCCGCTTGGCAAACTCCGCCACAATGCCCACCCGCTCGTCAAAGGTGGCGCTGGCGGACAGCTTTTCCACCACCCACTCGGCGTCGGGACAGTCCTCTCCCAGGGAGATGCACTGGTCCACCAGCTCCTGCCAGTCCGTGCGCAGGGCGCGCATCCCCTTGGGGCTGAAGGGCTTGAAACCGAAATAGACCGCGTTGGGCTCCAGTATCAGCTCCCGGGGCGCGGTCTGAAGCCCGCTGACCACGGCAGCGGAGGCGCCGGGGTCGCACCGGAAGAGAAAATCAATGCAAGCGTCGGGAATGAGGCGCACAGGCGTGCTGCTTCCGCCGGTCTGGAACTGATAGCACAGCGCCAGGTTTTTCTTGGAATAAGGATTCCAGGTCAGGAGGCGTTCGTTGTATCGCAGCTGCCGGGACAGCTCAGGCTGAAGAGGCGCAATGTTCTGATCCGAAACGACAGGCATGGTGCTCATACTATATCCTCCTTACAGTCACAGTGTCTTTCCATGCGCGCTTATGTATCCGCGCCGCCGGGGTGGGTCTCGTCCAGGAAGAAACCCACAACAAACGAGATCAGGTTCACAAATCCGAACAGGAACAGGCTCCATTTCAGGCCAAAGGCGTGGGCCGCCACCGCGTCGGCCACGGGGGCGATGCCGGTGAGGAAGGTGGTGAGCCAGCCGCCGATGGTGGGAGAGACAAAGCCTGAGAGAAATGCGCATGCGTTAAAGAGAGCAAAGGCCGCGCCGGAGCGGCTGGGGGTCATGTCCTTGAGCTCCATGCACATGGTGTAGAGCACGGGCATCCACATGCCGTTTCCGATGCCGTAGATGGCGGTGCCCGCCAGGGCCAGGGGTACGCTGAAGCTCACCGTGGAGATGAGGACGGTCACGCCCGCAAATTTGAGAATCTGACCCACAATGAGAATGGGCTTTCTTCGACCGGTTCTGGACATCACCGCGCCGCCCAGGATGCTGCCCGCCAGACCGATGAGGGGGAAGGCCAGGGCGGCGCACAGGTTGGCCACAGCGGGGTCCATGCCGCCCCCTTCGGCGATGAGGGTGGGGAGCACCACCACCATGTAGGAGTAGCAGAAGAAGTCCATGACAAATACCAGGCAGAGCAGCTTGATATTCTTCCGCCTCCACAGGCTGCGGTAGATGCCCCGCTCCGGCAGCTCCACCGCGGCGCTCTGGGGAATATCCGCCGCCCGGATGCACACCAGCCACACCGCCAGCAGCACCAGCAGCACCACACCCCAGATGCCCATGGCCACTTTCCAGGAGCCCAGCAGGTTGGACAGAGGGAGCATCAGTGCAAAGCTGATGACCGTGCCGATAAAGGGGAACATGCCGTTGAGGGTATTCATGGTATCTCTGGCCCTGCCGGTGTACCAGTTCATAATGGCGGAGCCGATGAACGGAATGGCCAGGCCAAAGCCAATGGAGTATATGCTGCGGGCTGCCAGGAACATGAGATAGGTCGGGGACCAGAAGTTGAGCAGCACGCCTGCGGTGAGAAAAATCTGGGTGCCCAGGTAGAGTCTGCGGATGCCCAGCCGGCTCTCCAGAATACCGCCGGCCAGGCAAGCCACAATGCTCATGGGAAAGGTGATGGACACCGACAGGTTAAGCAGGGCATCCTGCCCCGCCAGATGGTAGTATTCACTCAGGACGCTGAGGATAGGGGACGGCGCCATCTGCTGTACATATCCGATGCCGATGGTCATGATCACCAGAAATGTCATCAGAGGCAGTTTTTTGGGGCGCTGCATGGAAAATTCCTCCTTCTTCTTGTCTTTTTTGCGCTTGCGTCCACAGACCGCCCCACACGCCCGTTTTTCAGCCGGCAGGCAGCACTCTGGCATAGGGGCGGGCATCCTTTTTCAAATTTTTTGTCGAAAAAGGATGGAAAGTTCCACTTTGTACAATATAAGTAGAGCTGTTTGTGGTAGTCTGAGGGCGAGCACGTACACCCGTGCGACAAGAAGGAGGAGATATCATGATAAATGCGGAAGTTGAGCAGGTACGGGAGGTGATCCGGCGCTATATGGACGCCGGCTGGAAAGGAGACCGGGATACGCTGCTCAGCTGTTTTCACCGGGACGCCCGGGTATCCGGTTATCTGGGCGACAGGCTGCTCACCGGCATGCCGCCGCTCTTGACGGAAGCGGCTCTGACCAGCGGGACAGAGCGTTCCCAGGCGGAGCTGCTGGCGTTGTCGATAACCGGCCGGATTGCCGACGCGGTGGTGTATGAGGCGGGCACCACCGGGAGAGCCGGGCTTGAGCAGCACCTCCAGCTGATTGAGGACGGTGGAGCATGGTGGATTATTTCCAATAACTTCACCAGTGTTTGATAAAAGCATGTGGCTTTGGCAGAGCAGGCCGGCCAGGGCGCGCTGTGGGGCAGCGTACCCTGGCCAGACGCCGGGCGTCTGCCGTGGGCATCCGCCCGAATAAATCGGCTTGACAGATGCAGAATATTCTTGGGGGAAGCCTTGCCACAGCTCTATCCTACCGCAAACGACCTGCGCCGTGAACTATCATTTGTGATAGTTTTTTCAATTACCTCTGTGGTAAACGCCCAAAAACTCCCGCCAGAAAAGTGCATTTTTCGTGTAATTGTGGCATTTTCTGAGCATGAATTCGACAAAAAACAGCAAAATACGGCAGAAATGTCGGATAAATATAAGGGGTGGTATATATGACGCTTCCCGGAGCCAGGATTCTGTCCCGTGCCCGGGTAAACCGGCAGCTGGAACAGATACTAGACTACCCGCTTACCGTCCTCCGTGCCCCCATGGGGTTCGGCAAGACAACCGCCGTACGGGAGTATTTTCATACCGCGCAGCTGGAACCCCTCTGGCTCTCTCTGCTGGGTTCCGGCGGCTCCATGGCTTACTGCTGGGAACGGCTCACCTCCAGAATCGCCGTCCGCGATCCCAAAATGGCGGAGCGGCTGCTGGAACTTGGTTTCCCCGAAAATCCTCCCCAGCAGGCCAAAATTGTGGCGCTGATATGTGAGAAAAAGTACAGCCGTCCCACTGTGCTTGTGATTGATGATTATCAGCTCATCGACTGCCCCGAGACAGCCGCTCTGCTGACGCTGATTACCGGAGAGCAGGTGGAGAATCTGCACATTGTCCTCCTAACCCGAAACACCCCCTGCCTACCCACAGCTGATTTGGAGCAGCGTGGACTGTGCTGGGTGGGCGGACAGGATCTTTTCCGCTTCCGCACCACCGAAATCCAGGCCTATCTGGAGCTGATGGAGTTTCCCAACGACACCACACTTGCCCAGCAGCTGGGCCGGTGGACGGGGGGCTGGATCTCGGGCATCTACCTCATCCTCCGGGGCATGAGCCAGGGCCTGTCCATCGGCGCCGGGCAGGACATCGACCAGCTGATGGACAGGAATCTGTACAGCATTTATGACGCTGAAACCCAGACCTTTCTGCAAAACCTCTCCTTTCTGGACGCCTTTACGCCGGAGCAGGTGTCCTATGCGCTCCAGGACCCGGGCGCTGCCGGGCGGCTGACGGCGCTGGCCCAGGACAACGCCTTTATCGCCTACAATGTCTCTCTGGGCGCCTACAAGATGACGGATTTGTTCCAAAAATTTCTCCAGGAGCGGGGCAGACAGGCTGGTTTGAACCCAAAGCCCCTCTGGTACAGGATGGGCCGCTGGTTTTTAAACCACGGAAAGCGGATTCTGGCCTACGATTATCTCTACCGCTCCGGCGAGGTGGAGGAAATCCTCCAGGATTTGAACAGCATGGAGCGGCGGGATATTCAATTCGCCCACTTCCCCCAGGTCCACAAAATCTTTGAGGGACTGGCCCCCTCCACGGCATTCCGCTATCCCCTGGCCACCCTGCGCCATATCCGTATCAAAGCCCTCAGTGAGCCGCCCTCTGCCCGGGGTGAATTGGAACTTCACCTGGAGCATCTGGAGGAGCATTTCCTGAACGCCAAGGACATCAGCGAGAATTACCGCACCTTCCTGCTGGGAGAAATCCACAACACCTGGGTTTTTGTGGCCTTCAACGATGTCCGCCAGGTCATTCGCCACGCCGAGCTGGCGGTGCGCTACTTCAACGGCCGATACTCCTGCGTGGTCAACAGCCATGCGGAATTTACCTTTGGTGCGCCCCATCTGCTCTACTGCTACTACAAGGAGCCGGGAAAGCTGCGGGAGACCGCCCAGCTGATTGCCCACAATTTTCATACCCTGGCCCAGGCGGTGGAGGGCTGCGGCGCGGGCAGCGAGCCTCTGGCCCTGGCGGAGTACGCCCTGGAGACCGGCAATCTGGATGACGTGGAGCTCCATGCGCAAAAAGCCATCTACCAGTCCCGTCTTTACCACCAGACCTCCATCGAGCTGTGCGCCACCTTTGTTCTGGCCCGGCTGGCCCTCTATCACGGAAAATTCCAGGAGGGTGAACGTCTGCTGAAGGATTTGGCCGGACGGCTCAGCAAGGAAAACAGCAGCGTCCTCAACACCACCCTGGAGCTCTGCTCCGCCTATACCAGCAGCTGTTTCGGAAGAGTTGCGGGAATCCCCGCCTGGCTGCGGGAAAACAACATGGACACAGGCCATTTCATGTTCCAGGGCATGGCCTTTCCCTACATTGTGTGCATGCGGGCGGTGCTGCTGACGGGCGCCTTTGTCCGGCTGGAGGTGCTGTGTCAGGAATTCCGGAAGAAATTTGACCTCTATCAGAACCAGCTGGGCTATATCCACAACGATATCTGCGCCGCCATCGCCAGCGAAAAGCTGTACGGCATTGAGGCCGGCTGCGAAAAGCTGGAGCAGGCCCTGGTGCTGGCTGCCCAGGACAATGTGGTCATGCCCTTTGCCGAAAATGCCCTGGGCATTATGGACATGCTCCGCAAAGTCCGCAATTCCAAAAAGGTGCCCCAGGCATTTCTGGCCCAGATAATCCGCCACTGCGAGCACTATCAGCGGAGCGTGGCCTGCCTCCTCCCGCCCACCGTAACCCTGTCTGAACGGGAGCATGATATCCTCCAGATGCTCTCCAGCGGGATGAAGCACGAGGAAATCGCCTCTTCCCTCTTTATCTCCGTACCCACCGTCCGCTACCATGTGAAAAATATCTACCAGAAGCTGGAGGTCAACAACAAAATCTCCGCCATCCAGACGGCCAAGGCCATGGGTCTGCTGGAGTAACCAGAGGTATCCTCTCTGTTAAAAAATTTTTTACCGTTTTTCCCTTCCAGTGCCGATTTTTACAAGCCAAGCCTCCCGCCTCCTCTTAAAATATTTGTGAAATTATAGTGTGCACCCTGAAGGAGGAGTTTTATCATGCAGTTTGAGCTTGTGCAGAATGTAAAAATCGTATTTGGCGCCGGCAAGCTGGCTGAGCTGGCTGAGCTGGTCAAGCTGGAAAACAGCAGCCGTCCCCTGGTGGTGACGGACAAGGGCATTGTGGCCGCCGGAATTGCCGGAAAGGTGCTGACCGTGCTGAAGGACGCCGGGCTGGAGCCTGCGCTGTTCGATGGCGTGGAGCCCGACCCCTCCACCAGGGTGGTGGCTGCCGCCTGGGAGACCTACACCAGCCAGAGCTGTGACCTTGTCATCGGTGTGGGCGGCGGTTCCGCCATGGATACCGGCAAGGCCGTCAACATCCTGCGCTACAACGAGGGTCCCATCATCCGCTTTGCCAAGGGCGACGAGATGAAGGCCGCCCCCGGCCTCATTGTGGTGCCCACCACCTCCGGCACCGGCAGCGAGCTGTCTGACGGTCTGGTCATCACCGGCGATGACGGCGTGAAGTACCCCATCCTGGCCACCCTGGCCTCCTCCGAGTATGCGGTGGTGGACCCGGAGCTGATGGTGGGTATGCCGCCCCACATCACCGCTTCCACCGGCTTTGACACCCTGGCCCACGGCGTGGAGTCCTACACCGGCACTGCTGCCACCCTGCTGTCCGACCAGATCTCCAAGCGCGTGATGGAGATGGTGACCCGGTGGCTGCCTGTGGCCGTGGCCGACGGCAGCAACATTGAGGCCCGCAGCAACATGGCGGCCGCCTGCCTCATGGGCGGCTGGATGCTGCGGTACGGCCACACCCACGCCGGTCACTCCCTGGCCCATGTCATCGGCGCCCACTTCCACATCCCCCACGGCTTTGCCTGCGCCTATGCTCTGCCCTATGTCATCGAGTTCAACGCGCCTGCCGCCCCCGAAAAGACCCGCCGGGTGGCCAAGCAGTTCGGCGCGCTGCTCACCGGCAACGAGACCCCCGAGGAGCTGGGCGCCAAGGCCCGCAACGCCCTCATCTCCTTCCGCGACGTGGACCTCCACCTGAAGGGGCCCAAGGAGTGGAACATCGACCGCTCCCTGTTCCCCCAGATGGCCAAGGAGATTTCCGAGGAGCTGTTCCAGGCCTTCAATCCCCGCAAGATGACGGAGGCAGACGCGCTGGCTCTGCTGGAGAAGATTTTCGCCTGATTTGCCCATATTCCGCTATACAAAAACGCCGCCCCGATGGGGGCGGCGTTTTTTATTCCACTATTGACAAAAGTGGCTTTGAAGCATATGATTAACAAAGTTAATTATATTGCAAAGGAGAACCCATATGGAGTGGACAGACATGGTTCACTATCAGCAGCAGATGCAAAAAATCATGCGTTCTCTGCTGCCTGAACGCAAATCCGCGCTGACGGTCAGCGAATGTGAGCTTTTGGCACATCTGTACCTGCGTCCCGAGCAGAACACCCCCGTTTTGCTCAGCCAGGGAACCGGAATGAAAAAGGAAGCGGTGAGCCGCTGCCTGAAGGCGCTCTATGAGAAAAACTGCATTTCCAAGCAGCGCAACGCCACCGATGAGCGGAGCTACCAGCTGTTCATCACCGAGGTGGGCCTTGCGGAACTGAAACAGGGATACGAGAGCATTTTGCAGCCCTTTTACGACCTGTGGCGGAGAGCCGGCAAGGATTTTGAGATGTTTATGTACTACGCGGATAAGCTTGCCGCACATATGGAGAAAGGGCATGAAAACAACGAACATGAAATTTTATGACGCGCTGCAGCTGGACCCTGCCATCCTCAAGCGCAAAATCGCCGCCTGCGGCACCAGGCAGGAAAAAATCTATTACTGGACGGCCATCGCCGTACGTTCCGCACTGATTGTGGCCTTTGCCATCGTATTCATAAGCCTGCTGTCCAGCGTGTTCGGCTCGGACAACACCCCGCTGGCCGTGGCCCTGTTCTGCATCATGCTGGGCATCCGGTTCGTCAATTTTGAGTACTGCATCGGGGACTCCCTCTTAACTCTGGCGGCAGCGCTGGCCATTCTGGTACTGGCGCCCTGCGCGGCGGCAGTGGTTCCGCCGGTTTTCCTGATTCCGCTCCACTTTGCCAGCTTCTTTGCCCTTCTCTATATGACCACCCAGCGGCCCGAGATGGGAAACGGCGGCCTGTACAGCTTTGCGTACATCTATCTTACGGGCAACCCCGTCACCGGCGAGGCCCTGATGCGCCGCGGTCTCCTGGCGCTGGTCGGCTATCTGCTCTGCGGCGCAATCCTGTTTGCCAAGCACCGCCATCAGCACCGTGAGGTCCGCTTCCATCACGTGGTGCGGAAATTTGACCTGTCCCAACCCGTCTGCCTGTGGCAGCTGCGCATGGCCCTGGGCGTCAGCCTGGTCCTGACGGCCGGACAGGTCTTTGGCGTGGAGCGTTTTATGTGGATGGGCTTTGCCTGTGCCTCCCTGCTGTCGGAATACCCCTATTCCGGCAATACGTTCACCCGTTTCTGGCAGAGAATCGCCGGAGCTGTGGCGGGTTCCTGCATCTTCTTTGTCCTGTATCTAATTGTACCGGAATCCCTGCGTCCGCTGCTGGGGCCTCTGGGCGGATTGTGCCTGGGCTTCTGCACGGACTACCGGTATAAGACGGCCATGAACTGCCTGGGCGCGCTGATGCTGGGCGCCGGGATATACGGAATCCAGGGCGCCGTGGTCCTGCGCATTGCGGACACCCTTCTGGGCGTAACCTTCGGCCTGGCCTTTGCGGCCCTCTTCCATCGCCTGGTGGCCATCCGGCTTCTGCCCGCTGCCAAAGCGGAGCAGCCGCTTTAACATTCGCCTGGACGTCAAATACAAAAGGAGCGCACCGCCTGACAGCGGTGCGCTCCTTTTTCGCTACGGCAGTCAGTGCCGAAGCTCTCCCCTGTTCACGGGGACAGCTTACTCCTCATCGGCAAACTCAAGCTCGTCCTTGTACTTCTCCTTGAAGATGCCGAACACAGCCTGCAGTGTCTCCTCATCCTCAACGCCCAGGAAGGTATCCTCCTCGCTGTCCAGGTCGGTGTCGTCCAGCCGAAGGATGACTACCTCTCCGTCTCCGTCCTCCGGCAGCAGAACGACGTACTTCTCCCCTTCATATTCCACCAAATCCAGGAACTCAAACCGGACCTCGTCTCCGTTCTCGTCGTTGAGTGTAATGATATTGCTGAGATTCTCGTCCATACACTGTTTTCCTCCTCTTGAATCAGATTTTAAGCCGGGGATAAAAACAGGCGCACCGTTTTAAGCGGTGCGCCTGTTTATTTGGATGCTGCTATGCGCCCTTAGCGGGGGGACTTGATGGCGGCCTGAGCGGCGGCCAGACGGGCGATGGGCACACGGTAGGGAGAGCAGGAGACATAGTTCAGGCCGACCTTGTGGCAGAACTCCACGGAGGTGGGATCGCCGCCGTGCTCGCCGCAGATGCCCAGGTGGATGGAGGGACGGGGCTTGCGGCCCAGCTCGGCAGCCATCTTCACCAGCTTGCCGACGCCCTTCTGATCCAGGTGAGCGAAGGGATCGGACTCGTAGATCTTCTTCTCGTAGTAGTAGCTCAGGAACTTGCCGGCGTCGTCACGGGAGAAGCCGAAGGTCATCTGAGTCAGGTCGTTGGTGCCGAAGGAGAAGAACTCGGCCTCGGTGGCGATCTCGTCGGCGGTGAGGGCGGCACGGGGGATCTCGATCATGGTGCCGACCTCATACTTCATGTCGATGCCGGAAGCCTTGATGATGGCGTCGGCGGTGGCGACCACCACGTCCTTGACGTACTTGAGCTCCTTGACCTCGCCCACCAGGGGGATCATGATCTCAGGCACCATGGTCCAGTCGGGATGGGCCTTCTGGACGTTGATGGCGGCGTTGATAACAGCGGTGGTCTGCATCTCGGCGATCTCGGGGTAAGAGACAGCCAGACGGCAGCCGCGGTGACCCATCATGGGGTTGAACTCGTGCAGGGAGGCGATGACGTCCTTCAGGTGCTCCACAGTGATGCCCAGGTCGCCGGCGATCTCCTTGATGTCCTCCTCCTTGGTGGGCAGGAACTCGTGCAGCGGGGGATCCAGGAAGCGGATGACAACCGGGTTGCCCTCCATGGCCTCGTACAGGCCCTCGAAGTCGCCCTGCTGATAGGGCATGATCTTGGCCAGGGCCTTCTTGCGGTCCTCGGTGTTGTCGGCCACGATCATCTCACGCATGGCCTTGATACGGGTCTCCTCGAAGAACATGTGCTCGGTGCGGCACAGGCCGATGCCCTGGGCGCCGAAGGCACGGGCCTGCTTGGCGTCTCTGGGGGTGTCGGCGTTGGTGTAAACCTTCAGCTGACGGTACTTGTCAGCCCAGCCCATCAGACGGCCGAAGTAGCCGGAGCCGGGATCGGCGGGCACGGTGGCAATGGCCTCGCCGTAGATGTTGCCGGTGGAGCCGTCCAGGGAGATGTAATCGCCCTCGTGATACTCCTTGCCGGCCAGAGTGAACTTCTTGTTCTCATAGTCCACCACGATGTCGCCGCAGCCGGACACGCAACAGGTGCCCATGCCGCGGGCCACCACGGCGGCGTGAGAGGTCATGCCGCCGCGGACGGTCAGGATGCCCTGGGCGACCTGCATGCCCTCGATATCCTCGGGAGAGGTCTCCAGACGGACCAGGACAACCTTCTCACCGCGGGCGTGCCACTCCTTGGCCTCCTCAGCGGTGAAGACAACGCGGCCGCAGGCGGCGCCGGGAGAGGCGGCCAGGCCCTTGCCCACAGCCTGGGCCTTCTTCAGGGCCTCGGCGTCAAAGGTGGGGTGCAGCAGAGCGTCCAGCTGCTTGGGCTCCACGCGGCAGACGGCTTCCTTCTCGTCGATCATGCCCTCGTCCACCAGGTCCACGGCCACCTTCAGGGCGGCGGCGGCGGTGCGCTTGCCGTTACGGGTCTGGAGCATGTACAGCTTACCGTTCTCAATGGTAAACTCCATGTCCTGCATATCCTTGTAGTGCTGCTCCAGGCGGTTGGCGATGTCGGCGAACTGGTCGTACACCTCGGGCATCTCCTCGTGGAGCTTGCTGATGGGAGAGGGGGTGCGCACGCCGGCCACCACGTCCTCGCCCTGGGCGTTGATGAGGTACTCGCCGAACAGGGCCTTCTCACCGGTGGCGGGGTTGCGGGTGAAGGCCACGCCGGTACCGGAGTTGTTGCCGGAGTTGCCGAAGACCATGGACTGGACGTTGACGGCAGTGCCCCAGTCGTAGGGGATCTCGTTCATGCGGCGGTATACATTGGCACGGGGGTTGTCCCAGGAGCGGAACACGGCCTTGACGGCCTCCATCAGCTGGACCTTGGGATCCTGGGGGAAGTCCTCGCCCTTTTCCTTCTTGTAGAACTCCTTGAACAGGACGACCAGGTTCTTCATGTCGTCGGTGTCCAGCTCCACGTCCTGCTTGACGCCCTTCTTGGCCTTGACGTCGTCGATGATCTCCTCAAAGCGCTTCTTGGACAGCTCCATGACCACGTCGGAGAACATCTGGATGAACCGGCGGTAGGAGTCATAGGCGAAGCGGGGGTTGTTGGTGAACTTGGCCAGGCCCTCCACCACAACGTCGTTCAGGCCCAGGTTCAGGATGGTATCCATCATGCCGGGCATGGAGGCGCGGGCGCCGGAGCGGACGGACACCAGCAGGGGGTTCTCGGGATCGGCAAACTTCTTTCCGCAGATCTCCTCCATCTTGGCCAGGTACTCATAGATCTGAGCCTGGATCTCCTCGTTGATCTGACGGCCGTCATTATAATACTGAGTGCAGGCCTCGGTGGTAACGGTGAAGCCCTGGGGCACAGGCATGCCCAGATTGGTCATTTCGGCCAGGTTAGCGCCCTTGCCGCCCAGCAGCTCACGCATGGAGCCATTGCCCTCGGAAAAGAGATAGACGTACTTGTGTGCCATGTATACTTCCTCCTTAGCGGGATGGGGATGCAAGCGTGGTGTCTGTCCTTCCGTAAGGGACGACAGTTTCTCTTCGGAAGACGCGCAGGCTGCCGCAGCCTGATTTCCCCTTAATGGAAATCATTATATCATTTTGTCAAAACTTTTCAAGGTTTCATTGTATAAATTATGCAATATTTTATTTGACCAAAAATTTACCCGGATTTTTGACTTTTATAAATGCACTATTTATACATTTTCCCCGTTTTCCTGTTTTTGTTATTGTGTAAAATGTTATTTTTATTTCTTTTTTAGGCGGTTCATTTGTACGGTTTTTTATTCCAGATTATCCACTTTTCCGCCTCTTAAAGACAGAAAGCGCGCCGGGTTTCCACCCGGCGCGCACACTCTGCATATTACCACTCGATGCCCTTGCGGGCGGCCACACCCTTGTCAAAGGGGTGGCGGATTTTTTTCATCTCGGTGATGTAGTCGGCACGCTCCACCAGGGCAGGGTCCGGGTTCCGGCCGGTGATGATCACCTCCAGGTCCTCCGGCACGCTGTCCAGAAGGCTGAGCACATCCTCCAGGGGCAGCAGACCCTTGGCCACAGCCGCACAGCACTCGTCCATCACCAGCATGCCCAGCTCCCCTTTCTCCACCACAGCCCGTGTCTGCTCCAGAAGAGCTTTCATCCGGGCGCCGAAGGATACCTTCTCCTCTTCAGTCATCCGGAAGGTGAACTTCATCCGCTCGGGCACCTCCAGCAGCGTCACGCCGGGCACATGGGCCATGGCGGCCCGCTCGCCGCTGTCCCCGCTCTTGAGAAACTGGGTGATGAGCACCTTTCTTCCCCGGCCCGCCGCCCGCAGGGCCAGGCCAAAGGCACAGGTGGTCTTTCCCTTCCCGTCTCCGCAGTAGATGTGAATCATGGCCGCTCCTCCTTATTTTTCAGATCCGCCGGGTGCTGTCTGGGAGCACTCCCAGAAAAAATCTTGAAACTCTGCAGCTCCGCTGCCGGACCGCTGTCCTGTCAGTTCCAACTATACCAGATTGTCCCTGCAGCCGCAACGGTGTTCTTCCCCTGTCCGGTTTGCATTTCCCCGCCCGGTATGGTATGATGCACACATCTGAGAGAGGAGGAATCCGCTCATGTACAGTTATAATGCTCCCATATTCAGCCCGCCCGTGTTCTTCAATCGGAAAGACCTGAAGCGGGCCGCCAAAGAGGATATGCGCACCGCACGCCCCAGGGTGTGGAAGGTGACGCTAGTCTATCTGCTCCTCACCAGCGGCCTCTTTCTCCTGCTGAACCTGGTGCTGGGCAGCTCGGTGCCCTACACCAGGGACCTGCTGACCGTTCTGTTTACCACCGACGACCCCCAGGTTCTGCTCAATGCCCTCAGCACCCCCTCTTCTCCTGCGGCGCTGCCTGTGTTCTTCCTTCAGGTGCTCCTCCAGCTCTACGCCGTTGTCATGGAGTTCGGCTACTACGGCTACACCCTGCAGCGCAGCCGTGGAGAGGATGCCTCCTACGGGGACCTGCTGGGCGGCTTCGGTATGGCCGGTCGGGTCATCGTGATGAACCTGATTGTGCTGGCCTTCTCCCTGTGCTGGGCCTTCCTGGTGCTGGTGCCGGTCACGCTGGCCATCTCCTTCCTGCTGACCATGTTCCTCATGGGTTCCTATCTCTACACCGCCTCCGCGGAACAGCTGGTCGGCCAGCTGCTGGTGCTCTATCCGATCATTATCGTAATTTTCATCGCCGCTGCCCTGCTCATCCTGTTCCTCACCCTGCGGTATGCCTTCGCCCCCTTCTGCCTGGCAGACCGGCCTGACGACGGCCCCCTGGAGGCTGTGCGCCGCAGCCGCCGCCTGCTCTCCGGCCGCTACGGGGAGATTTTCAAGCTGGCCCTGTCCTTTATCGGGTGGAACATCCTGTCCGCGGTGCTCTCCGGGCTGGTGTCCGGCGTGTGCGTGGGTGTGGGCTGTGTCCTCTTCCTGGGCTCGGGCAGCATGACCGCCCTCACCGTGGGTATTGTGGCCGGCGAGGTTCTGTCCTTTGTGCTCCCCCTGCCCTTCACCGTCTGGCTCACCGGGTACTACACCAGCACCCTGGCCCGGTACTACTGCGCCGTCTCCGACGCTACGCCCCAGTCCGCCGACGGGCAGCAGATGCCCGGAAACAGCGGCCTTCCCTTCTGATTGCCGTACAAAAAAGGTCCGCCCTCATGAGGGCGGACCTTTTTTCTGCTTTTTGGGCGCTTACTCCCCTCTGGCTCTGGCCTCCTCATAGGTGTGGGGCCAGTCGGCATGCCAGTAGGGCTCCTCAGTCTCCATCACCCGGTCCAGACCAGAGGAGTAGGGCTTGATGTCCAGCACCGGGGTTCCGTCCTCCGCGTCGCTCCAGTCCAGGGTGAGGATACCCTGCTCTCTGTCCACATTCAGAATACGGCCGGTGGACAGGGCGATGGGGTTGGGACGGCTGGGAGAACGGCTGGCAAAGACCCCCATGGGCCCCGGCGTCCCCCGGTGAGGCGGCCGTACCTGGAGGCGGCTCCGGTCCTCCGGGTTGTCCCGGCGGTCAAACCACCAGAGGATGTGGACATGGCTGTACAGCTCCAGGCCCAGCAGGCCGGGGGTATAGGCGGGTTCCAGCTCCACCCGGACCCCGTTTTCATCCTTCCGCAGCACCCCGATGGGGTCGATGTGCAGTGTTTTCTGCTCCATGCCGCCTCCTTACGCCCGGTAGAAGGTCTCGGGCAGCCGGTAGGCCGCGCACTTGAACTCAAAGGCCTTGCGGGCGGTCTGGTAGACGGGGCCGCGGAAGGCTCTGGACCCGGTGGGACACACCCGGATGCAGGCCGCGCAGGCGATGCAGGTGTCCTCATTGGTCTTGGTGGGCTCCGCCGGATTGATGGACTTGGTGGGGCAGATGGCCGCGCAGGCGCCGCAGCTGGTGCAGCTCTTGTCGCCCGTGGGGCGGAAGCTGCCGGAGCCGGGCTTCTTGTAGGGCCGGTTGCCCTTCACCAGAATCTGTCCGGGATGGCTGTCAGAGAACAGGCTCCGCCGGGCCTGGCACTCCCGGCCAAAGGCGGCGATGGCCTCCATGTCCTTCTCATCGGGCCGGTTGGCGGCCACGGTGGGGAAAATGGAGTGCTTGGCGATAAAGGCGCCCGCGCCCACCACCCGGAAACCCTGGGCCTCCAGCAGGGCGGTCAGCTCCAGCAGGGCGTCGTCGTAGTCCCGGTTGCCATAGACCGCAATGGCCGCCGCCGGACCGCCGTGTCCCTTCAGATGGGCCAGAGAGGACAGGCACAGGGCGGGAATCCGACCCGCGTACACCGGCATGCCCACCACCAGCATCTCCTCCGCCCCCACGGACAAATCCTCCGTCAGCGGTGCCTTCAGCAGGTCCACCCGCTCGCCGCCGGGCTCCATGGCGGCGGCAGCCGCCTCCGTGACCGTTCTGGTGGTGTCATTGGGACTGAAATAGACGATTTTCAAGGTAAACGCTCCTTTCCCACCTCCGCCCCTTGGGGCGGTTGCCGCACAGCAGGCGGCAAAGGCCGCCAAAATCAGCTGAGGGTATTATAGCACATCCTTTTCCGCCGTTCCAGCCGGACTCTGGACAGCAAAACAGGGGCGCCGCCGCTTACGCGGTGGCGCCCCTGTTGTTGTGTTGTTATCAGCCGATGGCAATGCTGGAGCTCTTGGGCTGCTCCCGCTTGACCTGCTTGGGCATGGTCAGCTTCAGAATACCGTCCTCGTACTTGGCGGATACCTCCTCGGGCTTCACATCGCCCACATAGAAGCTCCGGCTGCACGCGCCGGCATAGCGCTCCTGGCGGATGTACTTGCCCTTCTTGTCCTGCTCGTCCTTATCCAGGCCCTTGGCCGCGCTGATGGTCAGGTAGCCCTCCTTCAGCTCCACGCTGAGCTCGTCCTTCTTGAAGCCGGGCAGGTCCACGTCCACCTCATAGGTGTCCTCGGTCTCCCGTACGTCGGTCTTCATCAGGTTCTTGGCGTGCTTGCCGTACAGGGGGTTGCGGCCATTCCACATCGGGTACATCCCGAAGTTGTCATCAAAGAAATCATCAAACAGGTTCTCACCAAAAATGCTGGGCAACATAAGTCATTCCTCCATTCACAGCACTTATCTTTTGCCCTGCGGGGAGGAACCTTTTCGGCTCCCCTCTTGGAACAACTATGTTATAGCACCGCGAATTAGCACTGTCAAGGCGAGAGCGCTAATGTTTACAAAGCATGCTATCTTTGTTCACAAAATATGCGATTTCTTTCCCGGCGGCGGCAGAGGACATTTTTCATCCGCTCCTCAGCATAAGACAAAACGCGCCTTCATGGCGGATAAAAGTCTTAAAATTTGGTAAGGTTCTGCACTTTTTGTTTCTTTTCCGGCTCTGATATGCTAAAATTGTCCCCACACTGGACGCCATAGGAGAACATATTTATGAATCTCACCATTTCCGTCAATCACAAGCAGCTGCTGGACATCCTCCTGAACGTGGGACTCATCCGCCCGGTGTTCATCTGGGGTGCTCCCGGCATCGGAAAATCCGCCATTGTCCAGGAGTTCGCCGACAGCCTGGGCCTGGAGTGCGTCTCCCTGCTGGGCAGCCAGCTGGCCCCGGAGGACATCATCGGCGTGCCCCAGATTAAGGACGGCTTCAGCCAGTTCTGTCCGCCCCGTACCATCGCCCGGTCCGAGCCCTATGTGCTGTTCCTGGACGAGCTGAACGCCTGCACCTCCGAGGTGCAGAAGGCCTTCTACTCCCTCATCCACGAGCGGCGCATCGGGGAATACCACCTGCCCGAGGGCTCCATCGTGGTGGGCGCGGGCAACCGTGCCCAGGACAATGCCATCACCCGGCCCATGTCCTCCGCCCTCATCAACCGGATGTTCCATGTGGAGCTCACCGCCAGCCCCCGGCTGTGGCTGGAGTGGGCGGGTACCCACAACATCCACCCCTATATCTACGACTACATCTCCAGCCGTCCCGACCACCTGTGGTCCAAGCCCCCCAAGAGCGAGGAGCCCTTCTCCACGCCCCGGTCCTGGCACATGCTCAGCGACGCCATTCACAGCTACGGCGCGGACATCAGCCTGGACAGCCTGCGTATCCTGGCCGCCGGCTGCCTCAGCCCCCAGCACGCCACCCAGTTCCTGGCCTACATCCGGCAGGTGCGCAGCCAGTACGCCCTGGACAAGATTCTCTCCGGCGAGCAGCCCTGGCCGGACAAGCCGGAGGAGCGGGATGTACTCTACTTCCTGGCCCAGTCCCTCCGTGCCCGGCTGGTGAAGGAGCTGCCCCCGGAGCGGAGCAAGCTCAGCGCCGACAGCCGGGCTCTGGTGCTCCAGGCCAAGGACCGCATCACCGAGCTGGCCGACCTGAGCCTGGAGATTGCCCGGATGGCGGTGACCCCTGAGGACGGCAAGGAGCTGCCCGACTGGTTTGTGGTGGAGCTGTTCCGGGACCTGCCCCGCCTGGCCGACAAGCGCAACGGATGAGCGGGAAGAAGCAGAACAAGCCCAACCCGGCCCGTGAGGCCTTTCAGGCCGGGTGTGGGCTGGTGAACCAGAACCCGGTGCTGAGTCCGCTGATGAAGGAGGCCACCCCTCACTTTGACGACAGTTACCCCATGGCCAAAGAGGACTGGGTGTGGGTGAGCGCCAACGGCGACCTCTACGCCAACAGCCACCGCCGTGCCGCCCCCCAGGAGTGGGCCTATGTGGTGGCCCACTGCCTGCTCCACCTGGCCCTGGGCCATATCCGGGAGGACCGGGCTGGCGATATGGTGTGGAATGCCGCCTGTGACTGCGTGGCGGCCCGGTATCTGTCCGACCTGCGGATAGGCACGCCGCCGGGAGAGCTGTCCGCGCCCCTGCCCTCCAACGCCCGGGAGGAGGAGACCCTCTGGCGCTGGCTGAAGGAGCACAGCGACAGCGCCTATTTCCGCTTCTCCACCATGAGCGGCGGACGGCCCGACATGGTGTGGGAACCTCCCTGCTCCAACTACTGGTGGAATGGCCCCATAAACTGGCGGCAGCTCTTCGCCGAGAGTCTGCGGGACGCCCTGCGCTCCGCCGTGGACTACGCCGGCGGCGTCACCACCCCTTTGGGCGCCCACAGGAAAATGGGCCCCATCCAGCGGGCTCAGGAGTGGTTTCTGTCCAGCTATCCCCTGCTGGGCGGCGTGGCGTCCGGCTTTAAACTGGTGGACGACCCCCTGGTGGTCCAGCGGATGGACATTCCGGTGGCCGCCATCTCCATGCGGATGAAGGAGATCTACGTCAACCCCGCCGCCGGACTTACCGAGCAGGAGTGGCGGTTTGTCCTGGCCCATGAGTACCTGCACGCCGCTCTGTGCCACGAGGCCCGGCTGGGCAGGCGTGACCCGGAGCTGTGGAACGTGGCCTGCGACTATGTCATCAACCAGTGGCTGCGGGACATGGAGGTGGGCTCCATGCCCGACGGTCTGCTCTTCGACCCGGAGCTGCAGGGCCTGTCGGCGGAGAGCGTCTACGACCGGCTGGCCGTCAACCTGCGCAAATACAAGCGCATGGCCCAGCACGACATTCTCTTTGGTCCCCCCGAGTGGACGGGAACCAGGGACTTTGTGGACCTGGACAGCTGGTGCCGCTCCGCCATCCAGCGGGGTCTGGACTACCACCAGGCCCATGAGCGGGGCTATCTGCCCGAAGGGCTGGTAGAGGAGATTCGGGCCCTGTCCCAGCCCCCCATCCCCTGGGATGTGAAGCTGGCCCGGTGGTTTGACGAGCGGTTCGAGCCGCTGGAGAAGCGCCGCACCTACGCCCGGCTCAGCCGCCGACAGTCGGCCACGCCGGATATCCCCCGCCCCTCCTGGCGGTATGAGGAGGCGGCCCAGGCAGGCCGCACCTTCGGCGTGCTGCTGGACACCTCCGGGTCCATGGACCGGTCCCTGTTGGCCGCCGCCCTGGGGTCCATCGCCAGCTACAGCGCCGCCCGGGACGTAAACCGGGTGCGGGTGGTGTTCTGCGACGCCGCCCCCTACGACCAGGGGTATATGGAGGCCGCTGACATCGCCGGCAGCGTGAAGGTACGTGGCCGGGGCGGCACGGTGCTCCAGCCCGGCATTGAGCTGCTGGAGCAGGCCTCCGACTTCCCCAAAGAGGCCCCGCTGCTCATCATCACCGACTGCGAGTGTGACCGGCTGAACCTCTGCGGCAGGGACCACGCCTTTCTGGTACCCAGAGGGCGCAGCCTGCCCTTCCCGCCCAAGGGGCCGGTATTTTATCTGGAATAGCTGCAAAAACAGCGGTGTACAGGCCCGATTTGGACCTGTACACCGCTGCTTTTTTGTTTCAGACCGGCTCAGAGGCCCAGCACGTTGCCGTCAATCATCTCTCTGAGGGCGGAGATGAACCTGCACACATGGAAGCCGTCGCACACGGCGTGGTTGACCTGGATGGACAGGGGCAGCAGGTACCGCCCGTTGTTCTCGCTATACCGCCCCATGGTAAAGATGGGCAGCAGGTAGCCGTACCCCTTTTCCAGGTTCAGGTTAAAGCCGTCAAAGCTCTCCCAGGGAATCATGGACACGGGAAAGGTGTTGGCCGGAACACCGGGCTTTGCCATCATACTCTTGTTTCCGCCAAACTGCTCCAAATCCCGCTCGTAGGCCCGGCAAAAGGCCGAATAATCCTCTGTGTACTCCGTCCAGAGGTTGGAAAAGGTCTCGCTGTCCCTGTGGAAGATGGTATAGCAGGGGTGTATTTCGCCATAGACCCCCAGCTTCCCTTCTGAATCAAAGTCCATGCGGAACTGGGGGAACCGGTTGACTGCCCTGGTAATCAGATAGAGCATGGCCGGGTAGAGCCTGGCCTTTGCCTCCACCAGCGGGGTAATATCCAGCTTTGTGGTCATGCTGTATGTACAGGGCACCTGCGAGTGGTAATGCTCAAAATGCTCCCTCCGTGCCCAGCTGTCCAGTTGGATGCGTTCAAACTCCATGGTCCGTCCTCCTGCCGTGTTCACCGGCGGTTTTTTCTTATTATAGCATAGAAGCAGGGTCACACCAGCCTGTCCGGCCGGTATGACCCATTTTTTCGCTTCTTTTTTATTTCTCCATGGCCTGCTCCAGGCGGCGGTTCAGGGTGTCCTCCTGCTCCTTCACATTTCCGATGATGGGAGCGCCCACAATATTGCCCTCGCTGTCCACCACGTAGGTGGTGGGGTACCCGGCCAGCTGGGAAATGAAGTCCTGATACAACTCGTTCTCCGGGTCCGGAGAGAGATTGGTGTAGGTGACGCCCTTTTCCGAGAGAATTTCCTGGGCGGTCTTCAGCTGCTCGTCGCTCTCGCCGGAGTCGGAGGCCACGCCGATGAGGTTGATGTTCTTCTCCTTGAACGCCTGGTAGAACTCCTCCAGCTCGGGCATCTCCGCAATGCAGGTGCCGCAGCCGTTGTTCCAGAAATTGATGATGGTGGCGTCGTAGTCGGCAAAGATGTCGCTGGTCACCGTGTTCCCCTGGGTGTCCACCTCGGAGAACTGGGGAAAGGGGGTCCTGGAGACCAGCTCGTCGCCGGAGGACCCGCAGGCGGCCAGGCTCAGGGTGAGAACCGCGGCCATTGCCGCGCTGATGATTCTTTTCATGGCGTTATCTCCTCTTTGTGTTTTTTTGGAAGAATGGGCGCTCTGGTGATGGCCTGGTGTGGGCAGGCCCGGATGCAGTCTCCGCACCGGATGCACTCGGTGTGGTTGGGGTGGAGGAACACGTCCACATCCATCTTGCACACCTTGCTGCATGCGCCGCAGGAGGTGCATTTCCCCTCGTCCACAGACAGGCGGCAGAGGGAAACCCGGTTGAACAGGGCGTAGAACGCGCCCAGCGGGCAGATCCACTTGCAGAAGGGCCGGTAAAAGAAGACAGAGAGCACCACAATCCCCAGCAGCACGCAGCTCTTCCAGGTGAACAGCTCCCCAAGGCTGGCCCGGATGCTCTCATTGGTCAGGGCCAGGGGGATACCGCCCTCCAGAATACCGGCGGGACAGATATACTTGCAGAAAAACGGGTCGGCCAGCCCCACCTCATTGACCACCGTCATGGGGAGCACAATGACGAACAGGACCAGAATCACATATTTCAGCCAGGTCAGGAAGTGCAGGGGCCGGGTGCTGAATTTTTCCCGGGAATTTTGTGCAGCAGCTCCTGGAACCACCCGAAGGGGCACAGGAAGCCGCACACCACCCGCCCCAGCAGCACGCCCAGAGCGGCCAGGATGCCCAGGATATAGAGGGAAATGCTGTACTTGGGGGAGCCGATGACCGCCTGGAGGGAGCCGATGGGGCAGGAACCCACAGCCGCCGGACAGGAATAGCAGTTCAGGCCGGGGACACATACGGTTTTCAGCGGTCCCCGGTACAGCTTCCCCTTGGTGAAATTGAGCAGAAAGGGGTTGGTGGCCAGTGTGGCCAGGAGCTGTATCTTCCAGCGGCCGCTTTTCTTCTGTTGTTTAGCCAATGCCCACACACTCCAGACACAGATTGATGCCCTTGTTCAGCACCGTGGCGGTCTCTCCCCGCGCAATGCCCGCAATAATCAGCGCGGCCGCGGCAAGGAGCAGCAGAACAGAACGTTTTCTCATGGCCGCTGCCTCAGCCCATGGGCATGGCTTCCATGCTGCCTCCCATGTCGCCCTGGGTCTCCTCCTCAGCGGCCATACCGGCAAAGCTGGCGGCGGAATCGGTCAGGGACGCGGCGTCCACCTCAGAGCTCCAGGCGGAGATGAGGGAGCCGTCCACGTACCACACGCCCACACAGGGGATTTCGGAGGCCATCCCGTCATTCTGCGCCAGAGCGGCCTTCATGGCGTCGTTGTACTCCACAACGGAGAAGGGAGCATCCTGGTACATCTCGGCGTCCATGCCGCCCTTGCTGCACACCACAATATCCGCACCGGCGGCCCGGACGTCCTCCACCGCCTTGACCAGCTCATCGTAATAGACCTGAGCTCCGGCGTCCTCCGGGTCCAGAAACACCATAAAGGTGACGGCGGGAATGTCCTGGTTGGTGAAGGTGTCTCCGGTCACGGTCTTTGTCTCAAACTCCCCCACCTTGTTGATGGCGATTTTGTCCGCCGCAGGCACGGAGTTCTCCTCCATATAGCTGTCCACCCACGCCTGGTCAATCCAGCCCTTGTCCAGGGCGTCCTCGATGGTGATGGAACCGTCCTCAATGGCGGCCTCCACCTCTTCCAGGCCGGGGGCCTGGCTGCCGCAGGCGGAAAGGGTCAGACAGAGGGCCAGCGCACCGGCCAGAATTATTTTCTTTTTCATTGGGATTCCTCCTGTGTTTTCATTTGACGCGGGACATGGTACCATAAAACATGTCAAATCCGTGTCAAGGTAAACTTGACACGGATTTGACCACGGCTTTGATATAAATAGAAGAAAACAGCAGGAGTTGTGCCATGAAAATTTTAGTGGTGGAAGACGAGCGCCAGCTGTGCGACGATATCGCGGAGGACCTGGAGCTGGAGCGCTACACCGTGGAGCGCTGCTATGACGGCCTTGAGGCCTGGGAACAGATTCTGGTGGAGTCCTACGACCTGGTCATCCTGGACCTGAATCTGCCCGGGATGGACGGGCTGGACATTCTGCGCTCTGTCCGGCGGGAGAAGCCGGAGCTGCGGGTGCTCATCCTGTCCGCAAGGAGCTCCCTGGCAAACCGGGTGGAGGGGCTGGACCTGGGGGCCAACGACTATCTGACCAAGCCCTTTGAGCTGGAGGAGCTGGAGGCTAGGGTGCGCAGCCTGCTGCGCCGGAATTTTGTCCCCCAGAGCACGGCGGTGACCGCCGGTCCCCTGGTGCTGGACACCCGGAAGCGGGAGATTTCGGCGGACAGCGGCCCCCTTCCCCTGACCCGCAAGGAATTTGAAATTCTGGAGTATCTGATGCTCCACCCGGGAAAGACGGTCAGTCAGGAGGAGCTGCTGGAGCACATCTGGGAGACGGAATCCAACCCCTTCAGCCACTCTGTGCGGATGCACATCTCCTCCCTGCGGAAAAAGCTGAAGGAGGCCCTGGGACACGACCCCATCGCCACGAAAATCGGGCAGGGCTACTATCTGGAGGTGGAGCCATGAGGCGCAGCATCTCTCTGCGGCTGAGGGTAACCCTGGTGTGCGGCGTGCTGCTGGCCGTCTGCTGCCTGCTGCTCACCCTCAGCCACAACTACTATGCCTATGAGATGGCGGACGCCATCGAGGCCATCCCCCTCCAGCCCTCCCTGCCCACAGACACCGTGGAATCCGCCCCTATGGAGGAGCTGGCCCTGGCCACCCTTCCCGCTCGGAACACCTTCCGGGCCCAGAGCCTGATTGCCATGGCCGTGATTGTGGCGGCGGGGTGCCTGATGGTGTACTGGCTCACCGGAAAGGCCCTCTCTCCCCTGCGGCATCTGGACGAACAGATCCGGAACCGGACCGCCGCCGACCTGAACCAGCCGCTGCCCGTCCCCTCCAGCGGGGACGAGGTGGCGGGTTTGACCGTCTCCTTCAACCAGATGTCCCAAAACCTCAGCGCCGCCTTTGAGCAGCAAAAGCGGTTCTCCCAGTCGGCCGCCCATGAGCTGCGCACACCCCTGGCCATCCTGAAAACCCGCATCGCCCTTTTCCGCAAGAAGGGCCTGTGCGCCACGCCGGAGACCGCCCGGCTGCTGGACGTGCTGGAGGAGCAGACCAACCGGCTGTCCGACCTGGTGGGCGACCTGCTGGCCCTGACCAATCTGGACGAGCTGGAGCGCAGCGAGTCCATTGATGTGGCGCAGCTGCTCTCCCGCACGGCTGAGAGCCTGGAGGAGCTGGCCCGGGAGCACCGTGTCAGCGTGCATCTGGAGACCGCGCCGGGGATTGTGCCGGGAAACCGCACCCTGCTGGAGCGTGCCTTCTTCAACCTGGTGGAAAACGCCATCAAATACAACCGGCCCGACGGGGTTGTAACCGTCCGGGCAGCATGTGAGGACGGCGAGTTCCGGGTGGAGGTGGCCGACCAGGGCATCGGAATCCCCCAGGAATTCCGGGAGCAGATATTTGAGCCCTTTTTCCGGGTGGACAAGTCCCGCTCCCGCCAGCTGGGGGGCGCGGGGCTGGGTCTGCCGCTGGTGCGGACCGTGGCCCGGCTCCACGGCGGCCGGGTGTGGGCGGAGGACGCCCCGGACGGCGGAACTCGCTTTGTGATGACGCTGCCCCCGGAAAAACAACCGCTATAAAACACACCGGGCGGGAGGCTTTGCCTCCCGCCCGGTGCGTCTATGTATGATTCTTTTGCTTCCGCTTACCACTGGGTCAGCTCCAGGTACAGGTCCTTGTACTGTCTGGCCGAACGGGTCCAGGACACGTCCTTGGCCATGTCCCGCTGGACCACCTCGTCCCAGTGGTAACGGTTGTTGAAGTAGAGGGTCTTGGCCCGGTTGATGGCGTCCAGCAGCAGCCCGGCGTCGTAGCGGTCAAAGGTAAAGCCGTTGCCGTCGCCGGTGAAGTCGTTGTGAGGCTCCACGGTGTCCTTCAGGCCGCCGGTCTCCCGGACGATGGGCAGGGTGCCGTAGTGCATGGCGTTGAGCTGGGTCAGGCCGCAGGGCTCAAAGCGGGAGGGCACCAGCAGGGCGTCGGCACCGGCGTAGATGCGGTGGGCTCTGGCCTCGTCGTACTGAATGCAGGCGCTGAAGGTGCCCTTGTGGGCGTACTCGTAGTAGCGGAAGGAGTCCTCATACTGCTTGTCGCCGGTGCCCAGCACCACCACCTGGGTGTTGCCGTCCAGCACCTGGGGCATGATGGCGTTGACCAGGTCCAGGCCCTTCTGGTTGGTCAGCCGGGAGATGAGGCCGATGACAAACTTGCTTCCGTCCTCCTCCAGACCCAGCTCCCGCTGCAGCGCCAGCTTGTTCTCCAGCTTGCCCTTGAGCACGTTGCTGATGTTGTAGTGGACCGGCAGGGACGGGTCGGTCTCCGGGTTCCACATGCCGTAGTCAATGCCGTTGACAATGCCCCGCAGCTTGCCGCTGTGGTAGCGAAGATGGTCCTCCAGGCCCTCGCCGTACTCCCTGGTCTGAATCTCCCAGGCGTAGGTGCCGCTGACGGTGGTGATGCGGTCGGCGTAGGCCAGGCCGCCTTTGAGCATGTTGGCGTCCACCCAGTTCTGCTGCAGTGCGCCCATGCCGAAGGCCTCGTCGGGCAGGCCGGACCAGTACTTGATGGTGGGGATGTTGTAGATGCCCTGGAAGCGCAGGTTGTGGATGGTGAGGATGGAGCGGGCGCGGCCCACCGGGGAGTCCTTGAACAGGGTGCGCAGGTACACAGGCACCAGACCGGTCTGCCAGTCGTGGCAGTGGACAATGTCGGGAATCCAGTTCATGTAGTTGAGGGCGGCCAGGGCGGCCTTGCTGAAGAAGCAGTACTTGGGGATGTCGTCCACCAGGTTGGTGTAAGGCCGGCCGGCGGTGAAGAACTCCTGGTTGTCGATGAAGTCGTACACCACGCCGTCCCAGATGTACTCCATGATGCCTACATAGTAGCTGCGGCCGGTGTTGCCCAGGTCCATGTAGAACTCGCCCCGGTAGATCATCTTGTCCTGGTACTCCTGGGGGATGCAGGCGTAGCGGGGCAGAATGACCCGGACATCGCAGTTGAGCCGGGCCAGCTCACGGGGCAGGGCGTACATCACGTCGCCCAGGCCGCCGGTCTTTACAAAGGGATGACATTCCGAACCGATAAACGCAATGCTTCTGCGGGGCAGATTGGCGATCTCATTCACGGGTGCAGACACCTCCTCAACAGGCGCGGGCTTCTCTTCCACAGGGGCGGGTTTCTCCGCAGCAGCGGGCTTTTCCTCGGCAGGCGCGGCCGCCTTTTCGGCAGACGCCTTTTTTCTTCCGGGAGACGGGGCCTTTTTCTCCGCCGGAGCCTTCTTCCCGGCGGAAGCGGCCTTCCCTCTGGCGGACGGCTTCTTGGCCGGGGTCTCCGTCTTCTCCGGGGTGGGAGCGGTGGCCTGCTCCGGCGCTGCGGGCGCCGCCACGGGCGCCGCCTTCTCCTCAGCCAGAACGGCAGCCTTCTCTTCCGCCGCTTTTTTCTTCATGGAATCTGCTTTTTCCCGTGCCATAATGAATCTTCCTTTCCTATGTGTCACTATGGAATCCTCGCCGCTCTCTTCTTCAGCGGATACCGCACAGTACAGCTGTATCTGGTGTTGATAAAAATATAGCACATCCGCTCCCTTTTTGCGAACCCTTTTTGGAAGAATTCAGGCGAAGGCCTATGTTTTTCCATGCCCCGCCGCCGGAAGAAAAGCGGAAGCGCCCTTTTTCGGGCGCTTCCGCTGTCTGTTTCTATCCCTGCTTGTGCCAGGGGGTGATACGGCACCCAAAGGGCTCCAGGGTCTCGCCGTCATGGACCACCTGGCGGGCGTTGTGGTTGATGACCATGCGGATTCCGTTCTCCGGGCCGCCCCGATACGCCACCTCCACCCCAGGCGTGGAGCGCTCCATGGGGATATTCTGCTCCGCGGCGATTTTCTCCAGAAGCCGGTCCAAAACCGCCTCCTCCAGGCCGCAGCCCAGGTAGTACACCCAGCCGTCCTTCTGCCCCTTCCGGGTGGCGGCGGCATAGTCCCGGTAAAATTCGTCGTCATACCGCAGCAGCACCTGGGCGTCCATGGTCTCCAGCATGTCCCGGAAAATACCGCCCACGCCCCGGACGCCGCTCAGCTCGCCCTCACCCGCTACGGGGAATTCCTGGCCCTGCTGCAGGCTCTCGGTCTCCACTACGCACACACCCGCAAAGTCGTCGAAGCCCACCGGAATCTGCCTGCCCAGCACCAGGTTGTTGTCCGTATCCTTGACGAAATCCCGGTAGGTCAGCACCACCGTGCCGCCCCGCTGCGCAAATTCCATCAGCTTTTTCTGGAACTCCGGCTTGGCCACAATCATCTGGGGCAGGATGAGCAGGTCGTAGCCTGTCAGGTCGCTGTCCGCCGGAATCACGTCCACCGGCACATTGCGGTCGTAAAAGAACTTGTGGTACTTCTTCATCTCCCCCTCGCAGTCCAGGGTGACGCTCTGCCGCTGGATGCGGAAGGAGGCCAGGGAATCGTAGTCGTAGACAATGGCCACCCGGCTGGAGATGGGGGTCTCCAGCTCCTTGCCATAGGCTTTGATATCTCGGAAAAAGCGCTGGACCTCGTAGAATTTTCTCCGCTTCACGTTGTCCGCGTCCAGCACGCCGTAGCAGAACTGTTCAGCGCCCTTGGTGGCGCCCCGGTAGCGGAAGAAGAACAGGGACTCACAGCCCCGGGCCATGCTCTGATAGGCCCACATCTTGGCCTGGTTGGGCCGGGGAGAGAAGCCGGTGATATCGTGGCCCTGGGCGCCCATAATGGCCTCGGTAATCCAGAAATTCCGCTGTTTGAGGCCCCGGATGTAGTCCAGACCAAAGGCAATCTCGTTGGGGGCCAGAGGCTCCGGCTGTCCGCCCCAGACGGGATAGTTGTTGTAGGCGGCAAAGTCCAGATGCCGGGCAATGGCGGAGTAGTCCGCGTGCTTGCCCAGACCGCCGCCGCAGAAGTCGTGCATCACCACCGCATCCGGGATGATCTCCCGCAGCAGGGCGGCCTGGAAGGCGGCGAACCGCACCACGCTCTCACTGCGGAAGCGCTCCCAGTCCAGCCGCAGGGCCGGGTTGTGGGTGGTGATGGTGGCGGCGGGCAGGGGGATTTCGTCAAAATCGTTGTACTCCTGGGACCAGAAGGCGGTGCCATAGGTGTCGTTGAGGGCCTGGATGTCCCCGTGGAATTTCTCCCGCAGCCAGGCCCGGAAGGCCTCCCGGCACTGGGGACACCAGCACATGTCGCTGCCCTCGTGGCCCAGCTCGTTGTCAATCTGCCAGGCTACAATGGCCTTCTCGTCCTTGTAGTGCTCCGCCATGGCCCGGATAATGCCCTCGGAGTACCGGTACAGCGCGCCGCTGTTGAAGCAGTACACGTGCCGTCCGCCGAAGACCCGCTTGGTGCCGTCCTCAAACTCAGAGAGGATGTCCGGGTGCTTCTTTGCAAGCCAGGCGGGGATGGTGGCGGTGGGGGTACCCATGACGATGGACAGTCCCCTGGCCTTGGCCCGCTGGATGGCATGGTCGAAGAAGGAGAAGTCGTACTGTCCCTCCGTCTTCTCCATGCGGTGCCAGGCAAATTCGGCAATGCGGATAGCGTTGCAACCCAGCTCACAGATATTGTCCAGGTCCTCCTCCAGCAGGCCGGGGTCCCACTGTTCGGGATAGTAGTCTACACCAAGAAACATAAGTTTTTCACCTGATTCTCTCGTTTCGTTCTCCGTTTCGGACAGCCGCCGGGGACAGATTTGTCTGCGCACAATAGCATAACACAGATTTTTACCCGGCGCACCTTGGGAAAACACGATTTCCCCGCGATGAAAATTTATTTACATTTTACACGCCCATGTACGATATATTTACACGCCTTTGTTACACTGTACCCGTGCGAGAGAACCGCATCACAAAATGGGAGGAATAATCCGTATGAGTACCGTACAAAAAAGCGCTGCCACTCAGTCGCAAAAGCTGATGATCTTCGTGCTGTCCATGTCCCTGTATGGACTGGCCACCCTGTTTACCGAGCTGATTCCCAAGTTCCAGGTGGGGCTTGTGGAGTTCTCCGTAGAGTTTTTCCTGTTCATCCCCCTGACCCTGGCCATGCTCTTTGACCCCCTGTCCGCCGCTCTGGGCGCCGCCACCGGTGAGCTGGTGTTCAGCGAGATTATGCTGGGCCAGTTCGGCGGCCTGGGCGAGCTGGAGAAGTTCCTCACCGTCACCATCGGCGTGTACATCGCCGGCCGGCTGGTGAAGGACCCCAGAAACCGTGTCATGGTGGGCGTGGCCGCCATCACCGGCACCGCCGCCCAGCTGCTCATGGGCACCATCGTGGACATCGCCAAGGTCCAGTTCGCTGTGGAGGACTTCGAGGCGGTGGCCGGCCTGCCCGAGAGCGTCTTTGCCACCGAGGGCTTCGCCTTCCTCAACGACCTGCTCTTCTCCGGCATCCTGTTCTGCCTGCTGCCCACCCTGTACCTGGTGCCCAAGCTGTACGGCAAGATTGAGCCCCTGCTGGGCATGGCGCCCCGCACCGCCGACAGCGCCGTGGCCGGTCTGAGCCCCAAGGCCATCGGAGTCTGCGTCATCGGCTTCCTCTGCGCCGTAGTGGCCGAGCTGGCCGCCACCGCCGGCATGTCCCTCATCGACTGGGAGGCCGAGTGGGCCGAGAGCGGCACCGCTCTGGCTGTTGGCATGGTGGCTGCCGCCGCCCTGGCCGTGGTGGTGCTGCTGGTGATGAAAAAGAACAGCGAAAGGAATGCGGTCCGGTAATATGAACGCGGTTGAGATTGACGGCCTGACCTATACCTATCCGGGCGCCGCTCAGCCCACCCTGAACAATATCTCTCTCCGAATTGAAAAAGGGGACTTCCTCGCAGTCGTTGGAAACAACGGCTGCGGGAAGTCCACTTTGTGCAAGGTCCTCAACGGGCTGATTCCCCATTTTATCACGGGAGATTTCCGCGGAGAGGCCCGGGTGGCGGGCGTAAACACCCTGGAGAGCGACGTGGGCGCGCTGGCCCGGAAGGTGGGCTATGTATACCAGGACTTTGAAAACCAGATCGTCCGCCCCACCGTGCTGGACGACGCCTCCTACGCCTGCCTGAACTACGCCTTCTCCGACTACCTGGAGCGGGGAAAAACGGCCCTGCGCCAGTGCGGCCTGGAGGGCCGGGAGGAGGAGTACATCTGGCAGCTGTCCGGCGGCCAGACCCATCTGCTGGCCCTGGCGGGCGCGGTCTCCCTGAGCCCGGATATTCTCATTCTGGACGAGCCCATCGCCCAGCTGGACCCCATGCACGCCGACCGGATTTACCAGGTGCTGCGGGATTTGAACGAGAAGCAGGGCAAGACCATCATTGTCATTGAGCACCACACCGAGTACATCGCCGATTACTGCCGCCATGTGCTGCTGCTCCGGGACGGCAGCGTGCAGTGGCTCCTGCCCACAGACCAGGCCCTGCAGCGGGTGGAGGAGCTGGAGGCGTGCAGCATTTTCCCGCCCCAGGTGACCCAGGCCGCCCACCGCCTTCAGAAGGCCGGGCGGCTGCCCGCCGGCGCCGCTCTGCCCACCACCGTGGCCCAGGGCAGGGACGCCTTCGCCTCGCTGCGGTACCGCCCGGTATCCGCGCCCCCTTCGGCAGCCCGCCCGGCGGAACAGCTGGCCGTCTCCTTCCGGGACGTCTCCCTCTCCTACCGCTCGGTGAAGGGGGAGCCGCGCACCGTATTCGACGGGCTGAATCTGGACATCCGCCACGGGGAAAAGGTGGCCCTCATCGGCTCCAACGGCGCAGGCAAATCCACCCTGATGAAAATGATGGTGGGCCTGCTGCGGCCCCAGAGCGGCACGGTCTCCCTCTTTGACCAGCCCATCGGGGAGAAGAAGGCCGAGGATCTGTCCCGGCAGATCTCCCTGGTGTACCAGAACCCGGAGGAGATGTTCATCAAGGACTCCATCCGTGGGGATATCTCCTATGCCATGCAGGTGCGGGGCGTGCCCGACTGGCAACGCCGCACCGACGCCCTGCTGGAGCGGTTCCACCTCACCGGCCTTCAGGACCGGGACGGACGGCTCATGTCCGGCGGCCAGATGCGCCGTGCCAGTCTGGCCATCGGCGTGGCCCTGGAGCCGGGCATTCTGCTGCTGGACGAGCCCACCGCCAACCTGGACATCGCCACCCGCCGGGAGATCACCTCGGTGCTGGAGGACATGAAGGACATCATTCAGACCGCCGTCATCGCCACCCATGACATGCAGCTGGTGTGCCAGTGGGCGGAGCGGATCATCGTCCTGTGCGGCGGCCGGGTGGTGGCCGACGGCAGCCGGGATGAGATTTTCTCCCGCCAGGACCTGGCGGAGCTGGTGGGCATCCGGCCGCCGGAGATCTTCTCCATGGCCCGTGCCCTGGCCCCCGCCGCCCTGTGCTACACCATCGACGAATTTTCGGACTGCTTTCAGGAGGCCTGAGCATGGAAAAAATGATGAGCAAGCTGTCGGAGAGCATCCTGGACAAGTTCTCCATGGACTTTCTCCGCAGCCAGGTGCTGAAAAATGCCTACGGCAATGACGACACGGTCATCGCCGCCCTGGACCCCCGCATTCTGATCGCCTGGTACCTGTTCTTCGGCCTGGTGCCCTGGTTTGTCAACGACCTGCCCTTCCTGCTAGGCTGCTTTCTGCTGGTGATGATCACCACCTTGCTGGCCCGTGTGGCGGGGCTGGTGCTCTTTCTCTTCGCCCTGGGGGTGTTCTCCCAGACCGGCTATCTGTTCCTGGCCACCCTCCTCTTCGGCGGCGACGCCTCCGCCGTGGCGCCCCTGCTGGTGCTCACCCTGAAGGTGGCCACCATCTCCCTGGCCTCTGTCACCGTGTTCTCCGGCCTCGACCCGGACCGGCTGTCCAACGGCCTGATGTGGTTCGGCTGCCCGGAGCGGCTGAGCTTCTCCATCTCCTACGCCTACCGGATGCTGCCCATGCTGATGGAGGAATTTCAGAACGTGCTCCTCTCCTACCGCCTGCGGGGCAATCCCCCCGCCCACGACACCTTCCCTGGCAAAATCCGCTACCTCATCTATCAGGTGAAGATTGTCATGGAGTCCTTTTACCCCCTGATGCTCAATACCGCCAAGCGCTCCCGCACCACGGTGGAGGCCCTGGAGCTGCGGGGCTACCGGTACGCGGCGGTCAATAAGACGGTGAAGAAAATCAAGCTCTCCACCCTGAAGGTAACCTGCAACGACCTGCTGTTTCTGGCGGTGTCCGTGCTGTGGGTGGCGCTGTCCCTGCTGTGCTCCACCCTGCTTTAACAGAAAGAAGGTTTTTTCTTGCGTCTCGACTTTCACACCCACGGGAAGCTGGCCAAAAAGCTTCCCTTTTCCACTGCCTATACCGACTGGCTCTTTGAGGAGGCACACCGGGCCGGACTGGACGCCCTGTGTCTCACCGAGCACTTCAACACCCTCCAGTTTGACGAGCTGTACGGCTATCTGTCCTCCGTGAGCCGCCCCGTGGGGGACGTGCTGGAGCTCTCCAACGGCCTGCGGGTTTTCCCGGGTATGGAGACCGATGTGGCAGAGGGCGGCCACATCCTGTCCATCGGCCCTGTGGAGGCCATTCTGGAGCTGAACCGCCGGCTGGAGCCCTACAAGGAGAAGGGCCGTTTTCTGCCCTTTGCCCGGCTGATGGACCTCTTTGACCAGTATCCCGTGCTGGTGGGCTGCGGCCACCCCTACCGGGCCGGCGGACATGTGCCCGAGCTGCCCCAGGAGCAGCTGGGCCGCCTGGCCTTCCTGGACCTGAACGGCAAGGACCTGGCCCTGGACCGTGCCCGCACGGAGCAGCTGACCTATGCGCTGGGCCAGCGGCTGGGCATCCCGGTGGTGTCGGGCAGCGACACCCACCAGGCCGTGCAGTACGGCTGCGTCACCACCGTGTTTGAGCGTCTCTGCACCTCCGTGGCCGCCCTGCGGACCGAAATGGAGGCCGGACGGTATGAAATTCGGCTGTCCGACACCGCTGAGGCCCAGGTGCGCACCGCCAGCCTGCTGAAGCGCTCCCTGAAGGAAATTCACGCCCTGGGCGGGGATTACGTGTCCATTCTCACCTCCCAGGCCATCGCATAAACAGAGGAGAACATCATGGAGCTGTGCCTTGCCGTCTCCCCCGGGGAGCTGACTCGGGCGGAACAGAAGATTCTGGACTATATCAACACCAATACCGACGCCTTCCTCTTCTCCTCCATCGGACAGCTGGCCCAGCGTCTGGGCCTGTCCGACGCCACCGTCTCCCGCTTTGCCCGCCATGTGGGCTGCGCCGACTTCAAGGACCTGAAGTCCATGGTGGTGGAACAGGCCGCCGGTCCCGCCGCCAAAATAGCGGAAACGCTGTCCCGGGACGGTGCCTTCTCCCCCGCCGCCTGGCTGGAGCGGCAGCAGCTGTACCTGCAAAAGACCGCCCGGCAGCTGGACGAGGCGGAGTTCAATCGTGGTGTGGAGGCTCTTGTCTCCGCCCGGCGCGTCTTCCTCCACGGAAAAAACGCCTCCTCCTCCCTGGCCCGGATGCTGGCCTTCCGGCTGGGGCGGCTGGGCCTCCAGGTCTCCCTGCTTCCCTCCGGCGGCTCTGAGCTGCTGGAGGGACTGCTCCAGGCCGAAAAGCAGGATTTGGTGGTCATGTTCAGCTTCTCCAAGCTGTCCCGGGAAGGACGGGTCATTCTGGATTACAGCCGCACTGCAGGTTATCGGACCCTGGCCTTTGTCAGCCGCACCTGCATCCCGCCGGAGGAGCGGGCGGATATCAGCCTGTTTGCCTACCGGGGTGAGGAAAAGGAGTACCACTCCATGGCCGCGCCCACGGCTCTGCTGGACCTGACGGTGCTGGCAGTCACCAGCCGTCTGGGCGCCCGGGGAACCGAATCCCTGGAGCGGCTCCACCGGCTCAAAACTGACTATTTCCCCATGGGATAGGCAGGCAATACCCATACAGCATAAAGCTCCACCGTTTCACAAAAACGGTGGAGCTTTATGCCTGTCGAAAAAGTATTTTCGACAGGCTGTTGCACTTTTTCAACCTTTGAAAAGTTTGAAAAAGTGGTTTGATTGCACGCGAAAGACAACCCTGACGGTTTTCTTTCACACTATCTTTCCCTCCGAAACCTGAAGTCTCAGAGTTTATTGACAGTCTCAAAGCTCCACCGTTTCACAAAAAACGGTGGAGCTTTTTCTATGTCCGCCTGACCAAAAGAACTATGACAGAGTGCAGTGCTTTTGCAGGTTGTTAACCTTTCCCCAGGACAACGGAACATCAATCCCTAATAAATGAGATACCCCCACAATAAAAAAGCGCACCCTGTCAGGAATTCCTGTCCGGTGCGCAAATTTTTATTCAGGCAAAAAAGTCTTGAAAACCGAAGTTTTCAAGGCTTTTTGGGGAACTGCCGCTCAGATTTGAACTGGGGACCTCATCCTTACCGAATGTGACTTTTACCGTTTTCATTTGTGTTTTCAGCCTATATTTTATAGCTTCGGTAGTCAAATATATGGCCAGGCCTTACCCAGTCCTTGGTGCGTCCTGCGTTAAGCACTGTACACATATGTATGGCAAAATTTATTTTTCCTTATATACTGGAGCTGAAAATCCTGAAAAACCGCACGGCAGCTCTGGGCGGTCCCATTTTACCGCGATATCATCCGGCTTACTCCTGTTTTCAGGGGGAGACATAAAAAATCACAGATTTGGTAACAAAAAAGCGTAGCTTTTTCATCGAAAAATAGATGTTAATTACTTGCAACAAAACCTATTATATGATATCTTAAAATGGATAGTCAGATAACAAAATGAAAGAAAATTAAGGTGCGTTGTATCGAGATGGAGGAAAAAGAAGCACAGATCACCGTGGTCGTTGTTATGCATAATGCTGAGTGCTATGTGGAGCGATGTTTGAACAGTTTAACTGATCAGGAGTCTCAGCACTTTCGTATCATACTCGTGGACGACGGCTCAAATGACCGCAGCCGGGAAATCTGCCGTGCTGCGATGTGCCGGATGAAGGGGGCAGCCCAGCTGCTGGAACTCCCCCACAGCGGCGTGGCCAACGCCCGCAACCGCGGGCTGGAGCAGGTGAAGACACCCTATGTCCTGTTTTTGGACAGCGACGACTGGCTGGAGCGGAATACCATTTCCAATATGATACAATTACTGGAGCGCCACCAGCCGGAACTGGCTGTTTTTGGATTTTACTATGAGCTCACAAATGGGAGCCAGCATCTGCTGCACAGCCATGTACAGCGTAATTTATTGACCCGGGAGAGCATTGAAGCACAGTTTGTAAATCTCTGGAATTCCGGCCTGATGTACTCCTGCTGTAATAAGCTCTTTTCAGTCAGTATGCTAAGAAAGCATCAGATCACTTTTCAGGATCTGAACTTTGGAGAGGACTTAGAATTTTGCAAATGTGTTATGCGTGTGTGTACCCGTCTGGTTCTCAGTGACCAGTGTTTTTACCACTATACCTGCCACATCAGGGGTTCTCTGAGCACACGCTACCGGGAAGACCTCTTTGAGCTCCGGCGTGAGGAGCACCGCAGATTTGAGCAGTATTTCCGGGAGCTGGGCCGCCTGGACGAACGGGCGGAGGAATATTTGAGCCGGAGATATATTGAACGTCTGGTGGGTTGTGTGGAGAACGAGTGTTCTCCTGAGAGCACAAAGACTTTGAGGAAGCGATTGTGCAAAATTCGGCAGATGCTGGATGATGCCTACACTGCCCCCTGTGCGGACAGGGCAAACCTGACCAGTCTCCGTATGAAGCTGCTGGTAATTCCTATACGGTGGAAGTGGTACCGTGTGACGCTGCTGTCCGGCTATGTAATGTCCCTATGCCGAAACCGGCTGCCGGTTTTGTTTGCCTGGCTGAAGATGAATCGATGACCACCGCTTGTTGCGGAAAAAAGAGAAATGAGAGAGATGAAAAGCATGAAGAAAGAATTGGTTAATGTTGTTGGATTGGGGTATATCGGCCTTCCTACTGCGATGATGATGGCCTCTCACGGGGTAAGCGTCATCGGCAGCGACTACAACGAGGCTCTGGTGGACAGCCTTCAGGCCGGCCATCTGACGTTCCAGGAGGAAGGGCTGGAGGAGCTGTTCGCCCAGGCGCTGCAGGGCGGCATTCAGTTCTCCAACGCCTACTCCCATGAGGCGGACATCTACATCGTCTCGGTGCCCACGCCCTACGACAAGATGAGCAAGCGCATTGACCCCCACTATGTGGTCTCTGCGGTGAAGCAGGTGCTGGATGTGTGCCGCAAGGGGGCCATTGTGGTGGTGGAGTCCACCATCTCCCCTGGTACCATCGACCGGTTTGTGCGGCCTCTGGTGGCTGAACACGGTCTGAAAGTTGGGGAGGACGTGCATCTGGTCCACGCGCCGGAGCGGATCATTCCCGGCAACATGGTCTATGAGCTGCTGCACAACTCCCGCACCATCGGCGCGGACAGCCGCGAGGTGGGCGAACGGGTCAAGGCGGTGTACGCCTCCTTCTGCCAGGGCGATATCGAGGTCACCGATATCCGCACGGCGGAGATGACCAAGGTGGTAGAGAACACCTACCGGGACATCAACATCGCCTTTGCCAACGAGCTTTTGAAGATCTGCCACAGCGACGGCATGGACGTCAACGAGATCATCCGCATCGCCAACAAGCACCCCCGGGTGAACATCCTGACGCCGGGTCCTGGTGTGGGCGGCCACTGTATCTCGGTGGACCCCTGGTTCCTGGTGGGCGACTATCCGGAGCTGGCCCATCTGATTCGCCAGGCCCGTGTCATCAATGACAGTATGCCCGATTTTGTTCTGGAGCGGGTCTCCGACATCATGGAAGAAATCGGGCTCAACGATTACAAGCGTGTGGGCTTCTACGGCCTGACCTATAAGGAAAACGTGGACGACGTGCGTGAGAGCCCCACCCTTCAGCTGGTAGAGAACATGAAGCGGCATCTGGCCGACAGCCCCAAGTGCTACGACCCCATGGTCCGCACCCAGGTGGTGGACAACCAGTATCAGGATTTTGACGCCTTCCTGAAGGACATCGACCTGATGGTGGTGATGGTTCACCATGACCATCTGGACCAGTTCGCGTCTCTTGTGCAGAACAAGGTGATTTTCGACACCAGAAACTGCGCGATCAAGTGGCCGGAGGGCAACCGGGTTCAGCATCTGTAATACCATGAAGAGCCGGAACCCGCTGACCGGTATGGTCCGGAGTGTGCTACACTATTTATATCTGAAGGCAGGAGAAGCCGGCCATCTGGGTGCGCCGACAGAACAAATGAATTACGATACTGCACTGTGGGGAGACCGTCCTCACAGTGCAGTCTTGCCTAAAGTCGCCTTTTTATGTGATGAAATGACCTGGCAGGACTTTGGGGGCTGCTGTGATGGAATTTTTTTGCATCCAAGGCTATGGCAGGAGCAGCTGGAGTTTTTCGCGCCCGACTTCTTTTTCTGTGAAGCTGCCTGGACCGGCATCAAGGGCTACGAGGGGGCTTGGCGAGGCCGGGTGTATCGTGACCGCCGGCTTTTGTTCGACAACCGGAGTATTTTGCTGGACATCCTGTCCTATTGCCGGGAGCATGGGATTCCCACGGTGTTCTGGGGAAAGGAGGACCCCACCTTCTTCCAGCACCCAATCTACGACTTTACCGACACCGCCCTGTGCTTTGATTTCATCTTCACCACGGCCCAGGAGTGTGTGGAACGTTACCGGTCGCTGGGCCATCCCCGGGTTGGGCTGTTGCCCTTTGGGGTGGACACGGAGCGCTTTCATCCTTCGGACTGCCCGCCGGAGCCGGACACGGCGGTCTTTGCGGGCAGCTGGTTCGGCGACCAGCAAGCGCGCTGCCAGACACTGGAGCGCCTGCTGGACTTCAGCCTGGACCGGGGGCTCCGCCTGGACATCTACAACCGGAAATCCGGCGCAAAACAGAAGCGGTTCCGCTTTCCGGACAAGTATCAGGCCTATCTCCGTCCGGCGGTGCCCTACGAGGAGACGGCGGCGCTGTTCCACCGCTATGAGTACGCCATCAACATCAATTCCGTGACGGATTCCGCCACCATGTGTTCCCGGCGGCTTTTGCAGCTGGCGGCCAACGGGGCCACCATCCTGACCAATGAGACGCCTGTGCTTTCCAGCCTGGCCGATTGCCTGGAGACATCCCCCACCGGGGTGCCCGGTCTGGTGTATGTCCGTGGGGATGCGGCCCGGATTGGGGCCAAATATTCCGTCTATCATCAGTTTTCCAACATCACAGCGTGCTGCCGCGCCGCGGAAAAGGAGCGAGGGTTCCATGATACCCCAGTGGGTTAAAAACAGCCGGATATACCCCTCCCTGCGCCGGACGGCCTCCGCCTTGGAGGAAGGGTTTCTGCGGGCGGAATACAGCCTGCTGACCCCGTCCGGACGGCGGGCGGAGCTGCTGGAGCAAATCCGGGCGCTTCCCCGCAGCAACGGCAGTCGGTTTTATACCAGGCTTCCCTATCGGGTGGGCATGGTAGCAGACTGCTTTTTGTTTGAGAATTATTCCTGCAGCTGCGACCTGGTTTACCTGACGCCGGAGAACTGGCGCAGCCATCTCGGGTCGCTGGATTGTGTTATTGTGACCTCTGTCTGGAAGGGGCTGCACGGGGAGTGGACAGGGGCCAGCGACCCCGGCTCGTCCATTTCAGCACAGTTGTGCGCACTGATGCAGGAGACGCGGGCATGGGGGTGCCCTGTTATTTTTTACTCCAAAGAGGACCCCCCCAATTTTCAATGGTTTCAACGCTATGCCCCATATGCGGATCGGATCTACACCTCTGCCCAGGAATGCATCGAAAAATACCGGACGATCTGTCCTGGCGTGGGTGTTGAGACGATGCAGTTTGCCATATCGCCTCTTCTCCACCATCCCATTGGCATGAAGGGGCTGACAGAGGCAAACCGGGCATTTTTTGCGGGCTCGTGGATGAAAAAGTATCCGGAGCGGGTGTCCCAGCAGCGCAGGCTGTTTGACTGGGTACGGCAGGCCGGTCTCCAGCTTGATATTGCGGACCGGAACTATTCCAGATACCGGTTTCAGTACAACTATCCCCTGCGCTACCTGTCCTGTGTGCTTCCGGAGTTCACCTACGAAGAAGTCTCCTCCCTTTATAAGCTGTACGACTGGGTGCTGAATCTCAATTCGGTGCACAATAGCAGGGATATGTTTTCGCTTCGGGTATACGATGCTCTTGCGTGCGGGTCGCTGGTCTTGTCCAACCAGAGCGTGGGAATGGAAGCATATTTCCCGCAGGTCTATGTCATTGACGGGTATGAGACGTTGCAGGAGGTTTTGGATACGCCGCTTCCCGCGCTGGAGCAGCGGCGTCTGGATGGGATTCGGCAAGTATTCCGCACAGGAACAGTTTATGAAAAGATGGAGCATATGCTCCGTTCAGTAGGTCTAAGTGGGACCTGTCGCACCAATGAGCTGGTTGGGGTCATCCCCGCAGAAGATATTCCAGACAAGGCGCTCTATCGTGAGATGTTTGACGCGCAGACCTATGAGAAAAAGGTCTGGATTGATTCTCCCGGTGCGCTGGAAGAAATCGGGCGCTGCGGCATGGTGGCGCTCTGGGGCAAAGACCGTTGGTATGGGAAATTCTATCTGGAGGACCTGGTAAACGGATTCAAGTATACCGACTGCGATTATGTAACCAAGCCTGATATTTCTGGCGGACCCAAGGAGATCCATCGGTACACGACCCGGCTGTCGGACCCGTATGCCACCTTGTTTTGGCGGGACGCCTATTTTCGCTTTTGGAAGGAGCCCAGGGACCGGGAGGTCCTGAACGGCTATCTGTCGGATGGGCAGAACTATGGGATACGGACCGCTCCGGACCCACAGCAGAGCAATTTAGGAGTAGTGATATGAGGCAATCTTTTGCATCCCTCTGGCAAATGACCAGGGATATTGCGGCAAATATACAGAGGATTTTTGTACTGGCTCAATTTGAGTATAGAGTCGGAACAAAAGACTATTTTCTCGGTGGGATATGGAATGTCATTTCCCCCTTTGTGCAGATTGGCATCTATTGGCTGGTGTTTGGAATCGGCCTGCGCAACGGCGCCCCGGTGGATGGGATCCCCTATGTGGTTTGGTTGACCTGCGGTGTGACGCCGTGGTATTGGCTCAACGGATGCATCAGCAAGTCGTCCGCCTCTGTGTATGCCAAGGCATCTATGCTGACAAGGTCCAATATCCCAACCTGCCTGATTCCGCTGAGCAGTGTGTTGGCCACCAGCATGAGCAACATATGGAACATTATATGGATGCTGGTAATCTATATTTTCAACGGCTGTGTTCCCACGCTCTCCGCCTTCGGCCTGCTCTACTATATTTTCTGCGGCTGGGTCTTTCTCTCTGTTTGCAGTCTGATCACCTCGGCGCTGGTGATGCTGGCCCGCGATTTTCAGAAGCTAATTGACATTTTCATGCGATTTATGTTCTTTCTTTCTCCCATCTTTTGGAATCCGGGTTCATCTCTTTCCGGCGCTTTTCAGCTGTTCAATTCCTGTAACCCGTTTGGATATGTGATCTGCGGGTTCCGCAATAGTCTGCTGTACGATGTATCCGAGCTGATTCAATGGAAGGAGACCGCGATCTTCTGGGGCATTGTTCTTGTCCTGTATTGGATCGGGGGCAGCTTTCAAGAGAAAGTACGCAAAAACCTGTTGGACTACTTGTAAGGGTGAGAATATGGAAACACCAGCGATTATTGCAAAGGATTTAAATAAAACCTATTGCGTCTACGCCAACCGCAAGGAAAAGTATCTGGATTTTTTTCTCCCCAAGGAGTATGGCACACGGTTTCACGCCATACAGGGGATTTCTTTTTCCCTGGAGCGGGGGCGCTCCCTGGGTCTGCTGGGACTGAACGGAAGCGGGAAGTCGACCCTGGCCAATTTGATTGCCGGGGCATCCTCTCCCACCAGCGGCACGCTGCACGTGGAGGGAAAGATCTCTATGACCGCGGTATCCAGCGGTCTGAGCCTCATGCTGACCGGGCGGGAAAATATCATACAAAAAGGGCTCCTTTTGGGATTTTCCAAGCAGCAAATTATGGACCTGATGCCGGAGATCATCGAATTTTCCGAGTTGGGGGATGTCATCGACCAGCAGGTGAAGACCTACTCCAGCGGCATGCGGTCCAAGCTGGGGTTTGCCATATCCGTCAACGTGGATCCAGACGTGCTGATCATAGACGAAGCCCTCTCGGTAGGTGACCTCACCTTCATGCAGAAATGTCTGACCAGGATGCAAGCCTTCCGGGAACAGGAGAAGACCATCGTATTCGTCAGCCATTCCCTGTCTCAGATCCGGGATTTTTGTGACCGGGCTATGTGGCTGGAGGGCGGACGGATGCTGAAGTTCGGTGATTGTGAGGCTGTCACTTCCGAGTACAACAAGTTTATCCAATGGTTTAACCAGCTCTCATCCTCTGCGCAGAAAGAATATAAAAATCAAATTAGAAAGAAGCAACTGGGGGAGATAACATGAGTCGCAGAAGAAAGTATGTAAACCACAGCAGTGGAAGCATGGCTCCTGCACAGACGGCGCTTGCTGAGCCAGAGCGAGCACAGGTAGGGAAAGCAGACGACGCAGCGCGTTTGCAGGCGGAGCTGTCCGATGTTCTGAAGCAGCTGGAGCACATGCGCAAGGAATATCAGGCGCTGGAAGACAAGAAGAACCGGGAAATTGTCGTCAACGGGACCGTTTACTCCATTGCAGACGTGGAGAAGCTGCGTCAGCAGCAGAAGGAGACGGAGTACCGGTTCCATCAGCTCCAGTACCGCCTGTCCTACCTGGAAAATCGATACAACGCCCTGGCCAACTCCAAGCTGGGCCGTCTGACACTCCATTACTGGGCCAACCAGAAGGACGCACAGAACAGCCGCGTCCTTTCCTCCTTTCTCTTTCTGTTCAAGTGGATGTTCAACCGTCTGCCTGCTGTGAAGGTCCTTCCCGAGACGGAAGACCAGTCGGCTGGCAGTACGACTCAGGAGCAGGAGACAGCGTCGGATGTCCAGGCGTCTTCCACCTCTGTACCGGCAGTCCAGGAGGCGGAGCCGCTTGGGATGCCAAAGTCACAGGAGGAGTGGGCCCTTCCCTATCTGGAGAAGATCAAGCAGATCCCGAACAGCAACGGCTGCCGTTACTATGAGCCCTTGGCCCTCCGAGTGGGCATTGTCTGTGATGAATTTTTCTATGACTCGATTAATGCCGCGGCGAATTTCATTTATCTGACGCCGGAGAACTGGAAGGCACAGCTGGAGCAGGGCTTAGATGTGATGCTGTTCGTCAGCGCCTGGCACGGGCTGGGCATGGAGTGGAACAACCTGCCCAGTCTTCCCTCCGTGCTGATGGGAGAGCCGAACCCCGTCCGGAAGGCGGCTATGGAGCTGCTGGAGGGCTGCCGGGCCAAGGGCGTCCCCACCATATTCTACTCCAAGGAGGATCCCCCGGACTATGAGCTGTTCGTGGACTTTGCCAAGGTCTGCGACTATGTGTTCACCTCTGCCAAGGAGTGTATCCCCTACTATCAGGAGTCCTGCGGCCATACGAAGGTGGAATCCATCTGCTTTGGCATCAACCCGCTGGAGCACAACCCCATCGGCTGCCACCTGGAGGAGAAGGAGGACACGGTTTTGTTCTCCGGCTCCTGGATGGTGAAGTATCCCGAGCGCTGCAAGGAACTCTCGTCCCTCTTTGACGGGGTTCTGGCCTCGGGTCACGGGCTGCACATCATTGACCGGAACTATCCGGGCAATCCCCGCTATCGCTTCCCTGCTCCATATTTTGAGCACTCCTCCCCCGCGCTGGGCCACGGTGAGCTGCAAAAGGTCCACAAGCTCTTTGACTGGGCCATCAACATCAACTCCGTCAAGGGCAGCGAGACCATGTTTGCCAACCGTTCCTTTGAGCTTCAGGCCAACGGAATCCTGATGCTGTCCAACTTCAGCCTGGGCGTCAACAACCTGCTCCCCAACGTGCAGCTGATACATAACAACTCAGAGGTCGCGCCCGTCCTGGACGCCATGACGCCGGAGGAGCGGTACGAGAGACAGATGATCGGCATCCGCTCCGTATTCAGCGGCCACACCTGCTTTGACCGGTTGGCCCAGCTGATCTCCCCCACCGGTCTGTCGGCGGCGCAGCCGGTTCGGCGGGTGCTGGTGCTGGCAGATGCGGTGACGGAACAGGTCCGCAAAAACTTCCAGCGGCAGAGCTACCAGGAGAAGGAGCTGATGGAAGCTTCCAAGGTAACGCCCGACATTCTTGCGGCATATGACATGGTCGCCTGGTTTGCGCCGGATGCCTATTACGGCGGGTTCTACCTGGAGGATCTGGTCAACGCCTTCAAGTATACCGCCTGTGACTATATCACCAAGGACGCCTGGTATGAAGGCGGTAGGCTGCACAGCGGAACAGAGCACAACTATGTAAGCTGCATGAAGAGCAAATATCGCACCCTGTTCTGGCGCGAGGCCTACGACGCCCAGTTCCTGCTGGCGCCAACCGAGGGTGCGGAGCTGCCCAACGGATACAGCATCGACCACTTCCAGTACGACGCCCGGCCGGTGAAAAAGAAGCCTGCCGGCACACAGTGGCGGCTGAGCGTTATCGTACCGGTGTATAATAACGGCATGCACCTGTACGGGAAGGCCTTCTGCAGTCTGCGCCGCAGCTCTGTATTCTCCGATATGGAGATCCTGCTGGTGGATGACGGCTCCACCGACACCTTCACGCTGCGGATAGAGGAGGAGCTGGCGGAGCAGTATCCCAATGTGCGCCTGTACCAGTTCAAGGACGGCGGCAGCGGCTCGGCCTCCCGTCCGCGCAACAAGGGCGTGGAGCTGGCCACGGCGCCCTACCTGGCCTTCCTGGACCCGGACGATGAAGGGGTGTGCGACGGATACGCCCGGCTGCTTGAGGTCGCGGAGAAGGAAGACCGTGATCTGGTAGTGGGAAATGACTATAAGCTCACCGCCACCAAGGCGACTCTCATCGACGGCTACGCCCGGCTTATGAAGGCTGTGGGCACGGACACCTTCGACAATGGATTCGGCAATGCGCTGGAAAAGATTGACTTTAACGCATTTCGGATTCATTCCATGGTGATCCGGACCCAGATGATGCGAGACAATCACATGGAGCAGATCATCGGAGCTGTGGGTGAGGATACGCTGCTGTCCTGGCAGCTGTGCCAGAGTGCCAAGCGGCTTCGCTTCCTGAATCTTCCCATCCAGATTTACTATGCGGAGACGGCCGGTTCTGTGACAAACTGCGTGGGCAAGCGGTATTTCGAGATGCTGCTGAAAGTCCAGCAGCCCAAGGCGGACTGGCTGGTGTCCACCGGGCTGATGGAGAAATTTATGGCCTGGCGCTACAACTTCTACACCACCGGATGGGTCTTTTTCAAGCTGGCCCAAGCCCAGGACATCCCGGCCTGCGCGGAATTGGTGGAGCAAATGCTGGACGTTTTCGCCCCCTATTACAACGGCCGTGACAAGATGATCAACAGCTTTACCAAGCTGTGCAAGAAGGGGGACTATACCGGTGCGGCAGAGCTGATTCGGAATGCCTACCCCCTGCACGAGAAGCGTCCCATGCTCACCCTGGAGGAGCTGGCCGAACTGAGCCTGCCGCCCATTGTAAGCAAATTCACCACCACATACCATCAGGACGGCTCCACAGTACGGATGACCAACCAAAGCGGCAGTGAAGGGGATTCCTATGCCTGGATCATCACCACCGCCACCGGCGCATACAAGCAGCTGCACTCCACCAAGTTCTCCAAGGACCGGCAGTTCTGCTACGACTTTTCCGCCCTCCAGCCCGGCAGCTACCGCGTATACGCATACCTCCTGCATGAGGGGCAAAAGACCTCTGATGATGTGGCGGTGTTCCGGGTATATGAGGACAAGACGGTTGAGCTGCGGCCCATCATATCCAAGGCAAAGAGCGAGGAGGAGCTGGCCGCTTCCATCGGGCTGACCACCACCTACCGCCAGAACGGCTCTGCCGTCCAGATGACCAACCTCAGCGGCAGTGCGGGGGATTCCTATGCCTGGCTCATCGTCACCGCCACCGGCGCGTACAAGCAGCTGCACTCCACCAAGTTCTCCAAGGACTGTCACTTCCGCTACGACTTTTCCGCCCTCCAGCCCGGCAGCTACCGCGTGCGGGCTTTCCTCCTGCACGAGGGCGAAAAGACCTCCGATTATGTGGCCGTGTTCCGGGTAAACGAGGACAAGACGGTTGCGCTGATCCCCGAAAAGTCCAAAACGAAGCCGGAAGAGGAGCCGGCCGTCCTCACCACCACCTACCGCCTGGACGGCTCCACCGTCCAGATGACCAACCACAGCGGCGGCAAGGGGGACTCCTATGCCTGGCTCATCGTCACCGCCACCGGCGCGTACAAGCAGCTGCACTCCACCAAGTTCTCCAAGGACCGGCAGTTCCGCTACGACTTCTCCGCGCTCCAGCCCGGCAGCTACCGCGTGCGGGCCTTCCTTCTGCATGAAGGGGAAAAGACCTCCGATTATGTGGCCGTGTTCCGGGTAAACGAGGACAAGACGGTTGCGCTGATCCCCGAAAAGTCCAAAACGAAGCGGGAAGAGTCTCCGGCATAAAGCTCCAAGAAGTTTTCTTCGTCCCTTCTCCGTGGAGAAATCTGTTTCTTGCGTGGTATACTATGAGGAGAAAGCGTCTTCCCATGGTAAGACATGTGTATCATACATACAGCAAAGTACATCTGTCCATGCAAGTCAGAGAGGAGTAATAGCACTTATGGAATTTACCGCTGTCAGCAGATTGGAGCGAACCACCCTTACGGTGGAGGTAACGGTGCCGGAGGTGGATCAGACCACCCAGTACGCCTATTATCTTCTGGAAAAGACCCAGGGTGTGCTCGAAAAGCAGTTTTATCTCAAAGAAAATACGTTTACCTTCCCGCTTTCTGACCCTGGGACCTACGCGGTGCAGGTATATGTCCGCCACTGGCCCAACGGGCCGGATGGTGATTCTGTCACCACAGTAAAGGTGAGCAACTGGCTCCCTCTCTATCCCACCAAAGTGGTGCCCTATGAGCGGCTGGAGGAGGAAGATTTCCGGTCTACCGAGGGCACTGTCTATGACATTGTTTGGGACGGCGTCCACTATGAATTTTTTATCCACTATAAGCCGGACAGCACTCAGGCCGTAATTCTTGGCACCGGATCTGTGATTGGTACGAAGGTAAATCCCCTTTTTGTACGTATTGCATGGGCGCAGGAAATGCCCGGCACCGCCATCTATTACAGCGACCCTACCTCCTATCTGCCTCCCTGCAATTTGGGCTGGGGCTACGGTACTAATGACCGGTGGGCCCTGAAGGACATCTCCGCGCTTCTTCAGAAAATTCTGGACAAGCTGCATATTCCCACAGGCAATACGCTCTTTTATGGTTCCTCCGGAGGCGGCTATACCTCCATGCTTCTGGCTGCCATGCTGCGCAGCCGTGCCACTATTATCAACTCCCAGTTCAATATAGAGGGATATATTCCCGCCAAGTGTGTGGATCAGTTGAAGCAGGTCTGTCTCAAAGAGGGGGAAACACTGCTGCCGGAGCGGACCCATGCTGCTACCTTCTTTCAGCAGGAAGGCTATTTCCCGCCCCTCCATGTGGTCCAGAATATCCGTGCAAAAAAGGATATAACGACGCAGCTGTCTCCTTTTCTGGATGCTCTGGCCGATCTTTCCTTGGACTGGTCCGACCGGCTGCGTATTGAGTTCTATGCCGATGACGGCGGACACACCGCCATGCCGTCCAAGGAGGTCTGCCTCAAGCATATATCGGAGGATCTGGTTGTAACAGACCCTGCGGATTCTCAAAACATGTGATTCAGGAAGGGGATGGGGTCGCAGTCGATGAAAACCACAAATGGGGCCTTGCGGCAATGCACTGCCAGCGGGAATATTACGACCGTGTACTTGCCCGGCTCTATGAGAGCGCCGGATTATAAAAAAGGCGTATCTCGTAGACCTGCCTGTTTCCCTGTGGAAGAGGGCTTATGATGGAATTTACCGCTGTCAGCAGATTGGAGCCAGCCGCTCTTGTGGTGGAGGTGACCGTACCGGAGGGGGACGAAACCACACGATACGCCTATTACCTCCTGGAAAAGGCCCGGGGTGTGCTCAAAAAGCAGTTTTATCTCAAAGCAAATACCTATACCTTTCCGCTTTCTGACCCTGGTACCTACGCGGTGCGGGTATTTGTGCGTCACTGGCCCGACGGGCCGGATGGGGCATATGTCACCACGTTGAAGGAAACCGACTGGGTCCTGTTCCGCCCCGCAGAGGGTTCACATACCGCCCTTCATTCCAGATTTGAACGATGGGGCCTTCCCGCACCCAAGCCATATTTCTGGGCACAGGAGGCCGAGTCCCGGGCAAGGGATATCATGGACGGCAGGCTGTGGGTGTTCCGCAGCATTGAGCCCATGCCCTACCGGCTGGAAACGCTGGACTTCAATGTCAAGTGGTCAAAGTTTCCCAATACCTTCCAGTTATATCTTCAGGCGCTCACTCCCGTCCAGGTACTCGCCAACGCGTACGAGCGCACGGGGGAGCGTGCCTTTTTGGACTATGCGCGGCGCTTCATTCAAAGCTGGGTGCAGTACTCCTCTGACCCCTCAAAAAGCAGGAACAACCCCTATGTCTATGGGGATCACGCGGCTGCGCTCCGGGTGGAGAACCTGCTGTATTTTTGCGGTGTTTGCTCCAAGGCTGGGATGCTGTCGGACGCGTTGCACGGCGACCTCTCCGGCCTGCTGGAGGAGCATGGGAGCTGGCTCAACGACGATGCCCACTATACCAGACGCCACAACCACGGGATTATGCAGGACCAGGCCCTGCTGCACCTGGGGGTGGTGCTGGAGCGGAAGGACTGGGTGGAGCACGCCAAAGCGCGCCTGCTGCTCCAGGAGCAGTGGGCCTTCAATTCGGAGCTGGTACATACGGAAAATTCCCCCGGCTACGCGGATATGGTGGTGGAGCTGTTCCGGGACATCGGCATTTTTCTGAGCCGGAACGGGGATCCCATGGGAGAAAAGCTTCAGGATGATATGGCCAGGGCCCGGGAATTCGGCCTGTGGGCGCGCAAGCCAAACGGCATCGTGGCCCAGGTAGGAGACACAGGCAATCTCCCTGGCCAGCTTTACGGCGCGGCCGAGAAAATGCGCCGCCACACACCGGAGGAGCATCGGATCTATCCGCAGAGCGGCTACTATTTCTACCGTTCCAACCGTGGGGACGCGCCGCAGCAGGATACCTGGAAACTGCTCAAGGCGGGGTATGTCCAAACCACCCACAAGCATGCGGATGACTGCTCCTTCCTGCTTTATTCCAAGGGGCATGAGATTTTTGTGGATTGCGGCATGTACGGATATGCCAACGATGCGTTCCGCGCTTATTTCCTCTCGGCAAAGGCCCATAATACAGTGGTCGTGGACGATCGCAGCTACTCCTGTTCGGCCCGGCATACGGACCGCGTTGGGATGCAGGGATACCGCTTCCACACGGATTACGACCATATCCGGGTATTCAATCGCGCCTATCGGGGCGTGCGATTCCAGCGGGATTTTTTCTCCGCTGATGATCTGACCATCCTGATGGACACGCTGAAGGGCATGTGGAATCACACTTATTCTCAGCTGTTCCATTTAGGGGAGGAGATGGAGGTCGTGCTGTCCACCGATCGTGAGGTCGTTGTGCGTGTGGCCGACAGCGGTTATCAGGTCCGACTTCGTCAGTACGGTGATCCGGTGCGGCTTGAGGTCATTCACGGCGACACAGCCGTGCCGGGGTATGGCCTTATCTCCCGCAGGACAAACCATCTGGACGCCATCACCACTTTGAAGTTTGACTTGTCCGGAAGGGGCGGCGTCTTTTTTACCGCCATCACCATTGAGGATGGGGACGGGTTGGTACGGCTGGGCGATTCCAAAGCGCCGTCCGGCGGGCTGCGCTTTGACCCACGGACTCATACCTTTACCATTGGAGAACTCACCATTCCATGCGGTCAGGCGCTGACCGAACCGAAAGAAAAAGAGAGGTAATCATATGAAAAAGATCATGCTGGTGTTCGGCACCCGGCCGGAGGCCATCAAGATGTGTCCTCTGGTCAATGAACTCAAGACCCGGGAAGGGATTCAGACCCTGGTGTGCGTCACCGGGCAGCACCGCCAGATGCTGGATCAGGTGCTGGAGGCCTTTTCGGTGACCCCCGACTATGACCTTTCTGTGATGAAGGACCGCCAGACCCTGTTTGACGTGACGGCCAACATTCTCCTGAAGATCCGGGAGGTGCTGGAGACGGAGCGGCCCGACGTGGTGCTGGTCCACGGCGACACCTCCACCACCTTTGTCACCGCCCTGGCCTGCTTCTACCTTCAGATTCCGGTGGGCCATGTGGAGGCGGGCCTGCGCACCCACAACATCTATTCCCCCTTCCCGGAGGAGTTCAACCGCCAGGCGGTGAGCATCATCAGCCAGTATAACTTTGCCCCCACCCAGATGGCCCGGGACAACCTGCTGAAGGAGGGCAAGCCGGCCGAACGCATTTTTGTCACGGGCAACACCGCCATCGACGCGCTGAAGACCACGGTCCGGGAGAGCTACACCCATCCGGAGCTGGAGTGGGCGAAGGGCAGCCGCCTGATCCTCATCACGGCCCACCGGCGGGAGAATCTTGGGGAGCCCATGAAGCATATGTTCCGGGCCATCCGCCGAGTGTGCGACGAGCATCCGGATGTGAAGGCCATCTACCCCATCCACATGAACCCGGCGGTGCGGGAGGTGGCCACGGAGATTCTGGGGGACGACGAGCGCATCCATATGATCGAGCCGCTGGACGTGCTGGACTTCCACAACTTCCTCTCCCGCAGCTACCTGATCCTCACTGACTCCGGCGGCATCCAGGAGGAGGCCCCCTCCCTTGGCAAGCCGGTTCTGGTCATGCGGGACACCACGGAGCGCCCGGAGGGCATCGCGGCGGGCACGCTGAAGCTGGTGGGCACCGAGGAGGAGACCATCTACCGCAGCTTCAAGGAGCTGCTGGAAGACCCTCAGGTCTACCACAGCATGAGCACGGCCAGCAACCCCTATGGCGATGGTCTGGCCAGCCGGCGCATCGCCGACATTCTTCAGAACGGAACGACCTCTCTTTGAGCAGAAAAACCGGGTCTGCCGCATATTGCGGCAGACCCGGCTTTGTTTAGGTCTTATTCTCCTCCAGGAGCTGCTCCAGCTGCTCCCGGGAGAGCTTCCCGGCGGCCGCCAGGGCCTCAAGGCGCTCCCTGTCCCACAGTCTGGGATAATACTTCCTTGCCAGCTCGTACACGTCCATTACAGCATCACCCCCGTCATGACGGCGAGAAAGTCCACGTCGGCCCGCAGCTGCTCAACGGGCTGGACCTCGGGGGCGGTCCATGCGCCGTCCTCCAGGGTGAAGGCATCCCAGTCCTGGACGCCGGAGAACACCACGGTGCCGCCCCCCTCCAGAAAGAGGGTCGCACTGTCGCCGTCCCGGACGGCCTTGGAGCAGACAAACTGTTCTTTTGCAAAAATAACGGTCATGCCGCACCTCCAAAAATCTGTCCTCCATACCCTGCCTGGGAATTAGACGTATTGGCCTCATAGGTCATGCTGCTCACCATCGCGATCCCGGCGTAGCCCGTGCTGGAGGACACTTTGACCCCCACCGCGTTGTTTTTCAGGGTGGAGCCGGTAATATTGGCAACCGACGCCCGGAGCACGCTGATCCCGGCTTCGGAATAGCCATCCACGGTGCAGCGGTAAATGAAAGCCTGTGCATGTCCGTTTGCTCCCACCGAGATGCCGATGGTCTTGCTGCCGGACTGATTGACTGTTACATAGTACAAATCCGCGCATGCCCCGGAAAGGCCGATTGTAGCTGTGGTTCCGCCCAGATCCCCTGTGACCGAGAGGTATTCCAGTCTGATGGTGGCGGCACAGTTGGCAATGGAGATGGAGCCGATACTTACTGCCTCCGTGGAGCCGGAGGCGCTTTTCAGGATAAAGGGCTGATAGGCGGCGCCTCCTGTGAATCCGTTGATCAGCACATGCTCCGGATAGGTGCCGTCTGCCACAAGGATAGTAGCCTGGGCCACGCCCAAATTCCTGGGTAGGGAGTCCACGGCGGCCTGGATGGTGCGGAAGGGCATGTCCTGTGTGCCCGGGTTGGAATCATCCCCCGATGCGGCATCCACATAGATGGTTTTTCTGCCCACGATGGCCAGGTGGTTGGTCTGTCCGTAAGGGATCTGCCCGTCCACCAGGTCGGCCTTGGTCTTGAGGTCCTCCTGGGTGGCCAGGCCCGTGAGGGGCGCGGTCACCTTCACCCCGGCGCCGTCGGAGAGGGTCTGCTCCAGGTTGAACCGAAGCACCAGCCGGAAGGCGGGGTTGATGGACACCTCCTCATCCAGCCGGAAGATAAGGTATAGCACCTCTTTCTCCGTGTCGTCCAGGGCATAGACGCCCAATTCCCGGAGGAAATAGGGTGTCTTGGCCTGGTCGGAGGAGAGGGTGCAGCGCATTACGGCGGTGGTGCCGGACACCTCGGGCTCACAGGGCCCCAGATTTTGCTGCTCCTGGTCCAGGGCGGCGGCGGAGAGGGCGGTGGAGCCGGAGCCTGCGGTGATGCGGGTGACGGACAACGTGGCGCCAGCCAGCAGTCCGGCGGCGATTTTTTCGCCCGCGTCGGTGTAATATCCCGTCAATTTCATGGCGTATCCTCCTTTTTACCGCAGCCGCTGCACACCGCGGCGGGGTCTGGGTTGGGCGACTGGGGTTGTCATCCTGGGGGGCTGCTCGGGCAGCCGCTCCCGCACGCCCTGGGTGATGGCCTTCTGATAGGCGGCGCAGAAGGCGCCGGTCCGCTGATCGGTGTCCTCGTCGTCAGTTCCGGCCAGCAGGGGGGCGAAGTCGGCGGGAACGCCGGACTCCTTCAGGGCAGCCTCGGCCCGTTCCCGCTGGAGGCGGGTCCGCTTTTCCTCCCGCAGAGTCTCCAGCTCTTGCAGTTCTTCCTGGGTCATGGTGTCACTCCTCCAAATTCATCTCTTCCCTCTCCTTGCGCCGCTCCTCCTCCTCCGGGTCATCCACGTAGGGCAGCCGCTCCAGGATGGTGCGCCGGGAGAGAATTGGGGAGAGGGTCAGTAGGGTCTCGGACAGTGCGGCGGCATCCTGGGGCAGGTTTTTGTAAAAGGCGGGCTTGGCCCGGAAGGTCACGGGCCTGCCCAGGGTGGCCAGTCCCCCGGCCAGGGCCTCCAGTAGGGCCAGGATGCCGTCGGTGAAGGCCTGTTCCTTGGCCGAGCGCACCTGCTCGATGCCCCAGAGCTTGTATTGCAGCGCCACGCCGGAGGCGTTGCCGGCAAAATTCTGGTCGGACAGGTCGGGTGTCATGGACAGCTGCAAAATGGAGCGCCGGAGATTCCCCTCCAGCTGGCCCAGGGCCTCGTGGTTGAGGTTTTTCACCACGAACTCCGCCCTGCCCCCCTCGGACAGGGATAGGATGCGGGAACGGTTTGCCTGGTCGATATCCTCCTGGGTGGTGCCCTGCATGCCGTAGAGGGCAAGGAAGGCGTTGGCCACGGACTGCATGTCGTCCAGGGCGCCGGAGAGGAGCAGGTTATAGGCGTCCACCAGACCGGTGACGGCCTCGAAATCACCACTGCCCTCACTGTTGTTGTAGAAGGGGATTAGGGGCATGGCGTGGAGGAGGTTTTCCTCCTCCGTCTCGAAGCGGACCCCGCCGTGCTCCAGGGCAAAGGTACGCAGGCGCTCCGGCTCATAGAGCACGCCCCGGACCACGCTCCCCTCCTCCTGGAACAGTCGTACTCCGGCCTGGATGGGGCTTCCGGCTGCGCCGGAGCGGAGGAAAAAGACGGACATGGGGTCACAGCGGCACACTCTGGGCCCTGACTTGTCCAGCCAGGCCAGCAGGGCGCCCATACCGCACACGCTGGCGTCCCGGGCGGCCTCGTAAAGCAGACAGGGGAAGTGGGGTGCGTCGGGCAGGGCGGAGAATACGGCCCCCTCCTCGCTGCGGTCGAAGGCCAGGGTGGGGGGCTGGCCCAGGAAATAGCCGGTCTGCACCTGGGTGATGTACCGGGGGAAGGGGACGCGGAGGCGGTTATCGGGCCGTCCCCGGACGGCCTCCCCCTTGGGCACGCTCTGGCGGCCCAGGTAGTAGTCCATGAGGCGCTCTCTGTGGGAACGGATCTGCCGGAAAAAGAGGCCGCAGGCGTGGGCGAGCCCTTCCTCTGAGATGGGTGTGGAACAGATGATGTCCTGATGCAATGACATCCCTCCTTTTTCCTTACTGTTTTCAGTGTAGCCGGAAATCCTGTCTCATACTTGTGTCCCGGTTCCTCCATGGCGTTCCTATTTTCGCGTGAAAAAAGGACCTGCCTCTTGGCAGGTCCCGTTTATTTCTGCAAAGCGGCTGACAGACTCCTCCACACCATGTCCCCCTTGCGGACAAACTCCAGCATTTTTTGCAGCTGGGGGCGTGCGGTGTCTTTGCCGCTCATGGGGTCCATGTGGACTCGCTTCACCCCCAGCCGCTCCATGAGCACCGCTGTCGCAGGGTGTTCTGCTCCGGGGTGCTCACCCGGACGTATCCACGCTTCAAGTTCCGGCCTCCGTTTTCTCATTTTGGCCTATTTTGATTGCAATATATCTTAAAACAGCAAAAAGCAACCCTATTGATACAGATTTGTACTGTATCAATAGGGTATACTTCAGTAAAACAATTTCTCAGTTGCCCATGGACACGCCAAAGTAGTCCATGACGAAGTAGATCTGCTCGGAGTCGCCCAGGCGAACGATGACATTATTAATCTGGTTGAGCTGGTCCTCGGTCAGCTTGTCATACTCGGTCTTGAGCTGCTGGATCTGAGCGGCATACTGGGTCTGGATATAGGCCCGGTCCAGGAACTGGCCGTTCTGGCGCTGGACCAGGGCGTCGCTGATAGCGCCCATAAGGATGGCCATGCAGTCCTGGACCTGCTGGTCGGTGGTGGGCAGGTAGGAGGAGTTGTTGTAGTTGTCCAGCATAATCTGGAGATATTCGGCCACCTTGGCCTCCTCGGCCTTCTCCTCCTCGGTGTGGCTGTCGTCGGGGTTGGTCTCACCGCCGGTGCCGCCGCCGGGCTGTCCGCCGGTCTCGCCGCCCTCGGTGCCGCCGCCGGGCTGCTCAGGGACAGGGGGCAGCTCCTTGAACACGGGCACCAGGCGGCCCAGGATGACGGCCACAGCGGCGCGGGTAGCAGGCTGCTTGGGCTGGAAGGCCATGCCGCCCTCCACGCTGATGCCCTGGACGATGCCCAGGGCCACGCACAGGTCCACGCTCTGCTTGGCGTAGTCCCCGATTTCCTCCTTGTCCAGGAAGGTGTTCTCTACGGCGAGGTAAGCGTCCAGATCATAGTCGGTAAAGGTACGGAGGAAGCGGTCCATGAGCACGCACATCTCTTCGCGGCTGATGGGGTTGTTGGGTGCAAAGCGGTTGTCACCCACGCCCTTGACCAGGCCGTTGGCCTGAGCCCAGGCGGCGCCGGAGGCGAAGTAATCGTTGGCCTGGACGTCGGAGAAGGAGGCGGACTGCTGGGGCGCCTGATAGACGCCCAGCATCTTTGCGGTGCGCTCCATGACGGTGACGAACATGCCGCGGGTCATGGTCTCGTCGGGCATAAACTGGCCTTTATCGTTTCCGGCGAAGAGTTCCCAGTCGGTGACCTGCTGGATGGCGGACTGGGCCCAGTGGCCCTGGATGTCGGAGAACTCGGCGGCGGCAGCGGGGGCGGCCAGCAGGCTTGTGGTCATAACGGCGGCCAGCAGGCCACAGGAAAGTCGCTTCATAAAAAATTTCCTTTCTAAGGGGGGCGCAGGATATGCCAGTGCACATCCTGCGCCCCATCTTTGCTGTATGAATGTCTGGTTTACTGCTTGTCGAGGGTAAAGGTCAGGGTATAGGTGCCCATCAGGTCCTTGAGGGCGTCGGGCATCACCTCGGGCAGAGCGGAGGCCTGGCTCCACTTGCCGGCAATGAGGTCGCGCCATACGGAGTAGGTGTCCTGGTTCACCTCCACGGTGACGGAGAAGGTCATGTCATCGCGGAAGGTGGTGCCGTCCACCAGGATGCCGTCCTTGTCGCCCAGCAGGGCGGCCATGTCGTCCAGGGAGCCGGTGTAGGTCACGCCGTAGCCGTCCTGATACTTGTTCTCCAGCCGCTCCAGCAGGCCCTTGTAGAAGGTCTCGTCCTGGCCCAGGCTGGCGTAGAAGTCGGTGGTGGCGGACACGTTGTCCTGGATCAGCTTGAGGTAATCGGCGCTGGTCTTGAGGGTGAGGGTGCCGTCGTTGTTGTTGGTGACATACTTGGCGGGGTTGTTGAGGTCATACACGGCCTCGGCCTTGGCCTTCTGGTCGGCGGTGAAGGTCAGGCCCAGCTCGGACTCCATGCGGCTGATGGCCTTGTCCTTGTTGGCCTCGTCCTCAAACTTCTCCACAGCCTGGTCATAGTAGGCACCCAGGTCCATGGCCACGTTCATGAGCACGGGCTCCTTGGAGATTTCGGTGCTGGTGTAATCGTCGGGCAGGCTGGCGATGTTGTTGCGGTCAACGCCGATGTCGGTGAAAACATTCTCCACCTGGGTCTGGTAGTCGGCGGCAGCGTCTCTGACGGCCTCGGGGGTCATGCCGCTGACCACCTGCTCCAGCTCGGGCTTCTCGGCCACGACCTGGTCGATCTTGTCCTGAATATCCTTGTCGGACATATTCTTGAGCTCTTCGACCTTGGTCAGCAGGTCGTCCATGGCCAGCAGCTCATCCTTGGTGAAGGACATCTTGCCGCCGCTCTGGAGCTTGGTGACGAGCTCCTCCAGCTCGGCCTGGGAGGCGCGGGTCTTGGCGGTCACGTCGGTGACCTTGACGGCCACGGAGGCGGAGACCACGCCGTCCTTGGAGACGCTGGCGGTCATCTGCTGGCCGTTAACGGTCTGGGTGAAGGTCTTACCCTTGACCCTGTTCAGCGCCTCATTGATGGCGTTGCTCAGGACGTTGGCGTTCTCGCCGGACACCAGGTCCTTTCCGACCTGACCGAAGGTCTTGTCGCCGGACACGGTGCTGTTTTTGATGGTCACATTGCTGTAATTGACCAGCAGCTCGGGGTCGGTGGTGCTCAGACTGCTGGGCACGTCCAGCTTGACGCTGATACCGTAGCTGGCGGTCTTGGTCACGTCGCCGCCGCCGCCACCGCCGCCGCCGATGCTGCCGCCGGACTCGTTGGACTTCCAGGTCAGGCGGGAGATGATGGCGGCCGCCTCAGCGCGGGTGGAGGTGTTGAGGGGCATGAAGTAGCCCAGCTCGTTGCCCTCGACGAGGCCCCAGGCCACGCAACTGTTCACGGCCTCCAGGGCGTAGCTGCTGATCTGGTCCTTGTCGGCGAAGTTCTTCTCCTCACCCTTCTTCTCATGGGTGACGTTGTGCTTCTTCTCGTGGTAGGCGATGTAGCGGGCCATCATGGTGCACATATCCTGCCGGGTGATGAGGGCGTCGGGCAGGAACATGCCCTCGCCGTTGCCCTGAACAATGCCGTTTTCAGCGGCCCAGTTGACAGCCTGGGTGTACCAGGTGCCGTCGGGCACGTCCTTGAAGTTGCTCTTTGCGCCCTCGTCCTTCACGCCTTCCAGTCTGGCCAGCACGGTGACGAACATGGAGCGGGTCATCTCCATGGTGGGGGCGAACTTGTCCTCGCTCACGCCGATCATGTAGTCGTTCTCAGCCACATACTGGACGGCGGAATAGAACCAGTCGGACTTTTTCACGTCGGTGAGCTGGTCCACGTTCAGCGCCACAGCGGGCGCGGAGAGGGTGCCGAGCAGCATGGTACCGGCCAGGCACACGGATAATGCTTGTTTCTTCACGTTCATTTCTCCTTACTACTATAATTTTCTTTTTTGAAATAAGTGTTGGTAGACTCAGCTGTACAGTTCCGTCATTTTGGCGGCTTTCCAGTTTGCCTTTGTCTCCTCATAATAAGTACGGATTTCATTGACCAGCTCGGTGGATTTCCCCTGTCTTTTCAAGACGTCCTGAATGTCGGACAGGATTGCCTCCACCTCGGCGTCGCAGGCCTTTTCCTGGGCGATAAGGTCGTCCATTTTGGCGCGGACAATCTTCATTTTATTGCTGGCCACCTGCTGGTCCTTGGGCAGGCTCCAAAATTCCTTTTTTGTGGACTCCACCATCTCGTCAAGGAGCTGCTGATATCTGGCCTGTACCTGATAGAGCTGGTTGATGTATCCCTGCAGCTCCGCCTGCAGCTGGTCCGCGTCCTGCTCCGCGTCCTGTCCGGGCGACTGGCTGGGCGTCTGTGCAGGTGTCTGGCTGGGTGACTGTGCAGGCGACTGGCTGGGCATCTGTACAGGTGTCTGGCTATCCGTTGGAAGGCTCTCTTCCGGCGGCTGGGTGGTGCCCTGTTCGGAGGACTCCGTCCCATTGTTTTGGCTGATATCGGGTTTTACAAGTCCGTATTCCTGGAGGAGGTCCTCCTGTTTCTTGTCCTGCTCCGCCTGCTTTTGCTCCAGCTTTTCGGCATTGGAGGTCACAGCCAGATAGAGAGCTTTCAGGTTATTCCCCTGGGCCATCCCAAACCACACGATTCCTATGACAACAATCACCCCAATCCCGGCAAGGATAACCGGGAACCTGCGTCTTTTTCTTACGCCATTTCCTTTATCCGCTTTGTCGGAATGAATCAAGCCAATTATTCACCATCTTTCTTCCTAAGATCGTTTTTTGGGTTCTGTTCGTTCCAATATTAAAGGGGGGTATCTCCTGATACTCTGTTTATTTTACTTCAAATTTCAGGATATTTCAACCGAAAATTTTCAGTTGAAGTATCCAGTTCCCGGCATATGAGGGAGTCTGCACCGGCGGGGCGCCGCACCTCTTGGAACAGTTATACAACTCAGTCTTTAATCCTCAGTTATAACCTGTCATTGTAACCGAAACTTCTCTCTTTTCGCAGCTTTTTTGCAAAAAATAACTAATTGTATTTTATAAAATTGACTGAATGAAATTGTAAAATTTGTAGGAGGTGACCTATTTGAGTGAAGAACGCTACCGGCCCCGTATCCTGGGTTGTCAGGCTGTGGGAGCAGGCGGTGCTGGGATGCTGAGTGGGAGCGCAAAAGCAAAGGAGCCAAGGAAATACAAATAAACTGCCCCCATTTGTTATTAGTATACCATACTATCTAACAAATGGGGGCAGTTTACTTTTGCGGCAGGTCTCTTTTATTATGCTCTCCCCCACAGCTCAGGTGCCACGGCACCTGTGGCCACGGAAAAGCGCTCCATGGCGGCCCAGCCCTGGGCGGTGTCCACCTTCAGGGTACCCTCCAGCTGGACCATACCTCCGGCGGACAGCACGGCAAAGACCTTGTCAGGGGCGGTGAGCAGGGCGCAGGGGAGAATTTCCAGGGACAGGTGTGCAGGGAGAAGCTTTCGGATGCTCTCCTCCAGGATTTCTGTGTCGGTGACCACCTTGTCCCTGGTTACGGGCCGCACCTGGACGGCCCAGTGGGGGAAGTCCTCCTCCACCTCGCCGAAGGAGGCGCCGCCGATGGTGACGCACAGCTCCTTGAGGTAGGCCGGGGTGAGCGGCGCTGCGCCGGACATGGCGGTGCGGATTTTGGCTCTGCGCACCTCCTGGGACATTCCTGTGGCATCCTCCAGGCCATAGTCAGCCTCCCACAGGCTCAGGCCGTCCCGGTCTGCGGAGGCCACGGACAGCCGTCCGTTTTCCGCCGTAATTTCCCCGGCCAGCTTCTCCTCTCCCGCGCCGATGGCGTCCAGGGTCTCGCCCACGGGAGAGATGCGGCTGAGATACTGTGGCAGGCGCATCAGCTCACCTCCTGGAGCAGAATCTCCCCGCACACGCCCACGGCGTCCTCGGCCAGCACCAGGCTCTCGTCCCCTCCGTTGAGGGTAAAGCCGGTGACGTCGGCCACGCCGGCGCAGTCCAGCAGCAGGCGCAGGGCCTTGGCATAGCTGACGGTCTGGGTGTTGAGGGCGATTTCCTTCAAAAAGGCGGCCATCTCCTCCTGGAGCTGGGCCTTGACGGGCTCCAGCTGTGCGCCGTCCATGAGGGTGACGGAGGCGGAGACCTGGATGGGGGTCTCGGTGGGGGCGGTGACTTTTGCGTCCACGCCCACGGGCCGCTGCTGGTCCACCACGGCCTGGGCGGCGGCCCGCACCTCCTCCTGCGGGGCGCGGCCGTCGGTGTCCACAATGGTCACGTCCACGGTGCCCGCCCCTCTTCTGAGGGGGAATACCTTGGCGCGGAGCACCTGGGGCACGGAGGTACACCACTGGATATAGTGGTCGGCGTTGCCGGAGGTGGGGGAGCCGGAGAGCTTTTTGAGGGTTCTCTGGCGGAGGGAGTCGTCGTCCTCTCCGTCCAGGCGCTCCACGCCCCGGTCGGCGCACACGGCGGTGAGCCAGTCTCCCACGGCGGTGGAGACGAAGGCCCTTCGGGCCAGTCCGTCCACGTCCATGCTCCACATTTGGGCGATGGCGTCGGCACAGGCGCGGAGGATGTCCCCCACAAAGGTGCCCTCGTCCGTGCTGCCGGGTCCGTTGTAGGCCTCCGTCATCAGGTTCAGAGCCTCTTCCTTGGTCATGACAGCGTCACCTCCGTCTGCTGATAAAATCCGTTGTATATGGTGGCCACATAGAAGGCGGCCTTTACTCTGCTTCCCTCATGGGAGAAGGAGAAGCCGTCCACCTCCCGGATGTAGGGGCACACCAGAAGCGCGTCTCGGATGTAGCGTCTGAGCAGGCTCTCCAGGATACCCCTGTCCCCCGCGCAGCCCAGCAGGCCGGAGAGCTCATTGCCGTAGTCGAAGGACCAGGCTGTATATAAAAACCGTGCGGTTTCGGGGAGGAGGGCCTTGTGGACCCAGATTTGCAGGGCCCTGTCTCCTGATACGGTGTAAGGCTCCCCGTCCCGGAGGGCGAGGGCGCCGGACTGCCAGTCCACCTCCCACTCCCGAAAGGGGGGCAGGGGCTGCCGGGTCTGTTCCTGGGGGCTTTCTCCCCAGTCGGGAAAAATCATATGGTTCCCCCTTCCACAAATCCCACCACATAGAGCCCCTGTTCACAGGGGAGCAGGAGCACCTCCCTGCCCACGTCCTCCTTGCGGAGGGTCATTCCGGCGGGGTAAAAAAGTCCTTTTGAGAGCCTTGTGCCCCGGAGCGTGACCTCCGGGGGCTGGATGGCCGAGAGCACGCCGAAGACGGCGGGTTGCTCCCGGTCTTTTTTGTGTCCCAGCAGGTCCCAAAGCTGGCTGTATACGTTCATAAATTCCCTCCCAATTCCCGTTCCAGGGCCAGCGCGGTGGTAAACAGGCCCTCTTTCCAGCGGTGTTCCACGCCGGTAATGGAAAAGCGTCCCTCCAGGCCCCACTCCGGTGCGGAGAACTCCACCTGCCGGCCGCAGCGGAGTGCCAGGTCTCCCTGCAGGGTGAGCCGTGCGGTGCAGGCGGCGCTTTTGAGGGCGGCGTCCGCCTGGGCCTGCGGGCTGTCGCCCGAGAGCGCGCGTGCGGTCTGGAACTGTCCGTAGGCGTTCAGGTCGTGGCCGTTCTGGGCCTGGGCCAGCGGGGTGGTGGTACCCCGCTCGAGGACCACGGCCCGGTTGACCATCTCCCGGATGGAGCCCACGCACTCCACGGACAGGACCCGCTCTTTTGCCAGGGCCACGGGGGCGGTCGCCTCTCCCCCGATGCGCAGGCGTTCTCCGTCCATGGCAATCTCCCGCTTCTCCCCCACGGCCCTGCGGAGGATGTCATAGGCGGTGTCGCCGGAGGAGGTGACGATGGTGTGGAAGCCTGTGGGGGCGTCCACTGTGCCCAGTGGGATGCCCAGGCGCGCGGCCACCTGGGCAGCGATGTCGGCTGCGGAGCCGGAGAATACGCCGTAGAGCTCGTTTCTGGTCAGGTAAATTCCCCGGTCATAGGCGGTGAAGGCGACGGTCTCCGCAGTGCGTCTCACCTCCTGGACGCCGCCGGAAAAGCAGGTGCCGCTGTCGTCGGCGAGGGTTACGCCGTCTCCCAGGGCCAGGGTGAGGCCTGGGAAGAAGTCGTCGGCGGCAGCGGTGATGACCACGGCGGAGAGGGTGGCGGCAGCCTCTCCCCTGCTTTTGGACAGGGACAGCTCTCCCAGCACCTCATTGAGCCGCTGTCCGGCCAGATAGAGATTCATAGATACAGCACCGTCCCAATCTGAAGTAATCTGGGGTTTGTGATGCCGTTTTTTTCGGCAATCTCCGCCCATTTGGTGCCGCTGCCGTAGAAACGGGCGGCGATGTCCCACAGGGTGTCGCCCTTGACCACGGTATAGGTCTTGGGTGTGATGCGCTCATCCTCCCGCTGAGTGGTCTGGGCAGGCTGTGCGTTCTGTCCTGTCTGCTGCCGGGAGACGTTTTGGAACTTGTACTCCCGCAGCCGCAGGGAGAGCCACACGTCTCCGTCCCCCTCCCGGAAGGACTGGGAGGCGTCCTCGATGAGGAAGGCGTCGTTGATGTCGGTGCCGGAGATGATAAGGCGGATGGGGTCGCCGGAGTCCTGCCAGGATTTGAGCAGGGACAAGATGGTGTCGGGGGAGCGTCCGTCGAAGAAGGGGGAGCTCTCCCTGGGAAGGAAGGTGTCCAGGCGCACCTCCCGCAAGCCCCGGCCGCCCCACAGGTTAAGCTGTCCGCCCATGGCCAGGCTGACCGTCCGGTTGACGTTGGGGCGTGAGACGGTGATATTGGCCGGGTTGACGGCAAAGGTAAACTGTGTCTCGCCGTTGTTGTGCCAGAGCAGTACAGTGCGGGTATTCATGGCTGTGTTCCTCCTATCTGGCTCCGGCGGCCCGCTGCAAGCCGTCCAGGATGGCCCGTGCAACTTCCCGTGCCAGGTCCTCAGTTACCGCCGGTATGGGTCCTGGGCTTTGCTCTGCCGCCCCGGTTGCGGGAACGGACGCTCTGAGTTCCGGCTTGATTTCCTGCAAGCGGCCCTCTGAGCGGCCGTGGAATTCCGACTTGGTTTCGTTCAGCCGTGCCCTCTCCTGGCCGTGGAATTCCGACTTGATTTCGCGCGCCGCTTCGCTGGATTCCAACTTGGTTTCGTGCAGCCGCTCCCTCTCGGGAGAGGAATACTCCTCCCCGCGCCCGTGCGCTGACCCGCCGGATTCCGACTTGATTTCGTGCAGCTGTTTTCTCTCCGGCGCGGGGGCATCCGGCTTGATTCCGGCAGGTTTATCCGCCTTTCCGCCCTGCTCTCTCTCCTTTTCTCCCCGCTTTGGTAATACATTTTCCTCATATACAGGTCTGTTTGCGGCCTGTACCCGCTGGATTTTGTAACCGGACGCGCTGTCCGGCCGGCTTTTTCCGCCGCTGTTTTCCCGCTCCGCCTCACGCGAGGCTTGTCCGACCGCTGTATGCCGGTCAAAGCGCTGTCCTGTTTCGCTTGTCTGTCTCCTGATTTTGTGCACGGATTCAAGTGGGATTCTTTCTGTTTCGGTCTGGTCTGTCCGAGTAGGCGGCGCCGTGCCCTGCACGAAGCCATGTCGGATTTTGTCCATTCCGTTCTCACGGGCCGGTCTTTGAGACTGTGGCGTCCCATCCCGCCCCGGCTGTGTCTCCGCCTCCGGCTGTCCGGCCTTTTGGGAGCGGGGCGGCGTCTCCTCTGCTCCGCTGTCCTGCCTCAGGTCCAGCCCGGAGAGCTGCCGCACGGCGTTGGCGCCTGCCTTTGCCTCCTCCTCGGACACCAGCTGCATAATCTCGTCGGGGCGGAAGAGCCGTCCCTCCCTGCGCAGCTGCTCTCCTGCGGACTGGAGCTGGCGGCAGGCGGCGTAGAGGAGGGCGCGGTCGCCGTCGGGTCCGTTGGCGATGGCCTGGCACTCCCGGATGGGGAGAGCCTGGATGGTGAGAACGCCCAGACCCCCGCAGTCGACCTGGGCGGTCTCCTTACTCTGCTGGCTGCGCCGGCGCAGCCGCTCCATGAGCTCCATCAGCTTCCGGCCTCAATGGCGTCCATGCACACCAGGTCGGAGGGGCGGAAGCGGAACTCCATTTTCTGCTCGTTGACCTGTCCCATTCTGTAATTGATAAAGGGCAGCTGGGAGAAGGCCACGTTGGACACGGAATAGCGCTCCTCCATGCCGTCCATGGCGTCGGGGTCCTTGAGTGCGGTGGTGATGGTGCAGCGCTTGTCGGCGCCGTTTTTGGCCTGTTCCAGCACCTCATAGAACCTTGTGTACACCTGTTTGAGGACCATGGTACCCTCACCGGCGTAGCCGGTGATTTTGCTGTCCACGTCCATCCCCAGCTGGACCTCCTCCCGCTGGAGTCTGACGGTGAGGGTGAGCTCCGAGAGCTCCGCGATTTTTGCGCCGTCTACCCAGACCTCGGCAAAGGAGCCGGAGAGGGTGCGGTTTGCCTGTACATTGGCCATATTCCATTCCTCCTATCACATCGAGATTTCCAGGGCCAGGTCCTCCATGGCGTCGCAGAAGGTGAGGCGTGCCTCCAGAAAGACCTGGCTGCCGGTGTTGGCCCGGAGGATCTGTGCGTCGTCCATGTCGGTGGTGTCGATGCCCTGCTGCTCCAGATAGCTCTTCTGGCCGGAGAGGGAGACGGCGCAGCGGTTGTCGGTGGTCTTGTCCAGCACCTCGCCCTCCAGCTCCTTGAAGTAGGCGTTGATGGCGGTGACCAGCAGGAGCTTACTGTCGTAGTCGTTGAGCACCTTTCCGATGTACCCCTTCTCGAAGGTATCGGCGATGTCGGTCTGGATCAGGTCGATGCCCTCCACAATCTTGATTTTCTGGAAGGGGGCGGCTTTGGCGGGAGTGAGCGTGGTGAGGGAGTTGACAGCTCTGCCCAGGCGGTAGCTGCCCCGGCTCTGAACGATGATGAGCTTGCCCTGGTCGATCTCGCCGTCGGGGTCGTCGTAGTCGTCGCAGGAGACCACCTCGGCCAGCTGGGCATAGGTGGCGCTCTGGGTGAGGGGGAGCGCGGCGAGCAGGGCGGCGATGCGGACGGTGTAATCCTTGGCGTCAATCTCTCCATCGGCGAGCACCAGGCCGTTGGCGCACAGGTTGACGATGCCCTCATGGTCGGGGGCTTCGGCGTTGGCCACCACGGCCTTGATAGCGGTGCCGGCCTCCCGGCGTTCCTTCACATAGGCGGCCACGTCGGCGCTGTCCAGGGCGGGGGCGGCCAGCCAGTTAAAGGTGAGCTTATTGAGGGCGTCATAGACGGCCTGCTCCTCCTCGGCCTGGAGACGCACCACATGGACCTTGGCGGGGGCGGCGCGGAAAGCCAGGTCCAGCAGGCGGTAATTCTCCTCGGTGAACACGTCGGCGGGCACGTCGGCCAGGCTCTGATAGGTGGCGGTCACGGGGGAGCGGGGTGTGTCGTCGGAGAGCACCAGTGCCACGGCGCCCCGTGCGGAGCGGGAGACAGCGGAGACGGCGGCGGTCTCAAAGGCGATAAAAATTTCAGGTAAACCCATCTTGTTTCCTCCTAAACATGAAAATGCAGTTGCTCCATGGGTGCTGTCCCTTCCTCTTCTCCTGCGGTGGGGCAGACCCGGCACAGGGCCAGGGAGAAGCGCAGGGCATCTCCCTTTGTGGAGACCATTTCCGGGTGGAGCACCCGGTCATCCATGGGGATACCGCCGGGGAGGGCGCAGGCCAGATTGGCCAGCATCTGGCGGGATTGGTCCCTGTCCCGGTCGGCGGCGGCGGTGACGGTGACGGAAAAGCGCTCTTCGCACTGTTTGCCGCCGTCCACCGGGGTGGCGCTCTCCAGCTCCACCTCCACGGTAATCAGGGGGTAGTCCTGGACGGGGGACCGTCCGGCCACGGCCTTCACCCCGGCTTTTTGGCCCATCCATTGGGCCACGGCCTGTTGAATCTGAATCATATCCTCTCCTTTCCCGTACAAGACTCACGTGAGGCTTGTACGACCTGTCTCCGTGACCTGCCGGATCTCCAGCACGGTGACGGTGTGTGAGGGGTAGGAGAAGCTGTCCGAGGCTCTTCCGCTGTAAACCCGCTCTCCGTCGGAGATTTCCAGCCGGTCGCCCAGGCGGAAGGCCACCTCCGGCCTGGTAAAGAGGGAATAGCGGTACTGGCTCTCGGGGAGTGGGGCGCCGGCGTCCGGTGGCTCGGGGGCGGACACCTGTGCGGAGCGGGACAGGGCGCAGGGCTCCCTCTCATACAGGACCTGCCATTCCCCCTCCAGGGCGGGGCGGCGTGCGGTGAGGGTGTGCCGGTAGGTTTTGGCCAGAAGGCCGGCCTCTCGTCTCATGTTCATTTCTCCTTCAGTCCGCCCAGCCGCCGGAAGGGGGCCAGGAGTGCCATGGGGTCCTTTTGTCCCTCATAGGTGATAGCGGTGTCGCCCCGGGTGATGCTCTTCACCCCGTCCCCGTCCCGCATGGATACGGCCAGTGCGGCCACGGCCTGCTCCATCTCCTGGGGGATGTCCTGCCGCTGGCAGTGGGCGCAGGCGCGCTGAGCGGCCATGTCCACCAGGGCGTCGGCGGCCTCTCCCAGGTCCTCCCCTGCCAGGACGGCGGCTTTTTTGCGGATAGCCTCCCGCTGTGCCTGCTCCATCATCACTGTGCCACCACGGCGCCGATGGTGGCCATGCGCTTGGACTCCACGAACAGGTCGTAGAGATAGCGGGCCTGGATGGAGGTGCCGTCGAAGAACTGGTTTTCCTCGGGGCCGAACTGCTTGATGGCGTCCAGCTTGGACACGGCCAGGGGGGTCTCGCAGTGGACAACCAGGGCGTGGATGTCCTTGGCGTCGGGGCCTGCCACGATACCGCCGCCGTCCTCGGCGCCGGACTGGACGGTAATGACGGTCTTCATGCGGCTCTGGGGGACAAAGATACAGGGCAGGTCGTCCAGCATCATCACGTTGTCGTACTCCACGCCGTTGATGGCCACCCGCTGGCCGAAGGTGATCTGGTGATAGGTCTGGTCGGCGGCCTCCAGGAAGTGGGCCTGATTGGGGTAGCTGACCAGGGCCACGAAGCCGTCCATGGTCTCGGCGTCGCCCCGGACGGTCTGGAGCAGGCCAGTGAGAGTGGAGATGGCGTTTTCCTTGTCCAGCGCGGCGGTCACCACATGGGTGGAGCCGTAGGTGTCGTCGCCCTGGATGAGCTCATAGAGCTTGTGGATGCGGTACATGTCCTGTTCCTTCACCAGGGCGTTGCGGGAGAACTCACGGATGACGTTCTCTGCGGTGACCAGGAAGGCGGTGTCGCTGGGGTCCATGCGGTCCAGGGAGAACTTGACGCCCCGGTCCATGGTCAGATTGTAGGAGTTCCAGGTGTTGGTGACGGTGCCGCTGGGGAAGGCGGAGCCGTCGGTCTTTCCGGACTGGTAGGTGCCCAGGCCGGTGGTGGTGAGGGTGGAGATTTCCACCGTCTTGCCGCCGGCGAAGCGGACCTTGCCGGCCTCGGGGATCATCCACGCGGTGGCGGATGCGGCGGAGAGCTCCTCGTCGATGAACTGCTGATAGGCCTTTGCGTAATCAAGCGCCATAGAAAAAACCTCCTGCACAATGGAAAGATGTCCCCCGCATTGGGGGTGTGTCGGCGTGCGGCCGCTGACTATTCTCATTATGGGGGTAAAAAACGGCCCTGCCTTGGGAAGCGTTTCCCAAAAGCAGGGCAAAAATTTTTTCTCATAGTTCCACCAAAACGTGCAATTTCAGGCGGTGTTACGCCTTAGGTGAAGAAACAATTCTGCCAAAGCGAAAAAGGAGGCGTATCAACCACCCTATGGAACACGACCATTTCGCCCCGCCGGACTGTACGGACTACCGGCTTGGGGCCACGGACCTGGGGCATTTCGGACGCTACTATCTGCCCCACTACTTCACCCGCACCTCGCCGCCCTTTCACCGTCGTCTGGACGCGCTGTGGAAGCGGCGTGTGATGAAGGGCATGGACCCGGTGACGGACGCGGTGTCCATGCTGACCGCGCCGGGGAAGCGCTCGGCGGTGGCGGCGCCCCGTGGCCACGCCAAGAGCACGGTGATGACCCTGAAGAACGTGCTGCACGCGGCGCTGTACGGCTACAAGCAGTACATCCTCCTCATCTCGGACACGGAGACCCAGGCGGCTGGCTTTCTGGAGAGCATCAAATATGAGCTGGAGACCAATCCCCGCATTCTGCGGGACTTTGGGGAGCAGGTGGGCAAAAAGACCTGGAAGACCTCCTCCATCCTGCTGAACAACGGCTGCCGCATCGACGCGGTGGGCACGGGGCAGAAGCTGCGTGGCCGGCGGAACTACCAGCGGCGGCCCGACCTCATCCTGTGCGACGACATTGAGAACGACGAGGGGGTGCGCACATCGGAGCAGCGGCGCAAGACGGCGGACTGGTTCTGGAAGGCGGTGTGCAAGGCTGGGGACAGCTATACGGACCTGGTGGCCATCGGCACCATCCTCCACTACGACTCCCTTCTGGCCAAGCTGCTGGACAATCCTGGCTTTTCCAGCGAGACCTTCCGGGCGGTGCTTTCGGAGAGCCCGTCGCCGCTGTGGGAGGCGTGGCGGAAGCGCTTTACCGACCTGTCCGACCCCAAACGGGAGGAGCACGCCCTCTCCTTCTACCGCGCCCACAAGCGGGAGATGAACGCCGGGGCCAAGGTCCTCTGGCCCCAGAAGTTCAGCTACTACGACCTTCAGGTGATGCGCCTGACAGAGGGAGACGCGGCCTTTCAGAGCGAGATGCAGAACGAGCCCATCAACCCGGAGGACTGCCTGTTCTCCCCGGCCTGGTTCCAGTATTACGACCTCTCCGCCCTGAACCTGGGGTCCCCGTCCTTCCGCTTTTACGGCTACTGCGACCCGTCCCTGGGCCAGTCGGCCCACAGCGACTACTCGGCCATCATCACCCTGGCGGTGGACGGGGAAAGCGGGCTGACCTATGTGCTGCTGGCCGATATCGCCCGGCGGCACCCGGACCAGATCATCACCGACATTCTCTCTACGGAGCGGCGGCTGCGCCTGACCTACGGCAAGGGGTACACCCTCTTCGGGGCGGAGACCAATCAATTCCAGTGGTTTTTAAAAGAGCAGCTGGCCAAGGAGTCGGCCCGGCAGGGGGTGTATCTCCCCATCCAGGGGGTGCGGAGCACGGAGGACAAGACCATCCGGGTGTCTGCCCTCCAGCCGGACATAAAAAACGGCTACCTCCGCTTTGGCCCGGACCAGCGGCTGCTGCTGGAGCAGCTGGCCCAGTTTCCGCTGGGGGCCCATGACGACGGGCCGGACGCGCTGGCTGGGGCGGTGGCCCTGGCCCGGAAGCAGAGCCGCACCCTGAACGTCCAGGGGCTTCATCTCTGATACTCGGACAAGACTCACGTGAGACTTTTCATCAACAAAGGAGGAATACCTATGAACACCCTTTACCACACCCCTCTCCGTGGGGTGACCCTGGAGGACATTCCGGAGGAGTACCGGGACATTGCGGAGACGGTGGGGCTGGAGGCCTACCTGACGCTCTCGGTGCTGTGCGGGGGGCAGAACCTCTATATTCCCAAGCGGGAGGCGCTGGAGCGGCAGGCGCGGAACCGGGAAATCCGCGCCCACTTCAACGGGGGAAATTACCGCGCTTTGGCGGCCCAGTACCGGCTTTCTGAGCGGCAGATTCGCAAGATCATTCATCTCGCCTACTGACTACCCGTACAAGACTCATCTGGCGACGTTTTCTATGCTGTGGCTCTTAATTTTCCCAGGAAGGCTCCTGTTCTGCGGCCCGCTAAATAGCCACTATGACTGTGCTGCATACACAGCCGCAGCTTTCTACAATGCAGGTTTTGTTGATTCCCAAACTGTAGAGCCGAAGAATCTTTTTGTAGTTGGTCGTGGAATTTTCCTCTGTATAACGGATTATATCTTTCGATGCGACTCCATTATAGAGGCGGCTCTGACCGACCATGTGGGTCCTGGTTTGAGCGGTTAAAGTGTCCATCTGAGTATGGCGTATTTACCTTTACTACACATGACATTGTTCAAATCGAGCAAATCATCCTGAATCAGAACCAAATACGGCTATCTTGATTCGCCTTTTATCTTTCAAAGACAGAAAATAAAAAAATTTCAGAACCGGACTCATCTGCTTTTGTGCAGTGTATTTCCGGAGTCTGAGATTTTTTATCTGATGGCTGGGTATAAGTGCCGAGGTTAAGAGGATGCAAGCGGTTATAACCAGGACAAGCCACCGCAAGCCCAGCTGGCAAAATAACTTTGTAGTAGCCAACGAACTGTCCCTTCAAAACAGCTTAGTAACGAAATATGAAAAAAAGCTGGTTGATTGCATAATGAAGTTGGACACTTGAGAAAAGAAAATCCATAGTGATTTTACTCGTATGGTAGAATGAAGTTCCCACACCACATTCACCAGAAGGAGCGCAATCACTATGGACTGCACACAGTATATCACAGTTGCCGCAGAACGCAAGAAGGGACAGCATCTCGGGCGAGAAGAAAGAGGAGCTATCCAGTATCTCAAGCGGCATGGGCTTTCAAACAGAGCCATAGCCAGAGAACTTGGCTGTTCCCCCACCACCGTCGGAAACGAGTTGCGCCGAGGCACACCGCCTCGTAAGAGCAACAAAGGCAGACCCCCCGGCTACTCTGCAAAGCGAGGAGAGGCCGTTTACAAGGCAAATAGAGTGCGTTCAAAGCGTAATCACAAGATACTGTCCTGCACCTGCTTTCTGAATTGGACTACAACGCAAGTACGAGTCCATAAGTGGTCTCTGGATGCCTGTGTCGGCTACGCCAGACTGCACGGCTTGTTTGCACCTGAAGAAATGGTCTGCACCCATACCCTCTACAATGAAGTGTGGGCTGGCAAACTCAGCTTGACTGCGACAGAACTGCCGGAGGCTCTGAAACGCAAGCAGCACAAGGCTTCTTTGGCTCGTGAGAACAAGAAGAATTATGGCAACGGTATCTCCGAGCGCCCCGAAATCGCCGCTCTACGCATTGAGGAAGGCCACTGGGAGGGCGATACCGTGGTTGGCAAAAGGGCTGGCAAAGAGGCGGTTGTTCTCTCCCTGTTGGAGAAGAAAACCGAGAACTACATCGCCATGCGCATCCCCGGAAAGGACTCCGCTTCCGTGCTGGATGCTATGCGGCAGCTCAAAGAGGAGTACGGCGACCGCTTCGGCCAGGTATTCAAGACCATTACCGTGGACAACGGCTCCGAGTTCTCCGGCTTTGCTCAGGTTGAGAGCTGGGGCAGCAAAGTATTCTTCGCTCACCCGTACACCTCTTGGGAGCGTCCCCAGAACGAACGTCACAACGGCCTGTTCCGTGCCTTTGTTCCCAAGGGTGCATCCATTGAGGACTACTCCCCAGAGGACATCCTGTATGCTGCTGACGAACTGAACGGACGCCCTCGGAAGAAGCTCGGCTACCGTACCCCCGAGGAACTGTACGAGAAGTTCCTGGATTCTGTCTACGCCGCTTCTGTCAGCTAACTAATTTTTACCGTGCGGGTGTCCAACTTGCACTTGCAATTTGCGACTTTAAATCATTGAGAATATTTTGTTTGATTAGGTTAATTTGTTCATCCTAAACCGCTGGAGAGTAAGACTGAGAAAAGATATATGAATCACGCGATTAAATCCGGAAAGTAGTGCAAGACACAGTATGGGTGCAATACCCCTGATGAATGCCGCCCTTATGTGCAGGGCTACGTAGAGTGGCTGGTTACCCGGGGCAAAAGCCCCAGCACTATTCACACCTATCTGGTCGGTGTATGCAGGTGGTTTGATATCCCTTTGGACCCGATTAACAAGCCCAGGCGAGTGGTGGCCGACAACGCACGCAGCTGGGGGGGTCAAAGCAGCGGACAGCCGCAGCGACACCTGGCGGGAGGCATCTCCTAGGTTGTATGACTTTGCGCTGGCGGCGGGGCTTCGCCGGGCTGAGTACAAGCACCTCCGCGGCAATGACCTGGTAGTTGACGAGTCCGGCTATCCCTGCGTCCGAGTCAGGCGGGGCAAGGGAGGCAAATACCAGGAGCGGCGGATTGCGCCGGAGGATATGAGCTTTATCAAAAGCTTCTTCGATGGTTTTGAAAATAAGGTGTTCTCCGGGAAAGAAATGAAGAACAAGATTGATTTGCACCACCTCCGTGCTGTGAGGGCTCAACGGGCCTATCACGACTACCTGACCCGTCTGGAAACCGTCCCCGATTACCGTGCGCAGCTTACCGAAGAGGTGCGCCGCCGCTGCAAGCGCTGGAACACCAAGCAGGTGGAGGGCAATTATTATATCCGCGACAACAATCGCCGGCTGGCTCTCGCACACGGGCTGCCCGTCAAGTACGACCGGCTGGCTGTGATGGCAGTGAGTGTATTTCATCTCAGTCATTGGCGGTGCGATACCACCGTGGACAACTATCTGTTGGACTTCTGATACGCCGTTTTATCTCTCTCCCGGATAGTAAAAATGCGGCCGTGGGCGGATGAAGGGCGAAAATGGACGGGTATTGCAAAGATGAAGACAGCGCCCACGATTCCTCACAGGTTCTGAATGATAGCGACTCTCGTAATACACGGAAATAGCACTCAGGCGGCAGGCGGAAAACAGGATTCCGGCTGGACATAATAGAAAAATTTGCGTATACTATTTATAAAAGATATGGTGATTAACCGGATGTTTTGTAACATACATTGAGGAGGTTTTCACGGTATGGAAAATGCCATCCCCTCTGATGGTGTCCTGGTGAAAAACGCCAGACTGGCAGTGGCGGCAGAGTTGAGGAAGAAAAAAATTCTCAAGCAGCCGATCGCAAAGTACGACCCCAAAACCGGTAAGGTGTACCTGCTCCACAGCGACGGTACTTGTGAGGAAGTCGGTGAGACCAGGAGGGCACGGTACAGTGAGCGGAAGCACTAAAAAGCCGGAGATTGTTGTGTTCGCAGGACCCAACGGGTCAGGGAAAAGTACCATTACGAACCTGCTTCGCCCGACAAATATGGTCTATATCAATGCCGATGAAATCCAGCAGGCGCTGGGCTGCGACAACATGGAAGCAGCGAAAATTGCAGAGCAGCGCCGGGAAGCGTGTGTAAAAGCCCGCAAGGACTTCTGCTTTGAAACAGTTTTATCGACAGAACGGAATCTGAATCTTTTGAGAAGAGCGGCGGCGGAAGGATTTTTTATTCGGTGCTATTACGTCCTGACTGCGGACCCGCAGATCAATGTTTTCCGTGTGGCAACCAGAGTTGCTGCGGGTGGGCATGATGTGCCGGTCGATAAGATCATTGCCCGGTATGATCGAGCACTGGATCTGGTGAAAGAATTGGTTCCCGTCTGCGATGTTTGCCATATCTACGACAACTCTCTGGATACTCCGTATCGTATCTTCAAAAAGCGAAAAGATCAGTATTGGTATTGCCCGGAAGCGGATCTTTGGCTGAAGGAGGATATCGTTGCCTTGACGGGGATTCACTCTGTTGTGCGCGGCGCATTGAATAAGCAATCCTGAAACGAAACAGAGAAAGAGAAAGCATCAGCTTTCCCTGGAAGGCTGATGCTTTCTCTTTGTCCCGCCCACATAGAACGCTGCTATATCATCCGGACGCAGACAGGCCGGACGGTGGTGTGCGGCATTCAGGATGCCGCAGCCAGGGGCGGTGTCAACGATTCCATTTCCATGCCGGATGGAACAATTCTCGTCCATACCGCCCGGTAAGAAATACCGTGGGCGTATGGCCGGCGATGCAGCTGGTGTCCGGGCAGAGCTTGGGCCGTCTGGTCCCACCCGGCCCCGGATGCGGGTGCCGCGATCATCTCCGGGAAAGCCATGGACGAGATGAAAGTTCCGGTTGCTCACTGTGAGGTCCCAATAGTCTGGTAAGACGGAGAGAAACACAGGATGCGGTTTCGTTTTTGTGCGTGCAGTGGCAGAGCAGTTCTTGGCAGGTAGTCATTCCACATCTTACCATAGGATCTGGCCGGCTAGACGGCTATAAGACAGCAGGCGGGAGTTGCAGAACATAACATAAAATAAACACCACAAAATATCGCAGGCAGAAAAAGAGTCGGGTTGTGACCGGCTCCTATAATGTTATAATGAATAATATGCGCCTGAATTTGACGCTGTATACCCAATTTTGACGTTAATCCTCGATGCAGCGCCCGCTCGAGAGAGAAAGATTACATAAAAGCAAAAAATATTTTGAGGCACTGCTTGGCAGCACTTGATGTATAATGTTATTATGATCACTTTAGTCTCTCTTTTATCCGGTGCGGTATGTACCGGAAGTCTCTTGCGGGCGATTTTATTCGTCGAGTCTCTCTCTACTTGCTGTACGGCGTATAGTTGCGCTGTGCTGATAGTTTGTCGGAGTAAATATATCAATTATGAGAGTGCCATACCTTCCTGGGAGGGAGGATGGCACTCTCTTTTATTTTACCATAATCGACATTAATTATAAGAATTGTCCGCACAGCAGCCGGCGGAGTCGGACCCCACAAACTCCCTGTACGCGGAGCGTCGGCCCCCAACCTGAATAGGCCGCATATCGCGCAGATTGCTCCGGTCTGCACCCAACATACCTCCCGCAGTAAATGGAGGTTTTCGATGACTCCGCATAGCAACTATACGATGCTGGACAACTATTGGAAAAGACCAAATGGTAATTTTGTCCGCATTCCAAACTCTGTGCTGCAGGACAGCAACCTCAGCCTGTCCGCTAAGGGGGGGTATATGGTCCTTGCATATCAGGCCCAGAATCCCAATCCTGATTGGCTAATCCGCAAAGAGGTGATCAGGTCGGCCTTACCCCAGAACAACAAGTACACAAATGCCATCAAGGAACTGATGGAAACGGGATATCTGCATCGCTTTCAATTGTCTGGCCAGAAGTTTCAATATGCCTATGTCCTGCTGAACGAGCCCATTCTGCCTGACCCCACAGGCGCCCCTCGACAATTTAAGGCTCTCCCTGCGCTCCGCTCCTATGTACAGAAAACACTGGGTATCGGCTTTGAAGATGGTGCCCAGACTCACAACTACTACCATGCACCGGATGACAAATCTACCGCGGTGCCACGGCAAATTATCAAGGAGATGAGACCGCGCGAACTATGAACTATAAGCGTGCAGACCGCACTGCGCTGGGGCATGAGCAGGACATCCGCTACATAGCCTCGCTTGCGCTCTGAGAATTGGCACGGTACGGGGAGGAACAGAAGAGAAGCACCCGCAGTCAACGCTGATAGGTTGACTGCGGGTACTGTGTTTTTCCAAGCAGTATAAAGCTATTCGGCGGGAAAGAGGGAGGAGCGGGAAAGCTGAACCGCTGATTTCTGATGGCGGGGAAGAAAAATGGTGTTATAAAAAAGAAGCCAAAGAGTTACATATAAACGATATGAACCGCTTTTTCTTGAAGTGCAGAAACTGTTGACGGGTGGGCGCTGGCTGGCTGACCAGTGGCGATGCTGAGCAGCCGATTGTGCTGTATGATTACCAGTCCAACCGGAAAGCAAAGCAGTTCCTAGAGGATTCTCTGGTTGGCTCCATGCAGACGGCTACCAGGGCTATATCCGGGTGCCATGTCCGGTACAAATTTGACGAGGCACTGATTGTCGTTCCCAAGGAACTGCAGTCTGCTTCCAAACCGGCAGAAGCCCTGTGCTATTTTTCGAAGTTGTTCCAGATGGAGCAGGATTTTGCCGTACTGACAGCAGAAGAGCGCTTTGCCAAGCGTTTGGAGCAAGGATAAACCTATCCTGGAGGCTTTGTTGGCATAGGAAAATGCAATAAAGCCTCAAAACATGCCCAAATTAGCTTTGGGCAAGGCGCTGCAGTATCTTTTAGAGCTGCGGCCTATTTAGCGCGCTATCTGGCGGACGGCAGGCTGGAGCTTTCTGACAACCACGCTGAGCGCAGATAAAGCCCTTGTGATGGGCTGGAAGAACTGGCTCTTTTCCAACACCCCTGCCGGTGTGCAGAGCAGCACAGTCCTTTACAGTTTGATTGAAACAGCTGGGGAAACCGGCTAGGATCCTCACCGCTACTTACAGTGTGTTCTGGAACGTACCACTGAATTGGCGCAAGCAGCCGATGAAGCTTGAGTTAGAAAATTGATTCCTGCCAAGGCAGCGGAAAAATATAGAGGTTGATTGCATAATGAAGTTGGACACTTGAGAAAAGAAAATCCATAGTGATTTTACTCGTATGGTAGAATGAAGTTCCCACACCACATTCACC